>NZ_CP197228.1:7937500-8838080 GCF_052075935.1 Bradyrhizobium sp. 215_C5_N1_1 | reverse complement strand
CGTCAAAAAACTTCTATTGAGAGATAAAGTTGCGTTGTGAGTGCCATGAAGGGGTCCCGCCAGGATCCTTCAAAGGGCACGACCTCGAGCGATTCCATCGTCGGACACAGCTCCGCCGTTCGGCGCGAACGCCGCGGGTCGGACTAGCGATGTCAGAGATGGAGGGGTCGCGAGGTCAGCGCGTACTCGGCGCTCCGTCACACGCGGGAGGCTGGAGGTTGGGCTGATCTAAACCGGCATCGTTGGAGTAGGTGGCTTGTTTCAATACCGCGTTGAGTCCGTAAGACATGATACCCTCCCCGTCCTGCCGTGATTGCTCACGGCAAGGTCCTGCGTGTCCTGAAGACAACTGCGACTGAAGTCGCCGATGTCCCGCCCGTCTGCACTGTTCGTCCGCTCGGCTACGCCATCACGTGTGTCGCGGTAGTTTCATGACATCTCTCGTTTGCGTCTGGCGCGAGCGGGATCGAAGATCCCACATGGAGACATTCAGACAAAGAGCTACCGTTCCCATATTGCTATGGGTTTTGAACCGACAATCGCTTGTTGAAGCGTCGCCTACGTGCACACCGCCGCCGATTTGCACGCTCGCCCCGTTTCTAAAACCGCGCTGGTCTTGAGATCGTGGGCGCTGCGGACGACTTAAGGAATACACTATGCGGAAAGACTCGCAACGGAATTGATTCACACTTGAGGCGACTAAAAACTTGACCAGCGTTAACGGCGCGCGGGAGTTGTGCACAGGCTTGCGAGCAAGAGTTTGAATCCGTGCACAGATTCGAAGGCGCCGCGCGTCATGTGACAAATCTCCGCCACCGCCAAAAATTTTTTACAAAAGCGTCACGCGCACGCCTTGCGGGCAATTTTTCCAAATGCTTGTCGACGCTATGTCGATAAGTGATTATTGAGACACCGCTTTTTGAGTCTCGTTTCGCAGGGTAACTCCATCGCGAACCGGTTCCGGGAAAACTACGGTGTGCAGAACTCTCGCGCGCGCGGATTCAACTTAAGCCCGCCCCGCAGGGGTTTTTCGCAGCGCAGTGAGAGTTTCCACTGTTGCAAAAACATCCGCCAGTGAAATTACGGGCGCAGCGCAGCGAAGACGACACGAGTCTTCCAACGGAAGCGTGGTCGCCCAACGACCGCAAGCGTGAATTGTGACAGGCAACAAAAAGCCCGGCGCGAGCCGGGCTGATTGACGAGCGCGATGTCGATCCGATCAGTCGATCGGATGACTCGACGAGCTTACTTCGCGAGCTTGGCGATCTGCGCGGTGAGCCGGGAGACTTTGCGGCTCGCGTTGTTCTTGTGAACGATGTTGCGCTGCGCGGCCTGCATCAGCGCGGGCTCGGCGCTCGCCATCGCCTTCAGCGCGGCGGCGCGGTCGCCAGTCGCGATGGCTTCTTCGACGGTACGCACGGCACCACGCATCTGGGTGCGGCGCGACTTGTTGACGGCGGTGCGGCGGGCGATCTTGCGCGTCGCTTTCTTGGCGGAAGTGGTATTGGCCATGGTCTCAATATCCTTTGCGGTACCGGTCGCGTCTTGGTCGGGTAGCGCCGGCTGCTTGACCGCTTAATCGACGCTCGGATTTAGGGTGTTCGGTTGCTGGGCTGTTCCCGGAACATGAGCGACGGCCTTGCGGTCGTCTCTGAGGCTCCAAGCCTTTAAAGCTCATGGAGCCTGCAACTGCTCAAAGAACAGCGGCGGCAGGATTGCGCCCACCGCCAGTTGGCGCCCTTATAGAGGGGGTCTGCGGCACCGTCAACGCTTTCCGGGGCTGGAAAACAGGCCCTGAGAGCTCCAGCGCGCGCCGTAACGCCCTGAAGAGGTTGAATTTCTGCCGTCGCCCGGCTATTGGCTGGCGGCATTGCAGAGGTCGTCCGATCGGACGACCATATAGGTGAGGCATGATCCGCGGCTTTTTCCGACTGATTGGGCTGTTGCTGCTGGCCGGCGGGTTCATCTTCATGGTCTATGACGGCGCCCGCTGGGTGGCCGACCAGACCCTGCGGTTCACCCGGTTCGGCCAGTTCTGGAACGACATCAACCAGGCCAGCCAGACGGCGTTCCGCACCTGGGTCGAGGCCAAGGCGCCCTGGCTCTGGACCTCGGTGATCCGCCTCGTGCTGGATCAGCCGGTTTTCGCCGTGCTCGGCATTTTGGGCATCCTGCTGATGATCCTGTTCCGCCCGCGGAAACCCTTGATCGGATATTCCCGGGATTGATCTTTCAATTCCCGCCGAGACTGAACCTCGCGTTGACGGCAGCCGTAACAGGGCTGCCCCCTCCTGCGTAGATACCTATATTCCCACCTTGATCGCGAGCGCGCCGCCTGAGCCCTTGGCTTGTTGCATTGGCTCAAGCGACGGACAGCTCGTCTCGGAGAGCCAATCATGCTGTTCATGCGCAAGACCACCGCATTGCCGAGCGCCACGGAAGCGCTGCCGGGCCGTGCGCAAGCCATTCCCACCGCGACCACCCATTTCGTCAACGGCGCGAAGTTGCAGCCGCCTTATCCCGCGGGCCTCGAGCAGGCCGTGTTTGGGCTCGGCTGCTTCTGGGGCGCCGAGCGCAAATTCTGGCAGCTCGGCGACGGTGTCTACGCGACCGCTGTCGGCTATGCAGGCGGCCACACGCCGAACCCGACCTATGAGGAGACCTGTTCGGGACGCACCGGCCACACCGAAGTGGTGCTGGTCGTGTTCGATCCGAAGAAGATCTCTTACGAGAAACTCCTGAAGACGTTCTGGGAGAGCCACAACCCGACGCAGGGCATGCGTCAGGGCAACGACGTCGGCACGCAGTACCGAAGCGCGATCTACACTTACTCTGATGCGCAGAAGAAAGCGGCCGATGAATCGAAGGCGCTCTATCAGAAGGCGCTTGCTGCAAAAGGTCTCGGCGCCATCACGACCGAGATCGCGCCCGCCGGCGCGTTCTATTTCGCCGAGGACTACCATCAGCAATATCTGGCGAAGAACCCCGCCGGCTATTGCGGCCTCGGTGGCACCGGCGTGTCCTGCCCGATCGGCGTGGGTGTGAGCGCGTAAGCTCGCCACGAACAACTCGTCATGGCCGGGCTTGTCCCGGCCATCCACGATCTTCGTGCGGCACCAAGAACGTGGATGCCCGGGACAAGCCCGGGCATGACGGAGTGTGCGGTGTCATCGCATCCGCATTGCCGCGCTGCCCCCCTCAACGCTTTGTTAACCATAACCAGTGCAAGACTGGGGCCGTCTCGTTTCGAGGGATTAGGTCCGGTGCCGGTTGCACGCGCGTTTCGATGGTCGATCTTGACAGCCTCCTTGGCAGCGTCCGCCGCGCTTGCCCTCGGCGGCTGCATGCAGACCGCCGGTCCCGTCGCGGTCATGCAGCCCCGTGCCGATCTCGACTCCATGGCCTATGGTCAGCCCTATGGCGCACCACAGCCGGTCGTCGTCGCCGACGGTGGCGGCGCCATCGGCGCGTTGCGCAATTCCTTTGCCTCGTCGCCTGCACCCATGCCGGTCGGCTACGCCGCGCCGATGGCGGCGCCGGTGCGCTACGACTCCTCCTATCATCTCGACGCCGGCGACAGGCTGCGCGTCGTGGTCTACGGCCAGGAAGGCCTCACCAACAGCTACGCCATCGATGCCGGCGGTTCGATCACCATGCCGCTGATCGGTGGAGTGCCGGCCCGCGGCCGCACCCCGGCGGGTCTCGCCGGTGAAATCGCCGCACGCCTGCGCAACGGTTACATCCGCGAGCCCTCGGTCGCGGTCGAGATCGAAGCCTACCGCCCGTTCTTCATCCTCGGCGAAGTCACCGCACCCGGCCAATATCCTTATGTCCCGAACATGACGGTCGAAAGCGCGGTCGCGATCGCCGGCGGCTTCTCGCCCCGCGCCAAGCGCGACGTGGTCACCGTCACGCACACCGAAGCCGGCGGCGCGATGCGCGCCATCGTCCCGCTCGGCACTCCCTTGAGCCCCGGCGACACCGTGTTCGTCGGCGAGCGCTGGTTCTAGCTCACCGCCTGAAATCCAGCCGTCCGTTCGGAAAGCATCCGTCGATGCGCGTGCCATCGACCACGAGCCCGATCCATGGCCGCGTGATCGCAGGCGTGGTCAGGTTGATGTACTTTCCGACCAGGCGCGCGCCCTCGCGCGCAGCATCGATCAGGCCGTGCCGGCGGCCATGGTCCCAGTCGAAACGCAGATAGATCCGGCTCCCCGCGATGCGGATTTCCGCGCGCCCCTCTTTCCATCTGTCTGGCGTATCGCCCGCGATGGTCGGATCGGCGCCACCGTTCCAGCGGCTCGCCCAGATGCCTTCGAGCGGGTCCGAGGGCGCTGCGATGGCCGCCCAATGTACCGCGTTGATGTCGGCCGCATCGCCGGCCAGCGTGGCGGTCGCCGCGTAGTCCATGACTTCAGAATCGTCCGGGCCCGGGACGTCCATGGTTCCGAACGGATTGCGGATGACGAGGTGCGTGATGGCTTGCTGCATGGCGATCTCCCGGCGCGAGTTGGCTTGATCGGCCAGCTCTATCGCCGGGTGCCGTGATGCAGCCACCCGATTCCTGCTTTGAGTGGCGCGCGCTACTTCGTCAGATGCTTCGCGAAAAATTCCATCGAGCGCGGCCAGGCGACATCCGAGCTCGCCTTGTCGTAGCTCGGCCGCTCGTCGCAGTGGAAGCCGTGCTGGGCGCCGGGATAGATGAAGACCTCCACATCCGGCCGCTTCGCCTTGACGGTCTCGACGTCGGTCAGGGGAATGCCGGCATCCTTCTCGCCGAAATGCAGTTGCGTCGGCACCTTCGGTTTCTCGTCGGCGAAGCGCACCACGGCGCCGCCGTAATAGCCGATCGCGGCCTTCAGGCCCGACAGCCGCGTCGCCGCGACAAAGGCGACGCTGCCGCCCAGGCAAAAGCCGATGATGCCGACCGGCCCGACGCTCTTCACCGCGTCGATCGCGGCCTGGGTGTCGCGCAGCATCGCGTCCCAGTCGGGACTGGCGACGAACTTGCGCGCCTCGGCGATCTCGTCGGGCGTGTAGCCCGACTGGAAGTTCGGCGAGGTCCGGTCGAAGATCGATGGTGCGATCGCGACATAGCCTTCCCTGGCGATGCGGTCGCAGACCGAGCGGATGTGGTGATTGACCCCAAAGATCTCCTGGATCACCACCACCGCGCCCTTCGGGGCGCCTGAGGGATCAGCGCGATAGGCGCCGAGCTGGAAATTGTCGGAAGCCGTCAGCTTGATGTCTTGTCCCACGCGGGTTGTCCTTCTTGGTTGTCGATCCGAAATTTCAGCTCTCTGCCCTCATCCTGAGGAGCGCTCCAACGGAGCGCGTCTCGAAGGATAGAGGCCCGGGACGCATCAGCGTGGCCTTCATCCTTCGAGACGCTTGCTCCGCAAGCTCCTCAGGATGAGGGGAGGCGGCTGCGCGTCGCACTCACTCCCACATCCAGTTCTCGCCGTAGTCTTCCTTCCATCCCGCCAGCCGTCCGTGACGGAACTGCAGGAACAGGCGGTGACGGTAGGGGATCAGTCCGCTGCCGCCGAGGTTGCGAAGCGCGAGATAGATCTCGTTGCCGGGCCGCCCGCGCACATATTGCAGAGGCTGACCCAGTGCCCGCGCGGTCTGCTCGGCATCCATGCCGAAGGCGAGCGGCGTGTTGTTCGACAAGGTCGCAACGAAGGGCCGGCGCGGCTGCGTGCCGCCGAACGGTTCGGCCTGCGCAGACATCGACAGCAGCACCGCGCTCGCAGCCAGTATCGCTTGCTTCATTGCCAGTGTCCCTGTCCGACCGTCCTATCCCGGCAAGTTCTTTAGGAAAGGCGTCACCGCGTCAATAAAAGCCTTGGGCTGATCGATGTTGACGGCGTGACCGGCGGCGGGGATCACGACCTTTTGTGCGCCGGGGATCTTTGCGGCCATGTAGTCGGACGCGGCGAGGAACGGCGCGTCGTCGGCGCCGACCACGATCAGGCAGGGCACCTTGATGTCGGGGAGCAGCTCGATCACGCGGGCGTCGCGCTGGGTCAGCATGCCGCGTGCGGCGAGCGCCAATCCCCTGGCGTTGCGATGGCTCGCGGTGGCGCGCTCGCGTGTCGCCGACTTCAGCATGTCGAGACCTTCATGGTCGAGCTTGTCGGCGGTCGCAAGCGCCCGCGCATTCCAGGCCTCGCGCGCGTCGTCCTTCTTGAAGCCGGGGCCGGTGTCGATGATCAGCAGGGCAAGGGCGCGTTGCGGATAAGCGCGATAGAACGCGAGCGACATGTAGCCGCCGAGCGAGAGCCCGCCGATGATGGCGTGCTCGGCGCCGACCGCATCGAGGATCGCGGCCATGTCGCCGATGGTGAGCGCTTCGCTATAGGCATGGGGATCGTCGGGATAGTCGGACTGGCCGTGGCCGCGCATGTCCCACAGGACGAGCTTGTGGTCCTTCGCGAGCGCGTCGACCTGGCCATGCCACATCGCCGAGGTCGAGGAATAGCCGTGGGTGAGCAGCAGCGGCGGACCCTCGCCGTGAACTTCGTAGT
This sequence comes from Bradyrhizobium sp. 215_C5_N1_1, assembly GCF_052075935.1. Classification (NCBI taxonomy): domain Bacteria; kingdom Pseudomonadati; phylum Pseudomonadota; class Alphaproteobacteria; order Hyphomicrobiales; family Nitrobacteraceae; genus Bradyrhizobium; species Bradyrhizobium sp. 215_C5_N1_1. Next base: position 8,831,550 of record NZ_CP197228.1, on the reverse strand, counting down.
AGATCCCGACACCGTCCCGATCGACCTTTGGCATGTCTCCCGCCTCTTTATGCTGGTTGTTGTTTTCGCGTCGATCCTAGCCCGACGGGTTACCTGGAAGAAACTGCCTGAACGCGATGGCACGCATGCCTGATGCATTCTCTGTTGCGTCCAGTCGCTGCATCGGGTGCCGTTGTCGCAACGCACAACACTGAGCTGCCGCGATAGTTTCGATCGATTCCAAATTGCATTTGCCTCTGGCTGCGAACCCGATCATTCTTGCGATCAAGGTGGGCGCCAGCCCGGTGGGCGTCCACTGTTCAAGTTGCCGCCGTAAGCGGCTTCATGCACCGGCAGGGGAAGACGCCTATGCCAACTCTCACCATCAACGGGCGGAGTCTGTCCGTGGATGCGGCGAACGACACGCCGCTCCTCTGGGCGATCCGCGAGCAATTGCAGATGACCGGCACCAAGTTCGGCTGCGGTGCCGGGCTGTGCGGTGCCTGCACCGTGCACGTCAACGGCGAAGCCGTGCGCTCGTGCCAGACCATGGTCGGCGATGTCGCCGGCAAGAAGATCACCACCATCGAAGGCCTCTCCGCCAAGGGCGATCATCCGCTGCAGAAGGCGTGGATCGCCGAGCAGGTGCCGCAATGCGGCTACTGCCAGTCGGGTCAGATCATGCAGGCGGCCTCGCTGCTGGCCAAGAATGCCAATCCGACCAAGGAGGAGGTCGTGGCGCATATGGACGGCAATCTCTGCCGTTGCATGACCTATTCGCGGATCCAGAAGGCGATCATGCGCGCCGCCACCGAGATGCGCACCGCATCCGTCTCCGGCAACGAACGGAGGCCCACATGAATAAGCACGTGACAACCATCACACCCGAGACATCAGATCTCAGCCGCCGCTCCTTCCTGGTCGGCACGGCAGCGACCGGCCTCGTGCTCGGCTATGCCGGCGTGCCCGGCATCGGTGAGGCGCTCGCTGCGCCTTCAAACTTCGAGCCGAGCGTCTGGTATGCGATCGCGCCCGATGGCCTGGTCACCGTGACCTGCGGCAAGGCCGACATGGGCCAGCACATCGCCTCCACCATGGCGCAGATCGTCTGCGAGGAGCTCGGCGCGAAGTGGAGCGACATGCGCGTCGCGCTCGCCTCCAACGATCCGAAGTTCAACGACCCCGTGCTGGGTGCGCAGATCACCGGCGGCAGCTGGTCGACCATGATGAACTTCGACGCGATGAGCCGGGCCGGCGCAGCCGGACGGACGGCATTGACGGAAGGCGCGGCCGCCGCGATGGGCGTGCCGGCGTCAGAGCTCGTGGTGCGCGATTCCGTGATCTCGCATCCGAAGTCGAAGAAGCAGATGTCGTTCGCCGACGTCGTGAAGAGCGGCAAGGCGACCAAGACCTTCACGCCGGACGAGCTGAAGGCGATCAAGCTGAAGACGCCGGACCAGTACACCATGATCGGCGTGTCGGTGCCGCAGCTCGACATCCCCTCCAAGACCAACGGCACGGCCAAGTACGGCATCGACGTGATGCTGCCGGGCATGGCCTATGGCGCGGTGGTGACGCCGCCGGTGCGCTTCGGCGCCACGGTGAAGTCGGTCGACGACTCGGCTGCGAAGAAGGTGCCGGGCTTCATCAAGGCCATCACCCTCGACGACAAGACCGGCACGACATCGGGCTGGGTCGTCGCGGTCGCCAGCACCTACGCCAATGCCAAGAAGGCGGCGCAGGCGCTGAAGATCGCCTATGACGGCGGTCCGAACGCGAAGGTCTCGAGCGAGTCGCTGCTCGACGAAGCCAAGCGGCTTCAGAAGCTTGACGATTCCGGCCAGTTCTTCGTCAAGGATGGCGATCCCAACGCGGCGTTCGGCTCGGCCGCAAAAGTGCTGGAGGCGGAGTACACCACCAGCATCAACATCCACGCGCCGATGGAGCCGATGAACGCCACGGCGGAGTTCAAGGGCGACATCCTGCACATCTATTCCGGCAACCAGTTCGCGACGCGCTCCGGCGCGATTGCGGCAGGTGCCGCCGGGATCGATCCGAAGTTCGTGGTGATGCACCAGATGTGGCTCGGCGGCGGTTTTGGCCGCAGGCTCGATGCCGACATGATGGTGCCGGCGGTGCAGGCGGCGAAGGCCATCGGCAAGCCGGTGAAGGTGATCTACACGCGCGAGAACGACATGACGATGGATTTCTCGCGTCCGCTCACCTACCAGAAGGTCAAGGCCGGCGTGGACGGCGACGGCAAGCTCGTCGCGCTCAGCCACGACGTCGTCTCGGCCTGGCCGACCGCGCGCTGGGGCATCCCCGACTTCCTGACGCCCTCGGTCGACAAGAAGGGCCCGCTCGATTCCTTCACGGTGAACGGGGCCGACTTCTTCTACACCGTGCCCAACCATTATGTGCGCGCGATCAAGAACGAGCTCGCGCACAATGCGACGCCGTCCGGGCAGCTTCGCTCGGTGGCGCCCGGCTGGACGTTCTGGGCGGTCGAAAGCATGATCGACGAGATCGCGGCTGCGACCGGCAAGGACCCGGCGCAGTTCCGCATCGCGCTGCTCGACGGCAAGGGCAAGAACGACGGCGGCGCGCAGCGGCTGCGCAACACGTTGCTCGCCGCGATGGGGCTGTCCGGCTACGGCACCAAGCAATTGCCGAAAGGCGAGGGCATGGGCGTGGCCTGCGTCTCCTCGCAGGAACGCGCGACCGCGAGCTGGACGGCGTGCGTCGCCCATGTCGCGGTGGCGCCGTCGGGCGAGGTGACCGTGAAGAAGCTCACGGTCGCAACCGACGTCGGCACGCAGGTGCATCCCGACAACATCCGTGCCCAGGTCGAGGGTGCGGCGCTGTGGGGCCTGTCGCTGGCGATGTACGAGAAGGCGACGCTCAAGGACGGTGGCATCGAGCAGACAAACTTCGACAGCTACACGCCCTTGCGCATGAGCCAGATGCCCGAGGTCGCCGTCGCCGTGATCGCCAACGGCGAAAAAGCCACCGGCGTCGGCGAGCCCGCGGTGACGGTCATCGCCCCGGCAATCGGCAACGCCATCTTCAACGCCTCAGGCGCCCGCATCCGAGCCCTGCCGATCACGGCCGAAGCTGTGAAGGGGGCGATGAAGGCGTAAGGCGAGGCGTAATTGCCAAGTAAGCTGATCCGCCGCAGGGCAACTTCCGGCGGATTTGTTTTGGTAGGCGTCTCCACAATCTCGCTGTCATGCCCCGCGAAAGCGGGGCATCCAGTACGCCGCGGCCTCTCAGCTCCGGCCGCGCCGCCTCGGCGTACTGGGTCGCCCGGTCAAGCCGGGCGACGACAGCGGAGAGTGGGCGAGAGCGCCCCAAATTTCCCTTTCCATCAAGGCCCGTTCTACTGTGCATGGGGTTGTTTTCACCGTTTTCGACTAGAACCGCGCCGCGACCCCAATTCCCTAAAATTGCGCGCAATTCCGCAGGGTTCCATTGAGCACGCCTCTTAAGGGCCGGAGAACCTGATCCGGCTTAGGCTGACGCCAAATACACTCCCGTGCTCTGGGGAAGCCATGAACGCGCCAGCCAAATCCGCCGCCAAACGCCGGCTCTTGCTCGCTTCCGACCGGAGCGACGAGAGCACCGAGCTTGCCAGCATCCTGAAGGCCGTGGGCGACGTTTCGACGGTGACGACGCAGGACATTCCCGAGCAGCCGTCGCGCGATCTGTCCGGTCTCGTGGTCGACATCAATCTGCGCTCGCCCGAGAGCGTGCAGCGGGTGCGCAACAAGCTGCGCGGCGATGCCTATCGCACGATGCCGCGCCTGTTCGTGCTCGCCGATGCCCTGCATCACGGCACCATGCAGGCCTGGGCGCTGGGCGCCACCGACACGATCTCGCGGCCGCTGCAGCCCGATGCGATTCTTCAGCGCATCCGCGCCGCGTTCCCCGACACCGCCACCTATGACGCAACCGATCGCGGCAAGACGCTCAACCGTGGCGTCGAGGCGGCGCATGCGGTGCTGGCGAAGATGTTCGAGAAGCTGCCGCTCGGCGTGCCCCTGACCTTCGACGACGTCATCGCCGCCGAGAGCAAGATCCTGAAGGCGATCAAGCATTCATCGCTGCGCGAATGGCTCACCACCGTCGGCTGCCATCATGTCGGCAGCTACCGCCACTGCCTGTTCGTCACCGGCTTCGCCGTCGCCTTCGCGCAGCATCTCGGCATGCGCGAGGACGACCAGCGTCGCCTGACCCGCGCCGCGCTGTTGCACGACGTCGGCAAGGCCTTCGTTCCCTCCGTGCTGCTCGACAAGCCCGGCAAGCTCACCGACGAGGAGATGGCCGAGGTGCGCCAGCATCCGCGTCGCGGCTATGACGCGCTCGCGGAGCAGGGCGGCTTCCCGCCGGAGATGCTCGACGTCGTGCTGCATCACCACGAATTCCTCGACGGCTCTGGCTATCCGAACGGCCTGTCGTCGAACCAGATCAGCGACATCGTGCGGGTCACGACGATCGTCGACATCTACGCGGCGCTGGTGGAGAAGCGCGCCTACCGCATGCCCTTCACCCACTCGCGCGCCTTCACGATGATGGAAGGCATGGGCGGCAAGCTGGATCAGCAACTGCTGCAGGCGTTCCGGCCGGTGGCGCTGGGATCGTTTTGAGCAAGATGCCGTAGGGTGGGCAAAGGCGCAAAGCGCTGTGCCCACCATGCTTCCTCAATTGCGACCCAAATGGTGGGCACGCTTCGCTTTGCCCACCCTACGGCAGCGTGCCGCGTGGCGACGCTCACCCCACCATCTTCCTTAGCTCCGCCTTCGCCACCTTCTCCAGCGTCGAGCGCGGCATATCGTCGACAAGCCTGATCTCGCGCGGCACCTTGAAATCCGCGAGTCCCGCGCCGCAGGCCGCCATCACGCGATCATGCAGATCGGGCGCCGCGCCCGCGACGCCGCCGTGCGGGATGATGAAGACAACAGGCACCTCGTCCAGCATCGGGTGCTTCTTCGCCACCACCGCGGCCTCGCGCACGCCTGCTACCACCGCGATCACCTGCTCGATCTCGGAGGCCGCGACGTTCTCGCCGCCGACCTTCAGCATGTCCTTGGCGCGGTCGCCGAACCTGATGAAGCCGTTCTCCAGCCGCTCGACGCGGTCGCCGGTGAGAAAGAAGCCGTGCTCGTCGAAGCTTTCGCGCGTCGCCTTTTCATTGTGCAGATATTCGGCGAACAGCGACAGCCCGGCGATGCCCTTGATCGCGAGATTGCCGGTGTCGCCGACTTCAGTCGGCCGTCCGTCATCGTCGGTGATGCGGATCTGATATTCGGGAGCCGCGCGCCCGATCGACATCGGGATGTTGGGCTGGTCGACCTCGCCGATGATGCCGTGGGTGATGGTCTCGGTCATGCCCCACCAGCCGATCATCTTGACGCCGAACGCAGCAAACGCCGGCGGCTCGTTGATGGCGGTGCCCCACAGGCGAAATTTGTGGTCTTTCGGGATCTCCTGCTCGAGCAGCGCCTTCATGCAGAACGGAATCGTCGAGGTCCAGGTCGAGCCATGCTCGCGCGCGACGCCCCAGAACCGGCTCGCGGAGAACCGCGGCTGGATCACGCAGGTGGCGCCGACCCACAGCGTTGCCAGCATCGAATAGGCCAGCGCATTGGTGTGGAACAGCGGCAGATAGGTCTGGTGCACGTCGTTCGCATGAAGGTCCTCATGCGCGGCGTTGATCTTGGCGCCCCACAGCGCGTTGGCGTGGGTCCACAGCACCGCCTTCGGGCGCGAGGTCGTGCCTGACGTGTACTGCACGCTGCACGGCGCGAACGGGTCGGTCGCGCGCCTGGGACGGTCGGCGCTGTCGGCGAATAGCGATTCAAAACTGTCGCCGCGCGAGACCGCTTGCGCGGGCGCCGCGCCTGCATCGTGCGAGGTCACCGCCAGCCAGCGGATGTTGCGGCAGCTTTGCGCGACGAGCTCGGCATAGGCCGGCTGCGTGATCGCGGCGACCGCGCCGCAATGATCGGCGAAATATTCCATCTCCGCCGGCGCCGAGCGGGTGTTGGTGGTCACCGCGATGGCGCCGAGTTCGACGCAGGCGAACCAGGCCAGCAGCGCCTCGATGCAATTGTCGAGATGAATGAGCACATATTCGCCCGGCTTGACGCCGCGCTTGGCCAGCCCCGCCGCGAGCGCGCCGACGCGCTCGTGAAACTCGCCGTAGCTCCAGCGCCGCGCCGGCGCACCGAACGGCGCCCAGATCAGGAATGCATGATCGCGGCGCACCGCGGCGCGCATCTTCAGCAGCCAGGGTACGTCGAGCCCGTCGAACGGTCCTACGAGTCCGGATTCGGTGTATTGAGGTGGCATGGCTCCTCCCGTGCAGCCTGCATCTTGATGGCGGCTGCCTTTTGATTATTGCGTCTTCCTGCCATTGGATGACGCAGGGAGCAAATCGGGGGAGGCGTAGCGCCCGCTCTCTCCATTGTCATTGCGAGCGCAGCGAAGCAATCCAGACTGTCTCCGCCGGGGGCAGTCTGGATTGCTACGTCGCAATGGCTCCTCGCAATGACGATGGGGTGGGCAGCGCGGCCCTATCGACCACCGTCCTCGTACGACGAAATCTCGATCAGGCTGCCATCCGGATCCCTGCAATAGACCGAGCGCAGCGCGCCGCGGGCACCCTGCTTGGGAACCGGGCCTTCCTCGATCGCGACGCCATGTGCCGTCAAATGCGCCACCACCTCGTCGGGCGATGCAGACGTGAGGAAACACAGATCCTCGCTGCCGGCGGTCTGATGGTCCGCAGTGAACCACTCGACCTTGTCGGCATCGCGCGGCCGGACGTTGATCTTCTGGTTACCGAATTGCAACGAAGTCCGCGGCGCTTTGCCGCCGTCGGGGTCGAACACCTTGACTTCCATGCCGAGAATCCTGCGGTACCACTCGGCGGTCACCGCGACGTCCGCGACGTTGATGACGAGATGATCGAGGGCTTCGACCTTGACCGGCATGCCTTATCCTTTCGTCGTGATGCGCCGGGCGCACTTTCCGCCTGCGGCAAGCTTTGTTACAACCGCGTCGACGCCATTTTGAAGCCATCTGGCTTTCAAGAACAACACGTTGGGAGAACCCTTGAGATGATCACTCGCCGTACCGCGCTGGGCCTGCTCGCAGCCAGTCCGCTTGCAGCCACCCCGCTGTCGAAGGCCCTTGCCGCCGACTATCCGGCCCGGCCCGTGAAATGGGTGGTCGGCTATCCGCCGGGCGGAGCCACCGACATCCTGGCGCGGCTGATCGGTCAGCGGCTGTCGGAACGGCTCGGCCAGCAATTCGTGATCGAGAACAAGCCCGGCGCCGGCAACAATATCGGCACCGAATCGGTCGTCAATGCCGAGCCCGACGGCTACACGCTGCAGCTGGTCAATCCGGCCAACTTCATCAACGCTTCGCTCTACACCAACCTCAAATTCAACTTCGTGCGCGACATCGCGCCGGTGGCCTCGTTCCAGCGGGTGCCGAACGTGATGACCGTCAACAAGGACGTTCCGGCCAAGAACGTCGCCGAGTTCATCGAATATGTGAAGGCCAATCCCGGCAAGGTGAACATGGCTTCGTCCGGCAACGGCACCTCGGTGCATCTGTCCGGCGAGATGTTCATGGCGCTGACCGGCTGCAAGATGCAGCACGTGCCCTATCGCGGCGCGGCGCCGGCGATCACCGACATGCTCGGCGGCCAGGTGCAGGTGATCTTCGACAACATGCCCTCGATCATCCAGCACATCCGCTCCGGCTCGCTTCGCGCGATCGGCGTCACCACCACTGAGCGCTCGCCGCAGCTGCCCGACGTCCAGGCGATCGCCGAGACCGTGAAGGACTACGAGGCCAGCGCGCTGTTCGGCATGGGCGCGCCGAAGAACACGCCCAAGGAGATCATCGCCAAGCTCAACAATGAGATCAATACGCTCATGAAGGAGCCCGACATGACCAAGCGACTGGTCGAACTCGGCGGCGAGCCGCGGGTGCAGACGCCGGAGGCGTTCGGCGAGGAGATCAAGGCCGAGACCGAGAAGTGGAAGAAGGTCGTCGAGTTCGCCGGCCTGAAGGTCGAGTAGCGATCTTGTGATCCCTGAGATTGGAGCCCTGCCGCCTGGCAGGGCTTTTTTCTTGCGTACTTCGTTCCGTTGATCTGGAATAAAACGGCGCGGCGAAACCTGATGATACATGGCGCGTATCTCGCCCTGTGAAGAGAGGAGTCTGGATCATGCGCAAGACGCAATTGGCGCTGCTGACGCTGGGCGCGACGGTCCTTGCCGGCTTCGTCACCGTCACGCCCGCGGCGGCCCGCGACTACCCCTGGTGCGCCCAGGGCGGCGAGTATGACTATCCCGGCGAATGTGCCTACAGCACCTATGAGCAATGCCAGGCCAGCGTCTCCGGCCGCTTGCTGTACTGCGGGCCCAATCCAATGGTGGCCTATGGCCAGGCGCCGCAGCCGCAACCTCGGCCGCACCGTCGCGCGCGGCCCGTTGCACCGTACTAGCCGCGCGCGCATTGCGCAGCCGCGTATTTTTGCGCGATCGCTCCGGAATAAACCGGCTCCGCGAGCCTTTCACTCTGTGAGGTCGGATGTCGCGCGGCGAACACGGGAGGTCGGTCATGGGCAAGGCGCAATTTGTGCTGGGCACCATAGTCCTTGTGTGGCTCGCTGGCGGGAGCCCGGCGCGCGCGGACTATGATTACGCGTGGTGCATTCAGAACTCGGAATACGGCTATCCCGGCGACTGCTCCTATCAGACCCGCGAGCAGTGTCAGATGAGCGCGTCGGGCCGCAAGGGCTATTGCGCGCAAAATCCTGCCCAGGTGGCCGTACGGCCTCCGCTTCAGCCGTCACTACGCGGTCGGTACGTTCGTCCGTACTAGTCGCGGCTCACACTGAGCACCGCCTGATCACGCAGTCGTGCAGATCCGGACGCGCGGGTTCCTGCTTGACGCCCTCTCGTTCACGTCTATACTAAACCAAATGGTTAAGTATAGAGACGAGACGCTCGACCGGACCTTTGCGGCGCTGTCCGATCCGACGCGGCGTGCCCTTCTCGCGCGGCTCGGCGAGCGGGACGGCCTGTCGGTGAGCGAGCTGGCCGCGCCGTTTCCGGTCTCGCTGCCGGCGATCATGAAGCATCTCGACGTGCTCACGGATGCGGGCCTGATCGTGCGGGAGAAGACCGGACGCACGGTGTCCTGCCGGCTCACCGCGCAGCCGATGGAGCAGGCGATGAACTGGCTCAATCGCTACGCGCAGTTCTGGTCCGAGAAGTTCGACCGCCTCGCCGCCTTCGTGGAGGACAAGACATGGCCAACGCAGCCGTCAGCACCGATCCCCGCACAGCCGAGCGTCCAAGCGAGCGTCCAAACGAACGTCCAAGCCTCACGCTCACGCGCCGGCTCCGCGCACGGCCGGAGAAAGTCTACGCCGCCTGGACGCAAGCCGCGCAGATAGTCCAGTGGTTCGGGCCGCCGAACATGAAGCCGGCGACGCTGGATGCCGAGCTCGATGTCCGTACCGGTGGCCGCTACCGCATCAGCTTCACCGGCGACGACGGCGAATATTTCGAGGCTGGCGGCATCTATCGCGAGGTCGTGCCGAACGAGCGGCTGGTGTTCACCTGGGCCTGGCATTCGACGCCGGAGCGCGAATCGCTGGTGACGATCACGCTGAAGCCGGATAGCGCCGGCACGCTGATGATCTTCCATCACGCCCAGTTCTTCGACGAAACCGCACGCGACAATCACCAGCGCGGCTGGAGCTCGTGCCTCGACAAGCTCGACGCTTTCGTCGCCTGACACCATGGAGGATACCGTGCAGCAACATCAGATCGTCTCGCGCGAGCAATGGATCGCGGCCCGCAAGGCCCACCTGGCGCACGAGAAGGAGCTCAGCCAGGCCCGCGAGCGCCTCGCCGAGCAGCGCCGCGCGCTGCCCTGGGTGAAGGTCGACAAGAACTATGTGTTCGACGGACCGAACGGCAAGGTGACGCTCGGCGATCTCTTCGGGGGCCGCCCGCAGCTCGTGGTGCAGCATGTGATGTTTGCACCCGACTGGGAGGCCGCGTGCAAGAGCTGCTCGTTCTGGGCCGACGGTCTCGATCGCATCGTGCCGCACCTCGCCGCGCGCGACACCTCCACGGTTGCGATCTCGCTGGCGCCGGTCGCCAAGCTCGAGGCCTTCAAGAAGCGGATGGGCTGGACCTTCGACTGGGTCTCGTCAGGGGGCAATGACTTCAACTACGATTACGAGGTCTCGTTCACGCGCGAGCAGATCGACAAGGGCGTGCCGAAGTACAATTTCGGCACCACGCCGTTCTACGGTCCGGAGCTGCCCGGTATCAGCGTGTTCTACCGCAACGAGGCCGGCGAGATCTTCCATACCTATTCTTGCTTCGCGCGCGGTCTCGACATGATGAACGCGGCCTATCAGTATCTCGACCTCACCCCGCTCGGTCGTCACGAGGACGGCCTGCCCTATCCGATGGACTGGGTCCGCCTGCGCGACCAGTACGAGCCGCAGGCGAAGGGGGCGTGCTGCCACGGGTGAGACGGCGGGTGCGCTGTGCCCACACCAACGGTGTCATCGCCCGACTTGATCGGGCGATCCGGTATTCCGAGACGGTCGTGTCGAATCTAGAAGCCGCGGCGTACTGGATGCCCCGCCTTCGCGGGGCATGACAGCGGAGGCTGAAGCGCAGTCTACCGCTTCGCGTCGGCCTGCTCCGTGCCATTGCACGAGATCAGCATCGTGTACGGCCGCGCGTTGCCGGCGATGTCGGTGGTCTTGAGCTCGCCCTTCGGTTCGGAGGTCTGGTAGGGCACCACGGAATTGTCGAGGAAGTCGCGCAGCATGCCGGTCTTGATGGCGAAGTTGATGTTCTCCGGAATGTTGCCGGTCGCAGCGACGATGCGAAGTGCGGGGATCTTTGCGGTGACCACGCCCACGATCTGACCGGTGGTGTCGAACAGCGGGCCGCCGCTATTGCCGGGCTGCACCGGCGCGCTGATTTGCAGGAAACGCGTGTCGTTGCGCATGCCGCTGAGCGAGCTCGCGATACCGGTCGTCACGGTGAAGTCCGACGTGAGCAAGCCATGGAAGGGAAAGCCGATTACGATGACGGAATCGCCGGAGCGGATCGAGCGATCGCGGATCCGCGCAAAGTCCTTGAATGTCGTCGTCGACGGCGCCTGCAACAAAGCGAGATCGTTGTTGACGTCGCTCGATACGACGCGCAGCACCATCGCGGCCTCACCGGTGAGGTTGCCCTTGATGTCGCCGACGCAGCCGTCGATCACATGGTTGTTGGTGACGACATGGCCGTTCGCACTGACCACGAAGCCGGTGCCGGTCTTGGCCCTGGCAACTTTGCTGCCGGCCGGCGGCGCCTGCTTGTCCGGCGCAGGCTGCGGCTTGGCGGCCATCTTGGTGAAGTCGCCGGCCTTGTCGAGCCCGTCGGCTTTCACCTTGGTCACGCAATTGGCCAATGCGGCGATCACCGGCCCGGTCGAGGTAAGATCGAAATTCAGAACGGCGCGGCCGGCTGTCGCCACCATCAGGCTCGCCTTCTGAAACGTGCGCACAACATTGACCGGCATGATGGCCGTGAGCATGTTGGGCTGGTACGCCGTGGCGAACAGCCTGGCTTGCTCCTGCCCGTCAAAGGTCACGTCGATCGCGGCGTTCTCGCCCTTGTTGAAGCGGTAGCTGGGACTCGCAAAGGCGAGTGACCATGTGCCGGCTGCATTTTGGCTCACGACGAGGATGACGCCGTTCGCATAAGGCGTCGTCGCGGCGCAATGGGAGAAAGCGCCCGTCTCGTCATTGCTGAAGGCGCCGCCGATCCAGTTGCCGACATTGACGCTGCCGAATGGTCCTTTCGCATGGGCAGCTCCGACGACACTCGCCTGCAAAAGCGATGCAACGACAAACGACTTAAGCCACATACCATCCCCCCATAATGCTTTTCGATCCATCTTATCCGCGGGAGGATACGCAGTGCAATCGGCAGTTGTTTGTCCGGACAGGACCTCCTCGCCGGGCTTGCCTTTACTTTGCGGTGCTATATACTTTGCGATACAAAGTGACGGGACGGCGGTCCCGGTTAATTGGGCGGAGCGGGGTTTTGGCGTTGCCAATGCGCGATCTCGACAAGGCACTGGCCGACATCGTGGCGATCCGCAACCAGATTGCGGCGGGCACGGCGTTCCGCGGCTACGGCCCGGCGACGATCGCTGCGACGGGCGCCGTCGCGCTTCTCACCGCAATCCTCCAATTCTGGCTGCTCGGCGATCCCACCAGCGAGCCGGTCGGCTTCTTCTTCGGCTGGTTCATGGCCGCGGTGCTCTCCGTTCTGATGATCGGCATCGAGATGCGCGCGCGCTCGCGCCGTCATCATTCCGGCCTGGCCGATGCCATGATCCATCAGGCGGTCGAGCAGTTCTTGCCCGCGGGCGTCGCCGGCGTGCTGCTCGCGGTGGTGATGTGGAAGTTCGCGAGCGAGACGCTGTGGCTGTTGCCCGGCCTGTGGCAGATCCTGGTGTCGCTCGGCATTTTCGCTTCCGTCCGCTCGCTGCCGCGCACCGTCGCGCTCGCCGGCGCCTGGTATTTTGTTTCCGGCTTCGCGGTCGTGGTGCTCGCGAGCCGGACTCACACGCTATCGCCGTGGACCATGGGGCTGCCCTTCGTGATCGGGCAGTCGGTGATGGCGGGCATTCTGTATTTCGCGTCCGGAGACCATGATGTCGAAGACTGACAGCGCACCCTTCTCCTATGAAGGGCTCGACCGCGTCATCCACGAGAAGGCGAGGCTCGGGCTTCTGACCTCGCTGATGGCGCATCCGAAGGGTCTGGCGTTCGCCGACCTCAAGCAGCTCTGCGGCCTCACCGACGGCAATCTCAGCCGGCATCTCGCCGTGCTCCAGGAGGCCGGCCTCGTCGAGGTGACCAAGGGCTATGAGGGCAACCGCCCGCACACGACCTGCCGCCTGACCAAGGCCGGCCGCCGCCGCTTCCTCGACTATCTCGCCGTGCTCGAGCGGCTGGTGCGCGACGCCGCCAAGGCCGCCGGCCGCGACGCGCCGCCGCTCGGCCGTCTCGGTATCATCTCGACCTGATCCCCCCTTTTTTGACCGGAGACTTTGCAATGCAAAGCGACATGACCTCTCGCAACGAGAAGCTTCACGTCGGCATCATCATGGACGGCAACGGCAGGTGGGCGACGCGCCGCGGCCTGTCGCGCCTGCGCGGCCACGAGGCCGGCGTGGAGGCGATCCGCCGCATCGTCGAGGCCGCACCCAAGCAGGGCATCGGGACGCTGACGCTCTACGCCTTCTCAACCGACAATTGGCGCAGGCCGAAGACCGAAGTCGCCGCGCTGATGACGCTGCTGCGCTTCTATCTCGCCAACGAGGTGCAGAGCCTCGCCAGGAACGGCGTGCGCCTCACCGTGATCGGTCGACGCGACCGTCTGCCCGACGGCATCGCAAATGCGATCGCGCGCGCGGAGGACGCCACGGCGCACGGCAGCGCGCTTCACCTGCGCATCGCGGTCGACTATTCCGCGCGCGACGCCATCCTCAACGCCGCAGCGAAGGCGGCGGCACTGACGAGCCTCACCCGCGAAGCCTTCTCGCAGCTCGTCACAGGTGAAGCAGGCCTTCGCGACGTCGATCTCATCATCCGCACCTCCGGCGAGAAGCGGCTGTCGGACTTCCTGCTCTGGGAAGGCGCCTATGCCGAGCTGCACTTCACCGAGCGGATGTGGCCCGAATTCGACGCTGGCGATCTCTCCGCGGCGCTGGTGTCCTTCCACGGCCGTGAGCGCCGCTTCGGCGGCCTCCAGGCGATCATGCCCGACGAGGTGCCGTCACTCTCCCGTGTGTGATGCGCGGCACGGGACAACGAGCTGTTCGTTTTCAGCCGCATGATTGGCAGTGGTGTCCAAGCCGCGGAAGCGCGGTCTCGGTTAGGTGTGCGGTCCACGCAACCTGCCGAGAGCATTACGCATGTCACAGCTGTTTCCGGGAGCCGTCGTTGAGGCGCTCGAACTGGCCGAAGCGAAGGGCATGGTCTGCATCAGGACCGCCAGCGTATCCGACGTCGAGAACCTGTCGGTCTATTTCACCGGCCTGTCCACGACGTCGCGCAACAAGCGCTTCATGGGCGCGCGCGCCGACGTCGCCCTGGTCGCGGCCGAATGCGTGGCGAAGACGGGCCGTCCCGGTCATTTCACCCTGCTCGCCGAAGTCAGGCAGGAAGGGCAGCACACCATCATCGGCGAAGCGAACTACGCCTATGATGCGACTGCACGGCATGGCGAGTTTGCCATTTCGGTCGCCGATGCGTTCCAGCGCCTGGGCCTCGGCTTGCAGATGATGACGGCGATGGAGACGCGGGCGACCGATCTTGGCCACGAGATGATCGCCGCCGAGACTGCGCGGACAAATGCCGAGATGCGCGGTCTGGCGAAGAAGGCAGGCTTCCGGGATACCGGTCTCGGAGACTGGCAGTCGGTTCATCTCGCAAAGCGCTTGTCGCGGTAGCCGTCCGCGCGTTGCCGCCTGGCACGGATCGTGCTCTAGTATCGCCTGGATTTCCCCAGCGATGGGAGCTTCGGCGATGCGCGCAGTTCTGGATCATTGCACCGGCGGAACGGAGCGGCAGGTCAAGGCCGGCACGTCGGTCGTCACCGAGGGTGGCACCAGCAGCGGCCACCTCTACGTGCTCGTCGAGGGCAGGCTCGACGTGCTCAAGAGCGACACGGTGGTCGCGACCATCACCGAGCCCGGCGCCGTGTTCGGCGAGATGTCCGTGCTGCTTGGGTTGCCGCATACGGCAACGGTGCGGGCCAGCTCGGATTCCGTCATCTATGAGTTCGAGGACGCGGCGTCATTCCTCATCCAGCGGCCCGAGGTCGCGCTGCTGCTCGCGCGCACGCTGGCGCAGCGGCTCAACGTTGCCAACACCTATCTCGCCGATCTCAAGCGGCAATATGCCGGCCACGGCACGCATCTCGCCATGGTCGGCGAGGTGCTCCAGAGCATGATCAACCTGCCGCCGCTCGAGGTGTCGCCAGGCTCGGATCGGCAATCCGATCCAAGGATGTGAGCCAGTCCGGCGGCTCCTCGATGGTGTTTGCGGGCCGCTTCAGCGGTGCGGCGAGGTCGATCCACTGCGCTTCGCCCGCAGCCAGCCAGAACGCCTTGTCCGCAGCGAGATCCAGCACGATATGCGTCGGCGGCCGTCCCGGTTGCAGGCCGGCGTTGAACACCCATGTCTGCCCGAGCCGGTCGAACCACGAGCCGTCGGCGATGAAGGGCGACTGGTGCACATGGCCCGAGATCACCATCGACGGCTGATACTGCATGATCCACTGCACCAGATCGACATCACCGAAGAAGCGCTTGCCGCCCCAGCTGGTCGGTGAATTCGCCGGCGGCGCGTGATGGGCCCAGATCCAGCGCTGCGGGCGGCTTTCGGCGGCGTCGCGCAGCTGCGCGACGATGCGCTGCTTGACCAGCGGGCCATCCCACCACGGGCACACCGTGAACAGCGTGTCGCCGATGGTGAGGCTGTCGCCGTCGCAAATGATCCCGAGCTCCCGCACCTCCGAGATCCAGCGCGAGATCTTCTCGCCCTCCGCGTTGCGCTCGTCGAGGTCGTGATTGCCGGAGCAGAGGATCACGCGGGTCTGCGCCGCGAGCAGCGCGAGGTATTTCTTCAGCACCACGATCTGCGCGCGAAAATCCACCATCGAGCCGATGTCGAGCGCATCGCCGGCGAAGATCACGAGGTCGAACTGCGGCGCCGCGCTGGCCAGCCAGTCGAGCTGCGGCAGCGAGTAGTGCAAATCGGCCACGACCAGGCAGCGCATTGAAAATCCATGGGCGGGTTTGAAAAGGTCTGGGAATTCCAAAACGTCATTTACAAAGCAAGAAGCAGACCAGAATGGCTGCCTCTCTTCGTCAAGCCAATGGCCGGCAGCATGCTGCGGTGCATTGGTGTGCGCAAGTAGCCGGGCACCGCAGGGCTGGACCGTGTCATCGAATTCTGATGTCGTGGCGCATCCTCAAACGCCCGTATCCGCATGACCTCCTTCAAGACCATTCGTGCCCGCGCCGAGAAACGCAAGGGCGGCCCCAAGGCGCTCGACAGGCTGATGCCCGAAAAGCCCGACCTGAAGGGGCTGGCCAAGCTCGGCGACGATCGCATCCTCGCCGAGATGACCAGGCGGGTGTTTTGTGCCGGCTTTGCCTGGAGCGTGATCGATTCGAAATGGGACGGCTTTGAAGCGGCGTTCCTGCATTTCCAGCCGGCCAAGCTCACCTTCCAGCCCGAGGATTATTGGGAGGGCCTCGTGCGCGACGCGCGCATCGTGCGCAACGGCGCCAAGATCATGTCGGTGCGCGACAACGCGGCCTTCGTCCAGGAGATCGCGAAAGAGCACGGCAGCTTCGGCAAGTTTCTGGCGAAATGGCCGCCATCCAACGAGGTCGGCCTGCTCGATCTCCTGACCAAGCGCGGCAGCCGGCTCGGCGGCAACACCGGGCAGATGCTGCTGCGCTTCGTCGGCTGGGATGGTTTTGTCACCTCCAGGGATGTCGTCGCCTGCCTGCGCGATGCCGGCCTCGACATCGCCGAAGAGGTCAAATCAAAGGGCGATCTCGCAAAAGTGCAGGCACAGTTCAACGCGTGGGCCGAGGAGACCGGTCTGCCATACACATATCTGTCACGCATCTGCGCGCTCTCGGTTGGCGAGAACCGAGGCGAGCACTAGTTCACGAGAACAAGGAGAAACAAAATGGCAAAAGCTTATTGGGTTGCGACCTACCGCGCGATCAAGAGCCCCGACGCCATGGCGGCCTACGCCAAGCTGTCGCGTCCGGCCATTGAGGCCGCCGGTGGACGCGTGCTCGCGCGCGGGATGCCGGTTGCGGCCTACGAGCACGGCCTGATGGAACGCGTCGTTCTCATCGAGTTCGACAGCGTCGAGCGCGCCAGGGCGGCGTATGAAAGTCCCGCCTACAAGGCCGCTCACGACCTGCTCGGCGACGGTGCCGACCGCGACATCCGGATCGTCGAAGCCGTCGAATAGCGGCATCGACAGGCGGATCATGTGCATCGTGTGGCGATCCCGTGCCGTGAGCGCGGCAGATGAAACTGGCGATCACGAAATGCATTTTTCCGGAACATTCGTGCGCAACACCCGTTCGGGAATTTGAGCCAGGCGACACAGGCGCAGGGAACGCCCGTTTTGGCTCAACTCACTGAAACCCGGCACGACAGAAACGGAGCAGCTCATGAAGCTCACATCCGAACAGGTGAAGCAGACCGTCAACCAACTCGGCGCCCAGGTGCTCCCCGACGAACATCCCGCCATGCCGCAGCTCAACAGCATGTTCGGCGAGCACACCTTCTTCGTCGACGAGACGGGCCTGAAGGTGCTCGAGCCGACGCCGTCGCTCAGCGCCGAGCGCCAGACCGGCGAAGTCGTCAGCCTCGCCAACTGGAGCGATGCCGACCTTACGCGCCTGATGGCCCACGAGCCGGAACCGACGGGCGTGATCGTCGTGTTCGAGCATGTGAGGCATTGATTGGCCCGAGAGGATCGGCCTTCATCGTTGGCGGGTCTGAAAATCCCGCCACCTTCCATGACTGGTCTGGGGCCACGCCGCGGACAAGGATCTCGCCTTCGCGGCGGGGCTTTCCAGGCTGGTTCAAATACCGAAAGTCAGCTGCGGCTCCGCATCGTCCCCGTCCTGGAGGGCAGACAGCGATACCCCCACGAGCCTGACGCGCTTGGGCAGCGGCATTTCGACTTCGAGCAGGCCGCAGGCCAGCCGCTCCAGATCGTCCCGGCCTGCAACCGGCGCTGTGACGGACCTGCTGCGCGTGATGATCTCGAAGTCGGCGAACTTGATCTTCAGGGTGACGGTGCGGCCGCGATTGCCGGTCGTCTCGCAATGGCGCCAGACCTTGTCGACGAGCGGCTTGAGCTCGGCGGCCAGCGCGCCGTATTCGTCGAGGTCGGTCGAGAATGTCGTCTCCGCGCCGATCGACTTGCGGATCCGGTTGGCCCGGACCGGCCGCTCGTCGACGCCACGTGAGATCCAGTAGTAATAGGCGCCCGACTTGCCGAAATTCGCATTCATGAACTCCAGCGTCTGGTTGCGGATGTCGAGGCCGGTGAACAGGCCGAGCGCATTCATCTTCGCACTGGTCGCCGGGCCGATCCCGTGGAACTTGCCGACGGGCAGCGTCTCGACGAAGGCGGCTCCCATTTCCGGCGAGATCACGAACTGACCGTTGGGCTTGCGATGATCGGAGGCGAGCTTTGCAAGAAACTTGTTGTAGGAAATGCCCGCCGAAGCGTTGAGGCCGGTCTCGGCCTTGATCTTCTCACGGATCAGCAAGGCGACGTCCCGCGCCAGCGGGATGCCTTGCAAATTCTCCGTCACGTCGAGATAGGCCTCGTCGAGCGACAATGGCTCGATAACAGGCGTGTGCTCGGCAAAGATGTCGCGGATCTGCCTGGAGATCGCCTTGTAGACCTCGAAGCGCGGCCTGACGAAGATCAGATCGGGACATTGCCGCTTCGCGGTCACCGACGGCATCGCGGAGCGAACGCCGAACTTGCGGGCCTCGTAGCTGGCGGCCGCGACGACGCCGCGTTCCGCGGAGCCGCCGACCGCGACCGGCTTGCCGCGCAGCTCCGGATTGTCGCGCTGCTCCACGGACGCATAGAAGGCATCCATGTCGATATGGATGATCTTGCGGACGGGCGTGGCCTCGCCAGTCACCGTGCCGGATTCGCTCATGGAACGATGATACAATTGCCCGAAGAGAAGCGCGAGGTGATGGATGCTTCAGTTGTTGGTCTTCGTCGTCGGTGTGGTCGGCATCGGCTGGCTGATCGGCGCGACCAATCTTCCGGGAGAGTGGTATGCGGCCCTTGCCAAGCCGGGTTTCGTGCCGCCGAACTGGGCGTTCCCGGTGGCCTGGACCATCCTTTACATCCTGATCGCCATCGCGGGCTGGCGGACTTTTCGCCGTGAGCCGTCGGGTCGAGCGATGCAGGTCTGGGCCGCGCAGCTGGCGCTGAATTTCGTCTGGTCCCCGGTGATGTTCACGATGCACCAGATCGGCGCCGCGCTCGTCATCCTCATCTGTCTGTTCGTCGCGATCGTGACCTACATCAGTCTCGAGACATCACGGGACAGGCTGGCCGCTGCGTTGTTCGTGCCTTACGCAGCCTGGGTTGCCTTTGCCGGCCTGCTCAATGCGGCCATCTGGCGCTTGAATTGAGGCGATTTGTCCAAGGTTCATCAAAGAGCAATCTCAGGCTTGTGAGTGGCGAGCCTAGGCCCGCGTTCCTAAATGGGAGCGCGGAGGACAGCCAATGCAATACAGCTCCGAGCTCATTCAGACGATGCGCCAGGCCCTCGAGACCGTGATGGCGAGCGTGCCGGCCCATCAGTCGGTGTTCGGTCTGAAAGCCGCTGTCGCCGAATGCATTTTGAAGACTGCCGCGCACGGTCATACGTCGTATGACGCCCTGGTGACGTCCGCCTCCGATCAGATCCAGTCGATCATCTCGATGCTGACGTGAGTGCTTGCCGTGGGAGGCAGGCGGCAGATCCGGAGTTCATGCCGACGGAGGCGCCCATAGGAACTCAGGACGAATGCCCTGCTGGATGAGGTCCGTGCCAAGCGACTGAAGTGTGAACATGGCGCCGATGCTGGGTCTTGTACCGCTTGTCCAGCACGTTTGAAGGCCGATCAAGAGCTGCGACAGGGCCTGGTTGAATGCAAGCGACGGACTCGGTGTGACGGTTGATTGCTGAAAATCGAACCAGGTCGGAAACGGGATTGGTGCTCCCGTAAAGCTCCAGTGGCCCGCCGCATCCTGCACCAGCGTTTTCTCGGTGTAGATTTCCTTGAAGACATAATAGTGGGCGAATGTTGCATTGCCGGTTGGGGGTTGGTTAGGAGAGCCTTCCGTACCTTCACCTTCGCCCTTGATCAGCAGGATCGCCGCCTGCGCATCGGCGATGCTCTTGATCGGCGTTGCTTCCCCCGAATTGACCGCGAAAGCGCTGGCATTGATCGCGGGATTGACTGTGGTGAAGCCCTCGGCGATCGCATCGTAGAAATCACCGATCGTCGCGGGTCCCGTTCTTGCGGTGAGCGCGACCGGTGGAAATTCCGGATACTCGATCTGCATGAAGACCTGAACTTGATCTGGCGTAAGCGGCTTCAGATCAACGGGCAATTTTTGCAGAATTTCTCCGGGCAGGACATTGGTCGGGTAGCTCGGAATGAAGGCCGCATTGGCAATGGATGGCACGCCGCCGATCGCGGTCAGCATGTTGCCTGCCAGGGCAAAGTGATACATCTCTTGCACCACAATGTCCTCAATCATACCGCCGACGCCGCCCGGGTCGCTGTTGATCGACCATTGCGCGCAAAGATAAGGCGGGATGGTGGAGAACTCCAATTGCATCGCGGTCTGGAGTGCGTCTTTCAGGTCTGAAAGCGTCGTAATGCGATCCTCGACGAACTGGGCGATGGTTTTCATCTGAAGCACCCCTCCCGACTCGGTTGATTGCGAAGCCCTGTTCCTGGCGCCGCCACTGGATCGACGTCGTCAAGCAGGTGCCGTGTTGGCTCATTGCTTGCGGGACGAGCGCTCCTGGGGTGATTCAGTCCGACAATAACCGGATATCGGTCTGCGACATCACGCCTACAATCGGACCTACCCCGATGATCGCGACCAGAAACATGCTGCGATCAGGCTCATTTTCCGCAACCCATGAACAATAGTACAATTTAAGGGTGCAATCAATTGCGCCGCTGGTCAGAGATTTGTGACCGCTTTTCCATTCGACGTGCTTAGCCGGACGCGCGCGCGACGTTGCGAAGGCCAGATTGCGAGCCGCAACATTTGATGGATGGTGCCGTCACAGCGTCAAAAGCCGGCACACAGTCTCGGTCCGGCACACAGTCTCGGTAAAGAGTAAGGAGACTGGCGCACCCGACACGATTCGAACGTGTGACCTTTGCCTTCGGAGGGCAACGCTCTATCCAGCTGAGCTACGGGTGCTAGTCGAGGTTCATTTAGCCGATTGGCGGGGGGTGGGCAACCTCCGCTTTGCCCGGGCCCGGACGCCCGGCATCGCCCGATTCCTGGTCTTATGCTTCGCTCTTCAATCCCGGAGGGCGGCCGGTCCCGAGATCTCCCCGGAATCGGTCACGAACATCAACGGGCCCGTCTCCGAGGTGGCGAACACGGCCGCGGTGAGCGGGCCGCCAAAGCAGGCGCCGGTATCCAGATTCAACCGGTTGGCTCGCAGATCAGGTGTCCCGGACCGGACCGGCGTATGACCATGGACAACGAAAAGCCCGTGGTCGTGATCCGACGACAGGAAGGGTTCCCGGATCCACAGCAAGTCTCGCTCGGACTGCGACGCCAGCGACACGTCCGGCCGTAGCCCAGCGTGGACGAAAACTCGTCCATGCTCGATTTTCATCAGCGGAAGCGCGCGTATCCAGTCGAGATGCTCGCTCGGCAGGTCGGCGGGATCGTCGATCCCGTAACTGTCGAGCGTCTGCTCGCCGCCGTTGCCCCACCAATTCATCAGGTCGCGGTCGGTGCGCTCCATGTCGGCTGCGCGAAGCAGCATCTCCTCATGGTTGCCCCGCAGACAGACGAAGGGGCGGTCCTGCTTCCCTTCGCTGCCGACGAGAAAATCCATCACCCCGCGGCTTTGGGGCCCCCTGTCGATGTAGTCTCCGACAAGGACGAACTGGGCGCTCCGCAGGCCGCGAATCTGGTCGCACGCGGCGAGAAGCGACGTCAGCTTCTCAAAGCAGCCGTGGATGTCGCCGATCGCGAAGGTGAGCTCTTCGTGCTCGGGAAGATGCAAAGCCAGGTTTCTCCCGCGTGCCAACTTAGATGGTGAGACCCTTTGTCGTGCCTTTGAACCTGATCCGCTCCGGACCCACGCCCACCTTCGCGAGCGATTCAATCACTCTGTCGCTCAGCGTCTTGCCGTCCTTGTCCTTGCGATCGCGTTGAGCCGCGGTGAAATCATACACGAGCAGCCCGACATTGGCGCTGCTCACGTTGATCTTTGCCCCCTTCGCGACGGCGCTGATCGCCGCAGCCACATTGCGGTGTCCGTTGCTCCATTCCGCCATCTCGGCCAGATTCTTCGCAACCCATCGATAGCTGTCATCGAACTCCGTCTTGTGAAGGTCGATCACCTTCTGATAGTCCCCGAGCTGACCGACAATGTCGCCGTTCTCCAGCTCGGGGTTGCTCAACGTCTTGGCCTCCCAGAACACCAGATCCACGCCGGTCGCCGTCGTTTCGAAGTTCGCCAGGTCCATGCGGGGGAGGTTCCGCTTGATGCCGGGGACGCCGGATGCGTTGATCGCAATCTCGACGTCGACGACGGAGAGATTGGACGTCGCGATCTCGTGGACGCCTTCCTTCTCCTGTCCGGAATAGGGCGATGCGGCCCTTTTGAGCTTCGCCAGCGTCTCTGCGCCTTCGTAGTCGCGCGTCAGCATCCTTTGCTCGGCGTTGCCGAAGGCGAACTTCCCCTCGACCAGCGAAACCTGATCCTTGAGGTCCGGATTCAGCAGATATTTTTCATGCGTCGAGGCGGTCACTTTCCCGCCCTTGAATGACACTTTGAAGATGGATTGTCCCTGCCAATAGACGTTCAGGTACTCGTCCCGAATGCCGATGATGAGCGTGGGATCGGCGAGAACGTCTTTCCACCACCCATCCTGCTGGGCGAGTGTCTCGAGTGCCTTGCGAAAGTCGTCGCCCCGGATTCCGCGTCTGAAGCTCATCTCATACCTCCCACCATTCGCCATCGCTGCGTCGCGTGACGTTGTCAAAATATCTGGAGAAACTGTCGCCTTCGAATGTGTGAACGGGCACCAGCCTGTCCGGCTGTATTGCGTTCGCGAGTCGCTTGAGATCCAGGATGCTGGCGTGGCCCGAGGTGTGGATGATCTCGATGGGAACGCTGCGTGTCGCGAGATCCGCCTTCAGTCTGGCGCCAGGACCGTCCTTCAGATATCCGTCCCATTGCGACCAGATCGCTCTGGTGCCGGGCCAGAGATTTGCGGCCTCCACGTCGTGGGCCATTGCCGGACGAAACAGCATCACGGTGCGATCGGCGATCTCGGTGATGCGCTCGCGGTAGATCCGTGCGGATTTGTAGGGATCCAGCAGGTCGAAGCGCTTGTTCCTTGCGATCTGTCGCCGCTGATATTCCGGCACATAGACCGACAAATTGGGCCAGCCGGCGTTCGGCAAGCGCTCGTTGCCGGTGGCCCGCAATATCTCCATCGCATAGAGGTCCAGCAGCAGCGTCCGGCCGCTGCGCTTGCAGGCGCGATAGATACTGACGACGCGATCGATGTTCTGCGCGGACGCCGAGAGGATGACGAAGCCTGGCTGTTTAAAACTCTGGGTCAGCCTCGCCTCGATGTCGTCCTCCGTCGGGAATTGCGTGTGCTCGTCGAGACGGCCGAGGCTCGACCCCTCCATCAGCATCATGTCGATATCGCGGGGCGGATGGCTGACCAATCGCTCGAACAGACCGCCCTTGCGACCGTGGGCACGGATGTCGCCGCTGTAGAACAGACGCCGGCCGGCAGCCTGGATCAGCAGCGCATAGGCATCATAGGCCGAGTGATCGACGAGATAGGGCGTGATGCTGAACGGACCGATCTGGAAAGTCCTGCGATCGTTCAGCTCGAATGAAACATTTGGCACGAAGGCGTTGGGCACGAAAGGAGCCGCCGCACACATGATGCGCGCCGTCGCGGCGCCCATGGCGAGGGGGACGTCGGGTTTGCACAGGGGAAGCAGACCCCAATGATCGCCGTGTCCGTGCGACAGGACGATCGCACGCAGGGTTGGATCTTCGACGCGAAGCCCGGCCACCGGCGGGAGAAGATCGTCGGACGCGCCGTCGGCATCCAGCGGAAGGCCAAGGTCGAGCAGGATTCGCTCGCCCGCGGCCTCGAGCTCGATGCAGGTGCCACCAATTTGCTGCGTTCCGCGGTGGACACGTCCGCGAAACGAACCGGCTGCTTCGGTCATCAGCGGTTGGTCTTGGCGGCCGAGCCGGGTTCGGCCGTCACTCGCGACCAGGCGATGGCGTTTTTGGCGGAGGGGAGGGCACTGCGAGATGGGCGGGGAAATTTCAAAGCGAATACGGCTCCAGGCAACGACTTATCTATATTCAAACGAGCGCCCGAGAAATTGCGGCTTTTCGAGAAGAAAATGTGAGTGTTGTTCCGGCGCAACATCACCCGTTGGTGAGGCCGAACGCAATAGAACCTTCGGTGGGATGAACGTCAGCCGCGGCTGGACCGGCGATTGGCGACGATGGGAATGGCGGGCGCGTCGCGATCGGCGCGCGCAAACTCCGCCAGCAGGCGTTCGGAGCAGATGACGCGGTTGCGGCCGAGCCGTTTTGCCGCATAGAGCGCCTCGTCGGCCGCACCCAGCAGCCGGTCGGGGTTGCCGTCGGCCTCAGTGGGAATATGGCTGGCGACGCCGACGCTGAGGGTGACGTGGTCGCCGGCGCCAGCAGCGCCATGAGCGATCCGCAAGGCCATGACGGCACGGCGGATCTCCTCGGCGATGGCGCAGGCGGCATCGCACTCCGTGTCGGGCAGGATCAGCGCGAACTCTTCCCCGCCATAGCGGCTGGCGAGGTCGAGCGGGCGTACGGCATGGCGGCTGACGACATCAGCGACCGCGCGCAGGCATTCGTCGCCGCTCTGGTGGCCGTGCCGGTCGTTGAAAAGCTTGAAATGATCGACGTCGACGAACAGCAGCGCCATCGGCTTCTGCGTCCGCTGGGCGCGGGCCCATTCGCTCATCAGCATCTGGTCGAAGGCGCGCCGGTTCGACAGGCCGGTCAGCCCGTCCTTGGTGGCGAGCTCCTTCAGCGCCATCTCGGCGCGCTTCTGATCGGTGAGGTCGCGCAGCGTCTCCACCACGGCGATCAGATGGCCGGCCTCGTCGTGGATGGGGCCGGCGTCGATCGCGAGATAGAGCTGGCTGCCGAGCTTGGGCATCACGCACCAGTTCTCCGCGGAAAAGCCGAGCCCGTTGTGGCCGCGTGCGGCATATTCCGAATAAAACTCCGGCAGCTGCTCGGGACGGTCGAGCGCGACCAGGTCGGCGAGGCAGGGGCGCCTGGTCTCGTAGAAGGCCTGCCAGTGTTTCGTCGTGCCGATCACCTCCGCGGCGGGAACGCCGGTCAGCCGCTCGCAGGCTCTGTTCCAGATCACGACGCGGCGCTTGGGGTCGATCACGAAGGTCGGCACCACCAGATGCTGCATCAGCCGCACGGCATAGGAATCCGCGACGTCGACGGCTTTCGCTGACGTTTTCCGCGGCTTCGCCATCTCAGGCCACCGCCGCCACCGGCGCGGCATCGTTCGGACCGAACAGCTTTCGTACCTCGGCGGCCGGCTTCGGTTTGCTGAACAGATAGCCCTGCATCTCCGTGCAGCCGAGCGCGCGCAGCATCTCACGTTGCGCCTCGGTCTCGACGCCCTCGGCGACGGTGGTCATGTGGCTGGCTGCGGCGATGTTCACCACCGCCTGCACGATCACGGGCGCGCCGCTGGTCTCCGCGATGTCGGCGACGAAGCAGCGGTCGATCTTGATCTTGTCGAACGGGAAGCGCTTCAGATAACTCAGCGAGGAATAGCCGGTGCCGAAATCGTCGAGCGCGATGCGCACGCCGATGGACCGGAGCTGGTGCAGGATCGAGAGCGCGGCCTCGTCGTCGCGGATCAGCACGGCCTCGGTGATTTCGAGCTCGAGCCGGGAGGGAGAGAGCCCGGAGGCGGCGAGTGCGCTGGCAATCCGCAGCGCCAGCGTGTCGCATTTGAGCTGCACCGGCGAGACGTTGACCGCAATCCGCACATGCGCCGGCCAGGTCGCGGCCTCGTTGCAGGCCATGCGCAGCACCCAGTCGCCGAGCTCGTTGATCAGGCCGGTATCCTCGGCGATCGGAATGAACTCCGCCGGCGACACCCAGCCGCGTTCTGGATGCCGCCAGCGCAGCAGCGCCTCACAGCCCGACACGTCGTTGGTGCGCAGGTCGACCAGCGGCTGGTAGTGGATCTCGAAGCCGCCGTTCACCAGCGCCTGACGCAGATCCTGCTCCATGGTCAGGCGCGCCTTGGCGCTGGCATCCATCTCCGGTTCGAAGAAGCGATGGGTACGGCGTCCTTCGGCCTTGGCGCCGTACATCGCAAGATCGGCGTGCTTGATGAGCTGGTCGAGATCGGTCCCGTCCTGCGGCGCCAGCGCGATGCCGATGCTGGCGTCGGTGGAGAGCTGATGGCCGAGGCAGTGATAGGGCTGGCGGATCGCCTCGTAGATCCGCGTCACGAACGACAGCACGTCCGCAGAGGACTGGATTCCGCTCTGGATCACGGCGAATTCGTCGCCGCCGAGCCGCGCGATCAGGTCGCTCTTCTTGAGGCAGCCGCGGAGACGGGTCGCGATTGCCTTCAGCAGCTCGTCGCCGACGTGATGGCCGAGCGAATCGTTGATGCCCTTGAATTCGTCGACGTCGATATAGAGCAGCGCGAACTGCCCGCCGCCGGCGACCTTCGCCAGCTCGCGCTCGATCTGTTCGCGGAACAGCGTGCGGTTCGGCAGGTCGGTCAGCGCATCGTAATGCGCCATATGCGCGATCTTCTCGTGGGCGCGCCGCCGCTCGGTGACATCCTCGACGACGCTGATGAGGTAGCGCGGCTCGCCGGACTTGTCGCGAATGCCGATCCGGGTCGAGGTGATGTAGCGCGGTCCCTTGGTCTGGCTCTGCCAGGCGTGCTCGTCCTTGAACAATCCCCCGGGCGCCTGCAGCGCCTTGCTGTCGTCGTCGTTGACGATCCTGGCGGCGGCCTCCGGATACATGTCGAAAGGAGTCTTGCCGACGATGACGTCACCCGACTGGCCGAACTGCTCCTCGGCGGTCCGGTTGACCAGCAGATATTGCCGCGTCAGGGCATCCTTCACCGTGATCTGCGAGGGGATGTGATCGATGATCTCGCGCAGGAACATGTAGTTGCGGTCGCGCTCCTGCTCCAGATTGCGCCGCTCGGTGATTTCCTCGATCGTGGCGACCCATCCGCCCTGCGCCAGCGGGGTGTTGATGACCTGGAAGGCGCGGCCGTTGGGCAGTTCGTGGATCCTGCTGGAGACCTTGCCCTCGGCGACGACCCGCATCACATCGGTGCAAAACGTCTCGACGTCGCCGCCGAACGTGCCACGCTCCTTGCGATGCTGCATCGCCTCGCGGATGTGACAGCCGGGCTTGATGATGTCGTCGGACAGGCCGAACATCTCGGAGTAGCGGCGGTTGCAGGTGACGATAAATCCGGCGGCGTCGTACAGGATCAGCCCTTGCGACATGTTGTTCAGGGCGGTGTCGAGCCGCAGCCGTTCCGCTTCGATCCGCTCCTGGGCTTCCCGGTTCTGCCGGCTGATCTGGCGGATGATCAGGAAGAGGATCAATGCGATCACGATCGCCGAAAGCGTTGCCGTGGTGACCATGAAGCCGGTCTGCTGACGCCAGTCGGCCAGCGCGGCGCTCGTGGTGTTGGTCGCGACAATGACCAGCGGGAAATGCGACAGCGAGGCCCCCGAGCCGAGGCGGTCCTCGCCGTCGATCGGTCCCTTGACGCGCAGCGTGTGCCGGCCGCCCTCGGCCAGCATCTTGCGCATCAGCGGCGCGTCCTTGAAATTCCTGCCGATCAGCTCTTCGACATGTGGATAGCGCGCCAGCATCTTGCCTTCGCGATCGAACAGCGAGATCGCCGTACCCTCGGCAAGCGCGACAGAAGCGAAATACTGCCGGTAGCTGTCCGGATCGATCCGCCGGACCATGGCGCCGAGGAAGGTGCCGTCCGCGCCGCTCAGCCGCCGCGCGACGATCGTGGTCCATTTGCCGATGATGAAGCTGCGGACCGATTCCAGGATGACCGATTCGGCCATCGGATCGGATTTGAACGTCTGGAAGTAGGCGCGCGAGGAGACGTTGATCTTGGGCAGCGGCTCGGCCCGCGACCAGTTGATCAGCTCGCCGTCGGCATCGTAGATCGCGATGTCGCCGAGATAGGAGACGGAGCTGATCTTGCTCCGCAGCATCTGGTTCGTCGCGAGCCCGGACATGCGCTCGCGGAACATCGCCGGCGAGGTGATCTCCGGCAGGTTCATCTGCCCGATCAGGTCGGCGGCGACGACGTCGGAATCCTGGAATTGCTGATCGAAGTGCCGCGCGATCAGCTGCACCGTGTTTTCCAGCTCGCGCTCGCGATTGGCCAGGGTGCGCTCGCGGAATTCGCCGATGGCCATGGCGGTCACGGCGAAGATCCCGGCGACCAGCAACACGCCGCACAGGGTCAGCCAGAGGACAGGACCACGCCGCGCCAAGGCCGCCCAGCCGTTGGTCGCGGCTGATGACATTCCGGCTGTCACCGTGGAAAAGACCTGGCGCATTTCCCCCTCCCTGGAAGGACAGGAATACACCGCACAAATGGCGCAAACCTTAGGAAAGCCAGTTACCTAAGCATTAATCCGGTTGTGCAGTCGCGCCCGTATGCAGTGGGGCGGGAATCACGTCGCGGTTGTGCCGTGCCCATCACAATCGCTGCGCTGCATCATTAATGCCGGCTTAATGCGAAGCGCCCGCGCTCTTGTCGCGGCCGGCATTGCGCAGACGTCCGACGACGCCGGTCGGGAAGAAGTAGACGCTGGCGATGAACAGCAGCCCGAGCCACAGCAGCCAGCGGTCGGGATGCAACAGCCCCGGCAGCAACGGCAGGCCGGCTTCGCTCGCCGCCTTGGAGGCCACGCCCATCAGCGACTGAAGGTAGTTCTGGGCGAGGATGAAGATGGTGGCGCCGATGATCGCGCCGTAGATCGTGCCCATGCCGCCGATCACCACCATCAACAGAATGTCCAGCATGATCGAGAAGCTGAGCGAGGTGTCGGGACCGGCATAGCGCAGCCACAGCGCGTTCAAAATGCCGGCGCTGGCGGCGACCAGCGCGGCGAGGCAGTTGGCGTAGGTCAGGTGGAAGACGGTGCGAAAGCCGAGCGCCTCGGCGCGAAAGCGGTTCTCGCGGATCGCCTGGAGCACGCGTCCGAACGGCGAGTTCACGACACGCAACAAAGCGAGGATCATCAGGGCCGAGACGGCGAACACCAGGTAGAAGGTGAGGATGCGGCCGTTGATCTCGAATCCGAACAGGTTCTTGGAGATCAGCACCGTTCCGGGCCGCAGCAATTCCGGCAGCTGGAAGCTGCGTCCGTCCTCACCGCCGGTCAGCCAGGAGAGCTGCGAGGCCAGCACCTGGAAGGCGGAGGCGACCGCGAGCGTGATCATGGCAAAGAAGATCGCGGCGACCCGCAGCGAGAACAGGCCGATCGCGAGCGCGAGCAGCGCCGCGAGCGGCAGGCCGACCACGATGCCGGTTGCGACCGCGGCCCAGTTCGGGCCCATCCCGTACAGCGCGATCGCGATGGCGTAGCTGCCGATGCCGTAGAACATGGTGTGGGCGAACGATACCGAGCCGGTATAGCCGAGCAGGAGGTCGTAGGAGGCCACGAGCGCGGCGAAGACGCAGATCTTGGCCGCGACGTTCAGCGCCTTGGCCCCCGGGAACAGGAACGGCGTCGCCGCCAGCGCCAGGATGATGACGATGAGGAGAAGCGTGAGCACGCGGCTCTTCGGCGGATCGCCTGACAGGAGCATCATCGGCTGGTCACCGCATAGAGGCCGCGCGGCCGCCACATCAGAATGGCGACCATCAGCAGGATGTTGGAGACGAGGGCGAGTTTCGGCACCAGGAAGCCGCCGTAATTGGCCACCATCGCGACCAGGATGGCGCCGATGAAGCAGCCGCCGATCGAGCCGAGGCCGCCGATGATGACGACGATGAAAATCAGGACGGTGAGGTCGTCGCTCATGGAGGCATGGACCTGCTCGCGATAGAGCGCCCACATCACGCCGCCGAGGCCGGCGAGCGCCGATCCCGTCATGAACACGCCGAGGAACAGGCGGCGGATGCGATAGCCGAGCGCCTCGACCATCTCGCGGTTCTCGACGCCGGCGCGGATCAGCAGGCCGAGCTTGGTGCGGTTGAGCACGAGCTGGATCGCGATGAAGACGGCGAGGCCGATCAGCATCGCCAGCACACGGTATTTGGCGATCGCGACGTCGCCGAGGATGAAGGAGCCTCGCAGCGAGGTCGGCAGGGGCGTCGGGATGATCTGCGGTCCCCACAGCGCATAGAGCGTCTGCTCAGCGACGATCAGGCCGCCCGTCGTCATCAGGATCTGCTTCAGATGCTGGCCATAGACGGGCAGTATCAGCACGCGCTCGACGACCAGGCCGAGCGCGCCGGATACCGCCATCGACAGCAGCGCCGCCGGCGCCAGCACGGCGAGGTTCATCCACAGTGAATCCGCCTGCATCGAGGCCGCGAACGGCGCGAGCACGAGGGTTGCCACATAGGCGCCGACGGCGATGAAGGCGCCGTGGCCGAAATTGAGCACGTCCATCAGGCCGAACACCAGCGTCAGCCCCGAGGCCATGATGAAGATCATCATGCCCATGGCGAGACTCGCGGCGGTCAGCGTCAGCCAGGTGCTGGGTGACCCCACCAGAGGAATCATCGCAAGCGCCAGCGCGATCGGCAGCAGGATCGGCGCGAGATCGCGCTTCGGCTTCGGCAGCGGATCATTTGCGGCGAGTTCAGTCACTGATGCGCCTCCAGGCTCAGGCCGAGCAGCCGCTCCTGCAGCGGCACGTCGGCGGCGAGCGCCGCCATCTCGCCGCGATGGACGATGGTGCCGTTGTCCATGACCAGCACGTTGTCGCCGAGCTCGCGGGCGGCAAAGAAATTCTGTTCGACCAGCAGGATCGTCGCGCCCTTGCGCTTGATCTCCTTCAGGCACTCGATCAGTGCCATGACGATCGCGGGCGCCAATCCCTTGGTCGGCTCGTCGATCAGCAGCAGCTTGCGCGGCTCGACGATGGCGCGCGCGATCGACAGCATCTGCTTCTGTCCGCCTGAGAGGCTTCCCGCGCGCGACAGCCAGAACCGGCGCAGCGCGGGGAAGAAGCCGAAGATCCAGTCGAGCTGGGTATCGTCGAGCGGCCCGTCGCGCGCCGCCAGCACCAGGTTTTCCTTCACCGTGAGGTCGGAAAACACCGCCATGCTCTCCGGCACGTAGCCGACGCCGAGCCGCGCGATGTCGGGCGTGGCGCGGCTCTCGATGCGCTCGCCTCCGAGCGTGATTTCGCCGCTGGAGGCCTGCCACAGGCCCATGACGGTGCGCAGCGTCGTGGTCTTGCCGGCGCCGTTGCGGCCGAGCAGCATGGTGGTCTGGCCCTGCGGTACCGCGAGGTCGATGCCCTGGAGGATGTGGTAGCGGCCGATATGCGTGTGCACGCCGGAGAGTTTGAGCAGATCGGTCATGCGGCACTCTTTGGAGCAATGCCGAGATAGGCTTCCTGCACGATCGGCGAGGCGATCACCTCGGCCGGCGGCCCGTCGGCGACAAGTTGTCCGTTGTGCAGCACGATGATGCGGTCGGCGAGCGAGCGCACCACGTCCATCTTGTGCTCGACCAGGAGGATGATCTTGCTCTTGTCCTGCTTGAGCTGCGCGATCAGGTTCAGCACGACCGGCACCTCGTCGATGCTCATGCCCGCGGTCGGCTCGTCGAACATGAACACTCTGGGTTCGAGCGCGATCATCAGCGCCACTTCGAGCTTGCGCTGGTCGCCATGCGACAGCGCAGTGGCGGCGACGCCGCGGCGATTGCCGAGTGCGACCTGGTCGAGGATGGCATCGGCGCGGGTGATCAGGTCGCGGCGGACCATCCAGGGCCGCAGCATGTCGTAATGGGTGCCGCTGGCCGCCTGCACCGCGAGGCGGACGTTCTCTTCCACGGTGAGGTTCGGAAACAGGTTGGTGAGCTGGAAGGCGCGCCCGAGGCCGGCGCGGGTGCGCAGCGGCGCGGAATGCTGCGTGATGTCGGTGCCGTCGAACAGGATGCTGCCGTGTGAAGCGCGCAGCTGGCCCGAGATCAGGTTGAAATAGGTGGTCTTGCCGGCGCCGTTCGGCCCGACGATGGCGGTGAGCTCGCCCGGGCGGAACGTGCAGGTGACGTTGTTGACCGCGACATGGCCGCCGAAGCGGATGGTGAGGTCGCGCGTCTCTAGCGTCAGGGCCATCGGGAGAACTCTGGGAATGTGGAAGAAGCCTCTCCCCGCCGATGCGGGGAGAGGGGACTTGATATCAACGCTTGTTGCGGACCGGAACGTCCATGTCCTCGATCTTCAGCTCGCGCACCGGCTCGAGCACGGCCCAGGCGACGTTCGGATCGACCTTGACCTTGAAGTGATACATGCTTTGCAGCGCCTGATGGTCCTCCTTGCGGAACACCATCTTGCCCTTCGGCGTGTCGAACTCCAGGCCTTCCATCGCCGTGATCAGCTTCTCGGTGTCGGTCGACTTCGCCTTGGTGACGGCGGCGACGACGGACATCGCGGCGGCAAAACCGCCGGCGGTGAAGAAGTCCGGCGGCGCGTTGAAGCGCTTCTGGTGCTCGGCGACGAACCAGTCGTTCACCGGGTTCTTCGGGATGTCGTAGTAGTAATAGGTCGCGCCTTCCATGCCGGGCAGGCCCTTGTAGGCGGCCAGTGCCGGCAGGATGTTGCCGCCGGTGGAGAGCTCGATGCCGTAGCGCTTCGGATCCATGTCCTGGAGCTTGGCCAGCGGATTGCCGGCGCCGGCCCAGATCACCCAGATCACCTTGCGGCCGGGTTTGTCCTTCAGAGCGTCGAACAGGCGCTGACCGACCGCGGTGAAGTCGGTGGTCGAGGTCGGGGCGTATTCTTCCGCGGCGAGCGTCGCGCCGGTCTTGGCGAGCGCCTCC
Organism: Bradyrhizobium sp. 215_C5_N1_1; assembly: GCF_052075935.1. Lineage (NCBI taxonomy): Bacteria > Pseudomonadati > Pseudomonadota > Alphaproteobacteria > Hyphomicrobiales > Nitrobacteraceae > Bradyrhizobium > Bradyrhizobium sp. 215_C5_N1_1. The sequence continues at coordinate 8,798,533 of NZ_CP197228.1, read as the reverse complement.
TTGAAGGCGGCGACGCCGTCGCGGCCGAAGGCATAGTCCTGCGCCAGCGTGGCCACGGTGACGCCCTGCTTGCCGATCGCGACCGCGTTCGAGATTGCGTCCTGCGACGAGTTGCGCGCGGTGCGGAAGATGTAGCGATTCCACTTCTCGCCGGTAATCTGGTCCGCGACGGCGGGCTCGACGATCAGGATCTTCTTGTTCTCCTCGGCGACGGGGAGGATGGCGAGCGCCGCGGCCGACGAGGTCGTGCCGATCGCGATGTCGGCCTTGTCGTCCTGATAAGCTTCCGCGAGCGCGGCTTTCGACAGGTCGGGCTTGCCCTGGTCGTCCTTGGTGATGACGACGATCTTGCGGCCGTCGAGCGTCATGGTGCCCTTGGTGGCGTATTCAAAACCCATTTGCAGGCCGGTTTCGGTCTGCTTGGCATAGGCTTCGAGCGGGCCGGTCTTGCCGTAGATCAGCGCGACCTTGAGGTCGTCGGCCTGCGCGGAGGTGTTCGCGGCCAGGCCGAGGATGGCTGCCGTGAGAATGAGCGATCGACGCACGATGATTTCCTCCTTGAATGAACTGCCTTGATCACAGCGATTTGCACAAGTGTGCATACATTGCAATTCCACCTTCCGGCGGAGCTTGCACGAGGCACATGTGACAGTCTCTTGACGTGCGCGTGCCGGATCGTCGCAGGCCGCGACGCGTTCGCGTTAGCGATCCCCTGGCTTCACATCAGCCCTTGCGTTTCCTCAGGCTGCCTCAGAGCAAGCCCTGCGCCAGATCCGGAGCTTTGCGCGGGAATGCCTGAAATTGCGGCGGATCGCGCGCGAACGCCACAGGCGAGTGCCGATATGACGGTGTCAGGAGTCCGAGACTCCGGACACGTGCCGTCTCGAAAGTCAGACAGGCGGCGACCCCGACGCCAGTCCGAACTTGGCGAGCTTCTTGTAGAACGTCGCGCGCGAGATGCGCAGCATCCGCGCGGCTTCCGAGATCTGGCCGTTGCTGGCGGCAAGCGCATGCTCGAGCGTCTGCTTCTCGAACTCCGCTTCGGCTTCGGCATAGGGGACGACCGAGCCGGTCATCTGCGTCGCCGGTCCGGGGCCGGCCTCCGCGCTGACCGGCAGGATGTGAACGAAATCGTCGCCGGTCAGGCGCCCGGAATCGCTCAGGATCAGTGCGCGTTCCAGAATGTTGCGGAGCTCGCGGACGTTGCCGGGCCAGTCGTAGCGCGCGAGCGCCGACAATCCGCTCGGCGTGATCCTGGCATTGAGGAAATCGCCGGAGGCGCTGATGTCCTCGATCAGCCGCGCGCAGATGTCGGGCAGGTCGTCGAGGCATTTTCTGAGAGGCGGCAGGTCGATCGAGAGCACGTTGAGGCGGTAGTAGAGATCGGCGCGGAAGGCGCCGTCGCTGACGCGCTTGCGCAAATCCACGTTGGTCGCGGCGATGACGCGCACATCGACCTTGCTGATCTTGTCCGAGCCGAGCGGCTCGATCTCGCGCTCCTGCAGCACGCGCAACAGCTTGGCCTGTAATTGCAGCGGCATCTCGCCGATCTCGTCGAGGAACAGCGTGCCGCCATCGGCGATCCGGAACTTGCCCTCGCGTCCCCTGCGGTCGGCGCCGGTATAGGCGCCAGGCGCAGTGCCGAAGAATTCGGACTCGATCAGCGTCTCCGGGATCGCCGCGACGTTGACACTGACGAACGGCTTTTCCGCGCGCGAGGACGCATTGTGGATCGCCTGCGCCAGCAGCTCCTTGCCGGTGCCGGTCTCGCCGGTGAGCAGCACGGTCACGCTCTGCCGCGCCGCGCGCTTGGCGAACTCCTTGGCCTGCGCGATCGCCGCTGTCGTGCCGACGAAATCGGCAAGGGTGAAGCGCGCCGCGCGGGCGTTGGACAATTGCCGCCGCGCCAGCCGCAGATCGCTCTCGAGCTGGGTGACGCGGGCGAGCAGCGGCTTGAGGCTCTCGAGGTGGTCGTAGAGCACGAACCCGATCGCGCCGATGACGTTGCGGTCCTCGTCCTCGATCGGCATGCGCGTCACCACGAGCTGCTCGCCGTCGAGCTCCATGATGTCGAGCAGGATCGGCTCGCCGCTCTCGGCGACGGTCCGCATCAGGCTGTTCGGGATGATCTCCTCGATCGGCCGGCCGATCGCTTCGGTGGTGTGCTTGAGGCCGAGCGAGGCCAGATATTTCTCGTTGACGTAGATCACCCGTCCGCCGCGGTCGATCGCGATCGCGCCCTCGCACAGATGCTCCAGCCGCTCGAACAGCGTCACCATCGCCCGCGCGCGGACATAGGCGGGATCGCTGACATCGGGGGAGGAGGGCATGGCGTACCTCAGGGAAGTCCGCCTGTGTATTAGCAAAAGGGCAGCAATTTCAAAGGGGGGAAATGGCACGTAAGCAGCTTAGCAATTGCCGTCGTCCCGGGGCGCGAAGCGAACCCGGGACCCATACCCACAGGGAGAAGTTTGGCGAAGACTAGGAGTGGGAGCCTCGCTCCACAACTGCTCCCTGGGGTTATGGGTCCCGGGCTCGCGCTTTGCGCGCCCCGGGACGACGGCGGTACTCGTTGCGCCGTTGTCGCCTTACCGCCGATACCCGCTCGCCCGCGAATAGCCCTGGCGGTTCTGCTGCGTCGGGCGGTTGGACACGCCGGGACGGGATTCGCTGGAGGCGGGGGTCGCGAGCTTGAGCTCCTCCAGGAAGATCGGCCGGGCGAAATAATAGCCTTGCGCGTAGCGGATCTTGGTCGCGGCCTGGAGATAGGCCAGCTCCTCGTAGGATTCGAGGCCTTCGGCGATCACGGTCATGCCGAGCGCTTCGCTCAGGGATTCGATCGCGCGCAAGATGCCCTGGCTGCGCGGGCGCTTATGGATGTCGGTGATGAACGAGCGGTCGATCTTGATCTCGTCGGCGGTGATGTCGGCGAGCGCCGAGAGCGAGGAATAGCCGGTGCCGAAATCGTCGATGGAGATGCCGACGCCGAGCTTGCGGAACATCGGCAGGATCTCGGTCTGGAAATGATTCTTGGCGACGAAGGCATCTTCCGTCACCTCGATCATGAAGCGCTGTGGAAAGCCGGTCTCGTCCAGCGCCCGCGCGAAACTGCGCATGAATTCGGGGTTGCCGGCCTGCTTGGCGGCGACGTTGATGCTGATGGTCGCTTCCGCGCCGAAGCTGTCGTTGATCAGGTCGATCGACTTGACGATCTCGGCGAGCACGAGATGGGTGAGCTCGTCGATCAGTCCCAATTCGCCGGCAAGGTTGATGAACGAGCCCGGCGCCTGGATCACGCCCTCGTCGTCGCGCAGGCGCACCAATGCCTCGATGCCCGTCACGGCCTGGGTGCGGATGTCGACCTTGGACTGGAACGCGCAGCAGAAGCGCTTTTCGAGGATGGCGAGCCGCAGCGACTGCTCGATCTTCATCCGCGCCAGCGCCTCGCGCTCCATGCTGGCGTCGAAGAAGGCCGCCGATCCCTTGCCGCTGTTCTTGATGCGGTACATCGCGATGTCGGCGTTCTGGCGCAGCGTCTCGAAGCTGCGGCCGTGGTCGGGATAGAGGCTGACGCCGACGGAGGTGGAGGCGAAGACTTCCGAATTGTCGATGAAGAACGGTGCGGTCAGCCGCTCCAGCGTCGCTTGCATGAATTCGGCGACTTCCTCCTGGCTCTGGATCGGGGAGAGCAGCAGCAGGAATTCGTCGCCGGAGATGCGCGACAGCATGTCGGAATCGCGCAGGTCGCGCCCGAGCCGCTTCGACAGCTCGACCAGCAGCGCATCGCCGACGGCGTGGCCGTAATAGTCGTTGATGTGCTTGAAATTGTCGACGTCGAGAAAAGCAAGCGCGAAACGCTCGCCTTTGCCGTCGCGCGCGAGCAGGCTGCCGGCGCGATGCTCGATCACGCGCCGCGAGGGCAGGCCGGTCAGCTCGTCGAAATAGGCCGAGCGGAACAGCTGGTCCTCGAAATTCTTCTGTTCGGTGATGTCGGAGGACGCCGAGATCAGCAGCTCGCGTCCGGCAACGCGGACGGGGCGATGGGTGGTCAGCAGCACCTGGCGTGCAGCTCCGTCCTGGAGCGCTTCCTCGGAGATGACCGCCTCGCCGGACCTCAGTGCCCGCTGGCAGGCTTCCCGGCGCGGCGTCGGATCGGGCGACGGACGGCTGCCGTCCATGCCGAGCAGGGCGGCCGCGACATCGTTAACCAGCAGAAGCTCACCCTGCGCATCCTGCACGGTCAGACCGGCAGGCAGCATTCTAACGATTTCCTTGAGAAATCCGAGTTCGGCTTCACTCGCGCCGGAATATCTGTTGTCGTTCATAGAAGTCATGAATCTTGTTGTTTCAACGCGCCTTTGCAATGGACGCGATCTTGCGCAGTTCCCTCTTAGGTTTGGTTAAGGGGTACGGAGAAATACGGGGGTGTTTTGCGGCGATGCGACGCGCCCGACCCATCGTCATTAACGGAGCGTCAACGCGCGCAACGAAACTGCGAGCGGGGCGCGCGTCTCTTGCGCTCGTGCCGCGTCTAACCGTTCTGCGGGATGCGGCATTGCATGATGCAATGCAGGCCGGTCTTGAGATACGAGACCTCGGACTTGCCGTCGAAAGCCGACAGCGCCGACTTCAGCAGCTTGGTGCCGAAGCCGGGCTCGGAGACCTTGTCGATGCTCGGGCCCTCGGTTTCGTCCCAGGTGACGGTCAGACGGTCGCCGCTGACGGTCCACGACACCTGCAATAATCCGCGCGGCGCGGAGAACGCACCATATTTGCCCGCGTTGGTGGCGAGCTCGTGAAACATCAGCGACAGCGTGACGGCGAGCTTCGGCGGCAGGAACAGCCGGTCGCCGTTGAGCGTGAAGCGGACATGGCCGTAAGGTCCGAGCTCTGCGATCAGGAGATCGCGGATATCGCAGCCGCCCTTGTCGATCCGCGAGATCAGATCGTCGGTTGCAGCCAGCGACCGTAGCCGCGGGTCGATCCGGGCCCAGACCTGCGGCTGGTCGTGCAGCACCTGGTGCAGCACGGCGTGCGCGGTCGACAGCTTGTTCTTCAGCCGATGCTGGAGCTCGTCGACCAGCAGCTTGCGGTATTCTTCTTCCTCGATCAGGCGTTTGGAAATCCGGCGCTGTTCCGCCAGCATCCCGCGATAATGCTCGACGCCCCAGATCGTGAGGGCGGAGACGCCCCAATAAAGGGTCAGCAAGGTGAACCTGGAGCGATCGGCAAGAGCGTCGCTGAAATTGACGACGACGCCGAGCACGCCGCCGACCAGCGCGGTGATGATGCCGATCCGCAAGCCGCCGAATGCGGCGGCAAAGAACACGGCCGGAAAGTACGGGGTGAAGTAGACGTCGGGCCGCACATGCGCGAGACCCCAGCGCGCCACCGTCGCAACCAGCAGGCAGGCGACCGCGAAGCCGAGGCTCAGAGCGAGCGATGGCGCTGCCACGCCCTGCCAGCCCTTGCGGAATTCGTCGATCAGCTTCTCCATGCCCGGCCCGGTTGCGCTATGCGCGCGTAAATCGAGAAAGGAGCGGGAATGTTACGCATGTCGCATGCACAAGCAAAGCTTGCCTTGTCGCAGACCGGCAGGAATAGTGACTGTCGCGGCGCCGAGATCGATCGGCGTCCGCCATTTGACATCAAATCATTCGAAAACAGGAACATTCCATGGGTAGGTTGGATGGCAAGGTTGCGGTGATTACGGGCGCGACGAGCGGGATCGGCCTGCGTACGGCGGAAGTCTTCGTTGCCGAAGGTGCCAAAATTGTGATCGCGGGGCGGCGCATACCGGAAGGCGAGGCGCTGGCGAAGCAGCTCGGGGCCGATTGCATCTTTCGCCAGACCGACGTGACGGTCGAAGCGCAGATGCAGGCGCTGATCGCGCTCGCGGTGGAGAGGTTCGGCCGGATCGACTGCCTGTTCAACAATGCCGGCGGCCCGGCGCAGACCGGGGGCATCGAAGGTCTCGATGTCGAGCGGTTCGACGCGGCGATGGCGACCCTGGTGCGCAGCGTCATGCTCGGCATGAAGCATGCCGCGCCCGTCATGAAGAAGCAGGGGTCTGGCAGCATCATCAACAATGGCAGCATCGCAGGCCGTCTCGCCGGCTTTTCCTCCTCGGTCGTCTATGGCGCGGCCAAGGCGGCGGTGATCCATCTCACCAAATGCGTGGCGATGGAGCTCGGCGAGTCCAATGTGCGCGTCAACTCGATCTCGCCCGGCGCGATCGCAACCGGCATTTTCGGCAAGGCGCTGGGGCTGTCGACAGAGGCCGCCGAGAAGACGCCGGCGGTGATGCGTGATGTCTACAAGACCGCGCAGCCGATCCCGCGCGCCGGCATTCCTGATGACATCGCCCTTGCTGCGGTGTTCCTGGCGAGCGACGAGTCGAGCTTCATCAACGGCCACGACCTCGTCATCGACGGCGCCATCACCGGCGGTCGCAACTGGAGCCAGCAGCAGCAGGGATTGTCAGCGTTGCGCAAGGCGTTTGATGAGGCGTAGCGGATAGGTCTCGAGCCCCGGATGCGGTGCGGCGTGAAGTGCCGCTCCGCAGAGCCGGGGCCCGTCTATCCGCAGCTTACCCTCTGGCTTGCTGGGTCCCGGCTCTGCGCAGCAGCGCAAGCGCTGCAGCGCGTCCGGGGCACGAGAGTTGAGCCCGCGATATCTCTGCAACTTTCGTCATTGCGAGGAGCGAAGCGACGAAGCAATGACGGCGAGGGCGCCTACACCGCCTTCACCCGCACCCGCAACCCATCCCGCGGCTTCGGGATCGGCCACATCTGCCAGTCCGGCTTGTAGCCCGGCTCCAGCGATACTTCGAGGTTCTGCAAAAAGTGCCGGGCAAAGCACTTCGCCTGCATGTAGGCGAAGTGCAGGCCGAGGCACATATGCGCGCCGCCGCCGAACGGCACCCAGGCGAAGCGATGCCGGTTGCGCTGGGCTTCCTCGGTGAAGCGCAAGGGATCGAAGCGATCCGGCTCCGGCCAGATGTCCTTCATGTGGTGGGTGTAGAGCGGATTGACGCCGACGGCGGTACCGGCCGGAATCGTAAAACCCTTGAAGGTGAAATCGCGCATCGCACGGCGCGGCATCGACGGCACCGGCGGCTTGATCCGCAGGGCCTCCTTGAACGCCATCTCCGACAGCGGCATTTTTTCGAGGTCGTCGAAGCTGCTCGGCGAACCCGGTGCGAGCCCCAGCGCAAGAACCTCTGCGCGCAGCCTATCCTGCCAGTCCGGATTGGCGGCGAGCTCGCCGATGAAGGAGGTCAGCGACGAGGTCAGCGTGTCGTGCGCCGCCATCATCAAGAAGCTCATATGGTCGATGATGTCCTGCTCGGAGAGCAGGGCGCCATCCTCGTGGGTGGCGCGGCAGAGCTGCGAGAACAGATCGTCGCCGCCGTGATTGCCGCGTCGCAGCGGGATCTGCTCGCGGAAATAGGCGACGATGCGCTTGCGTCCCTTCACGCCGGCGGCCATCTGCGTGCCCGGCAGCGGCCGGCGGATCGGGGCGACGGCAGCCGCGACCATGTCGACGAACGCGCGGTTGATCTCGTCGACCTCCGGCCCGATATCGGCGCCGAGGAACGACGCCGCCGCGAGGTCGAGCGTGAGCTGCTTCATCGCCGGATAAAGCTTCATCTCGCCAGGCTTCGCCTTCCACTGCGCGACGCGCGCGGCGATGCCGTGGTCGAGATCGCTCAGGTACGACTTCATCGGCCCCGACTTGAACGCGACCGACAGCGCCTTGCGATGCAGCCGGTGCTCGTCGAAATCGAGCAGCATCAGGCCGCGCGGAAACAACAGGCCGAGCACCTTGTTCCAGCCGTGCGTCGAGGAGAACAGCTTTTGCTGGTCGAACAGAACGAGCTCGTTGGCCTCGGGCCCGAGCAGCACGACATTGGTCTCGCCGAAAATATGGGTGCGGTAGACCGGGCCGTATTTGGCGCCGTTCGCTTCGATATGTCCCTTGGGATCGGCGAGCACCTGAAAGGTCTTGCCGATGATCGGCCAGCCCTCGTCGCCGGGGATGTGCGTCAGCTCGTTGCGCCTGGGTGCGGTGAACGGAAGCGCAGGGGCGACATTCTGCATCGACATGACGATTGCTCCGGTTGACCGACCGAACAGGCGCGCGAACACAGATGACTACGACCCGCGCCAGCTGACCGGGGTCAGCATAGCACAGGCCGGTATGTCTTTCTTGTGAACGTCGTTACAAGCGTAGTTCCGACGGGCCTACCGCTTCGCCGCTTCCTTCTGCAAATCCGGGGCGTTGACGGCGGGAATGGCGACGCGGCCGGCGCCGGTCACCTTCAAGGCCTCTGCAGCCTTCTCGTTCTCCATGATCTTCGCCATCACGGCCTGCCCGGCGCGTTCGAAGATCGCGCGGTTCTCGATCACGAACTTTTGCGACTTGCGCAGTCCGTCGATATAGCCGTTGATCTCCGGCACGACGTAGCGCGCCACCAGGTCCCAGCTTCGGCGGGTATTTTCGGGATTGGCCCAATCGTGCACGAAGCCGATCACGGCGCCGACGCCGCCCGACACCTGCATCACGTTCTTGATCATCTTGACGAGGTCGTCGGGCGTACCGATCACGGAGGCCGCACCGTCGACGAAAGCGGTCTTGTCCACGGCCTCGTCGGGCGAGGCGAACGCGGTCAGGCCCGGCCGCTGCAGCGTGCCGACATTATATTCGTTGTGCCAGCGCATCAGGCCGGCGCCGGCTTCGCGGCGGGCCTGCTCGCGGGTCTCGGCGAGGTGCCAGGTCAGCAGCACGCGCCAGTTCGCCCGATCCACCTTGGTGCCGTGCTTCTTGGCGGCGTCCTCGGCGAACTGCCATTGCTGTTGCAGGGACATCAACCCCTGCGTCGTCATCGAGCCCAGCGAGATGATGCCGATGCCGTACTTGCCGGCGAGCGTCATGCCCGAGGGCGAGATCTGCGAGGCCACTACGAACGGCATCTCCTCCTGCAAGGGCAGGATCTGGAGCGCGGCGTCGTTCATGGTGAACCAGTCGCTCTTCGCGGTGACGCGCTCGCCGTTGAACAGGCGGCGGATCACGCCGATGGCCTCGTCCTGGCGGTCGCGCTGCGTCATCGGGTCGATGCCGAGCGTGTGCGCGTCCGACGCCAGCGCGCCGGGGCCGGAGCCGAAAATGGCGCGGCCGCCGGTCATGTGGTCGAGCTGCACCATGCGCTGGGCGACGTTGAAGGGATGATGATAGGGCAGCGACACCACGCCGGTGCCGAGCTTGATCCGCTTGGTGCGCTCGCCGGCTGCGGCCAGAAACATCTCGGGCGAGGCGATCATCTCCCAGCCGGAGGAATGATGCTCGCCGCACCAGAACTCGTCATAACCGAGCGCGTCGAGCTGCTCGACCAGGTCGAGATCGCGCCGGAACTGGAGCATCGGATGCTCCCCGATCGGGTGATGCGGGGCAAGGAAGGCTCCGAACTTCAGGCGCGCCATGGCGTTCTCTCCGGCTGAATTTTCTGTTTGTTGAGGCGATGAGGCTACGTGCTGGCGATAGCGAAGGCAATCGCGCGGTGTCCCGCGCGGCGGAATGCAGGCATGCGTTGAGACGCTGCAACGACCTGCCTGGCCTGCATGGTTCGAGACGCCCGCTTCGCGGGCTCCTCACCATGAGGGTCTGAGGCTGCGCCGCGAAACGAGACCTCATCCTGAGGAGACCGCCGAAGGCGGGCGTCTCGAAGGATGGCTGCGAAGAGACTGTTCGATGAGCTTGCGGCTACCGCGTCATCCTGTTCCACGCATCCAGCCCGGCGATCTTGTACGCCTCCGCCAGCGTCGGATAGTTGAACGTGTTCTGGATGAAATAGTCGATGGTGCCTTTGAGGTTGAGCACGGCCTGGCCGATATGGATCAGCTCGGTGGCGCCTTCGCCGAGGATGTGCACGCCGAGCAGCCGGCGCGTCTTGGTCGAGAAGATCATCTTCATCATGCCGCTGTTCAGCCCCATGATGTGGCCGCGGGAGGTCTCGCGGAAGCGTGCGATGCCGACCTCGTAGGGAATGCCGCGCGTGCGCACCTCTTCTTCGGTGAGTCCCGTCGTCGATATCTCCGGCACCGAATAGATGCCGTAGGGGAAGAACTCCGGCGGCGCGAGCGGCTCCATGCCGAGCGCGTGGCAGGCGGCGACGCGTCCCTGCTCCATCGAGGTGGAAGCAAGGCTCGGAAAGCCGATCACGTCACCGGCGGCGTAGATATGCGGCACGCTGGTTTGCAAGGTCACGGGATCGACCGAGATGCGGCCGCGATGGTCGACGACGATGCCGGCCGCCTCTAAGTTGAGCCGATCGGTGGCGCCGACGCGCCCGGCCGCGAACAGCAGCATTTCCGTGGTGACGTGCCGCCCGTCCGACAAATGCGTGACGATGCCACCCTGCGCAGTCTTCTCGATCGAGTTGACCTTGGCGCCGAGCCGCAGCGCGACGTTGCGGTCGCGCAGCTCGTGCACGAACTCGTCGATCAATTCCTTGTCGATGAAATCGAGGAAGGTGGGCCGCGGTTCGATCAGGGTCACGGGCACGTCGAGCGCGCTGAAGATGGTGGCGTATTCGACGCCGATCACGCCGGCGCCGATCACAGCCAGGCTGCGCGGCAGCTTTGGCAGCTCGATGATCTCGTCGCTGTCGAGCACGGTGGTGCCGTCGAACGGCACGTAGTCGGGGCGGAACGGGCGCGTGCCGCAGGCGATCAGGATGAAGGCGGCCGACACCACTTTTACCTCGCCAATTGAGCTCGTGATCTCGACCTCGTGCGGTGAGACCAGCCGTGCCTCGCCATTGGCGGTGCGCACCAGGTTGCGGCTGAACTGATGTTCGAGTACCTCGACCTCATGGTCGAGCGTCTTCTGAAGACGGATCATCAGGTCGCTCGCCGCGATGTCCTGCTTCACCTTGTAGGAGCGGCCGTAAAAGCCGCGCTCGCGCCAGCCGGACAGATTGAGCACGGTCTCGCGCAGGGTCTTTGAAGGAATCGTGCCGGTATGGACCGAGACGCCGCCGACCCGCCGGCCCTTCTCCACCACCAGCACGGCCTTGCCGAGCTTGGCACATTGCACCGCGGCCCGGCGCCCCGACGGGCCCGAGCCGATCACCACCATGTCGTAGTCGTACATCCGGAAAACTTCCGAGCCCGCAAAACCAGCGGGAATTGCCATGCAGCAATCGGGCCAAAGCGGCAAGTCCTACCTCGGAGGTAATCGCGCCAATGACGCCGATCTGCGAGTTTTGCGCGCAAATAAATCGCCGAAGGCTCGCGCGAAAATGCATCAAACCGTCACAAAACAAGTCGATTCGTCGCGCCGCTGGGGCGTGCTGGCGATCGTCGTCGCTGCTCAATTCATGTTCGGCGTCGACGCGTTCATCGTGAACGTCGCCATTCCCACTATCGCGGTGGACCTGCATGCGACGCCGGCGCAGATCGAATCCGTCATCGCGATCTATCTGATCGCCTACGCCACGCTGGTCGTCACCGGCGGCCGCCTCGGCGACATCCACGGCACGAAGAATGTCTTCCTGGCCGGCGTGCTCGGTTTCACGGTGACCTCGCTGTGGTGCGGGTTGGCGCAATCGGGCGCGGAGCTGATCATCGCACGGCTGGCGCAGGGCGCGACTGCAGCGCTGATGGTGCCGCAGGTGCTGGCGACACTGCATCTGCTCTTCACCGACGAACAGCGCAGCCGCGCATTCGCCATCTACGGCATCGTGCTCGGGCTTGCGGGCGCCGCGGGCTTCCTGCTCGGTGGTCTCCTGGTCACGGTCGACCTTGCCGGTACCGGCTGGCGCTCGGTGTTCTTCGTCAACGTGCCCTGCGGCCTCGTCATTGCGGCCGCCGCCTGGCGCATCATGCCGTCAGTGCCGCGCCGGGCCGGCACGCGGCTCGACATCAACGGAAGCATGGTGCTGTTCGCGGGGCTGTTGTGCCTGATCGGACCGCTGCTGTTCGGTCACGATGTCGGCTGGGCGCCGTGGCTATGGGCCGTGATGGCAAGCGGCGGCGCGATCCTTGTCGCGTTCCTGAAGCTCGAGCATGCGGTGGCGCGCGCCGGCGGCATGCCGCTGATCGATCTGACGCTGCTGTCCGATGCAGCCTTCCTGCGCGGGCTCGGCGCGGCGTTCTTTTTCTTCGTCGCCAACCTCTCGTTCTATCTGGTGATGACGCTGTTCATGCAGCGCGGCCTGAAGATCCCGCCGCTCGCAGCCGGCATGGCCTTCATTCCGCTCGCACTGGCTTTCGTGGTCGCGTCGCGTCACAGCGGCGCGCGAGCGCGCCATCGCGGGACCAAGGTGTTGATCGAGGGCTGCATGCTGCAGATCGCGGGCCTCGCCGCACTCGCGCTGGTCACGGGCTATATCGATGCGCCGGCGCCGATCCTGCTCGCACTCGTCATGATCATCTTCGGCTACGGGCAGGGGCTGGTGATGGCGCCGCTATCCGGTGCGGTGCTCTCGACGGTGAAGCCTGTCGCGGCAGGCTCGGCGTCCGGCATGTACGGCACGACGGCGCAGATCGGAAATGCGGCCGGAGTGGCCGCAATCGGCGCGGCGTTCTTCGCGGTTGAAGCGTTGCAATCGGCGCGCGCAGGCTTCTTCGTTTCGCTCGCCGCGTTTGCGGCGTTAATCACGATCTGCGCCGCATTTCTGGCGTGGATGCGCCGCGTCTCTGCACGAAGTTGAGGCATTGCGGTTAATTCATGCGTATTCCTGCGGATTTTTGCGTGATTTCGGGTGATAGACAGCACACGGGCTTTTTATTTTGCACCGCAGCAACTATTTGGTTTGGGTGAACGTTGAACGTCGCCTGCCAGGAGTTGCCGTGTCGCTTGCCAAAAATCTCGCTCTCTTGAGACATCTGCCAAAGGTGGATGGTCTGCGCCTTGCCGAATTCGGCCGGAGCGCGGACGTGTCCAGCCCGTTGGAAGAGGTCACGGGCTTCGGCGACAATCCCGGAAACCTGCGCATGTTCGCGTTCGTGCCGGCGCAACTCCAGAAGCCGCGCGCGCTCGTCGTCGTGCTGCATGGCTGCGGCCAGACCGCCGCTACTTACGATCTCGGCGCGGGATGGTCGACGCTCGCGAAGCATTACGGCTTCGCGCTGGTGATGCCCGAGCAGCAACGCGTCAACAATGGCAACACCTGCTTCAACTGGTTCAATCCGGAAGACACTGCGCGGGACGGCGGCGAGGCGCGGTCGATCCGCGAGATGATCGCGCATATGGCCGAAGCGCACCGCATCGATCCCAGGCGCGTCTTCATCACCGGTCTCTCCGCCGGCGGCGGCATGACGTCGGTGATGCTCGCGACCTATCCGGAAGTTTTTGCGGCCGGTGCGATCATCGCTGGACTTCCCTACGGCATCGCGTCGAATTTGCGCGAGGCGCTCGACGGCATGTTTCATTCGCCGCAGCGGCCGGAGCGCGAGCTCGGCGATTTCGTGCGGCGCGCCTCGAACCATCACGGGCCGTGGCCGAAAATCTCGGTGTGGCACGGCAGCGCTGACCGCACCGTCAATCCCGGCAACGCCAGCGAGATCGTCAAGCAGTGGCTCGATTTGCACGACCTGCCGGCTGTGCCGATGGCGGAGACGATTGTCGATGGCTATCCGCGCCAGGCCTGGTGGAACAAGGACGGCGAGACGCTGGTCGAGTCCTACGCCATCACCGACATGGCCCACGGCACGCCGCTCGGCCTCGCCGACAATGATCAGCGTTACGGCATCGAAGGCGCATTCCTGATCGAGGCCGGTATCTCCTCGTCGTACCACATCGCAAAGTTCTTCGGCCTCACCGGCTGGATTCCGGACGCGGCCGGGAAGAAGGCGGGGCCCGGGACGTCGAAGCCGGCGCTTTCACCCGCGCCGCATCTCGCCCGCTCGATCCGCGCCGCAGTCGCCGAAGAGCCGGCCGAGCCGAAGCGCGCGGCGGCGCGCGGCTTCGATCTCGGCCAGATCATCACGCGCGCACTCACCGCCGCGGGCTTGATGAAGTAGTTCGTCGCTCGATAAGCGACGGCTACGCCGTCTGATCGATCCATTCGATCGGCGCCACCGTCACCTCGCCGCCGGCGACCTTCCGCGTCATCTCCTGATAGGCCTTGAAGAAGTCGCGCGATTGCAGCGCTTTTTGCGCGGCCTCGTCGGTGACGCTGGCGAGGTGGAAATAGCTGGCGTCGTCGCGGTTCTTCAGGACCCGATAGCCGATCCGCCCCTTCAACTCCGGATCGCCCTCGATCGCCTTGATGAAGCGGCCGATCTCCTGGTGCCAGGCTTCCGTCGTGCCGTTCCTGAATTCGTACCTGATCATGAAGTGCTTCATGTGACGCTCCCTGTTCGTCCAGTGCGTCATCATCTGCGCCTTGCAGGCGATCCTGCAAGTATGGACAAAATTGATAGTATGGACTTTTTCGACGTTGCTCCTATCCTCCTGCAAGCTGGCTGCGTATGGAGGAGGCGACATGGCAAGGGCAAACCCGGCGCGCACCTGTCCGGTTACGGCCTTTCAGAAGATGATCAGCGGCAAGTACAAGCTCCGCATCGTCTGGGACCTCAGGGACGGCCCGCGCCGCTATGGCGAGATCAGGAGCGGCCTGCTGCGCGGCGCGGCCGGCAGCGCCGAGATCACCCCGCGCGTGCTCAGCCGCGAATTGAAGGCGCTGACCCAAAGTGGCCTGATCGACCGCAAGGATTTTGGCGAGGTGCCGCCGAAGGTCGAGTATCGCCTGACGCGCAAAGGCAAGAGCTTCGTGCCGGTCGTCGCCGCGATCCGCGACTGGGGCGAACGCAACCTCAGTGACACCGCGGCGTTGGCGGAGGCCGCCGAGTAGCGCTCACATCTCGCCGGTGATGAACGGATTGGTCATCCGTTCCTGGCCGATGCTCGAGCCGGCGCCGTGGCCGCAGATGAAGCCGACGTCGTCGCCGAGCGGCAAAAGCTTGGTCTTGATCGAATTGATCAGCGTGGCGTGACTGCCGCCGGGCAGGTCGGTGCGCCCGACCGAGCCTGCGAAGAGCACGTCGCCGACATGGGCAAAGCGCAAGTCCTTGTTGAAGAACACCACGCTGCCGGGCGAGTGGCCCGGGCAGTGCAGAATGTCGAACTGCAGGCCGCCGATCGACACGCTGTCGCCCTCGTCGAGCCAGCGGTCCGGCTCGAAATTGCGCACCTCCGTCATGCCGAAGCGCGCGCCGCTCTCGACCACGTTGTCGAGCAGGAATTTATCCGCGACATGCGGCCCCTCGATCGGCACCTTCAGCGCATCGCGCAGTTCGGCCGCGCCGCCGACATGGTCGATATGGCCGTGGGTCAGCCAGATCTTCTCCACGGTGACGCCGGTCTGCTTGATCGCGTCCAGAATCTTCGGCACGTCCCCGCCGGGGTCGATCACAACGGCCTTCTTGCCGGGCTCGTCCCAGATGATGGTGCAGTTCTGCTCGAACAGCGTCACGGGGACGATGATCGCGCCGGCCTTGGCTTGTTGGGATTCTTGGTTGTCGTTTTGCTCGGTCATGGGCCTCACAATGCCGATTTTTGCCATGCCGCCAAGCAAAAGATTCGTGCCTCGCCCGGGAACAGCCGCACCCGCCGTCACACGGCCGTCCCAATTCGCCTGCTGGTTTGAACCGCGGCGTTCGTTCCGCGTTCACTCGCGCGAGACGCAGATTTTTGGGTGGGTTTTCCGGCATGGCTCAGGGCGGCGACAATTGGTGGCGCGACGGCATCTTCTATCAGATCTACCCGCGCTCCTTTCAGGACACAGACGGTGACGGCGTCGGCGATCTCGCCGGCATTCTGCGCCGGCTGCCTTACGTGAAATCGCTCGGCGTCGACGCGATCTGGCTGTCGCCAATCTTTCCGTCGCCGATGGCCGATTTCGGCTACGACATCTCCGACTATACCGGCATCGATCCGCTGTTCGGCACGATGGAAGATTTCGATGCGCTGCTCGCGGCGGCGCATGACAACGGGCTGAAGCTGATCCTCGACCTCGTGCCGAACCACACATCAAGCCAGCATCCCTGGTTCGTCGAGAGCCGGTCCTCGCGCGACAATTCCAAACGCGACTGGTACGTCTGGCGCGATCCGGCCGCCGATGGCGGTGTCCCGAACAACTGGCTGTCCGAATTCGGCGGCAGCGCGTGGGCTTTCGACGAGACGACAGGTCAATATTACTACCACGCCTTCCTTGCCGAGCAGCCGGATCTCAACTGGCGCAATCCGGATGTCCGCGCGGCGATCTACGACGCGATGCGGTTCTGGCTGGAGAAGGGCGTCGACGGCTTCCGCGTCGATGTGATCTGGCACCTGATCAAGGATGCCGAATTCCGCGACAACCCGCCGAACCCGCATTACGTCGAGGGCCGGCCGCCGAACGAGAGGATCCTGACGCAATACTCCACCGACCAGCCGGAGGTGCATGACGTCATCGCCGAGATGCGGCGCGTCACGGACGCGTATCGCGACCGCGTGCTGATCGGCGAAATCTATCTGCCGCTGCACCGGCTGATGGCCTATTACGGCAACGACCTCACCGGCGCGCAAATGCCGTTCAATTTCGCGCTGCTCTCGACCTTCTGGAGCGCGCGATCGATCGAGACAATCGTCGACGATTACGAGAAGGCGCTGCCGAAGGGCGCCTGGCCAAATTGGGTGCTCGGCAATCACGATCGTCCGCGCGTCGCAAGCCGCGTCGGGCCGGAGCAGGCGCGCGTTGCCGCGATGCTGCTGCTGACGCTGCGCGGTACGCCGACGCTCTATTACGGCGACGAGATCGGCATGCATCAGCTGGCGATCTCCCCCGAGGACGTGCGCGATCCCTTCGAGAAGAATGTGCCCGGCATCGGAGTGGGGCGCGACGGCTGCCGTACGCCGATGCAGTGGGATGCGTCGCCGGCCAGCGGCTTCTCCGGCGTAAGGCCCTGGCTGCCGCTGCCGGAGGACCATATCCGCGAGAACGTCGCCGATCTCGAAGCCGATTCGCGTTCGATCCTCAGTCTGTACAAGCGGCTGATTGCCTTGCGGAAGGCATCTCCGGCGCTGGTCGAGGGCGACTACCATCCGATCGCCGCGCAAGGCGATCTGCTGGTCTATCGCCGCGAGGCCGAGGGCACGGCGGTGATCGTCGTGCTCAATCTCGGGCCCGACCCGATCGCCGTGACCTCCAGCGCGATCCGTTTCAACAGCGAGATCTTGCTGTCGACGTTTCTGGATCGCGAGGGCGAGAGGCTGGAAGGCGTGCTGGATCTGCGCGGCAATGAGGGCGTGGTGGTGATGCTGCCATACATCTAGCCGCTCGCGGGGACGACGGCCGTGTGCGGAGATGCACCTACCCCGGATGCTTGTTACCCGCGGCATTCCCGTCGATGTCGCTCCGCTTCAGCAAATAATCCAGCCCTCCGATGCGGTACCAGCGATAGCCATAGGGCGCCAGCACGACGCGATGCTGGCCGCGCTTGTCGGCGTGGCTGTGATCTTCCGCGAGCAGGTTGATCAGGTGCGCGCCGGCCTCGCCGGACAGCCCCGCCGAGAATGCGATTTCGCGCGGCTTCTCATCCAGATTGTGAACGAACAGCACGGAATTGTTGCGCCAGTCGTAACGCATGATGAACACGGAGGGATCGCGCGTCGGAATGATCACGAAGTCGCCCCAGCCGATCTCGGGCACCTCCTTGCGCATGCGGACGATGCGCTCGGTCCAGTTCAGCATGGAATTGGGATCGCGCCGCTGTTTTGCGACATTGACGTGCTCGTAGCCGTAGGGGCCCGTGTCGATGACCGGGCATGCCGGCTTATCGTTCTTGGTGAAGCCGCCATGCGGCTCGGTCGACCATTGCATCGGCGTGCGCGCGCAATTGCGCTCGGGGAGCGAGAGATCGTCGCCCATCGCGATCTCGTCGCCGTAGCGGATGACGGGCGTTCCCGGCAACGTGCACATCAGGCTGTAGGCGAGCTCGAGCCGCCTTCGGTCGCCGCCGACCATCGGCGCGAAGCGGCGGCGAATGCCGCGGTCGTAGAGCTGCATGTCCTTGTCGGGGCCGAAGCGCTTGAACACGATGTCACGCTGCGCCTTGGTCAGGCGTCCCAAATCGAGCTCGTCGTGATTGCGCAGGAACAGGCCCCATTGCGCGCTGGCCGGCCGCGGCCTGGTCGCCTTCAGCGCCTTCGCCAGCGGACGCGAATCGCCGGATGCCAGCGCATAGAACAGATGCTGGTTGACGTGGAAGTTGAACATCATGTGCATGCGGTCGCCGTCGCGGCCGAAATATTCCATGTCCGTCTCAGGCAGCACGTTGGCTTCGGCGAGGATGATGGCGTCGCCCTGCCGCCATTGCAGGAATTCGCGGAACGCGCGCAGCATGTCGTACTGCTCGACCGGCTTCTTCACCTTCGCGCCCTTGGTGGCGATCACGAACGGCACGGCGTCCATGCGGAAGCCGGAGACGCCGAGCTGGATCCAGAAGCCCATGATCTTCAGGATTTCGGCCTGCACATGCGGATTTGAGGTGTTGAGATCGGGCTGGAAATCGTAGAAGCGGTGGAAGAACCAGGCGCCGGCTTCCTTGTCGCGCGTCCACGTCGACTTCTGCACGCCGGGAAACACCATGCCCTTGTTGGCGCCGGCCGGCTTCTTGTCCGACCACACATACCAGTCGCGATAGAGCGAATTCCTGTCGCGCCGCGCCTCCTTGAACCAGTGATGCTGGTCGGAGGTGTGGTTGACGACGAGGTCGATGATGATGCGGATGCCGCGCTGCTTGCAGCCGTGGGTGAACTCGACGAAATCGCCGAGCGTGCCGTAGCGGGAATCGACGCTGTAATAGTCGGCGATGTCGTAGCCGTCGTCGCGGCCCGGCGAGGTCTGGAACGGCATCAACCAGATCGTGGTGATGCCGAGGCCGTGCAAATAGTCGAGCCGCCGCAGCAGGCCCTTGAAGTCGCCGACGCCGTCGCCGTTGGCATCCATATAGGTGCCGACGGAGAGGCAGTAGATCACGCCGTTCTTGTACCAGAGATCGTCGATCATGCGCGAGCAGCCTCGATGCTCCGCCGAGGTGTGGCGGCTGCGTGATAAGTGCGTGGGGGAGGCGAGGTTCCCGCACTCCGCTGTCGTCCCGGGGCGCGACGTAGTCGCGAGCCCGGGACCCATAACCACAGGGAGTAGTTTGGCCAAAGCTCGGAGTTACCTGCTCACCCGACAACTTCTCCCTGTGGCTATGGATTCCGGGCTCGCGACTGCGTCGCGCCCCGGAATGACGGGCCCACCGGAATCGGCTAAGCTCCCCCCATGGACAGCCCCGCCCGCAACATCGCTCTCGTTCCGCCGCCCGATCGCCGCCAGTCCGAGACGGCGCTTGCGATCGCGCGCGGCACGGCGCGGCTGCTGCGCTCGCTCGGCTTTACCTGCATCAGCGAACTGCCGCTGCCGTCGGGCCGGCGCGCCGATCTGGTGGCGCTCAACGAGCGCGGCGAGATCTGGATCGTGGAGATCAAATCGTCGGTCGAGGATTTGCGTGCCGACCAGAAATGGCACGAATACCGCGCCCATTGCGACCGGCTATTCTTCGCCTTCACGCAGGATTTGCCGTGCGAGATCTTTCCGCAAGACACCGGCCTGATCATTGCGGACGCCTATGGCGCGCATCTGCACTGCGAGGCGCCCGAGCACAAGCTTCAGGCCGCCACGCGCAAGCAGATGACGGTGCGTTTCGCGATGGCGGCAGCGCTCCGGATCAACCGTCTGGTCGACCCGCAGGGCCACGCGGATTTTTGGGAGTAGCGGCGCGGCGAACGCGGACGCCGTAGGGTGGGCAAAGCGAAAGCGGGCCCACCATCCAAGCCGATCAGGATTGAAGTAGAAGCGGTGGGCACGGCGCTACGCGCCTTTGCCCACCCTACGAGACCGCTACCGCGGCGCGCGCTTGGCCAGAATCCGCTGCAACGTACGACGGTGCATATTCAGCCGCCGCGCCGTCTCCGAGACGTTGCGGTTACACATCTCGTAGATGCGCTGGATGTGCTCCCAGCGGACGCGGTCGGCGGACATCGGGTTCGTCGGCAACTCGGATTTCTCCGAGCTGGTCGAGAGCAGGGCGGCGACGACGTCGTCGGCATCCGCGGGCTTCGACAGATAATCGATCGCACCCATCTTCACGGCGGTCACGGCGGTGGCGATGTTGCCATAGCCGGTCAGCACGATGGCGCGGGCTTCGGGGCGCTTCTTCTTCAGCGCGGAGACGACGTCGAGACCATTGCCGTCGCCGAGCCGCAGATCCACCACGGCGAATGCGGGCGCGGCCTTGCCGATCTGCGCGAGGCCATCCGAGACGGTGTCACACGACGTCACCGCAAAGCCACGGGTCTCCATCGCGCGCGACAACCGCTCCAGGAACGGCTTGTCGTCCTCCACGATGAGAAGCGAGCGGTCGGTCTGTTCGTTCAGTTCGGCGATGGCGTTCAAGGTGTTGTCCTCTCTCTGCACATCTACATATGGCGTCGCAATCAGGCGGTGCCAAGGCCGCAAATAGTCGATCGGCCCTGCTGTGCGACGCAAGGTCGCGGCCTATCCTATTGTTTCTTCGAGCGTCTCGATAGTCTCAAAACGCTCTCTCGGCCAATTGATGTGAACCACAGCACCGTGTTCCGGAAAGGTCCGGTTGGTAAACGAGACCTTGGCCCCGGTGCGTTCCAGCAAGGTGCGCGCGATGAACACGCCAAGCCCGAGCCCACGCTGCTCGCCGCCGCCGTCATCCAGATTGCGCCGCCGCGACAAATAGGGCTCGCCGATCCGGTTAAGGATATCGGGCGGAATGCCCGGGCCGTCGTCGGAGATCACGAGCTCGATCGTGTCCTTGTTCCACCATGCATTCACCTCGACGGTGGTGCGGGCGAAATCGACCGCGTTCTCGACGATGTTGCCGACGCCGTAGAGGATCGCGGGGTTGCGCGAGCCGATCGGCTCGGCGAAGGCCGCCACCGCGATCCGCACCTTGATGTCGACGCCGAAATCGCGGTGCGGCGCCACCACCTCCTCGATCAGCTCAGACATTTTCATGCGGTCGAACGGCGCGCCTTCGGAGGAAAGCTGGGTGATCTTGCTCAAGATGTCGCGGCAGCGCTGGGTCTGCTCGCGCAGGGTTTTCAGGTCGGCGGCGAAACTTGGATCCTTCACCGTCTTTTCCAGCTCGCGCGAGATCAGGAAGATGGTCGCGAGCGGCGTACCGAGCTCGTGCGCGGCTGCGGCAGCCAGGCCGTCGAGCTGGGTCAGATGCTGCTCGCGTGTCAGCACCAGCTCGGTCGCAGCCAGCGCGTCGGCGAGCTTGCGCGCCTCCTCCGTCACCTGGAACGAGTAGAGGCTGGTGACGCCGATCGCGAGCACGATCGAGAGCCAGATGCCGATGAGATAAATCGGCGGCAGCACCAGGGGATCGTCGGAATCCCAGGGCAGCGGCAGATGGAAGAAGAACAGGACCGAGGCACAGGCCACCGCGAGCAGGCCGAGGCCGAAGGTGAGGCGGGCCGGCAGCGCCGTGGCCGAGATCAGCACGGGCGCGAGGAACAGGAACGAGAACGGGTTCTGCAGTCCGCCGGTGAAGAACAAGAGCCCCGCCAGCTCCACGATGTTCAGCGCCAGCAGTCCGGCCGCCTGCATCGGCTCCAGCCGTTGCAGCGGATTGGACACGGTCTGGAGTGCCAGGTTGAGCGCCGCCGACAGCGCGATGATGCTGACGCAGGGGACGATCTCGACGTTGAACTCAAGCCCCTGCGCCACGATGAAGATCGCCGCGAGCTGGCCGAGCACCGCCAGCCAGCGCAGCCGCAGGATCGTGTCCAAGCGGATATGCCGCTGTGCGTGGCGGAAGTCGGTATCGGCAGTCTCAGTCATCTCGGCCAATGTGGCGGTGCCTTCTCGGTCACAAACGCGGGGCTCGCGGAACCACCCGGATTACAAGCCTTGCGCTATCCGCTGCAATAGCAGAAGAACGGCTAGCATGACCGGGAACGACAAAGCTTCAAGTCCGCCGACTGTCGCGGAGCGCGGCTCCTCTGCGGCCATTGCGGTCGATCACCTCGTCAAGGTCTACAAGCAGACCCGCGCCGTCGACGATATCTCCTTTTCGCTGCCGCGTGGCAGCATCACCGGGCTTCTGGGCGGCAACGGCGCCGGCAAGACCACGACCATCGCGATGATCATGGGCCTGGTGCTGCCGACCTCCGGCCGCGTGCAGGTGCTCGGGCATCGGATGCCGGAGCAGAGCGCGGCGGTGCTGGGGCGGATGAATTTCGAGAGCCCCTATGTCGACATGCCGATGCGCCTCACGGTGCGGCAGAACCTCACCGTGTTCGGCAAGCTCTATGCGGTGAAGAACGTCTCCGATCGCATCGCCAGGCTGGCCGACGAGCTTGATCTCACCGAATTCATCGACCGCGCCAACGGCAAGCTCTCCGCCGGGCAGAAGACCCGCGTCGCGCTGGCGAAGGCGCTGATCAACCAGCCCGAGCTGCTGCTGCTGGACGAGCCTACCGCCTCGCTCGACCCGGATACGGCCGACTGGGTGCGGGCGCATATGGAGCGCTATCGCAAGGAGAACAACGCGACCATCCTTCTGGCTTCGCACAACATGCTCGAGGTCGAGCGTCTGTGCGACCGCGTCATCATCATGAAGCGCGGCCGCATCGAGGACGACGACACGCCGGAGGCCATCATGGCGCGCTACAACCGCACCACGCTGGAGGAGGTGTTCCTGGACGTCGCGCGCGGGCGGGTGAACGGTGCGAAGGAGGCGGCGCGATGACCGAGCTCTCCCTTCACCGCGGCATTTCCATCCATCGCATCGGCGCAATGATCCTGCGCTACTGGTACCTGTTGATGTCGTCCTGGCCGCGGCTGCTCGAGCTGCTTTATTGGCCCGCGCTCCAGGTCATCACCTGGGGCTTTCTCCAGCTCTACATCGCCGAGAACGCCAATTTCTTCGCGCGCGCCGGCGGCACGCTGATCGGCGCCGTCATCCTCTGGGACATCCTGTTCCGCGGCCAGCTCGGCTTCTCGATCTCGTTCCTGGAGGAGATGTGGGCGCGCAACATCGGCAACCTCATGATGAGCCCCTTGAAGCCGATCGAGTTTCTGCTGTCGCTGATGATCATGAGCATGATCCGGCTCGCGATCGGCGTCATCCCGATGACGCTGCTCGCGCTGTTCCTGTTTCACTTCAACGTCTACGCCCTCGGTCTGCCGCTGATTGCATTCTTCTGCAATCTGATCTTCACGAGCTGGGCGGTCGGCATCTTCGTCTCGGGGCTGGTCTTACGAAACGGCCTTGGCGCCGAGAGCATCGTCTGGACCCTGATGTTCGCGATCATGCCGCTCGCCTGCGTCTACTATCCCGTCAGCGTGCTGCCGGCATGGCTGCAATACGTGGCCTGGTCGCTGCCGCCGACCTATGTGTTCGAGGGAATGCGGGCGCTCCTGATCGAACAGACCCTCCGGATCGATCTGATGTTGCGTGCGTTGGCCATCAATGCGGTGCTGCTGGTTGCATCTTTTGGGGCATTCCTTGCCCTTTTGCGGAGCGCCAAGAAGCACGGCTCGCTGCTCTCGAGCGGTGAATAATCTCACTTTCCCGTGGATTCAGGCTGATTTAGCCGTTCCGGCTCCGTAGATGTACGGAACCATGCATTGACGCAATATTACGCATTCGGCAGTATGTTGCGATGCGAAGAGGATTTTAACGATGCCTATTGGTGAGTTCGGCGGCGCGCCGCCCCTGGCGGCCGAAGGCAGTCCGGTCCTGACGACGCCGATGTACTGGATGTACGAGATGGGGCAGGCCTCTCTCAATCCGGCGCGTGCGGTCACCGATGCGACCAAGCTCCTGTTTCAGAATCCCCTCAATCCGTGGGCGCGCACCGAGGTCGGCAAGTCCGTCGCCGCGGCCTGTGAATTGTTCGAACGCACCACGCGCCGTTACGGCAAGCCGGAATGGGGCCTCAACGACACCGAGGTCAACGGCATCCGCGTTCCCGTCGAGGTCCGCTCGGTCTGGGAAAAGCCGTTCTGCAAGCTGCTCTACTTCGATCGCAAGTTCGCCCGTCCCTTGCGCAGCCCGCAGCCGCGCGTGCTGATCGTGGCGCCGATGTCCGGCCACTACGCGACGCTGCTGCGCGGCACGGTCGAGGCGTTCCTGCCGGCGCATGAGGTCTACATCACCGATTGGGCCGACGCCCGCATGGTGCCCCTGAGCGATGGCCGCTTCGATCTCGACGACTACATCGACTACGTCATCGAGATGCTGCACGTCCTTGGCGGCAACACCCATGTCATGGCGGTGTGCCAGCCCTCCGTTCCCGTCGTTGCCGCCGTCTCGATCATGGAAGCGCGGCGCGACCCCTTCGTGCCGACGTCGATGACGCTGATGGGCGGCCCGATCGACACCCGCCGCAATCCGACCGGGGTGAACAAGCTCGCCCAGGAGCGCGGCATCGACTGGTTCCGCAACACCGTCATCACCAAGGTGCCGTTCCCGCATCCGGGCATGATGCGCGATGTCTATCCGGGCTTCCTGCAGCTCAACGGGTTCATCAGCATGAACCTCGACCGGCATATGGACGCCCACAAGCGCCTGTTCGCCAATCTGGTGAAGGGCGACGGCGACCTCGTCGACAAGCATCGCGACTTCTACGACGAATATCTCGCGGTGATGGATCTCTCCGCCGAGTATTATCTGCAGACGGTCGACACCGTGTTCGTGAAGCACTCGCTGCCGAAGGGCGAGATGACCCATCGCGGAACACGCGTCGACCCCTCGAAGGTCACGCGCGTGGCGCTGATGACGGTCGAAGGCGAGAACGACGACATCTCCGGGCTCGGTCAGACCGAAGCAACACACACATTGTGCAGCTCGATCCCCGATCACCGCCGCGTTCATTACGTCCAGAAGGGCGTCGGGCATTACGGCGTGTTCAACGGCTCGCGCTTCAAGTCGGAAATCGTGCCGCGCATCCATGACTTCATGGTCTCGGCTGCGAATCCGAGCTCGTTGCAGGCCCTCGCGGCCGAATAAGCGCGTTTTTCGGCTTTCCCGCTGAAAATCGGCGCCCTGTCGGAGGTTCCGGCAGGGGCTGGTTCCCTCCAGATTCGCGGTATTTAGGTAGCCTTATAGGAGTGAGTCCCACCTCATCCTTTGGGGGTGCCGCATGCGTCCAGCGGGGGCGAAAAAACCGGGTTCCAACCCCAGTCTGTAGGGTCTCCCGGACGCTAGACCGCTGTATATTGGGCAAATGATTTGTTTTTGCGCCGAGCGCTTTCCCTGGCGGCGGTTATGGCAGAATCCGGGCGCCCTCCTGCCCCCCGGACTGACAGACATGGCCACTCGCGCACTCCTCTATCGACGGCCCCACGAGCCGAAGACCCTGGTCATCACCCATGGATCGCAGTTTTTTGCGATTCGATTGCGTCGGCACCGCCGCGCGCGCCGCTACACGCTCAGAATCCATCCGAGCGATCGCGAAGCCATCCTCACCATCCCGCCGCGCGGCACGCTGGCCGAAGCCAAGGACTTCGCACAACGTCACGGCGCGTGGATCGCTGCACGTCTCGGCCGTTTGCCGAAGGCTGCGCCGTTCCAACCCGGCACAGTGATACCGCTACGCGGCACGGCCCATCGTATCGTTCATCGTGCCGGCACGCGCGGCACGGTATGGACGGAAGTGCGCGACAGCGGTGAACGCATTCTCTGCGTCGCCGGCGGGGTCGAGCATGTCGACCGCCGCGTCAGCGACTTCCTCAAGCGCGAGGCGCGCCACGATCTCCAGCGCTCGGCGGAGGCCTATGCCGTCGAGCTCGGCGTCAGGGTCAAGCGCCTCTCGATCCGCGATCAGTCCAGCCGTTGGGGCTCCTGCACCTCGGCTGGCTCGCTGTCGTTCTCCTGGCGCCTGATCCTCGCGCCGCCCTACGTGCTCGACTACCTCGCCGCGCACGAGGTCGCCCATCTCGTCGAGATGAACCACTCGGCGCGGTTCTGGCGCGTCTGCGGAAAGGCCTGCCCGTCGATGGAGCGCGCCAAGAAGTGGCTCGATACGCACGGCAACGACCTGCACCGCTATGGGGTCGAGGATTGATCCTCGTCGCAGACTAGGCCTCGCTGCTAGCCAACACTCACTGGGTCGCCCGGCTTGACCGGGCGACCCAAGTATTCCAGAGGCGGTTATTGTTAAGCCGAGAAGCCGCAGCGTACTGGATTCCCCGCTTTCGCGGGGAATGACAGCGGAGGACGGGGCGACATCAGTGCGTCTCGTGCCACGCTTTCCGATTTCCCCGAGCGACCGACCCATCGGACTATCCAGGCGAGCAGCTCTCGTCGCGCGACATCGCGGGCGTTGAACGCCGACGATGGCTGCTCGTTGTTCGGCGTTAGCCGGGATGATCTTGCTTGATGTGCTTTGACAAAATTCGTCGCCCGGATGCCGCGCGTCCTCAAACCATCTCTCAGGTCAGGCGCTGATATCTGCGCTTGTCCCCGGCTGCGCGCGCGAGGCGAGATAGGACGATTGCAGTTGCACGGCGGCCTTCTGGCCCTCGGCCAGCATCGCCTGGAAGGCCGCGTCGAGTTGATCGCGACTATAGGTCGCAGAATTGCTCTGACGCGGTGTCCATTGCGATTGCGTGATCGCGGTGGACGCTTTTTCGACGGTGCCGCCAAGCAGCTTGGCGTAATTGTCGGCTCGCCATTGCGCCAGATCAGGTCCACTCAGACCGGGAGGATCCTCGAGCTTGCCGATCTTTGCGGCCGCCGCGTTGGTCATCGTCGAGGACCCGCCATTGTACAGTGTGGCCACCACCTTGCCGTCAACCTTCACCTGGGCATAGGTGTTCTCAGGTGCATCGTCCGAGACGGCCGGTTGAGTCGCGTTCGCGCCGTGGGTCATCAGCCAATTCGTTGCCATCAGGTCGCGCAGGACCGGGTTGTCCGCCACCGAGATCGGCTTGGCGCCTTGCAGCGGCTTGAGTTGCGACACGCTGATTCCTGGGCTGCTGGTCGCAGCGTCAGTTGCAGTCGACGCCTCCGGCTGGAGATCTGATGTCGTTGTCGCATTGGAACCGGACGTTGATGCAGGACGCAGATAGGGCAACGCCGCGCTGGATAGACCTGCAATCATGGAACGCTCCTTCCCACTAAACCCGAGTCTTTGGGACTCAACTCAGCCCGAGCAAACGCTGCTGGCAGTATCCATCACTGTCATCGCCCGCGAAGGCGGGCGATCCAGTACGCCGCGGCAGCTGCTTTGAATCTCGACGTCTCGGCGTACTGGATTCCCCGCTGGAGCCTGTCAAGGGGCTCGCCGAAGGCGAGACCCATTGGCGGGGAATGACAGTTGAGAGCGGGGCGACGTCAGCGCGCTTTGCGCGATCCCCGCCATACTTCGCGACGATTGCGCGGCACGCTCGATTTGTCCCGCCGGATCAAACGTTTCCTACAATCCACCGCGCGGCGCGCCTGAAGTCACCGGCTACTGTGCATGGGGTTGTTTTCGCGTTTTTTGTTTTGAGGCCCTGGGGACCTCAGCTCGAAGCTACCGATTTCCGCCGAACAGCCGGTCCATCAGCCAGCCGTCGAGCCCTGCGGCGGCTTCCGGCCGCACATTGGCGCGCGTCGGAGGCGGGCGATAGCCGCCACTGCTCGCCGGTGCCGGTCCGGGTGCTGTCGTCGCCGTCGGCGGCGATACCTGCGATGCCGCCTGCGCGAGGTTCGACAGACCCCAGCTCGCTTGCGAGTTCGGCAAGGCGGCCACCGGCACGCCCTCGTGCGCCGTGCGCATGAAGCGGGTCCAGACTTCGACGGGCAGGCCGCCGCCGGTCGCCTTCTTGGTCGGCGAGTTGTCGTCATTGCCGAGCCAGACGCCGGTGACGAGGTTGGCGGTGTAGCCGATGAACCAGGCGTCGCGGTAATCCTGGCTGGTGCCGGTCTTGCCTGCTGCCGGCCAACCGGGGATATCCGCCTTCTTGGCGGTGCCTGATATCAGCGTCTCCCGCATCATCGTGTTCATCATGCCGACATAGCGCGGATCGATAACTTGGTTGCGCTCTTCCGCTTGCCGCATGTAGAGCAGCTTGCCACTGAGCGTCCTGATCCGCGTGACGACGTGCGGCGCCACCGCGAAGCCGCCATTGGCGAAGGGGGCATAGGCGCCGACCAGCTCGACGACCGAGACTTCGGAGGTGCCGAGCGCGATCGAGGCATTGGGCTCGAGCTTCGAGGAGATGCCGAGCCGGTGCGCGGTGCGCACCACGTTCTTCGGTCCGACCTCGAGACCGAGGCGGATGGCGACGGTGTTGAGCGACATTGCCAGCGCCTGCGTCAGCGTCACCGCGCCGAAATATTCATGGGTGTAGTTCTCGGGCTTCCAGCCCTTGACCTCGATCGGCGCGTCCTGACGCAAGGTATCAGGCGTCAGCCCCTGCTCGAGCGCGGTCAGGTATACGAACGGCTTGAACGAGGAGCCCGGCTGGCGTTTCGCGGTGACCGCGCGGTTGTACTGGCTGTCGGAATAGTTCCGCCCGCCGACCATGGCGCGTACCGCTCCGTCGGGCGTCATCGCCACCAGCGCGCCTTGGCTGACATTGAACTTGACGCTCTTGGCCGCGAGCTCGTCGATGATGGCGGCTTCCGCCACGCTCTGCAGCTTCGGATCGATCGTGGTCTCGACCTTGATGCTCTCGTCGATCTGGCCGACCAGATCGTCCAGCACCTCGCCGATCCAGTCGGCGACGTAGTTGAGCGTGCCGGCTCCGGCCGGCTTCACGTTGTAGGAGGGGTGGCCGATCGAGGCCTGCGCCTGTGCTTCGGTGATGAGTTTTGCATCCGCCATCGCCGCGAGCACGATCTGCGCGCGCGCTTCAGCGCCTTCCGGATTGCGGTTCGGCGCCAGCCGCGACGGCGATTTGACGAGGCCCGCCAGCATCGCGGCTTCGGCGACGGTGACGTCCTTCGCCGACTTGCCGAAATATTTCTGCGCCGCGGCCTCGACGCCATAGGCGCCCGAGCCGAAATAGACGCGGTTGAGATAGAGCTCCAGGATCTCGTTCTTGGAATGCTTGCGCTCCAGCCAGATCGCGAGCTCCGCCTCCTGCAGCTTGCGCGCCATGGTCCGCTCCTGGGTCAGGAACAGGTTTTTCGCGAGCTGCTGCGTCAAGGTCGAGCCGCCCTGCGAGACGCCGCGATGGAGTACGTTGGTGACGAGGGCCCGCAGGATGCCAATCGGGTCGATGCCGAAATGCGAGTAGAAGCGGCGATCCTCGATGGCGATGAAGGCCTTCGGCAGATAGGGCGGCAGGTCCTTCAGCGAGACGTTGGCGCCCGCCATCTCGCCGCGCTGCGCCAGCATGCTGCCGTCGATGCCGACGATCTGGATCGTCGGTGGCCGCTTGGGAATCTCCAGCGACTGGATCGGCGGCAGATGGGCGCCGACATAGATCACGACGCCGATCACGGCGATCACGCCCCACAGGCCGAGCACCGCACCCCAATAGACGAGGCGGCCGAGGCTGAAGCCTCCGCCCGATTTCGACCGGCGCTTGGCGCCGCTGCGGCCGGCTTGTGCCTTCCGCTCGCGCGGCGGCTCGTCGCCGGCATCCTCGCTCTTGCGCTTGGCGGATGATTTCGTTGATTTCTTCGGCTTGTCCTCGCCGCCGGGGACGCGGTCGGCCGCGGTCAGGCGCAGATCGGCGAGCGCAGCAGGCAAGCCGAACAACGGCTCCTTCCGCCCACCCTTTTTCTTTCCCCACGCCATACGCAAAACGCCCGGTCAGCCCGCCCCGCCGCACGCTACCGGTCGCTGTTTAAGGCCCGGTTACCCAGAGCTTAACGCGCGATTAGGAGGTGCGGCATTCGCCTGCCGCAGTTCCGCTCGCCGGGCGGCAGAGCTAGGATCGCCGACATAAAACAAGAGGGAACCGGCATGGGCCATATCGATCCGAGCAAGGAGATTTTTGCGCAGTTCCGGGACAACGACCGCCCCGGCCCGATCCACATGCTCAATCTGGTGCGTTTGCGCGAAGAGGCGGCCTATCCCGACGGCCGCAAGGCGAGCGGCGCGGAAGCCTATGCGGCCTACGGCCGCGAGAGCGGCCCGGTGTTCGAGCGCCTCGGCGGCCGCATCGTCTGGCAGGGCAAATTCGAGTTGATGCTGATCGGCCCGCAAGAGGAGCGCTGGGACCATTGCTTCATCGCCGAATATCCAAGCGTTGCCGCCTTCGTCGAGATGATCCGCGATCCCGTCTATCGCGAAGCGGTGAAGCATCGCCAGGCCGCGGTGGAGGATTCACGGCTGATACGGCACGCGGTGCTGCCGGTGGGGAAGAATTTTGGGGAGATACCGGAGTAGATGTCTCTGCGCGCATCTCCCTCCGCCGTCATGGCCGGGCTTGACCCGGCCATCCACGCCCTTGCCTTGCCGCTCCAAGAACGTGGATGCCCGGGCCTTCGCCGCGCCGAAGCGGCTTCGGCCGCGCAGGCGGGACAAGCCCGGGCATGACGTCGTTGAGGCAGTTGTTTCCGAGAACTAATCGATCGGGCCCGCGTCCTCCAGGATCGGGCCGAACAGCTCCCAGCGTTCGCCGTTGAACTTCATCATCTGAAGCTGCTTGTTAACGCGGTAGTCGGTCGCCGAGGTGTTGGCCTTGATACCGGGCAGCGCGATATCGCTGGTGACGTCCTTCAGCGACGCCGCCTGCTTCATGACGTTCTCGCGCGTCAGATCGTCACCGCACTGCTTCAACACATGGACCAGGAGCTGGGCTGTGCCATAACCATAGGTGTTGAAGTTCGAGTCCTTGTCGCCGTCCGGATAGTACTTCGCCATGAAGTCAAAATACTTCTTCAGGCCGGCGTCGTCCTTCCAGGTTGGATCGAGCGGTTCTTTGCCGTAGTTGACGCTGATCAGGCCCTTGGCCGCATCAAGGCCTGCCGGCTTCAGCACCGCACCGACCGAGGTGGCGTTGATGTCGACGATCTGGATCGGATGCCAGCCCATTTCGGCGATCTTCTTGATCGCCTGTGCGGCCTGCTTCGGCGTTGTGGCGCTGAAGAACAAATCGGCGCCGGCGTCCTTGATCTTGAGGATCTGCGAATCCACGGTCGGATCGGAGACCTCGTAGGACGCTTCGGTCACGATCATCTTGGCGGCTTTGTCGCCGAGGCCGGCCTTGATGCCGTTCAGATAGTCCTTGCCGAGGTCGTCGTTCTGATAGAGCACGCCGATCTTGGCGTCCGGATGCTGCTTCAGAATGTATTGGCCGTAGATTCGGCCTTCGACGAAGTAGTTGGGATTGTAGCCCATGGTCCACGGAAAGTTCTTTGGATCGGTGAACCTCGAGGCGCCGGTCGCTGCGAACAGCTGCGGCACCTTCTTGGAATTGAGATATTTCTGGACGGCCGCGTTCACAGGCGTGCCAATGATTTGGAAAGTCAGCAGCACCTCGTCGCTCTCGACGAGCTTGCGTATCTGCTCCACGGCTTTCGGCGGCGAATAGGCGTCGTCATACTGGATCAGGTTGATCTTGCGACCATTGATGCCGCCCTGGTCGTTGATCATTTTGAAATAGGCGGCCTGGGTCTTGCCGATCGACGAATAGGCCGACGCCGGTCCCGAAAACGGCATGGTCTGTCCGACCTTGATCTCGGTGTCGCTGGCGCCCGGATCATATTTTTTCTGGGCACTGGCCGCGGTGACCGACAGCGCAATGGTTAGCGCCGTTGCCGTGGCCAGATGCAGCATTCCATTCCTCATTCGCAATTTCCTCAGTTTGTTATTGCCGATGATCTGCCCGGATGCTCTTGCGCACAGGACGTCACCGCTGAGGGCGATTGTGGATGAGGCGTTGCTGCAACGCAAGGTGGGTGGAGACGCGCAGTTCGTAGGGTGGGTTAGCCTTGTGGCTGCGCGAAGCGCAGTCCGCCAGGCGTAACCCACCACTTCTGCTGCCGCGGATGTCGAAGAGGTGGATTACGCCGAGCAGATGCGCTTTGCGCATCTGCAGGGCTAATCCACTCTACGCAGTTACTAACCCGCCGGGCCGTTGTCCTCGATGATCGGGCCGAACAGCTCCCAACGCTCGCCGTTGAACTTCATCATCTGCATCTGCTTGTTGACGCGATAGTCGTTCGGTCCGGTGTTGATCTTGATGCCGGGCAGCGCGAAGCTCGGGGTGAAGTCCTTGATGTTGGCGACCTGCTTCATCACGTTCTCACGCGAAAGGTCGTCGCCGCACTGTTTCAGCACCTGCGTCAGCAACTCGGCGACCGAATAAGCGTAGGTGTTGACCGTGTTGAGCTTGTCGCCTTCGGGGAAATACTTGTCCATGAAGGCGAAGAAGGCCTTCACGCCCGGATCGTCCTTCCACTGCGGATCACTCGGCTCCTTGCCGTATTGGGTCGAGATGATGCCCTTGGAGATGTCGAGGCCGGCCGGCTTCAGCGTCGCCGAGATCGGGCTCGCATTGATGTCGAGGATGTGCACCGGCGTCCAGCCGAGCTCGGCCACCTTCTTGATGGCCTGCGCCGCGAATTTCGGCGTCGAGGCATCGTAGAAAAGATCTGCGCCGAGCGACTTCAGCTTGACCACCTGCGAGTCGACGGTCGGGTCGGTGACCTCGTAGGACACCTCGCCGACGATCATCTTGGCTGCCTTGTCGCCGAGGCCGCTCTTGAGGCCGGCGAGATAGTCGCGGCCCATGTCGTCGTTCTGGTAGAGCACGCCGATCTTGGCATTGGGGTGATTGGCGAGAATGTACTTGGCGTAGATGCGTCCCTCGGACACGTAGTTGGGATTGTAGGCGATGGTCCAGGGATAGTTCTGCGGATCGTTGAAGCGTGCGGCGCCGGTGGAGGCCAGCAGCTGCGGGATCTTCTTGCCGTTGAGATATTTTTGCACGGCGGCGTTCGCGGCCGTGCCGATGATCTGGAAGGTGAACAGCACCTCGTCGCCTTCGACGAGCTTGCGCACCTGCTCGACCGTCTTCGGCGGCGAATAGGCATCGTCATACTGGATCAGATTGATCTTGCGGCCGTTGATGCCGCCCTGATCGTTGATCATCTTGAAGTAGGCGGCCTGGGTCTTGCCGATATTGGCATAGACGGAATAGGCGCCGGAGAACGGCACGGTCTGGCCGATCTTGATCTCGGTGTCGCTCGCGCCGGTGTCGTATTTCTTCTGGGCGAGGGCTTGATTGAAGGGGGCTTGGCTGGCGGAGAACGTGAAGGCGAGCGCCGCCGTGGCAGCTATGAAGGCTCTGCGATTGTTCATCTTGGTTGTTCCTCCTGACGGAATTTCCGGTCGACGGTCTTTTCCCGTTGATTGCAACGGTCGCCATCGCTGCCGGAGAGTGTGGAGGAAGGTCCGGCGCCGCGCAAGGATCGCGACGCTGCGCCGTAGCGTCTCAGGTCACGAGAATCAGGTCAGAAACAGCGCAACCAGCGCGATCGCCGCCGGCAGCGCCTGCACGAGCAGGATGCGGGTGCTGACGGTCGCCGCGCCGTAGGCGCCGGCCACGATCACGCAGAGCAGGAAGAATGCCTTGATCTGGAATGCGAAGGCCGGGTTGCCGTGGACGAGGCCCCAGATCAGGCCGGCGGCGAGGAAGCCGTTATAGAGCCCTTGGTTGGCCGCCAGCACCTTCGTGATCTCGGCCTTTTCAGGCGTATTGCGGAATGTCTTCAAGCCAAGCGGCTTGTCCCAGAGAAACATCTCCAGGATCAGGAAGTAGGCGTGCAGTGCGGCGACCAGCGCCACCAGGACATTGGTGATCAGAATCAAGTTGAGCCCCCCAAAGCGTCAGCTTTCGGGTGGACGTTAGCACGGCCGGCATGGCAAGTGCGATGGCGTGTTTCGATGGCCTGGTGTCGCAATGCCCGCTCGATCAACCAAACCGCCTGAACGATTCGGCCTCGATCGCCTGACGACGCCGATCGGGATCGCGCTGCTCGTCACCGATGCCGAGGGCGCCTTGCGTGCGCTCGACTGGGAAGACTACGAGCACCGCATGCGCGAGCTGTTGCGCCTGCAATACGGCGCCGTGGATCTGAGCGATCTGCCTGCGCCGACGGAGATGCGGACGGCGCTGTCGGGTTATTTCGAAGGCGATCTCGGCCAGCTCTCGGGCGTCGCATGGCGCATCGCCGGCACGCCTTTCCAGCAAAGGGTCTGGACCGCGCTCGCGCAAATCCCTGCCGGTACCACGATGAGCTATGGCGCGATGGCCGCAAGGATCGATATGCCCAAAGCCATTCGTGCCGTCGGCCATGCCAACGGCTCAAACCCGATCAGCGTGGTGCTGCCCTGTCACCGCCTGATCGGCGCGGATGGCTCGCTGGTGAAATATGGCGGCGGGCTCGAGCGGAAGCGCTGGCTGCTGCGGCATGAGGGGGTAGAGATTTAGCTCTCTCCTCACGCCGCCGGCTGCACCGCCTTGTCGCCGGCCATCACGTGGGTCAGCGCGCTCTTGATTGCGGACTGGCGCGTCGGCGCGTTGATCTGCGCGCCCAGGAGGTCGGTGACGTAGAACACGTCGCGGGCGCGCTCGCCGAAGGTCGCGACATGGGCCGAGGCGATGTTGAGGTTGAGCTTCGAGATCGCGGTGGTCAGCTCGTAGAGCAGGCCGGGGCGGTCGAGGCCGGACATCTCGATCACGGTGTAGCGGTCGGACCATTGGTTGTTGATGGTCACTTCCGGCTCGATCGTGAAAGGCCGCGCCTTGCTGCGCACGGTGCGCCGCGCCACCACTTCGGGCAGACGCAGCTTGCCTTCCAGCACGTCCTCGATCATCTCGCCGATGCGCGTGGCGCGCCGGCCCTCGTCCTCGTCACGATCGTATTCCCTGGAGATCGAGATCGTGTCGAGCGCGCGGCCGTCGGTCGTCGTGTAGATCTGCGCGTCGACGATGTTGGCGCCGGCCGAGGCGCAGGCGCCGGCGATGATCGAGAGCAGCCAGGGATGGTCGGCGGCGAAGATGGTGAGCTCGGTGACGCCGCGCACCTCGTCGAAGCCGACATTGATCGCGAGCTTGTGGCCGGCCTGTTCGCTGGAGCGGACGAAGCGGGCATGGCGGATCTTTCGCGGCAGCTCGACCTTGAGCCAATAGGCGGGATAGTGCCGGCCGATATAGGCATCGAGCTCGTCCGCCGGCCACTCGGCGAAGGCCATGCGGAATTCGGCGTAGGCGGCCGTGAGGCGCTTGCCGCGGTCGACTTCCGAGAAGCCGCCGGTCAGCACCGGTTCGGTTTCATAGTAGAGCGAGCGCAGGAGCTGCGCCTTCCAGCCGTTCCACACGCCCGGGCCGACGCCGCGGATGTCGGCGGTGGTCAGGATCGTGAGCAATTTCATCTGCTCGACCGACTGCACCACGGCAGCGAAATTCTCGATCGTCTTGCGGTCGGAGAGATCGCGCGACTGCGCGACCGTGGACATCGTCAGATGTTCCTCGATCAGCCAGGCCACGAGCTCGGTGTCGGCCGCGCTGAAGCCGAGCCGCGGGCACAGCCGGCGCGCCACCTTGGCGCCCGCGATCGAGTGATCCTCCGGCCGTCCCTTGGCGATGTCGTGCAGCAGCGTCGTGATGTAGATCACCGCACGGTGCTCGGGCCGGATCTTGCGGAAGAGATCGCTGGCGAGCGTGAACTCCTCGATGCCGCCGCGCTCGATGTCCTGCAGGAAGCCGACGCAGCGGATCAGATGCTCGTCGACGGTGTAGTGATGATACATGTTGAACTGCATCATCGAGACGATCTTGCCGAAGGCGCGGATGAAATGGCCGAGCACGCCGGTCTCGTTCATCCGCCGCAGCACGATCTCGGCGTTGTCGGAGGTCAGGATCTCCATGAACAGCCGGTTGGCTTCCGGGTTCTCGCGCAGCTGCGCGTTGATCAGTCCGAGCGAGCGCGTCACGTCGCGCATCGCGTCCGGATGGAAGGCGAGGTTGTTCTTCTGCGCCAGGCGGAAGATCCGGATCAAATTGACCGGATCGTGCTTGAACACGTCGGGCGCGGCGACGTTGATGCGGTTGTTGTCGACGAGGAAGTCGTCGCTGTCGGGGACGCGGCGCTTCGCGGGGGCGGGGCGCAGCCGCGCCATCATCCGGCTCAGCACCGGCGCGGGCTTGGCCTGCTGGTCCTCGAGCTTGGCGCAGAGGATGGCGGTGAGGTTGCCGACTTCCTTGGCGACCAGGAAGTAGTGCTTCATGAAGCGCTCGACGTCCTGCATGCCGGGATGCGAGGTGTAGCCGAGCCGGACCGCGATCTCGCGCTGGAGATCGAAGGAGAGGCGCTCCTCCGCGCGGCCGGAGTAGAAGTGCAGATTGCAGCGCACCGACCAGAGGAAGTCGGCGCAGCGGCGAAAGGTGCGGTATTCCTGCGCGTCGAACACGCCGCGCTCGACCAGCTCGTCGGTATCACGGACGCGGTAGACGTATTTGGCGATCCAGAACAGCGTGTGCAGGTCGCGCAGTGCGCCCTTGCCGTCCTTGACGTTGGGCTCGACCAGATAGCGCGACTGGCCGCCGCGGCGGTGGCGCTCCTCGCGCTCGGCGAGCTTTGCGGTGACGAATTCGGACGCCGTGCCCTGCACCACGTCCTTGTCGAAGCGCGCGACCAGTTCGTCATAGAGCGGCTGGTCGCCGGTCAGGAAGCGCGTTTCCAGAATCGCGGTGCGGATGGTCATGTCGCCGCGCGCCTGCCGGATCGATTCATCGACCGAGCGCGTGGCGTGCCCGACCTTCAGCCCCATGTCCCAGAGACAGTAGAGAATGGCCTCAGCCACCTGTTCACCCCAGGCGGTCTGCTTGTAGGGCAGGATAAACAGGAGATCGATATCGGATTCCGGGGCCATCAGGCCGCGGCCATAGCCGCCGGTCGCGACCACCGCCATGCGCTCCGCGCCGCTCGGGATCGGCGAGCGGTAGAGATGCCGGGTCGCCGCCGAATACAGGATGCGGATGATCTCGTCCTGCACGTGGCACAGCCGCTCGGCGCAACGCCTTCCGTGACGGTCCTTCAGCAGGATCGCCTGCGCCGCGGCGCGCGCCGCGATCAGCTCGGCCTTGAGCAATTGCGCCATGGCGGTGCGGAACGTGTCCTCACGTCCCTGATGCTTCTCGGCAAGCGCATCGACCGCGGCGGTGATCCGCGCGGTGTCGAAGCGATCGTCCACCTCGGCCTTGTGCTCAGTCGCGACGCTGTCCATGTCTCACCGGATATAAGAGGTGACAGGCGCTGTCACCCGCCATTCTCTGGCAATAGTCGTTCCATGCTGGAAAAGGCCGGCCTCGGGCAAAATCGTTCTCGGCCGAGGGGCTTTCGGGATAGCGATTTTCTCGTTGACCTCTAGAAATAACTCATTGAAAAACAATGAAGTTTTTGAGGAGGCTGGGCATGACCGGGATTACACGACGCATTCTGTTGGCGGGGGCTGTTGCGCTCGCCATGACCCCCGCGGCACGGGCGGCGGATCCGCTCAAGGAAATCCGCATCGACTGGGCGACCTACAATCCGGTGTCGATGGTCCTGAAGCAGAAGGGTCTGCTGGAGAAGGAGTTCGCCAAGGACGGCATCAGCATCATTTGGGTGCAGTCGGCCGGCTCCAACAAGGCGCTCGAATTCCTCAACGCCGGCTCGATCGATTTCGGCTCGACCGCGGGCTCGGCGGCGCTGGTGGCGAAGATCAACGGGAACCCCATCAAGTCGATCTACGTCTATTCGCGTCCCGAATGGACGGCGCTGGTGACATCAAAGGATTCCAAGATCGCGAGCGTTGCCGATCTCAAGGGCAAGCGCGTCGCGGTGACGCGCGGCACCGATCCGCACATCTTCCTGGTGCGCGCGCTGCTCGGTGCCGGCCTCACCGAAAAGGACATCACGCCGGTCCTGCTCCAGCACGCCGACGGCAAGACCGCGCTGATCCGCGGCGACGTCGACGCCTGGGCCGGCCTCGATCCGATGATGGCGCAGGCCGAGGTCGAGGAAGGTGCAAAACTGTTCTATCGCAAGGCGGATGCCAACACCTGGGGCATCCTCAATGTGCGCGAGCAGTTCTTGAAGGACTATCCGGACGCCGCCCGCCGCGTGCTCGCGGTGTATGAAGAGGCGCGCAAATATTCGCTGGCGAATTACGATGATCTCAAGAAGACCTTCATCGCCGTGACCAAGCTGCCGGACGCGGTCGTCGACAAGCAGCTCAAGGAGCGCACCGAGCTCACCCACAGCCGCATCGGCGCACCCCAGCGCGAGTCGATCCTCGCTGCCGGCCTTGCCCTCCAGCAGGCCGGCGTCGTCGACGCCAAGGTCGATGTGAAGGCGACGCTGGATGCCTTGATCGACGACCAGGTCCCGCTGCCGACGAATTAGTTCGGCAAGCGTGCGCGGCAAACTCCACTGTCGTCCCGGGGCGCGAAGCGAGCCCGGGACCCTTAACCACAGGGCGTGGTTTGGCGCGAAGGCCGTCACTCCGGGTCCCCGTAACCATATCGCCCTGTGGTTATGGGCCCCGGATCTGCGCTTCGCTTGTCCGGGGCGACAACCGAGATTGCCGCGCGCCCTTGCATTCCCCGATCAGACGCGCTTCCTACCGGCCATGATCTCCGACGCGCCAGTCCTGCAACAGACCTCGGAACCGGCCGAAAGCGCCGCCGCGCCCTCGCGGCTGTCGCGTTATGCGCGGCCGTTGCTTGGAATATTGCTGCCGCTCATCCTCGCGCTCGGCTGGGAGCTGGTGGTGTGGTCCGGCTGGTCCAACGGCCGTCTGGTGCCGCCCCCCTCGCGCGTCTTTGCGACCATCACCGAGCTCGCCCGCTCCGGAGAGCTGGTCCGCCACATCGCCGCGACGCTATGGCGGGTCGGCCTCGGCTTCGCTTTCGGCGTGATCGCGGGCACCGTGCTCGGCGCCATCTCCGGCTACTGGTCGCTGGCGCGGCGGCTGCTCGATCCGACCGTGCAGGCGCTGCGTGCGATCCCTTCACTCGCCTGGGTGCCGTTGTTCATTCTCTGGCTCGGCATCTTCGAGACCTCCAAGATCGCGCTGATCGCGGTCGGCGTGTTCTTCCCGGTCTATCTCGGCGTGATGGGCGCGATCCTTTCCGTCGATCGCAAGATCGTCGAGGTCGGTCGCACCTTCCGCCTCTCCGGGTTCGCCATGATCCGCCGCATCCTGCTGCCCGCGGTGCTGCCGGCCTATGTGGTGTCCTTGCGTGTCGGCCTTGGTCTGGGCTGGATGTTCGTGGTGGCGGCCGAGCTGATCGGCGCTTCCGAAGGCCTTGGCTATCTCCTGCTCGACGGCCAGCAGCTCGGCAAGCCCGCGCAGATTTTGGCCGCGATCGTCATCTTCGCCATTCTCGGCAAGCTCACCGACTGGCTGATCGAGGTCGGGGCCGCGCCGTTCCTGCGCTGGCAGGACGCCTTCGGGCGCGCGAAGGGAGCGTAACGCGATGCTGGCGCTCGACCGGGTCAGCAAGACCTATCCCAACGGCGTGCAGGCGCTGGCGCGATT
The DNA here is from genome assembly GCF_052075935.1 of Bradyrhizobium sp. 215_C5_N1_1. Lineage (NCBI taxonomy): Bacteria > Pseudomonadati > Pseudomonadota > Alphaproteobacteria > Hyphomicrobiales > Nitrobacteraceae > Bradyrhizobium > Bradyrhizobium sp. 215_C5_N1_1. Next base: position 8,758,975 of record NZ_CP197228.1, on the reverse strand, counting down.
CTCCGCTGAGATCAAACAGGGCGAGATCGTCGCCATCATCGGCGGCTCCGGCTGCGGCAAGTCCACGCTGCTGCGTGCCATCGCCGGCCTCGATCGCGCGAGCGCAGGCATGGTGACGCTCGACAGCGAGGCGATCAGTTCGCCGCACGCAAAAATCGGCATCATCTTCCAAGAGCCGCGGCTTCTGCCCTGGCTCAGCGTCGCGGACAATATCGGCTTCGGCCTTGCCGACCTGCCCGCGGCCGAGCGGCGCGAGAAGGTGGCGCGCGCGCTCGCCCGCGTCGGGCTCACTGATAAGGCGCAGGCCTGGCCGCGCGAGCTCTCGGGCGGGCAGGCGCAGCGCGTCGCGATCGCGCGTGCGCTGGTGCCGCAGCCGGAAGTGCTGCTGCTCGACGAGCCGTTCTCGGCGCTCGACGCCTTCACCCGCAGGGATCTCCAGGATCATCTGCTCGACCTCTGGGCCGACACCCGGCCGACACTCATCCTCGTCACACATGACGTCGACGAGGCCGTGGTGCTGGCTGATCGCGTTTTGGTGATGCGGCCGCGGCCGGGCCGGCTGTTCGACCAGATCGAGATCAATCTGGGCCGGCCGCGCGACCGCAATTCGCCGCTGTTCGAGAATTTCAAGCGAAGTGTGCTGACGTCACTCGACCGTTCGCTCGACCGCAACGTGCCCGACCGTGACGCAACCCAGGGTCCCGGTCAGGCCATGTGGTGGTGACATTTTCTCTCTGAGCCGGTACATCGAGGGACGATTTTTCCGGGAGAGAACAAGATGGACGCCGCAGCACTGCGCCAGATGCAGGCCCCGATCAAGGAACGCTACAAGACCGATCCCAAGACCGCGATGATCACGCTGAAGGCCAAGGGCTCGACCGACAGCGAAGGCATCGCCTGCAAGGTCGAGACCGGCCGCGCCATCGCGATGGCGGGCCTGCATCCGGCCACCGGCGGCTCCGGCCTCGAGCTCTGCTCCGGCGACATGCTGCTGGAAGCGCTGGTTGCCTGTGCCGGCGTCACGCTGAAATCGGTCGCGACCGCCATCGAGATCCCGCTCAAGACCGGCAATGTCTATGCCGAGGGCGATCTCGATTTCCGCGGCACGCTCGGCGTCGACAAGGAGACTCCGGTCGGCTTCGCCGAGATCCGCCTGCGCTTCGAGGTCGACACCGACGCGCCGCAGGACAAGCTTGATCTGCTCCTGAAACTCACCGAGCGCTATTGCGTGGTCTACCAGACCATCAAGAACGGCCCGAAGGTTTCGGTGTCGATGCAGCGGATGTGACTTCCTGACCCTCCCCTTGAGGGGGAGGGTCGATCGCGCGCAGCGCGAGCGGGGTGGGGTGATCTCTCCACTCGGGCGCCGTATCCGTCGAGAGACTGTCACCCGACCCCGTCTCATATTTCGCTACGCTCCATATGAGCCGACCCTCCCCCTCAAGGGCAGGGTAAGAAGCAAAAAAATGCCCCCCGAGCTCCACTTCATCATCCTCCTCGTCCTGCGCATGGCGATCGCCGCGGCGTTCGTCGTGTCCGCGTCGTTCATTGCCGAGCGCACCGGTCCGGTGATCGGCGGACTGGTGGCGACCTTGCCGATCTCGGCCGGTCCTTCCTACGTCTTCCTCGCGCTCGACCATGATGCCGCCTTCATCGCGCAAGGCGCGCTGTCGAGCCTTCCGGTCAACGCGGCGACGATCGTCCTTGGGCTCACCTATGTCGTGCTGGCGCAGCGGAACAATCTGCTGGTGAGCGCGGGCAGCGCGGTCGCGGTGTGGATCGTGCTGGCCTCCATCATCCGCCTGTTCGACTGGACGTTGACCGCCGGGCTCGCCGTCAACCTGGTCGCCTTCGGCATCTGCATTCCGCTGCTCGCACGATACCGCCATGTGAAGATGCCGCTGGTGACGCGTCGCTGGTACGACATTCCATTCCGCGCCTCGCTGGTCGCGACGCTGGTTGCGATCGTGGTCTCGACCTCGGGATGGGTCGGCCCGCGGGTGAGCGGCGTCATCGCACTCTACCCGATCGTGTTCACCAGCATGATGGTGATCCTGCATCCGCGCATCGGCGGCCCGCCGACCGCTGCCGTGCTCGCCAACTCCGCCTGGGGCCTGCTCGGCTTCGGTCTGGCAATTGCGGTGCTGCACGTCGCCGTCACGCAGTTCGGCTCGCCGATCGGCTTGAGTTGCGCACTCGCCACCTGCATCGGCTGGAACCTGACGCTGTGGTGGATGGGACGACGGAAGAGGCCGATGCATCAGCCGCGCCGCGCTTCGTAAGGCGAGATACGCTACGCTTGGGACCTCAACCCTGCGTCAGGATAGTTAGTTACCCGGGCTGGCAGACCCGCTAAACTGGCAACAGAGCAAGATCGGGGCGTGCGGTGGAGGGATTGTACAAGGTCGAATACGATATCAACGACGGCTCCGGCCGCAGCGTGCTGTACGCCCATGCCGGGAAAATGCTTGGCGGCAACACGGCCTTCGCCCACTTCGGCACCTACGAGATTGTGGACGGCGAAATCGTCGCCAGGCTCCGGACGAAGCGCCACAGCCGGTCGCCGCAGCACAGGTCGCTGGTCAGTTCCGACGCCGTCACAATCAGCATTCGCGGTCGACCGCAGGGCAAGCTCTACCGCTTCGAGGGAGAAGTGGTCGAGGACGCCTCGGTGTTTCGCGCCGTGATGACGCCGCTCGGCGACGAGGACGTTCCCCCGCCCGGTGCGGTCGGCGAGGGCGGCATCGTCAGCGGACTCTATTCGATCGACATCCGGATGCTGGATGGAATTACCGGTGGCCATACCGGCGTGATGTTGCTGCGCGACGGCCGCATCCTCGGCGGCGATGCCTTCTTCTATTATCTTGGCGCCTATTCTTCGGCGAACGGTCGCTGGAAAGGCGAATTCGTCAATCAGGAACACACGCCGGCGAAGAGCGAGCATCCCTTGTTCGGTGGCTATGAGGTGGGCATCGGCTTCTCCGGCCACTGCGATGACAAGGGCGCCGACATGGAAGCGATCGCGCTCGCCGGCAAGCGCAGCATCCGCCTCGCCGCCACCTTGAAGCTGATCGAGCCGTTTGCCAGGGCGAGCCGCTGACGGCCGCCGGAAGGCGTTGCGTTAATGGGGCAGCATCCTGGACGGTAGTCGCGCGGAAAAGTGCGCGCGGGGCCGCAATCCGTTCATGTCGCGACGTCGCTAAGTATCGATTTGATCGTTGCTAATTCGCGTTTCGGCCGTTTCTTCCGCCGGCCATTTTCGGTTCCATCACTCCGTATTTCTTCGGAGATGGGCTGCCCGATTCCGATAGGTGCATTAATCTAAATTTGGTGCATTCCCCGTAAAGCTACTCGTCGGTTGTCGTTTCCGCGTTTGGGCGGACATGGGCATCAAGGCGGGTCCTCTGTACGCGTGAACGGACCCACATAGTTCACAGCTAGTCATATTCCAACGCTCGGTCTGTCCGAGGGCGTCCGCTCGCCTGTCTTTGAGGCGCGTTGCGCTGCGGCACCATGCGATCCATTCTGGAGATGTTTTGATGTTTGGTCGTAATCCCCATGGAAATGCCCAGGCACAGCTCGACGCCATCGGCCGTTCGCAGGCGACGATCGAATTTGCACTGGATGGCACCATCCTCACCGCGAACGAGAATTTCCTGAAGGCCCTGGGCTATGGGCTGGGGGAGATCAAGGGAAAGCATCACTCCATGTTCGTGCCCGCCGATCAGCGAGGCGGCGCGGCGTACAAGGCGTTCTGGTCCGCGTTGAAGAGCGGCGAGTTCCAGGCCGCGGAGTTCAAGCGGATTGCAAAGGGTGGTCGCGAGATTTGGATCGAGGCGTCGTATAATCCCGTGCTTGACGGCGACGGCAAGCCGATCAAGGTCGTGAAGATCGCGACCGATATCACCGCGAAGAAGATCAATGCCATGACGGAAGCCTCCAAGGTGTCCGCCATCGGCCGCGCCCAGGCCGTCATCGAGTTCAAGCTCGACGGCACTATCGTGACTGCGAACCAGAATTTCTGCCAGGCGCTCGGCTATTCGCTGGCCGAGATCGAGGGCAAGCATCACAGCCTGTTCGTAGGCCCCGCTGAGCGCGACAGCGCGGCCTATCGCGAATTCTGGGCCAGGCTCAACCGCGGTGAATTCCAGGCGGGCGAATACAAACGCATCGGCAAGGGCGGCCGCGAGGTCTGGATCCTCGCCTCTTATAACCCGCTGCTCGACGAGAACGGCAAGCCGTTCGGCGTTGCCAAATTTGCGACCGACGTCACCGCGGAGAAGCTGAAGAACGCCGACCTCGCTGGTCAGATCTCGGCGATCGACAAGGCGCAGGCCGTGATCGAATTCAACATGGACGGCACGATCATCACCGCCAATGCCAATTTTCTCGGCACGCTCGGCTATTCGCTGGCCGAGATCAAGGGCAAGCATCACAGCATGTTCGTCGAGCCATTGGAGCGCGACGGCGCTGCCTATCGCGAGTTCTGGGCCACGCTCAATCGCGGCCAGTACCAGGCGGCTGAATACAAGCGCATCGGCAAGGGCGGCAAGGAGGTCTACATCCAGGCCTCCTACAACCCGATCCTCGATCTCAACGGCAAGCCGTTCAAGGTCGTGAAATACGCCACTGACACCACGCGGCAGGTGCTGGTCCGCATGGGCAATGAGCGCGTCCGCGGCATGATGGAATCGGTCGCCGCAGGCTCGGAGGAGCTGAACGCGTCGGTGCGCGAGATCTCCGAAGCGATGACCAAGTCCCGCGAGACCGCGATGAGCGCGGTGGAGCAGGTTGCCTCTGCCGACGCGCAGGCGCAGCGGCTGACCGAGGCAGCGAAGGCGATGAGCGGCATCATCGAGATGATCAACAGCATTACCAGTCAGATCAACCTGCTCGCGCTCAACGCCACGATCGAATCGGCGCGCGCCGGCGAGGCTGGCCGCGGCTTCGCGGTGGTCGCTTCCGAGGTGAAGAGCCTCGCCAATCAGGCGAGACAGGCGACCGACAAGATCGGCCAGGAGATCGGCAGCCTCAACGGCATCTCCGGCGACGTCGTCAGTGCGCTCGGCTCGATCAAGCAGGCCATCAACAACGTCAGCGAATACGTCACTTCGACAGCCGCTGCCGTCGAGGAGCAGAGCACGGTCACGAACGAGATGTCGACGAGCATGCAGCGCGCCGCCGCGGAAGCTGCTGCGATGGCGGCAAGGGCGTAGCCAAGCGCGCAGAAGTCGTAGGGTGGGCAAAGGCGCGCTCTTCGCGCGCCGTGCCCACCATCTTCCCGCGAATTGGTCGTTGAATGGTGGGCACGCTGCGCTTTGCCCACTCTACGGCATCGTCACTGCTTCGGCAGCTTGGCCTTCAACGCATACAGCGCATCCAGCGCCTCGCGCGGGGACATCTCGTCCGGATGCAGCGCCTTCACCGCGTCCATCAATAGCTCCGCCTCGCTCGGCGGCGCGGCTTCGGCGGCGGCGCGCGAGGGCACCGCGAACAGCGGCAGATCGTCGGCCAGCGCCCGGGCGGTTTGACCGCGGTCCTGGGCTTCCAACTTCGCCAGCACCGATTTGGCGCGCGTGATCACGGCCGGCGGCAGGCCGGCGAGCTTGGCGACCTGGATGCCGTAGGAGCGGTCGGCCGAGCCCGGCAGCACCTCGTGCAGGAACACGACATTGCCCTGCCATTCCTTCACCCGCACCGTCGCGTTGAACATCCGCGGCAGTTTTGCCGAGAGCGCGGTCAGCTCGTGATAATGCGTGGCGAACAGCGTGCGGCAGCGGTTGCTCTCGTGCAGATGCTCGATCGCGGCCCAGGCGATGGAGAGGCCGTCGAACGTCGCGGTGCCGCGGCCGATCTCGTCGAGGATCACGAGCGCGCGCTCGCCGGCCTGGTTCAGGATCGCTGCGGTCTCGACCATCTCCACCATGAAGGTGGAGCGGCCGCGGGCGAGGTCGTCGGCGGCGCCGACGCGCGAGAACAGGCGGTCGATGATGCCGATCCGCGCGCGCGTCGCCGGCACGAAGCTGCCGATCTGCGCCAGCAGCGCGATCAATGCGTTCTGGCGCAGGAAGGTCGATTTACCGGCCATGTTGGGACCGGTCAGCAGCCACAGCTGGCCGGATTTTTGCGCCGGTGTTGGCGAGAGATCGCAGGCATTGGCAATGAATGGCTCGCCATTGCGCTTCAAGGCCTGTTCCACGACGGGATGGCGGCCAGCTTCGATCGCGAAGCCGAGGGAGCCATCGACCTCGGGCCGCACATAATTGTCGTCGACCGCGAGCTTGGCCAGCGAGGTCGCGACGTCGAGCAGCGCAAAGGCATGGGCAGCGGCGCGCAGATCGTCGCTGATATCGAGCGCCTTCGCGGACAGCCGCTCGAAGATCTCGAGCTCGAGCCCGAGCGCGCGGTCGCCGGCATTGGCGATCTTGGCCTCGATCTCGCCGAGCTCCGAGGTGGTGAAGCGCACCTGGCCCGCCAGCGTCTGGCGATGGATGAAGGTCGCATTCAGCGGCGCCGACATCAGCTTGTCGCCGTGTTGCGCGGTGACCTCGACGAAATAGCCGAGCACGTTGTTGTGCCGGATCTTGAGGCCCTTCACACCGGTATGATCGGCGTAGCGCGCCTGCATCGAGGCGACCACAAGACGCGAAGCGTCGCGCAGGTTTCGCGTTTCGTCGAGCGCGGGCTCGTAGCCCTGACGCACGAAGCCGCCGTCGCGCTTGATCAGCGGCAGCTGCTCATCAAGGGCGCTGGCAAATTCGGATGCGAGCTCGCGCGACGGACGCTGCAGGGCCGCCATCACCACCGCGATCTCCTGCGGCGGCTGGTCGAGCTCGGAAAGCCGCGCCAGCACCTGGTCGGCGGCGATGATGCCGTCGCGCAGGCCGGAGAGGTCGCGCGGTCCGCCGCGGCCGACCGAAAGGCGGGCCAGCGCCCGCGACATGTCGGGCGCGCCGCGCAGGATGCTGCGGATGTCTTCACGCGCAGCGGAGTCCGCAACGAAGGCGCTGACGGCATCGAGCCGCCGCGCGATTGCGGGCGCGTCCGTCAGTGGCGCGGCCAGCCGCTGCGCCAGCAGGCGCGAGCCGGCCGAGGTCACGGTGCGGTCGATGGCGTCGAGCAGCGAGCCGCGGCGTTCGCCCGCGAGCGTTCGCGTCAGTTCGAGATTGGCGCGGGTGGCCGGATCGATCGCCATGGTCGCGCCCGAGGCCTCGCGCGCGGGTGGCGACAACGGCGGATGCTTGCCGACCTGGGTGCGGTCGACATAGGTGACGGCGGCGGCTGCGGCGGTCGCTTCGAGCCGCGTCAGTTGCGCCAGCCCGTCCATGGTCGCGACGGCGAAATAATCACACAGGCGTTTTTCCGCGGTGGCGCCATCGAAGACGTCGCGGGTCAGCGGCGTCACCGCCGGCAGCTCGCGCAAGGTCTGTCCGAGCTCGCTGTCATTGTAGAGTGCGTCGGTGACGATCGCCTCGTTCGGATTGATGCGCGCCAGCGTTGCGGCGAGCTCGCCGCTAGAGCATTCCATCACCGTGAATTCGGCGGTCGAGATGTCGATCCAGGCGAGGCCAAAACGGTCGCCGCCACCGGAGGCGCGGGCGCGCGCGATCGCCAGCAGATAATTGTTGGCGCGCGCGTCTAACAGCGTGTCCTCGGTCAGCGTGCCCGGCGTGACCAGCCGCACCACGCCACGGCGTACCACGCTCTTGTTGCCGCGCGCTTTGGCGGCGGCGGGATCCTCGGTCTGCTCGCACACGGCGACCCGGTGGCCGGCGCTGATCAGGCGATGCAGATAATCCTCGGAACGCTCGACCGGCACGCCGCACATCGGGATGTCGGCGCCCTGATGCTTGCCGCGCTTGGTCAAGACGATGCCGAGCGTCTTCGAGGCGATCTCGGCGTCCTCGAAGAACAGCTCGTAGAAGTCGCCCATCCGGTAGAACAGCAGCAGGCCCTGATGCGCCGCCTTGATTTCAAGGTACTGTTCCATCATCGGCGTGACGCGCGCGATGGCTTCCGCCGGCAGCGTGGGCGCTTCGTCAGGGGGCGGCACAGGTATCGGCTGTTGCATTGTCATGGGCGGCGCAACCTACAAAATTTCGCCTCCTGCTCCTACCGGTTTGGCCGGCGAGCGGAGGTTTTCCACGTTGTCCGCACCACGGCATGCATTGGCAGCGTGCGCCCCCCTCGGAACAAGCAAGAAACCGTCAATTGACCTGCCGCGGGCGCCCTCCTAAAACTCCGCGGACATTGAAGAATTTGGGCCGGACCGCGGCATTCAGGGAGAACAACGATGCGTGACGTCTTTATCTGCGATGCCGTGCGGACCCCGATCGGCCGTTTCGGCGGCTCGCTCGCCAAGGTGCGCGCCGACGACCTCGCGGCGGCCCCGATCAAGGCGCTGATGGCCAAGCATCCCAATCTCGACTGGGCACAGGTCGACGAAGTCTTCTTCGGCTGCGCCAACCAGGCCGGCGAGGACAACCGCAACGTCGCGCGCATGGCGCTGCTGCTTGCGGGCCTGCCGGATTCGGTTCCCGGGCAGACCCTGAACCGGCTCTGCGCCTCCGGCCTCGACGCGGTCGGTGCGGCTGGCCGCGCCATCCGTTCCGGCGAGATCGAGCTTGCGATCGCCGGCGGCGTCGAATCCATGACCCGCGCGCCCTTCGTGATGGGCAAGGCGCAGGAAGCCTTCTCGCGCTCCGCCGAGATTTTTGACACCACCATCGGCTGGCGTTTCATCAATCCGCTGTTGAAGGCGCAGTATGGCGTCGACGCCATGCCGGAGACCGGCGAGAACGTCGCCGAGGAATTCCAGGTCTCGCGCGCCGACCAGGACGCCTTCGCGATCCGTTCGCAGCAGCGCGCGGGCGCGGCGATCGCGGCGGGTTATTTCGCCGAGGAGATCACGCCGATCACCGTTCCCGGCGGCAAGGCCGGCCCGATCACCGTGGACAAGGACGAGCATCCGCGCCCGGAGACGACGCTGGAAGGCCTGGCAAAACTGAAGCCGATCGTGCGCAATCCCGGCACCGTGACCGCCGGCAACGCCTCCGGCGTCAATGACGGCGCGGCCGCGATGATCCTGGCTTCTGAAGCCGCCGTGAAGAAGCATGGCCTCACCCCGCGCGCACGCATCCTCGGCCTCGCCTCGGCCGGCGTGCCGCCGCGCATCATGGGCATCGGCCCGGTGCCGGCGACCCGCAAGCTGATGGAACGCCTCGGCAAGAAGATCAGCGATTTCGACCTGATCGAGCTCAACGAGGCCTTCGCCTCGCAAGGCATCGCCTGCATGCGCCAGCTCGGCGTCGCTGACGACGCCGATTTCGTCAATCCGCATGGCGGCGCCATCGCGCTCGGCCATCCCCTCGGCATGAGCGGCGCGCGCCTCGCGCTCACCGCCGTCCACGGCATGGAAAAGCGCGGCGGCAAGCTGGCGCTGGCCACCATGTGCGTCGGCGTCGGCCAGGGCGTTGCCGTTGCGATCGAGAAGCTGAATTAAGCTTTCTCTTCTCCCTCTCCCCGCAAACGGGGAGAGGGCCTTTCGAGGGCCGTGTCATGATCATCGAGCGCGAGCAGGATGTCACGGCCGCCGCACTGGCGGTTATGGAGCGGACGTCCGACCCGCGGATGCGGCAGATCATGGTCTCGCTGGTCAAGCATCTTCACGGCTTCGTCCGCGACGTGCGCCTGACCGAGAAGGAATTCCGCGACGCCACCGCTGTTATCGCCGAACTCGGCAAGCTGACCACCGACACGCACAACGAAGTCGTGCTGATGGCGGGCTCGCTCGGCGTCTCGCCGCTGGTGTGCCTGCTCAACAACGGCGATCAGGGCAATACCGAAACCGATCAGTCGCTGCTCGGCCCGTTCTGGCGGTTGAACTCGCCGCGGGTCGAGAATGGCGGCTCGATCGTCCGCTCGGAAACGCCCGGCGCGCCGCTGTTCGTCAGCGGCCGCGTCGTCGACAGGGACGGCCGTCCCGTCACGGGTGCGGAGGTCGATGTCTGGCACGCCTCGCCGGTCGGTCTCTACGAGAACCAGGACCCCGATCAGGCCGACATGAACCTGCGCGGCAAGTTCACGACCGACCAGGACGGACGCTTCGCCTTCCGCTCGGTGATGATGGTCGGCTACCCCATCCCGACCGACGGCGTGGTCGGCCGCCTCCTGGAGGCGCAGAGCCGGCATCCCTATCGTCCCGCGCATCTGCACGCGCTGATCTTCAAGCCCGGATTCAAGGTGCTGATCTCGCAGGTCTACGACCCCGCCGACCCCCATATCGACAGCGACGTGCAGTTCGGGGTGACGCAGGCACTGATCGGCAAGTTCCAGCGCCACGACACGCCGCATCCGACCGCACGAGACGTCCCGACCCCCTGGTATTCGCTCGACCACACCTACCGGCTGGAGGCCGGTGAGGCCGTGTTACCGCGTCCGCCGATCAAATAGCGTGGCCCTGCCGGGCGCAGGACGCCCGCCAAACCCGCTTCCCTAGATTAGTTATGTTCTATAATGATCGGGGGGAGCGTTGACCGGCTGGAGCAAAATGGCCGGGGAGGAGTTCGCCAATGACATTCATCTATCCCGTCGACAGCAACAAGGCGCATCCGCTGCCGCTGTCGCCCGAATACAAGAGCTCGATCAAGCGCGCGCCGAACAAGCCCTTGATCCCGATGCGCCACACGCTGTCGGAATTGACCGGCCCGGTCTACGGCCACGAGACCGTGCGCGAGGGCGATGCCGATCTCACCACCCAGCATACCGGCGAGCCGATCGGCGAGCGCATCATCGTGCACGGCCATGTGCGCGACGAGGACGGCCGCGGCGTGCCGAACTCGCTGGTCGAGATCTGGCAGGCCAATTCCTGCGGCCGCTACGTCCATGTCCGCGACCAGCATCCGGCGCCGCTCGATCCGAACTTCACCGGCGCGGGCCGCACCGTGAGCGATGCCGCCGGCTACTACCGTTTCGTCACCATCAAGCCTGGCGCCTATCCCTGGGGCAATCACCACAACGCCTGGCGTCCCGCGCATATCCATCTGTCGGTGTTCGGCCATTCCTTCGTAACGCGCCTCGTGACGCAGATGTATTTCCCTGCTGACCCGCTGTTCCCGTTCGACCCGATCTTCAATTCGGTGCCGGACGAGAAGGCGCGGGCGCGGATGGTGTCGTCTTTCGACCTCGAGAACACGCAGCCCGAATGGGCGCTGTGCTACCGCTTTGACATCGTGCTGCGCGGCAAGAACGCCACGCCAATGGAGAACACTTAAGTGCAGGACAACGGTATTACCCCATCGCAGACCGTCGGTCCGTTCTTCAAATACGGCCTGACACCGACCGGCGAATACGCCTGGAACGACGCGTTCACCAACTCGACGCTGACGCCCGACGTCACCGGCGACCGCGTCCGCATCGAAGGCCGCGTGTTCGACGGCGACGGCGTCGTCGTGCCCGACGTCATGCTGGAGATCTGGCAGGCGGATGCGAAGGGCCGCTTCGCCGACCCCCAGGACAAGCGCGCGCTGCCCAATGCCAGCTTCCGCGGCTTTGCCCGCTGCGGCACCGACAAGGACGGCAATTATTCCTTCGACACCGTCAAGCCGGGCGCGGTGCCCGATCCCGACGGAAAGCCACAGGCGCCGCACATCGTCCTTGCGGTGTTCGGTCGCGGCATGCTGCGGCATCTCTACACCCGTATCTATTTCAGCGACGAGGCCGGCAATGTCGCCGATCCCGTGCTGGGACTGGTGCCGGCCGATCGCCGCGCGACGCTGATCGCGACGCGCGAGGCGGGGAAGGCGGTCTATCGGCTCGACCTGCGGCTTCAGGGCGACGACGAGACGGTGTTCTTCGACATGTGAGGCAGCAACGCGTGGCGGCGATATCGACAGCCGCCACGCGTTTCTCATCCAGCGCAACTGAGCTGGTTGCTGCGTTTCATCGGGCCTGAGACGTTTCTGTTCGTGCCCCGAGTCGGTCTCGCTGACGCAAAAACGACCGACTGACGTCCTCTTTTCGTAATTTTCCGGTGCCCGCGGGATACAATTTCCGCGCGAAGCAATCCCGTGTTTACCGCAGTTGTTTAGGGTCCGTTCGGATTTCGACCTGCGCCATTGGATTGTTTCATGAAAATTCGTCTCTCGCTTTCTTCTGCAGTCATTGCATTCGGGATCGTGCTCGCCATCGGCTTTACTGCCGTCGTCTCGACCAGCCTTTACGCCCTGCGCGAGCTCAAGGTCGGCGGTCCGCTTTACTCCGACATCAAGCTCGGCAACGACCTCATCGCGGACATCCTGCCGCCGCCCGAATATGTGATCGAAGCCTATCTCGAGGCCACGCTCGCCATGCGTGAGCCGGACCAGCTGTCGGCCCATGGCGAACGCCTGGTCCAGCTCCGCAAGGATTACGATGAGCGCAAGGCATTCTGGACCACCTCCAACCTCTCCACCGATCTGAAGACGGCGTTGGTGTCGAAATCCGACGCCGAGGTGCAGAAGTTCTGGAAGCTTCTGTCCGACCAGCTCCTGCCAGCCCTCAAAGCCAAGGACGTGGCCGGCGCCGAACGCGCCTATGCGCAGCTCAAGGACGCCTACACCGCGCACCGCGCCGTCATCGACAGCATCGTCGAGAGCGCCAACAAGCAGAATGCCGACATGGAGAAGCTGGCCGCCGAGCGCGACAGCTCGATCCTCTACATTCTCCTCGGCGTCTCCGCAGCCGTCCTGGCCTTCATTGCCGCAGGCCTGCTCGGCGTCGCGCTTGGCGTGGTACGCCCGATCGTGCGCATGACGGACACGATGCAGAAGCTCGCGACCGGCGATCTCGCCGCCGACATCCCCTTCGCGCACCGCCAGGACGAGGTCGGCTCGATGGCGGGTGCGCTCCAGGTGTTCAAGCAGGGGGCGATCGAGAATTCGCGCCTGCGCGAGGAGCAGTTGCGGAAGGAGCAGGAGGCCGCGACGGCCAAGCGCGGTGCCCTGCACCAGATGGCCGAGACCGTCGAGCGCGAGACCGGCCGCTCGGTCGATTCCGCGAGCGTGGCGAGCCAGGGTGTCGAACGGGCCGCCTCCAGCCTGTCCGAGATCGCCCGGTCGCTGTCTGCGGAGTCGCAGGCGGTGGCCTCGGCGTCCACCCAGGCGCTGGGCAGCTCGCAGACGGTCTCGGCCGCGGCCGAAGAACTGAGCGCCTCGATCCGGGACATCGCAACGCAGGTGGCGCGGACCAGCACGGTCACGAAATCGGCGGTCGCGGGCCGCGAGCAGGCGCGTTCGACCATCCAGGCGCTGGCGGGCGCGGTGAAGAAGATTGCGGAGGTCTCCGACCTCATTGGCGGCATCGCCGGCCAGACCAACCTCCTGGCGCTCAATGCCACGATCGAGGCCGCGCGGGCCGGCGAGGCCGGCCGCGGCTTTGCGGTGGTTGCGGCCGAAGTGAAATCGCTGTCCGACCAGACCGCCAAATCCACCGAAGAGATCGGGCGCCTGATCGCCGAGGTGCAGGCCTCGACCCAGGCCGCGGTCGATGCGGTCGAGACGATGGGAGGCCACATCGTCGAGATCGACGGCGTGGCGACCTCGGTCGCGGCGGCGATGGAGGAGCAGGACTCCGCAACGCGGGAGATCGCGCGGTCGATTTCCGAATCGGCATCCGCTGCGAAGGAGGTCTCGGCCAAGATCGCCAATGTCAGCCGCGACGCCGCCTCGGTGGACGAGCGCGCCACGGAGGTGAGGCAGGCGATTGCGGGCATGGCGGCCAATCTGGAATCGCTGCGGTCGGTCGTCGTCCGGACCGTGCGCGACTCGACCGCCGCGGCTTGAGCCGGGCGCCGGGTCTGCAACTGGTGTGTGGGGTCGTGATCGCGCAGTATGGCGCGGGACAGGGGCATCGTGGTCATGACACCTCCACAACTGCCGGCGGTCGTTGAGCCCGCCCAACTGACGGCTGCGCTGCGCAGGGGTGGCGTGCTGGACGCTGGCGCGGTGCGCGAGGTGAAGGTGCTGCATCAGCGTGACACCGTCGTGTCACACATCGTCCGCCTCGGCCTGCGCTATGTCGGGGAATCCGCCGGTGCGCCGCAATCACTGATCCTGAAGACCGCCAATTCCGCGTTTGCGCAGACGCTCGCCAATGCCGGCCGGCACGAGGTGGCGTACTACACGCAGCCTGCGCCGAAGATGCCGCTGGGATTGGTGCCGCGCTGCTTCGACGCGCATTTCGACGAAGAAAGCCTCGCCTGGCACCTGCTGCTCGAGGATCTCACCGACAGCCACGAGGTCGCAACGCAATGGCCGCTGCCGCCGTCACGCGAGCAGGCGATCGCGATCGTCACGACGCTGGCGCGCTGGCATGCGGCCTGGTGGGACCATCCCGATCTCGGCGAGACCGTCGGCAGCTGGGCGAGCACCGAAGACAGCACGCAGCACATGGAGGCGTTTGCAGGTCATTACGACCGCTTTGCCGATTTGCTCGGTGACCGCCTCAGCGAGGAGCGACGCCTCATCTACCGTCGCCTCATCGATCAGTCGGCCCGGCTATCCGAGCGCTATCATTCGCGCCGTCATCTCAGCATCACCCATGGTGATGCCCATAGCTGGAATTTCCTGCTGCCCCGCACCGGTGTCGCCGATACCGCGCGCATCTTCGACTTCGACCTGTGGGGCATCGACGTCCCGACCAACGATCTCGCCTACATGATGGCGATGCAATGGTACCCGGAGCGACGGCAGGCGCTCGAACGCTCGCTGCTCAATTTCTATCATGACACGCTGATCGAAAGCGGCATCACGGGCTACACGCGAGGTGCGCTCGATCGCGACTACCGTTGGTCCGTGCTCTGGCACATCACCAAGCCGGTCTGGCAGTGGAGCATCAACATCCCGCCGGTGATCTGGTGGAACAATCTGGAGCGGGTGATGATGGCGGTCGAGGATTTGGGCTGCGAGGAGTTACTGTAGTAACTCGTGCCGCCTGCTCGCTGTCGTCGCCCGGCTTGACCGGGCGACCCAGTATTCCAGAGACGTTTGTGGGCTTCGGAGAAGCCGCGGCGTACTGGATGCCCCGCCTTCTGTTTAGCCCGGAGACATGGCTGACACCTGTTCGGACACATCACTGACAGGTTGGCCATTGGTCAAGTCGATCGATGCGACCTGCCAGCTGGCGAAGAAGATTCCGTAGTGGCCGTCACGATCCAGCGGCCGGATGGCAAGGCGTTCGCGGGCGAAGGCCTGGGGAACTTTCCAGAAGTGTCCCTTGAAGGAGATGTAGGGTCTTGTCGATGAGACCCTGCGCACGATCTCGCCGCTGTCGTATTCGACGTTCGGAACGCGGGCCGGCATGGGGCGAGCACTTGGCCGGAAGCGATCGGCAGGGACCTGCATATCGAGGCCTTGGTGAGGCCGCTCCAGATTGTAGACCGGCCGCCAGGCGTCGAAGGCGCGCTGGACTTCCGGGAGAGTTCGGAAGCGGCGCATTGCAAACACCTCGGCCTTCAGGGTGCGATGGAAGCGTTCGTTCTTGCCGCGGGCCTGTGGGTGGCATGGCCTTGCGTGCACCACCCTGACGCCAAGCTTGAGCAGCCACACCTTCAGTCCGGTCCAACGAATGCCGGACGTATCGCCCCAGGGTGAGCCATTGTCGGTGTAGAAGGCCTCCGGCAGGCCATAGCAGCGGAACGTCGTCGACAGGTGATTCTGCACGGTGAGGCGCTGCTCGTCGGCACATGCCTTCAGGCACAGCACGTAGCGCGAGTGATCGTCGACGATCGTTAGCGGATGGCACCGCGTCCCATTGGCGAGCGGCAGGTGACCCTTGAAGTCCATCTGCCACAGCAGGTTGGGAGCTTCCTTCTCGAACCGGTGGCCCGGATTGGGCGGCGCATTCTCACTCGGTTTGATCCGGTCGTTCCGACACAGGATCTGGTGCACCGTTGATGGCACAGGCACCGTCTGCCCGCCCCGCTTCAGGCAATGGGCAATCTTCCGTGCTCCCCAAGCCGGATGCTTGTCGCGTACAGCCAGGACTTCTGCCTCGACCGCAGCCTCACTCCGCTTGGGCATCGCATGCGGGCGCCGGGAACAGTCGGCCAGCTCCCGATCGCCGGCCTGCCAGCGCGCCAGCCACTTGTAGCCGACGTCAGGACTGATGTTGAACCGACGGCACAGTTCGCGCCGGTTGGCGCCCTCCTGCAAAGCCAGCCGCACAAACTCGTGGCGCTGATCCATCACTGACACCTCGCTCCAAGGCATGGACGGCCTCCCGAATCGGACCAATCCAGCCAATGTTGATGTGTCAGCTATGTCTCCGAACACCCGTCAGTGATCTGTCCGGGCTAAACACTTCGCGGGGCATGACGCCAGTGGCTACTCCATCACCGCATGTTCCGGCCCCGCGGCCTGCTTGCGCAGCGTGGCCTTGGTCGAGCCGATCAGCAAGGCGAGCGGGATGGTGCAGAGGATGAAGATCATCACCAGCATATAGTCGTGTGCGAAGGCGATGATCTGCGCCTGCACGCTGACCATCCTGTCGGCCATGGCGCGGCCGGCGTCGGTGGAGAGATTGATCATGCCGCTGACGCTGGGCATCTGGAGCGCGTGGTTGAACGGGTTGATGTACTCGGACAGGATCGCGTAGGTCCTCCGCGTTCCCTGCGTCAGTTCGGCGATGACGACGGAGATGCCGACCGAGCTCGCGACGTTGCGCATCAGGGTCAGCATCGCGGTGCCGTCAGTACGCAGCTCGTTCGACAGGGTCAGGAATGCCACCGTCGAGAGCGGCACGAAGACGAGGCCGAAGCCAAAGCCCTGGATGACACTGACGGTGACGATCTCCGGCACCTGGGTCAGGTCGGTCCACCCGGTCATCTGGAACAGCGAGCCCGCGGTCAGCGTCAGGCCGGTGATGATCAGTGTGCGTGCCTCGAAATAACGCATCATGCGGCCAACCAGCATCATGGCGAAGAAGGTGCCGAAGCCGCGGCTCGCCAGCAGCAGGCCGGCGGTGATGATGGGATAGCCGATCACGTTCTGCATGTAGGGCGAGGCCAGCGCCATGGTCGAGAACAGCACGAGCCCCATCACGACCATGAACATGCAGCCGGTGACGAAGTTGCGATCCTTGAACAGCGCGAAGCGGATGAACGGCGACGACGTCGTGAAGGAGTGCGCGAGGAAGAAGTAGAAGGCGACGGCCGAGACGATGAACTCTGCGATGATCTCATTGGATTCGAGCCAGCCCAATTGCTCGCCCCTGTCCAGCGCGAGTTGAAGCGAGCCGATCGCGACCGCCAGCGCGGCGAAACCGAACCAGTCGAATTTGAGGCTGATATCCTTCCGGGTCTCGTCCATGAAGACGATCAGGCCGAGCACGGTGATGGCGCCGAACGGCAGGTTGACGAAGAACACCCAGTGCCAGGAATAGGTCTCGGTCAGCCAGGCGCCGAGCGAGGGGCCCATGATCGGGCCCATCATCACGCCCATGCCCCAGATCGACATCGCCTTGGCGCGTTCCTGGAGCGTGTAATAATCGAGCATGACTGATTGCGACAGCGGCACCAGGGCCGCGCCGAACACGCCTTGCAGCAGACGGAACAGCACCATCTGGTTGATGTCCTGCGCCAAGCCGCACAGCACGGATGCGAAGGTGAAGCCGGCGGCGCAGATGATGAAGATGCGCTTGCGGCCGAAGCGGTTGGCGATCCAGCCGACCGGCGCCGTCATGATCGCGGCGGCGACGATGTAGGACGTCAAGACCCAGTTGATCTGGTCCTGCGAGGCCGACAGTGAGCCCTGCATGTAGGGCAAGGCGACGTTGGCGATGGTGGTGTCCAGCGCCTGCATGATGGTCGCGGTCATGGCGCAGATCGTCACCATGTTCCTGCGCAGGCCGGGGACCATCAGGCTGGCATTGGGGCCGGACATCGGATCAGTCCTTGTCCTGGTCTTTGTCCTGGTTCGCCGTCGCCGACAATCCGAACAGGCCGGCGAGCGAGCGCTTGTGGCCGGTGTCGATGGTGGCGTAGACGCTCATGCCGGCCTTCAGCTTCCGCACGTATTTGTCGGTCTCGTCGAAATAGATCCGGATCGGCACGCGCTGTACCACCTTGACGAAATTGCCGGTGGCGTTCTGCGGCGGTAGGATCGCGAATTGCGCGCCGGTGCCGGGCGAGAGCGAACCGATCTTGCCCTTGAAGACGTGGTTCGGGAACGCGTCGACCTCGAGGGTCACAGGCTGTCCCTCGGTGACGTGGGTGAGGTCGCTCTCCTTCGGATTGGCGTCGACCCAGGGGTGGGCGACGTCGATGATGGAGAACACCGGCGTGCCGGCGGTGACGTAGCGGCCGAGCTGAATCTGCTCGACCTGCGTCGCAACGCCGCCCATCGATGCCCGCACCACGGCGTGGTCGAGATTGCGCTCGGCATTGTCGAGCTTGGACTTGGCCTGCGCGTAAGGCGGGAATTTCTCCAGCGGCAGGTCGGTGTCGCCGAGCAGCTGCGTCTTGGCCGCCGAGATCTGCTGCTTGACGTATTGCGCGATCGAACCTGATGTGACCAGCGCGTTCGCGGAGTTGTCGAGGTCGAGTTGCGAGCCGTAGCTGTTCTTCACCAGCGCCTGCTTGCGCTCGACGTCGCGCTGCTTCAGGTCGACGCCCTGTTGCGCAAGGTTAAGCATGTCGCCGTAGATCTTGATGTTGGCGCGGAGGTTGTCATAGGTCGACTGCGCCTGCATCAGCTGCGCCCTGGCCTCGTCCACCGCGAGGCGGAACGGCACGGGATCGATCTCGAACAGCTCGTCGCCTTGCTTGACGATCTGGCCTTCCCTCACGACGACCTTCTGGATCTTGCCGGAGATGTCGGGCGTCACCAGGACCTTCTGCGCGCCGACATAGGCATCGTCAGTGCCGACGTAGCGGCCGCCGTTCAGATAGAAGGTGAGGCCGCCGACGGCGACGACGAGCGGCAGCACGACCAGGAGCAGGAAGCGGCGATAGCGGCGCAGGCCCGCCACCAGGCGGCGGCGCGGATCGGTGCCGGCTTTCTTGGTGGGCTTGCCGCTGTCGCTCTTCTGCTCGGGCTGGAACTTGAGGACCTGATCAGCCATAGCGCTGCTCCTTACGCGCTTGTTCCGCGCCGGATGTCTGGATCGCGTTACGCACGTTTTCCTTGATGGATTCGAGTTGGGTGAGGAGACGGTGGGCGTCCGCCGGGCTGATGCCGTCGAGTGCGTTCGCCGTGAGTTCCGATTTCAGGCCGCTCATCTTGCCGAGCAGCGCACGGCCGGCCTTCTTGAGATAGAGGCGCTTGACGCGGCGGTCCGAGGCGTCGCTGCGGCGCTCGATCCAGTCGCTGTCGCAGAGCTTGTCGATCAGGCGCGTCAGCGTGATCGGCTGCATCTCCAGCAACTCGGCGAGTTCCGACTGCTTCATGCCCTCGCTGCGCTCGACCTTGGCCAGGACCGCCCATTGCGCGCGGGTGATGCCGAAGCGCGATGCCTCCTTGTCGGCATAGACCCGCAAGAGGCGGTAGAGTTCACCGAGCGTGAACAGGAAGTTCTGGTCGACGGACCCGCGGGTCATAAGGTTATCTCCAATGAGCTTGACTATAATAAGCAAGCTTATGATTATTTCGTGGCGGATTAGCGGGACGCTGTCCCGCAGCAAGAGCATGGCTGGCAGGCGCATTCCCGGTCGCGCTTTGGGTTCCACGGCCGAAATGCTAGAAGGCAGGCCACATGACCCTCGCAAAGCCGGCATTTCCGACGCCCGACCACGATCACGGCCGCTGCACCGCGGACGCGCTGGCGCACGCCGAGACGGTTTGCGAGGCTCGCGCGCAGAAATTCACGCCGATCCGCCGCCAGGTGCTGGGGGCGCTGCTCTCCAGCCACCGGCCGCTCGGCGCCTATGAGATCATCGACGAATTGGCAAAGTCGATGCCGCGGCCGGCGCCGATCACGGTCTACCGTGCGCTCGATTTCCTGATGGCCAACGGCCTCGTGCACCGCATCGAAAGCCGCAACGCCTACCTCGCCTGCGCCGCCCACGACCACGACGCGACCTCGGCGGTGGCGTTCCTGATCTGCGAGCGCTGCGGCCTGGTCGGCGAGATCCCGTCGGCGTCCTTCGCCAAGGACCTCAATGCCGCGGCGCGCAGCTCAGGCTTCGCACCAAAACTGTCCGTGGTGGAGATTACGGGCGTCTGCGCCCATTGTCAGAAAGCTGCATAAAGCAACAACGGCGCAAGCCGGTATTCGGGAAGAAATGTCCGCACCACAAGCCATACCGTCCGCCGGTCGCCCCCTCAGTGCCGGCGCCATCGCCCTGATGCTCATGCTGTGCCTGACCTGGGGCTTCAATCAGATCGCAGTGAAGCTGGTGCTGCCGGAGGTGCCGGCGATGCTCCAGGCGATGATCCGTTCGATGGGTGCGCTGCCGGTGCTGTTCATCGTCGGCAGTTTGCGCGGCGTCAAATTCTTCGAGCGCGACGGCACGTGGAAGGCCGGCCTGGTCGCCGGGCTGATGTTCGGCGTCGAGTTCGTGCTGATTTTCCAGGGCCTGCGCCTGACCTCGGCCTCGCGCGCGGTGGTGTTCCTCTACACGGCGCCGTTCTTCGTCGCGCTCGGGTCCTACCAGGTGCTCGGCGAGCGGCTCGGCGGCACCCAATGGCTGGGGCTGGCTGTGAGCTTTGCCGGAGTTGCGCTCGCGATCGGCGTGCCGCAGCCCAATGTGGATTCGCACATCCTGCTCGGCGACCTCCTGATCGTGGCCGGCGCAGGGCTTTGGGCGGCGACCACGCTGGTCGCCAAGGGCACCCGGCTGCGCTTCGCGGCGCCGGAAAAAGCACTCGGCTATCAGGTCGCGACCTCGATCCCGATCCTGGGCACCGCCGCCTGGCTGTTTGGGGAGACCATCACCCAGACCCCGTCGCCGCTGTCGCTCGGCCTGATGGCCTTCCAGGCGATCTGGGTGGTTGGAACCACGTTCACGCTTTGGTTCGCGCTGGTCAAGACCTATTCGGCCAGCAAATTGTCGGCTTTTACCTTCATCACCCCTTTGTTTGGCGTGGTGGGTAGCTATTTCATCATGCACGACACCTTGAGCCTGACATTCGGGGCCGCTGCGATCCTTGTAATTGCTGGGCTTTTTCTGGTTAACCGTCCCAGCTCAACGGCTGCGGCGCCGCGCGATGCATTGCTCAACGTCACCAAAACCTGATATTTGGACCCCATGAACAAGCTCGAAAACCCCATTGATTCCGACATTGCGGGCCCGGCGCCCCGGCACCGGACCACCCAGGTCAAGGTCGGCGACGTCGCCGTTGGCGGCGGTGCGCCGATCGTCGTGCAGTCGATGACCAACACCGACACCGCCGACATCGACGGCACCATCGCCCAGGTCGCAGCGCTTGCGCGCGCCGGCTCCGAAATGGTCCGCATCACCGTGGACCGCGAGGAGGCCGCTGCTGCCGTTCCGCATATCCGCGACGGCCTGGCCAAGCGTGGCATCACCACGCCGCTGATCGGCGACTTCCACTATATCGGCCACAAGCTGCTCGCGGCCTATCCGGCCTGCGCCGAGGCGCTCGCGAAATATCGCATCAATCCCGGCAATGTCGGCTTCAAGGACAAGCGCGACACCCAGTTCGCCGACATCATCGAGATCGCGAACAAGAACGGCAAGCCGGTCCGCATCGGCGCCAATTGGGGTTCGCTCGACCAAGAGCTGCTGACCAAGCTGATGGACGAGAACGCCGCGTCCGCCAATCCGCGCGACGTGCGCGCGGTGACGCGCGAGGCCATGGTGCAGTCGGCGCTGCTCTCGGCCGCACGCGCCGAAGAACTCGGCATGCCCAAGAACCGCATCATCCTGTCGGCCAAGGTTTCGGCCGTGCAGGATCTGATCGCGGTCTATCAGGATCTCGCGGCGCGTTCCGATTACGCCATCCATCTCGGTCTCACCGAGGCCGGCATGGGCACCAAGGGCATCGTGGCCTCGTCGGCCGCGCTCGGCACCCTGCTTCAGCAGGGCATCGGCGACACCATCCGCATCTCGCTGACGCCGGAGCCCGGCGGCGACCGCACCCGCGAAGTGCAGGTCGGCCAGGAATTGCTGCAGACCATGGGCTTCCGCACCTTCGTGCCGCTGGTTGCGGCGTGCCCCGGCTGCGGCCGCACCACATCGACCACGTTCCAGGAGCTGGCGAGCTCGATCCAGGCGTTCATCCGCGACGAGATGCCGGGCTGGAAGACGAAATATCCGGGCGTCGAAGAGCTCAACGTCGCGGTGATGGGCTGCATCGTCAACGGCCCCGGCGAATCCAAGCACGCCAATATCGGCATCTCGCTGCCGGGCACCGGCGAAGCGCCGGCCGCGCCCGTCTTCGTCGATGGCAAGAAATTCCGCACGCTGCGCGGCCCGACCATCTCCGCCGACTTCAAGGCGCTGGTGATCGACTACATCGACCAGCGCTACGGCCAGGGCGCCAAGGTGCCGGTGACCGCGGCGGAGTAAGCGTCTCCCAAACATTGGAATCGTAGGGCGGGTTTGCCAAAAGCAACCCGCCTTATTTTTTGCGCGACCGTAGCCTGGATGGAGCGCAGCGAAATCCGGGGCATTGCCCACCGTGGAACGACCCGTTCCCGGATTGCGCTTCGCTCCATCCGGGCTACGATGTCTTCCAATCAAAATGATCGGGAGACATGCCATGAGCTCACTCGCCGGCAAGCAGGGCCCGCGCTACCGCCACACGGCCGAAGACGGCGCGGCTTACGAGACCATCGCGGTCGAAAAGCTCACCCCCATCATCGGCGCGGAAATATCCGGCGTCGACCTCGGCAGCCTCGTCGATGGCGATGCCCGCTCCAACCGACAGATGGACGAGATCCACCGCGCGCTCGCCGAAAACCTCGTCATCTTCTTCCGCGATCAAAACATCACGCCAAAACAGCATCTCGCGTTCGGCCGCAAGTTCGGCGAGCTGCATTTCCATCCCGCCGCGCCGCACGAGGACGAGGATCCCGCGCTGATGAAGATCTACGCCGACAAGAACTCGCCGCGGGCGAACGGCGAGGGCTGGCATTCGGACGTGTCCTGCGATCTCGAGCCGCCGATGGGCTCGATCCTCTACATCAAGCAGTGCCCGCCGCGCGGCGGCGACACGCTGTTCGCCAACATGTACGCGGCCTATGAGGCGCTGTCGGATCGGATGAAGGCCTATCTCGACGGGCTGACCGCGCTGCATGACGGCGAGCCGATCTATCGCGGGCTTTACGCCAATTACGGCGTCGCCGATCGTCCGTCCTATCCGAGCGCCGAGCATCCGGTGGTGCGCACGCATCCGGTGACGGGCAGGAAGGCGCTCTACGTCAACCGCGGCTTCACCCATCACATCAACGGCATCCCGCGCGACGAGAGCGATGCGATGCTGGCCTATCTCTACCAGCACGCCGAGAACCCGCTGTTCCAGTGCCGCTTCCGCTGGACCGGGAATGCCATCGCGTTCTGGGACAACCGCTGCACCCAGCACCGCGCGATGTGGGACTACTGGCCGCATACGCGTTCAGGCACGCGCGTGACGGTGAAGGGGGAAAGGCCGGTCTAAGTCGCCGCCGTCGCCAATCGCTCAGTGACCTGAATCACGGACTTGGTATTGCCCCCGTCGAATGATGTGGGCTCGTGGTGCTGCTTGCAGGGGCTACAACCAGCGATATACTCGCAAAGGGCGATTTGGGGGGAATTATGCGCTGGGTGGCGGCTACCATTCTTGCGCTCGTTTTTTACGGGTTCGCGGGTCAGGCGCTGGCCGAGAAGCGCGTCGCTCTGGTGATTGGCAATTCGTCGTACCGGAATGTCCCGAGCCTTCCGAATCCCCGGAATGACGCCGCCGAGATTGCCTCCCTGTTCAGATCTGCAGGATTTTCCGCGGTCGATGCCCGCCGTGATCTTGGGATTTCAGACATGCGGCGCGCGATCAGCGATTTCGCCGAGATGGCAAGCGATGCCGACGTGGCCGTCGTCTATTTCGCCGGCCATGGCATCGAGGTCGATGGTGCAAACTACGTCATCCCCGTCGACGCGAAGTTGTCCCGCGATTTCGACATCGAGGATGAGGCTATTTCCCTCGATCGCATTCTGAAATCGATCGAGCCCACCAAGCGGCTTCGCCTCGTCATCCTGGATGCGTGCCGGGACAACCCGTTCTTGAAGACCATGAAGCGAACCATAGCGTGCCGATCGATCGGTCGCGGGTTGGCGAAGGTCGAGCCCGCGATATCCGATACGCTGATTGCCTTCGCGGCCAAGGCCGGATCGGTTGCGCTGGACGGCGATGCCAAAAACAGTCCCTTCACGGCCGCGCTGCTGCACAACATCGCCGCTCCCGGCTTGGACTTGAGGATTGCGCTCGGCCGAGTTCGCGACGAAGTGCTGAAGGTCACCAATCGTCACCAGGAGCCGTTCGTCTATGGATCATTGGGCGGCTCTGTCATCTCGATCGTCGATGCACCGAAACTGCCGCCACCGCCAACGACGGATGACATCGTCTGGAACGCCGTGAAGGATTCGACCTATCCGGCCGTGTTCGAGGAGTTCATCGCGAAGTTTCCGACGACGCCACATCTGAAGGCGGCCCAATCACGGCGTGATGAGCTCAAGCAGGCGCAAGCTGCGGCTGCCGCGCGCATACCCCCGCCGCCGACCGCCGACGAAATCGTCTGGACGGCGATCAGGGATTCGAACTATCCCGCGATCTTCGATGATTTCGTCAGCAAGTTTCCCACCAGCAAGCATCGAGCCGAGGCGCAATCGCGTGCCGACGAGCTGCAAAAGCAGATCGCCGCCGCTGCCGCCCGCGTTCCACCGCCTCCGACCGCCGACGAGGTCGTCTGGGATGCCATCAAAGGCTCGACGTATCCGGCAATCTTCGATGATTTCGCCAGCAAGTTTCCGGCAAGCCCGCATCTGGCGGACGCCCAGAGGCGCAGGGATGAGCTGAAAAAGCAGATTGCCGCCACGCAAGCTCCGCCACCTCCAGCCGCCGAGGACATCGTCTGGGCCGCGATCAAGGGATCGCGCGATCCCGCGATCTTCGATGAGTTCGTGAGTAAATATACGGCGAGCCCGCACATCGCGGACGCGCGACAGCGCGGGAATGATCTGAGGAAGGAGATCGCGGCCGCTCAAGCGCCGCCACCTCCGCCTGCAGATGAGATCGTCTGGAACGCGATCAAGGAGTCGCACGATCCCGCGATCTTCGAGGAGTATTCCGCAAAATATTCCAGCAGTTCGCACGTCTCTGCCGCGCTGTCGCGTCGTGACGAGCTGTGGAAGGAACGCGCGGCGGCAGCTGCACCGCCGCCGGCCCCGCCCGCGACCGATGAGATCGTCTGGAATGCGATCAAGGATGGGCGCTCGCCGGCGATGTTCGAAGAGTTTCTGAGCAAATTTCCCGAAAGCGCGCGCTCCGCAGAGGCGCGCGAACGGTTCAAGGCGTTACAGGCGGTGCAGGTGGCCTCCACCAACGCCACGCTTCCGGCTCCAGACACGACCCCGCAGCGCGAAGGACTGACTGCGATTGGCATCAAGGTGTTGTCCGATTCGGAAGAGGCGGCTCTGAAGCAGAAGGCCAGCTTCAAGGAATGTGAAAAGTGTCCGGAGATGGTTGTGGTCCCGCCGGGCGCGTTCATGATGGGGACGTCGGAGAGTGCATCGAAACGCACCGCGGAATCGTCTCGCCACAAGGTGACGTTCGCCCATTCATTCGCGGTTGGCCGTTACGCTGTCACGTTTGCGGAATGGGACGCCTGCGTCGCCGATGGGGGATGCAATGGGTACAAGCCCTGGGACAACGGTTGGGGCCGCGGGAGACGACCGGCGATCAACATTTCCTGGTCGGATGCCAAGAGCTATGCAGCCTGGTTGTCGGCCCGCACCGGCAAGACGTACCGCCTCCTGAGCGAAGCCGAGCGGGAATATGTGACGCGCGCGGGAACGACGTCATCGTTCTGGTGGGGAGTCTCCGTGTCTCGGGGCCAGGCCAACTACGATGACAGGGCCAGCCAGGACAAGAATGCAAAGGGTGCCTCCGGGCAAAAGACGGCTCCTGTCGATTCCTTCCAGCCGAATCCGTGGGGCCTCTATCAGGTGCACGGCAATATTTGGGAATGGGTCGAGGATTGCGTCAACGACACTTATGAGGGCGTGCCTGTGGACGGGAGTCCTTGGCTGAAAGGCCGATGCGAGCAGCGTGTCCTCAGGGGAGGCTCCTGGGTCAGCAAGGCGGATGCAGTCGAAGCGGGGAGCCGTTACGGCGTGCAGTCCGAAGGACGCGTGAGCAACGTTGGATTTCGAGTCGCGAGAACCTTGAGATAGCCGGGCACGAGTGCATCGGCCTCGCCAGCCGGAACAATCCCATACAATAACTCTAAGATTTTTTCATTGGAGACTTATGAAATGACAACCTACCCGGTACGCCTACCGTCGGCCCTCTTGATCAAAATCACCGCGGGGCTCGTCCTGTTCTTCGGAATCCTCTGTGGCGCACATGCGGGCGGGGGGAACACGTCGCTCGTCGTGAAATCGGGCGAGGCAAAGGAAATCTGCAAATGCGGCGGACACTGGCGCGTCGACAGCAGTGGCAAGGTCTGGCCCGTCAGCATTGAAGTCGTGACTCCGCCGAAGAGCGGTGCCGTGACGACGCGAGCGAGCACCGGGCAACGCAAATTGAGAAGCGGAGAGGCCAAGACCGTGCGGCTGACCAGCGTGGTGTACCAATCCAAGAAGGGTTATGTCGGTGAAGACTCCTTCACGTATCGGCGCGTGACGGCGGACCCTACCGACCCGGATAATGGCAAGGTATACACAGTCGCCGTCACCGTCAGGTAATTGCGATGGGGGCGGATAGGAGCCCTAAGATCTGCCCCCTTCGGCCTGCCATAAAGGCGGCGATTACGCTGCGCCAACCCACTTCACGAAGCCGTGCTTGCGTTGACGTCTTCCCGCGTCCGCGCCAATCTTCCCGAAAATCAAATCGGGAGGATCCGCCATGCTCCGCGCCGAGGACAACAAGTTCCTGACCGAGTCCGGCTCGGGGACGGGAATGGGCGAGTTGTTGCGATCGTCGTGCAGCGCTTCGGCGACGTCGCCGACTTCGTCGGCAGGCCGAGGATCGCGGCAGCGGAGTAGGACTTGTCGTTAGGGCGGGGCATCGTCGCAATTCTCCTCGTGTCGCTGGTCGCACTGTTGCTTCCGTCGATCGACGCGGGCCGTGCTGCCCCGGCCCGGAAGGTTGCGAAAGCCAGACCTAAGCCTGCGCCCGCACCAGCCAAATGTGAGATGCCGAAATTCCGGATCGTCGTCGACGTCGGGCACACCCCGGACTCCTACGGCGCGTTGAGCGCGCGCAATGATCCGGAATTCGGCTTCAACTTCCGGCTCGCAAGGCTGGTCACGGCAAAACTCAAATCCGAAGGCTTTACCGCAACCCGGCTGCTCGTCACGGACGGCAAGGCGCGGCCGAGCCTGTTCAAGCGCGTCAGTGCCGCGAATGACGGCCGGGCCGATCTCGTGCTATCGATCCATCACGATTCGGTGCCGGATAAGCTGCTCGAGACCTGGGAATTCGACGGCGCAAAGAGCTATTTCAGCGACCGCTTCTCGGGTCACTCGCTGTTCGTGTCCGAGCGCAATCCGCACTTCACCAGCAGCCTGAAGCTGGCCCGGATGATCGGCAGACAGTTGAAGGAGCAGGGGCTGCACTACGCCAGCCAATACACCCTGCCGGTGATGGGCCGCTACCGGCGCCAGCTGCTCGACAAGGATGTCGGCGTCTACCGCTATGACGGGCTCGTCGTGCTGTCACGGACGCGGAGTGCCGCCGTGCTGCTCGAAGCCGGCTCGATCATCAACCGCGACGAGGAGATGGAGATGAATTCGTCGGAGCGGCAGGAGATGATTGCGGGCGCCGTTGCGGCGGGGGTCGGGGAATTTTGCGAGAGGCGATAGTTGGTGCTGCCGTCATTGCGAGCGAAGCGAAGCAATCCAGAGTCTTTCCACGGCAGCAGTCCGGATTGCTTCGCTTCGCTCGCAATGACGAAAAGACTACAACGGCACCCCCCGATACTCCCTGTTCGCCAGGCTTGCCTCTTCCAGGTCCAGGTCGCGCTCGATCCGGCGCCGCGTCTCGTCGGTGATCTGACCGTCGCGCAGGAGGTCGTGGATGAACTTTCGCTCGGCGACGATCAGGTCGCGGGTCAGGGCGGTGCCGGCGGCGGAGACGTCGTGATGGTTGGGGTCGAGGGAATCCGGAAGCTGGTTGACACGAATCTCGTGACGCGCGCGCAGGAGCCGCATCACCTCGTCCGACACATCCTTTTCCTCGGTCATTGCGTCGAGCGACTTCAGCGCCGCCTCGAGCGCCTGGCGGCGTGCCGCGATCTCGGCCTCGTGCTCGGCGACATGCTCGTTGCGGCCGGCCTCGGCGACACCGAGCCAGCGCACCACCGGCGGAAGCGTCAGGCCGACGCCGATCAGCGTCACGAAGATGACTCCGAAGGCGACGAACAGGATCAGGTCGCGATACGGGAAGGCCTCGCCGCCCGGCAACGTGAACGGCAGCGCCAGCGCGGCCGCCAGCGACACCGCGCCGCGCACGCCGGTGAAGGCGAGCACGAACGGCCATTGCCATGGCGGCGATGGGTCGCGCTTGCGCAGGCTCTTGCTCAATATCCGCGGCAGATAGATCGCAGGATACAGCCAGACGAAGCGTGCGATGACGATGACCGCCAGGACCACCGCGGTCGCGATCATGATATCGTCGAGCGGAAACGCCTTCGACTTCTCGTAGAGTGCCCGCATCTGGAAGCCGGTGAGCAGGAACAGCAGGCCCTCGATCAGGTAGATGATGAGATCCCAGAAGAAGATGCCTTGCAGGCGCGTTGACGCCGAGATCAGCAGCGGGCCGTTCCAGCTCACATAGAGGCCGCAGGCCACGGTCGCGATCACGCCGGAGCCGCCGAGATGCTCGGGCAGCCAGTAGGACACGTAGGGCGTGATCAGCGACAGCGTCAGCTCGACCTGCGGATCCCTGGACCATTTGCGGAAGCGAAGGGAGAGCCAGCCAATGCCGATGCCAAAGGCGATCTCGCTGGCGACGATGAGGACAAACTCGCCGGCCGCCAGCGGCAGTGAGAAATGGCCGACCATGATGGCCGCAAGCGCGAAGCGGTAGAGGATCAGCGCGGTCGCGTCGTTCGCGAGTCCCTCGCCCTCGAGGATGACCAGGAGCCGGCGCGGTATGTTCAGACGGCGCGCGATCGCGAGCGGCGCCACCACGTCCGGCGGAGCGACGATGGCGCCCAGCAGGAATCCGATGGTCCAGGGCAGGCCGATCACATAATGCGTGGCCGCAGCCACCAGCGCCGCGGTGAAGATCACCGCGCCGACAGCGAGCAGCACGATCGGCCGCAGATTGTTCCTGAACTCGCGCCAGCTCATCGCGACGCTCGCCGAGTAGATCAGCGGCGGCAACACCATCAGCAGCACCAGTTCCGGCGGCAGTTCCACCGGCGGCATGCCCGGCACGAAGGCGAGGCCGACGCCGGACAGCATCAGGAGAATGGCGGGTGCGATGTTGAAGCGGCGGGCGACCAGCGCGGTGCCGGCCAGCACCGTGAGCAGGATGAGAAAGGTCTGAAATTTCGCTGCGATCATGGCCTGTCTTGGCCCGGAAGCGGCCAAAAGGTCAATGCGTCGCGGCTCACGCCAGCCGTTCGGCCACCATGCGTCCGACGCGCGCGAACACGGCTTCGATCTGCGCGGCGTTGGGCCTGCCGCCCTGGGTATAGGCCGCGATCAGGATTGGTACATCCGCCTTGTTGTCGAGCTTGGGCCAGACGACCGCGATATCGCCCGACGCATCCTTGCCGTTGTTGCCGGTCTTGTCGCCGATCTTCCAGCCTGCCGGCAGGCCGCCGCGCAGCCGGTTGGCGCCGGTCTTGCAGCCCACCATCCATTCGGTGAGCTGGGTCCGCGAGGCCGGCGACAGTGCTTCGCCCACCACCAGCCGCTTCAGGTTGCCGGCCATCGCCGCCGGCGTCGTGGTGTCCCGGGGATCGCCGGGCGGTGAGCGGTTGAGCTCGGGCTCGTTGTGGTCGAGCCGCGAGGTGGTGTCGCCGAGCGATCGCCAGAAGGCCGTGAGCGCGGCGGGGCCGCCGATCCGCGCCAAGAGCAGGTTGGCGCAGGTGTTGTCGCTGAGCTCGACGATCGCCTTGCACATGTCGGTGACCGACATCGCGCCGGCGGCGAGATTTTGTTTGGCGACCGGCGCGTAGTCGAGCAGGTCGGCCTTGCCGTAGGGGATCATGGCCGCAAGCTGCTCCTCGCCGCGATCGGCCCGCGCCAGCACGCAGGCCGCGAGCGAAGCCTTGAATGTCGAGCACATGACGAAGCGCTCGTCGGCGCGCCATGCGAGCTTCGCGCCAGTCGCGAGGTTCTCGGCATAGACCCCGATCCGCCCGCCGCTCTCGCGCTCGTAGGATTCGAGCTCCGGCGGTGCGTCTACGGCGAGCGCGGGGGAGGCGGCCATCCAGCACAGCGAGGCAAACAGGGTACGGCGGTCGAGAGGCATAGGGGACTTTCAGACATCGTCATTGCGAGCGCAGCGAAGCAATCCAGAATCTTTCCGCGGAGACAGACTGGATTGCTTCGCTTCGCTCGCAATGACGGAAAATCAAAGGCGAGTTCGTCAGAATTCGGGCAGCGGAAGGGTCGTCCCCCTCACTCCCTCAGGTCATACCGGTACGATTTCGACACGATCTGCCAGCCGTCGGCGAGCTTCATCGCCACCAGATAGTCCGTGAAAAAGCGTGGCGGCAGCTGGCACCTGACCTTGATGAAGGCGGTCTTGTCGTCCGAGCGGTCGATGGTGACGATGAAATCCTCGCGCGGCTTGCCTTCGGCCTTGCCGGAAGGGCGCTTGCGGACGCGATCGAGCCAGTCGGGCACGGTCAGCACCTGAAGCTCGCCCTTCTCGACCCAGCGCAAATCGGCGGAGGGATGGAAGATGGCGCCGAGTTTTTCGGCATCGCCCTCGTAAAGTCCGTCGAAATAGGATTGCACGACGGCTTCGACGCTCGAACGGTTCTGGCTCATGGGACATCCCTTTGAATGATGGCTTGGGGCGAACTTAGTCGTACACATCAAAATGCGCTATGGGTGTCTGCGCCAATTGAGCGAGGACGCTGGAATGACCGGATCAGAAAATTCGAACGCTCGTATCCTCACCGGTGAATGCTATTGCCGTGCCGTGCGCTGCGAGGTCGCGGACGCGTTCTCTTACGCACTGAACTGCCATTGCTCGAACTGCCGCCGCACCACCGGCTCCGCCTTCAAGCCGTTCGCCGGGATCGTGCAGGACAAGCTCCGCATCGTCCGTGGCGAGGACCAGCGCCTCATCTATGGCGACGACACAACCCATGACGCGCACTGCGCGCGCTGCGGCTCGCTGCTTTATTCCCGGGTGCGCGAGGGAAAATGGGTCCATGTCGCCATGGGAACCCTGGTTGACGCCCCCTCGATTCGGCCGAGCGCCCACATCTTCGTGGGCTCGAAAGCGCCCTGGCATGAGATCACGGACGAGCTGCCGCAATACCGGGGACACATCGGGGCTGACTGAGCGCATACTTGGCCTGCGCCAGCGAACCGCTATCGCTCTGGCGAGACTAAAGAGTTCCTTGGCAGTTTGCAGGCGTCGTCTTCGTGATCTCCATCACAAATGCGATGGCGGATTCTGCTAAGGCAATCCCCAAAGGGCGACCGAATTGCTCCCGATCTCTGGAAGTTCTGTCATGCGTAGCCTGCTCGGACTTTGTCCGCTTTTCCTGGCTCTCTTGTTCGGCGCTGCGCCCGCTCTCGCCGGAAAGCGCGTGGCGCTGGTCCTTGCCAACTCGTCGTATCAGTACGCGCCGTCGCTCGCGAACCCCGTCAATGACGGTGCAGTGATGGCGAAGACGCTGAAGGACGCCGGCTTCGAAATTGTGGAGTCCCGGCATGATCTGTCCGCGCTGGAGACGCGGCGCGTGCTGCGCGATTTTGCCGATGTGACGCGCGATGCCGACATCGCCGTGATCTACTATGCCGGCCACGGCATCGAGGTCGAGGGCTCGAACTATCTGATCCCTGTTGACGCCAAGCTCGAACGCGACACCGATGTCTACGACCAGGGGCTGTCGCTCGACCGCGTCCTGGTCACGGTCGAGCCCGCCAGGCAGCTTCGCCTGGTGATCCTCGACGCCTGCCGCGATAATCCGTTCGGCAAGACCATGAAGCGCACGGTTGTCTCGCGCGGCATCGGCCGCGGCCTGGCCCAGGTCGAGCCGAACAGCCCCAACACGCTGATCGCGTATTCGGCCAAGGCCGGCTTCACGGCGCAGGACGGCGACGGCGCCAACAGCCCGTTTACGGTCGCGCTGTCGAAGCATCTGACGACGCCGGGCCTCGACGTCCGCCGCGCCTTCGGCTTCGTGCGCGACGACGTGCTCAAATCGACCGGCAACAAGCAGGAGCCGTTCGTGTACGGTTCGCTCGGTGGCGAGGACGTGCCGCTGGTGCCGGTCAAGGTGGTCACGGCCGCTCCGGTGGCGAACCCGCAGGCGGCCGATATCCGCCGCGACTACGAGCTCGCGCTCCAGGTTGGCAACAGGCCGGCCTGGGAGGCATTCCTGGCCCAGCATCCTGACGGCTTCTATGCGAATCTCGCCAAGCTTCAGGTCGAAAAAATCGGTGCCGAGCAGGCCCATGCGGCGGCCACCGAGAAGGCGAAGCAGGCCGAGGCCGAACGCGATCGTCTTGCCGCCCTCGGCGCGCAGAAGGATGCGCAGGCCAAGGCTGCGGCTGATGCGAATGCCGCCGAGCAGGCGCAGCTCGCCGCGCAGAAGGCCAAGGAGCAGGTGCAGCAGCAGGCGGCCGCGGCCGAGCAGCAGCGCGTCAACCTCGCCGCCGTGGCACCAGGTGCTGCACCCGCCAGCACGGCGAGCCCCGCCGGCAGCAGCGTCGCTTCGCTGACGCCGACGACCACGCCGGTCGACCTCAGCCGCTTGGTGCAGACCGAGCTCGGCCGCGTCGGCTGCTTCTCCGGGCAGGCTGATGGCAACTGGAATACGATTTCGCGGCGCTCGCTGTCGCAGTTCAACCGTTACGCCGGCACCAAGCTCGACGTGAAAGTGGCGAGCACCGATGCGCTCGATACCGTCAAGTCAAAGCCGTCGCGCGTCTGCCCGCTGGTCTGCGAGCACGGCTTCAAGGCCGACGGCGACAAGTGCACGAAGATCGTTTGCCGTGAGGGCTATGCGATCAACGACGACAATGCGTGCGAGAAGCAGCGCATCGCCAAGCCTGCGACGGCCAAGCCTGCAACCGCCAAGCGCGACGACGGCGATGAGCGTTCCGCACGGCAGCGCCGTCAGGCCGGTGGCGCGGCGGGCGGCTATGGTGCCGCCGCGGGCATTGCGGCTGCCGCGAGCGCCGGCCGCGCCTCGGGTGGCGGGCAGATTTTCTGCAATGGCGGCAGTTGCCGCCCGGTCAACCGCGGCTGTCATCTCGAATATCGCGGCGGCGGCGGCCCCGGCAACGACGCCAATGCCGAGGTGTGCAACTAGGACCGCGCCATCGACGCCGTCGTCTCGGCACTTGCCGGGATGACGTCAGTTCGAGATCGCGCTTGCCGCGATGTTCACTGTCAGCGCCAGCAGCGCCGTGTTGTAGATGAACGACACGATGCCATGCGCGGTCGCGGTGCGGCGGATGGTCTTGTCGGTGATGCCGACGTCGGAGACCTGCGCGGTCATGCCGATCACGAACGAGAAATAAACGAAGTCCCAATAATCGGCGTGATCTTCCTTATCGCCGCTCGGAAACTGCAATCCGCCCGGCGGGTGCCGGTAATAATCATGGGCGTAATGCAGCGCGAAGGTCGTGTGCACGGCGGCCCATGAGAGCGCGATGGTGGCGATCGCGATGGTCAACTCCCACGCCCCGCGATGCGGGGTGCCGAGCTCAGACATGATCGCTGCGATGCTTGCGAAGGCGCCGATCGCCGTCACCAGCAGGATCACGAAGCGGCCGTCGTCCTGCATTGCGGCACTACGGCGGATGTGCTGCTGGTCGTTGCACAGCATCATCGCGTAGACCAGCACGAGATAAACCGCGATCAACGCATCCCAGCCGAACAGCAGCCGCGTCACCAGCCGGTGCGATCCCGGCAGCAGCAAGCAGACCAGGATGCCGGCAGCGAGCGCGATAAAGGTACGCGGCCGCGCGTAAATCAGCCGCATCGGCCGCGACATCTTGCGGAAGCGGACGAGGACGGGATCGTCTTTGTCGGTGGCCATGATGGCTCCAGCCCTCTCGCTCAACTCTCGTTGTCGCCGCGGCGGCGGCCTGCTCCCTCGCCCCGCTTGTGGGGAAAGGGTCGGGGTGAGGGGGAGCCTCCGCAAGGACGGTGAGAGCTGGATTCGCGGAGGCTCCCTCTCATCCGATATTCAAGCCGCGCCTGAATATCGACCTCTCCCCGCAAGCGGGGCGAGGTGAAGATCGTGCACTACATCAGTTCTTTCGCTCGGCGACGAAGCGCGCGGCGGCTTGCAGCACGGCGGCGCGGTCGCCGAAGATCGACACGGCGCCGTCGGCCCGCGCGAGCAGGTCGCGCACGCGCTGCTTGGCGCCTTCGATGCCGAGCTGGGTGACGAAGGTGGTCTTGCCGAGCGCTGCATCGGCGCCGGCCGGCTTGCCGAGGGCCGCCGCATCGCCTTCGACGTCGAGCAGATCGTCGGCGATCTGGAAGGCTTCGCCGAGCGCGCGGCCGTAATCGTCGAGCGCCTGATATTCCTTTTGCGAGGCCTGGCCGAGGATCGCGCCCGCGATGCAGCCGTAGCGCAGCAGCGCACCGGTCTTCATCTGCTGAATGCGGGCGACATCGATCGGCTCGTTGCCGCCAAAACGGCCTTCGCCGGCGAGATCGAGAATCTGGCCGCCGACCATGCCGCCGATGCCGGCGCAGCGCGCCAGCGCGCGCGTCAGCAGGAGGCGCACATTGGCGTCGCGGTGGATCTCATCGCGGGTGATGATGTCGAAGGCGAGCGTCAACAGGCCGTCGCCGGCGAGGATCGCGGTCGCGTCGTCGGTCTTCTTGTGCAGGGTGGGACGGCCGCGGCGCAGGTCCGAATTGTCCATCGCCGGCAAATCGTCATGGATCAGCGAATAGCAGTGGATGCATTCGAGCGCGGCGCCGGCGAGCAGGGCGGCCTCGCGGGGAACGCCGAACACGGCGGCGCTCTCGACCACCAGGAACGGCCGCAGACGCTTGCCGCCGTTGAGGCTCGAATAGCGCATTGCGTCCATCAGTCGCTTGGGACGAGCGATCTCATCGTGCAGGATGTCGTGCGCCAGCAGGCGTCCAAGCAGGGCTTCGGTGTCATCAGCGGTCTTGTCCAGGCGTTTGGCGAAATCGGACGGGGACGTGCCGGTCATCAAGAAGGGCTCCAGAACTAAAATTCGGCGGGACAATCCTTTATGCGCCCGCCCCAGTCAATCGTTTGGAAGGCCTAAAAAGTGCTGGAAAAGGCCCGAATTATCACAGACTTAATGGCGGGATCCGTGGCCGCGTTTCATTTTGCGCCGGAAAGGTCGATTTGCGCATCGTCAAGATCCTGCTGGTAGCGCTCATGGTCGTGGC
The DNA here is from genome assembly GCF_052075935.1 of Bradyrhizobium sp. 215_C5_N1_1. Classification (NCBI taxonomy): domain Bacteria; kingdom Pseudomonadati; phylum Pseudomonadota; class Alphaproteobacteria; order Hyphomicrobiales; family Nitrobacteraceae; genus Bradyrhizobium; species Bradyrhizobium sp. 215_C5_N1_1. The sequence continues at coordinate 8,723,252 of NZ_CP197228.1, read as the reverse complement.
TCTCGCGCCCTACGTGATCGCGCCGTTCTACCGCACCGGCCATCCGGTTTCGACGCTGATGGCCTGGCGGTCGCTCCGGGGTGCGCCGATGCATCGGGAGTGGATTGATCTGGCCGCGATGTCTCCCTCGCTGCTGCGATCGGTGGTGGCGGCCGAGGACGCCCATTTCTGCAAGCATCACGGCATCGATTGGGGCGCGCTGCGCGAGGCGATCGACGATGCGAAGGAGGACGGGACGCCCTTCCGGGGCGCCTCCACCATCACCCAGCAGGTGGCAAAAAATCTGTTCCTCTGGCAGGGGCGGGATTTTGTCCGCAAGGCGCTGGAATTCCCGCTGGCGCTGTGGATCGATTTTGTCCTGCCCAAGGCGCGAATCCTGGAGATTTACCTCAACATCGCCGAGCTCGGCCCGCAGGGCCAGTTTGGGGTCGAGGCGGCCAGCGCCTATGCCTTTGGCAAATCGGCGGCCAACCTCTCGCCCCGGGAGGCGGCACTTCTGGCCTCGATCCTGCCCAATCCGGTCAAACGGAGCGCCCGGACCCCCGGGCCTGGCGTCCGGCGGCTGGCGGGGACCTATGTGGCGAGGGCGCAGGCGAACTCGCTTTTGACCTGCTGGCGGGAAAATCGCTGATTTTGGGCCCTTTTCGGACGTATTTTCCGGTCCAAAAGCCTAGATTTACGGCCAGCCTTCCTCTATAAGCCCGGCCTTGATCGGCATTCAGCTCGCCTCGGTTTGCGGGTGCTGAGCCGTCCCCTCGCGGACGATGCCCTGACAACACCAATCCCTAGAGGATATTGAAATGGCCGTTCCGAGAAGAAAAACCTCGCCGTCGCGTCGTGGCATGCGCCGCTCGGCAGACGCCATCAAGAAGCCGACCTATGCGGAAGACAAGGACTCCGGCGAGCTCCGTCGTCCGCACCATCTCGACCTCAAGACCGGCATGTACAAGGGCCGTCAGGTCCTGAAGAAGAAAGAGTCCTGAATTTAGGACCTTTCTCCGGGCAGGATCATTTCGCCTGCCTGATTTCGGCCACCCAATGAGATATGACAATGACGGCGGCGGAGCTAATGCTTCGCGGCCGCATTGTCCTGTCCGGATATCTTGATCGAGAAGGCATTTCGCCGATGGTCGGTTTCCCGCTGCTCCTGATCCCGCTCGCGGTCTACAACATCATCGCCTTCCTGATGCCGTCCGTGTCCTTCACGGACGTGCTGTTCAAGGTGCCGATGATCACGGGCGAGACCTGGCCGGTCACGCTTGCCGACGTGATGCTCGCGCTCGGTATCGTGTTGCTGCTGTTAGAGGTGGTCAAAGGCGCGCGGCCCGGCTCGAAATTCCTGATGGATCATCTGCTGTCGCTGATCGTGTTCGGTGCTGCCGCGGCCGAGTTCGTGATGTGGCCCAAGTTCGGCAACTCCACCTATTTCCTGCTGGTGCTGCTCGCGATGGCCGATTTCCTCGGCGGTATCGCCCAGCGCACGCGCCGCCGCGTCACCTATGTCGCGGAGACGACAGTGCCGGCGCCGCGCAAGGCCAAGCGCCAGGTCGAAGCGGCAACGGACGATGTGGCGTCCGAACCCAAGTTCGAGCCGGTGTCTGCGCCAGCGGTGCCACCCGCGCCTTCAGCGCAGTCGGTCGCCGAATCCGTGCTGAAGGATCACCCCGCGCCGAAGCCGGTGAACCCGCCCTCGCCGGAAATTCCCTCGCCGGATTTGCAACCGGGCAACGGCACGCCGCCGTCTCCCGACGCGCCGCGCTGATCCTTCAAACCACCTGCCGCGTGCGCGCGGTGACGCTCGGAAGCGGGCGCTTGCTGCCATAGGCCGTCTGCGCATCTTCGGAAGAGGCGCGGCGGAGCCGGCTGGACTGGGGCAGGTGCTCGGCATTGGCAATGAGTTGGGTGACGAAGCTCGGATCGGGACGGGGCAGCGGCGCCTTGTGGACCCACTGCAACGTCGGCAGCAGCGGCACCAGGGCCGTGCCCGTGCCGTTGTCCGCGCAGTTCGGTCGATCAGTACTTAACATCGCAATCACCGTTGATCCGGCGAGGCCTGTCGCGTTTCGAGACGCCGGCGCCGGTGCGTGTCATGTACTCGCAAGGCCTATGCCGGCCGGGCCGGTTTGGTTCCGCGGGCCTGCGAAACATGGTTTCCAAATTGTTTATGAACTTTGCCTAGAGTCGGAGTCGAATCTGGCCGTATTCTGTGCCGACTCAGGACTCCCTGCTGTCCCGAAACGAGGCGATTTTGACCCCTGCATTGCCGCAAGCCTCCGACATCCTGGCCGCTCTTGGTCAGGCCGTTTTCGCCTGGGACATCGCCAGCGATTCCATCGTGTGGGGTGAGCAGGTCGCCAGCGTCTTTCCCGGCATCCCGGCCGAGCGGCTCGCGACTGGCGCCGAATTCGCCAAGCTGATCGAGCCCGCGCAGACGCTGCGGACCGCCGCGCTGGCGCAGACCTCGCCGGTGCACGGCGCCGACGGCACGCCCTATCGGGTCGAATATGGCGTGCGCATGAGCGCCGCCGATCCCGTGGTCTGGATCGAGGAGACCGGCCGCTGGTTCGCCGGCCCCGATGGCCGCCCGGTGCGCGCGATCGGCTCCATCCGCATCAACAATGAGCGCCACGCCCGCGACGAGGAATTGACCAAGCTGGCTCGGCTCGATCCGCTGACCGGTGAGCTCAATCGTTCCCACCTGATCGCGGCGCTGGCCGAGGCGATCGAGGAGACGACCCGCTTCCGCTCGACCGCAGCCTTCATGCTGGTCGGCATCGATCATCTCGCCCGCGTCAACGACGCTTTCGGCTTCGACGTCGCGGACGCCGTGATCCTCGACGTGGCCAAGCGCATCCGCGCCCGCCTGCGCGGCGGCGACGTGCTCGGCCGTTTCTCCGGCAACAAGTTCGGCCTGATCCTGAAGAACTGCACCGTCGATGACATGAACGTCGCCGCCGAGCGCTTCCTTGCCGGCATCCGCGACGAGGTGGTGCCGACCAAATCCGGCCCGGTCTCGGTCACGGCGTCGATCGGCGCGGTCAGCGTGCCGCGCTATGCCCGCAGCACCGACGAGGCCGTCAATCGCGCCCATGAGACGCTGGACGCGGCAAAACAACGCCGCGTCGGTTCGTTCGCGGCGTGGCGCCCGGATGCTGCGCGCGACGCACAGCGCCGCGTCAACATCCGTGTCACCGACGAGATCGTCACCGCGCTGAACGAGCGCCGCATCAAGCTCGCCTATGAGCCGGTGGTCGCGGCCGCCTCGCGCGAGTGCGCGTTCCACGAATGTCTGGTGCGGATGGACCAGGGCGACGGCCAGGTGCTGCTGGCGCCCGACATCGTGCCGGTTGCCGAACGGCTCGGCTTGATCCGCCTGGTCGATCACCGCGTGCTCGAGCTCGTGGTCGCCGAGCTTGCGGCCGCGCCCGACATCTGCCTCAGCCTCAACATCTCGCCTGATACGACGATGGATCCGGACTGGTGGGCTGGAATTGAGTCGCTGATGCTGGCCCATCCCGGCGTCGCCGAGCGGCTGATCGTCGAGATCACCGAGACGGTCGCGATCCAGGACATCGATGACGTGCGCGGCTTCGTCACGCGGCTGAAGAATTTCGGCAGCCGCATCGCCATCGACGATTTCGGCGCCGGCTACACCTCGTTCCGAAACCTGCGCAAGCTCGGCGTCGACATCGTCAAGATCGACGGCGCCTTCGTGCAGAACATCACCCGTTCCGCCGACGACCGCGCCTTTGTGCAGACCCTGATCGACCTCGCCCGCCGCCTCGACATCAAGACGGTTGCCGAGTGGGTGCAGGACGAAGAGGCCGCCGCCATGCTGCGCGACTGGGGCTGCGACTACATCCAGGGCCGCCTGATCGGGCTCGCCTCAGCCGACCGCCCATGGGGCACGCCGCCGGACAGCGCACTGCCAGCGGCAGGATAGAGCTGCGTCCCTTGCTTCGTCGGATAACGACGAGCTGCGCGGGGCTTTCCGCATGCTCGCTGTCATCGCCCGACTTGATCGGGCGATCCAGTATTCCAGAGACAGTTGTGTTTAAGCCGAGAGGCCGCGGCGTACTGGATGCCCCGGTCAAGCCGGGGCATGACAGCTGAGTGGGAGGCGCGCAGCTACGCGACGCAAATACCGGGCACCGCGATCTTCTGGAACAGATGCGGGCTTGCGACTGCGGATGCGGGGTAGGCGGCGATCTTTGCGCGGAATTCCGGGTGGGTGAAAGCGGCGCGGAAATGCGCGTTGGATTCCCACACTGCGTAATTCAGGTAGGTCGGGCTGTCGCCGACGGCGCGGTGAAGCTGGGTGGAGATGAAACCGGGCTGGCGCTTCATGAAGGCGGCGTCGTCCTGCCACGTCTTGAGGAAGCTCTGCTCATCCTCGGCGTCGAGCGTGAACACGTTGACGAGCACCACGGGGCCGGTTTCGAGCGCGATCTGACGGTCGATCGGGAAGGCAGGGTCGAGGGGACGCATGAGGGGCATGACATTGCTCCGGTCAAGTTGGTGTCATAATGTCAATTCGACAGTCCCGGATATAGGCAATTGACATCATGATGTCAATACGGAGCAGTGGTGCCAAATGACCAAGACCAAGCGGACCCCGGCGGGCGAAGCCCTGACCGGCCTCATCCTCGACCTGTTCCGCGCCAACAGCCTGCTTCTGACCGCTGGCGATCGGCTGGTGACATCGCTCGGCCTCACCAGTGCGCGCTGGCAGATCCTGGGGGCGATCGCCGACGCCGAGCGCCCGGAGCCGGTCGCCTGGCTCGCCCGCAATCTCGGCGCCAATCGCCAGAACGTGCAGCGCATCGTCAACGACCTCGCGCGGGATGGTCTCGTCGTGTTCGAGACCAACCCGCATCACCGCCGGGCGCAGCTCGTGGTGCTCACCGACAAGGGCAGGCAGGTCTACGACGCCGCCGGCCGGTTGCAGGTCCCGTGGGTCAACGGCCTTGCGGATGGATTGTCGGTCAGGGATATCGACGTGGCCCATCGCGTCGTGACCGCACTGCGAGCCGGTCTGAAAGACGCCGGTGAAGCGAACGAGTAAGCAAGCGAGGCGCCGGGGGACACGAGGCGTACATCGTGTGAGCCCATTTCGGACTCAAATCCGCCGCCGACTCAATCGATGTATCCAAATGCGGTTGGAGGCATGTCCTGAGTTGGGGAATTTGCCATGAGTGATGAAGATTTAATGCGTCATAAGCTGATTTCCACTGCCGAAGATATCGTGCGTGATGAGTCTTTCGAACTCTTGTCGCAGCAGCTCTGCGAAGGCGCTAGCTTTTCGGACGATGAATCCCCGTCGAACGACGTTTTTTTGCTTCTTGAGGAGAATGCGCGGCTTCGTGCGCTTGCCATCAGCCTTTCCAGCCTGGTCGGAGACCTCTCCGAACGGGAGTGGAGCAATGCGCTCGCATCGGCCGATCGTGCCACGCTCAATCGCCTGAGGTCGTGTCGGGCGTAACGATAGAGAGAGCGGCGAGGTGAAGCGGAGCGTCACGCCACGCGCCTGACCGCGTTCAGTCGCTCGATCGTGCGTCCGACCTCGGCTGCCGGGCACGGCCTGCCGAAATAGTAGCCCTGGACTGCGGTGCAGCCGCATTCGCGGACGAAGTCGAGCTGCTCGATGGTCTCGACACCTTCCGCCGTGGTCTCGACGCCGAGCACGGAGCCGAGGCTGGCGATGGTGCGGACGATGGCGACGCTCTCCGGGCTTTCGCCGAGCGTGCCGACGAAGGAACGGTCGATCTTGATGCGGTCGAACGGAAACTTGCGCAAATAGCTCAGCGAGGAATAGCCGACGCCGAAATCGTCGAGGCTGACGCGCACGCCAAGAGCGCGGAGCTGGTGCAGGATCTCGATCGTCGCCTCGCTGTCGTCGAGCAGCGCCGTCTCGGTGACCTCGAGCTCGAGCCGCTGGGGCGGCAAACCGGCTTCCGCAAGCGCGCTCGTGACCATCGCGACCAGTCCGCGCGAGCGGAACTGCACCGGCGACAAATTGACCGCGACGGTGACATCGGGCCAGGACGCCGCTGTCGCACAGGCCGTGCGCAGCACCCATTCGCCGATCGGGACGATCAGCCCGTTCTCTTCCGCGAGAGGAATGAATTCGGCCGGCGAGACCAAGCCGCGCGAGGGGTGTTTCCAGCGCAGCAGTGCTTCGAAGCCGGTAAGCTCGGTGGTGTCGAGCCGCACCTGCGGCTGGAACACGAGGTGAAATTCGCGGGCTTCAAGCGCGCTACGCAGATCGTGCTCCAGCGCGTGCCGGCCGCGCGCCTGTTCCTCCATCTCGGGCTCGAACAGCTGGTAGGCGCCGCGGCCCTTTGCCTTGGCCTGGTACAGCGCGAGGTCGGCGCATTTCATCAGCTCGTCGGCATCGAGCCCGTGATCGGGCGCGATCGCGATGCCGACCGAAACGCCGACATGGATCGACTGGCTTTCCAGCGGCGGCGGGTGGCCGATGATCTCGACCAGGCGGCGGGCGAGCCGTTCCGCCGATTGTGGCTGCGGTCCGCGCTGGAGAACGGCGAACTCGTCGCCGCCGAGGCGGGCGACGGTGTCATGCTCGCCGACATTCTCCTTCAGCCGCGCCGCGACCCAGCGCAGAAGCCGATCGCCGGCGGCGTGGCCGAGGCGATCGTTGACGGTCTTGAAATTATCGAGGTCGAAGCACAGCACGGCCATCGCTCCGCCGGCGATCGCGACCTGGTTCAGTCCCTCGCCCATTTTCTCGCGGAACAGCGTGCGGTTGGGCAGGTCGGTGAGTGAATCGTGCTGCGCCATGTGCGCCACGCGGGCCTGGGCCTTGTGGCGCTCGGTGACGTCCTCATAGGTGACAACCCAGCCGCCGTGCTCCATCCGCTTGTGATTGAGCTTGATGATGCGGCCGTCGTTCAGGTGACGGTGCAGCGTGTGTTCGCCCTCGCGCAGCCTTTCGACATAGTCGGCATAGATCCTCGCGGCGGTCGTGTTCGGATGGATGCCGAGGTCGCAGCTATGCTCCATGATCTCGCGCATCGAGACGCCGGGCTTCACGACATCGGGCGACAGCCCATACATCTCGATGTAGCGGCGATTGCAGACGATGACGCGCAGGCTCGCATCGAGCATGCACAGGCCCTGGCTCATGTTGTTCAGCGCCGCGTCGAAGCGGCGGTATTGCTCGCTCAGCTCTTCGATCGCGCGCTCGCGGTCGGTGATGTCCTCGTAGGTGGCGACGAAGCCGCCCTCGGGCAGCGCGCAGTAGCGCACCGAGATCACGGTGTCGTTCGACATGCGCCGGCGCATCGGCGAGGAATCGTGGTTCGCGATCCTCGCGCTGGCGGCTTCCAGCAGCTGTTGCGGACTGTATTCGGAAACGAACGCCCCGTTCACCATCGACCGCTCGATCAGCTCGCCGAGATGCGTGCCAGGCCTGGTTTCCTCCGGCGACAGCCGATAGATCTTGCGGTAGGTGGTGTTGCAGACGCGCAGGCGCATGTCGCTGTCGTAGAAGGCGAGCCCGTGCGCCATGTTCTCCAGCGCCGCATCGAGGATGAAGTTCTGTTGCCGCAGCGCTTCTTCGTACTGCAGCCGCTCGGTGACGTCCTCATGCACCGTCACCCAGCCGCCGTCGGGCAGGAAGCGGGACACCGCCTGCACCATCCGGCCGTCATAGCGCATCACCAGCAGGCTCTTCGCCTTTCTGCTGCGCACATCCTCCAGCCTGGTGTCATGGAACTCGTCGGCCGGCATGCCCGGCAGGTTGCCGCGCGACATCCAGTGTTCGATCACTGAGCAATGCGAGACGCCCGGCTTCACGATATCGGGGTCGAGATTGTAGAGGTTCAGAAACCGCTCATTGCAGACGACGACACGGCTGTCGCCATCGTACATGATGAGGCCGTGCGACATGTTGGCGAGCGCGTGCTGGCTGCGCTCCGTCTGCACGCGTAATTCCGCCTCGAGCCGGGCGAGGCGGCTGACGTCATCGCAGATCGTCATCCAGCCGCCGCCGGGAAGCGGCTTCAGCTCGAGCGCCATGACGAGTCCGCTCGCGAGTATCTGTTCGGTGCGGAACGGTTGACCAGCCGCGATCTGCTTCACGCGCCGGCCATAGAGCGCATCGAGTTCGCTGACAGGAAAGTTGCCGAGCGCCGCGCTGTGGGCGAGCACGTCGCGATAGCTGGTGCCGACCCGCACGATGTCGGCCGACATGTTGAACAGCGTGAGGTAGCGCTGATTGACCAGCACGATCCGGTTGTCGGCGTCGTAGACGCAGACGCCCTGCTCCATGTGATCGAGCGCAAGCTGGCTCAGCCCGACGAGGGCCTGCGGGCCCTCTGCGCGGCGTGCACCAAGCTCGTTATCGCGGATCGGCGTCATGGGATCGACGGGTCTCGGCCGGCAATAGACTTAACGCAACGTAGTTCAGCCACTGAGCGTAGCGAAGAGGCCGGAAAATTCCCTTAAGCGCAGTAGTTTACGGAGGGTGACTGGGGATGCGGAGCGGCGTGCGCCAAGCGCGCGAATGCCGAGATATCTGCAAGCCAGAGTTGGCCGTAAGCGCACGACAAACTCCGCTGTCGTCCCTGCCTAGTGCGCAATTGCGCACGGGCGCAGGGACCCATACCGCGTGATCTACCTGTGAGCCCAGACGCCGGTACCGCGGGAAGACCATTCAGGATCAGTCTTCGCCAAATTTCTCCCTGGGGTTATGGGTCCCTGCGCCCGTGCGCAATTGCGCACTAGGCAGGGACGACAGCGGATGTTTGGGTCGAGTGTCCCCTACGGCCCGTACAGCACGAGTTCCGTGTCCGTGAGGTCGCCGAGCTGCGGCCGGTGCGGACCCTTGAAATACTTGCGCCCGCGCCGCTCGGTGTAGATGCCGGCGAGGCCGGGAATCGGGCCATTGGAATCGATCGCCACCGAGATCTTGCCGAGTCGCAGCAGCAGCCGGCCGATGCGGCCTGCGCAGGCGGCGTATTCGGCGGCGCTGCGGCAATAGATCAGCTTCATCGCCGGCGGTGCGATGAAGCCGCGGCGGATGCGCACCGGCTGCAGGATGAAGGGGAACGTCCCCTTCGGCGTGCGGCAGACCAGGCTGAGGCAATTGTAGCGGGCATGCCGCGTGAGGAGCTGCGTCTCGTCGTCGGTCAGCCCTTCGATCGTCTTGGCGTGCTGCGAGATGACCTCGATCTTGCTCCAGCGCGGAGGGCGCGCGAGTGCAGGCACGGAGAAGAAGATGCCGTGGCAATAGGCACGAAAGCCCTGCGTCTCGATGATCGGCCAGGTCCACGGCGCCGGGCTGATGTTGAGATAGGTGACATCCTTGTGCCGCTGCGCGATCTTGGTCAGCAGCGGGGCGTAGTTGCGGTAGGCCGGATCGACATACCAGCTCGACAAATTGCACTGGATGGCGGCCTCTTCGCCGTGCTTTCGCGCCGTGTAGATCAGCAGCAGCACGCCGACGGGCGCGCCGTCATTGTCGAGCATGTAGCCGAAGCGCGGATAGCCCTCCGGCACGGGCCGGAAGGCCTGCCGGCGCAGACCCTGGATCCAGTAATTGCGCGAGCGGCCGACGAAGCCGCGCGTCAGCAGGTCCGCGACCGCATCGACGTCGGCCTCGGTGATCTCGCGGCATCGGACCTTGGTGTGGATCACGCTCGTTTTACCCGTGGAAATGGGAGGCCTCGTTCGCTCTATCGTTTCAGCACGATCTATTCGGAAAACCGACCCGCACTTTTCCGGATCATGCTCTAGCGCCAGCCTTCACCATGGGCATCGGCCGTGGCTAACGGCTGCATGCCCATGATCTCCCGCACCTTGGCGGGCCAAGCGGCGAGATCCGTGCCGTGGGTGTGGAACATGGCGACGGCCAGGCGGTCCATGCCGAAGGCGACGCAGCCGGTATGCGCGGGTTCGCCATTGGCGTCCTGGATGCCCCAGGTCGTGCCAAAATGTTCGCGGTGATAGTTGAAGCTCATGCAGGCGGTCGGCTGATCCTCCGAGCGGAGCGGGATCAGGAGCTCGAACTTGAGCTGCTGCTGCTTCTGGCTCACCGCCTTGATCTGGCCGACGCGGCCGAAGAAGGGGTCGCTGGCGTAGTCGACGCGGAAGGTCAGGCCGAGGTCGCGGGCGATCGCCTGCGCGCGCACCATCCAGCGCTCGCGGAAATCGGCGACGTCGTCGGGGCTGCCGATGCAGACATATTCGCGCATCCGGAACGATTGCAGCCGGTCGAGATGTTTCGACGGCTCGCGGCGGAAGCAGTCGGCAGCGACGTCGAAGCGCAGGCCGCCCTTCGGCAAAGGTCCGCGGCTCGCCGCGATCGGATAGACCGGGTAGCACGCGGCGGGCGACAGCACGAGGTCGGCCGGCGAGAGCGATGAAGTCCAGTCGCCGCCGGCATCGAAGCGGCTCACCGCCGCGTTGATCTCGCGTTCGGTGCCGTGCAGGCCGCAGACGCAGCCGAGCAGGTTCGGAAAGCTCTTGAGATAGCCGGATTTCTCGAGCTGGGCCCGGCTCATCACCGGCGGAAAGCGCATGACCTCGGTGCCGGTCTCGCGATGGTTCGTGATCAGCGCGGCCAGCCGCTCGACGACGCCCTCATAGAGCGCGGTGCGGGCGTAAACGCCGTCCGAGCCCATGGGGTGGAACAGCTTGTCGGCGAGATGATCGAGCGGATCTGCGATTTGCGGCGCGGTCTCGGGCGAGCTGGGGAGAACAGCAATGTTCATGTTCGACTTCCTGCTATCTGAAATTGTTCTTTTTGGCCGAAAGGCACGTCAGTCGCGAAGGCTTTCTAGTCTCGAAGGCTTGCCGGAATGCCGCTCATCAGCGTCGAAGTGGCGGCGTTGGCGAGAATGCGGTCGTTGTTGATCATGATCGGCGAGGACAGCACGTCGCGCAGGTGGCGGCCCATGGTGAACTCGCCATCGTTGCGGTAGCCGGAGAGGCCCGCGGTGCGCATCGCATGCATCACGGTCTCGACCGCGAGCTCGGAGGCTTGCACCTTCAACAGCGTGATCGAGGACTGGAAATCGAGCGAGCTCAGCGCGCGCTCGTCATGCTCGGCGCGGGCAAAGGTGTCGACATTGGCTGCGATCAGCGCGCGCAGCTTGGCCAGCGACATCTTCGCGGCAGTGAAATGCGCCGCGGCCGGCGGCATCTGGCCGCCCGAGGTGCGGGCCGCCTTGCGAACGAAAGCCTGAGCACGGGTCACGGCCGCGGCGGCGATGCCGGCCCAGGCCGAGGACCAGCACAGATGCGCGAACGGCGTCATGGTCTGGGCATGGATCTTGTCATAGGATTCCGGGAAGATGCGGTCGGCCGGGCAATCGACCTTCAGCTCGAAGCCGGTCGAGCAGGTGCCGCGCATGCCGAGCGTCTCCCAGCCCTGCGTCTGCTTCAGCGAATAATCGTCCTTGGCGAGCGCCAGCAGAACCTGGTCGGAGGCGGCGGCCTCGGTGGCGCGGCGGGCGATGGTGACGAGGCCGTCGGCCTCCGCACCGTAGGAGATCACGGTGGCGTCGCGCACCAGCGAGACTGCGTCGCCGGCGTGGTCGACTGCCGCGGCGCTGGCGCGAATGTTGCCGCCGTTCTGGCCTTCGGTGGTGGAGGAGGCGAGCAGCCACTGGTCGCGGGCGACCCGGCGCATCATCGTTTCCATCCAGGGGATGCCATGGCCGTGCCTGATGACACAGGCGACCTTGGTCGTGTGCATCGCATAGATCATCGCGGTCGAGGCGCAGGCGCGCCCGAGCGTGTAGCAGATATCGGTGACGTCGTAGATCGAGGCACCGAAGCCGCCGAACTCGACCGGGATCATGACGCCGAGCAGTTTCTGCTCACGCGCGACCTCGAAAGCCTTGTGGGGGAAGCGGGCGCCGCGATCGACCTCGTCCGCATCGGCAGCCGCCGCAGCGGCTGTCCGGGTAGCGCGTTCGATGAGGGAGGGGCCGTGTTCGAGAAAGCTCGTTTGCGTTTCGTCGACAGTGAGGACTGCTTCACGCACGTTCATACTCGTCCGCCTCCGGTTTGCCGTTCAGGATCGCCGGCATCATTCGCGATGCCGTGCAAGCGATCCTCCGACCATTTTGCTTGTGAGACGAGGCTACGGATTTAATTCAAATTCGTCGATGAAATAGAGGGTAAACAAAGCCAAATTCCGAACGAACAGTTAAGTTCGGGTTGTTTGCATCACCGACAATTCCGCGGTCGCGTTAGGGATCTGGAAGAACTCGGAATTCCAGACAATCTGAGTCATCGTTTACTAAGAAAGGCGAAGTAATGGTGGCGCCCATTGTGGGATCGGCCCGTCGCGCCCATCGTAGCCGGCAACCGGTCCGACCGTTGAATAGACAGATGGGAATTTACCGATGCAGGCCTTCGATACCGACGTGCGCGATCGCATCATCAAGCTGGTGAAGGGCATCCTCGAGCAGAACTCGCTCACCGCGGACATCACACCACAGGCGAAGCTCGTCGATGCGGGTCTGACCTCGATGGACATGGTCAATCTGATGCTCGGCGTCGAAGCCGAGTTCGACTTCACCATCCCGCAGTCCGAGATCACGCCCGAGAATTTCCAGTCGGTCGAGACGCTGGAGCGGATGGTCGCGACCCAGCTGCAGCTGGCGGCGGCGGCCTAATTAGACGTACCTATCACTCCCCGGGTCGTCCCTGCGAACGTCGGGGACGACACTGAGAGCGAGGCGAGCACTCCAGGCTCCTCACAGCACCGGCATCGCCCCACCGCCCCCGTTTCAAAATCGCCGCAAAACTGGCATAGCTTAACCATGTCGCACATAGCTGACAGGGTGGAGCAGGCATGACGCAGGCGGTATTGGGCATCATTGGTGGCTCCGGCATCTACGATCTGCCGGGTCTCGAGGGCGCGCGCGAAGAAGTGATCAAGAGCCCTTGGGGCGAGCCGTCGGCCCCTCTGCGGCGCGGCTCGATTGCCGGCCTGCCGATCGTGTTCCTGCCGCGGCACGACAAGGGTCACCGGCTCTCGCCCTCCGACATCAATTATCGCGCCAACATCGATGTTCTGAAGCGGGCCGGCGTCACCGACTTGATCTCGCTCTCGGCCTGCGGCTCGTTCAGGGAGGAGCTGTCACCCGGCACCTTCGTTCTCGTCGACCAGTTCGTCGATCGCACCCACAAGCGCGAGAGCTCGTTCTTCGGCAGGGGATGCGTCGCGCATGTGTCGATGGCGCATCCGGTCTCGCCGCGCCTGCGCATCCATCTTGCGGCGGCAGCTGAAGCCGAGGGCATCGCGTTTGCGCGCGGCGGCACCTATGTCTGCATGGAGGGGCCGCAATTCTCCACCTACGCGGAAAGCATGACCTACAAGACATCGGGCTATTCCGTGATCGGCATGACCAACATGCCCGAGGCGAAGCTCGCGCGTGAGGCGGAGATCTGCTACGCCACGGTCGCGATGGTGACGGATTTCGACTGCTGGCATCCCGACCACGACGCCGTCACCGTCCAGGACATCATCCGCGTGCTGACCTCGAACGCCGACAAGGCGAAGGCGCTGGTGGCGCGGCTCGCGACGGATTTTCCGCGCGAGCACGAGCCGTGCCCGATCGGTTCGGACCGCGCGCTCGACACCGCGTTGATCACGGCGCCCGAGGCGCGCGATCCCGAGCTCTTGAAGAAGCTCGATGCGGTGGCCGGGCGCATCCTGCGGGCGTGATACGAAAGGCAGAATGCCATGAAGGTTGACGGCAAGCATTTCCGCAGCATCTGGCGCGAGCGCGATGGCTGGTCGGTCGGCGCGATCGACCAGCGCCGCCTGCCGCATGAGTTCGTCATCGCGAAGCTGACTTCATGCGAAGACGCTGCGGTCGCCATTCGCGACATGCTGGTGCGCGGCGCGCCGCTGATTGGTGCAACCGCGGCCTACGGCATGGCGCTCGCCATGCGCGAGGACTCATCCGACGCTGGCCTCAAGCGCGCCTATGACACGCTGGTCGTGGCGCGGCCGACCGCGATCAATCTGAAATGGGCGCTGGACGAGATGCGCACGGCGCTCGCCCCGGTCGATCCGGTTGAACGGGCGGAGGCGGCCTATGCGCGCGCCGACGAGATCGTCGAGCAGGACGTCGAGATCAACCGCGGCATCGCCGGCAACGGCTTGAAGCTGATCGAGGCGATCGTCGCAAGGAAGAAGCCGGGCGAGACGGTCAACGTGCTGACCCATTGCAATGCCGGCTGGCTTGCCACCGTCGACTGGGGCACCGCGACGGCGCCGATCTATCTGGCGCATGAGCGTGGCATCAAGATCCATGTCTGGGTCGATGAGACCCGTCCGCGCAACCAGGGCGCCTCGCTCACGGCCTGGGAGCTCGGTCATCACGGCGTGCCGCACACGGTGATCCCCGACAACACCGGCGGGCACCTGATGCAGCACGGCATGGTCGACCTCGCCATCGTCGGCACCGACCGCGTCGCCGCCAATGGCGATGTCTGCAACAAGATCGGCACATATCTGAAGGCGCTTGCAGCACACGACAACGGCGTGCCGTTCTATGTCGCACTGCCGTCGCCGACGATCGATTTCGCCGTTGATGACGGCATCCGCGACATTCCGATCGAGCAGCGCAGCGGCACGGAGGTGACCGACATGACCGGCCGCACCGCGGATGGCCGGCTGGAGACGGTGCGCATCGTGCCGGAGGGCTCGCCGGTCGCGAATTACGCGTTCGACGTGACGCCGGCGCGGCTGGTCACTGGTCTCATCACCGAGCGCGGTGTGCTGAAGCCGGATAGAGCATCGCTGGCGGCTGCCTTTCCGGAGCGGATCGCCGCCGCGGCGGAATAGGCTGCCGTAAGGTGGGCAAAGGCGCGAAAGCGCCGTGCCCACCATCTGCTTGTGGTGGGCACGCTCCGCTTTGCCCACCCTACGGCTTCGTGCCTCGCAACGATGAGCCAGCCTACCCCAACTTCAGCCCCGTCGCCGCCTCAAGCTCCGCAATCGCCTGCGCCCCACTCGCCACCTTGATCGTGGTCATGCCCATCTCGCGCGCGGGTTTTAGATTGACGCCGAGATCGTCGAGATAGACGCACTTCTTCGGATCGACCTTCAGCGTCTCGACCATCATCCTGTAGATGCGCGGGTCGGGCTTGCGCAAGCCGATCTTGGCGGATTCGACGACGTGGTCGAACAGAACCATCACCTCGGCGATGTAGAGTGAGCGCCCGGTCATGCTGCCGATCGCGTTGGCAGGCAGATTGTTGGTGATGCAGCCGGTCTTGAATTGCGCCTTGATGCGCTTGAGGGCCTCGACCATCTCGGGACGCAGATCGCCCTGAAGCAGCGGCAGCACGTCGCGGCCGCGCACCTCCGCGCCGAGCGCGCGAGATTCCTCGGCGAAAAGCTTGTCGAAGGTGTCGATATCGACCTCGGCCCGCTCGAACTTGGCCCAGGCGTTTTCCAGATGATTGGCGGCGTTGGTGCGCCGGATGATGTCGACGGGGAGACCGCGCTCGGTCTCGTACCGCGCGAACGCCTCGAACGGCGAGCTCGTCAGCACGCCGCCAAAATCAAAGATCACAGCCTCGATCGTCAAGATCCCGCCCTCGTCAATTCCTTCCCAAGAGCGCTAGCATGCGCTATCGGCAAGGGCCAGTCTGAAGCAATCCCGCCGTCACCGATGCTGACGCCAAGGCGTGTTCCCATGAAGAAGCTTGCAACCCTCATCGCAGCCGCGCTGCTGCTCGCCACGCCCGCACACGCCATCGTCGGCGGCGGCACGCCGCAGGCCGATGGTGTCGCGCGCGCGGTCGTCACCATCGTCGGCTCGCGGGGCAATTTCTGCACCGGCAGCCTGATCGCCCCGAAGGTCGTGCTGACGGTTGCCCACTGTGTGCAGCCCGGCGCGGACTACAAGATCGTCGATCGCGGCGCTGACGGTGCGCCGCAATTGCTGAACGTGCGCACCGTCGCGATCCATCCCAACTTCAACATGCAGGCAATGCAGGCGCACCGCGCCACCGCGGACGTGGCATTGTTGCAACTGGAAATTCCACTCAAGGGAAAATCGACGGTGTCGGTCGGTGCGCCGACTATTCCAATCCAGGTTGGCAGCCGCTTCGTCATCGCCGGTATCGGCGTCACCGTCCGTGGCGACGGCAAGAGCGGCGGCGCGACGCGCGTCGCCGGGCTCGTGGCCACGGGCCAGCCCGGCACGTTCCAGATCCGGCTGGTCGATCCCGTAACCAACGGTGTTCGCGACGGAATTGGCGCCTGCACCGGCGATTCCGGCGGTCCGGTGTTCGAGGACAAGCCGAACGGCCCGGTGCTTGTCGGCGTCATCAGCTGGTCCACGGGGCCGAACGGCGCCGCCGGCTGCGGCGGATTGACCGGCGTCACGCCGCTCACGCTCTATCGCGACTGGATTTTGCAGACCGCGCGGAGCTGGGGTGCGGCGTTATAGTTTGACCGCGAATTGATCTATGTCATTTTGAAGTGGAAGCGCGATGGGTGACCATGCCCGTCGCGGAGGAAACGCGCCGTCCGGTCAAGGGCGGCCACAAAAACAAGCAAGGCATAGAAGCAACAATGAATGTCGCTGTCCGCAGTCACGCCACAACCAAGCAGGCCTCTGAACATTTCGACGTGCTGATCGTCGGTGCCGGCATCTCCGGCATCGGCAGCGCCTATCACATCGAAAAGCAGCTTCCCGGCACGAGCTACGTCATCCTGGAGACGCAGGCGACGTTCGGCGGCACGTGGAGCACGCATCGCTATCCCGGCATTCGCTCGGACAGCGATCTCCATACCTTCGGCTACAGTTTCAAGCCCTGGGTCGGACCGCCGATCGCGACCGCCGAGGAAATCCTCGCCTACATGAACGAGGTGATCGACGACAACGATATCGCCCGACACATCCGCTACAAGCACCAGATCAATTCCGCGAGCTGGTCGAGCGAGCAAAATCTCTGGACCATCGAGGCGACAACGACCGACACCGGCGAGGCGAAAACGTTCACCGCCAACTTCCTCTGGATGTGCCAGGGCTATTATCGCCATTCCGAAGGCTACACGCCGGAATGGAAGGGCATGGACCGCTTCAAGGGCCGCATCGTCCATCCGCAGAGCTGGCCCGACGATATCGACCTCGTGAACAAGAAGGTCGTCGTGATCGGCTCCGGCGCGACCGCGGCGACGCTGGTGCCGAACATCGCCGACGCCTGCGCGCATGTCACCATGTTGCAGCGCTCGCCGACCTATTTCCGGCTCGGCCGCAACGCCATCGAGATCGCCGAGGAGCTGCGCCGGCTTCAGGTCGACGAGGAATGGATCCACGAGATCGTCCGCCGCAAAATATTGTTCGAGCAGGATGCTTTCACAAAGCTCTGCATTGCCAAGCCGGAGCAGGTGAAGAAGGATTTGATCGACCAGATCCGCGCGGTTCTCGGGCCGGACTACGACGTCGAGACGCATTTCACGCCGACCTACCGGCCGTGGCGGCAGCGTATCGCCTTTGTGCCCGACGCCGATCTGTTCAAGGGCATCGCCAGCGGCAAGGCCTCCGTCGTCACCGATGAGATCGAATGTTTCGTCGAGAACGGCATCCAGCTCAAGTCCGGCAAGCTGCTGGAAGCCGACGTCGTCGTCACCGCAACCGGCTTCAATCTTGCGGCGCTCGGTGACATCGCCTTCGAGATCGACGGCAAGCCGCTCGCCTTCGGCGACACCGTGACCTATCGCGGCATGATGTTCACGGGCGTGCCGAACATGGTCTGGGTGTTCGGCTATTTCCGTGCGAGCTGGACGCTGCGCGTCGACGTCGTCGCCGATTTCGTCTGCCGGCTGCTCGGCCACATGAAGGCCAAGGGCACGAAGAAGGTCGAAGTCAGGCTGCGGCCTGAGGACCACAACATGCCGATCCTGCCCTGGATCGATCCGGAAAACTTCAATCCCGGCTACATCATGCGCAACATGGACCTGCTCCCCAAGCGCGGCGACAAGCCGGAATGGCAGCACAGCCAGGATTACTGGACCGAGAAGGACGAGATCCCGAAGACGGATCTGGACGACGGAGCGTTTGTTTACGGGTGAGGGGCCGTCGGAGTAGGGAACGTTAGAAGCCCCCCACACTCGGCTGTCGTCCCGGGGCGCGGAAGCGAGCCCGGGACCCATACTCCCAGGCAGTGGTCATAGGGTTGGCTGGTCACTCCGAGTCTTCACCAAACCACTTCCTGTGGTTATGGGTCCCGGGCTCGCTTCGCGCCCCGGGACGACACTGTTGGTTGGGTGAACGGCGCACCAACTCATCTGCAGTGCTGCTACGAATTCCTTCGCGTCGCATTCGTTGCAATCGCGGCCGCCGCGGTCCGGTTCTCCACGCCGAGCTTGGCGTAGATCTGCTCCAGGTGCTTGTCCACGGTGCGCGGGCTCAAGCCCAGGATCTGCGCGATATCGCGGTTGGTCTTGCCCTTGCTGAGCCAGGCCAGCACTTCGCCCTCGCGGGTGGTGAGGCCGAGCTCGCTGGTGAATTCGGGTGGCAGCGCAGTGCCGGACTCCTTGGACAGCCGCAGCAGGAACTCGTTCGGCGCGGTCTCGCCCATGTAGTAGAGCCGCAGTTGCGGATTGTCGGGCAGGGGAGCCGCCTGCGACTTCGAGCTGCCCTTGTCCTTCGCCTGCTCCAGCCATTGCAGGAGTGATGGCGGCAGGACGAAGTCGTCGGCCTGCGCGCCATGATGATCGGCCAGCAGTTTTTGCGCCTGCGGGGTGGCCCAGAGCACGTGGCCCTGGCGGTTGACCGCGAACAGGAAGCGGCCGGAGACGTCGAGCGCGGCACGCGCGCTCTGGGTCAGGCGGGCGTTGCCGAGATGGACGCGGATGCGCGCCAGCATCTCCTCGATCACAATCGGTTTTGTCACGTAGTCGACGCCGCCGGCCTCCAGCCCGCGCACGATGTGCTCGGTCTCGGCGAGGCCCGTCATGAAGATCACGGGCACGTTGGCAACGCCCGCATCGCGCTTGAGCCGGCGGCAGGTCTCGAATCCGTCCATGCCGGGCATCACGGCGTCCAGCAGCACGATGTCGGGCGTGATCTGGTCGACGATGCGCATCGCGGCCGCGCCGTCGAGCGCCACCATCACCGTCATCCCGGCGCCGTCGAGCGCGTCGGTGAGCAGCCGCAGCGTCTCCGGGGAGTCATCGACAACGAGCGCGACATCGCGCTTCCTCGACTCAATGCTCATGCGCATGCAACGTCTTCAATGTGGCCATGTACCGGTCGAGATCGAAGCGGTCGACCAGCGACCGCATTTCCGCGACGAAGTCGGCATGCTCGGGGTGCTCGCTGCCGATCTCGTCCAGCTTCAACTGGATGCCCTTGACGTAGCCGATCTGGCCCAGCCCCATCAGCGCCTCGATGTGCCGCACCGGTGGCCTTGATCCGCTCTCGAGCCGCCAGAACGGCACCGCGATCTGGTCCGAGCCGTACTGCCATTCGATCTTCAGGAGCTGACGGATCGTCTCCAGCAGCCGCGGGATGTCGATCGGCTTCATCAGATAGCCGTCGTGGAAGGGCTGCGCCAGCGGCGCGCCGTGAGCCTCCAGCGCGCTCGCCGACACCATCAGGATGCGCGCCTGGTGGTGGCCGCTCGTGCGCAAGGCCTCCGCGACGGCCCAGCCGTCCATGGCAGGCATCGAGATGTCGAGCAGGAACAGGTCGGGCCGGCAATGCTGCGCCAGCGCGAGGCATCCTGGCCCATCGGGTGCACTGAGCAGGATGAAGCCGAGCGGCGCCAGCACCTCGCGCAGGAGGTCGCGATGCACGGGGTCGTCGTCGGTGATGAGGATGGTCTTGCGTGCGCCCCGATAGCCGGAGACCGGCGCCTCTACCGGCGCGATGCGCAGCGGATTGGCGACTTCCGATAGCAGGATCTTGACCTTGAAGGTGCTCCCGGCGCCAACCGTGCTCAGGACCTTGATGTCGCCGCCCATGACGCCGGCGAGCAGCCGGCTGATGGTCAGGCCCAGCCCGGTGCCGGTCTGCGGCTGCGAGACGCCGAGCGCGCCACGCTCGAAGGGCGCAAAGATGCGTTCGAGGTCGTCGCCCTGGATGCCGGGGCCGGTGTCGATCACTTCGAACTCGGCAACGGGGCTGCGATAGTGCACGACGAACTGCACGCTGCCGGTCTGGGTGAACTTGATCGCGTTGGAGAGCAGGTTGATCAGCACCTGGCGGAGCCGCTTCTCGTCGGCGTAGACCACGACCGGCAAATGCGCCGGCCGCCTGAACACGAAGT
Organism: Bradyrhizobium sp. 215_C5_N1_1; assembly: GCF_052075935.1. Taxonomy (NCBI): domain Bacteria; kingdom Pseudomonadati; phylum Pseudomonadota; class Alphaproteobacteria; order Hyphomicrobiales; family Nitrobacteraceae; genus Bradyrhizobium; species Bradyrhizobium sp. 215_C5_N1_1. The sequence goes on along the minus strand of NZ_CP197228.1, from coordinate 8,702,975 downwards.
CGATGCCCTTGGCCGCGGCCTGGAGACGGAACATGCCGACGAGCTGGTCGAGGAATTCGCTCAGGCGCACTTCGTCGCGCGACAGATACAGCCGTCCCGCCTCGATCTTGGAAATATCAAGAATGCCGTCGATCAGGCCGGAGAGGTGATCGGCACTGCGGCGAACCACGCGGACCTGGTCGCGCGGCTTGGTGTTGAGCGTTGCGTCCTGCTCCAGGAGCTGGGCATAGCCGCTGATCGCATTCAGCGGCGAGCGCAGCTCGTGGCTCAGCCCCACCACGTAGCGACTCTTGGCGAGGTTGGCAGATTCGGCGACCTCCTTGGCGCGCTGAAGCTCGGCGTCGGTGCGCTTGTGCGCGTCGATCTCCTGGATCAGCAGCGTCGTCTGCCGCCGCGTCTCGGCCTCGGCGGCGCGACGGCTCTGCTGCGCCAGCACGAACAGCCAGGCCACAACGCCGATGATGATGCTGAGCGAGAAGAACACCTTCCAGAGCACGTTCGAGACGAGCAAATTCTCGCCCGGCACGCTCGCCGAGGTCTGAAGATAGATCAGTCCCAGCACCAGCGCGACGAGGCCGGCGGAGACCACGAAGACGCCGATATAGTGGCCGAACTGCGAGTTGATCCGCCGGTAGATCGGTTCGGGAAGAATCTTGCCGAGCGCGTCGGCGAACTGCACCTGCGCCCGCGCATGCGGCTTGCAGAGGTCGTGGCAGCGCGCATCGAGCGAGCAGCACAGCGAGCAGATCGGGCCGGCGTAAGCGGGGCAGGACGTCATGTCCTCCGGCTCGAAACTGTGCTCGCAGATACAGCACTGGATCGACTCGATGTTGGCCCAGCTCCGCTTCGGCTTGCGCGCGATGTAGTACTTTCCGTCGGTGAGCCAGGCGATGACAGGCGCGGTGACGAAGGCGACCGTCAGCGCGACGAAGGCGGCGAGCGCCTTCATGGTCGGGCCGAACAGGCCGTAGAACGCCGCGATCGAGACGATGGTCGCGATCGTCATGGCGCCGACACCGACCGGATTGATGTCGTAGAGATGGGCGCGCTTGAACTCCATCTGCGGCGGGCGCAGGCCGAGCGGCTTGTTGACGACGAGATCGGCGACGAGCGCGCCGACCCAGGCGATCGCGACATTGGAATAGAGCGCCAGCGTCTGCTCCAGCGCCTTGTAGACGCCGATCTCCATCAACAGCAGCGCCACCATCACGTTGAACACCAGCCAGACCACCCGGCCGGGATGGCTGTGCGTCAGACGCGAGAAGAAGTTCGACCAGGCGATCGAGCCGGCATAGGCGTTGGTGACGTTGATCTTGAGCTGCGACAGGATCACGAACATGCCGGTGAGCGCCAGCGCCAGGTCCGGCTGCGACAGCACGTAGCGAAACGCTTCGAGATACATGTGCGCGGGCTCGGCCGCCAGCTCGCCCGAGAGGCCGTGGCTCAGCGCGAAGAAGGCGAGAAAGGAGCCCAGTAACAATTTCAGTGCGCCGAAGATGATCCAGCCCGGGCCCGCGATCAGCAGGGCGATCCACCACGACGTTCGCGACGTGCGGCGGTCGCGCGGCAGAAACCGGAGGAAGTCGACCTGCTCGCCGACCTGCGCCACCAGCGAGAACACCACGGAGGATGCGACACCGAACAGCAGCAGATCGAAATGCCCGCTCGGGTCGCCATGCTCGCCGGCGAACTTGCGCCACTCCTTAAACGAGTAAGGGTTGGCCCAGGCGATCGCGGCGAAGGGCAGGATGTGCAGGATGATCCAGATCGGCTGCGTCCAGAGCTGGAAGCGGCTGATCAGCGTGATGCCGTAGGTCACGAGCGGAATGATCGCCACTGCGCTGATGAGGTAGCCGATCGGGCGCGGAATGCCGAAGCACATCTCCAGCGCCGTTGCCAGGATCACCGCCTCGATGGCGAAGAAGATGAAGGTGAAGGAGGCGTAGATCAACGAGGTGACGGTCGAGCCGATATAGCCGAAGCCGGCGCCGCGGGTGAGCAGGTCAATGTCGATGCCGCATTTGGCTGCGTAATAGGCAATCGGCACGCCGCAGAAGAAGATGATGGTGGAGACAACGAGGATCGCGGCGCTGGCGTTGGTGACGCCGTAGTTCAGCGTGATGGTGCCGCCGATCGCTTCCAGCGCCAGAAAGGAGATGGCGCCGAGTGCAGTGTTGGCGACACGGGCGGCAGACCAGCGGCGCGCGCTCTTGGCGGTGAAGCGCAGCGCGTAGTCTTCCAGCGTCTGGTTGGCGACCCACTGGTTGTACTGGCGCCTGACGCGGTCTATTCGCTGCCGCCCTGCCACTCGTTACCCCACTCCCGATACGTCCCAGAGCCCTCGCAAATTCCGTACCAGAAGCCTACGTCGGTATTTTGCGGTGCAGTATACGCGATCTTGCGTATGCTTGCGCTGCACAAATTCGAGCCATCCTAACGGCACCAATCGCGTGTCCTCGAACAAAAGTGGGGTGCTCATGTCAGACGAAGCAAACAAGGGCCTGTTGTCGCCGCTCCGGCGCAAACTATTGATGGGAATGGCCGTCGTGCCGGCCATCACGATGCTGCCGCGGGCGTCTTTCGCGCAGGCTCCGGCGACCTCGGCGGTCAACACCACGGGCCTCGCGGTCACCGACACCGAGGTGACGGTCGGCATCCTGCACTCGGCGACCGGCACCATGGCCATCTCCGAGACCGGCTCGATCGAGGCCGAAAAGCTCGCCATCGAGCAGATCAACGCCATGGGCGGCGTGCTCGGGCGCAAGATCAAGTTCATCCAGGAAGACGGCGCCAGCGATTGGCCGACCTTTGCGGAGAAGGCCAAGAAGCTGCTCGTCAACGACAAGGTCGCGGCGATCATGGGCTGCTGGACCTCGGCATCCCGCAAGGCGGTGCTGCCGGTCATGGAGCAGTACAACGGCATGCTCTATTACCCGACCTTCTATGAGGGCCTCGAGCAGTCCAAGAACGTGATCTACACCGGCCAGGAAGCGACCCAGCAGATTCTCGCCGGCCTGAACTGGATCGCCAAGGAAAAGGGCGCCAAGTCGTTCTTCTTCATCGGCTCCGACTACATCTGGCCGCGCACCTCGAACAAGATCGCGCGCAAGCACGTCGAGAACGTGCTGAAGGGCAAGGTCGTCGGCGAGGAGTATTATCCGCTCGGCAACACCCAGTTCAACTCGGTGATCAACAAGATCAAGCTGACCAAGCCCGACGTGATCTTCACCGACGTCGTCGGCGGCTCGAACGTCGCGTTCTACAAGCAGCTCAAGGCCGCCGGCATCGACCTCTCCAAGCAGGCGCTGCTGACGATCTCGGTGACCGAGGACGAGATCGACGGCATCGGCGGCGAGAACATCGCGGGCGCCTATGCCTGCATGAAGTACTTCCAGTCGCTCGACAATCCGAACAACAAGACCTTCGTGCCGGCGTTCAAGAAGATGTGGGGCGAGAAGACCGTGATCGGAGACGTCACCCAGGCTGCCTATCTCGGCCCGTGGCTGTGGAAGTTGACGGTGGAGAAGGCGGGCTCCTTCGACGTCGACAAGATCGCGGCGGCCTCGCCCGGCGTCGAGTTCAAGGGTGCGCCGGAAGGCTATGTGCGCATCCACGAAAACCATCACCTCTGGTCGAAGACCCGGGTGGGGCGCGCCAAGCTCGATGGTCAGTTCGAGCTGATCTACGAGACCGCCGATCTCGTCGAGCCGGATCCGTTCCCCAAGGGTTACCAGTAAGTCGCGACGTCGCTCGCGCCTTTCCTCAACACCAAGCCTCTCCCTGGCGTGGACAGCAAATCCACGCCCAAGACCCCCGCGTCGCGAACCTGCTCGCGACGCGGGACCTTATCCCTGACGGAGGACATCGATGTTCGGCGACTATTCGCTTGGTGATCTTGGCTCCATCTTCGTCATGCAGGGGTTTGCAGGACTGATCCTGTTCTCAGTCTACGTCCTGATGGCGCTTGGGCTTGCGATCATCTTCGGCCAGATGGGCGTCATCAACATGGCTCATGGCGAGTTCATGATCCTCGGGGCCTACGTCACTTGGATGACCTCGAATTTCTTCCAGGCCTATCTGCCGAGCCTGTTCAGCGGCTACTTCTTCCTGGCGATGATCCTGGCCTTCGTCGCATCCGGCGCGCTGGGAATGCTGGTGGAGTGGGTGCTGATACGGCATCTCTACAAGCGCCCGCTCGATACGTTGCTTGCGACCTGGGGCCTCAGCCTGATGCTGCAGCAGGCCTATCGTTCCGTGTTCGGCGCGCGCGAGGTCGGCGTCGAGCTGCCGCAATGGATGCTCGGCTCGCTGCACGTCACCGACAGCATCGAGGTGCCGATCAACGGCGTCTTCGTGATGTGCCTCACTTTGCTGATCACCATCGGCGTCGCCTATGTCATGTACAAGTCGCGCTGGGGCCGCCAGGTCCGCGCCGTCGTGCAGAACCGCATCATGGCCGGAGCCGTCGGCATCAACACCGAAAAGGTCGATCGCTACACCTTCGGTCTCGGTTGCGGCATCGCCGGTGTCGCCGGCAGCGCCTTTACGATGATTGGCTCCACCGGGCCAACCTCCGGACAGCTCTACATCGTCGATACGTTCCTGGTGGTCGTGTTCGGCGGCGCCGCCAGTTTGATCGGCACCATCGCCTCGGCCTTCTCGATCTCGCAGACGCAATCGACCCTCGAGTTCTTCATGTCGGGCTCGATGGCGAAAGTGCTGACGCTGCTCGCGGTTGTCGGAATCCTGATGCTGCGGCCGCAAGGGCTGTTCGCCCTCAAGGTCCGCAAGTGAGAAACTGGGGCTGATGCAATGACCGACAATCGTTTCTGCAATCGATCGGAGTTCATCGGAATTCTGGTGCTCGCGGTCTTCCTGGTGGTGGTCCTGCCGCTCACACTTGATGTCTTCAGGCTCAATCTGGTCGCGAAATACCTGACCTATGCCTTCGTCGCGCTGGGGCTGGTGATCTGCTGGGGCTACGGCGGCATTCTCAGCCTCGGTCAGGGCGTGTTCTTCGGGCTCGGCGGCTACTGCATGGCGATGTTCCTCAAGCTCGAGGCATCGAGCGTGGAGAACACCAAGATCCAGTCGACGCCCGGCATTCCCGATTTCATGGACTGGAATCAGATCACTGCGCTGCCGCTGTTCTGGAAGCCATTCAGCAGCCTCACCTTCACGATCGCCGCCATCATTCTCGTGCCTGGCATCTTCGCCCTCATCATCGGCACCGCGATGTTCAAGCGCCGGGTCGGCGGCACCTACTTCGCCATCATTACCCAGGCGGTCGCGGCCATCCTCACGATCCTGATCGTGGGACAGCAGGGCTATACCGGCGGCATCAACGGCATGACGGACCTGCGGACGCTCAAAGGTTGGGACATCCGGCCCGACCATGCCAAGATCGTGCTGTACTTCTTCGAAGTGGGATTGCTGTTCGCCTGCATCATGATCGCGCAGTTCGTCCGGCACTCCAAGCTGGGACGCATCCTGGTCGCGATGCGCGAGAAGGAGGACCGCGTCCGCTTCTCCGGCTACAGCGTCGCGAATTTCAAGATCTTCGCCTTCTGCATTGCCGCCGTGTTCGCCGCGATCGGCGGCGCCATGTTCGCGCTCAATGTCGGCTTCATGTCACCGTCCTTCGTCGGCATCGTGCCGTCGATCGAAATGGTGATCTACACGGCGGTCGGCGGCCGGCTCTCGATCCTCGGCGCGGTCTACGGCACGCTGCTGGTCAACTTCGCCAAGACCAGCCTGTCGGAAACCTTTCCCGAATTGTGGCTGTTTGGCCTCGGCGGATTGTTCATCGCCGTGGTCCTGGCCTTCCCGAACGGTCTCGCCGGGATCTGGGGCGACTACGTGCAGCCGCGCATCGATCGCCTGATCTCGTCGCGCAAACCGAAACCCGAAGGTTGGACCGACAGCTCCGTCGCTGACGGCGCCCCGGCGGAGTGAGGAGATCGTCATGCTCGTAGGTCGCCACGATGCCGATGCCACGCTGGCAGTGAGGAGATAGATCATGCTCGTCGGTCACCAGCCCAAGGAATTCCTGCTCGCCGTCGAAGCGCTGACCGTGTCGTTCGACGGGTTCAAGGCGGTCAACGACCTCTCGTTCTACGTCGACGAGAACGAGATCCGCGTCATCATCGGTCCCAACGGCGCCGGCAAGACCACCGTGCTCGACCTGATCTGCGGCAAGACCAAAGCAACCTCAGGCTCGATCCAGTTCCGCGGCAAGGAGCTGACCCGGATGAAGGAGAACGAGATCGTCGAGACGGGCGTCGGCCGCAAATTCCAGAACCCCTCGATCTACGACGATCTCACGGTGTTCGAGAATCTGGAGATCTCCTATCCGCGCGGCCGCTCGGTATTCGGCGCACTGACCTTCACCCGCGACGCCGCCGTGCGCGACCGGGTGCACGAAGTCGCCGAAATGATCTTCCTGAAGGATCGGCTCAACGTGAACGCCGATCTGCTCAGCCACGGCCAGAAGCAGTGGCTCGAGATCGGCATGCTGCTGATCCAGGATCCGGATCTGCTGATGCTGGACGAGCCCGTTGCCGGCATGAGTGTGTCCGAGCGCACCAAGACCGCCGAGCTGCTCAACCGCATCATCAAGAACCGTTCAGTGCTGGTGATCGAGCACGACATGAAATTCGTCGAGGACATCGCGCACAAGGTCACCGTGCTTCACCAGGGGCAGATCCTCTCCGAGGGCACCATGGAAAAGGTGAAGAACGACCCCAAGGTCGTCGAAGTCTATCTGGGCCATTAGCACATGATCCCGGAAAGTGGCGTCCGGTTTCCGGACAAGATCATGTGCAAGAAGTAAGGAGCGCGCGACGATGCTGGCAATTTCCGATCTTCACGTCGCCTACGGCCAGAGCGAGGTGCTGCACGGGCTCAACGTCAAGGTCGCGCCCAACGAGATCGTTGCGATCATGGGCCGCAACGGCATGGGCAAGACCACGCTGATGAAGTCGCTGATGGGCATCCTGCCGGCGAAGAGCGGTTCGGTGACAATGGACGGCGCCGAGCTCGGCAGTCTGCCGAGCTACGAGCGCGTCGCCAAGGGCCTCGCCTATGTGCCGCAGGGCCGCATGATCTTCTCGACCATGACCGTGAAGGAGAACATCGAGACCGGCCTCGTCGTCTCCGGCGGGACCGAGGTGCCGGCCGACATCTACGAATTGTTCCCGGTGCTGCTGGAAATGAAGGGCCGCCGCGGCGGCAATCTCTCCGGCGGACAGCAGCAACAGCTCGCGATTGCGCGTGCGCTCGCGACCAAGCCGAAAGTGTTGCTGCTGGACGAACCGACCGAAGGCATCCAGCCGTCGATCATCAAGGAGATGGCGCGCACCTTGAAGCGCATCCGCGACGAAAAGGGGCTCTCGATCGTGGTGTCGGAGCAGGTCCTGAGCTTCGCGCTCGATATCGCCGACCGCGTGCTGGTGATCGAGAACGGCGAGATCGTGCGCGACGATCCGCGCGACGCCGTCGATGCCGCGCAGGTCTCGAAATATCTATCCGTCTAACCAACCGCAGTAAAAGGGGAGCATCTCGATGCCAGAGACACTGATCAAGGTCGATCTCACCAAATCGGCTTACGATAATGACATGGTGCACAACCGCTGGCACCCCGACATCCCGATCGTGGCCTGGGTCAATCCCGGCGACGATTTCATCATCGAGACCTATGACTGGACCGGCGGCTTCATCAAGAACAACGATTCCGCCGACGATGTGCGCGACATCGATCTGTCGATCGTGCACTTCCTGTCCGGCCCGATCGGCGTCAAGGGCGCCGAGCCCGGCGACCTCCTCGTCGTCGACCTACTCGATGTCGGCCCGATGAAGGAGAGCCTGTGGGGCTTCAACGGCTTCTTCTCCAAGCAGAACGGCGGCGGCTTCCTGACCGACCATTTCCCGCTGGCGCAGAAGTCGATCTGGGACATCAAGGGTCTCTACACCTCGTCGCGTCACGTGCCCGGCGTCAACTTCGCCGGCCTGATCCATCCTGGCCTGATTGGCTGCCTGCCCGATCCGAAGATGCTGGAGACCTGGAACAAGCGTGAGGCCGAGCTGATCGCGACCAACCCGACCCGCGTGCCCGGCCTCGCCAATCCGCCATTCGCGCCGACCGCCCATGGCGGCCGCGCCAAGGGTGACATCAAGGCCAAGATCGGCGCCGAGGGTGCGCGCACCGTGCCGCCGCGCGAGCACGGCGGCAATTGCGACATCAAGGATCTCTCGCGCGGCTCGAAGATCTACTTCCCGGTCTATGTGCCCGGTGCGGGTCTCTCGATGGGCGATCTGCATTTCAGCCAGGGCGACGGCGAGATCACCTTCTGCGGCGCCATCGAGATGGCCGGCTGGCTGCATCTGAAGGTCGAGGTGATCAAGGACGGCATGGCGAAGTACGGCATCAAGAACCCGATCTTCAAACCGTCGCCGATCACGCCGAACTACAAGGACTATCTGATCTTCGAGGGCATCTCGGTCGACGAGCAGGGCAAGCAGCACTATCTCGACGTCCACATCGCCTATCGCCAGGCCTGCCTCAACGCGATCGAGTATCTGAAGAAGTTCGGCTACTCCGGCGCCCAGGCTTATTCGATCCTCGGCACCGCGCCGTGCCAAGGCCACATCTCCGGCGTGGTCGACGTTCCCAATGCCTGCGCCACGCTATGGCTGCCGACCGAAATCTTCGACTTCGACGTGATGCCGTCGGCGGCAGGACCGATCAAGCACATCACCGGCGATATCCAGATGCCGATCTCGCCGGACAAATAGTCTCCCTGCGCGACGGGATGCGGGACGGCGCGACTTTGCAGCCCCGCATCCGCCGCGGGAATTCTCTCACAGGCAACAGCGTAGGGATGATGCGATGCCGGTCTATGAATATCTCTGTGACGATTGCGGGCCGTTCAAGGACCTGCGCCCGATGGCGGAATGCGACGATCCGCAAAGCTGTCCGCACTGCGAGACGATGGCGCCGCGGGTGATCCTGACCGCGCCGAATTTCTTCTGCATGCCGGCGGAGAAGCGCAAGGCGCACGCCGTCAACGAGCGCAGCACGCATGCGCCGCAGACGCTCGCGCAATACAAGGCCTCGCACGGTCCCGGCTGCGGCTGCTGCTCGTCGGGCAAGACCGTGAAGGACAAGAGCTCGACGGACAAGACAAAGCCCGCGCGGCTGATGACCAAGACCAGGAGTGGCGCCAAGGGCTTTCCGACCGCGCGGCCCTGGATGATCAGCCACTAACGCCACGCGCCAACATCAAACGAACAAAAGACAGGAGCGGCCCAAATGCTTCACGGTGACATTTCCAGCAGCAACGACACCGTCGGCGTCGCAGTGGTCAACTACAAGATGCCTCGCCTGCACACCAAGGCCGAGGTGCTCGACAACGCCCGCAAGATCGCCGACATGCTGGTGGGCATGAAGGCGGGCCTGCCCGGCATGGATCTCGTGATCTTCCCGGAATACTCGACCCAGGGCATCATGTACGACTCCAAGGAGATGTACGAGACGGCCTCGGCGGTGCCAGGTGAAGAGACCGCGATCTTCGCGGAGGCCTGCCGCAAGGCCAAGGTCTGGGGCGTGTTCTCGCTGACCGGCGAACGCCACGAGGAGCATCCGCACAAGGCGCCCTACAACACCCTGATCCTGATGAACGACAAGGGTGAGATCGTCCAGAAGTACCGCAAGATCATGCCATGGGTGCCGATCGAGGGCTGGTATCCCGGCAATTGCACCTATGTCTCAGACGGCCCGAAAGGGATGAAGGTCAGCCTGATCATCTGCGACGACGGCAACTTTCCGGAGATCTGGCGCGACTGTGCCATGAAGGGCGCCGAATTGATCGTGCGTTGCCAGGGCTACATGTATCCGGCCAAAGAGCAGCAGGTCATGATCTCCAAGGCGATGGCGTGGGCCAACAACGTCTATGTCGCCGTCGCCAACGCCGCCGGCTTCGACGGCGTCTATTCCTACTTCGGTCACTCCGCGATCATCGGCTTCGACGGCCGGACGCTCGGCGAGTGCGGCGAGGAGGACTACGGCATCCAATATGCCCAGCTGTCGAAACATCTGATCCGCGATGCGCGCCGCAACGGCCAGTCGCAGAACCATCTCTACAAGCTGGTCCACCGCGGCTACACCGGCATGATCAATTCCGGCGAAAGCCCGCGCGGCGTCGCGGCCTGCCCCTATGATTTCTACAAGAACTGGATCGCCGACCCAGAAGGGACGCGGGACATGGTCGAGGCGATGACCCGCTCGACGCCGGGGACGGAGGAATGTCCGATCGACGGCATCCCGAATGGGTCGGCCCCGAGCAATTACTGAGCTATTGCGGACGGCGCGCTTGCCATTCATGCGAATGCACCGAGGAATGGGGGCACGGGGCGCGGCCCTGGATGATCAGCCAAGATGTGAACAGCCGTACATGGAACGGACATTCTGACGCATGGGCGCATGCGCGGGGTAGGAATTGAGCCCGGCAAAACCGTGGCTCGGTTGCAACATGAGTTGTTGAATCTGCCCAAGTTGCGGTCCCGTTGGCTGATTCTCGAGGAACCGTAGTTCTACCGGCCAGCCTCATGGCCTAAGTTCCTCGCGGCGCCGCTGGGGAGCGCCGCGGGTGAGGGGAAGAGCGTGGGGGCTTGGTTGCCATCGAGCGGGCGGGGTTGCTCGCGTCGTGCCACCGCTGTTCGCGCGGCATTCTGGATCGGCCTCGCCTTGAGCGCGGCGGCGGCGGCGAGCCCCGCAGCAGCGCAGCAAATCTTCAACGGGTCGCAGACCACGCCGAACGGCGCCGTCAACGGCGGAGGCGGCGTCTGGGACACCACCACCACGAATTGGACGGACGTCTTCGGTTCGACCAGCACTGCTTACGATCCCTCGTCAGTCGGCACGGTGTTCGGCTACTCGGGAGTCTCGACGCCGGCAAGCGGTGGCACGGTGACGGTTACGCCAGGCGGCGTGCAGCTCACCAGCCTCGTGGGCTTCGACCTCACCGGCGACGGTTCTGTCTACACCATTCAGGGCGGCGATCTCAGGCTAGCCTCCGGGGGGACGACGTTCTTCACCAACGATGTCACCGGCACGACAGACCCATCGGCCGTCATCGCCTCGCGCATCACCGGCAGTGGTGGCATCTCCGTGCAGGGACCCGGCATCCTGGCGCTGCTCGGCGCCAACACCTATACCGGCGACACTTTCATCTGTTCGTGCGCAGCGCTGCAACTCGGTGACGCCACCCACACCGCGAGCATCATTGGCGCCGTCAACAACGAGGGCCTCTTCAATATCGTCAATGCCGATACGTCGGGAATTACATCGCTCCTGAACGCTATCTCCGGAACGACGATGTTCCTCAACGCGACCTCCGCCAGCTCTATGGTGATCACCAATAACGGCCAGCTGTACTTCGGTGATCCGCTCGGGGGCGGCACCGACACCGCCACGGCCGGCCGGGCGACCATCATCAATGACGGCGGCTTGACCGGCTTCTTTGGCCGGACCAATGCGGGCACGGCCAACATCACCAACCAGAATGGCGGCGGCACCGCGTTCCTCGATCAATCCTCGGCGGGCTCCGCGACCATCGTGAACAAGGATTTCAGCGGGACCGTGTTTGGTACGCTGTCCGGGTCCGATACTGCGACCGCCGGCAATGCAACCATTATCAACGAGGCCGATGGCCTGACCAATTTCGGTGCGTTCACGACGGCCGGCAACGCCACGATCGTCACCAAGGACGGTGGCAAGACCGAGTTCTTCGATAATTCCACCGGCGGCAATGCGCGCTTCATCACCACCGGCACAGGCGTCGTCGATTTCGGGATCAGCCTCGGCCCGAACGGCGACGGCCGCATCACGGCCGGTTCGATCGAAGGCAATGGCACCTACTATATCGGTGGCGGCAACACGCTCGTCGTCGGCAGCAATAACCGCTCCGCGCTGGTCGATGGCGTCATCGGCGACTACGATCCCTGCGGGTGTGGTTTCATCGGCTCCGGCTCGCTGGAAAAGGTCGGCAGCGGAACGCTGATCCTCTCCGGCACAAACACTTACACCGGTACGACGACGGTGAATGGCGGCATCCTGCGGGTTGATGGCGACATCTCGCAATCGAGCCTGACCACCGTGAATGCCGGCGGTGCGTTGTTCGGCGCCGGGATTGTCGGCAACACCGTTATCGCCACCGGTGGCATCTATGCGCCCGGCGACGGCGGCCCGGGCTCAAGCATGCAGGTCCAGGGCGATCTCACCTTGCAGCCCGGCTCGGTCTATGTTGTGCAGGCCGGTAGTGGATTCAGCACGAGCCATGCGCTCGTCAGCGGCAACGTCACGCTGGACGGGACCGTGGGTGTCGCGCTGTATCCCGGCAGCAAGATAATGCAGCACTACTCGATCATGCAGTTTTTCGGCAGCGCCACCGGTAATTTCGCCGGCGTTGCCGCGCCGGGTGGCCTAGTCGGCACGACGACGGTCGGGTCAAACGAAGTGTTCCTCGATTTCACGCTGAACTATGGCGCGAAATACGCGCTCAACATCAACCAGCAGAACGTCGCCACGACGCTTCAGAATTTCTTCAACGCCAATGGCTTCCTTCAAGCCGAATTCGCGGGCCTCGGCCCCAACGGCCTGACCCAGGCCTCCGGCGAACCGGCAACGGGGTCGCAGCAGACGACCTTCAATGCGATGAACCTGTTCCTCGGCCTCTTGACCGATGTCTTCGGCTCGGGACGTAGCGGCACATCAGGTCCGACGCCCTATGCCGACGAGCCGGGCGCGAATGCCTATGCCGCGACCGGCAAGGGCGCGCGTGACAAGAACGCGCGCGACGCCTTCGCCTCGATCTACCGCAAGGCACCGGCCGCAACCTTCGAGCAGCGCTGGGATGTGTGGGCGGCCGGCTATGGTGGCTCGCAGACCACCGACGGCAATGTCGCGCTCGGTTCGAACAACACCACCAGCAGCGTCTATGGCACTGCCGTCGGCCTCGACTATCGCTTCTCGCCGTCGACGATCGCGGGCTTTGCGCTTGCCGGCGGTGGGACCGGCTTCAACGTCAACGGGCTCGGCTGGGGCCGCTCCGACCTGTTCCAGGCCGGCGCCTTCGTTCGTCACACGGCCGGACCTGCCTATATCACGGCCGCACTGGCCTATGGCTGGCAGGACGTCACGACCAACCGCATCGTCACGGCCGCCGGCGTCGATCAGCTGCGGGCGCAGTTCAACGCAAATGCGCTCTCGGGCCGTGTCGAGGGCGGTTACCGCTACGCTACGCAGTGGATCGGCCTCACGCCCTATGCGGCGGCCCAGGCCACCATGTTCAGCCTTCCGAACTATTCGGAGTTCGCGGTGGTCGGCAACAGCACCTTCGCGCTCAACTATGCCGCCAAGGACGTGACCAGCACCCGTACCGAGCTCGGCCTGCGCGCCGACAAATCATTCGCCGCGGCCGGTGGCCTGATGACCCTGCGCGGCCGCGTCGCCTGGGCGCATGATTACAATCCGGACCGCACCGTCGGCGCGGTGTTCCAGACCCTGCCGGGCTCGGCCTTCGTCGTGAACGGTGCAGCGCTGGCGCGCGATTCCGCGCTGACCACGGCGGCGGTGCAGATGAACTGGATGAACGGCTGGTCTGCGTCGGCGACCTTCGAGGGCGAGTTCTCGAACGTCACCCGCTCCTACGCCGGCAAGGGCGTTGTGCGCTACGCGTGGTAGGGCGTTGCTGGGGCGATCGCGCGAAGCGCGAGCGGGGTGGGGTGATCTCTCCACTCGGGCACTGCATGCTGAGAAGCACTTTCGCCTCACCTCGGATCGCATTTCGCTTTGCTGCATGCGATCCGATCCTCCCCCTCCAGGGGAGGATAAGAAAGAGCGTCACTGCTTCTTCTGCGGAGGCTTGCGCGGCGGGCGCGGGGCGGCGGCGGGCGAGGGCGTGCCAGCCATCTTGTTGGCGGCGTCACTGACGTCGAGCAGCGAGCGCCGGATGTCCTCGACGTAGGCAGCCGACTTCTTCTTCATGGCATCGGCGAGCTCGTGCAGTCCCCTGATCTTCTCGAACAGCTCGTCGGCCTTGCCGTCGACGAAGCCGGGGACCACGCCTTCGATCTTGGTGACCGCCTTGTCGAAGCCTGCGAAGGCGCTGTCGACCTTGGCCATGACGGAGTCGATTTCGCCGCCCTTGCTTCTGAGATCGGCGGTGTAGTTCTCGAACGTGCGCAGGCCGTCCTTGATCGCAGGGGCATTGCTGACGATCGTGCGATCGACGCTGTGCAGAGTGTCGACGATGGATTCGGCGTCGCTGAGATCGGCGATCAGCATGGGGACGCCGTCCGTATCCAGCGGCACCGGCGGCGCGGAGGGCGCGCCGCCGATCAACGAGATCGCGGCGACGCCGGTGAGACCCTGGAACTCGATGCCCGCAACCGTGTCCTTGCGGATCGGCGCGGTGTTGTCGAGCATCACCAGCGCCACGATCTTGCGCGGATTATCCAGCTTGATCGACAGGATCTGGCCCGCGGGAACACCGTCGAAATTGACCGGCCCGCCGCGGCGCAGGCCGCTGGCGGAGCCGCCCTCGAACACCACGCGCAACTGGCTCCGGCTCTGGGCGGTGCGCCATTTCTGCACGCCGAGCACGCCGCCGAACGCCACGGCGATGACCGCCAGCGTCGCCGTTCCGATTACGAGGTTGCTCGCGCGTGCCATGCAGGGCGATTTTACGGCCAAAGCGGGGTGGTTGGAAGGACGATGCTGCGGCCGCAATACTAGAGCGGGCGGGTTAACGACTTGTCCGCCGTAGCTCGAAGAGAAGGCGGAAGCGTAACCCGCCAATCCGCCTTAGGCGACATCAATGCCCGGCCGCGCGTTTTGCAGCAGCATTGTTCAATACGATCAGCGCGTCGACGGCGACGCCCGTTTTGGTGTTGATCAGGAACGGGTTGACGTCGATCGAGGCGATCCGGTCGCCGGCATCTGCGATCAGGTTGGACAAGCCGACCAGCGCTTTCACCGCGGAGGCCTCGTGCAAGGCCGGCTTGCCGCGATAACCGCGCATCTTGATACCGGCCTTGGTGCGGCCGATCAGGAGCCGGGCCTCGGCCTCGTCCAGCGGTGCGCCGGCGAGCGCGACGTCCTTCATCAGCTCGATGTCGATGCCGCCGGTGCCGAACAGCACGACCGGCCCCATCTCGGCATCGAGCGAGGCGCCGACCACGAGCTCGAGATCGGCCTTGACCTGCTGCGCGATCAGGATGCCGTCGAGCTTCGGCTTGCCCTTCAGCTTCGCCACCCGCGCGGTGATGTCGGCGAATGCCTGCTTCACCTCCGCGGCGCTGTTGAGATTCAGCACCACGCCGCCGATGTCGGATTTGTGCAGGATCTCGGCGCTGACGACTTTTGCCACGACCGGGAAACCGATCTGCTTCGCGATCTTCGCGGCGTCCGCCGCCGTCTGCGCAATCGCTTCCTTCGAGACTGGAATGCCATAGGCCTTCAGCAGCTTCTTCGAGGCGACCTCGTCGAGCGCGGCACCGCTCGCCGATTTCAGCGCCTTCTCCAGCACGGCGCGGGCGGCAGGCTTCGAGCTCGAGGCGATGTCGGGCACTGCCTTGCGCAGCTTCGCATAGTCGAGCAGCGATTTGATCGCGGTCACCGCGCGGTCCATGCCCTGCATGACCGCGAGATGCGGCAGCGATTTGCGCAAGCCTTTGGTGAATTCGGTGAAGCCGACCGACATCGCGCTGATGTAGATCACCGGCTTGCCGGCCCGGCTCGCCATCCCATCGACGATGCGCAGATTGCGCTCGCGCAACTCGTGCGGCGCCTTGGGCAGTTCGGCATCGATGATGACGATGTCGATATCGGGGTCGTCGATCATCAGCTCGATCGACTTCATGTAGACGGAGGGATCGACCACCGCGGCAAAGCCGGCATCGAGCGGATTGCCCACGATCGAGCCCGGCCCGAGCATCTTCGCCAGTTCGGAGCCGACGTGCGGGCTCAGCGGCGCAAAGTTCAGGCCTTCCGCATAGAAGGCGTCAAGCAGCATGCCGCGCTTGCCGCCCGATAGTGTGACCGCGGCGAGCCGGTCGCCCTTGGGCACGGCCGCGTGAACGAAGCATTCGGTGGTCTCGATCAGCTCGTCGAGCCCGCCAACCCGGATCACGCCTTCACGGGTCGCGATGGCGTCGAACGTCTCGATCGAGCCTGCGAGCGCACCGGTGTGCGCCATCGCCGCCGCGCGGCCGCCCTCGGACGAACCGAGCTTGAGTGCGATGACCGGCTTGCTTGCGGCGCGCGCGGCCTTGCAGGCGTCGCGAAACGCCTTGGTGTTGCGCACGCCTTCGAGGTAGACCACGATCACCTTGATGCTCGGATCCTCGGCGAAATAGCGCATCAGGTCCGGCGTCTCGAGCCCGGCCTCGTTGCCGGTCGTCACCATGTAGCCGACCCCGACGCCGCGATCGTCCAGCGCCTGCCGGATCGCCATGACGATGGCGCCGGATTGCCCGGCGATCGCCACCGCACCCTGTTCCATGGTGACGACGCGGTCGTCGATATTGGTGAAGAGCTTTTCGCCCGCGCTCAGATTGCCGAGGCAGTTCGGGCCGGTGACGGCGAGCCCCGTTTCGCGTATCGCGGCTTGCAATTCGGCAGCGAGCTTCTGGCTCTCCTCATCCTGTAACTCGCTGAAGCCCGAGGTGACGATGGTGGCCGAGCGCGCGCCGGCCGCGGCGGCGTCGCGGATCACCTGCACGGCAAAGCGCGCGGGCACCAGCACCAGCACGTGATCGGGCTTTTCCGGGAGGCTCGCAAAATCCTTGTAGCAGGGCACGCCCCAGACGGTGTCGCGCTTGGCGTTGACCGGATAGAGCCCGCCCTCGTAGCCGTACTTGACGAGGTTGTTCCAGATGCGCTCGGCATAATTGCCGGGCTTGTCGGTCGCGCCCACCAGCACGATGTTGTGCGGGTGCAGCATGGCGTGGATGCCCTTGACGACATCGCTGGCATCGGGCGCTGGAGACCATGGACGCGGAGAAACAGACGCAGCAGGTACCTGGGCTTCCATGGCGCTTTACCTCTTGTTCTTGTTGCAGCGCCCTGTCTTGCGCCGGCGTCTGGCGGGGCTGATCGTGATGGCTCCATGCCGCGTGGCGGAATGCTGCGTGCTTCGCGACAAGGCTAGCATCACCAGACTTTTGGCGAAAGTGCGAACGATCGGACGACGTGCCACGACTGCGTGACGCATTCTTTCAAATGGTGATCACGCCTCTGCTATCGTTCAGTAATGCAGCAGGCGCAGCTTGTAGGCGTAGTGATACGCCAACTGCTTCGCGAGATAGGAAGCGATGGCGCGCCGGATCTGCATCTGCGTCGGATCGAAGCCGAGAACGCGGCGCCGCAGGATGCCCATCTCCCTGACGCCGAGCGCGTAGGTCGAAGCCGTCTTCTGTGCATCATGGATGCGGAAGCAGGCGAGAAATCGCGGCAGGCGCACGAACTTGAATTCCGCGGCTTGCGCGCGCAGGATGAAATCCCAGTCCATCGCGTAGTGGAAGCTCTCGTCGATGGGCCCGATCCTCTCCCACACGCGCTTGCGCCAGAACATCGTCTCCTGCGGGATGTAGTCGGCATATTGCAAAGCCTTGCCGTCATGAGGCGGCAGCACGGCGCGTCCGACCTCGAGCCCCTCGCGATCGACGAAAACGCGATGGCCGTAGACGATGTCGACATCGGGATGCGACATGAAGTAGTCGGCGACATAGGCGAGCGCTCCGGGCAGCAGCATGTCATCGCTGTTGAGGTAAGCCATGATCTCGCAATCGGCACCGGCGAAGCCGAGATTGATGGCGTTCGACTGCCCCTTGTCCGGCTCGCTCGTCCAGCTGATGCTCTCACCTCGGCTCTTCAGGAGATCGATCGTGCCGTCGATCGAGGCGCCGTCCTGCACGTGATAAGTCAGCTTCGGATAGTTCTGACTGACGATGCTCTCGATCGTGGCGTCGAGATATTGCGCATGATTGTAGCTTGGCGTGACCATCGTGATCCGCGGCGCATTCGCCGGGATCGCAGGCGCAGGCGGGAAGACAGTCAGGTTGAGCAGGCGCGGCGGATATTGCTCGAAGGTCCACATCGGCGGTCGTCGCCAGAGGCTCCGCAGCGAGGATCGTCTCTGTCCGGCAGCAATGAGGTCCTGATTCCGTTCCAGGAGCGCGACACGATTTTCGAGTTGCTCCAGCCGCTGTTCGAGGCGCTGCCTGAACTCGTCGTCCATTACAGGTTGTCCTGAAAATTACAGCGTCAAAAGATCAATCGGCTGTTCTTACAGGTCTATGGGAGACGACGCCAGTTCAGCGGCCCGATCAAGCGCGGTTCCCCGGCTGTTCGGCGCGGTCTCTATCGATCCCCGATGGCCGATTGCGAACCGCTATTCACCTGTTTCGATCAAGGTGGCATGCAGGGTGTAGCGCTCGGGTCCGGGCGTGACGGCGTCGAAGGGCCAGCAGGTTGTGAGCACCAGTTCGACATCCTGCGTCGCGGGATCGATGCCGGACTCATCGAAGCGAACCACAGCGGAGGAATCCGCCCGATAGCGAAAGTGCTTTCCGTCACGGCGTGTGACATCGATTACGTCACCAATGGCGACATTCCGCAGGAAGCGGAAATGTGTATCGCGGTGCGCGGCATATACCGCAACGCCGCGCTCGCCGGCATCAGCCGTTTGGTGGATATGGCCGGGTCCGAACGCGAGGGCCTGGCCGCTGGTACCTTCCAGCACGATCGCGCTGGCCCCGATTCGCTTCACCTCGATCCGCGCGACCGGCCAGGTGTCGGCCCAAGACCATGGCTTGACCACGCCGCCGGTCGTAACGCTCCTGTCGAACGCGCGCTCCAGCAGCACCTGGGCGAGCCATGCCTTGGCATGGATGTAGGCGCCGTCGCCGAACAGGATGAGGCCGACAAGTGCAACAGCGAGGGGGGAGATGAAGCGGGGCATAATGGTCCTTCCCCCGTCATTGCGAGCGAAGCGAAGCAATCCAGACCGTCTCCGTGGCGGCAGTCTGGATTGCTTCGTCGCTTCGCTCCTCGCAATGACGGCTGATAAAAAGGCGCGCGCGGCCGTTGGTATGGGACGGGCAGCCGCGCGCGCTAACAGAGGAGTTCGGGGGGCTCCTCTCTCAAGCGGCGTCAGTGAGCAAGGGCTGACGCCGGTTGAACACGTACAGGATCAGGGCGAGCACGATCAGGATGAAACCTGCGATCATCTTGAGCTCGGCTGAGGTCGCGGTCTTCGGTAGGCGGATCGCATCCGGCGCGGCGGGCGTCGGCCGCCTCGTCGCCGGCTGGTTGCGCGCATCCGCATGGCGTTCGCGCAATTGTGTGGGCGTCAGATGCGGTCGCTCGCCAAAGACCTTCTCGAAATCCCAACCGGCCGGCAGGTTGAGCGGCAGCTCGCTGAGCTTGAGCGGCGCGCCCTCGTGGCGGCTCGGCGTCTTATCGACCGCGACCAGGCTGGTGAGCCGCGTGACGATCTGATGGTCGAGCGCCAGCGCGAGGATCGCCTTGTCGGAGTCTTCGGGCGTCATCTCGCGCATGGTGCGCGCAACCTCGGCGTCGCCGATCTTGCGCTTGGCCCAGAGTTTTGACAGGCCCTTGCCTTCGGCGGCGTTTTGCAGCGGCAGCGTCACCGACCACGGGCGGTCGCCGACACGTCCCTTGATCTCGAGCGAGCCGGCGAGCTTGTCGAGCTTTGCCGCCAGCACCAGCGGTTCGTCGCGATAGACGTCGGGAATGATCGCAGGCGTCACGTCTGCCTTGGCATCGGAGAACTTTACGCTGAGCCCGGTCACCGCGGGGTTCTCCAGCTTGGCGAACAGGCCGCGCATGCGCTCCTCGACCTGCTCGACGGAGCCGATATGGGTGAAGGCCCCACGGCCGAGCTCGGCGGCGCGTGTCATCAGATAGGTGTTGGGCGCGGATCCGATGCCGACCATGAACACGCGCGAGCGGCCCCGCATCGCAGTGACCGTTTCGAACAATTGCTGTTCGTTGCCGATCGCGCCGTCGGTCAGGAACACCACCTGGCGGACCATGCTGGTGTCGCCAGCCTTGTCGGTCAGCGCGGCGCGCATCGCCGGCACCATCTCGGTGCCGCCGCGGGCCTGTAATCCATTCACGAAACCGAGTGCTTCGCCGAGATGCGCGGGGTCGGCCGGCACGGAGGTCGAGAACAGCACGTCCATGGTGTCGTCGAAACGGATCACATTGAAACGGTCATTCGGCTGGAGGCGGCCGAGGGCATAGAGTAGGCTCGCCTTGGCCTGAACGATCGACGTACCGCCCATCGAGCCGGAATTGTCGATCACGAACACGACCTCGCGCGGCAGCGGCTTTTGCGTCGCCTGCTCGGCGCTGGGCGGGGAGACGAAGGCGAGCAAATAATCGGCATCGCCGATACGCTCGCGGAACAGCCCAACGGACGGTGCCTTCTCCGCGGCCGGCTTCCAGGTCAGCTCGAAATCGCGGTCGGCGGCCACCGCGCCGTCAGCGAGCGTGACGATTCGCGTCGCATTGTCCGGGCTCTCGACCTTGACGTTATGGTGGTGACTCCTGACCTCGCCAAGCGCGAAGCCTGCCTTCAGGCGCACCGTGATGCTGGTCGGATTGACCGGCACGTTTCTGGCGGGATCCAGCACCGGCGGCGAGATACGGTCGCGGTCCGGCACCGGCTCCGAATTGGTCGCGCCCCAGCCCGAGCCGTCCTTGCGGAAGTCGACGCTCTGCACGATCGGTGCCGGATTGTAGCGCGGCCCGACCACCAGCGGCAGCCGCAGCGAATATTCATTGCCGGATTGATGCACCGGCTCCTGATATTCGATCTGCACCAGCACGGTTTCGCCGGGACCGATATTGGCGACCGAATTGGTGAAGATGTTCGGCCGCTCCTGCTCCGTGAGCGCGGCCTTCTGGCCGGCACGGCGCGCCTGCTCGTAGATCACCCGTGCCTGCTGCCGTTCCTTGATGTCGCCGATGATGACGCGGTCGCCGACCACCAACTTCAGCGTGTCGACGGCGCCGCCGGTGGGAAGCGGATAAACGTAGGTCGCCTCGACCCAGTCCTTGGTCGGATTGCGGAAGACCTGGGTGACGCGGGCGCGCAGCGTCGGGCCTGACACCGTGATGTCGACGTCGATGCCGAGGCGGATCGCCTCCGTGTAGGCGCCGTCCTCCTTCAGGAGAAGGGTGCCGGATTTGGCATCGCCGGGCTGGAGCAGGCTGGCCTGCTCCGTCGTCGCCGACCATCCGGGCTCAAGACTCACGAGCAGGGCCACGAAGGCAACCAGCATCACCGCGATGCCCTGCACCAGCAGAAACAATCCGAGCTTGATCAGCCGCCCCAACATGGGGTGCTCGTCGCCGTCGGCTGTGTCGTAGCTATCCATTTCGCCTGCTCCCGAAGGGTGTTCGCTGGCTCGGAGCATCCGTCGGGAGCGCCTGAATGCGCGAGCAGAATGATCGGCAATGTTCCGCCGCGGCCGGCCCCGGCAGGCCAAGGCCGGGATCGCCAAGTACGGTTTTGTGCTGGCTTGTCCGCCCTGCTAGACTTGCGTCCGTGGAGCAGGGTTGACGATGCAGACGCAGGATAAAGTCACCGACAGGCAGCTTTCGGACGAGCAGAGCCGCGAGATCGCGGAGACCATTCGCGAGGAACTCGCCAGGCGCCGGATGTCCCGGCAGGCGTTGGCCGAGCAGGCCAAGCTCAGCCTGTCGACGCTGGAGAAGGTGCTCGGCGGCCGGCGGCCGTTCACGCTGGCAACGACCGTGCGGCTGGAGCAGGCGCTGGGCGTCTCCTTGCGCAAAAGCGCCGCCGTGGTGACGCCTCCGGCCGCAAACGATGTCGCGCCCGACAGCCTCGGCTCCTATGCGCATCGCGCGGTGACCTGGCTCGAGGACGTCTACATCACGCTGCGGCCGTCCTTCGGCGACAAGGATGCGATCTTCGCCTATCGCACCGAGATCGTCTGGGAGCCGAAGGTGTCCTCACTGGTGTTCCGCGAGGGCGAGCGAACCGACGCCGCCTATGAGCACACCGGCGAGGTTGCGGTGCCGCATCAGTCCGGCTTCATCTATCTCGTCATCATCAAGCACGGCCAGCATCGCGTGATCACGGTGTCGCGGCCGACGGTTGCCGGCGAGATGTACGGCATCATCTCGACGCTCCGCGCCGGACCCGGCTCGCAACTGACGCCGATCGCAGCGCCGATCGCCTATGTGCCGCTCCGCAATGTCGCGAAGCCGTCCCTGGGACGGGTCGGCCCCGACGATGCCAACCACGCATTGTATGGAAAGCATCTGCGCCGCACGGTGGAGGAATCGTTCGCGTTGTTTCTGTCGGTATAGTCCGCGAGAAAGAGTCCGGAATGGCGTCGCGTGCGTCTATAAGGGAACATGCAGGACGTGCCCGCACCATACGGCGGTGAATCTCCGCTGTTCTCCATCATCATCCCGCTGGAACATCACCGCGGGCAGTGGGAGCTGTCCTGGCTCGGCTGGACGTCGCAGACCGCCGACAAATCGCTTTACGAAATCATTCTGGTGGTGCCGCCTGATTTCGAGGCACTCAACGAGCTGAAGGCGCTGGCCGGCGGCAAAGCGCGCCTCGAATTCACCAATTCGGACCATGACATCGGGCTCTGCGCCTTCGGCGCCGCCAAGGCCCGCGGCAAATATCTGTTCTTTACGGAGTCGCATTGCCGGCCCGAGCCTGACGTGATGGAGGCCTGCATCCGCGCGATCGACGCGCGTCCCGACTGGGCGGGGTTCTCCTGTCAGTCGGTGCCGATCTGCCATAACCGGCTGTCCGTGGCGGAGGCCGCCATGTACCAGGCCGACATCGAGTTCGGCATGAAGCAGCATCCCTGGCGCAAGGTACTGGACCAGTGCTTCGTGACGCGGCGCGACGTCTATTGGGAATGCGGCGGCCTGCGCGAGGAGCTCGGCCATTTCGCCGAATGGGTGCTCGCCGCCGCGTATCACGCGAGGGGCCATACGATCGGCTATCTCGAGGAGGCGCGCTTCCATCACTACTATATCGGCGAAATCGGCGAGCTGAAGACATTCACGCTCGATTTCGTGCAGGGCGAGATCCGCTATCTCAGCGAAGCACGCGATGATCCCGGCAGCGAGCTGCTCGAAACTCCGATCGAGTGGAGCAGCCGCGGCGATTTCAACGTCGCGCTGGCGCGCAGCGCCCTTGCTGCACGGATGCGCGCCGGCCGCGTGACAAGCGAAGGCCTGCAGGCGATCGGGCGTTGGTGCGCGATCGCACTGGCCGGCGACCGCCTTGCGCTTGGTCTTGCACGTTTGGCGGCAGGCTATGCGCGCTGCAGCCTGACCCTGCTCACCATGGGCGGCTCTCGCGGCAGCATCGCGCGCTGGCTGAAGCGTTATATCGCCGCGCTGATCCACTATCAGCGCCTCTATTGCATCCGTGGCATTCGGGGGAGCCTTGGCGGAGCTGCGCAGAGTCTCGGCGATCAGATGGTCGCACAGGCCGGCTTCCATGCCTGGGAGGTCTGGCAGGGCCGCAGCTTCCGCTGGAGCGAGCCGGAAGCCGCCTTGCGGATCGAGGCGCCGCCGGGGCGCACCATCATTCGGATCGCGTCGCCGGAGATTCGCGGGCCGCTGGATCGGATCGGCGTGCAGTTCTATCTCGACGGCGTGCGCGTTGCGGATGCCGCGACCGCGATCGACGCGGATGCCTTCGTTCTTCAGCTCGATCTGCCGCCATCGGGCGGGGCGATGCTGGCATGGGCATGTCCGCGTTTTGCGGCCATCGATGACCCGCGCCGGCTCGGCCTGCCGGTCGCGGGGATCGACGTCAGTGCAGGCGAAGACGTCAGCTGCACGTCTCCGCCCGTTGCTGCGATGCGTGGCTAGCCGCCCGTTTCGGCGCTGATGATGTCGCCGAACAGCTCCCACTGGCCCTTCTTGAACCGCCACATCTTGAGCTGCTCGATCGGCGCGAAGTCCGTGGCCGAGGTGTTGATCTTGATCCCCGGGATCAGCGTGTCAGGGACGAAGTCCTTGAGGCTCGAGGCCTGCTTCATCACGTTCTCACGGGTCAGATTGTCACCCGACTGCTTCAGCACCTGCACCATCGTCTGGGCCGCGGCATAGGCGTACACCAGATTGGCATCCGAGATGTTCGCGCCGGGCATGTACTTGTCGATGAAGGTCATGAACTTCTTCATGCCCTCGTCGTCCTTCCACTGCGGGTCCGACGCATCCTTCAGATAGCCGGCCGACAACACGCCTTCGGATGCCTCGAGGCCGGCCGGCTTCATCACCGCGCCGATCGACACCGAGACGTCGGTCATCAGGTGCATCGGCCTCCACTCCAGCTCCGCGATCTTCTTGATGGCCTGCGCCGCGAATTTCGGGGTCGCGATGTTCACGAAGACATCGGCGCCGGTGCCCTTGAGTTTGACGATATGGGCGTCGATCGACGGCTCCGAGGTCTCGTAGCTCTCCTCGGCCACGATCAGCTTCGATGCCTTGTCGCCGAACACGTCCTTGATGCCGGCGAGGTAGTCCTTGCCGAAATCGTCGTTGGCATAGAAGATCGCGACCTTCGCGTCCGGCTTCTCCTTCAGAATGTATTTTGCGAAGATCTGTGCCTCGACCCGGTAGCTCGGCTGGAAGCCCATGGTCCAGGGAAAGTTCTTCGGGTCGTTCCACTTGCTCGCGCCGGTGGCGAGGAAGAGCTGCGGCACTTTCTTGGAATTGTGATATTTCTGCACGGCGGTCTGGGTCGGCGTGCCCAGCGCGTTGAACACCAGGAAGACCTCGTCGCTCTCGATCAGCTTGCGGATCTGCTCCACGGTCTTCGGCGGCGAGTAGCCGTCGTCATAGGAGATCCAGTTGATCTTGCGGCCGTTGATGCCGCCCTGGTCGTTGATCATCTTGAAATAGGCTTCCTCGGTCTTGCCGATGATGCCGTAAGCGGAGGCGGGACCGGAATAGGCCTCGACATTGCCGATCTTGATCTCGGTGTCGGTGACGCCGGTGTCGTACGCCTTCTGCGCATACGCGGACGGGGTCGCAAGCAGCGTCAACGCCGTTGCTGCGGCAAGCAGGGGGAGTTTCTTGTTCATGAAAATTCCTTGGGGTTTTCTTTGCGGTTTCTTCTGGGTTGGAGCAGGCACGTCAGAAACGAAGAAGCGCCCGCAAGGGGCGCTTTGATCAGGTGTTGGCGACTTTCTTGTCGACTTCGGACGCCACCGAGAATTCTTTCCGCAACGTCGGCTTGTGGATCTTGCCGGTGGCGTTGCGCGGCAGCGCATCGACGAAGCGCACCTGTCGCGGGCATTTGAAGCGCGCGAGATTGGCCGCGCAGTGCGCAAAGACAGCCGCCTCGGTCAGCCGCTGACCGGGCTTGGCTGCGACGATGGCGAGGCCTACCTCGCCCCATTGCGGATCGGGAATGCCGATCACGGCGGCTTCCGCGATCGCGGTGAGCTGATGCAGGATGTTCTCGACCTCGGCCGGATAGACGTTCTCGCCGCCCGAGATGTACATGTCCTTCCAGCGGTCGACGATATAGTAGAAGCCTTCCTCGTCGACGCGCGTCGCATCGCCGGTGTGCAGCCAGCCGTCGGTGAAGGATGTCTTGTTCGCCTCAGGCCTGTTCCAGTAGCCCGGCGTGATGTTCGGGCCCTTGACCCAGAGCTCGCCGAGTTCGCCGACATCGGCATCGCTGCCGTCGGGTCGCACGATCCGCACCTCGGTGTGCAGCACCGGCTTGCCGGCCGAGCCCGCCTTGCGCGCCGCATCCTCGCGATCAAGCACCAGCACGGCGGGCGAGGTCTCGGTCATGCCGTAGCCCTGCTGGAGCGCGACGCCGCGCGCCTCCCAGACTTTGAGCAGCGGCACCGGCATCGGCGCGCCGCCGACACCGCAGACGATCAGCCGGGTCAGGTCAGTTGTCGCGAAGGCCGGATGCTGCGCCATGAACTGGTAGATCGCGGGCACGCCGAAGAACACGTTGATGCCCTGCGCGGGATCGTTGATCAGGCCGAGCGCCGTGCCGGGATCGAAGGCGCGCATGATCATCACGGTGCCGCCGGCATGCAGCACCGGGTTGGTGTAGCAATTGAGCCCGCCGGTGTGGAACAGCGGCAGCACGGTCAGCAGCACCGAGGCCGGCCCGATGCAGGCGGGGCCGCCGAGATTGACGCAATTCCAGAAGGTCATGCCATGGGTGATGGTCGCGCCCTTGGGATGGCCCGTGGTGCCCGACGTGTACATGATGGTCGAGACGTCATCGAGCGTGACCTCCTCGGCGCGGGCGAGCGGCTTGGCGGACGCGATGCCGGTCTCGTAAGCGCCGCCGGGGCCGAGCAGCAGGCTGCTCGCGACGTTGCAGAGTTTTGCGACGCTCAGCGCGGTCTCGGCCAGGTCAGTGTCGTGGATCATCACCTTCGGCGCGCAATCGCCGGTGATGAACTGAAGCTCGGGAACGGTGAGGCGGGTGTTCAGCGGCACGAAGACGGCGCCGAGCCGTCCGCAGGCGAACTGCACCTCCAGCGTATCGGTCGTGTTCAGCGCCAGCACGGCGACGCGGTCACCGCGCGACACCTTGAGAGTGTCACGGAGAAATCCGGCCAGGCGCGAGACGCGGGCATCGAGCTGCGAATAGGTGAAGCGGCGCTCGCTCGCGAGGTCGATGACCGCGACCTTGTCAGGCGTACGGCGGCCGTGATGGACGATCCAGTCGTAATAACGAACGGCCAAAATCCCTCCCTCGGCGGTCTTGTGCCGCCTGCGTCCCTATTTGCCGGGCACCATGCCCGGCGTGGCCCTGGGGCCAGCCGGAGTTTGTGCGCACGTCTTTTTTTGCCCCGGAGTTGGCCTGCGGGGGGCGAAAATCGTCTTGCGTTGAGTTGCTAGGCATGGCTGCGCGTGGAGTGGTTCCCCCGGTCAGCCACTCTGCGCAAGTGAACGGCAGATGTTCCGGCCATGGTGGCCAACACGAATCCGCCAGCAGGGCGAGACGACGATGAAGAGCCCGTTCTATACCACCGAGCATGACGCCTTCCGCGAGGTGATGCGCCGCTTTGTCGACAAGGAGATCACGCCCTTTGCCCATGAATGGGACGAGGCCGGCGAATTTCCCCGCGTGCTCTATCGCAAGGCGGCCGAGATTGGCCTGTTGGGGCTCGGATTCCCCGAGGAATATGGCGGGATCGCCGCCGACCAGTTTATGAAGATCGTGGCGAGCCAGGAATTGGCGCGTGCCGGGGCCGGCGGGGTCAGCGCCAGCCTGATGAGCCACACCATCGGCTCGCCGCCGATCGCGCGGGCGGCGCGCCCGGAGGTCAAGGCACGCGTGCTGCCGCAGGTGCTGTCGGGCGAGAAGATCTCCGCGTTGGCGATCACCGAGCCGGGCGGCGGCTCCGACGTCGCGAACCTCCGCACCAGGGCGCGGCGCGATGGCGATCACTACGTCGTGACCGGCGAGAAGACCTTCATCACCTCAGGGATGCGCGCCGATTATCTGACCGTTGCGGTGCGTACCGGCGGCGAGGGCGCCGGCGGCGTCAGCCTGCTCCTGATCGAGGGTGACACGCCCGGCCTGTCACGGACGAAACTGAAGAAGATGGGCTGGTGGGCCTCCGACACCGCGACGCTGCATTTCGACGAGTGCCGCGTGCCGGCCGAAAACCTGATCGGCGAGGAGGGCCAGGGCTTCAAGATCATCATGCGGAATTTCAATAGCGAGCGCATGGGCATGGCGGCGGGCTGCACCGCCTTTGCGCGGGTCTGCCTCGACGAGGCGATCGCCTACGCCAAGGAGCGCAAGACTTTTGGCAAGCCGCTCGCCCAGCACCAGGTCATCCGTCACAAGATCGTCGACATGGCGCAGAAGGTCGCGGCATCCCAGTCGATGCTGGAAATGCTGGCCTGGCGGCTGGAGCAGGGCGAGAGCCCGATCGCCGAGATCTGCATGATGAAGAACCAGGCCACGCAAACCATGGCGTTCTGCGCCTCGGAAGCCGTGCAGATCTTCGGCGGCGCCGGCTTCATGCGCGGCATCAAGGCCGAGCGCATCTACCGCGAGGTCAAGGTCAACGCCATCGGCGGCGGCACCGAGGAGATCATGAAGGATCTGGCCTCAAGGCAGATGGGGTTGTGAACGCCCCACCGTCATACCCGGGCATAGCCGTCCGCAGGACGGCGTCGCTTCCGCTCGCCTATGTCCCGGGCATCCACGTTCTTGCTGCCGGCTGACGAAGACGTGGATGGCCGGGACAAGCCCGGCCATGACGAGCACATTAGAGATACCGAGAGCTGAGCTGACAAAAATGCTATTCACCGCCGACCACGACGACATCCGCCGTTCCCTGCAAAAATTCATCGCCAACGAGATCAATCCTCATGTCGATGACTGGGAGAAGGCCGACATCTTCCCGGCGCATGAGCTGTTCAAGAAGATGGGCAGCCTCGGTTTCCTCGGCTTGAACAAGCCGGTCGAGTTCGGCGGCTCCGGCCTCGACTATTCCTATGCGCTGATGATGGCGGAGGAGCTTGGCGCCATCACCTGCGGCGGCGTGCCGATGGCGATCGGGGTGCAGACCGACATGGCGACGCCGGCGCTGGCGCGGTTCGGTTCGGACGAGGTGCGGCGCGAATTCCTCAGTCCGTCGATATCAGGCGATTACGTCGCCTGCATCGGCGTTTCCGAGCCCGGTGCGGGTTCGGACGTTGCCTCGATCAAGACAAATGCACGCTCCGACGGCGACGACTACGTCATCAATGGCGGCAAGATGTGGATCACCAACGGCACCCAGGCCGACTGGATCTGTCTGCTCGCCAACACCGGCGATGGGCCGGTTCATCGCAACAAGTCGTTGATCTGCGTGCCCATGAAGAGCAAGGGCGTCACGGTGGCACGAAAGCTCGACAAGATGGGCATGCGCTCCTCGGACACCGCGCAGATCTTTTTCGACAATGTCCGCGTGCCCAAGCGCAACCGGATCGGCGAGGAAGGCAAGGGCTTTACCTACCAGATGATCCAGTTCCAGGAGGAACGGCTCTGGGGCGCGGCGGCCTGCCTGAAGGCGCACGAATACATCATCGATCAGACCATCGAATACACCCGCAACCGCAAGGCCTTCGGGAAGTCGATCCTCGACAACCAGGTCGTGCACTTCAAGCTCGCGGAGATGCAGACCGAAGTCGAGCTGTTGCGCGCGCTGATCTATCGCGCCGCCGAGCAACTCGTGGCCGGCGAGGACGTGACCAAGCTTGCGACCATGGCCAAGCTCAAAGCCGGCCGGCTCGGCCGCGAGCTCACCGACGCCTGCTTGCAATATTGGGGCGGAATGGGCTTTACCAACGAGACGCCGGTCAGCCGTGCCTATCGCGACAGCCGCCTGACCTCGATCGGCGGCGGTGCTGACGAGGTCATGCTGATGGTCCTGTGCAAGATGATGGGCACGCTGCCCGGCAGTAAAGGTATTTCCTGATGATCACGCTCTATCACTGCGACGCCGCGCGCTCGTTCCGTCCGCTCTGGATGCTGGAGGAGATGGGGCTTCCGTATGAATTGAAGATGCTGCCGTTCCCGCCGCGGGTCTTCGCCAAGGAGTACCTTGCGCTCAATCCGCTCGGCACCATTCCCTTCATGGTCGACGGCGAGACGAAGATGACCGAGTCCTCCGGCATCTGCCATTACCTCGGCATCAGGCACGGACCGACGCCGTTGATGGTCGGACCCGAAGATCCCGCCTATGGCGCGTTCCTGAACTGGATGTATTTCAGCGATGCCACGTTAACCTTCCCGCAGACGCTGGTGCTCCGATACACCCAGCTCGAGCCGGAGGAGCGCCGCAATCCGCAGGTCGCAGGCGACTATGCGAAATGGTTCTTGGGGCGCCTGCGCGCGGTCGAGGCAGCGACGGCCAATGCCGAAACATTGTGCGCAGGCCGCTTCACCGCCGCTGACATTGTCATCGGCTACGCGCTCCGGCTCGCCAACAATGTCGGGCTCGCCAAGGATTTCGGGCCAAATGTCGCAGCCTATTGGGCGCGGCTGCAGCAGCGCGACGGATTCAAGCGCGCGGTTGCCGCGGAGCTGAAGGCCGGCGTCGAGCAGAATGTTGCGCCGCGCGTGAGGGCGTAAGGGAGGCTGTCATTCCGGGCGATGCGAGGCGTCGAACCCGGAATCTCGCGCAGCAATCTCCAGGTTCCGGTTTCGGTCCGGCGGACCGCCCCGGAACAATAACGCATGTCTCCATGACAGCGCTATCGCGCCGTGACAGCGCCCAAATTTCCGCTAAGGTGACCTCCGTCCGCAGCGGCCAAAGAGCCGCGCGAGGAGGATCCCAATGGAAGATAACGGTCGCGAATCCGACCATCTGATGCTGATCACGCCGGAGCGGGTATTCTATGCCGGCCTGCTCGGCCGCCCGCGCAAGCGCACCCCCGGCTGCTGCCACGTCTATGTCGCGGTGAAGGGCAGCCTGCATCTGACGATCGACGACGTTCTCGCCACCGGCGAGCTGTTCGTGACCCTGCCGAACCAGCGGCATTCCATCGCCAGCGACTACCGCACTGCAATCAGCGTGACGCTCGAGCCGGAAAGCATGCCGGACGGCGTAATCGAGGCCCTGGCCGAGCGGCTGACCGGACCTGACCGGGCCGTCTATGCCCGCAAGATCCTCGCCGCCTACACGCTGCTGCGCCAGCGCCGCTATGGCGACATCACCACCGCCGAATTCGACGAGATGTGCTTTGGCGAGGCGTTGCCGCGTCGCGTGCTCGATCCGCGCGTGATGCGCGCCGTCGCCCGCATCGGCCGCTTCTCCGGCGAGCCGGTGACGGCGGATACGTGCGCCACCGAAGCGGGGCTCTCGGCCTCGCGCTTCCTGCATCTGTTCAAGGAGGAGACCGGCATCTCGTTCCGCTCCTTCCGCGCCTGGAAGCGTGCGCGGCATTTGCTGCACTTCGCCAACCAGGACCTCAATCTCGCCCACCTCGCGCAGGACATCGGCTATCCCGACTCCACCCATTTCAGCCATTCGATCCGCCGCTTCTATGGATTGAAACCGCGCGCGATCTTCGTCGGCTCGCGCGACCTCGCGATCTACCGCAGCACCGAGACGGTGAGGCTCGCGGAGGCGAGTTAGGCGCGCTCTCGTAGGGTGGGCAAAGCGAAAGCGTGCCCACCATCTTCGTTCAGCGCCAAGATATGGTGGGCACGGCGCGAGAGCGCCTTTGCCCACCCTACGATAGCCGTGCCTTCCAGCTTCTCCGCGCAAGAAGCCGCATGCCGCTCATCACATGATCGCAAGCGTTGAATTCTCAACGTGCGAGACATTTTTGGCATGAGCGACAAGGCCGTCATCACCTGCGCGCTGAACGGCGTGCTCACCGACCCGAAGCAGCACAACGTGCCTGTGACGCCCGAGCAGATGGCACGCGAAGCCAAGGCTGCGTTCGATGCCGGCGCCAGCATCATGCACATCCATCTGCGCCAGCAGGCGCCGGACAAGGGACATCTGCCGTCCTGGGACGTGAGTGTCAGCAAGGAGATTCAGCAGGCAATCCGCGAGGCCTGCCCCGGCGTCATCATCAATCACACCTCGGGCGTCTCAGGGCCGAACTACAGCGGCGCGCTCGACTGCATCCGCGAGACCAGGCCGGAGATCGCGGCCTGCAATGCCGGCTCGCTGAACTATCTGAAGGTGAAAGCCGACAACACCTGGGCCTGGCCGCCGATGATGTTCGACAACGCGGTCGAGAAGGTGAAGGACTATCTCGACGTGATGAACGCGGTCGGGACCATCCCCGAGTTCGAATGTTTCGACGTCGGCATCGTCCGCTGTGTCGGCATGTATCACCAGGTCGGCATGTACAAGGGCCCGCTCGAATATAACTTCGTGATGGGCGTTGCCTCCGGCATGCCGTCCGATCCTGATCTGCTGCCGATCCTGATCAAGCTGAAACGGCCCGAGGCGCATTTCCAGGTCACCGCGATCGGTCGCGAAGAGATCTGGCCGCTGCACCAGCGCTGCGCCGAGCTCGGCGGCCACCTGCGCACGGGTTTGGAGGATGCCTTCTATCTCGCCGACGGCAAGAAGGTGACGTCGAACGGCCAGTTGATCGAGGCCATCGCCGCCTGCGCCCGCCGTGCGGGCCGCGAGATCGCAAGCCCCGCCGAGGCGCGGAAGATCTTTGGGACGAATAGGTAAGGTATCGCCTCAACCGTCATTGCGAGCGAAGCGAAGCAATCCAGGGTCTTTCCGCGGTGACGGTCTGGATTGCTTCGTCGCTTCGCTCCTCGCAGTGACGAGCAGGATAGAGTTATGTCCATTCTCGACAACACTATTTCTCCCGGCAGCGCCAGCTACCACGCCAATCGCGACGGCATGCTCGCGCTGATCGACCGCATGCGCGCGCTGGAAGAGCGCACGCGTGAGGCGTCGGCGGCGGCAAAGGATCGCTTCCACAAGCGCGGCCAGCTGCTGCCGCGCGAACGCGTCGCGCTGGTGCTCGATCCCGGCGCGCCCTTCATCGAGCTGTCGACGCTCGCCGGTTACATGTTCGACGTATCAGATGCGAACAAGAGCGTGCCCGGCGGCGGCGTCATCGCCGGCATCGGCTTCGTCTCCGGCGTCCGCTGCATGGTCAGCGCCAATGACGCCGGCATCGATGCCGGTGCGCTCCAGCCTTACGGCCTCGACAAGACGCTGCGGGTGCAGGAGCTCGCGCTGGAGAACAAGCTGCCCTACGTCCAGCTCGTCGAAAGCGCCGGGGCCAATCTGCTGCGCTACCGCGTCGAGGACTTTGTCCGTGGCGGCAACATCTTTCGCAATCTCGCGCGGCTCTCGGCGGCGGGGCTGCCGGTCGTCACCGTCACGCACGGCTCGTCCACCGCGGGCGGCGCCTACCAGACCGGCCTGTCCGATTACATCGTCATGGTCCGCGGCCGCACCCGCGCCTTCCTTGCCGGGCCGCCGCTGCTGAAGGCCGCGACAGGCGAGATCGCGACCGAGGAAGAGCTTGGCGGTGCCGAGATGCACACGCAGGTCTCCGGCCTCGGCGATTATCTCGCGGAGGACGACCGCGATGCGCTGCGCATCGCGCGCGAGATCATGGCGGCGCTGGAATGGGAGCGGCCGGGCCGAGCGGTTTCACAGTTCAAACCGCCGCGCTACGACCAGGACGAGCTGCTCGGTATCATGCCGATGGACCACAAGCGCACCGTCGACATGAAGCAGGTGATCGCGCGTATCGTCGACGATTCCGACTTCACCGAGATGGCGCCCAATTACGGCCCCGCCACCGTCTGCGGTCACGCCCGCATCGAAGGCCAGGCGATCGGCATCATCACCAACAACGGCCCGCTCGATCCCGCCGGCGCCAACAAGGCGACGCATTTCATCCAGGCCTGCTGCCAGACCCGCACGCCGATCCTCTATCTCAACAACACCACCGGCTACATGGTGGGCAAGGCCTATGAAGAAGCCGGCATGATCAAGCACGGCTCCAAGATGATCCAGGCGGTGACCTCGGCGACGGTGCCGCAGATCACCATCTACTGCGGCGCCTCGTTCGGCGCCGGCAATTACGGCATGTGTGGCCGCGGCTTCCATCCGCGCTTCTGCTTCTCCTGGCCAAACGCCAAGACAGCAGTGATGGGCGGCGAGCAGGCCGCCGAGACCATGGCGATCGTGACCGAGGCCGCCGCAGCACGGCGCGGCAAGCCGGTCGAGAAAGAAAAGCTCGACGCGATGAAGGCGCAGATCATCGGCGTGTTCGACGGCCAGATGGACGTGTTCTCGACCAGCGCGCGCGTGCTCGACGACGGCGTGATCGATCCGCGCGACACCCGTGCGGTGCTGTCCGAGGTGCTCGCGATCTGCCGCGAGGGCGATGCGCGCACCCCTCAGCGCATGCAATTCTCGGTGGCCCGCCCATGAGGAACGGATCAGTGCAGCACCGGCCGTTCTTCAGGGTTTTGGTTGCCAATCGCGGCGAGATCGCGCTGCGCGTGATGCGCAGTGCGCGGCAGCTCGGCCTCGGCGTCGTTGCGGTCTATTCGGATGCCGATCGCGATGCGCTCCATGTACGGCAGGCCGACCAGGCCGTGCGCATCGGCGAAGCCCTGCCGGCGCAATCCTATCTCAACATTCCCGCGATCATCGCCGCGGCCAAGGCGAGCGGCGCGGATGCCGTGCATCCCGGCTATGGCTTCCTCGCCGAGAACGAGGAGTTTGCACAAGCGTGCAAGGATGCGGGCCTCGTCTTCATCGGTCCCTCGCCGCAGGCGATCGAGGCCATGGGTAACAAGGCCGGCGCCAAGGAGATCATGAAGAAGGCCGGCGTGCCCTGCGTGCCCGGCTATCAGGGCGCCGACCAAACCGACGAGGTCATGCTCGCGGAAGCCAGGAAGATTGGCTTCCCCGTGATGATCAAGGCGGTTGCGGGCGGCGGCGGACGCGGCATGCGGCTCGTTACCGATGCCGCATCCTTCCCCGATGCGCTGCGCAGTGCGCGGTCGGAGGCGAAGGCCGCGTTCGGAGATCCCACGGTCATCCTCGAACGTGCCATCCAGAATCCCCGACACATCGAGATCCAGGTGTTCGGCGACAGCCACGGCAACGCCATCCATCTCGGCGAGCGCGACTGCTCGGTGCAGCGGCGACATCAAAAGCTGATCGAGGAGGCACCATCGCCGGCGGTCACGCCGGAGCTGCGCGCGAAAATGGGCGAGGTCGCTGTCGCCGCGGTGAGGGCATTGCGTTACGAGGGCGCCGGCACGCTGGAGTTCCTGCTCGACGCCAGCGGCGAATTCTACTTCATGGAGATGAACACGCGCCTCCAGGTCGAGCATCCCGTCACCGAGGCGATCACCGGGCTCGATCTCGTCGAGCTGCAGCTGCGTGTCGCGCGTGGCGAGCCTCTGCCGGTGAAGCAGCAGGACATCCGATTCTCGGGCCATGCCATCGAGGTGCGGCTGTGCTCGGAAGATGCCGCGCAGGATTTCATGCCGCAGTCCGGCCGCATGGCGCGCTGGCAGGTGCCTGACAGCATCCGCGTCGAGCACGCGCTGCAATCGGGCGCGGAGATCCCGCCGTTCTACGATTCCATGATCGCAAAGGTGATCAGCCATGGCGCGACACGCGAGGAGGCGAGGGGGCGGCTGATCGTCGGCCTGGAGCAACTCACTGCGTTTGGCGTGACCACCAACCAAGCATTTCTGATGTCCTGCCTGCGCCATCCCGGATTTGCCAGGGGCGAGGCGACGACAGCCTTCATCGGCGCACATCGCGCCGAACTGTTGGCGCCGCCGGCGAATGCTGCATTCGATACGGCGCTGGCGGGCCTGCTGCTCTATGTCACCAATCCGCGCGCGCCGTCATGGCAAGGTGGCCGGAGCCTGGCGGCAACATTTCCGTTAACGGCGAAAGTCGAGATCGCCAGCCACACCCACGAGCTCGAAGTCACGCGTGAGCGCAGTGGCGGCTACATCGTCGCCGCCGACGGCCGTCAGGACAAGTTCGAGATCGACCAGCTCGATCCCGACGCCATCCGCTTCCGCCACGACGGCGTGATGGACAGCGCAAAATTCCTGCGCGACGGCGACCGGCTCTACCTCCAGCATCGCGGCATCCCGCTTGCGGTCACCGACCTCACCCTCGCCGCACCGAAGGCGGCCGCAACCAACGGCGGCGATGGCAAAGTCCGCGCCGCCATGAACGGCCGCGTCGTCGCCGTGCTGGTCAAGCCCGGCGACCGCGTCACCGCCGGTCAAGCGGTGATGACCCTGGAAGCAATGAAGATGGAGCACGTCCACAAGGCCGGCATCGACGGCGTGGTCGCCGCGATCGACGTCGCCGAAGGCGAGCAGGTCACGACGGGCAGGATCGTCGCGGAGATTGCGGCGGGGTAGCCTCTCTCCGTCATTGCGAGCGAAGCGAAGCAATCCAGTCTGCATCCGCAGAAGCACTCTGGATTGCTTCGCTGCGCTCGCAATGACGATGGGGAGAGATGCCGTCTCAAACGCGACTCGCCGCCGTGGCTGCACGCGGGCGTCCCAATAAATCCAAATAATTCCAATATGATATTGCCTGTTTGATCTCGCTCAAGATTTTTATTGAACATTGTTCAATTTAGGGCTACTAATATTGAGCGATGTCAAATCATGTGGAGGCCTGCATGTTGCGCGCAAATCACCACGCCCGAGAGACCGATGCCCTGCTGCCGTCAGTGTCCCGCCGGTTCTCGTTCGCCCCGCCGCAAGTTCGCGAAAAATATCTGATCGGCGCACTCTTCGTCCTGACGCTCGTGGCGCTCCTCGCACCCGCGATGCCCGCCTCCGCCTGGCACATCCCGCATTTCGTCGACACCCGCACCTGGCTGGGCGTGCCCAACGCCGGCGACGTGCTGAGCAATCTTGCCTTCCTGGCGATGGGCGCTTGGGGCTTGCTGCGCCTGCGTGCCCACCCTGATGCGCCCGCGGGTGCAGGTTGCCTCTTCGTGGGTCTGATCCTCACTTGCCTAGGATCGTGCATCTATCATCTGGATCCCGACGCGCCGCAGCGGCTGGTGGCCGATCGTCTCGGTATGGCGGTGGCGTTCGCGGGCTTTCTGGGCATCGCGGCCAGCGAGCGCATCAGCGTGCGTGCCGGTCAGGCGGTGGTGGTGCTGGTGACGGTTGCGGGCCTGCTCGCGGCCTGGGTGGCACGCGAGAATCTCACGCCATGGGTGGTCGTGCAGTTCGGCGGCATGGCGTTGGCCGTGGGACTGGCGTTGACACGGCCCCGGCCCGGTGCGCTTGGCGTGTCTCTGGGCGGCGTGATCTTCTTTTACGCGCTGGCCAAGCTTTTCGAGCTGGGTGACGTGACCATATTTGAAGCGACAGGCCACATTGTCTCGGGCCACACGCTCAAGCATCTGGCCGCCGCGCTGGCGGCCTGGCCGGTGATCCGGGCTTTGCGGCCTACTGGCTCCGTCCGGTCCCCTCGTTGAGCAGACACGCCACCTGATGTCCGCCGCCCGCGTCCACCAGCGCCGGCCGCTCCGTCCTGCACCGCCCGATCGCAAACCGGCAGCGGGTGTGAAACGCGCAGCCCGGCGGCGGATTGACCGGGCTCGGCACGTCGCCGTCGACCAGCGGCGCGAGCTTCTTGGCAAACGGGTTCGCAACCGGCACTGACGCGAGCAGGGCTTGCGTATAGGGATGGCGGGGATTGCGGAACAGCTCGTCCTTGTCGGCGATCTCGACGATGCGGCCGAGATACATCACGGCGACGCGATGGCTGATATGGGCGACCACGGCGAGGTCATGCGCGATGAAGAGATAGGAGAAGCCGTGCTGCTTCTGCAGGTCGATCAGGAGATTGATCACCTGCGCCTGGATCGAGACGTCGAGCGCGGAGACCGGTTCGTCGCAGACGATCAGGCGCGGCCCCAGTGCCAGCGCGCGTGCGATACAGATGCGCTGGCGCTGGCCGCCGGAGAATTGATGCGGGAAGTTGCGCATCTGATCAGGCCGCAGGCCCACCTGCTCGAACAGTCTTGCGGTACGCGCTTCCAGCTCCTTGCCGCTTGCGAGCCCATGCACGGCGAGCGGCTCGCCGACGATGTCGCCGGCGGTCATGCGCGGATTGAGCGAAGCAAAGGGATCTTGAAACACGATCTGCATTGAGCGGCGATGCGGCCGCAGCGCGGTCTTGGAGAGACGGGTGATGTCCTCTCCATCAAGGCGGATCTGACCCGAGGTCGGCTCGACCAGCCGCAGCACGCTGCGCGCCACCGTCGACTTGCCGCAGCCGGATTCACCGACCAGGCCGAGCGTCTCGCCGGTATGAACCGAGAACGAGACGCCGTCGACCGCATGCACGGTGCCGACCTGCCGCCGCAACACGCCGGCGCGCACCGCGTAGTGCTTCTTGAGATCGGTGACTTCGAGCAGCGCTTCGGTCATGCCACCTCCGCCACTTCGGCCGCGCGCCAGCACGCCGCGAGATGGCCGCCGCCCCAGTCCTCCAGCGGCGGATATTCGGCCTCGCAACGCTTGATCGCGAGCTTGCAGCGCGGCGCGAAGGCACAGCCTTTCGGCAGCCGCACCAGCGACGGCACGGTGCCGGGAATTTCGTTGAGCCGCGCCTGCACCGGAACACCTGACGCCGGCACGGCCGGGATCGAGGCCATCAGCCCGCGGGTGTAGGGGTGCTTGGGATCGGCGAACAGCGCTTCCACCGTTGCCTCCTCCACCTTCTTCCCCGCATACATCACGATCACCCGCTGCGCGGTCTGCGCGACGACGCCGAGATCATGCGTGATCAGCACGAGGCCGGTGCCGAGCTCCTTCTGAAGGTCGAGGATCAGCGCCAGGATCTGTGCCTGGATGGTGACGTCGAGCGCGGTGGTCGGCTCGTCCGCGATCAGCAGCGCCGGACGGCAGGCCAGCGCCATCGCGATCATCGCGCGCTGGCGCATGCCGCCGGAAAGCTGATGCGGATACTCCCGCGCGCGCCGCGCCGGTTCGGGAATGCGGACCAGCCGCAGCATCTCGACCGCGATGTCGCGCGCTTCTCTGGCCGGCATCGCCCGGTGCAGCCGCACCGCCTCGACGATCTGGTCACCGATCCGCATCACCGGATTGAGCGAGGTCATCGGCTCCTGGAAGATCATGGAGATGCGATTGCCCCTGACGGCGCGCATCTCGGATTCATCCAGCGCCAGCAGCTCGGTGCCTTCGAGCGAGACCGACCCGCCGACGATGCGGCCGGGCGGATCGGGCACCAGCCGCATCAGCGACAGCGCGGTGACGCTCTTGCCGCAGCCGGATTCGCCGACGATCGCGAGCGTCTCGCCACGTTTCACGGTGAACGAGACGTCGTCGACGGCTTTGAACAGGCCGGAATTGGTGAAGAACACCGTCTTCAGGTTCTTCACATCGAGCACGAGATCGGATTTTTCTGCCATCAGCCGCGCTGCCGGGGATCGAGGATGTCGCGCAGGGCGTCGCCGAACAGATTGGCGCCGAACACGGCGAGGCTGATCGCGATGCCGGGGAAGATCACCAGCCACGGTGCGGTGCGGACATATTCGGCGGCGGATTCCGAGAGCATCCGACCCCATGACGGATAGGGCTCGGGAATGCCGAGGCCGAGGAAGGAGAGCGAGGCTTCGGTGAGGATGGTCGAGCCGAGCTGCGCGGTCGCGAGCACGATCAGCGGCGCCAGCGTGTTCGGCAGCACGTGGCGCAGCGCGATCCGCACCTCGCTCATGCCGATCGACTTGGCGGCTTCGATAAAGGGCAGCTCGCGCAGCGCCAGCGTGTTGGCGCGAATGACGCGCGACACGGTCGGGATCAGCGGAATGGCGATGGCGATGATGACGTTCGGCAGGGACGGACCGAGTGCGGCGGTCATGATCAACGCCAGGACCAGCAGCGGAAGCGCTTGAAGAATGTCGGAGACACGCTGGAACACCAGATCGACCCAGCCGGAGAGATAGCCGGAGGTCAGCCCGACGATGACGCCGATCGTGCCGCCAAGTGCCGTCGAGCCGATACCGACGGCGAGTGAGATTCGTGCACCGTGGATGATGCGGCTGAACACGTCACGGCCGAAGGAATCCGTGCCCATCCAGTGCGCCAGGCTCGGGCGCGCCAGCGCACGGGCGGCGTCGATGGTCAGGGGATCGTAGCGCGCGATGAAATCGGCAAAGATCGCCGTGAGCACGAACAGCGTCATGATGATCAGCCCGGCCGCGCCCAGCACATGCCGCTGCGCCAAATACAGCACGCGCCGCCAGCCACCGGTCGCATACGCGCCGGCCCGCCTCAGTTCGAGATCATAGTCAATCGCGGCCAAGCTGATCTCCTAATCCGTATACCGGATACGCGGATCGAACACCGCGTAGAGCATGTCGACGATGAAGTTCGCGCTGACCACCACGACCGCAATCAGCATCACGAGGTTCTGCACGATCGGGTAGTCGCGCCAGCGGATCGCTTCGACCAGGAAGCGCGCGACGCCGGGGATGTTGAACACGGTCTCGGTCACGATCAGGCCGCCGATCAGGAACGCTGCCTCGATGCCGATCACGGTGATGACGGGCAGGATCGCGTTCTTCAGCGCATGCTTATAGTTGACGGCGGCGTCGGAGGCGCCCTTGGCGCGCGCGGTGCGGATATAGTCCTGCCGCAGCACCTCCAGCATCGAGGATCGCGTGATGCGCATGGTCAGCGCGGCGCTGCGGAAGCCGACGGCGGCCGCCGGCACGGCGTAGGTCGCGAACGCCTCGAGCCAGGTCTGCGGATTGGGATTGAAGATCGGCATCTGGTTGAACATCGCCACCGACGCCGTGAGGATCAGCAGGCCGAGCCAGAACGAGGGCAGCGACAAGCCGCTGAGGCTGACGACGCGCAACGCGTAATCGAGCCGCGTCCCCTGCTTCACCGCGCTGATGACACCGAGCGGAATGCCGATCGAGGCCGAGAACAACAGCGCCAGCCCGGCGAGCCGCGCGGTGATCGGGATCCGCGGCAGGATCTCCTGAAGCGCAGGCTTCTCCGAGACATAGGAGTAGCCGAAATCGCCGCGCAGAAAGCCGCTGATCCAGTGCCAGTACTGCACGACCAGCGGCTGGTCGATGCCGAGCTCCTTCTCCAGATTGGCCCTGTCGGCGGGATCGACGTAGCCGGCCGCGGCAAACAGGATGTCGACGATGTTGCCGGGCACGACGCGCAGCAGGAAGAAGATGACGACCGAGATCCCGAACAGGGTCACGAGCATCAGGAACAGGCGCCGCACCAGATAGGCAAACATGCATCGCCTCCTGTCGAAACCGCCAGCCGCCTGCGCTACTTGTCCATCCAGACGTCCTCGTAGCGATACCCATTATAGGAGCTGTTCGACATCACCGTTACGCCCTTGACATAGGGCTGCCAGCAGGAGCCGGTGCGCGCGTGGAAGATGATCGGGCGGGCGACGTCCTCCTGCAGCTTCTTGTCGATGTCCCACACCAGCTTCTTGCGCTTGTTGACGTCGGTCTCCTGCGACTGCACGTCGAACAGCTTCTCGATCTCCTTGTTGCAGTAATTGGTGTAGTTGCGCTCGGAGCCGCAGGAATAGTTCTCGTAGAACGACTGGTCGGGATCGTCGACGGCGTTGCCGGTCAAATTGAGCCCGAGCATGTAGTCCTTGCGTGCGATCTTCGGGAACCAGTTCGCGGTCTCGACCACGTCGAGCTCGCCGTCGATATAGATGCTCTTGAGCTGGTCGATCAGGATCACCGCGGGATCGCGATAGACCGGGATGTTGCGGGTCGAGACCTTGACGGCGAGATGCTTGTCCGGCCCGTAGCCGGCCTTCTGCATCAGCTTCCTGGCTTCCTCGCGGTTGGCGTTCACATCGGGGCCGTAGCCGGGAATGCTCTCGAGCATCTCCTTCGGCATGCCCCACAGTCCGTTCGGCGGCGGCAGCATGGTGCCGCCGACATCGCCCTGGCCCTCGAACATGATCGAGATGAAGGCCTTGCGGTCGAGCGACAGCGCCATGGCGCGGCGGATGTCGATATTGTCGAACGGCGGCGCGGAGGAATTGACGATGATGTTGGTGGCGACATTGTTGGGCTCGACCACGCAGACCGCTTTCGGCGCCTGCGATTTGACGTCCTTCAGCAGCGGAATGCTCACTTCGGTCGGGAACGCCATGTCGAACTTGCCGGCGACGAAGGCGAGGATCGCGGTCGAACGGTTCGGGATGATGGTGAACTCGATGCCGTCGAGATAGGGCCGCCCCTCGCGCCAATAGTCGGGATTGCGGGTCAGCTTGATCGATTCATTGGCCTTGAACTCGACGAATTTGAACGGGCCGGTGCCGATCGGGTGCGTGCGCATGTCGCCGGGCGAGACGTGACAGGGATAGACCGGCGTGTAGCCCGAGGCGAGCAGGGCCAGCAGCGACGGCTGCGGCCGCTTCAAGTTGAAGGAAACCTCGAGGTCGCCGTTGGTGGAGACGTCGTTGACCTGCTCGTACCAGGTCTTGCGCGGATTCTGCCGGAACTTCTGCTGCGACTTGCCCATCAGCATGTCGAAGGTGCATTTGACGTCCGCGGAGGTGAACGGCTTGCCGTCGTGCCATTTCACGCCCGGGCGCAGCTTGAAGGTCAGCGTCTTGTTGTCGTTGACCCAGGCCCAGCTCTCGGCGAGTTCCGGAATGATGTTGTCCATCCTGTTCTGCGCCTCGTCCTGCTTGTAGATGACGAGGTTGTTGAACACAGGCATGAAGGGAACATTGAGCGAATAGGTCGCGCCTTCATGGATCGAGGCATTGCCGGGGCTGTCGCGGTGGTACATCCGCAGGACTCCGCCCTGTTTGGGCCCGCCGGCGAGCGCGGTGGTCGAGGTCGTCAGCACAGATAGCGCCGCCACTGCGGCGAGCGCCCACACGCTCCGCATGCTCATCCTCCCTGGACATTAGTCTTTTGGGCCTTTGCGGCCTGTTTGTCAGACGATAGCGACGCGCGTGCAGCGAGGCAACCGGCAAGGCCGCTCGCCGCCTCGACAATTCGGATGACGGAAGGCCGCAGGCGTTCACACTCTCTTCATGTGAGAGTGCAGGTGCGAAGGGATGGTTCCTGTGCGCGCAGCTGTCTCAACAAACTGCGGCGTCGTCCCGGATAAGCGAAGCGCAGATCCGGGATCCATAACCACAGGAAGTCGTTTGATGAAGACTCGGAGTTGACTCCCGCCGGTGGTTATGGGTCCCGGGTTCGCGACTTCGTCGCGCCCCGGGACGACAGTGGGGCTCACACGATCCGTGACGTCTTGTTCCCCCAATAGCGGTCCCGCAGCAGCCGCTTGTACAGTTTGCCCGTCGGCAGCCGCGGCAGTTCCTTCTCGAAATCGACCGAGCGCGGCACCTTCTGCCGCGACAGCGATTGGCCGCAGAAGGCGATCAGTTCTTCGGCGAGCGCCTCGCCCGGCACGATGCCGGGCATCGGCTGCACCACCGCCTTCACCTCTTCGCCGAGATCGGGATTGGGCACGCCGAACACCGCGGCATCGGCGACCTTCGGATGGGTGATGAGCAGGTTCTCGCATTCCTGCGGATAGATGTTCACCCCGCCGGAGATGATCATGAAGGTCGCGCGGTCGGTCAAATAGAGGAAACGATCCTCGTCGACATAGCCGACGTCGCCGACCGTGCTCATGCTGCCGTCGGCCGAGCGCGCCTCCCTGGTCTTCTCGGGGTCGTTGAAATATTCGAACGACGATGCCGTCTTGAACCAGACCTGGCCCGGCGTGCCGGTCGGGCACGCCCTCATGTTCTCGTCGAGAATGTGGAGGTCGCCGAGCAGCACCTTGCCGACGGTGCCGCGGTGGCTAAGCCATTCCTCGCTGTTGCAGGCGGTGAAGCCGAGGCCTTCGGTCGCGCCGTAATATTCGTGGATGATCGGCCCCCACCATTTGATGATGTCGTCCTTGACCAATGCCGGGCAGGGCGCTGCGGCGTGGATCGCAATCTCCAGCGACGACAGGTCGTAGCGGTCGCGCACCTCCTCCGGCAGCTTCAGCATGCGCGAGAACATCGTCGGCACCAGCTGGGTGTGGGTGATGCCCCATTGCTGGACGAGCTGGAGATAACGTTCGGGATCGAACGTCTCCTTGATGATCACGGTGCCGCCCATGCGGATCGTGAGGTTCACCGCGGCTTGCGGCGCGGAGTGATAGAGGGGGGCAGGCGAGAGATAGACCATGCCCTCGCGGTAGCGCCAAAGCTTTGTCAGGAAATCGAACAGCGGCAGATTGTGCTTCGGCGGCTCCTCCGGCAGCGGGCGCAGGATGCCTTTCGGCCGTCCGGTCGTGCCGGATGAATAGAGCATGGCGGTGCCGAGCCATTCATCGGCGATCGGAGCCTCGGGCAGGTCGGCGGTCACCTCGGCGAGGCCGACGATGCGGTCGCTCTCGCCGGGGCCGTCGGCGACGATGCAGAGCTTGATGTCCGGACAGGCCTTGATCGCCTCGCGGGCGATGTCGAGTTTCGCAACGGACGTGATCAGGATTTTCGACTGGCTGTTGACGAGGAGATAGGCGAGCTCGCCCGGCGTCAGGAACGAGTTGATGCAGGTGTAGTACAGCCCGGAGCGCTCGCCCGCGCCGCATGCTTCGAGATAGCGCGAATTGTTCTCCATGAAGATCGAATAATGGTCGAGCCGCTTCAAGCCGTGCTCGCGGAACAGATGCGCCAGGCGGTTGCTGCGCGCATCGAGCTCGCGATAGGTGACGGCCTCGCCGGTTGCAGCCATGATGAATGCGGGCTGGAGCGGGCGTAGACGAGCATGCTGACCTGGATACATCAGTCCTCCGGCTTGAAATTATGCGGCGAGAAGCAGGATTTCGCGAATGTCGGCGGGGCCGTCGATCTTGCGCGGGTTGCGCGGGATCCAGTTCGTGCGCATCGCCTGTTCGGCGATGGCGTCGAAATGCTCAGGCGAGACGCGGACGTCGGCGAGGCTGCGCGGCATGCCGAGTGAGCGGATGAAGGCATCGAGCACGTCGCCGGCGTTGTGGCCGGGAAAACCCATCGCGGCGGCGACG
Source organism: Bradyrhizobium sp. 215_C5_N1_1 (assembly GCF_052075935.1). Classification (NCBI taxonomy): domain Bacteria; kingdom Pseudomonadati; phylum Pseudomonadota; class Alphaproteobacteria; order Hyphomicrobiales; family Nitrobacteraceae; genus Bradyrhizobium; species Bradyrhizobium sp. 215_C5_N1_1. Next base: position 8,658,321 of record NZ_CP197228.1, on the reverse strand, counting down.
ATCATCTGGCGCTCGGCGTTGTCGCGCGCATTCCAGCGCATCACCGCGGGCAGCATGATGCAGGAGGTGTAGCCGTGCGGCACGTCGAAGGCCGCACCCAGCACATAGCCGATGCCGTGGCTCGCACCCATCGGCACGCCGGCGGCGAGCGCGCCCATCGACAGCCAGGTGCCGATCTGCGCATCCATGCGGGCGTCGAGGTCGGCAGGGTCGGCCTTCACCCGCGGCAGCGCGTCGGCGAGCATGGCCAGCCCCTTCACCGACTGCGCGTCGGCATAAGGATGCGTCTCGCGCGAGCAGATCGCCTCGACGCAATGGTCGACGGCGCGGATGCCGGTGGAGAGAAACAGCCATTCCGGCGTGCGCACGGTGATGGCGGGATCGAGAATGGTCGCACGCGGCACCGTGAGCGGATGCCGCAGCATCTGCTTCACATGCGTGGCGCGGTCGGTGACGCCCGCGATCGCGCTGAACTCGCCGCCGGCGATCGTGGTCGGCACGCTGATCTGCCGCACGTTAGGGGCGGTCATCTCGGGCGCGACGCCCTTGTGGACGCGGATGCGCTCGATGCCCTCGACGTCGTCGATGCCGTTGGCAAGGCAGAGCTGCACCGCCTTGGCGCCGTCGGTGATCGAGCCGCCGCCCACGGTGACGATCAGGTCGGCGTTCACTGCGCGCGCCGCATTGGTCGCCGCGATCACCGCCTCGCGCGGCGTATGCGCCGGCATGGCGTCGAACAGGCCGGCGCAGCGCGCGCCGAGCGCCTGTTTGATCTTCGCGATTTCGTCGGTCTGACGGTTCAGCGTGCCGGAGACCATCAGGAAGGCGCGGCGCGTCCCCAGCCGGTCCATCTGCGCAACGACGGCCTCGGCCGCGGGATGGCCGAACACGACCTCCTCGATCGCGCCGTAAACGACACGTCCCTGGTGCACGCCTGTCCTCCCAGGACAATTCGGCTTTGTTTTTCTGGGAGTAATCTAGCCGAGCGGACGGTGTCCGTCATGTGCGAAGACGCTGGCGACTTTCTTACCCTCCGCCTCCAGGGGAGGGTGGCGAGCGCCGCGTCTTGATTGCTGACCTTCCGCCGACGCGCATCAGCTGCCGCTTGTCATCATCTCTCTCGCTGTCAACCCGTCATCCGGCTAGGGCATCCTCCCAAGCGTTGCGCGCGCTTTCGTCTTGAAGATTTCATCATTGAAACCCATCTTGTGTCGCCCGCGGGTAGGCGAGTACGCTGCTTTTGCTGCGGCAAATGTGCGAGGGACTTGGGATGAGCGGACCGGACCGAAACGAGCATTTTGTCAAAACGCACGATTTCGTCCTACCTCGACTTTGCGCAATTGCCGGGCTCCTCGCCGCGACGTTCGCTCTCACTGGTTGCGGACAACCGGCCTCGCAGGCCGCCGCCCCACCGCCGCCGCCGGTGACCGTCGCCCAGCCCGTCAAGCGCACCGTCACCGATTGGGACGAGTTCACCGGCCGCTTCGAGGCGGTCGAGGAGGTGCAGGTGCGCCCCCGTGTCGGCGGCTTCGTCAACTCCGTCGAGTTCCAGGACGGCGCGATCGTGCATCAGGGCGACCTGCTCTACGTCATCGACCCGCGCCCGTTCGAGGCGGTGGCCGAGCAGGCGGACGGCCAGTTGTCCGACGCGCGTGCCAAGGTGGAGCTTGCCAAGCGCGAGCTCGACCGTGGTCTGAACCTGGTCCAGACCAGCGCGGTCTCCGAGCAGGCCGTCGACCAGCGCCGCCAGGCCCTGCAGGCGGCGCATGCCGCGGAGACGCAGGCCGCAGGTGCGCTGAAGGCCGCCCGGCTCAATATCGAGTTCACCCATGTGACCGCGCCGCTCACCGGCCGCGTCAGCCGCCATCTCGTCAGCCCCGGCAATCTCGTGCAAGGCAGCGACACCGGCACCTCGACGCTGCTCACCTCGATCGTCGCGCTCGACCCGATCTACGTCTATTTCGACATGGATGAAGCAACCTTCATCAAATACAGCAAGCTGTGGTTCGAAGGCCGCCGCCCGAGCTCGCGCGACACCGCGAACCCGGTGCAGGTGACGCTCGCCGGCGAGACCAAGCCGTCGCATGAGGGCACCATCAACTTCCTCGACAACCGCCTCGATGTTTCCACTGGCACGCTGCGCAGCCGCGCCGTGATCAAGAACACCGATCTCTCGATCCTGCCGGGCCAGTTCGGCCGCGTCCGGCTGATCGGCAGCGCGCCCTATGACGCGCTGCTGATTCCCGACGTCGCGGTCGCGACCGACCAGTCCCGCAAGATCGTGTTCGTCGTGAAGCCGGACGACACCGTCGAGGCGCGCCCCGTGGTGCTCGGTCCGCTCGATGAGGGCCTGCGCGTGATCCGCGAGGGGCTGAAGGCGGAGGACCGCGTCATCGTCAACGGCATCCAGCGCGCCCGCGTCGGCGCCAAGGTCGCTCCGTCTCCCGCGCCAGCGCCGGCCAAGTCCGGTGACAAGTCATGAACCTTGGCCGTCTCTCCATCAACCAGCCCATCCTGGCGATGGTGCTGTCGATCGTGCTGCTGATCGTCGGCGCGCTCGCCTATACGACGCTGCCGGTCTCCGAATATCCGCAAGTGGTGCCGCCGACGGTCGTCGTCACCACGCAATATCCGGGCGCCTCGGCGCAGACCGTGTCCGACACGGTCGCAGCTCCGATCGAGCAGCAGATCAACGGCGTCGAGGACATGCTGTATCTCTACAGCCAGGCGACCTCGAACGGGCAATTGACGATCACCGTCACCTTCAAGCTCGGCACCGATCTCGACAAGGCGCAGGTGCTGGTGCAGAACCGCGTCGCGATCGCACAGCCGCAGCTGCCGGACGAAGTGCAGCGCAACGGCGTCGTCACGCGCAAGAACTCGCCCGACATCCTGATGGTCGTGTTCATGCTGTCGCCGGACGATACGTTCGACCAGCTCTACATCTCCAATTACGCGCTGCTCCAGGTCCGTGACCAGTTGCTGCGGATCGACGGCGTCGGCGATATCCAGATCTTCGGCGCACGCGACTATTCGATGCGGCTCTGGCTCGACCCTGATCGTATCGCCAATCTCGGCCTGACCTCGACCGAGGTGCTGGCCGCGATCCGTGCCCAGAACGTCCAGATCGCGGGCGGCCAGATCGCCGAACCGCCGATCGCCGACCGGGCCTTCCAGCCAAACCTCGTTTTCACCGGGCGCCTCAAGGACCAGAAGCAGTTCGAGGACATCCTGATCAAGGCCGGCTCCGACGGCCGCACGGTGCGGCTGCGCGACGTCGCCCGCATCGAGCTCGGTGCTCTCGCCTACTCCACCAACAGCTTCCTGCTGCGCAAATCGGCGGTCGCCATGCTGGTGACGCAGCGGCCGGGATCGAACGCGCTCGCGACGGCGAAAAACATCTCCGACACGATGACGACGCTCAAGCAAAGCTTCCCGAAGGGCCTCGACTACAATATCGGCTACAACCCGACCGAGTTCATCGCGCAATCGGTCCACGAGCTGATCAAGACCATCTACGAGGCCATGCTGCTCGTGGTCATCGTGGTGCTGGTGTTCCTGCAAGGATGGCGGCCCGCGATCATTCCGATCATCGCGATCCCTGTCTCGCTGGTCGGCACCTTCGCGGTGATGGCGGCGCTCGGCTTCTCCATCAACAACCTCACCTTGTTCGGCCTCGTGCTTGCGGTTGGCATCGTGGTCGACGACGCCATCGTGGTGGTGGAGAATGTGGAGCGCCATCTCGAGCACGGCTTAAGTCGGCGCGATGCGGCGCTGAAGACCATGGAGGAGGTCGGCGGCGCGCTGGTCTCGATCGCGCTGGTGCTCTGCGCCGTGTTCGTGCCGACCGCATTCATTGGCGGCATCTCCGGGCAGTTCTTCCAGCAATTCGCCGTCACCATTGCGGTGGCGACCGCGATCTCCTGCTTCTGCTCGCTGACGCTGTCGCCGGCGCTGGCTTCGATGATCCTCACGCCGCACGCAGAGAAGCGACCGCCTGCCGCCTGGAATCTCCTCGCGCGTGGCTGGAATGCGTTCACCGGCGTCTTCAACCGCGTGTTCGATCGGCTCTCGCATGGTTATGCCGGCCTTGCCAATTTCGTGATCCGCCATTCGGTGGTGATGATCCTGATCTATGTCGTGCTGATCGGCAGCGCCGGCTGGCTGATCGCGACCACGCCGCAGGGCTTCATTCCCGCGCAGGATCGCGGCTACGTCATCATCTCCGTGCAATTGCCGGGCGCGGCGTCGCTGGCGCGCACCACCGAAGTCGTGCGCGAGATCGAGCGGATCTCGCTGGACACGCCCGGCATCGTCCGCGTCGCCGCCTTCGCCGGCTTCTCGGGCGCCACCCGCACGCAGGCGGGCAATGCTGCGGCGCTGTTCCCGGTGTTCGACGAGCCCGAGGCGCGGATGAAGAAGGGATTGTCTGCGAACGCCATCACGGTCGAACTGCGCAAGCGCCTGGCCGCAATCCAGGGCGCCTTCATCATCGTGATTCCGCCGCCGGCCGTGCCCGGCATCGGCACCGGCGGCGGCTTCACCATCCGCGTCCAGGACCGCCAGGGCCGAGGACCTGAGCTGCTCGCCGCGGCCACCGACGAGCTTGTCGCCGCGGCGCGCAAATCGCCGTTGCTGCTCGGCCCCACGGTTTTCTCCCCGTTCTCGGCCAACACGCCGCAGCTCTTCGTCGACATCGACCGCACCAAGGCGCAGAAGCTCGGCGTGCCCATCGCCAGCATCAACGACACGATCCAGACCTACTTCGGATCGACCTACGTCAACGACTTCAACCTGTTCGGCCGCACCTATCACGTCACCGCGCAGGCCGACTTCCCGTTCCGAAAAGAGCCCAGCGACCTCTCGCGCCTGCGCACGCGCAACGCCTCCGGCGACATGGTGATGCTCGGCAGCGTGGTCGAGTTCAAGGACGTCTCCGGCCCCGACCGCGTCGCACGCTACAATCTCTATGCTGCGTCCGAGCTCCAAGGCGAGCCGGCGCCGGGCACCAGCTCGACCACCGCGCTCAACACCATCAAGAAGCTCGCGGACGACATCTTGCCCAGCGGCTTCACCTTCGAATGGACCGATCTGTCCTATCAGCAGGTCACCGGCGGCAATGCGGGCCTGCTCGTGTTCCCGATCTGCGTGCTGTTCGTCTATCTCGTGCTCGCCGCGCAATATGGCAGCTGGACGCTTCCATTCGCGGTGATCCTGATCGTGCCGATGTGCCTGTTGGCCGCCACGATCGGCGTGCGCATCATGGGGCAGGACGTCAACATCCTCACCCAGATCGGATTCGTCGTTCTGGTGGGGTTAGCTGCAAAGAACGCGATCCTGATCGTCGAGTTCGCACGCGACATCGAGAAAGAAGGCAAGCCACGGCTGGAGGCCGTGATCGACGCCTGCCGCCTGCGCCTGCGGCCGATCCTGATGACCTCCTTCGCCTTCATCCTCGGCGTGCTGCCGCTGGTGATATCGTCCGGCTCCGGCTCGGAGATGCGGCAGGCGGTCGGCGTTGCCGTGTTCTTCGGCATGATCGGCGTCACCCTGTTCGGCCTGCTGTTCACCCCGATCTTCTATGTGGTGGTGCGGAACCTGGCGGAAGGGCGGAACGAGGGGAAGAAGCCGGAGGTGGTGGCTTCGTAATATTGGTGGTGGCCGCCGGCTTATCCAAATCCTCGATGTCGTCCCCGCGAAGGCGGGGACCCATAACCACAGGGAGGAGTTTGGCGAAGGCTGGCAACCACTAGCTCGCGCCAAACTCCTCCCTGTGGTTATGGGCCCCGGATCTGCGCTGCGCTTGTCCGGGGCGACACCAATTTTGTAGCTGGCGCCCATACTAACGATCAACATGAAATGGATGGGCAGGCGCGGGGTTCTTCACTAGTATCCGCGCGATTTCAAAACAGAAAACTGCTGGGAGCCAACATATGAAATCAGCACTTTTGGCCGCTGTCGCAACGTCTGCTCTGTTGCTGGCTGCGCCGGCCTTCGCGCAAGGCGTCAAGATCGGCATTCTCAACGATCAGTCCGGCGTCTATGCCGACTACGGCGGCAAATACTCGGTCGAAGCCGCCAAGATGGCGATCGAGGATTTCGGCGGTGAAGTGCTTGGTCAGAAGATCGAGATGGTCACCGCCGATCACCAGAACAAGCCGGATCTCGCCACGTCGATCGCGCGGCGCTGGTACGATGTCGAGAACGTGGACATGATCACGGAGCTGACGACCTCCTCGGTCGCGCTCGCGATCCACGAGCTCTCCAAGGAAAAGAAGAAGATCGACATCGTCGTCGGCGCCGCGACCTCGCGCCTCACCGGCGATGCCTGCCAGCCCTACGGCTTCCACTGGGCCTATGACACCCGTGCGCTCGGCGTCGGCACCGGCGGCGCGCTGACCAAAGCGGGCGGCGACACCTGGTTCTTCCTCACTGCCGACTATGCCTTCGGCTATGCGCTGGAGAAGGACACCAGCGAGATCGTCACCGCCAATGGCGGCAAGGTGGCCGGCTCGGTCCGCGTGCCGCTCAACTCGTCGGACTTCTCCTCCTTCCTGCTCCAGGCGCAGAGCTCGAAGGCGAAGATCGTCGGCCTCGCCAATGCCGGCCTCGACACCACCAACTCGATCAAGCAGGCGGCCGAGTTCGGCATCGTCTCCGGCGGCCAGAAGCTCGCCGGCCTCCTGATGACGCTCGCCGAGGTGAATGGTCTCGGTCTGCAGGCCGCGCAAGGCCTGGTGCTGACCGAGGGCTATTACTGGGACCTCAACGACCGCACCCGCCATTTCGGCGAACGCTTCTTCAAGCGCACCAGCCGGATGCCGAACATGATCCAGGCCGGCACCTATTCGGCGACGCTGAGCTATCTCAAGGCGGTCAAGGCCGCCGGCACCAAGGACCCCGACGCGGTCGCCAAGAAGCTGAAGGAGCTGCCGGTCGACGACGACTTTGCGCAGGGCGGCAAGGTGCTCGAGAACGGCCGCATGGTCCACGACATGTATCTGTTCGAGGTCAAGAAGCCGTCGGAGTCGAAGAAGCCGTGGGACTATTACAAGCTGCTCGCAACCGTCCCAGGCGACAAGGCGTTCTTCGCCGCCAAGGACAGCGGCTGCCCGCTGACGAAGTAAGGCTCTCGTGTCCCGGACGCGCTGCAGCGTGAAACGCTGCTGCGCAGAGCCGGGACCCACATTTCTCCATAGGGCGAGACCAGATTGGGTTCCGGTGCAGCGTTACACGCTGCACCGCGCCCGGAAGGCGAGCGCGCGTGATGCCCCGCCTCACACCATCCGCAACACCACCGCCCCCAATGCCCCCGCCCACAGCGCAATCGCTGCGATGCCCTGGATCGCAAAGCCCGGGCCGCGCTTTGCCGCCGCCTGCGAATAGCCGATGAAGTAGACGATGCGGCCGATGATCCAGACCGCGCCGATTCCCGCTGCAATGGCGTCGCCGATATAGATCGCGAACAGCCAGAGCGCCGGCAGGAAGACCGGCATCCATTCCAGCGTGTTCGCCTGGATGCGGAAGGCGCGCTCGAAATCCGGGTGGCCTGACATTGCCGGCACCTTGACACCGGTCTTGGTGCGCGAGCGCGAGACGTTGATGCAGGTGAACATGTAGAATGCGATCGCCAGCAGCGTGACGAGGGCGGTGAGATGATACATCGCAGATCCTTTTGAGGAGGTCGCGCTTCAATAGCCGGTCAGCTCGAGGTAGCCAACGCCGTCATGCGTGCCGGCAAAGCTGATCGGCCCTTCCCAATAGGAGAAGCCGGTTCCCATCCAGGCTTTTGGGTTAAGCGGCTTGCAGGCAATCGAAAATGATCGTGAGGGGATCGCGATCTGCCATTCCACCGGCAGCTTGCGCCCCGCGATCTCGGCGGTCGCTTTCGGACTCATCTGGATATCGCCACCCGCGATCATCTGCGTGTCGCCCGCGGCGCTGATCCAGTTGCCGAACGGATACTCCTGGCCGTCCTTCTGCCGCAGCCGGTACAGCATCAGCTTGTCGCCGGATGCGAGATGTAGCGACAGCCAGTCCCAGCCGGTCTGGTCGGCATCGAGCGGCTGGCTGCTCCACTCGCGGTCCATCCAGGCCTGGCCCGAGACATCGACGGATTTGTCGTCGATCGTGAGGCTGCCGCGGGCGCGGTAGAACGGCTGGCTGTAATAGTAGGACGCCTGCCCGCGCTCGGACTTGCGGCTGAAACCGTGATCGCCCTGCAGCACCACGGGACGATCGGCCTCCAGTGTGAGCGAATAACTGAAATCGGTGCCCGAAGCCTTCAGCGTCAGCGGCGCCAATGTGCGATCGTCGGTGCGCTCAAAACCCTTCATCTCCCAATCGTCGATCCACGCCGCAAATGGCTTTGCGGTGACGCCGGCCTGTCCAATGCCGCCGCGTGCAAACACCTCGCTGAAGCGGTGAGTATCAGCGCGCGTCACCGCCGCATGCGCCATCCAGATCTGCTGATTGGCCCAGCCCTCTCCTTGCGGGCCCGACTGCGCCGCCTGGCGGAACAGCGTAAATTGCAGGCCGCACGCCGCGCCGCTGCCATCGACAAGGTTCGCGGTGAGATACCACCATTCGATACGAAACTCCGGATGCGGGCCGTGATCGGCCGGGAAGCTGAACGTCTTTCCCGGCGTCACCTTCGCAAAGCCGTCGGCGGTCTCGCCGAGCCCGGCATAACCTTGCGCGCCAGCGCGGCGGGCAGCCGCGAGTGCGGCGATGCCGCCGGCAAAGGCGCGCCGCGTGATTTTATCAGCGCTCATTGGCAAACACCTTGACGAGGCTCGCCGGCTGCATCCGCGCCAGTCGTATCATCGGCAGCAGCGCGGCAAGCAGCGAAGCGATCAGCGCGACCGCGACCAGCTCCACCAGCTGCAGCGGAAACACGTGGAACGGCAGCCGCCAGCCGAACGCCTTCACATTGACGATTGCGATCAGGCACCACGCCACCAGCAATCCGAGCGGCACGGCCAGCAGCGCCGTGAACAGCGCAACCGACAATGTCTTGGTCAGTTCGATCGCGGCAAGGCGCGGCCGCGTGATGCCGATCGCCCACAGCGGCGCGAGCTGCGGCAGGCGGGAATTCGCCAGTGTCAGCAGGCTGGTCAAAAGCGCGATGCCGGCCACGCCGAGCGTGAAGGCATTGAGCGCTGACGTCACCGCAAAGGTGCGGTTGAAGATCCGGATCGATTCCGCCTTCACCGTCGCCTGATCGGCGACGCTGCGGTCGTCGAGCGCGAATTGCTTCTGCAACGCCGCGATCAGGCCGGGGATATTTTCCTTCGCGACGATCAGGCCGATGCGCGTCTGCGGCGTCTGCGGAAAGTGCCGGATCAGCGCCGCGACGTTGACGGCGAGCTGCCCCTTGGGGTTGCCGTAATCGGCATAGATGCCGGCGATGTCGAGCTCCCAGGTGCCGCCCGGCGCCGGCACCTCGATGACATCGCCGACGCGGACGTTGAGGCGGCGGCTCAGCTGCTCGCTGATGAAAGCGGCATCGCCGGGCACGAGCTGGGTCCAGGCGCGCGGCGCGGTCTCCAGCAGCGGCCAGCGTTCGCGATAGAGCGCGTGATCGGGCAGGCCGAGCAGCTCCACCGGCTGCCCCTGAACCTGCGTATCGGCGCGTCCGCCCGACAGGATCGCCTGCACGTCGCTGCGCTCCTTCAGCCAGCTCCGGATCGCAACGCCTTGCGCATTGTCGGAGGCGCTGATGTAGACGTCGGCGGCAAGCCGCCCGTTGAGCCAGCCGACGAAGGTGCGGCTGAAGGTCTCCACCATGGTGGACACCCCGACATTGACGGCCAGCGCGAGCAGCAGCGCCATCAGGGCCAGCGACAAGCCGGAGAGCTGTTGCCGGCTGTCCGCCCAGAACCACAGCGCCAGCGGCCCCTTCGCCCAGCGCTGGCCCACGAGCAGGATGATTTCTAGGAATGCCGGCAGGATCAGCGCCGCGCCGAACATCAATGCGGCCAGCACGCCGAATCCCGCAATCAGCGATTGTCCGTAGTGAAGCAACAGCAGCGCGACCGCGAACACGGCGCAGGCCGCAATGCTCTGCAGGACCAGCCAGCGGCGCTGCCGCTGCTGCCAGGCGTAGGGCTGCGCGGTCGCCAGCACCGGCATCCTGATCGCCTTGATCAGGCTGGTCGCCGCCGCCACGATCGCGCCGGCGATGCTGATGCCGATACCGGCGAGCCACCATTCGGAGCGCAGTGTGAGCTGTCCCGGGATCTGCGCGCCATAGAGCCCGCGCAGCGACGCCGCGACATCGGGCAACAGCGCGGCCGCGATGAAATAGCCGCAGACGAGCCCGATCAGTCCTGCGACCAGCGCCAGCGCCACCAGTTCGACCACCAGCACCGTGTTGACCAGCCGCGCCGAGGCACCGCAGGCCCGCAACGTGCGCAGCATCGGCAACCGCTGCTCGAAGGCGAGGCCGACGGCGGAGTTGACGATGAAGAGACCGACGAAGAACGACAGCAGGCCGAAGGCGGTGAGGTTGAGATGGAAGCTGTCGGTGAGGCGCTCCAGCTCCGTCTCCGCATTCGGCTCGACCAGCTGCAACTGCTCGCCAACGACGCTCGCCAGTGGCGCCGGCTTGCCCTTGGGCTTGCCGATCAAAAGCCGCGACACCTGGTCCGGCTTGTTCAGCAGCCGCTGCGCGACGCCGATGTCGACGACCAGTACGCCGGCCACGAGTTGCGGCAGCACGCGCAGCGGCGGCAGTTTTGCGCCGTTGCTGATCGGCGGTGCCGCGCCTTCCGGTTCCTGCAGATCGCTCAGCGTCTCCCGCGCCACCAATGTCTGGCCGGGCGGCGCAACGAAACTGCTCAAATCCGGGGCGCCGAGGCGTGGCGCGTTGCCGACGTCGGCCGGCATCGTGATCGGCTCGATGCCGAGCAGCCGCACCGAACGCCCGTTGACCTGGACGCGGCCTTCCAGCACCGGCGAGACCGGCCAGCCCGCGCGGCGGAGTTTTATGAACAGCTCCTGCGAAAAGGTCGCTGCATCAGGCGCCACCAGCATCGCCGTGCGCACGCCGCCGAACGTCGCCGCCGCGCGGTCATAGGCATTGCGGGCCTGCTGGTTGATCGCCTGCACGCCGCTCCACAATGCGGTCGCCGCGATCAGCCCGATCAGGAGCGTCGCGAACTGCATCTTGTGCCGTCGCCAATGGCTCAGGAGAACCGCGAGGACCCACAGCGCGCGCCTCATGCGATCCGCCCCGCATGCAAGGTGACGTGGCGGTCGAGCGTGCCGGCCAGATGCAGGCTGTGCGTCACCATCAGGAAGCCGCAGCCGGTGCGCGTGACGAGATCGCGCGTCAGCGCCAGCACGTCGTCGGCGGTGTCCTCATCCAGGTTGCCGGTCGGTTCGTCCGCCAACAGCAGCGAGGGCTTGGTCGCCAGCGCCCGGCCGATCGCGACCCGCTGCTGCTGGCCGCCTGATAATTGCTCTGGATATCGCTTGAGCAGGCTGCTGAGCCCGAGCCGCTCGATCAGCTCTTTTGACCAGGCCGCATCGTGACGGCCGGCGATCCGCGCCTGGAAGACCAGATTGTCGGCGACCGACAGGCTCGGGATCAGATTGAACTGCTGAAAAACCAGGCCGATCCGGTCGCGCCGCAGCTCGGCCCGGCCGGCGTCCGAGAGCTTGGTCACCTCGGTGTCCTCCAGGCGAATTGTGCCGCTGTCGGCGGCATCGAGACCCGCAATCAGGTGCAACAGCGTGCTCTTGCCGCTGCCGGACTCGCCGGTCAGCGCGACGCGCTCGCCGGCCTTGAGGTCGAGGTCGACACCACGCAGCACGTGGACCGGCTCGCCGGCCGAGGAGAAGGTCTTTGAGAGGTTTCGGATGCTCAGCAAGGTCAATGCGCCGGACGGAATTAACTCAATGCTGCGTAGCACACTTGCCGTGGAAATGCCGGGGTTGCGTTGGCCTTGAAGCCGTTGTTAGCTCCCAAAACGGCCAAATCAAAAACGTGCCGACAAAAAGACATACGGGGAGATTGATGAGCGCTCAGGGAACGCCCGACGTTGCGGGCAGGACGGCAGGGGAAGTCAAGGCAACGCCGAAGGGCGCCTGGACCGTCACTTTTCTCCTCTTTCTCTTCATGGTGGTGAACTTCGCGGACAAGATCGTCGTCGGTCTCGCCGGCGTGCCGATCATGACCGACCTGAAGCTCGATGCCGAGCAATTCGGCCTGCTCGGCTCCTCGTTCTTCTTCCTGTTCTCGATCTCGGCCATCGTGGTCGGCTTCATCGTCAACAAGGTGCCGACGCGCTGGGTGCTGCTGACGCTGGCGGTGATCTGGGCGCTGGCGCAGTTCCCGATGGTGGGCACCGTCTCGTTCACCACGCTGCTGATCTGCCGCATCGTGCTGGGCGCTGGCGAAGGACCTGCCTTCTCGGTCGCAGCCCACGCCATCTACAAATGGTTCCCCGACGAGAAGCGCACGCTGCCGACCGCGATCCTGTCGCAAGGCTCGGCCTTCGGCGTCATCCTCGCCGTGCCGGCGTTGAACTGGGTCATCGTCAATCACTCCTGGCACTACGCCTTCGGCGCGCTTGGCGTCGTCGGCCTGCTCTGGGTCTGCGCCTGGCTGACGTTCGGCAAGGAAGGCCCGCTCGAGGATACGCAGGTTCTCGCCGTCACCGAGCCGAAAATCCCTTATGTGCAGCTGCTGACCTCGCGCACCTTCCTCGGCTGCGTGATCGCGACCTTCGGCGCCTATTGGGCGCTGTCGCTCGGCCTCACCTGGTTCACGCCCTTCATCGTCAAGGGCCTGGGCTTCTCGCAGAGCCAGGCCGGCTACGTCTCGATCCTGCCCTGGGTGTTCGGCGCGACCGTCGTCATCCTCACGGGGTGGGTCTCGCAGGTGATGATGGCGCGCGGCTACACCACGCGCATCTCGCGCGGCGTGCTCGGCTCGGTGCCGCTGATCATCGGCGGCCTGATCCTGGCGATGATGGCGCATGTGCAGGGTGCTGGCCTGCAGATCGCGCTGCTCGTCGTCGGCTCCGGCCTGTGCGGGGCGATCTACGTCGTCTGCCCGCCGATGCTCGGCGAGTTCACCCCGGCGTCGCAGCGCGGCGCGGTCATCGCGATCTACGGCGCGCTGTACACGCTGTCGGGCATCATTGCGCCGAACGTGATGGGCACCGTGATCCAGCGCGCCGGCAACATGGTCGACGGCTACCTGACCGGCTTCACCATCAACGCGGTGGTCATGGTCGGCTCCGGCGTCATCGGTCTGATGCTGCTCTGGCCGAACACGGAAAAGGCCAGGCTGACCCGTGGTGCGGCTCCGCAGGCCGCGGCGCTGAAGGGCGCCGTGTCGCCGACGTAAGGGGCGCGATTGCTCCAGGCACACTGTCGTCCCGGGGCGTGCGAAGCGCGAGCCCGGGACCCATAACCACAGGGAGTGGTTTGGCGATGACTCGGAGTGACCAGCGTGGCGCCGCAACGAATCCCTGTGGATATGGATCCCCGCGTTCGCGGGGATGACAGCGAGAGTGAGGCGCGGCTTTCGCGCCTCAGACTCGGTCTTCGCTAGCTCGCCATCCCCTGCGCACCCCGGATCAACTTCCCCGGTCGCCTTCCCGTGGCCTCACCGTGCCGCCGCGTCACCACGCCCGACACGATCGTCGCGTCATAGCCGTCGACATCCTGCAACAGCCGCCGCCCGCCGACCGGCAGATCGTAATGCACCTTCGGCGGATGCAGATGCAGCCGGTCGTAGTCGATCACGTTGACGTCGGCCTTGTACCCGGGAGCAACGAGCCCGCGATCGGTGAGGCCGACCGAGAGCGCGGTCTTGCGCGACTGCGCGGCGACCACGAAGGGAATCGTGAGCTTCTCGCCGCGCGTGCGGTCGCGGGTCCAGTGCGTCAGCAGATAGGTCGGGAAGCTCGCGTCGCAGATGATGCCGCAATGCGCGCCGCCGTCGGAGAGGCCCGGCACCGATTGCGGATCGATCAGCATCTCGCGCGTCGCGTCGAGATTGCCGTCGGCATAGTTGAGGAAGGGCACGTAGAGCATGCCGCGGCCCTCGTCGGAGAGCATCGCATCGTAGGCGAGCTCTTCCGGCTGGCGGCCCTGCTTGCGCGCCTGCGGCCCCAGCGCGTTCTCCGGCGGCTGCTCGTAATCGGGGGGATCGCCGAGCAAAAACATCTTGTCGTAGTTGGGCCGGAAGAACAGCGGATCGTCGGTCGCGGTCGCCGTCTCGCTCAGGATCGCCTTGCGCACTTCCGGCCGATGCAGCCGCGCCAGCCGCTCCCTGAGCGGCAGATGCGCGATCGCCTTGTAGCTCGGATGGGTCTGGAACGGATTGCGCGACAGCTCGAGCCCAAGCAGCAGGCCGACCGGGCGCGCCGCGATCTGCGCGGTGATGGAGAGGCCGCGCTTCGCCGCCGCATTGATCTCGTCCAGCGTCTGGCGCCAGCGGTTTGGCGCCTTGTCGTTCTGCGTGATCGAGAACGAGATCGGGCACTTTGTGCTGTCGGCCACCCGCAGCATCATCGGCAGATCTTCGTGGAGGGTGGAGAGGTCGAGCACGAATTGCAGCACGCTGCGGCCTTCGCGATGCATCGCGCCGGCAATGGCGGTGAGCTCGTCCTCGCCGGCCTTCAGCGTCGGCGTGAAATCGCCGGTCGAGGTGCGGTGGTTGAGCGTGCGTGAGGTCGAGAAGCCCAGCGCGCCCGAGCGCACCGCTTCGCCCGCGAGTTTCGCCATTGCCGCATTGTCCTCGGCGGTCGAGGGATCGCGGCGCGCGCCGCGTTCGCCCATGACATAGACGCGTAGCGCCGCATGCGGCAGCTGCGCGCCGACGTCGATGTCGAAATCGCGCTTCGACAGCCAGTTCATGTAATCCGGAAAGCTTTCCCACGCCCAGGGAATGCCGGCGCTCAGCACCGGCTCGGGAATGTCCTCGACGCCCTCCATGAGCTGGATCAGGCGGATGTGGTCGGCGGGCTTGCACGGCGCAAAGCCGACGCCGCAATTGCCCATGATCGCCGTGGTGACGCCGTTCTGCGACGACGGCGTGATGTCCTGGCTCCAGGTGACCTGGCCGTCATAATGGGTGTGCACGTCGACGAAGCCCGGCGTGACGAGCTTGCCGCGCGCGTCGATCTCTTCCTGTCCCTTCGCGGAGATCTTCCCGACCTCGGTGATCTTGCCGGCGGTGATGGCGACGTCGGCTTCAAACAGCTCGCCGCCGCTTCCATCCGCGACGGTGCCGCCGCGGATCACGAGATCAGGGGTGCTCATGGTGTTTCTTCCCAGTTTGTTGTTTTGCGTTTCTCTGTCCGTCGTCCCGGACAAGCGAAGCGCAGATCCGGGACCCATAACCACAGGGAGTAGTGTCGCGAAGACTCGGAGTGACCAGCTTCGCGCGACGATTGCTCCCTGTGGTTATGGGTCCCTGCTTTTAGCAGGGACGACGACTGAATTCTTGGCTATGCCTTGGCTTGCGGCTTCCGCTCCGTGAACGGCGACAGCACCACGGTTGCGACCATGAAGATCACGGACGCCCCGAACACCCAGTGTGGCGCGCTCTGGTCCATGATCCAGCCGAACAGCAGCGGGCTGACGATGCCGCCGAGATTGAAGCCGGTGGAGACGATGCCGAAGGCGCGACCCGCGGCGCCAGGAGGCGCGGCGTTGCGCACTAGCATGTCCCGCGACGGCGCGATCACGCCGGAGAGGAAGCCCGCAGTCGCCATCGTGACGGTCAAAGCCCAGCCCGGCAGTGTCACCAGCGCGATCAGCAGCACGATCAGCGCATTTGCGGCAAAGCAGGCGGCTGCGACATAGCCATGGCGCTCGGTGTAATCAGCGAGGAAGCCGCCGGCGAGCACGCCCACAGCGCTGGAGCCGAGAAACGCCGTCAGCGCGACGTTGGCGGCGGAGTAGGACGCACCGTAGCCGCTCATCAGCGCCACCACGCCGAAATTGTTGATGCCGGCGACCGACAGGCTGAGCAGCATGAACAGCGCGGTGAGCGTGATCAGCGCCGGCGTGATCACGGCCTGCTTCGGCGCATTTTCGTTGCCCGGCTTGGTCTTGTGCGCGCCGGCATCGGGAATGTTCATGACGACCAGCAGCAGGGCCACCAGCACGGCGATCGCGCCCGACGCGATCAGCGCACCCGTGCCGCCGGAGACGGTGACGAGCGCCGCGACGATCGCCGGCGCCACGGCGCCGCCGAGATAGCCGGCAAAGGTGTGGACCGAGAAGGCGCGGCCCATCCGCGCCTCATCCATGTGCTCGGCCAGGATGGCGTAGTCGGCGGGGTGGTAGACGCTGTTGGCGAGACCCAGCAGCACCGCGCAGGCAATCAGCGAGGCATAGCTGAGGTGCAGGCCGAGCAGGATCAGCGCGAAGCCGCCGAGCGCGAGCCCGCCCAGCAGGATTCTGCGCGCGCCAAAATGGTCGACGAGATAGCCTGTCGGCGCCTGCGTCAGGCCGGATACGACCGCAGAGACGGTGAGCGCGAAGCCGAGCTCGATATAGCCGACGCCGAGCTGGCTCTTCAGGAACGGAAACAGCATCGGCAGGACCAGCAGATGGAAATGGCTGACCCAATGCGCGATCGAAATCCCGGTCAGCGTGCGCAGCGCGCTGTCCGCCTTGCCTTGTTGCGGTGCGGCGAGAACGTCGACCATTGCAGTTCCGTTTCACGTCCTAAAGGGGGACGCGCAAACTATCGGGCAGAGCCGTTATTTGTCCATGAACGCGGGCGCATGGCAGGTAGCGCGGGTGGGGCGCCGCGATCTGGGGGAGGGAACGCACCGTTCGTGGGGCAGGCTTCAACTCACAACGGCTCGTCATCCGAACCGTAGCGGTCGCGTTTCGGCGTCGCGATGTCGCCGTCGTCGTAATCGTCGTCGTCGAGCGGAGGCGAGGGCTTCTTCGCCTTGTCGTCCGCTTGCTTGTTATCAGCGACTTTGGGCGGCTTGCGCGGCTTGGCGGTCTTGGCCATGGGTGATCCCGGATGGTGATGCGTCATCCGCTTCTACCCCGAAAATATGTGCGGTTCCTGACTTACCGCAAGAAGGGGGCGTCAGTGCACCACAGGCCCGCCAGCCTTCTTCCAGGCATCGATGCCGCCGGCGATGTGGGCAGTGTTGCTGAGGCCGGCTTCCTTGGCGGCGGCGACAGCCATCGCCGAGCGTTCGCCGAAGGCGCAGAAGAACACGACGCGGCGGCCGGTGGCGGCCGCGACCTCGCGCAGCATGCCGCCGGGCTTCAGACTGTCTTCAACGGACGGATAGGGCGTATGCAGCGCGCCTTCGAGCATGCCGTGCTTCATCCGCTCATTGGTCTCGCGCAGATCGACCAGCAGGATATCGGGACGGCCGAGCGAGCGGATCGCCTCGACGGCGCTGACTGCGCGGCCCTCTTTTTCCAGCTCCTCCTGATGCAGGCCGACATGCATGTTGGCGGGCACCGCGACGTCCATCATCTTCGGATTGGGCAGCTTCAGGTTTGCCATCAGCTCGATATATTCGTCGACCGAACGCACCTGGAGCCGCGGATTGTAGCGCTTCTCCTCGCCGATGGTGGAGACCGTGTCGCCCTTGTAGTCATGCGCCGGGAACACCATCGTCTCGTCCGGCAGCTTGAGCAGGCGGTTGAAGATCGACTCGTATTGCGCGCGCGACGAGCCGTTCTGGAAATCGGTGCGGCCGGTGCCGCGGATCAGAAGCGTGTCGCCGGTGAAGACGCGGTCGCCCATCAGATAGGAGTAGGAATCGTCGGTGTGGCCGGGCGTGTACATCACGTCGAGCGACAGGCCCTCGATCGTCACCTTGTCGCCGTCGGCGACCCGCATCGCCACCACGTCGGCCTTGGTCTGGTCGCCCATGACGGTCATGCAATGGGTGCGGTCGCGCAGCTCGCCGAGGCCGGTGACGTGATCGGCATGCAGATGGGTGTCGACGGCTTTCACCAGCTTGAGGTCGAGCTCGCGCAGCAGCTGGCAGTAGCGATCGACCTTCTCAAGCACGGGATCGAGGATCAGCGCCTCGCCGCCGGGGCGGCTGGCGAGGACATAGCTGTAGGTGCCCGAAACGCTGTCGAAGAGCTGGCGAAAGATCATGGCAAGACCCGGCGTGGATTGGTTTCCAGTTCTTACTACGCCACGGGTCAAAAAGAGAAGCAAGTCACTGTGTAGGGAGCAAAACAGGGAATATTATTTTACGTAGCTGTTCCGCGGCGTCATGGCCGGGCTTGTCCCGGCCATCCACGGCTAGCCACGCGGCACGAAGAACGTGGATGCCCGGGACAAGCCCGGGCATGACGACCACTCGTGAATGCCTGCGATTGCCCTCCATATGACGGGAGCGCTTACGGCCGCACCACCGTGTACCCATTCTCCGCCAGGAACAGGATCTGCCCGACGCCCACCTGCACCGGCGTCGCCGCCGGAATGAACTCCGGCCGGTTTCCGGTCTCCCGCTCGATCGTGTCGACCGTGTTGAGGCAGATATCGAAGCGCACGCCCTGTACGATCAGGCTTTCGACCTGCTTGCGGCGTTCGCTGCCGGTGAACAGGAGATCAATGCCGGGGCCGAACGCCACCACCTCGATCGCGACCTTGTCGGGATCGTAGGCCTTCAGGAGATTGTTGGCGACGCTCAGCACCAGCGCATGCTTCTTCGCATCGCCGTCGGAGAGCTGAAGCACGATTTTGTGCTCGGCGAACGGCTTGTCCTGGAGCGGCACCTGCTGTGCCGAGGCCCATGGCGTGGCGAAGGCGAACGTCGCCAGCAGCATCGCGCGACAGATTTGCCACCGCATCATCCCTGTCCTGCAATGCCTGGATTGCCCTCGACGCCCTTCAGCGTCACGCCGGAGCCGAGCCGCTCCTGAAACATCCGGCCCGAGCGCAGATATTTGGCGACGACATCCCACACCGGTGCGCCCTGCTGGCCGTTGACCGAGGCCCAGCCCGCGACCTTGTAGCGGTGGCTCGCGCTGAGCGCCTTGCCGCCATTGAGCTTCAGCTCGGAGATGCGGCTGCCGACCGCATCGGTCGGCGTGCAGGTGTAGCTGAGCCCGCCGGCGCGCACCATGTCGCCGCCCTGCTGGTAATAGGGGTCGGGGTTGAAGAGGTTGTCGCAGATGTCTTCCAGCACCTCCTTGATCTGGGCGCCGGTCATCTCCTGCACATAGGTCTCGGGATAGGTGATCGCGGTTTCCGCGAGCACATCCTCCATGGTCAGCGGCTGGCCGGACAGTGCGGTGACGCCCCAGCGGAAGCCCGGCGACAGCGCGATCTCGGCATCGAGCTCGCTGCGTAGCGCGGTGCAGATCAGCTCGTCGACGGGGCCGGCGAAATTGTCGCGGCGATACAGCAGGCGGTCGGGCGTTGCGATCTTCTCCGACCAGTCGGTCACATGCGGCGCGCGCACCCGGCCGATCAGCTCGGCCATGCCAGGGTCGGGCTTCAGCAGCTCGGAATAGACCGGCAGCAGATGGTACCTGACATCGCCGACCTTGCCCTTGTCGAGCGCGAGATCGAGGACGCCCAGAAATTTTCCGTTGGAGCCGGCATTGGTGACGAGCGTCGTGCCGCTGGCGTTCTTCACTGCGATTGGCTGCGGGATTGCATCATGGGTATGGCCGCCGAGGATGACGTCGATGCCGGTGACGCGGCTCGCGAGCTTGAGATCGACGTCCATGCCGTTGTGCGACAGCAGGACGACTGCATCGACCTTCTCGGTGCCGCGCAAGGCATCGACATGCTTCTGCAACTCCTCCTCGCGGATGCCAAAAGTCCAGTCCGGCGTGAACCGCTTGGGATGCGCGATCGGCACATAGGGGAAGGCCTGGCCGATGATCGCAACGCGATGGCCGCCGAGCTCCTTGATCATCGAAGGCTTGAACACGCGCCCGCTCGCCTTGTCG
Organism: Bradyrhizobium sp. 215_C5_N1_1; assembly: GCF_052075935.1. NCBI lineage: Bacteria > Pseudomonadati > Pseudomonadota > Alphaproteobacteria > Hyphomicrobiales > Nitrobacteraceae > Bradyrhizobium > Bradyrhizobium sp. 215_C5_N1_1. Next base: position 8,638,395 of record NZ_CP197228.1, on the reverse strand, counting down.
AAAGCGGGGGCGTCGTTGAACGCGGCCTCCTCGGTCAGGAAGACGTTCTGCGCCAGAAACTCGCCCTTGAAGCGCTCGAGATTGTCGCGCAGCGCCTGCTCGCCATAGGTGAATTCCCAGTGCCCGGTCATCGCCTCGATGCCGAGCAGATTGGCGACCTCGACCATGTCGCGGCCCTGCATGATGTTGGCAAGCCCGGTGCCCTGCCAGAGGTCGCCGCCGTCGACGAGCACGGAGTGCTTTTCGCCGGCATCGCCGCGCAAGCGATCGATCAGTGTCTTCAGATGCGCGAAGCCGCCGAGCTTGCCGAAGCGGCCCGCGGACTTCTCGAACTCGAAACAGCTGAAGGCATAGGCATCGGCGCTGTCGGAGCGGATGCCGAACCGCTCGAGGAAAGCGCGGCCAACCAGATGCGGCGGCCGTCCCGCCATCTCGCCGATGCCGATATTTACGCTGGGCTCGCGGACATAGACCGGGTTGAGCTGCGCATGCGTGTCGGTGGTGTGCAGGATGCGCGCATTGCCGAACCGCTCGAGGTCGTAAATGCTCGCGGTCTCGGCGCCGCGCGCGAGCCGCGGCAGGCTGAGCGATGTGGCGACAGCAGCGGTGCTCTTCAGGAAATCGCGGCGGCGGATGGCCATCCAGAAATTCTCCGCGCCTCTCAACGGCAATTCGACGGTTCCACGAGATTTTTAGTCTAGCGGATTTCCATCGCCTTCCACGCCTCTTTTTCTGACGTCGCCTGGAAGATCGAGGCCTTCGCCAGCGCCTCGGCCTCCTTCGAAGCGGCAACCGCGCGGTCGAAATCGCCGCCGTCGGCCGCCTTCTTGGCTGCCGCCAGCGCAGATACGGTCACGGTCCACTGGTTGCGCATGCCGGCTGCCTCCTTGGAGGCGGCCTCCGCAGCGGCATAGGCCGCCTTGTAGTCCGCCTCGTTTGCCGCGCGCGCTGCTGGCGCGAGGCTCAATGCGAGCACCATGGCGAGAGGAAGTGACAGCTTCATGGCCGCGCTCCCGGCCCTGAAATCGGTAGGCCGTTGGCGACGTAGGACAGGAAATATTCGACGTCGCGATATTCATCGGCCTGCGGCTCCAGCGGAACCGCGCGGGTCTGGCTGTTGCAGGTGACGAAGCGGCGGCTGGTGGTGCCCATGCCGCTCCATTCGGAGCGGTAGATCGGCATCGCGTTCAGAATGCCGAGTGCCGGCGCCAGGATCTCGGCGCGAATGCGCTCGCCCGGGCTCTGCACATGGCAGCTCGCGCAGGAGAAATTCATCTGGCCGCGGCGCGTGTAGAAGTAGCGCTTGCCGTTCTCGTACGCGGCGAGCGCACGGGGATCATCGGGAATCTTGATGTCCATCGGCTTGCCGCGCGAGGTGAACGCCATGTAGGCGGTGAGCGAAGCCATCTCGTCCTTGACGTAGGAGTAGGGCGCCTCGCCATTGGCCTCACGGCAGCGGTTGAGCGCGAGCTCCAGCGTGACGACCTTGCCTTCCCCAGTGTCGAAGTAAGGATAGTTCTGGCGGATGCCGATGCCGCCGTTCGGGAAGCAGTCGGCATAGGTCTTGCCGTTCTTGAACGGGGTCGCGAACATCTCCTTGCCGGCGTCGAGCGCGAACTCGTAGGGCGGGAATTCCTCCTTCTCCTGCCACTGCCGCTTCATGTCCTCGTTCATCGAATAGGGACCGTTGACGAAATCCTCGTGCTTCACGGTCGGAAACTTCTGGAAGAAGAAGTTCTGGAACGCTTTCGCATCGGCAACGGGATCGACCTTGTCGGCCGCGATGACGCGCGGAGAGGTAAGGGCGAACGCGACCAGCGTGGCGCTCAACGAACCAAGGAGAAAGAAGCGGGCATTCATCACGAAATCTTCGCGGTGGTCGTGTCCGAACCGCCCTTGTTGTCGGTCCAGGAGACCTTGAGGTCGTCGCCCTTCTTGGCGCCTTTGAAGCTGAACTTGACGTAGGGGTCCTTCGAGACCGCGGTGCCCCACTCGGCGACGAAGACGTCCTTGCCGTTACATTCGAACTTCAGTCGCTGGATGAAGTGCGCCGGAATCACCTCGCCCTTGGCGTCCTTGACCAGGCCGGTGTCCATGGGGTGCTGGATCAGCACCTGCACCTCGGTGATGTCGCCGTTGGCCGTGGCGCGGACGCGAATGCTGGATGCCATCTAACTTCTCCTAACCGCCGCAGCCGCCGACCGTGACTTTGACTTCCTTGGTCGCGCTGTAGAGCTTGCCGTCGGCTTCCACGATCGCGGTCACGTTGGTGGTCTTCGCCATCTTCAGGCGGTTGGCGACAGCAGGGATCGTGCCATCGGGAATCTTGTAGCTCGCCGCGAGCGCGCTCGGATTCTCGGCCACGAAGAACGAGATCGAGGTGACCTTGTCGAGCGTCGTCGTCACCGAGATCGGCACCACGCCGCCGTTCTCGGCGATCTCGGGCGCATCGAGCTTGACCTTGTCGGACGGCTCGGCGGTCTTGCCGTAGAGCGCCTTGATCGCGTCCGCCTCGCTCTTCTGCTTGAACGCTTCTTCCGGATATTTGTCGTTGGCCGCTGCACGCGCGGGCGCGAACGGCAGGTTGCCGAGGCCGAGCAGCGCGACGCCGGCTGCGCCCTGAAGGATCAGGCGCCGCGTCGGATGAGGGCCGGTGGTGATGGTCATCTCAAATCTCCTGGACATTCTCTTGGCGTGCCGGCGGTCACAGGGTCTGGAGGAAATCAACGATCGCGTTGATCTCCTGCTCGGTCAAAATCCGGTTCCGGCCGAACGGCGGCATCATGGTCTGCGGATTGCGCTTGGTCTCGTCGAAGATGATCGCGACCAGCTCGTTGCGATCAGGGTATTTTGACTTGATGTCCTTGAGCTCCGGTCCGATCGTGCCCGGCAGGTCGCCGCCCTTGATGACGTGGCAGGTCAGGCAATTGCCCTTGCCGCGGTCGAAGGCGAGCTTCTGGCCGTCAGCCACGGCGGATTGCGCCCGCGCGGGGCCTGCGGCAAGGCCGGCGGCGATCGCCAGCAGGACGTAAAGGACGGGCGTCCGTGGAAAGGCGGTCAAGGCGTCATTCCGAGGCGTTATGTCGATGATCTCGTTCGCGGAAATATAGTGTTCCAAAGCACAAAGGGCATCGGCTGACAATCAAGACTATGCGCGCGGCAAAATGGAGTTAATATCTTCCGCATTGCAACTAAAGAGCTTATTTGTCCGGCGGATTCGGGCCAGGAGCGCTGGCCGGCTGTTTTCGGGGCGTTTGGGCGCCCATCGTGTTTTTTTCCCGTTCTCGTTTTTTCAAGGGGACCTCAATTGGCTGAATATGTCGTCGAATTTGGCAGGGACGGCGGACGGGTGGAGTCGGATGGGCGGCTCGATGCACCGGCATTTCATCGCAATCACGAGCCGCTCTGGGCGGCGCTGGAAAAGCATCTCGCAGGCCTGACCGGCAACGTGGTCGAGCTCGGCAGCGGAACCGGCCAGCACGTCGTCCATTTCGCGCAGCACACGCCCGGCCTGATCTGGTGGCCGAGCGACCTCAACCAGCGCCACCTCAAGAGCATCGAGGCTTGGCGCGTTCATTCGGGCCTGCAAAACATCCGCTCGCCCCTGCGGATCGATCTCACCGACCCTGACTGGTGCCCGGAGATGCGAAGCGGGCAGGGCCCGACGAGTCTTGCCGCATTGTTCTGTGCCAACGTCATCCACATCGCACCGTGGAGCGTGGCCGAGGGCCTGTTCGCCGGCGCCGGCCGTTACTTGCGGGCCGACGGCAAGCTGTTCCTCTACGGCCCGTTCAAGCGCGACGGCAAGCACACCGCGCTCAGCAATGCCGTGTTCGACACCTCCTTGCGCGAAGGCAATCCCGAATGGGGCGTGCGTGATATCAGCGACGTCGAGACGCTCGCCCGCGGAGCCAGCCTTCGCCTCGTCGACACGATCGAGATGCCGGCGAACAATCTGACGCTGGTGTTTTCGCGGAGCTAATTCGGGTCGTCGTCATGCCCGGGCCTGTCCCGGGTATCCACGTTCTTCGAGTGGCAAGGCAAGGCGTGGATGGCCGGGTCAAGCCCGGCCATGACGATGTGGAGGCGTCAGCGTCCAAGCGCTAGCCTTCATCCTTCCACCCGATCCTGTCCTTCAAGAACCGGAAGCCGATCACCTCGAAGCCGGCGCGCTCCTTGTTGTCCTTGCCGTAGCCGTGGCCGCCGGCTTCCGGTTCGTAGAACCAGGCCTCGTAGCCCATCGCCTGCAGCTTTGCGGCCATCTTGCGCGCGTGGCCGGGATGAACGCGGTCGTCGCGCCGTGTCGTGGCGATCAGGATCGACGGATAGGACTGGCCGGCCTTCACGTTGTGATAGGCCGAGTAGGTCTTCAGCCACTCCCACTCTTCAGGTTTGTCAGGGTCGCCATATTCCGCGATCCAGCTTGCGCCCGCGAGCAGTTTTGTGTAGCGGCGCATGTCGATCAGCGGGATGGTGCAGAACAGCGCGCCGAAGCGCTCGGGGTAGCGCACCAGCATGTTGGTGATGAGGATGCCGCCGTTCGACCCGCCTTGCGCCGCGATCCGCTTTGGCTTGGTCACGCCGCGTCGCACGAGATCGGCCGCAACGGCCGCGAAATCGTCGTGCGAGAGTTTCTTGCCGGCGAGCCGGCCGGCATCGTGCCAGCGGGTGCCGAACTCGCCGCCGCCGCGCAAATTCGCCTGCACGATGGTGCCGCCGCGCTCGAGCCACAGCTTGCCGAGCGAGGGGTTGTAGTACGGCTTCACCGCATGGGCGAAGCCGCCATAGGCGCTCATATAGACCGGCGCATCGCCGGTCTCGCCGGCGGGACCCGTCTGCACATAGGGAATGCGCTCGCCGTCGACCGAGATCGCCTCGTGCTGTGTGACCACGAGGCCGTCGGCGGTGAACGTCTTCGGCGCCTGCTTCAGCACGGTCGGGCTTGCGACGCCGCGCTCCAGCAACAGCAGTGACGGCGGCGTGAGCGGATCCTGCACATTGGCGAGCAGGTCGCCATTGCTCTCCGACGGATGGCGATCGAGCGGCCAGATGTCGACGACGCCAATCTCGGGGAGGCCGGGAAGCGTCTCGCGGCTCCAGCCCGCGGCTGACGGCGTGCAGATCTCGAAGCGCGGCCTGAGCTCGTCGAGGATCGACAGCACCAGCTTGCCGCCCGCCCAGAACAAGCCTTGCAGAGCGCGCCGCGGCGCGGGCTCGAACAGGACCGCGAAATCGCGGTGGCCTGCGAGGAACGCGGAGAGCGAGATGCCGAGCACGGTGTCGGTGGGATAGGTCCGCCCCTCGACCTGCCAGTCCTTGCGCAGCTTCATCGCGAACCAGTCGCCATGCGCCTGCATCCAGATGCCGGTCGGCAGATCGAGCTTCGTCGTCGTGCCGGCCGCATCGCGCAGCCAGATGGCGTGATTGAAGAAGTCGATCTGGTCGACGATCCAGACCCGTGGCGCCGGTCCCGTGTCGTCGGCCATGCCTGACATCGCCATGTGATCAGCCGTGGTCTCGAGGATCGTTTGCGCCTGATCGACAGGCTGGCCGCGCCGCCACACGCGAACGGTCCGCGAATATCCGGAAGTCGTCGCCATGCCCTCGCCATGGGCGCTCGACAGCAGCAGCGTATCGGCATCGATCCAGTCCACGCCGCCCTTGGCCTCCGGCAGCGTAAATCCGTCCGCAACGAAGCTCTTCGTGTCGAGGTCGAATTCCCGCAAGGTGACGGCGTCGCTGCCGCCGCGCGACAGGCTCAGAATCGCCCGCGAGTGTCCCGGCATCGTGGCGATCCCGCTCAGCAGCCAGTCCTCGCCTTCGCTCGCCGCGAGCTGGTCGATGTCCAGCATGATCTCCCACGCCGGATGCGGTTTGCGAAATTCCGCCAGCGTGGTTTGCCGCCACAGGCCGCGCGGGTTGGCGGCATCCTTCCAGAGATTGTGAAGATCATCTCCGCGCCGGCTGACATAGGGGATGTTGTCGGGACGATCGTAGATCGCCGCGAGGACATCGCGGTCGCGCTCGAAGGCCGCGCCCCCGAACGCGGCGAGCGTCAGTTGATTCTGCCGCGCGACGAAATCGAGCGCCTGCTTGCCTTCGATCTCCTCCAGCCAGAGCCAGGGATCGTCGTCGGGAGCGCTGAGCGTGGGCCGGTCGTCGACGGACATGAACGATACTCCTGCAGGTCGCGGCGGATAGGATTTGATCGAGCGCAAGCCGTCAATAGCGCGGGCCGGTATCATCCGCCCGATTGCGTCAGAGGCATGGCCTGCGCCCGTTTGCGCCGGTTGCCCGCCCTCCCACGCCCCTCCATAGTGCCGGGAATCAACAAGTCCTCTCGGGCGGAAATGCCGATGTTAGACGTGACTACAGCCCACGAAATCGCTGCCGACGCCCGCGTGCGTGCCAATGTGGTGCGCCTTGCGGCGGCGCAGGCGCTGACCGGCGCCAACTCGGCCGTGATCTTCGCCACCGGCTCGATCGTCGGCGCGACGCTCGCGCCCGACATGTCGTTCGCGACGGTGCCGATCTCGATGTATGTGCTGGGGCTCGCCGCCGGCACGCTGCCGACCGGTGCGATCTCGCGCCGCTTCGGCCGCCGCGCGGCCTTTATCGTCGGCACGGGTCTGGGCACGCTCACCGGCCTGTGCGGCTCGTTCGCGATTTTGCATGCGTCGTTCGCGCTGTTTTGCGTCGCGACCTTCCTCGGCGGCCTCTACGGCGCGGTGGCGCAATCCTATCGCTTCGCCGCCGCCGACGGCGCGAGCGCGGCCTACCGGCCGAAAGCTGTGTCCTGGGTGATGGCGGGCGGCGTGTTCGCCGGCGTGCTCGGTCCGCAGCTCGTGCAATGGACCATGGACGTCTGGTCGCCCTATCTGTTCGCCTTCAGCTTCCTGGTGCAGGCTGCGGTCGCGCTGGTCGCGATGGGCATCGTCGCCGGCGTCGACATGCCGAAGCCGGCACCGGCAGATCTGCACGGCGGCCGGCCGCTGCTCGACATCGTGACCCAGCCGCGCTTCATCGCGGCCGCGCTGTGCGGCGTCATCTCCTATCCCATGATGAATTTGGTGATGACCTCGGCGCCGCTCGCCATGAAGATGTGCGGCCTCAGTGTCAGCGATTCCAATTTCGGCATTCAATGGCACATCGTTGCCATGTACGGGCCGAGTTTCTTCACCGGCGCGCTCATTGCGCGTTTCGGCGCGCCCAAGATCGTCGCCGCCGGCCTGCTGCTGGAGGCCGTGGCCGCCGGCATCGGTCTCTCCGGCCTCACCGCGATGCATTTCTGGGCCACGCTGATCGTGCTCGGTGTCGGCTGGAATTTCTCCTTCATCGGCGCCTCCGCGCTGGTGCTGGAGACGCACCGTCCGCAGGAGCGCAACAAGGTGCAGGCCTTCAACGATTTCCTGGTGTTCGGCATGATGGCGATCGGCTCGTTCTCCTCCGGCCAGCTGCTGGCGAATTACGGCTGGTCGGCGGTGAACATGGTGGTGTTCCCGCCGGTGGTGCTCGGCCTTGCCGTGCTCTCGCTGGCGTCCTGGGCCCGCCGCCGCAAGGCGCGGCTGGACGCGGCGATGGGCGAATTCCCGGATGCGATCTGAGTTGGCAGGAGACTGTCAGCAGCGTTGATATTTCGATCCAGGTCGAAGTGATTTTCGGGTGAAGGGCTATTTAGATGTCGTCATGGCCGGGCTTGTCCCGGCCATCCACGTCTTTGCTACGTCGAAGGAAGAACGTGGATGCCCGGGACAGGCCCGGGCATGACGGAGTAAGCGCCAATGCTCGATAACCCTCAACAGCCCAGGATCGACGAATCCGCGCTCCGCTACGAAGGCTGGCGCATCGTCGCGGTCTGCTTCCTGCTCGCGACCTTCGGCTGGGGGCTCGGTTTCTACGGCCAGAGCGTCTATGTCGCCGAGCTCCAGCGCGCGCGGGGCTGGCCGGCCTCGCTGATCTCCTCGGGCACGACGTTCTTCTATCTGTTCGGCGCGCTGCTCGTCGTCTTCGTTGGCGAGGCCGTCAGAAAATATGGCCCGCGGCTCTGCCTGATCGCCGGCACGCTGGCGATGGCGGCGGCCGCGGTCGCGATCGGCGCGGTGCGCGAGCCCTGGCAGCTCTATCTCGCCGACGCCGTGCTCGCCCTCGGCTGGGCCGGCACCAGTCTCGCCATGATCACCAACACGATCAGCCTGTGGTTCGACCAGAAGCGCGGCATGGCGATCAGCCTGGCGCTGAACGGCGCCAGTTTCGGCGGCATCGTCGGCGTGCCGCTGCTGGTGACCCTGATCGGCCACATCGGCTTCGCCAGCGCGATGTACGCCGCCGCCGGCGCCATGCTGGTATTGCTGCTGCCGGTGATCCTCCTTCTCGTCGGCCGGCCGCCCGATCTTCACGGCTGGTACGCGACGGCGAAGGCCAGGCCGCAATCGTCGACGGAGATCCGCGCATGGGCGTTGCGCGACGTCGGCTTTCTCACGGTGACGATTGCGTTCGCGCTGGTGCTGTTCGCGCAGGTCGGCTTCATCGTGCACCTGATCTCGTTCCTCGATCCCGTGATCGGCCGCGAGCGCGCGGCGGTGGCGGTCGCGGTGCTGACCGCGATGGCAGTGATCGGCCGCGTGCTGTTCTCGATGGTGATCGACCGCCTCAACCAGCGGCTTGCCTCGGCGCTGTCGTTCCTCAGCCAGGCGGCGGCGCTTTGCGTCGTCATCAATTTGCACAACGACTATGCGCTGATCGCGGCTTGCGCGGTGTTCGGCTTCTCGGTCGGCAATCTCATCACGCTGCCGTCGCTGATCGTGCAGCAGGAATTCGACTCCGCCTCGTTCGGCGTGCTGATCAGCCTGAATACGGCGATCAACCAGGTGACCTATGCGTTCGGCCCGGGCGTCGTCGGCTTCCTGCGAGATCTCTCGGGCGGCTATACGCTGCCGTTCTATCTCTGTATCGCGCTGGAGGTGGCGGCCGCGGCGCTGATCATGGTGCGGGGGAAGCCAAAAGCGAAGCTCTAGTAGGGTGGGCAAAGGCGCGAAGCGCCGTGCCCACCATCGACCTCTCAACGTGCCTCGCGAGAGGTGGTGGGCACGCTACGCTTTGCCCACCCTACGAGACTACGGCATCACCCCTCCCGCTGCTTCAGCAACGCCTCGACATCCAGCCGCTTCGTGATCATCGCCAGCTTGCCATCCGGCCCGAGCGGCCATTGCTCTTTCGGCTTGTCCCAATACAGCTCCACGCCGTTCTCGTCGGGATCGCGCAGATACAGCGCCTCGCTGACGCCGTGATCGCTGGCGCCGTCGAGCGCAATGCCGGCCGACAGCACACGATGGAGCGCATCCGCCAGCGCCGGCCGCGTCGGATAGAGGATCGCGGTGTGGAAGAGGCCCGTCGTGCCCGGCGGCGGCGGCGAGCCGCCCTTGCTCTCCCAGGTGTTGAGCCCGATGTGGTGATGATAGCCGCCGGCCGAGATGAAGGCCGCGCCCGAGCCCATGCGCTGCATCAGCTCGAAGCCGAGCACGCCGCAATAGAAGCTGAGCGCACGATCGAGATCGGCGACCTTGAGATGAACGTGGCCGATCCTTGTGCCGGCATGGACGGCTGGGCTTTGCGACATGGTGCTGCTCCGTTGACCAACTCCAGATAAGGCCGGCTCCGGGACAGCGCTACCTGCCTATCCCGAAACCCATCGTTTCCGGATGCGAAACTATGAGAGCTCCGGCACCTCGCCCTCCGGCAGCTCGAACTCGAACGTGTTCAATGTCATGGATACCATTGTGTAATAGCCGCACAGCCCGATCACCTCGACCACGCCGCGCTCGCTGAGGACCTTCACCGCCGCATCGTAAAGCCCCTTCTCGACGCCATGGCCTTCATGCAGCGACTTCGCGACGTCGTAGATCATCTGGCCCTTGGGATCGTCGAAGACAGGCGTGCGGCGATCGCGGATCGCGTCGATGATCTCAGGATCCATGCCGCCCTGGAGCGCCAGGCGCTTATGCGCATACCATTCGTAATGCGCAGTCCAGTGCCGCGCCGTCACCAGGATCGCGATCTCCGAAAGCTTGGCAGGGAATATCGTGTCGTAGCGCAGGACTTCGCCGAGCCGCGTGGCGTGACGGGCCATGTCGGGGCTGTTGAGCCAGGCCATCATCGGCGCCGGCGGCTTGCCGCGCTTGCCGGCAATCGACTCGTCATAGGTCTGCCGCTGGCTCTCGTTCATTTCGCCAGGCGAAAGTAGTTTCAGGCGCATTGTTATTTCCTCTTTGTTTTCAAGCTCGCCGTGGCGGCGACTATAGCCGAATGCAGCGCCACGGAAGTGGTTGAATTCCACGGTGCGATGGCTCAGAGTCGCGCCCAACAAGTCTTTTTGATTGATGGAAACGACCATGAGTGAATCTGAACCCGCCGATCTTGAGAAATTCCGCGAGCAAACGCGCGCCTGGCTGGAAGCCAACTGCCCGCCGGAGATGCGCAAGCCGGTGACCTCGGACAGCGACGTGTTCTGGGGCGGACGCAATACGAAATTCGCGTCCGAGCCGCAGCGCCTCTGGTTCGAGCGCATGCGCGACAAGGGCTGGACCGTGCCGGACTGGCCTAGGGAATATGGCGGCGGTGGCCTGAGCGCTGCCGAGCACAAGGTGCTGCGCGCCGAGATGGCCAGGATGGGCGCGCGTCCGCCGCTGTCGAGCTTCGGCATCTGGATGCTGGGGCCGGCGCTGCTCAAATACGGCAACGAGGCGCAGAAGAAGGAGCACCTGCCTGACATCGCGGCGGGCCTGATCCGCTGGTGCCAGGGCTATTCTGAGCCGAACGCCGGCTCCGATCTCGCCTCGCTCCAGACCCGCGCCGAAAGTGACGGCGACGATTTCGTCATCACGGGGTCGAAGATCTGGACGTCTTACGCCAACTACGCCGACTGGATCTTCTGCCTCGTCCGCACCGATCCCGCGGCGAAGAAGCACGACGGCATCAGCTTCATCCTGTTCGACATGGCCTCGAAGGGCGTGACGACCAAGCCGATCCTTTTGATCTCGGGCTATTCGCCGTTCTGCGAAACCTTCTTCGACGGTGTCCGCGTTCCGAAGTCGCAATTGGTCGGCACCGTCAACCGCGGTTGGGACGTCGCAAAATATCTGCTGCAGCATGAGCGCGCGATGATATCAGGCATGGGCGAGCGCGGCGTCGGCCGGCCGCTCGGGCAGATCGCGGCGGATTCCGTCGGCACCGATGCACAAGGCAAGCTCGACGATTCCATGCTGCGCGGCCGGATCGCGAGCTTCGACGTCGACGAGGCAGCGCTCGCCGCTTGCGCCGAACGCGCCGTCGATCTCGCCAAGGCCGGCCAGGCGCATCCGGCGTTCTCGTCCGCGATGAAATATTACGGCACCGAGCTCAACAAGCGCCGTCACGAGATACTGATGTCGGCCGGTGGCGTCAACGCGCTGGAATGGGAGAGCGAGCGCTCCAGGCAGGGTGCCCGCCCGCGCGCCTGGCTGCGCACCAAGGCCAACTCGATCGAGGGCGGCACGACGGAGGTGATGCTCGGCATCGTCGCCAAGCGCATCCTCGATCTGCCGGGGGCGTGAGGCTTTCTGTCATTCCGGGGCGCGACGAAGTCGCGAACCCGGAATCCATTCTGCCGCCTGATGGATTCCGGGCCTGCGCCTGCGGCGCATCCCGGAATGACGACGACAAATAGATTTCGAATCGGAAACACGCACATGGCCCTCGTCCTCACAGAAGAACAATCGATGCTCCGCGATAGCGCGCGCGGGCTGATCAGCGACAAGGCGCCGGTGTCGCACCTGCGATCCCTGCGCGACGCCAAGGATCCCACCGGCTTCTCCAAGGAGCTGTGGCATTCCTTCGCCGAGATGGGCCTTGCCGGCCTCCTGGTGCCGGAAGAGTTCGGCGGCAGCGGCCTCGGCTTCATGGAAGCCGGTGTGGTGATGGAGGAGATCGGTCGCACCTTGATGCCGTCGCCGTTCCTCGCCACCAGCGTGGTCGCAGCCTCGGCGCTGAATCGCGGCGGCAATGCCGCGCAGAAGTCGGAATTTTTGCCGAAAATTTCCAACGGCTCGCTGCTCGCGACGCTCGCGATCGACGAAGGCGCCAAGCATCGCCCGCTTCAGACCAGCCTCCAGGCGGTGCGCGCCGGCAACGGCTTCAAGCTCTCCGGCGCCAAGGCGCTGGTCGTCGACGGCCACGTCGCGGACCTCTTCATCGTCGCGGCGCGCACCGCTGGCGCCGCCGGCGAGCGTGAAGGGCTGACGCTGTTCCTGGTCAATCCCAAGGCCAAGGGCGTTGCGATCGAGCGCACCATCATGGTCGATGCGCACAACGCGGCACGGATCGAGCTTGCCAATGTCGAGGTCAACGCCGATAGCGTGCTCGGCGAGGTCGATCAGGGTGCAGCGCTGCTCGACGGCGTGCTCGACATCGGCCGCGGCGCGGTCGCCGCCGAAATGGTGGGCTTGAGCGAAGAAGTCTTCAACCGCACCGTCGAGTACCTCAAGAACAGAAAGCAGTTCGGCAAGCTGATCGGCGAATTCCAGGCACTCCAACACCGTGCCGCCGAGCTCTATGTCGACATCGAGATCACCCGCGCCGCCACGATGAAGGCGCTCCAGGCGCTCGATGCCGACGTCGCCAAGGCCGCATCAAGCGTCGCCGTGGCCAAGGCCCGCGCCGGCACCACCGCCACCCGCGCGGTGCAGGAAGGCGTGCAGATGCATGGCGGCATGGGCATGACCGACCAGTTCGACATCGGCTTCTTCATGAAGCGCGCGCGCGTGTGCGAGGAGCTGTTCGGCGACGCGAACTACCACACCGAGCAGCTGGCAAGGGCGCGGGGGTATTGAGGCGAGTGGATGTGAGGCGCGAGGACGTGCCTCACACGCGGTGTCGTCGCCCGGCTTGACCGGGCGATCCAGTACGCCGCGGCCTGTCCGCATACGATTGACGTCTCGGAATACTGAATCGCCCGGTCAAGCCGGGCGATGACAGTTGAGAGTGTGGAGAAAGCTTGCCCCGAGCTCGTCATTGCGAGGAGCGAAGCGACGAAGCAATCCAGGCTGTCGCCGCGGAGGGATTCTGGATTGCTTCGCTTCGCTCGCAATGACGGCGGTGAGACCGCCGATTACCTCATCGGCGGCGCGTACTGCACGCCACCGGCATTCCACAGCTGGTTCATGCCGCGCGGGATCTTCAGCTTGGACTTCTCGCCGATGTTGCGCTCGTACATCTCGCCGTAATTGCCGACGTTACGGATGATGCGGACGACCCAGTCCTTGGTGAGGCCGAGCTGCTCGCCGTAATTGCCCTCGGTGCCGACCAGGCGCATCACTTCCGGCTTCTTCGACTTCAGCGCCTCGTCGATGTTCTCCGAGCTCACGCCGAGCTCTTCGGCGTTGATCATCGCGTAGAGCGTCCACTTCACGATCATCATCCAGTCGTCGTCGCGCTGGCGCACCACGGGCGCGAGCGGCTCCTTTGAGATCATGTCCGGCAGGATCATATGGTCGCCGGGCTTGGAGAGATTGAGCCGCAGCGCGTAGAGCTGCGAGACGTCGGCGCTCAGCGTGTCGCACTTGCCGGAGTCGTAGGCCTTCACCACGTCATCCAGCTTGTCGAACTTCACCTCTTCATACTTCATGTTGTTGGCACGGAAGTAGTCGGCGACGTTGAGCAGCGTTGTCGTGCCAGCCTGCACGCAGACCTTGCTGCCGGTCAGGTCCAGCGAAGTCTCCTTGTTGCGTGAACGCGGCAGCATGAAGCCGGCGCCGTCGTAGTAGGCCACCGCCGGGAAATAGAGGTCATAGTCGAGCTCGCGCGCCATGCTCCAGGTCGAGTTGCGCGAGAGGATGTCCACCTTGCGGCTCTGCAATTCCTTGAAGCGCTCGCTGGCGTCGAGTGGAACGAACTTGGCCTTGCCGGGATCGTTGAAGATGGCGGCTGCCACCGCGCGACAGAAATCGACGTCGAATCCGGTCCAGTTGCCCTTGTCATCGGGGATCGAGAAGCCCGGCAGGCCCTTGTTGACGCCGCACAGCACCTCGCCGCGGCGAACGGTGCGCTTCAGGGTGCGGGTATCGTAGAACTCATAGATCACCGCCAGGGCGCCGACCAGTACGGCAACGGCGAGCCCGATCAGCAGGCCGCCTCGAAAAGTGCGCATCATGTTGCTCTCTCGAAATAATCGGGAAAAGGACTATTCGCTAAGGCGAGGAAGATCAGAGTTCGGGCTTCTGTCGGATGACCACCTTGGTGCCAACCGGGACGCGATCGTAGAGATCGGCGACGTCATGGTTGACGAGACGGAAGCAGCCCGAGGATACCTTGGTGCCGATCGTATCAGGACGGTTGGTGCCGTGGATGCGGTAGACGGTGGTGCCGAGATACATGGCGCGGGCACCGAGCGGATTGCCGGGGCCGCCGGCCATGAAGCGCGGCAGATAGGGCTGGCGCTGGATCATCTCCGGCGGCGGCGTCCAGTCCGGCCACTCCTTCTTGTTGGTGATGTTCACCAGGCCCTGCCATTGGAAGCCGTCGCGGCCGACGCCGATGCCGTAACGGATCGCGCGCCCGCCCGGCTGCACCAGATAGAGGTGGCGCTCGGCGGTCGAGATGATGATGGTGCCCGGCGTCTCGGTGGTGCGGAAGTACACGACCTGCTTCTGCCATTCCGGCTCGAGCTGGTAGGCGTCGTCGGCGACCAGGCCCGGCTCGTCGCCGCGGTCAAGCTGCTGGGCGGAGGCGTATGAGGTGGTCAGGACCAGGCCCAGCACCGCGATGAACGCCCCGGTCAGGCGACGATAATCCGTCATTTCAAGCTCTCCCCGCTGCCACAGCGTAAATCATTCGGACCATCTGAACTCAGGGGCAGCTTCGTGGCAAGTTCATGGCGCGCCCGGCTGGTATGTCACGAGAATGCTTTGGTTTTTTGACGAGGCCGGGCAATGCCACAAACAGGGGGTGGCGCGAAAAGCAGTGCCGGCGCCATCCTCCGGGCGGCGGGCTGTCAAATCTGCATCCGTCAGGCCCTGGCTTGTCCCGCCTGCGCGGCCGAAGCCGCTTCGGCGAGGCGAAGGCCCGAGCATCCACGTTCTTCGTGCCCTGGGTAAAGACGTGGATGGCCGGGACAAGCCCGGCCATGACGACGTGGGCGTAGCGCGCTCTAAATCTTGCTATTCTCCGCCGCAATCCCAAGACGTCGGACGATTTCGGCACCCACCGCGCGAGCCTCGATCCGCGACCCGATTCGTGGGCTGCGAAAGCGTCGCCCCGAGCGCAATCGGATGGTGACGATGCAGTGCTCGTCCTCGGATCGGCCGCGGCGGTCGACGGTGATCGTCTTCACGTCGTGCCCCTCGATATGATCGGCGCGCGGCGTGCCGTCGCCCCACAGGCGTTCGACGCGGATATCGCTCTCGCGGATGATCCAGAACGCGCCGGTCACGAGGTTGGCGTATCGGTAAACCGCGAATGCGGCGATCGCGCCGAGCGGCAGCAGCAGGATGTCGACATGGCTGGGCGGCCATCCACGCCAGAGCTTGTAGGCGTAGGGAACGGCGGACAAGGCGACGGCGATCAGCGCGACGATCCTTATGTCCCGGGCGGAAAACGCCTCGAGCGGCTCGCCGAGACGCATCTCGGGATTGCTGGCATCGAGCGGATTGACGGGTGACTCGACGTCGGGGACATCGAACTGCGCGGCGATCCGCGCCACGGTATCGCGTACATGCGTGACGTCGGAGATCGGCGGGGACGTCAGGCGCTCCCCCGAGGCCAGCGTGAAGGCCAGCTGGAAACGGGCCTTCGCCCGCTTGCTGCCGGGAACCTGTAATCCCCTGATGTCGTCCTTCGCGACGATCCTGGTCCGGAGTTTTCCGAACGGCCGCTGTTGCCCGATCAGGATCTCGTTCGGCGTGATGATCCACACCACCGCAGGCGCCAGCATGATGCCGACCACGAACGCAGTTCCCACGAGGAGCGCGGCCACCGAGACGATCACCTCCAAAGTGTCGTGCGTGAACAGGCCCGGCGTGAAGCACAGCGCCACGGCGGCCGCAAAGCCGGACATGACCAGCCGCTGCGCGATCGAGGCGCCTTCGCGAAGGCGAATGTCGGGGCTGGTGGTCGCGTCGTCCATTGCGGGCGCTGATTCCGTCGCTCGGGAAACTCCACGGACGGGTCCGTGGAGTCAAGCAACAACGGCGGCAGCGGCGAGCCGGCCTCAGCTGCTGGCGTTCAGCAGCTTTGCCACGGTGCGGTCGATCTCGTCGTAGCGGCCCTCGCCCTCGTGCTGGAACACGATCTTGCCGCTCTGGTCGATAATGTATTGCGCCGGCCAATACTGGTTCTGGTAGGCGTTCCAGGTCTTGGAATCGTTGTCCTGCGCCACCGGATAGGTGATGCCGTGGCGCTTCAGCGCGGCCTGCACATTGGCGGCGGAGCGCTCGAACGGGAATTCCGGCGTGTGCACGCCGACCACGACGAGGCCCTTGTCCTTGTACTTGGCATAGAGGTCTGTGACGTGCGGCAGCGTGTTGACGCAGTTGACGCAGCCATAGGTCCAGAAGTCGACCAGCACGACCTTGCCGCGGAGGTCGGCGATGCTCAGCGGCTTCGAGTTGAACCAGGTGTTGATGCCGGTGAAGTCAGGTGCGGTCTGCTGGCTTGCGGCAGCGGTGACGACAGGGGTGGCGCGCACGGCCTCGTCGCAGATGCCGGGGATGACGGCGCCTGTCACGGCCATGCCGATCAGTGCGGCGGAGACGGCGAGCAGTTTGAAAGTCATGGAAGCGTCCTCCGGTGAAGATGAGGGATGATCACAGGCCGATCTGGCCGGTGGGATAGAATCCGGTGAGCCACGCCACGATCAGCGTGTCGTACTGGAAATAGGCGGCGACCGCGAAGGCGATCACGACGACACCAAAGCCCTGCTGCAGCCGCGGGGAGATCCGCGCGAGGCTGCGCACGCGCGTGGTCGCAGCCTGTCCGCCATAGGCGATCGCGAGCATCGGGATCGCCGCGCCGATGGCATAGGCAATCAACAGCACGCCGGCCCAGCTGGCGTTCTTCGACGTCGCGACCAGCGTCAGGATCGAGCCGAGCACGGGACCGGCGCAGGGCGTCCAGACCAGGCCGAGCGTGGTTCCGAGCACGAGGCCGCCAAGCGCGCCCTCGCGCTGCACGGCGCCGGAATTGCCGAGATCGAGCCAGCCGTTGAGCCGGATCGAGAGCCATTCGAACGGCGCCGGCCACAGCATCAACAGGCCGAAGCCGAGCAGCAGGATCGACGCGGCCTCGCGCAGCACGTTCGGATCGAAGTCGAACAGGCGCGTGATCGCACCCAACAGCAGCGCGGTCGCCGAGAACGAGACGACGAAGCCGAGCGCGATCATCGCGGGCCGCAAGTGCCCCGCCCGCCCGATCGAGGCGCCGAGCAGGATCGGCAGCATCGGCAGCGTGCAGGGCGCGGCGATGGTGAGGATGCCGGCAAGGACGGCGAAGACAAGTTCGAGCATCGGGCACTCGTGAAGGAGGTCACGAGGGCAGTTCGGGATGGCTGCGCGCGTTGTTACGTGGCGTCACACGTTCGTGAGGGGGCGGCTGCTTGGTGTGGGGCGTGCCGGGCGGCATTGCGAGGCAGCCCTGTTGGCCACGGCGCCGGCGCGCTCCCTCCCCCGCAAGGGGGGAGGGAATGATGGAGCGGTGCCCGCCTCACTTGGGTGGCGAGAATGGGCCTCAGCCCGCCAAACACAAAACGACCCGGAGGGGGGCATCCCGTCCGGGTCGCTGGAAGTCTTGGGAGGTTTAACGAAACCGTATGTGAGCTTTGTAGGAGGGAAGTTTTTCCGCCTGATGTTGTGCTTTGTTTCAATTATTTCGTCGGCGGTAACACTTCCGTGTCCGGGGACCGGGCCGAAACTTCGGTCCTATCCCATTGAAATCCTTGGTCTTAGGCGGCGAAACGGTCGACGCCGGCGCCCTTAAGCAAATCGGCCAGTTGCTTGCGCGCATAGAACATCCGGGTCTTCACCGTGCTCTGCGGGATGCCGATGATCTGACCGACCTCCTCCACCGACTTCTCATGGTAGTAGACGAGGTTGATGATCTCGCGATGCGCGGGCGACAGTTTTTGCACGCAGGCGCGCAGAATGGCGCTGGTGTCGTTGCGGTCGAGCGAGGTCTCGGGCGTCTCGGCATCGTCAGGAATCTGGCGCACGTCGTCCTGGTCGATGTCCTCGAAGCGGCGCTGGCGCATCGCGGTCAGCGCCTTGAAGCGTGCGATCGAGAGCAGCCAGGTCGAGACCTGCGAGCGGCCCTGGAACTGGCCTGCCGTGCGCCACACGTCGAGGAACACCTGGCTGACCAGGTCTTCCGCCGTGGTCGCGTCACGCACGATGCGCAGGATGAAGCGATACACCCGCACATTGTGCCGGCAATAGAGGATGTGCATGGACGTCCGGTTGCCGTCCGCAATGCTCTCCAGGAGCATGTCGTCCGAGGTCGCCTGAGCGGCAATGATGCTCTGGCTGGCTTGGGCGTTGATGGCGATGACGTTCGGCATTGACTTAGCTCCCCGTAGCGCCGCAACCGAGCGGCGTTTCCTTGGACCAAAGTGTTAATCAGCGAACGTTTCGGGACGTCTGCACGAAAAGCGAAAAATGGTTTCGTGCGCCGCCAAATTGTTTCGTCGGACAGACCGCGACGAAACATTCGGGGCGAAAAGCCGTGGAATTTCAATGTACGGAAAATACGGGGGTGAGGATTGGGGAGCGCCCGGGGCCGCCGGGAACGAAATTCCGGGCTTCGCGTTCGGTCGCGCCACCCATGCCGGCATTCCAGGGCGCGAAGCGAGCCCGGGACGACAGCGGTAGGCGTCGCGCGACTTACGCCTTCTCGCCCGCGGGCGAGAACAGATAGCCGCCGCCGCGGATGGTGCGGATCACGGCTGGCTTGGTCGGGTCGGGCTCGATCTTGCGGCGGATGCGCATGATGCGCAGATCCACGGCGCGGTCGAAGGCTTCGGCGTCGCGCGCATTGGCCAGTTCGAGCAGGCGCTCGCGCGACAGCACGCGCTTCGGATTGGCCGCGAACACCTTGAGCAGCCCGAACTCGGAGGCGGTGAGCGGGTGCTCGTTGCCTTCGTCGTCGCGCAAGGCCTGCGCTTCGAGGTCGAGCCATTTGGTGCCGAAGCGCACCAATTGATCCTTGTCCGATTTGGCGGGCGCGGTCTCGGCCGCCTTCACCGGCGTGCTTCGCCGCAACACCGAGCGGATGCGCGCCATCAGCTCGCGCAGCTCGCAGGGCTTTGCCACGTAATCGTCGGCGCCGAGCTCGAGACCGACGACACGGTCGATCGGGCTTGCGGTCGCCGTCAGCATGATCACGGGCACGTTGATGCGGCTCTTGAGGTCGCGGATGATCGAGAGGCCGTCTTCCTCGGGCATGTTGAGGTCGAGCACGACGAGGTCCGGCATGCTGCCGTCGATCGCGGTGCGCAAGCTCTTGCCGCCGTCGCACAGCGTCACGGTGAAGCCGTGCATCTTGAGGTAATCGCCGACCATCTCCCGGGCCGGGGCCTCGTCGTCGACGATCATGATGTGCTGGCTTTGGGTCATATCACTCAGATCTCGGTACTCGAATCACGGCAACTCGGTCGCGGGCAGGGTGATGGTGAAGGTCGATCCCTTGCCGGGACCGTCGCTCTCGGCCGTCACCTCGCCGCCATGCATGTCGATAATACGCTTGACGATGGAAAGCCCAAGCCCCGTCGAGCTCTCGCCCGCGGTCGGTTTGGCCGACAGCCGCTGGAACCGGCCGAACAGGCGGCCGAGATCCTCCGGCGACAGGCCGGCGCCCTCGTCGCTGACGCGGACGACGGTATCGCTGGCCTCATGGGTGACGGCGACGATGATCTTGCCGCCGATCGGTGAGTATTTGATGGCGTTGCTGATCAGATTGTCGATCGCCTCGCGGATGCGGTCGGTGTCGCACATGGTGACGATGTTGGGTGGCGCCGTGACGCTGATCGCCTGCTGCTTGTTGACGGCGAGCGGGTGGTTGGCATCGGCGACCTCTTTCACCAGCGCCGCGACGTCGACCGGCTCGCGGCGGATGGTAATGTCGAAGGCATCGGCCATCGCGTCCGAGATCAGATGATCAACCATCGTGGTCAGGCGCTTCGTCGCATCGCGGATGTGATCGACCTGGGCGACCACGCCATCGGACGAGGCGCCGGTCGAGATCAGCTCCTTCAGCATCTCGGTGCGGCCGAGGATGACGCCCAGCGGGTTCTTGAGGTCGTGGGCGACGGTGCCCAAAATCTCGTTCTTGAAGCCGTTGGCGCGCTGCAGCCGCAGCCATTGCGCCGAGAGGCGGCGGTTGGCCTGCATCAGCGCGCGGGTGCGCTGGGCGACGCGGTCCTCGAGCTGCGTGTTGGCGTCCTGGAGCTGCTGGTAGAGGATGACGTTGTCGAAGGCGATCGAGAGCCGGCTGGAGAAGATCTCGACCAGCGAGCGGTCGGTCTCGGACAGCTCGCGCTCGGCCTGCAGCAGCACCACCACCTCGCGGCCGGAGCCGGTCCGCAGATAGATCACGCTGCGGTGGTCGGCGAATTCGTTCTTGCGGCCCTGGAACGCGGCTTCCACCATCGTCCGCAGATCGGGGTCGAGCGCCTTCGACGAGGTCGTGCCGATGAAGCGGCTGTAGCAGCCGCTGCCGGCGAGCACGGAGAGCTCGGGGTCCACGCCGCCAGTGTCGCGCAGCACCAGTATGCCGGCGCAATCGACATTGAGCAGCGAGGCGAGCTGGGTCAGCACGCCCTCGGCGAGCCGCTGCATCGACTTGAAGTCGTACAGCGTCGAGGCCGCGTCGATGATGATCTCGAGCCCGCGCCGCGTCTGCACCATGCGCTCGAGCTGCTGATAGGAGCGCAGCGCCGCGGTCAGCGAGGTGAACAGCTTGTCGGCGGTGAGCTCGGTCTTGGCCTTGTAGTCGTTGATGTCGTACTGGACGATCACGCGCCGCTCCGGCGCCTGGCCGGGCTGTCCCGTGCGCAGGATGATACGCACGGTCTCGTTCTTGAGCTCGTTGCGGATGAACTCGACCAGCTCGAGGCCGGCGACATCCGTCTCCATGATGACGTCGAGCAGCACGGCGGCGATGTCGCCATGCGCGGCCATCAGCTTGCGACCTTCCGCCGCGGAATGGGCGGAGAGGATCTCCAGCCCCTGGCCGTTGAGGCTGTAGTCGGACAGCGCGAAGCGGGTGCCGTCGTGCACGGCCGGATCGTCGTCGATGACGGCGATCTTCCACTTCCGTGCGTTCTGGTCCTCCGGTGCGGTACCGGTATCGTCGATCAGGTGGAGGACATCGTCCTGTTCGGCCATTGAGAAGTCCCGTCAGTCTCTGTGCTTTGCGCGCCGCCCTTGGCGACCCGGGGCATGATAATGCGAAAAGTAGTGCCTTGTCCCAGCTTGGATTCCAGCATCATGCGCCCGCCGAGCTGCTGCGTGACAAGGTTATAGACGATATGCAAGCCGAGTCCCGTACCACCTTCATTGCGCCGGGTGGTAAAGAATGGGTCAAAGGCCTGGCGCTGCACGTCAGGGGTCATGCCGGCCCCGTCATCGGCGAAGATGATCTCGATGTCGTCGGTCCCGCGCGGCCGCGCCGAGATCGTGATCGTGCCGGCGCGGCCGTCGGCAAAGGCGTGGTTGGCCGCGTTGAGGAAGAGGTTGGTCAGGATCTGGCCATAGGAGCCGGGATAGCCGTCGAGCAGGAGCCCCTCGGGCACGTCGGCCTGGAGCGTGATCGGCGAGCGCTTCAGGACCGGACGCAGGCTGGCGATGATTTGGTCGGTAGCTTCGCTGAGTGAGAACTGCCGCCGCTCGGCATGCGAGCGGTCGACCGCGACCTGCTTGAACGACTGGATCAGCTCGCCGGCGCGGGTGAGGTTGGCGACGAGCTGCTGCGAGGCGTCGCGCGAGGACTGCACGAACTCCTCCAGCTGCGAGCGGCGCAGGCCGCCGTCGCCCTTGAGCTGGGCCTCGAAGATCTCGGTGCGCCGGGCGAAGCTGGAGGCGACGGTCAGGCTGATGCCGATCGGGTTGTTGACCTCGTGCGCGACGCCGGCGACGAGTCCGCCGAGCGCCGCCAGCCGTTCGGCGTCGATCAAATTCTGCTGCGCGGTGTTGAGCTCGAGCAGCGCGCTCTCGGCCTTCTCCTTCGACGCGCGCAGCTCGTCCTCGGTCTCGCGCTTCGCGATCGCGTTCTCGCGGAACACCTCGACCGCGCGCGCCATGGCGCCGACCTCGTCGCGTGCCTTGGTGCCCTGCACCTCGCGGTCGAGGTCGCCGAGCGTGATCGCGCGCATCGCGGTCATGATCTGCTGCAGCGGCAGGCGGATCGACAGCGCGATCAGCACGCCCGCGGTGAGGATGATGCCGAGGAAAATCACCGCGATCGACAGCACCCGCCGCGAGATATCGGCGAGGGTACGATCAAACGTCTCCTGCGCCTTCTGCTCGCGCTGGCGCATCTTGGTGGAGAGGTCGTCGATGGCGCCGATCGCCTCGGCCTGGCTGGCGTCGATGGTGTTGCGCAGCAATTCGGTGCGGCTCGTCAGCTGCTCGGAGAGTTTTGCGAAACCCTCGCGCAGCGCCATGGTGCGGGTCCCGAGCCGTTGCAGCGCCATGCGCTGCAGGTCGTTGTCGGCGATATCGATCATGACCGGAATGGTCTTCTCGATCGTCTCGGTGTTGCGGCGCGCGTCGTCAGCGGCACCGGGCGAGAGCGACAGATAGTAGGAGTTGGCGGCCACCAGCATCGCGGTGAAGGCTTCGCGGGACTTGCCGAGCGAGGGCCAGATCAAGGCGTCGCGATGGCCGGTGGCACCTTCGATGATGGAATAGAGCCCGGCCATGTCCCTGGCCGGGCCCTGCACCTGCTCCTCATAGGTCTTGGCGATGGTCGCCTGCACGCTGCGCAGCTCGCCGAAGCCGTTGAGGAAGCGGTCGGTGGTGCGCTCCAGCTCCTCGACTGAGCCCGACAGCATCGGGTCCTTGGCGGCACGGTCGGTGAGCGTGCCCAGCACCGCCTCGCGCAGCAGCAGGATCTCGGCAAATAGGTCCGGGCTCGGCTGGTTGATGTAGCGGTGGATCAGATTGTGCAGGCGCCCGGTCTCGCTCTCGAGCAGCGCCAGGATGCGGTCGGACTCGCGCACCTGGCGGACGTCGCCCCAGGCCGAGCCCAGCACCTGCGTGCCGTTCCAGATCAGCCCCACCAGCACCACGACCACGGCCGAGTTCAGCGCCGCGATCGACAGGATGCGCCAGCGGATCGGCACCGCGCGGAGCATCCCGACCAGGCGTGCGCGCAGCCGCCCGAGCGGGCCGGGCGGCCTGTCTGCGTGCTCGCTGTGTCCAAGTGCAGCCAAGCGGCTCACTCCACCTTGCGAATGCGTTCGATCAGCGCGGCCGCGGCGGGATCGCGCCCCGCCTTGGCATAGATCGCAGCCATCGCCTCCTCGAACGGCTTGCGGTCGATGTCCCTGGCGACGGTGATGCCGGCGGCTTCAGCCTTGTGCTGCGACTGCTCCTCGAGGTCGCGCCACTTCTCGCGCATGAACCGGCTGGAGTGAGCCGCGGCTTCGCGGAATATCTGCTGGTCGTCCGCCGACAGGCTTTTCCAGGCCTTCAGCGAGATCACCAGCACTTCCGGGCTCATCGTGTGCTCGGTGAGCGCGAGGTGGCCGGCATGTTTGTAATGGTCTGTCGTCACGAAAGATGGCCAGTTGTTTTCGGCGCCGTCGATCAGATGGTTGGCAAGCCCGGTGAGCACCTGCCCGTAGGGCATCTCGACCGGCTCGGCGCCGAGCGAGCGAATCATCTCGCTCATCAACTCCGACTGCTGCACCCGGATCCGCAATCCCCTGAGGTCGGCGACAGTCCGTATCGGACGGACGCCGTTGTAGATCGACCGCGCGCCGGAATCGTAGAAGGCGAGCCCGACGAAGCCGTAGGGCTCGAAACTGCCGAGGATCTCGCTGCCGATCGGCCCGTCCAGCACCTTCTGCATGTGCTCGATGGACCGGAACAGGAACGGCATGGCGAGCACGTTCATCGCCGGGACGAAGTTGCCGATCAGCGCCACATTGGTCCGGTTGAGGTCGATCGCGCCGACCCTGGTCTGCTCGATGGTCTCCTTCTCTTCGCCGAGCTGACGGGAATGGAACACCTTGATCTCGTGCCGGCCGCCGGTGCGCTCGGCAATCAGCGCGCCCATGTAGCGCAGCGCCTGGACGGTCGGGTAATCCTCGGCCTGGGTGTCGGCGGCGCGGAATTCGCGCGCAGCTGCGCTCGTCGCGCAGACCGCGAGCAGAAGCGCGACGAAGATCAACCCGGTCCGCGAGAGTTCGGCACGGTTCAGCACTGGCACACTCAACCCCTCAGTGGTGGAGTCTATGGCGAAGCAAAAAGGTTCAATGCAATCTAGCAGATGGTTGAGGGAAGGCCATCCCGCCGCACCCGGCGGAGCGATTGTGCGGCGCGGCCGCCGTTCATTCCCGGTTGAAACAGGAAATGCCGCGCCTTAAGCAGGTACGGTCGCCTTTGCCGCGCGACACGGGAAGAGCCATCGTGATTTCAGCATCGAGTCTTTTGCGGATCCTCGCCGCTTTCATCGTCCTCGCAATGCCTCTTCAGGCGCGCGCCGCAACCGACATCGCGCTGTGGCACGCCATGTCCGGCGAGCTTGGCCGGCAGCTCGAGAAGCTCGCCGCCGACTTCAACGCCTCGCAGTCCGATTACCGCATCGTGCCTGCTTACAAGGGCAACTACACCGAGACGGTGACGGCGGCGATCTTCGCCTTCCGCTCGCGCAGCCAACCGGCGATCGTCCAGGTCAACGAGGTCGCGACCGCCACCATGACCGCGGCCAAGGGCGCGATCTATCCCGTGTTCACCATGATGCGGGACATGAACGAGCCGTTCTCGCTGGGCGATTACCTTCCCGCAGTCTCCGGCTATTACACCGATGCGGCCGGCAATCTGTTGTCCTTCCCGTTCAATTCCTCGACGCCGATCCTCTATTACAACAAGACCATGTTCCGCGACGCGGGCCTCGATCCGGAGGCGCCGCCGAAGACATGGCCCGAGCTTGGGCTTGCCGCAAAGCGCCTGCGCGAGCGCGGTGCTGTGTGCGGCTTCACCACCTCCTGGCCGTCCTGGATCCACATCGAGAATTTCTCCGCCTTCCACAATCTGCCGCTCGCGACGCGGACCAATGGCTTCGCGGGGCTGGATGCCGAACTGACCATCAACAACCCGGTCGTCGTGCAACACATCGCCCAGCTTGCCGAGTGGCAGAAGGACAAGGTGTTCGATTACGGCGGCCGCGGCCAGTCGGCCGAGCCGCGCTTCCAGAAGGGCGAATGCGGCATCTTCATCGGCTCCTCGGCGACGCGGGCCGACATCAAGGCGAATTCGAAGTTCGATATCGGCTACGGCATGATGCCGTACTGGCCCGATGTGAAGAACGCGCCGCAGAACTCGATCATCGGCGGCGCCACGCTGTGGGTGCTGCGCGACCGCCCGCGCCAGGAATACAAGGGCGTGGCGCGGTTCTTCGCCTATCTGTCGCAGCCCGGCGTGCAGGCGGCCTGGCACCAGAACACCGGCTATCTGCCGATTACCCGCGCCGCCTTCGAGCTGACGCGCGCGCAGGGTTTTTACGAGCGCAATCCGGGCTCCGCGATCTCGTTCGAGGAGATCACGCTGCATCAGCCGACGGAGAACTCGAAGGGCATCCGGCTCGGCTCCTTCGTGCTGATCCGCGGCGCAATCGAGGACGAGCTGGAGCAGGCCTTCGCCGGCCAGAAGGGTGCGCAGGCAGCGCTCGATGCCGCGGTCGAGCGCGGCAACAAGCTGCTGCGCCAGTTCGAGCGCGCCAGCCCGGACCGGTAGCGGCAGATGACGAACGTCGCGCCGCTGCCGGCTTTCGCCGATGCGGACAGCTTTAGCGCCTTTCGCTCCGATCCTCCGCGATGGCTGCCGATCGCGCTCGACATCGCACGCAGCCACGGTCTCGATACCAGCGCGCCGCACGTGTTTGTAACAGGCACCAATCTCGTCGTCGGCCTCAGTGAGAAGCTGATCCTGAAAATCTTCCCGCCGCAGCTCGGCGCGCAATTCGTCTCGGAACGCGGGTCGCTGGCGCAGCTTGCCGGCCGCCTTTCCTTACCCATTCCCGAGATCGTCGCGGAGGGTGAGCGCGACGGCTGGCCTTACCTCGTCATCACGCGCCTTGCCGGCACGCTCGGCTCGGAGGTGTGGCCGCAGCTGGCGGAAGATCAGAAAGAGCGCCTGCTGCGCCAGATCGGCGAGACCATCGCCGCCGTGCAGCACGCGCCGCTTGGTCCGCTCGCAAACATTGAACCGCGCTGGGACGACTTCATGCGCGCCCAGATGCAGGGCTGTAAGGCGCGGCACACGCGCCTCGGCCTTGCACCGAAATTCCTCGAAGGCCTCGACGATCTCCTGCGCGACGCGGCCGAGCTGATTCCGATGGAAGCGCCGCCGGTGATCCTGGTCGGCGAATATATCCCCCAGAACTTCCTGCTCGCCTGCCACGACGATCAATGGTCGCTCGCGGGCCTGTTCGACTTCGGCGACGTGCTGACGGGATGGCGCGACTACGATCTGCTCGGCCCCGGCGCCTTCATGGCGGCGGGCCGGCCGGGGAGGGTGCGCAGTCTGCTCGAGGGCTTTGGCTATGCAAAGCCGGACTATGCGCTCAAGCGCCGGCTGATGGCGCTGATGCTGCTGCACCGCGCCAGTGACCTCAACAGCCACGTCTGTATCGAGGGCTGGCAGGACAGGGCGAACGATCTCGTCGAGTTGCAGGATCTGATCTGGGCGGGCTGAACGGGTCCGGGGCATCTGCGACGGCCTGCTCAATCCGGCAGCGCTCAATCTTTCAGCTTATTTTTAGAGCAGAATCGCATCTTTGTATGCAATTGACCGGCTTGTCCAAAACGCGATCAATCGCCAAGATATCAAAAATATTATTCAGAATCAGTATCTTATTTGGAAATTAAGACCTCGTTAAGCGCTGGCACGAACCTTGCGAATCCCTGTTCCAACCAGAAACTTTTGCGTTGGAGCATTTTCATGAAGCGCCGCGATTTCCTCAAGTCCGTGTCCGGATTGGCCGCAGGCGCGGCACTTCCGGCGATGCCACAGGTCATCTCCACCGCCTATGCCGATGCGCGCTCGGAGACGCTGCTGATCGTCTCGGAAGGCGGCCCGAACAATCTCGACATCCACGGCGTCGGCACCAACGTGCCCGGCTATGAAGTGTCCTGGAATTGCTACGACCGCCTGATCAGCCACGAGATGAAGACCGGCCCCGGCGGCGTACCCTATTACGACCGCGACAAGTTCAAGCCCGAGCTCGCCGAAGAGATGAAGATCGACGACATGTCGGTCACCTTCAAGCTGCGCAAGAACGCCAAATTCCACGACGGCACGCCCGTCACCGCCAAGGACGTGAAGTGGTCGCTCGACCGCGCCGTCAGCGTCGGCGGCTTCCCGACCTTCCAGATGAGTGCGGGCTCTCTCACCAAGCCGGAGCAGTTCGTCGTGATCGACGACACCACCGTGCGCGTCGATTTCCTGAAGAAGGACAAGCTCACGATCCCCGATCTCGCGGTCATCGTGCCCTGCATCGTCAATTCCGAGCTGGTGAAGAAGAACGCCAGCGAGAAGGACCCCTGGGGTCTCGAGTTTACAAAACAGCAGACTGCGGGCTCCGGCGCCTACAAGGTGACGAAGTGGACCGCCGGCACCGAAGTGATCATGGAGCGCAACGAGGATTGGGTCTGCGGTCCCTTGCCGAAGATCAAGCGCGTGATCTGGCGCATGGTGCCGCAGGCCGGCAACCGCCGCGCGCTGCTGGAGCGGGGCGACGCCGACATCTCCTACGAGCTGCCCAACAAGGATTTTCAGGAGATGAAGGCGAACGGCAAGCTCAACGTCGTGTCGCTGCCGTTCTCCAACGGCATCCAGTATATCGGCATGAACGTCACCAAGCCGCCCTTCGACAATCCGAAGGTCCGTCAGGCGGTGGCCTACGCGCTGCCCTATCAGAAGATCATCGACGCGGTGATGTTCGGCCTCGCCAACCCGATGTTCGGCGCGCCGAAGGACAAGCCGACCGAAGTCGCCTGGCCGCAGCCGCACAAATACAACACCGACATCGAGAGGGCGAAAGCGCTGATGGCGGAGGCGGGCCTCGCCAACGGCTTCGAGACCACGATCTCGTTCGACCTGAATTTTGCCGGCGTCAACGAGCCGCTCTGCGTGCTGGTGCAGGAGTCACTCGCGCAGATCGGCATCAAGACCACCATCAACAAGGTGCCCGGCGCCAACTGGCGCACCGAGCTGAACAAGAAGGAGATGCCGCTCTTCACCAACGTGTTCTCGGGCTGGCTCGATTACCCCGAATACTTCTTCTACTGGTGCTATCACGGCAACAATTCCGTCTTCAACACCATGAGCTACAAGTCGGCGGAGATGGACAAGCTGATCGACGGCGCGCGCACGGCAGCGGCGACCGGCGACACTGCGACCTACGATGCCGACGTGAAGGGCTTCGTCGATCTCGCTTTCACCGACATCCCGCGCATCCCGCTGTACCAGCCCTTCGTCAACGTCGCGATGCAGAAGAACATCAGCGGCTACCAATACTGGTTCCACCGAAGGCTGGATTACCGCGCGCTGGTGAAGGGGTGAGCCGTCATGCTGATCGTCGGCGACGCATCGGCATGTGGTGGTCTTCCGGACTCGAGTGAGGCGGCCACCGCCCTCTCACTCCCTCCCCCCTTGCGGGGGAGGGGCGGGGAGAGGGGTAGCCACGAACTCAGTCCTCTCCCGGAGCCACCCCTCTCCCTAACCCTCCCCCGCAAGGGGGGAGGGAACGCAGCGGTGCAAGCGGCGCGATCTCATTTCCAAGCTGAGCGCACGAGGAGGTCACCATGCTGACCATGATCGGCAAGCGCCTGATGTTCGCGATTCCCTCGCTGATCGGGGTCGTCATCGTCACCTTCCTGCTCACGCGCGCGTTGCCCGGTGATCCCGCCGCATACTTCGCCGGTCCCGCCGCGACCAAGGAAGCCGTCGAGCAGATCCGCAAGAAGCTTGGCCTCGACAAGCCGCTGATCGAGCAGTTCTTCCGCTACACCAACGACCTCGCCCATGGCGATTTCGGCAACTCGCTCACCACGGGACAGCCGGTCGCGGCCGAGATCCGCAATCGCCTGCCGGCTTCCGCCGAGCTGACGCTGCTCGGCCTCATCGTTTCGGTCGTGATCGCTATTCCGCTCGGCGTGCTCGCGGCGACGCGGCCGGGATCATGGGTCGACCATCTCTGCCGTGTCACGACGACGGCCGGCGTGTCGCTGCCCGTGTTCTTCACCGGCCTCGTGCTGGTCTATGTCTTCTATTTCCGGCTCGGCTGGTCGCCCGCGCCGCTCGGCCGCCTCGATGTGTTCACCAGCGCGCCGCCGACCGTGACCGGCTTCTATCTGATAGACACCCTGATCGCACGCGACTTCGAGGCGTTCCGCTCCGCGCTGAGCCAGCTCATCCTGCCGGCGACGACGCTCGCGATCTTCTCGCTGGCGCCGATCGCGCGCATGACGCGCGCCTCGATGCTGGCGGTGTTGTCGTCGGAGTTCGTGCGTACGGCCCGCGCCAGCGGTCTGTCGCCGTCGACCGTCATCATCACCTACGCGTTTCGCAATGCGATGCTGCCCGTCATCACCACGCTTAGCATGGTGTTCTCGTTCCTGCTCGGGGCCAACGTGCTGGTGGAAAAAGTGTTCGCCTGGCCCGGCATCGGCTCCTACGCGGTGGAAGCGCTGATCTCGTCGGACTTCGCGCCGGTGCAGGGCTTCGTGCTGACCATGGCGGTCATGTACGTGCTTTTGAATCTCGTGATCGACATTCTCTACGGCGTGATCGATCCGCGTGTCAGGTTGGAGGGCTAAATCATGAGCTCCGTTGCGCCTGCTGTTGAACCCGTCGGCCCTGCGCGGACCTCGGGGCTCGTCGCGATCCTCGAACAGACCCGCTACGTTCTCGGTGAGAACAAGGTCACGGGTTTCGCCTTCGCGCTGCTCATCGTGATCCTCATCGCGGCGATCTTCGGCCCCTACGTGGTGCCGTATGATCCACTCGCTTCCGATACCGCCGCGGCGCTGAAACCGCCGTCGATGGCGCACTGGTTCGGCACCGACCAGCTCGGCCGCGACATTTTTAGCCGCGTCATCGTGGCGACGCGGCTCGATACGTTAATCGCCGTCGCCTCCGTCGTGCTGGTGTTCCTGATGGGCGGGCTTGCGGGCATCGCGGCCGGCTATTTCGGCGGCTGGACCGACCGCATCGTCGGCCGCATTGCCGACACCATCATGGCTTTCCCGCTGTTCGTGCTGGCGATGGGCATCGTCGCCGCCCTCGGCAATACCGTGCAGAACATCATTCTGGCCACCGCCATCGTGAACTTCCCGCTCTACGCCCGCGTCGCGCGCGCCGA
Source organism: Bradyrhizobium sp. 215_C5_N1_1 (assembly GCF_052075935.1). Taxonomy (NCBI): domain Bacteria; kingdom Pseudomonadati; phylum Pseudomonadota; class Alphaproteobacteria; order Hyphomicrobiales; family Nitrobacteraceae; genus Bradyrhizobium; species Bradyrhizobium sp. 215_C5_N1_1. The sequence goes on along the minus strand of NZ_CP197228.1, from coordinate 8,607,789 downwards.
AGCCAATGTCCGCCGCAATGCCGGCTTCGTGCAGGCCGCGCGTCTCTCCGGCAACGGCGAATTCCGCATCCTGCTGGTGCACATCTTGCCGAACATCATGCCGATCATGATCGTGCAGATGTCGCTGACCATGGGCTACGCCATCCTCAACGCCGCGGGCCTGTCCTTCATCGGCCTCGGCGTCCGCCCGCCCACCGCCGAATGGGGCATCATGGTCGCGGAAGGCGCGGGCTTCATGGTCTCCGGCGAATGGTGGATCGCGCTATTCCCCGGCCTTGCTCTGATGATCGCCGTGTTCTGCTTCAACCTCCTCGGCGACGGCCTCCGCGACATCGTCGACCCCCAGCGGAGGACGTGATGATTGTCAAGTGCGGGATGAGAAGCGCAACGCTTGGAAGTGAGGAGAGCACCGCTCTCTCATTCCCTCCCCCCTTGCGGGGGAGGGGCAGGGAGAGGGGTAGCCACGAACTCCGACCTCTCCCGGGGCCACCCCTCTCCCCAACCCTCCCCCGCAAGGGGGGAGGGGACGAGAGGCCGGTGCCCGCCTCACACGCAAATTTCCCGCCGAAATTCCCCAATGATTCCAACCCCGTTCTACTGTGCATGGGGTTGTTTTCGACATTTTTGATCGGGAGGCCCTCATGACCGCCCAGCCCCTGCTCGACGTCCAGGACCTCACGGTCGAATTCACCACCCGCCGCGGCATCGTCAAAGCGGTGCAGCACGTCAACATTTCCGTCGCCAAGGGCGAGACGCTCGCCATCGTCGGCGAGTCCGGCTCCGGCAAGTCGGTGACGTCCTATGCGGTGATGCGCATCCTCGACCGGGCGGGGCGGATCGCCGAGGGCTCGGTCATGTTCTCGGGCATCGACGTGAAGGCCGCGACCGAAGGCCAGATGCGCGATCTGCGCGGCCGCGAAGTCTCGATGATCTTCCAGAACCCGCGCGCGGCGCTGAACCCGATCCGTAAAGTGGGCGACCAGATCGAGGACGTGCTGCGCACCCATGTGCAGCAAGCCATGGTTTCGGACCACGGAGAAAAGGCGATCGAGGCGCTGGAGCAGGTCAAGATCGCCCGCCCGCGCGAGCGCTACCACGCCTATCCGTTCGAGCTGTCAGGCGGCATGTGCCAGCGCGTCGTCATCGCGCTCGCGCTCGCCTGCAATCCGCAGCTCCTGATCGCGGACGAGCCGACCACCGGCCTCGACGTTACCACCCAGAAGGCGGTGATGGACCTGATCGTCGAGCTGACCAAGCGCAAGGCGATGTCGACCATCCTGATCACGCATGATCTGGGTTTGGCCGCAGCCTATTGCGACCGCGTCGTGGTGATGGAAAAGGGCCGCGTGGTCGAGACCGCGAAAGCCGCCGACATCTTCGCCAACCCGCAGCACCCCTACACCAAGAAGCTAATGCGCGCGACGCCGCGGCTCGGCGTGTCCTTGCGGGATTTGTTGGCCGAGGAGGAGGGCGCGTCCTCATCCGCAGCCGTCATGGCCGGGCCTGACCCGGCCATCCATCAGCCTTCGCAAGGTGAGACCTCCAAGCCCCTCCTGCTCATCGAAAAGCTCGTCAAGGAATATCCCCGCCAGGGTGCCACGGCCACGCTCGGAAAACTGTTCGGCCGCAAGCCGCCCGTGGAGCCTGACGTGTTCCGCGCCGTCGACGGCATCAGCCTCTCCATCGGCCATGGTGAGAGCGTCGGCCTCGTCGGCGAATCCGGTTGCGGCAAATCGACGACGTCGATGATGGTGATGCGGCTCTTGGACCAGACCTCGGGCCTGATCCAGTTCGACGGCGAGGACATCGGCGCCATCGCGCCTGCCTCCTTCGCCCGGCTGCCGCAGCGCAGCCGCATCCAGATGGTGTTCCAGGACCCGACCGACAGCCTCAACCCGCGTTTCACCGCCGCCCGCGCCATCGCCGACCCCATCATGCAACTCGGCGACATCAGGGGACGCGATGCGCTGCGAACGCGCTGCGAGGAGCTCGCGACCATGGTCGGGCTGCCGCACAATCTGCTGGATCGGTTTCCGCACCAGCTCTCCGGCGGCCAGAAGGCCCGCGTCGGCATCGCGCGCGCCATCGCCCTGCATCCAAAACTGGTCATACTGGACGAGCCGACCGCGGCGCTGGACGTCTCGGTGCAGGCGGTGGTGCTGAACCTGCTTCAGGACCTCAAGGCACGGCTAGGTATGAGCTATCTGTTCGTCTCGCATGATTTGAATGTAGTGCGCTTGTTGTGCGATCGTGTCATTGTGATGCGGACGGGGCGGATCGTCGAGGAAGGCTCTTCCGAGAAAGTCCTGAGCGATCCGCAGGACGACTACACCAAGGAGCTGCTGACGGCGATCCCGCATCCGCCGTTGCCAGTGCACTGAGATCAGCTTGAGAGAGTGATGGCCGAGCCGCTGGACGATTATATCGACGCCGTATCGAAAGCGCTGGCGCTGCCGGTCGAGGAGGCCTGGAGGCCGGCGGTGCGCGCCAATCTCGAAGTCTCGCTCCGGCTTGGCCGACTGGTCGACGAATTCGCGCTGCCGGACGAGACCGAGCCCGCGCCGATCTTCACGGTCTGACCCCGCCATGACCACCAAGCCAGAGATGACGGCTGCGGACATCGCCAAGGCTGTGGCCGGCGGCAAGATGTCGGCACTCGATGCCACCGAAGCAGCGCTTGCGCGCATCAAGCAGCACGATGGCGTCCTCAATTCCTTCACCGACGTCACCGCCGATCGCGCCCGTGCGAAGGCGCGTGCGATCGACGCCGACATCGCGTCGGGCAAGGAGGTTGGCCCGCTCGCCGGTGTTCCCTTCGCGGTGAAGAACCTGTTTGACGTCGCAGGCCTGCCGACACGCGCCGGCTCGAAGATCAACCGCGACCTCGCGCCTGCCAAGCGCGACGCCACGCTGATCGAGCGGATGGAAGCCGCCGGTGCCGTGCTCGTCGGCGCGCTCAACATGGGCGAATACGCCTACGACTTCACCGGCGAGAACGTCCATGACGGTCCCTCGCGCAATCCGCATGACACGACCCGGATGACCGGCGGCTCGTCCGGTGGTTCGGGGAGCGCCGTCGGCGGCGCGCTGGTGCCGATCGCGCTCGGCTCGGACACCAATGGTTCGATCCGCGTGCCGTCCTCCTTCTGCGGCATCTTTGGTTTGAAGCCGACCTATGGCCGGCTGTCGCGGGCGCGCTCGTTCCCGTTCGTCGCGAGCCTCGATCATCTCGGTCCGTTCGCGCGCTCGGCGACCGATCTCGCGCTCGCCTATGACGCGATGCAGGGACCGGATGCGGATGATGCCGCCTGTACCACGCGCGGTCTGGAGCCGACGCTGCCGCTGCTCGCCAATCCGGTGTCGGACCTGCGCATCGCGATTGCCGGCGGGCACTTTCAGAACAACGTGTTTCCCGAGGCCGTCGAAGCCGTCAGCCGCGTCGCCAAGGCGCTCGGCGCGACGAAGATCGTTGACGTCCCCGAAGCCTCGCGCGCCCGCGCGGCGGCCTATGTCATCACCACCACCGAAGGCGCCTCGCTGCATCTCGATCGCCTGCGCAAGCGCCCGAACGATTTCGATCCCGCCGTGCGCGACCGGCTGATCGCCGGCGCGATGGTGCCGGCGCCGCTGGTCGACCGCGCGCAGAAATTCCGCCGCTGGTATCGCGCGCAGCTCGCCGAGATCTTCAAATCTGTCGACGTGCTGATTGCACCGGCCACGCCCTGCACCGCGCCGAAGCTTGGCCAGGTGAATTTCACGCTTGACGGCGTCGAGTTGCCGGTGCGCGCCAATATCGGCATCCACACCCAGCCGATCTCGTTCATCGGATTGCCGGTGGTCGCCGTGCCGGTGCCGCTCGAGCCGCTGCCGATCGGCGTGCAGATCATCGCCGCGCCCTGGCGCGAGGACATCGCGCTGCGCGTGGCGCACGCATTGGAGAAGATGGGCGTGGTCTCCGCGCCGTCGCCAAGGGGACTTTGAGAGGGATTTAAAATGGAGATCGATCTCCCCGAGGTGATCGCGGAAGTGAAGGCCGCGTTCGATCGCTATGAGCAGGCGCTCGTCACCAATGATGTCGCCGTGCTCGGCGAGCTCTTCCGCAACGATCCCCGCACGCTGCGCTATGGCATCGGCGAGAACCTTTACGGCTATGAGGCGATCTCCGGCTTCCGCGCCGGCCGCTCGCCGGTCGGCCTGAACCGCCGCACCGCGAAAACCGTGATCACCAGCTATGGCCGCGACACGGCCGTGGCCTCCACTCTGTTCTATCGCGACACGGCTCCCGGCAAGGTCGGCCGGCAAATGCAGACCTGGATTCGCTTCGCGGAGGGCTGGCGCGTCGTCGCCGCCCATGTCAGCATCATCGACGAGTCGAAAGAGACCTGATCGTATGACGCTTGACGATCTTCCGCCCGGAACATTGCCGGCCGAGCCGGTGGTGCCGCGCGTCGACCGGGCCCAGCCCAGCCTGCACAAGATCACGCGCGCCGAGGAACTGCGGCTTCAACTCGCCGACGAGATCGTACGCGGAACCCTGGCCCCCGGCGCGCCGCTGGATGAAACCGACATCGCGCGGCGCTTCAGCGTCTCGCGCACGCCGGTCCGCGAGGCGCTGCGGCAGCTGGTGGCGAGCGGCCTCGTCGAATCGCGCGCCCATCGCGGTGCGGTGGTGGCGCAGCCCTCGGTCGAGCGTCTCAAGAGCATGTTCGAGGCCATGGCGGAGCTCGAGGCGCTGTGCGCGGGCCTTGCCGCCGAACGCATGTCGGCCGCCGAGCGCCATGGTCTTGAAGCCATCCACGAAGAGCTGCGCGTTCTCAGCTACGCCGGCAATCCCGATCGCTTCCACGAGGTCAACGAGCGCTTCCACAACGCGATCTATGCGGGATCGCAGAACGGCTACATCGCCGAGATCACGCTGGCGACGCGCGTCCGCGTGCAACCGTTCCGCCGCGCCCAGTTCCGCAACCTCGGCAGATTGGCAAAGTCGCAGGCCGAGCACGATCGCGTCGTCGTCGCCATCATGCGCGGCGACAAGCAGGGCGCTGCGGCTGCGATGCGCGCGCATATCGAGCTGGTGCGCGGCGAGTATGAGATTTACGCGGTGTCGGTGTAGGGCGGCAAACGCGGTACCGTAGGGTGGGCAAAGGCGCAAAGCGCCGTGCCCACCATCTATCCTAACTAATGCTGTTGGTGGGCACGCTACGCTTTGCCCACCCTACGGCAGCTACGCCTTCGCGGCCTCCGCCATGAACTTCCGCCAGCCACCATACGCCGTGATGTCTCGCGCCTCGCCCAGCACCTCCGGCTCGACGAGAAATCCCTTCACGCTGCGGCCATCCGCAAGCCTGATCGTGCCGATCGCCATCGGTGCGGGAATCGCATTGACGAACTTGCCGAAGGCGGATGACGACAGCGACCAGATTTCCAGCTCGATCGACGCGCCCGTGCCCGCCTCGAGGCGCAGCATGCCTGGCTTCGGCGGCGTGGTTTGAAGCGCGTAGAGCTTGTAGTCCGGCGCGGTCTTCGTTGCCTCGATCAGCTTTCCGTTCAGTGCCCGCAATTCGCCGTTCAGCGCCATGCCGGAGAGATGCGCGCCGACGACGGCGATCGGAATCTCGTCACTGCCGTTTGCTGCGAGCGGCGCCAGCGGTGCCTGCGCGACGCCCTTCGCGCCGACGGTCAGCTTCGTATCCGCATGGAATGCACGGCCGATGCTCGCAAGCAGCGCATCGCGCCCCGCAGGCGCGAGCAGCGTGATGCCGAACGGAATGCCGTCGGTGCGCATCGACGCCGGTACCGCGAGGCCACAGAGGTCGAGCAGGTTGACGAAATTGGTGTAGGTGCCGAGCCGGCTGTTGAGCTCGATCGGATTGGCCAGCACCTGGGCGGTCGTATACGCCGTCGGCGCCGTCGGCAGCACCAGCGCGTCGATATTGGCAAACGTCCGCTCGGCGATCTTGCGCAAGCCCTGCAAACGGTAGAGCGCAGAGAAGGTTTCCGCAGCGGTCAGCCGCGCGCCGGCGGCGGTGATCTCGCGCGTCACCGGATGAATCGAATCAGGCGCGGACGCCAGCAGATCCTTGATCACGAGATAACGCTCGGCGACCCACGGCCCCTCATAGAGCAGCCGCGCCGTCTCGTAGAACGGCTCGAGGTCGAACTCGACCAGCTTAGCGCCGAGCGCGGTCCAGCGCTTCAGCGCATCACCGTAAGCGGCTTCCGCCTTCCTGTCGCCGAAGAAGATCAGCTGCCCGTTGCGGGGCACGCCGAGGCGCAAATTCGCGGGGAACGGCGTGATCGCGCCGAGCGGCCGGTCGCGCGAGAACGGATCGGCCTGGTCCGGCCCCGCCATCACGGAGAGTGCCAGCGCAGCATCGTCAACCGTCAAAGCGAATACCGAGATGCAGTCGAGCGTGCGGCAGGCCGGTACGAGGCCAGCAGTCGAGATCATGCCGAGACTCGGCTTCAGCCCGACGATGTTGTTGAGCATCGCCGGCACCCGGCCGCTGCCGGCGGTGTCCGTGCCCAGCGACAGCGGCACGAGTCCGGCACCGACCGCGACTGCCGAGCCCGAGCTCGATCCGCCGGGAATGAGATCCTCGCGGATCGAATTTTTGGGGATGCCATAAGGCGAGCGCACGCCGACGAGGCCGGTTGCGAACTGGTCGAGATTGGTCTTGCCGATGATGATCGCGCCGGCCGCGCGCAGGCGCTCCACCGCGGTCGAATCATGCGTCGGCGTATACGAGAAGGCCGGGCAGGCCGCGGTGGTCGGAAATCCCAGCGCGTCGATATTGTCCTTCACCGCAACCGGCACGCCGTAGAGCGGCAGGCTGGTGGCATCCCTTGCGGCAAGCTTCTCGGCCTCCGCGATCGCGTCCTTCTCGTCGCGCAGGCTGATGAAGATTGCGGGATCGTTGTGATCGCGGATGCGCTGATAGGTTCGCGCGACGGTCTGCGCAGGCGTGATCGTGCCCGCGCGATGCGCGGCCACAATCGCGGCGATCGTTTCAGGCTGCTCAGCCCCCATGGTGACAAAACTCCGGCAACAGGTCTTACCCGGATTGAAGCAAGCGATGTGCCATTGTGTACACAATCCGGGCAGGCGCTATGCTTCGGATATTATCGAAGGATCAGTGGCTTGTAAGATATTTCGAGGATTGTTGGGCCGTCGTGCCAGCGCCCCGATACGGGCAGTTGCGCAAATATTGGGCAGCGTCGATCAGGTGAAGCCGGCGAGGATCTGGAGCAGCCGCTCCCGGTTCTCCTTGCCGATCTTCTCCACGACATGCCGCTCGTGCTCGGCGGCGAGGCGCTTGAATTTGGCAAGCGCCGTCTCCCCCGGTGCGGTGAGGTGCAGCGCGTGGGAGCGGCGGTCCGCCTTCGACTTGACCCGTTTCACCAGCTTGCGCTGTTCGAGGCTGTCGAGCAGATGCACCAGCCGGGCGCGCTCGATGCCGAGACGCTTCGCCACCGCCATCTGCGACAAGCCCGGATTGGCGCCGATGACCGTCAGCACGGAATATTGCGTCGGCTTGATGTCGACCGCGCCGAGCGTCTTGATGAAGTCCTGAAAGATCCAGATCTGGAAGCGCCGCACCGCATAACCGGCGTGCCCGACCAGTGCGTCGAGGCCGATCTCGTCCGCGTCGTTCGGCCGCGCGGCGCCGTTGCCGGCCCGCTTGCGTGGGGAGGGGCGGGGCTCAGTTCGGGTTGCGCTGGCTGTCACGTAATCTCTCCTGCCGTGCAACCTTAGCGCCCCGAAGGCCTGTGCGGAAGATTGTTGTTGACGACAACAATTGTCGTGCCCAACAATATGGCCAAAAGCGGCCCGGAACGAGGCTGCAGCCGATCCCGGATACGGGCGAGGAGGAAACCATGACAACCGCCGCACGCGGTGACGCTTCGAGCCTGTTCGCAACGCCCAAGACCGTCGCCGAGCATCGCGCCGACGGCAGCATCGTGCTGCGCTCGCCAGAGCCCCTGCGCGACGGCGCGCGCTGCATCGGCGACTGGCTGGAGCATTTTGCGCGGCAGACGCCCGATACGATCTTCCTCGCCGAGCGCGACAGCGCCGACACGCCCTGGGCCACCATGACCTACGCGGGTGCCCTGCGGCGTGTGCGCGCGGCGGCGTCCTGGATTCTGGCGCAGAGCCTCAGCGCCGGGCGTCCCGTCGTCATCCTCTCCGACAACAGCATCGATCACGCGTTGCTTGCGCTGGCCGCCCAGCATGTCGGCGTTCCCTCGGCCGCGATCTCGCCGGCCTATTCGCTGATGTCGAAAGATTTCGACAAGCTCAAGAGCATGATTTCGCTGCTTCAGCCGGGCGTGATCTATGTCTCGGCGACAAAGCCGTTTGCCGCGGCGCTGGCCGCGATCGAGCCGCTGCACAAGGCGCAGATCATCAGTGGCAATGCCGGCGATGCCGATGCGCTGGCCTTCCGTGACATCGCGGCGACGCCCGAAACGGGCGACGTCGCAAAAGCCCTCGCCGCGGTGACGCCGGATACGATCGCAAAATTCCTGTTCACCTCGGGCTCGACCGGCACGCCGAAAGCAGTCATCAACACCCAGCGCATGCTGACCTCGAGCCAGCAGGCCAAGGCGCAAACTTGGACGTTCCTGGACCAGGCCGACAGCGATCTCATCATTCTCGATTGGCTGCCCTGGAGCCATACCTTCGGCGCCAACCACAATTTCAATCTCGTGCTGCGCAACGGCGGGTCGTTCTATATCGACGGCGGCAAGCCCGCGCCCGGTCTCTTCGCAACGTCACTCGCCAATCTGAAAAGCGTGATGCCGACGGTCTATTTCAACGTGCCGCGCGGCTTCGACATGCTGATCGCAGCGCTGCGCGGCGACGAGGAACTGCGCCGCCGCTTCTTCGGCGAGGTGAAATTCGCCTTCTATGCCGGCGCCGCGCTGCCGCAGAACCTCTGGGACGCGCTCGAGCAGCTTTCGGTGGAGACTGTTGGTCGTCCGCTGCCGATGGTGTCGGCCTGGGGCTCGACCGAGACGTCACCGCTGGCGACCGACTGTCATTTCCTCGCGGAGCGTTCGGGCAATATCGGCGTGCCCATTCCCGGAACCGAGCTGAAGCTCGTCACGTCGGGCGACAAGCTGGAGGTGCGCGTGCGCGGCCCCAATGTCACGCCGGGTTACTGGAAGGCGCCGGAGCTGACGAAGCAGGCTTTCGATGACGAAGGCTTTTATCTGATCGGCGATGCCGTGAAGCTTGCCGATGCGAACAGGCCGGAGCGGGGTCTGTTCTTCGACGGCCGCGTCGCGGAGGACTTCAAGCTCAACTCCGGCACCTGGGTCAGCGTCGGTACGCTGCGCGTGGCCGGCATCGCTGCGCTGGCGCCGCTGGCGCAGGACATCGTCGTCACCGGCCATGGCGGCGACGAGGTGCGCTTCCTGGTGTTCCCGAATATGGCTTCTTGCCGTGCCCATGCCGGCTTGCCCGAGACGGCAGGCGTGAACGATGTGCTCGCGCATGGCAAGGTCAGGACTGCGATCGCGCAGGGCCTGGCGAAGCTGAAGGGGCAGGGCGCCAACTCCTCCGGCCACGCCACGCGCGCGCTGCTGCTCGCCGAGCCGCCGTCGGTCGATGGCGGCGAGATCACCGACAAGGGTTACATCAACCAGCGCGCCGGGCTGACGCGGCGGACCGATGCAGTGGCGCGGGTGAATGATGATGCGTCGGGTGAGTGGATCGGTCTGTAGCCACGGGCAGATCAAGTCAGAGTGAGGCCACGCTCTCTCCACATCGTCATTGCGAGCGCAGCGACGCAATCCAGAATCGTTCCCCGAAGGGGCTCTGGATTGCGTCGCTGCGCTCGCAATGACGGGGATAGAGCTGCCGCCAACTAAGCCAGCTATTCTGCCGCAATATCCTGCATGATTCTTTTGTTGCTTAAGCAACTAATTTGTGCGAACCGTTCCAGACAAGGATGACGGCGGGGGAACCGCTGCGCCTGATCCTGGAGGAAACGATGCTCGGCAGAGAGGGTGCCGCGGGCAAATGCCGGCGTATGCCTGAAGGCGGCGATGCCGCGCGCTTCACGCGCGCGTCAGGTGGTGCTGCTGCCGGTCACTGCGCCGAGATTTTCGTGCAGCCGGCGCAGCAGATCGATCAGCACCTCGCGCTCGTCCTTGCTCAGGCAGGACAACAGCCGCCGCTCGCGCTCGAACGCCGCGACGATCACCCTGTCATGGGTGGCGCGGCCCTTCGCCGTCAGCGAGATCGAATGGGTGCGGCCATCGTTCGGGTCGGTTCGAATCGAGACCAGTCCGCGCTTCTCCAGCCCCGCGAGCGTCCGGCTCACCGGCCCCTTGTCAAAACCGATGACGTGGCAGATCCGCGAGGCGGGAATGCCGGGCTCAATCGCCAGCAGCGACATGATCCGCCATTCCGTGACGTTGACGCCAAACTCGCGCTGGTAGAACGCGGTAGCGCTGTTCGAGAGCTTGTTGGCGATGAAGGTGATGAAAGCCGGGACATAACGGTCGAGATCGAGCGTCGGCCCGGTTTCGGCGGGTGCGGGCCTTTGGCGGGCTCTGGTCGAAGACGGCGGCATATCGGTCTTTTGTCTCGCGGCGTGTCCGAAGACCTAAGGGCAAGCGCGGCCCTTTCACAAGATCAAAATGAGGGAGGACTTCAATGAGCGCACCTGGCTCCGCCGTATCAGGCGTCCCGCATCTCGACGTCGATCCCTTCGACATGAATTTTTTCGCCGACCCCTATCCCACGCACGAGCTGCTGCGGGAGGCAGGTCCGGTCGTCTATCTCGACAAGTGGAACGTCTACGGCGTGGCACGCTATGCCGAGGTCCACGCCGTGCTGAACGATCCCGCGACGTTCTGCTCCAGCCGCGGCGTCGGCCTCTCCGATTTCAAGAAGGAGACGCCGTGGCGGCCGCCGAGCCTGATCCTCGAGGCCGATCCGCCCGCGCATACGCGGACCCGCGCCGTACTCTCGAAGGTGCTGTCGCCGACCGTGATGAAGCAGGTGCGCGACCGCTTTGCCGCGGCGGCCGAGGAGCGGGTGGACGCGCTGATCGAAAGGCGCAGCTTCGACGCGATCGCCGACCTCGCCGAGGCCTATCCGCTCTCGATCTTCCCGGATGCGCTCGGGCTGAAATCCGAGGGGCGCGAGCATCTGATTCCCTACGCGAGCGTCGTGTTCAACGCATTCGGGCCGCCCAATGAGCTGCGCCGGGAGGCGATTGCGCGTTCGACGCCCCATCAAGCCTATGTTGCCGAGCAGTGCCAGCGCGAGAACCTTGCGCCCGGCGGCTTCGGCGCCTGCATTCATGCCCAGGTCGACGAGGGCGCGATCACGGCCACCGAAGCGCCGCTGCTGGTGCGCTCGCTGCTGTCGGCTGGTCTCGACACCACTGTCAACGGGATCGGCGCGGCCGTCTATTGCCTCGCGCGCTTCCCCGAACAATGGCAGCGCCTGCGCGGCGATCTCACGCTCGCGCGGAGCGCCTTCGAGGAAGCGGTTCGTTTCGAAAGCCCGGTGCAGACCTTCTTCCGCACCACCACACGTGAGGTCGAGCTGTCAGGCGCGACGATCGGCGAAGGTGAGAAGGTGCTGATGTTCCTTGCCGCCGCCAATCGCGATCCGCGCCGCTGGGACAAGCCCGACAGCTACGACGTCACGCGCCGCTCGTCCGGCCATGTCGGTTTCGGCTCCGGCATCCACATGTGCGTCGGCCAGCTCGTCGCGCGCCTCGAGGGCGAAGTGATGTTGACGGCGCTGGCGCGGCGTATCGCGAAGATCGAGATCACGGGCGAGCCGAAACGCCGCTTCAACAACACGCTGCGCGGGCTCGACAGCCTGCCGGTCACCATCACCCCGGCCTGACGAGGAGCCTTGATGCCCGCCATCACTTTCATCCATGCCGACGGCAAGTCCGATCGTGTCGAAACCTCAGGCGACGAAAGCGCCATGCAGGCCGCGACCCGCCATGGTCTCGACGGCATCCTGGCCGAGTGCGGTGGCAATGCCATGTGTGCGACCTGCCACGTCTATATCGACGCAGCCTGGCTCGCGCGCCTGTCCGCGATGGCTGATGACGAATACGCGCTGCTCGACGGCACCGCCGCCGAGCGGCTGCCGAACAGCCGGCTGGCCTGCCAGATCATGATTACGCCCGCGCTCGACGGGCTGGTGCTGAGATTGCCGGAACGGCAGGTCTGATTCCAGAACGTGCCGGCGGCGACCGGCGCGACACACAAAGGGGAGGGAACGATGAAACACCTGAAATGGACGCTTGCGCTCGCGGCGAGCCTGGTAAGCGGCGCGGCAAGCGCCGAGATCTCCGACAATGTCGTGCGCGTCGGCGTGCTCAACGACATCTCGGGCATCTTCCAGGACACCAACGGCATGGGCTCGGTCGAAGCTGCGCGGATGGCGGCCGAGGACTTCAACGGCGGCGGCAAGAACATCAAGGTCGAGATCGTCTATGCCGACCACCAGAACAAGGCCGATGTCGGCAACGCGATCGCGCGCAAATGGCTCGATGTCGAGGGTGTCGATGCCATCGTCGACGTGCCGAATTCGGCCGTCGGCCTCTCCATCAACACGCTGCTGCGCGACAGCCGCATGACCTTCCTGGCGTCGTCCACGGCGAGCTCGGATCTCACCGGCAAGGCCTGCTCGCCCAACACGATCCAATGGGTCAACGATGCCTGGGCGACCGGCAACACCACCGCGGCTGCGATGATGGCGCGCGGCGGCAAGGACTGGTATTTCCTCACGGTCGACTATGCGCTCGGCAAGGGCATCGAGGCGGAGGCGCAGAAATACATCGAGGCGCACGGCGGCAAGGTGCTCGGTTCCTCGAAACATCCGCTCGGCACCTCCGATTTCGCCTCCTTCCTGTTGCAGGCGCAGGGCTCGAAAGCGCAGGTGATCGGCCTTGCGAATGCCGGCGGCGACACCATCAACGCGGTGAAGCAGGCTGCCGAGTTCGGCATCCAGCAAGGCGGGCAGAAGCTCGTCGCGTTCCTGCTCTTCATCAACGACGTCCATGGCATGGGTATCAAGGTCGCCCAGGGCCTCCAGCTCATGGAAGCGTTTTACTGGGACATGAACGATGATACCCGCGCGTTTGCCAAACGCTTCGCCGCGCGACCCGGCATGAACGGCAAGATGCCGAGCGGCAACCAGGCCGGCGTCTATGCCTCGACGCTCGCTTATCTGAACGCGGTCGCCGCGACCGGCAGCGACAATGCGAAGGACGCCGTGCCCGAGATGAAGAAGTTCAGGGGTAAGGACAAGCTGTTCGGCGACACCACGATCCGCCAGGACGGCCGCGTCGTGCATCCCATGTATCTGTTCGAGGTGAAGAAGCCGGAGGAGTCGAAATATCCGTACGACTATTACAAGCTGGTCTCGACGATCCCCGCGGACCAGGCGTTTAGGCCGATGACGGAGGGCGGATGTGAGTTGGTGAAGTAGGCAACAGCGTAGCCGCGAGCGCGGTCTTCCTTCACCTCTCCCCGCTTGCGGGGAGAGGTCGGATCGCCCCCGGCGATGCGTAGCATCGTCCGGCGCGATCCGGGTGAGGGGGTACAGGTCTATCGACGATCTCGCGTGTGGAGAGAAGCCCCTCACCCCAACCCTCTCCCCGTAAGAACGGGGAGAGGGAGAAGAGGCAGCGTCCCTACGCCACCTTGCTACTCCCCTGCGTGATCAACCGCGCCGCGCGCTGGTCGCGGGCGTAGATCCAGAGCCAGCTCAGGGCGACGCTGAGGCGGTGGCGCAGCCCGATCAGGAAGTAGATGTGGGCGATGCCCCAGATCCACCATGCGATGGTGCCGCGCAGTTTGACCTTGCCGAAATCGATCACGGCGAGCCGCTTGCCGATCTGTGCGAGGCTGCCGGAGTGCTTGTAGCGGAATGCACCTTTATTCTCGCCACGCAGGCGCGCCTTGATGGTCTCGGCGACATGCCGGCCCTGCTGCTTGGCGGCCGGCGCGATGCCGGGCACCGGCTTGCCGTCCCAGGCGTTGATCAAGACGGTGTCGCCGATCGCAAAGATTTCGGGATGACCAGGTATCGTCAGGTCGTCTTGGACCTCCACGCGCCCGGCGCGATCGCTTGGCGCGCCCAGCCATTCGGCGGCGGGCGAAGCGCGCACGCCGGCGGCCCAGATCCGCGTCTTTGCCTCAAGCAGCTTGCCGCCGAACACGACGCCCTCACGGTTGATCTCGGTGACGGCCTGGCCCAGCACGACCTCGACGCCGATCTTTTCCAGCGAGGCCTGCGCATAGGCCGAGAGATCATCGGGGAAGCCTGCGAGCACGCGCGGTCCGGCCTCGATCAGCACCACGCGTGCCTTGTGGGTGTCGATGTTGCGGAAGTCGGCGGGGAGCGTGTGGTGCGCCATTTCGGCGATGGTGCCGGCGAGCTCGACGCCGGTCGGGCCGGCGCCGACGATGACGAAGGTCAGCCGCGCCGCGCGTTTGGCCGGATCGGTCTCGCGCTCGGCGCGCTCGAATGCCACCAGGATGTGACGGCGCAGCGTGGTCGCGTCTTCCAGCGTCTTCAGGCCGGGGGCGAACTGCTCCCACTCGTCATGGCCGAAATAGGCATGGCGGGCGCCGGTGGCGAGCACCAGCGTGTCGTAGGGCACCTCGCTGCCGTCGTCGATCAGCACGCAGCGCCGGTCGGCGTCGACGCCACTCACCGTCGCAAACAGGGTCGTCACCTCGCGCCGGTCGCGCATCAGGTGCCGGACCGGCCAGGCGATTTCGCTGGTCGCGAGCGAGGCGGTCGCGACCTGATAGAGCAGCGGCTGAAACAGATGGTGGTTGCGGCGGTCGATCAGGGTGATCTCGACCGGGCTGCCGGCGAGCCGGTAGGTCGCCTCCAGCCCGCCGAAGCCGGCTCCGACGATGACGACGCGGTGGGGATTTGCGGCCATGATAACACCCTCGAATCTCGCTGCTGCTCTCCTTCATGTAAGTGCGCATTGGGCGCCGTAGTCCAATAGCCGTCATCAATCGCGGCATAGGCTGGGCGTATCGTCATCCCGCGAAAAAGCGCCGCAGCCTTGGACGAAGTGAGTAGAATTATATTTCTTGCCATCCTCGATTGGGGCGAAATATGGTGCAGGGGCGGGCGCTGAGCCATTGGCGGCGCGACAGATTTTACGTTCAATAGAGACAGACCCGGGGCGGCGATCACCCCGTTTCCGGGATCAATAATAAGGAGGGGAGTGGTTATGAGGACGGCATTCTGGCTGGCGGGCGCAGCGGCGCTGGTGCTGGCAAATCAGGCTTTCGCCGGCGACACCATCAAGATCGGCTTCGTTTCGACCTTCAGCGGCCCGACCGCCGTGATCGGCAACGACATGCGCAACTCCTTCGAGCTCGCGCTGGATCACATCGGCCGCAAGATGGACGGCAAGCCGGTCGAGGTGATCTACGAGGACGACGGGCAGAAGCCCGATGTCGGCAAGCAGAAGACCGAGAAGCTGGTGCAGTCCGACAAGGTCGATTTCATCGTCGGCTACATCTGGTCGAACGTGCTCCTGGCCTCGCTCAAGACCGCGGTGGATTCGCAGACCTTCCTGATCTCGGCCAATGCCGGTCCGTCGCAGCTCGCCGGCGAACTGTGCTCGCCTTACGTGTTCTCGACCTCCTGGCAGAACGACCAGACGCCCGCCGCCATGGGCCTCTACATGAACCAGAAGGGCGTCAAGAGCGTGTTCCTGATCGGGCCGAACTACGCGGCCGGCAAGGACATGCTCGCGGGCCTGAAGAGCACGTTCAAGGGAGAGGTCAAGGGCGAGGAATACACGGTCTGGCCGAGCCAGCTCGATTTCTCCGCCGAGCTCTCCAAGGCGCGCGCCTCGGGCGCCGAGTCGATCTTCGTATTCTATCCCGGTGCGGCCGGCGTGCAGTTCCTCAATCAATATGCGCAGGCCGGCCTGAAGAGCACGATGCCGCTCTACACCGCCTTCACGGTCGACGAGCTCTCGCTCCCGCTCCAGAAGGAGAACGCGCTCGGCGTGCCCGGCGCGCAGGAATGGGTCAACGACCTCCCGAACGAGCAGAACAAGCGCTTCGTCGCCGACTACCGCAAGAAGTACCCCAATCTGCGCCCGACCTATTATGGCGCGCAGGCCTATGACGCGGCCCAGCTCATCAACAGCGCGGTGGTCGCGGTGAAGGGCGACACCAGCAAGAAGGACGCGATGAAGGCCGAGATGGAGAAGGCCAACTTCAAGTCGCTGCGCGGCCCGTTCAAATACGGCAAGAACCACATCCCGGTGCAGAGCTTCTATCTCCAGGACGTGGTCAAGGACGGCGAAGGCCAGCTCTCGCTGAAGACGGTCGCGACGATCGTGGAGAACGACCAGGATCGCTTCCACGACAAGTGCGCGATGAAGTGAGCTGATGCCTCTTCCCCTCTCCCCGCCTGCGGGGAGAGGGTCAGGGTGAGGGGGAGTCTCCGCGGGGACGAAGGTCGTTGTATTCCTCGATAGTCCCCACATCGTCATTGCGAGCGCAGCGAAGCAATCCAGACTGTCTCCGCGGAGGGACTCTGGATTGCTTCGCTGCGCTCGCAATGACGTGTTGAGAGAGCGTTGCTCCTGGGGGACATATGACTCGCGGAGAGTCCCCCTCACCCGGAATTTGCCACCGCAAATTCCGGCCTCTCCCCGCAGGCGCGGAGAGGCGAAGACCTACACCCGCGGCATGCTCGCAGGCCTTACCTCGCGGGCCTGCGCCGCGAGCCTGATCCCGGCATTGGCTGCCCCAAATCCCTGATAATCCCGTCGCTCCACGATCTCGAAGAAGAAGCGCTCATCGAAGATGTGGGTGTAGACCTGGAAGAACTCGCCGTCGCCTTCGCGGTCGTAGAGGATGTGGTTGGCGCGCAGCTGCGCCATCAGGTCGGGCGCGAGGTCGTATTTGGCTTCGATGTCGTCGTAGTAGTTATCAGGGATATCCAGGAAATCCGCGCCACGCTTGCGCATCGCGGCGACCGTCGCAAAAATATCCCGGCAGGAGAACGCGACGTGCTGCACGCCCGAGCCGAAGAACTCCGAGATGAAGCGCGCCGGCAGGGTGCGGTTGGCGGATGAGCCGTTGAGCACGAAGCGCAGGCTCTGGTCGGCGTTGATGACCGCCTGGCTCTGCACGAGGCCACGCGGGTCGGCGATCTCCATCTGCGGCAGCCGCTTCAGGTCGAGAATGCCGGTGTAGAACAGCAGCCAGGACAGCATCTCGTCGTAGGGCATCGACTGCGCGATGTGATCGACGGCGAGCAGGGCGTCGGCGTTCGCGTCACTTGCGACCGGCTCGAAATCGGTATCCCAGTTCTTGCCGGCCTGATCGAGGAAATAGAGCAGGCTGCCGCCGACGCCATGGATCGCGGGAATCTCCAGCTCGCCCGGCCCGACCGGCTGGTAGAAGGTGCGCGTCTTCAGCGCTTCGGCGCGCTGCATGGCAAGACCGGCATTGTCGACGTCGAGCGCGATCGCGCAGACGCCGGGGCCGTGCGTGACGTAGTGCGAATGCGCAAAGCCGTCGGTCTCACAATTGATCACGAGCTCGACCTTGCCCTGCGACCAGCGCTCCACGGCCTTGCTGCGATGCTTGCCGGTCTTGCGGAAGCCCAGCTGCGCGAAGAGGCGGGCGAGGTCGACCGCCTTGGTCTCGTTGACGGCAAACTCGATGAAGCCGGTGCCATGGCTCTTCGCCTTCGGC
Source organism: Bradyrhizobium sp. 215_C5_N1_1 (assembly GCF_052075935.1). Taxonomy (NCBI): domain Bacteria; kingdom Pseudomonadati; phylum Pseudomonadota; class Alphaproteobacteria; order Hyphomicrobiales; family Nitrobacteraceae; genus Bradyrhizobium; species Bradyrhizobium sp. 215_C5_N1_1. Next base: position 8,590,053 of record NZ_CP197228.1, on the reverse strand, counting down.
GCCAGCGGCTCGCTGACAAGCTTCGGCCAATCCGGTGCAAGCTGATCCTCCAGCAGGATCAGCGAACGCAGGCCGTCGACCGCGGTCTGCGCGGACGAGCCGGCGCGGAACTGGTCGTTGAAGATTTCGAGCGACAGCGGCCCGGCATAGCCGGTCGCTGCGATGGCCTGCATGAATTCACCGACCGGCAGATCGCCCTGGCCGGGGAAGGAGCGGAAGTGCCGGCTCCACGAGAGGATGTCGAGCTCGAGCTTCGGCGCGTCGGCGAGCTGCACCAGAAAGATCTTGTCGCCGGGGATCGAGGCCATGGCGCGAACCGGAAAGCCGGGCGCGAGCGCGTGAAAACTGTCGAGAATGACGCCGATCGCGGGATGATCGGCGCGCCGCACGATCTCCCAGGCATCGCGGTAGTCGTTGACATGGCGGCCCCAGGCCAACGCCTCGTAACCGACTCGCAACCCACGCTTGGCCGCGCGTTCGCCCAGTTCGCGAAAATCGTCCGCGGCGCGATCGATGCCGCCGAGCGAGGCGGGCGAGACGTTGGAGCAGATCAGCAGCAGGTCGGTGCCGAGCTCCTGCATCAGGTCGAACTTGCGCTCGGCGCGAGCAAAGTTGCGCGTCCGCTGCGGCTCCGGCATGCCCTCGAAATCGCGGAACGGCTGGAATGCGCAAATCTCGAGATTGAGATCCTTGCACAGCTGCGCTACCTCGCGCGGACTTGCGCCGAACGACAGCAGATCGTTCTCGAAAATCTCGACCGAGTCGAACCCGGCTGATGCGATGGCGCGGAGCTTCTCGTCCAGGCTGCCAGAGAGCGAGACGGTCGCGATCGAACGCTTGTTCATGCTGCGTTGTCCTCCATGGCGCCGCCGAGAAAGAGCTGGCCGATGCGCGGATCGTTCAGAATGCGCTTCGCGCCGTCGACCATGCGGGTCTGGCCGAGCTCGAGCACGATTCCGATGTCGGAAATCTCCAGCGCCGAGCGCGCATTCTGCTCGATCATCAGGATGGTGACACCGCGGTCGCGCAAGCCTTTCAGGATGTCGAAGGTCTGCTGCACCATCAGCGGCGACAGGCCAATTGAGGGCTCGTCGATCAGCACGAGCTTGGGCTCGAGCAGCAGCGAGCGCGCGATCTCGAGCTGCTTCTGCTCGCCGCCGGAGAGCGTGGAGGCCTGCTGCGCCGACTTGCGGCGCAGCGCGGGAAACAGGTCGAGCGCGGCTTCGATCCGTGCGGACAGGTCGATGCCCTTGCCGGCGGAGACGCCGCCGAGCTCGATATTGTGGCGCACCGACAGTTCGGGAAAGATGTTGCGGCCCTGTGGCACGTAGCAGATGCCGGCATTGAGCAGCGCGCGCTGGCTCAAATTGGTGACGTCGCGGCCCGCAAAGCTGATCTTGCCTTCGCGCAGCTTCAACAGGCCGAAGATCGCCTTGAACACGGTCGACTTGCCGGCACCGTTGGGGCCGATGATGGTGGTGATGGTCGCCTGCGGCACGGCAAACGTCGTGCCGTTCAAAATCGTCATCTTGCCGTAGCCGCCGACGAGATTGTGAACCGAGAGGATCGGGTCGCTCATGATGGCTTCCTAATGTCCGAGATAGGCTTCGATCACGGCGGGATTTTTCCGCACTTCGTCCGGCCGCCCCATCGCCAGCACCTTGCCTTCCGCCATCACCATCACGCGCGAGCACAGCGACATCACGAATTCCATGTTGTGCTCGATCACGACGAAGGTGGCGTTCTTCTCGCGGTTGATCGCGACCAGGCGATCCTTCAGGTCCGACAGCATCGACGGGTTGACGCCGCCGGCGGGCTCGTCGAGCAGGACGAGGCGCGGCCCGCCCATGAAGGCCATCGCGGCATCGAGCAGTTTTTGCTGGCCATAGGAGAGCCCGCCGGCCGGCTCGTCGGCGAGATGGTCGAGCTTGAAGAAGCCGATCATCTGGTTGGCGGCCTCGGTCAGCCCGGCATCGGAGCGGCCGACCAGGCGCGAGGCCATGTTGCCCTGGTGCTCCTGCCCCGCGAGGATCAGGTTCTCGCGCACCGAGAGCTTTGGGAAGACCTGCAAGAGCTGGAAGGTGCGGCTGACCCCGAGCTTGTTGAGCTCGGCGGGACGCAGGCCCGTGACCACCTTGCCGTCGAGCTTGACCTCGCCGCCTGATGGTGTGAGCTGGCCGAGGATGCAGTTGAACAGGGTCGACTTGCCGCAGCCGTTCGGGCCGATCAGGCCGAGGATCTCGCCCTCGCGGACGTCGAATGAGACGCCGTCGACCGCGCTGATGCCGCCGAAATTCTTCTTGATGCCGGTGACTTCCAGGACCGCGCTCATTGCACCGTCTCCAGCCGGGACTTTGCAACGGCCCGCAGTGCGGAGGCCGCCTTGGTGCGGCGCTCGGCGAGGTAGCGATCGAGAATCCCCAGAATGCCGGTCGGCGACCAGATCAAGAGAAGCATCACTGCGACCGCGTAGAGCATCAGATAATACCCTTCCGTGAAGCGCAGCCATTCCGGCAACAGCACCGCGATCATCGCGCCGAGGAAGGGGCCGAAGTAGAAGCCGGCACCGCCGACGATCACCATCATCAAGAGGTCGAGCGAGAGCGACAGGTTGAACGGCACGGGATCGATATATTGCGTCAGCGGCGCATAGAGCGCGCCGGCGACGCCGCCGAGCGCCGAGCCGATCGCGAACGCCATCAGCGTATAGCGCCTTGTGTCCACGCCGAGCGACTGCGCGCGCAGCGGATTTTCGCGCAATGCCATGAAGGCACGGCCCCAGGGCGAGCGGATCAGCCACCACACCGCGAGCGACACGATCGCAAGCGAGCCGAGGCAGACATAGTAGAAGGGTAGCGGCTTGTTGGTCGCGATGCCGAAGATGTGCGGCCGGGGAATGTTGGAGATGCCGTAGATGCCGCCGGTGAGCCAGCTTTCGTTGCGGAACACCAGGAAGGCGAGGGTGGAGAAGGCGAGGGTGACGAAGGCGAGGTAATGGTGCTGCACGCGCAGCGCCGGATAGCCGAGCACCCAGCCGACCGCGAAGCTCAAGGCAATCGCGACCACGATCGCCGCCGGCAGCGGCCAGCCATGGGTCGTCATGATCGCTGCCGCATAGGCGCCGATCCCGACGAAGGCGCCTTGCGCCAGCGAGACCTGGCCGGCATAGCCGAGTGTCAAATTGAGCCCCATCGCGGCGATGCTCATCACCGCCCACTGGCTCAGGATGAACAGGCCGTAGCGGTTGAAATTCATGGGGACGATGATCAGGCCGGCAATGACGATGAGGCCGAGCGCGATCTTCAACGGTTTGGCGAAGCCGCTCATACGGTGCGCTCCTCGGCGCGGCCGAGCAAGCCCTGCGGCCGGAACAGGATGACAGCGATCAGGAAGATCATCGGAACGGCGGCGCGGTACTGCGTCGAGACATAGGCGGCTGCGAGATTGTCGAGCACGCCGATCAGGAGGCCGCCGGCGATGGCGCCGCGCACCTGGTTGAAGCCGCCGACGATCGCGGCGATGAAGGCGGCCTGGCCGAGCACCTCGCCGGAGGAGAACTTTGCGAGGTAGATCGGCGTGATCAAAAGCGACGCCAGCGCGACCAGGAAGGCGTTGATCAGGAACGTCAGCAGGATCATGCGCTCGACCGGCACGCCGATGATGCGCGCCACCGTCGGGTTCTGCGCCGCCGCCTGCATCTGGTGACCGAGCGAAGTGCGGTTGAGAAGGCTCGTCAGGCCGAAGACGGCAAGAATGGCGAGGACGAGGACGCCGATGCTTTGCAGCGATACGGCATGTCCAAGAATGGAAATATCGCCGGTCGGCACGATCGAGGGGAAGGGCGAGGCCTCCGCGCTGAAGAACTGCTTCACGGCCTCCTTGATGCCGATCGCGAGCGCCATCGTCGCGATCGCCAGCGGCAGCACGCCATGGCGCATCATCGGATCGACCAGCAGCATCTTGAAGGCGAGGCCCAGCAGGAGCATCGAGAGCAGGATGCCGAGGATGATCGCGAGCCAGAACGGCGCGCCGGCATGCATCGCCGCCAGCATCAGGAACGCCGGCAGCATCACGAACTCGCCTTGCGCGAAATTGATGGTCTGCGAGGTCTGCCACAGTAGCGTGAAGCCGACCGCGACCAGCGCATAGATCGCACCGGTGGCTAGTCCCGCGACCAGAAGATCGAACAGATTGGACATTTTCCCCTCTCGTGTCCCTACCGCCGCTCTGTCGTCTCCCTCGCCCCGTTCTTACGGGGAGAGGGCGGGGGTGAGGGGCTGTCTCCGCAAGCTCATCTCTCACCGTCTGCGCAGAAGCACCCCTCACCCCAACCCTCTCCCCGCGAAGAGCGGGGCGAGGGAGAGGAGAGACCTCTCCCTGGGTCCGCCTTCGCTGAAGCTTCGGCGGGACGGGCGCGGGGAGAGGCGAAAAAGCCTCACTTCACCTTCGGCAGGACCTGCTTCACCACCTGCTTGCCTTCGACCACCTCGACCAGAAAGCTCTGCCGGTCGATGTCGCCGGTCTCGCTGAAGGTGACGTCCATCAGGATGCCCGGCTCGTCCGCGGCCTTGATGGTCAGGCCGTGCAGCGTGTCGGCGAACGCCTTGCTGTCGACCTTGCCCATCTTCTCGGTGGTGGCCTTCACCATGTAGACGGCGAGATAGCCCTTCAGGCCGTTATGGTCGGGCACGTAATTGTACTTCTTGGCGAACTTGTCGCGGAACGCCTTGATCAGGTCGACCGGTGCGTCCGTGGTGAGGCCGACATGGCCGCGCGCACCGTTGGCGGCATCGCCGGCGAGCTCGATCACCTTCTGGCCGATCAGCGTGGTCTCGCCCATCAGCGGCGCGGTGACGCCCTGGCGCTTCAGCTCTTTCAGGATGCGCGCGCTCTCTTCTTCATTCAGGTAGACGAACACCGCGTCGGGATTGGCGGCCTTGATCTTGCCGACGTCGGCGGCGAAGTCGGCTTGGCCTGCTTCGGTCGAGAGGTCGGCGACCACCTTGGAGCCAAGACGGTCGAGTTCCTTCACGACGACGTCGCGGCCGCCGCGGCCGAAGTCGTTGTTGACCCAGACCACCGCGACCGTCTTCGCCTTCATGTCGTCGTGGATGTATTTTGCGACCTTCGGCATCGACGACTGCTGGCCGAACGAGGTGCGGAACAGGAATTTGTTGCCACCTTGCGTCAGTTCGGCGGCTTCGCCGCCCATGATCTGCGCGATGCCGGCTTCGGCCGCGAGTGGCGCCGTCACCTTGACCGAGCCGGAATAGCCGGGCCCGAGCAGGACATAGGGCTCGGCGTCGAGCGCCTTCTGCACCTGGGCGCGGGCAACGCCGGGGTTGGACTGCGAATCGGCGTGGCTGACCTCCAACTTGCGTCCGAGCACGCCGCCCTTGGCGTTGATCTCCTCGATCGCGAGGTCGATGCCGTTCTTCCAGTTGGTGCCGACGGTGGCGCCGCCGCCCGAGAGTTCGGCGACGTCGGCGAGCTTGATCGCCTGCGCGTGGACGCTGGTTGCAGTCGCGAAGGCAAGCAAGGCGCCTGCCACTAGGGTCGATTTCATGGTCACTCCTCCCATTTTTCGTTGATGTTGTCCGCGGCCTTGTGTCCGGCCGCTTCGGTTACGCGGCGTGATAGGCCGCGCTTCGCGCCGCCATCACCTCGTCGAATGCCTCTCCCATGACCTCGGTCGATGGGGCAAGGCCGGTGAACAATTCGAAGGCGTCAGCGGCCTGGTAGATCGCGAGCTCCCGCCCGGTCATGATCCGCGCGCCCTTGGCCTGTGCCGCTGCCAGCAGCGGCGTGATCAGCGGCGAATAGACGGCGTCCGCGACCCACATTTTCTCGTGCAGCAAGGCCGCCGGGACCGGCATGCCCCGGTTCGGCAGCATGCCGACCGGCGTGCCGTTGACGAGGCCGGTTGCGCCATCGAGCGCGTCCTCGACGCTTTTAGCCACCGTGGCGCCGCCGTGCCTGGCAAGCAATGAAGCGAGCTTTTCGGCGCGCGCCGTCTCGCTGTCGAAGATGCGGAGGCCGGAGACCTTTAGGCTCGCCAGTGCAAAGGCGATCGCCTTGCCGACGCCGCCCGTTCCGATCACGGCGACTGCATTTGCGGACGGTGCCAGCAGCGGCGCGACCGCACGTGCAAACCCGGTCGTGTCGGTGTTGTGGCCGATCAGCCGGCCGTCCTTGACGACGACGGTGTTGACCGCGCCCATGGCGGCCGCGCCCGGCGCCAGCTCGTCGAGCAGCGGGACCACCGCTTCCTTGTAAGGGTAAGTCACGTTGACGCCGGCAAAGCCGAGCCGCCGCACGCCCTCGAGCATCATGCGGAGCCCGGCCGCATCGGCGCCGGCGACCTCGATGAGCTGGTAGTGACCGCGCAGGCCGAGCGCCTCGGCGGCCCGCTCGTGCATGGCAGGGGAGGCAGAATGCGCGATCGGCGCCCCGATCAGGCCGGTGAGAAGCTTCTTGCTGGCGGCGTATCCGCGCTTGGACATGGTTGGCTATCGTCTCGTTGGGAGCGTTGGGTCCTGGCCATTAGCGGGGAAATCCGCACAATTCCAAGGGGCTTCCAGTTGCGACGATAGCCTTTCCCGTGCCTAACACAATTACCCATTTATTGGGCAAACCTAACATAATGTTATTTCTTCCGCGCGCGTGCCGGGGCGGTGTTGCCCTCGCTGCGGGACGGCTCCACCGCGCGCATCTCGGCGCGCAGGGACTCGATGAAATACTCGACATGGAGCGACAGCGGCGCGCCGCGCTTCACCGCGATATAGGTCTCGAACCGCGTCGGCTCGGTGATCTTCAACAGCTCGATTCCCGGATAGCCGCCATGGGCCACCGTGAACTGGTCGATGATGGCGATGCCGAGCCCTGCCTTCACCAGCGCACACACCGTGGTGCCGAAGCGCGCGCGGATCGTGATGTTGTAGTCGAGCCGGTGGCGCGCAAAGATCCCGGCCATGATCCGGCCGTAGGGATCGTTGGGATCGATGCCGATCAGCGGATAGCGGGTGATCTCGGCCGCCGAGACCTGCTTGCGGCCGGCAAGCTCGTGACCCGGCGGCACGATGCAATAGAGCTCACCCGAGGCGAGCGGCATGAAGTCGAGCCCGGAATGCTCGAGCCGATAGCTCATCGCCACACATTCGCCGCGGCCGAGCAGGAGGTAGTCGATGGCCTCCTCGAGCTTGAGGATGTTGATGTCGATGCCGAGATCGGGGTAGCGGCGCCGGACGCGCTCGATCGCGCGCGGCACCATCACCTGGGAGATGCTCGGCACCGAGCCGATGCGCAATTCCGACAAACCGCCGCGGCCGATCTTGGAGATGAGCTCGGAGAGGTCGTCGACCTTCTTGTAGACGCCGTTGATCTGCTCAAAGATGTTCTCGGCTTCCGGCGTCGGGAAATAGCGCCCGTTCTGGCGCTGGAAGAAGCGGATGCCGAGCGTGCGCTCGGTGTATTTGACCAGCCGGCTGATCCCCGGCGCCGACACGTTGAGCAGCTTCGCCGCGCCGCCGATGGTACCCGTCACCATCACGGCACGGATCACTTCAACCTGGCGCAGCGTCATCATGTCGTGGGCATCCCAAAGAGGATCGTGGTGGCGATCATCTCACGAGAGCCGTGATGTCATCCAGCGGCAAGTGTGCGACGGAGCGGGCGGCGCTTCACCCTCCCCCTCCAGGGGAGGGTAAGAGCGCAGCTCGCTCACCGGCAACAATTGCTGATTAACTTCGCAGTCAGAATGTTTCGGCCAAAATCGGCACGTTCGAATGGAAGGGCGCCGCTCGCGCAGAACGTACGCCTCACCTGTAACCGCGTTCTAGCTCGCCGGGCTCTCGGGCGACGCGCTGCCGGGCCGCTCCGCGCGTTCGCGCTGCAGCACTTCGCGCGCGTACTCAATGATCTTCTGCTTGTTTGCCGTTTCGCGGACGGCGAAAAACACGCGGTTGAGTTCCAGGCCGAGCACGCTGTTGAGGGCGATGTCCTCGTCTTCCATCGTGATTTTCCCGCTTCAGACGCCATAGGTGTAACTTGACGTCACTTCCTCCACAAGTAGATTAAATCTCGGGTGCAGACGAGGGCCGGTAAACTACGGAAGCAGCGAATTGAGGCAGCTCCCAAATACGTGCTATACCTACGACGAGGCTCAGGAAACGTACCGATGTCCGCCGTAGACGCCGTAGATTATGGCCGGGAAGCGCTCGACTTCATCGAAGGCCTGGGGACCTATCGCAAGGTACCGGACGCCATGAATGCGCTTGAGGCGGCGTTCGGTCGCTTCGGCTTCGAGACCATCATCGTGACGGGGTTGCCGAATCCCGATCAGCGGTTCGCGCAGATGGTGCTCGCCAAGCGCTGGCCGGCAGGATGGTTCAATCTCTACACCCAGAATAATTACGACCGCGTCGACCCCGTGGTGCGGCTGTGCCGGCAATCGGTCAATCCGTTCGAGTGGTCGGAAGCGCCCTATGATGCCGAGCTCGAGCCGAGCGCGGCCGAGGTGATGAACCGCGCCGGCGATTTTCGCATGTCGCGCGGCTTCATCGTGCCGATCCACGGGCTCACCGGCTACGAGGCGGCGGTGTCGCTCGGCGGCGTCCATCTCGACCTCAATCCCCGCAGCAAGCCGGCACTGCACCTGATGGCAATGTATGGCTTCGACCATATTCGCCGCCTGCTGGATCCGGCGCCGCATCTGTCGACGCGTCTCACCCCGCGCGAGCGCGAGGTGATCGCCTGGGCCTCGCAGGGCAAGTCGGCCTGGGAGATCGGCGAGATCCTGCACATCACGCAGCGCACCGCAGAAGAGCATCTTGCAACCGCCGCGCGCAAGCTCGGTGCCGTCAACCGTACGCATGCGGTTGCACTGGCGATTCGCAACAAGCTCATCAATCCCTAAGCGACGTACTGGGAAATTTCCCAATATCGAACCTGCCTCTTTTCGCAGAGGCTGCCCCTCATTCCGGCTGAATGGGGGTTTTCATGATTCACGCAATTTCTTCGGTCAATCGCCACCTTTACGAAGACGTACTCGAGCAGCACTTCCGACTACGCCACGACATCTTCGTCGAGGAGCGGCACTGGGAGACGCTGCGCCGGCCTGATTGCCGCGAGGTCGATTCCTACGACGACGAGGACACCGTCTATCTGCTCGCGCTGGAAGGCCGGCGCGTCGTCGGCGGTCACCGGCTCTACCCTACCACCAAACCCTCGATGATGAGCGAGGTCTTCCCGCATCTGGCATCGGTTCGCGGCTGCCCTGCGAATCCGCTGGTCTGGGAATGGTCGCGCTACTTTGTCGTGCGCGATCGCCGCGACGGCACTCTCAACCTGCAACTGATGGCAGCGGTGCAGGAGTTCTGCCTCGATCAGGGAATCGCGCAGGTCAGCGCGATCATGGAGACCTGGTGGCTGCCGCGCTTCCATGAGGCCGGCTTCGTCGTGACGCCGCTTGGTCTGCCCGAGCTGGTGGAGAACGCCTGGACCATGGCGGCGACCATCGACATTCGCCGCGAGACCCTCGATGCCCTGCATGATCGCATCGGCATGGATTCGATCGTACAACAGGACGGCCCGCGTCTGGACGCCGTCGCCCGTGCCAACCTCTGCGGCCTTGCTGCCGCGCAACGAAAGAGCGCCTGAAATGTCGAACATGATGCGGGACAGCCAGATCATGGCGCAGACCAAGGACGAGAATCTCGGCTACATGTCCGACATGGCGCTCGAGCTGGCGCAGATGGCGGAAGACACCGGATTGGCAACGCTCGCCTATCTGTTCCGGATGGCGGCGCTGGAAGCCTCGACGGCCAACAGTGTACTGGCCGAGCCGGATGATCTCCCTCGGCAGATGACGTCGCACTAGACGCCTTCTCCTGCTTCCGTCGACCTTCGCGCCCTCTCCCAGGCATGCCTGGGGGAGGGCGATCGTTTGGGTGCGGCAGGTTGACCCATCCTGCGCGGCAGCCTTCTTGCAGGGCCAATTTCGATCGCATGCACCGGCATGCAACAAAGTGCATGTCTGGTGTTGAATCGCTCTTGCCTCGGAACGATACTGCCATTACCCATTTTTCCGCCTTGAAGAGGCAGGGGGAGCTCTTTCACTGATGGCGACCGAGTTCGAACATCGGCGCGACACCGCGTGCGCCTGAAAGAGTTTTGATGCTGCTCGTCGTCGAACAGTTCTTGAACGGATTGCAGTTCGGCCTGCTCCTGTTCCTGCTCGCCGCCGGCCTGACGCTGGTGTTCGGGATCATGGATCTCGTCAACCTCGCGCACGGCTCGCTCTACATGATGGGCGCCTATTTCGCCGCGACCTTTGCGGCCTGGACCGGCAGCTTCCTGCTCGGTGCGCTGCTGGCGTTAGGTGCGACTTTGGTGCTCGGCATCGTGCTGGAGATGTCGGCACTGCGGCATCTCTACGGGCGCGACCATCTCGACCACGTGCTCGCGACCTTCGGTCTGATCCTGTTCTTCAATGAAGCCGTGCGGCTGATCTGGGGTCCGGCCGGGCTTGCGCTGCCGCTGCCGGCCTGGCTCACGGTGCCGGTGCCGATCCTGCCCGGCATCCACTATCCCGCTTATCGTCTCGCCATCATCGTGGTGGCGCTGCTGGTCGCGCTGCTGCTCTATCTCGGCGTGATGCGCACCCGCATCGGCATGCTGATCCGCGCCGGCGCCTCCAACCGCGAGATGATCGGCGCGCTCGGCATCAACATCAAGCTGCTCTACACGCTGGTGTTCGGCCTGGGCGCCGCGCTCGCCGGCCTCGCCGGCCTGATGCAGGCGCCGATCCTCACCGTGCAGATCGGCATGGGCGAGAACATCCTGATCCTCGCCTTCGTCATCATCGTGATCGGCGGCATCGGCTCGATCCGTGGCGCGTTCCTCGCCGCGATCTTCGTCGGCATGATCGACACGCTCGGCCGCGCCTTCCTGCCCAACCTGTTGCGGCAGGTGCTGAGCGGCGCCGCCGCCTCCACCGCCGCGCCCGCGCTGTCGTCCATGCTGATCTATCTGCTGATGGCGATCGTGCTGGTGGTGCGCCCGGAGGGGCTGTTTCCGGCCAACCGTCGATGAAGGCTTTCACTGTGAGCAAGGCCGTCACGGCCCTGATGCTGGCGGGCCTCGTGCTGCTGCCGCTCTATTCGCAGCTGTCCGGCAACATCTTCATCCTGACGCTGTTCACCCGCATCGTCATCCTGGCCCTTGCGGCCGCGAGCCTCAACCTCATCATGGGTTTTGGCGGCATGATGAGCTTCGGCCACGCCGCCTATCTCGGCATCGGCGGCTACGCGGTCGGCATGCTCGCGCAGGAAGGCGTCGGCTCCGGCTTCATCCAGTTCCCGGTCGCGCTCGCGGCTTCCGCGATCTATGCGCTGGTGATCGGCGCGCTTTCCCTTCGTACGCGTGGCGTCTACTTCATCATGATCACGCTGGCGTTTGCGCAGATGGCCTATTACGTCGCCTCCGGCCTCGCGCGTTACGGCGGCGATGACGGTCTCACCGTCTACAAGCGCAGCGACTTCTCCGGCCTGATCAACCTGTCGAACCGCACGCAGTTCTATTATCTCTGCCTCGCCTGCCTGTTCGCCGTGATCGTCCTGATCTGGCGCATCGTCAATTCGCGCTTCGGTCTCGTCTTGCAGGGCCTGCGCTCCAACGAGCAGCGGATGCAGGCGATCGGCTTTCCGGCAAAACGCTACAAGCTCGTCTGCTTCGTCATCTCCGGTATGATGTGCGGCCTTGCCGGCGCACTGCTCGCCAACAACACCGATTTCATCAGCCCGGCCGTGATGTACTGGACCCGCTCCGGCGACCTCATGGTGATGGTGATCCTGGGGGGCATGGGCACGCTGTTCGGCCCGGTGATGGGCGCGGTGGTGTTTTTGCTGCTGGAAGAATTCCTGTCGCAGATCACCGAATACTGGGCGCTGATCATGGGCCCGCTCTTGCTGCTGATCGTGCTGTTCGGCCGCGGCGGTATCATGGGCCTGCTCGGGAGGCTCAATCGTGGCTGAACCGCTGCTCCGCGTCGAAAAACTGGTGCGCCGTTTCGGCGGCATCGTTGCGACGGACAACGTCTCGCTCGACGTAGCTAGCGGCGAGCTGCACGCCATCATCGGCCCGAACGGTGCCGGCAAGACCACGCTGATCAGCCAGCTCACCGGGCACCTCGAACCGCATTCCGGCAGCGTCTCGCTCGGCGGCCGCGACATCACCTATCTGCCGGCCTATCGCCGCTGCGCGCTGGGGCTGGCACGCTCGTTCCAGATCACCTCGCTGCTGCTCGACTTCACCGCCGCCGACAATGTCGCGCTGGCGGCGCAGGCGCATGCAGGCCACTCGTTCCGCTTCTTCGCCAATGCGCGCAAGGAGAAGGGCCTGCGCGATGCCGCCCATGCCGCGCTCGACCGCGTCGGGCTCGGCCATCGCGCCGATGTCCTGGTGTCCAGGCTCAGCCATGGCGAGCGCCGCCAGATCGAGCTCGCGGTCGCGCTCGCGAGCAAGCCGAAGCTGCTGCTGCTGGACGAGCCGATGGCGGGTCTTGGCGTCACCGAATCCCAGCGCATGGTGCAACTGCTTCAGGAGCTGCGGAAGAAAGTCTCGATCGTGCTGGTCGAGCACGATATGCCGGCGGTATTCGCGCTCGCCGACCGCATCTCGGTGCTGGTCTATGGCCGCGTCATCGCCTCCGGTGATCCAGCCGCGATCCGCGCCAATGAGGACGTCAAGCGCGCCTATCTCGGCGACCAGCATGTGGTGACGCACCATGTCTGAAAAGGCGATGGCTGACACGCTGCTCGACGTCGACGGCATCGAGACCTGCTACGGCCTCTCCCAGGTGCTGTTCGGCCTGTCGCTGTCGATCAAGCCGGGCGAGATGGTCTCGCTGATGGGCCGCAACGGCATGGGCAAGACCACGACGATCCGCTCCATCATGGGCCTGACACCGGCACGATCAGGCACGATTCGCTTTGCGGGCGCCGAGGTGCGGCAGCTTCCGTCCTATCGAATTGCAAAACTCGGCGTCGGCCTCGTCCCGGAGGGACGCCAAATCTTTCCGAACCTCACCGTGCGCGAAAATCTCGTCGCGGCCGCCGCCGATCGCTTCGCTAGCCCCAATCCCTGGACGCTGGCCGCGATCTACGTGATGTTCCCCCGCCTTGCCGAGCGCGCCGCCAACATGGGCAACCAGCTCTCCGGCGGCGAGCAGCAGATGCTCGCGATCGGCCGCGCGCTGATGACCAACCCAAAGCTGCTGATCCTGGATGAAGCGACCGAAGGCCTTGCGCCGCTGATCCGCGAAGAAATCTGGAATTGCCTGTCGCTGCTGAAGAGCCGGGGACAGTCGATCCTGGTCGTCGACAAGAACGTCGACCACCTCGCCCGCATCTGCGACCGCCACTACATCATCGAGCGCGGCAAGACGGTGTGGAGCGGCACGTCCGTCGAGCTGATGGCGGAGCCGGATCTCCAGCACAAATATCTGGGCATCTGACGCGCTCCTGGATCTGGTTGCCGTATCGTCCGTGCAGGATTGCCGCGCGCGCAGAACCTCGTCGAGGACGTCAGTTTCGAAGCTCTCCAAACTGCGCGCAGAGGTCTTGAGTGCGCCGCCGCCAGCCGCCAATGTCGCGGCGTAGCGGATTCGATGCAGGACTTTTACAATCAAATTGCCGGACGGCCTGAAGACGACATCATCGGCTCCGCACAGCGAGGCGCTTCGACAGCGCCTCAATGGCTGGATTTCCCGGGCTGTGTGTTCATCAGAGGTGAGTTTCGCGCCGATCCCGATCGGCCAGCGATCGTAGGGCCGGGCTTGTTCATCTCCGTTGCGCTCGATGAAGGCGCAGGCCGCGGCATTCTGACGCGCACAACGGGTGCAGGGCAGATGACGGCGATTGCCGTGCGCGAATCCGTCGCCGTAGGAGGCTCGGTTCGCTGCGGCGAACGTCCTGCGATCGGCCTGGCGCTTCCCCAAGCCTCCATCGACGGGCTTGGACTCGGCGACGAGGTTCGGGCGCTGTTCAAGACCGACGCGTTGGGCACGGCCATCGTCTCTGTCACGGCGTCTCCGCGTGTGCAGGCCCTCGCGGTAGAAATGTTCTCGCCACCGGTGGCCGGAAACGCGACGCAATTGCTGCTGTCGGCGCATGCCGCCGAGATCGTGGTCCACGCCTTGTTCGGCGAGCGCGGGATCGCGCTCGATCCTGCAGCCGACCTCCAGCGGGTGCGGTTGCAATCGGTCAAGGCGCGCATGGATGCCGATCTCGCTTATCCCTGGAGCATCGACGAGCTGGCGCGGAATGCGGGGCTGAGCCGCCGGTCCTTCAACCAGAAATTCCAGATGGCGTATGGCGAGAGCGCGATCGACTATTTGCGGGCCCGCCGACTCGATGCCGCACGTGACCTTCTGATTCATCAACGGTTGTCGGTCACCGAGGCGGCCTTTCGGGTCGGCTATGCCCATCCGGCCAATTTCGCGACGGCATTCCGCAGGCACTTCGGCTATTCGCCGAGCCGCTGTCAGTGAACTTGAACGCCTCCACGTGCGATCAAAGGTGATTTGCGCGCGCGCAAAGGCGGTGTGCGCCTCGATCTGGTTACTCCCGGGTTGTTCGAACACGGAACTCGGGGAAGACAATGACGCGCAACGACGGGTGGACGCTCGGCTGGGAACGGATGGCGAGAACTGGTCTGGGAGCGGCCGGCCTGGGAATAGTCCTGCACGCAACGCCGTCGGTCGCACAGACCTCCGGGACCAATTCGACGTCGACGGCGGCGACATTGCCTCCCGTCACGGTGGAGGCACCGATCCAGGCGCGTCCGCGCACCCAGCCCGCGCAGCGAGCTTCGCAGTCGTCGCGCGGCCGCATCGCGACGCAACGCAATGCCGGGCCCGCGCCAGCCGGAAATTCGGGCGCGCGCGAGGCCGGTGTCGGTCGCGCCAACGCGTCGAGCGAGAGCAGCTATGTTGCAGACAGCAGTTCGGCGGGTACCAAGACCAACACGCCGTTGCTCGAGACGCCGCAGTCGATCTCGGTCGTGACGCGCAAGGAGCTCAACGACCGCGCCGTCCAGACGCTGACGGAGGCGGTTGGCTACGAACCCGGCGTCCGTATCGATGCTTCCGGCTACGATCCGCGTTTCGACGCGATCGCGATCCGCGGCTTCGACATCACTTATAACGGCGTTTATCTCGACGGCCTGCGCCTCGTCGGAGCAGGTCTCAGCGTGTTCAAGACCGAGCCTTATGGGGTCGACAGCATCACCGTGGTCCGTGGGCCGAGCTCGGCACTCTACGGGCTCGGCTCGCCCGGCGGACTGATCGACCTGTCGAGCAAGCTGCCGACCAGCCAGCCGTTTCACGAGGCGCAAACGGTGTTTGGCGACCGCGATCGCGTCCAGGGCAATTTCGATCTTTCGGGTCCGGTCGATGCCAACGGTCAATTCCTCTATCGGCTGACCGGCGTGGTGCGCGACGCGGACGTGTTCGTGCCGGGCGGCAAGGATAACAGGACCTACATCGCGCCCGCCGTCACCTGGAAGCCGGATCAATCGACGACCCTGACGATTCTCGGGTCCTATCAGAAGTCGAAGACGCCCGGATCCATGTTCACCTACTCCACGGGCACCGGCACCGCCACGGACATCTTCACGGGCAGCCCGTCCTACAATTCGCTCAACCAGGAGCAGGGACGCGTGGGCTACCTGTTCGAGCATGCGTTCAACAACGCCGTGACCGTCCGCCAGAAATTCCGCTACGTCGATGTCGACGCGGTCACCCGCTATGTGGGCTTTCTCGGGGCGCCGGTGGGCAATGTCGTCTCGCGCTATACCGGCTACGTCCACGACACGCTGCAATCGGCCATCATGGATAACCAGGTCGAGGCCAAGCTATCGACCGGGCCCGTGCAGCACACGCTCCTGGTCGGCACCGACTACACCGCGTCGAAGTTCAACGACAAGCAGGGATTCGGCTTCGGCGTCTCCGACCTCAATCTGGCCGCGCCGGTCTACGCGCCGGAATCCATTCCCGATCCCGCGATCTCGTCCTTGACGCAGCAGCGACAGACCCAGTCCGGCGTGTACATCCAGGACCAGGCCAGGCTCGATCACTGGATTCTCACATTGAGCGGCCGCAGCGACTGGGTCAGCACCACGGGTGAGGATCTGTTCGCGCTGACCCGGCAGACGCAGTCCGATCAGGCCTATAGCGGGCGAGCCGGGCTGACCTATGTGTTCGATTCCGGCGTTGCGCCTTACGTCGCCTACTCAACCTCGTTCTTTCCCAATCTCGGCGTCGATCCGTCGGGCGCCTTCTTCAAGCCGACCACCGGCAAGCAGACCGAAGTCGGTGTGAAGTACCAGCCGCAGGGCACGAGGAGCTTCATTACCGCGGCGGTGTTCGATTTGACCCAGGACGGCGGCCTGGTCACGACGGGGACGGGCGTGACGGTCCAGCGCGGGGAGATTCAAAGCCGCGGCTTCGAATTGCAGGCGCTTGCTAGCCTGGGCGGTGGTTTCGACATCACCTCGTCGTACACCTATCTCGACATGGTGACCAAGCAGGCCGCTGACGACTCGCTGATCGGCAAGTTTCCCTCGGGCAATCCTCCGCACACGGCGACGCTGTGGGCGAACTATGCCCTGCCGCTGGCCGGACCGTTTGCAGGATTGAGCGTCGGTGGCGGCGCGCGTTACATGTCCTGGAGCTACGGCGATGATGCGAATACGTTCAAGAACAGCTCGGTAACCCTGATCGACGCAGCGCTGAAATATGATTTTGGCCAGGCGATGAAGGAGCTGAAGGGCCTCCAGTTCCAGGTCAATGCCAAGAACCTGTTCAATCTGCACTACACCACGTGCCAAGTCGGTTACTGCTACCGTGGCGCGCCGCTGACCGTCATCGCAACGCTCGGCTATCGCTGGTGAACCAGCTTGCGCATGAGAACCCCGGTTATCCGGTCAATATGTCTTACCCAAATCGCTGGCGCCGGCGACTAACGCGCCAGGTGGTGGGTGCCGATTTCAACCAAGGTGGTCCGGCAGGAGAGGCGGTAGATCAGGCTGAACAATTGAACCCACATGATCGAACTCCACTGTTGATCACATGCAGGATATTAGGCCCCCAGTCTTTCCGGCCGTTTTCGAGGGACAGGGAAAATGGCTTCGTCGGCGAGCGCCGTGATGTCGTCGGAACAGACCGGACGAAGTCGCCTCACGCGGGCGTGAGACGTATCTCCGTCAAAACACCTCGAAATATTCGCGGTGCTCCCAGTCGGTCACCTCCGACAGGAAGCGGTCGATCTCGGCATTCTTGATGTGGGTGTAGTAGTCGACGAACTCGGGCCCGAACTTCTCGCGGAAGAACGGATCGTCCTTCAGCGCGGCGACCGCATCGCGCAAGCTCTTCGGCAACGGCGGCGCCTTGGTCTCGTAGGGCGTGTCGGCGGACGGGCCGGGGTCGAGCTTGCGGTCGACGCCGTCGAGGCCCGAGAGAATCTGGGAGGCCATGTAGAGATAGGGATTGGCGGCGGGCTCGCCGATGCGATTTTCCAGGCGCGTTGCGGCATCATTGGCGCCGCCGAGCACCCGGATCATCACGCCGCGATTGTCGCGGCCCCAGATCGCGCGGTCCGGCGCCAGCGAATAGGAGCGGTAGCGCTTGTAGCCGTTGATGGTCGGGGTGGTGAACACGGTCGAGGCGCGGGCATGGTCGAGCAGGCCGGCAAGGTACGCCCGGCCGAACGCGCTGAGCGGCTCGCTGCCGTCTTTCGCCATGAACTGATTTTCGCCAGACGCGCGCGAGACGATCGACTGGTGCAAATGCCAGCCGCTCGCGAACACGTTCGGCAGTTTCGGCCGGCACATGAAGGTGGCGTGATAGCCGTGGCGACGCGCGATCTGCTTCACGGCGGAGCGGAACAGCACCATGTTGTCGGCGGGCTCCAGCCCCTTCTTCGGCGCGAAGGTGAATTCGCACTGGCTCGGCCCGAACTCGACCTCGACCGAGCGCAAGGGCAGTCCGAGCGCGACGATATCGCGGCGCAGGATCTCCAGCACCGGCTCCATCTGATCGAAGCGCTGCTCGGTGAGGTATTGGTAGCCGTGGCTGAGCAGGCTCACCGACGGCGGCGTCCCGGGCTGGCCGGCATCCTCGGGCCGCATATGCGCGTCGTCGAGCTTAAAGATGTGGAATTCAACCTCGAGGCCGGCGACGAAATCGTGGCCGCGGCCGCTGAGATCATCGAGCACCTTGCGGTAGAGGCCGCGGGTCGCGAATGGCACGGGACGGCCGTCGCCAAAATAGAGATCGCAGAGCACCCAGCCCGTCGCAGGCGCCCATGGCAGCACGCGGAACGTGGTTGGGTCGGCGACCATCAACACGTCGGCCGCGCCCTCCATCTCCTTCATGCCGAACCCGCCGCCTGACGTGAACACCGGAAACACCGTGCGGTGCGAGGTATCCTTGGCGAGCATGGTCGTGGTGATGGAGCAGCCGCTCTCCAGCGAGGCGATCGCCTCGGCGGCGATGATGGTCTTGCCGCGCAAAATGCCGTGCTGGTCCGGGAAGGCGAGGCGGATGACCTCGAGGTTCTTTTCCTCGACGATGCGGCGCAGGCGCGCTGCGGCGTCCCTCTGCTCATCCGACCACAGCGCATGACGCGCGACGAAAGTCACTCGGTTGCTCCTTCTGTCCGTGCTGTCATCGCCCGCGAAGGCGGGCGATCCAGTATTCCAGAGACGGCGACGTGTCCACGAGAGGCCGCGGCGTACTGGATGCCCCGCCTTCGCGGGGCATGACAGTGGAGTATGTGGCGCCTGCCGCTGATTGACGGCATTATCACTCCGCCGCCGTCAGCCGGTGCACGTTGTCGGCGATCTCCTTCGGCACCGGCGCGGCCCAAGGTGCGCCGCGGCGGCGCTTGACGTCGACCTCCATCCAGTAGAGCTCCCAACCCTGGGTCGGCCCGATGCCGTCCATGGTGGCCGGTCCCTGGATGCTGCGCGCCCTGCTCTCGTCCAGGAACAGCATCGGCTTCTCGCCGCCGCCGACCTTCTCGATCTCAGCCCGCAGCAGGCGGCGGTACTGCACGATCGCCTTGTCGCTCGAGCCGAGATGCTCGTTGGTGCGGTCCTGGATGGCGCCCATCGATTCCACCGCCCACTGGTCGTGCACGTTGATGTCGGTGCCCATGCCGGTATAGGTCGCGGTCGCCTGCTCGTGCGGATCGAAGCCGTAATCGTTGCCGCGGTTCTTGCGCGACTTGTAGTCGGGCAGCTCATAGAGCTCGAGCCGCTGATCGCGCATCTTCTGCTTGTCGACCGGGTTGGTGTAGCTGGTGAAGATCGCGTACCAGTAGCAGTTCTCGTCGTCGACCGGCACGTGCCACTGCGTGATCGTCATTTCCGTGCTCATGGGGATGACGAAGCCGTGCGGGAAGAGCTGGTTGGTGACGCGCACATGGGTGCGCTCCTCGTCGATCTCGCGCAGCGCGATCAGCCGCAGGCCATATTCGGTGTGTTCGACATTGATGATCGGCCGGTCGTATTCGCGCAGGATCTTTGTCATCGGCAGGTCGCTGCCGGCGGAGGCGCCGCGGAACTGCTTGCCGTAAGCCGTCGACGTATCCTCGTCCTCGAAGAAGCGGTGCAGATAGGAGGCGTGCGCGGGATCGATGCCGACCTCGAGGGCCTGAAGCCAGTTGCAGGCCATGTGGCCCTTGAACGCAAAAGTGTGCGTGCCGGGCGCGACAAAGCAGTCGAGCTCCGGAAATGCCGGCGGCTCACCCTCGCCGAGATAAGCCCAGAGGATGCCGCTCTTCTCGACCACGGGATAGGAACGCTGACGAATGTTCTGGCAAAGTTTTGAGTCCTTCGGCTCGGCCGGCGTCTCGATGCACTGGCCAGTGGCGTCGAACAGCCAGCCATGGAAGGCGCAGCGCAGGCCGCCATGTTCGAGACGTCCGAAGGCGAGGTCGGCGCCGCGGTGGGCGCAGTGACGATCGATCAGGCCGTAGCGTCCGCTCTCGTCGCGGAACAGCACCAGGTTCTCGCCGAGCAGTTTGACGGGACGGATCGGGCGCGCGCCCTCCAGCTCGTCGACCAGCGCCGCCGGCTGCCAGTAGCTCCGCATCAGCTTGCCGCAGGGGTCCTTCGGACCGGTACGGGTGATCAGGTCGTTCTGCTCCTGGCTCATCATGGCGGGCGTCCTTTGTCGGAGAGGCGTTTGTTCGCCTATTGAACGAATGGGCGAATTATGCCATGCCTTGGTCCGGCGGCAAGCAATATTTTGCAGGATGTTCCCGAACCTATGCCCAAGCTGAAGCGCAGCGAAAACGACGAGCGGGCGACGGATTTCGTCGAGAGCCTCGATCGCGGCCTGCGCCTGCTGCAATGTTTCGGCGCGACCACCGGCCCGATGACGCTGAGCGATCTCGCCCGGGCCGCAGAGCTGCCGCGCGCCACCGCGCGGCGTATGCTGTTCACGCTCCAGCGCGGCGGCTTCGTCGCCGGCGACGGAAAGCTGTTCTCGCTGACGCCGCACGTGCTGACGCTCGCGGCGTCCTACCTGCGCTCCAGCCAGCTCGTCGCCGTGCTTCAGCCGGTGCTCGATCGCGTCGCCACGGCAGCGCAGGAAATCTCCTCGCTCGCGGTGCTCGATGGCGACGACGTCGTGTTTGTCGCGCGCAGCAGCCCGGCGCGGATGTTTTCGGGTGGGCTCGAGATCGGCTACCGGCTGCCGGCGTTCTGCACCTCGGTCGGTCGCGCCATGCTCGGGCAGTTCGATGACGCAGCGCTTGCCGCACGCCTGAAGACAATGAAGCGCGAGATGTTGACGCCGCAGACGGTGACGGATCCCAAGGCGCTGCTGGCCAGTATCACAGCCGATCGCGACCAAGGCTATTCGCTGGTCGATCGCGAGGCAGAGCCGCATTTCCGCTCGATCTCGGTTCCGGTGCGCCGCTACGACGGCGTGATCGTCGCCGCCATCAACATGGGCGCCCATGTCGACCGCGTGCCGGCAGGGGAGCTGGTCGACCGGTTGCTTCCGCTGCTCCGCGAGGGCGCGGAGTCCGTGCGGTCGCAGCTGTTATAGCAACGATCGTTGGCGCCGCGCGTCCGCGGGCCTATAATCTCGTCACGCAAGACAACAGGGAGGACGCCATGAAACACACCATGGTTCCCAGTGATCGCGTGGAGCACGTCGGCGTCTACGGGCGCGACGGCGCGAAGCTCGGCTCGATCGAGCGGCTGATGCTCGACAAGGTGACCGGCACGGTCGCCTACGCCGTGATCAGGACTGGCGGGCTGCTCGGCACGCACCACCATTATCCGGTGCAGTGGGGCGCGCTGAAATACGATCCCGCGCGGCAGGCTTTTCGTGTCGAGGTGACGCAGGACGAACTCGCCAGCGGACCGTGCGAGTTCGACGGCGACGAATTTGACTGGGGCGATCGTTCGCAGCCCTACGCGCACCCAAATTATTGGTCGATCTGACGGCGCGATTGCAGGCGTCGCGCGCTGAGCCGCCTCACTTGGTCGCGGTGCGCCGGCGCGCGCTCTGTGTCAAAAGGCAAAAATGCCGCATGACACACCTCTCATCGCCACCATCGTCGTCGGACTTGGACTCGCCTTCGTACTTGGAACTATAGCGCAGCGGTTCCGCATTCCGCCGCTTGTCGGCTACCTGCTTGCCGGCGTTGCCGTCGGCCCGTTCACGCCAGGCTTCGTCGCCGACCAGGCACTTGCGACCGAGCTCGCCGAACTCGGCATTATCTTGCTGATGTTCGGCGTCGGCCTGCATTTTTCGCTCCAGGATCTGCTGAGCGTCCGGCGCATCGCCGTTCCGGGCGCCGTCGTGCAGATTGCGGTCGCCACACTGATGGGGCTCGGCCTTGCATGGCTGATGGGCTGGGGCGTTGGTGCGGGACTCGTGTTCGGACTGGCGTTGTCGGTCGCGAGCACGGTGGTCCTGCTTCGCGCGCTGCAGGAGCGGCGCCTGATGGAGACCGATCGCGGCCGCATCGCGGTAGGCTGGCTCATCGTCGAGGACCTCGCGATGGTGCTCGTGCTGGTGCTGTTCCCGGCGATCGCAAGCCTTCAGAGCGGCGGCGACAAGCCAGCCTTCGAGCCGCTGGCCGCGCAGGCTGGCTTCGGGCTTGCCGGCATCGTGATGCTGACCCTGGCCAAGATCATCGTGTTCATCGGGCTGATGCTGGTGGTGGGGCGCCGGGTGATCCCCTGGATCCTGCACTATATCGCGCATACCGGCTCGCGCGAATTGTTCCGTCTTGGCGTGCTTGCGATTGCGCTGTGCATCGCATTCGGGGCAACGAAGCTGTTCGACGTGTCGCTGGCGCTGGGCGCGTTCTTCGCCGGCATGATGCTGCGGGAATCGCCGCTCAGTGCACGCGCCGCGCAGGAATCGCTGCCGCTGCGCGATGCCTTCGCCGTGCTGTTCTTCGTCTCGGTCGGCATGATGTTCGATCCGATGAGCGTGGTCCGCGAGCCCTGGCCGCTGCTGGCGACGCTGGCGATTATCATGCTCGGCAAATCACTCGCGGCGTTCCTGATCGTGGTCCTGTTCCGGCATCCGGTCGCGACCGCGCTGACGATCTCGGCGAGCCTGTCGCAGATCGGCGAGTTCTCTTTCATCCTGGCCGAGCTCGGCGTCGCCTCGCAGATCCTGCCCAGCGACGGTCGCGACCTGATCATGGCCGGCGCGATCCTCTCCATCATGCTCAACCCGCTGATGTTCGCGGCCGCCACCTGGCTCGCGCCGCGTCTCGACCCGCGCCGGGATTCACCGCAGGCCGCGGCCGCCGTGCCCGAACCGATCCGCACCACGGACCTGACCGACCATACGATCGTGATCGGCTATGGCCGCGTCGGCGCGCTCGTCGGCGATGCCCTGAAACAGCGGCAATTGCCGTTCCTTGTCGCCGAGGTCGGCGAGAGTGCGCTGGCGAAGCTGAAGCAGGGCGGCATCGAGACCGTCATGGGCAATGCCGCGCAGCCCGAAATTCTCGGCGCCACCAATCCGTCACGGGCGCGGCATCTCGTCATCGCGATCCCCGAGGCGTTCGAGGCAGGGCAGATCGTGCAGCAGGCGCGTGCGGCCAATCCGGATATCCGCATCATCGCGCGGGCGCATGCGGATGCCGAGGTCGATCATTTGAAGGGGCTGGGGGCGGATGTCGTCATCATGGGCGAGCGGGAGATCGCGCGCGGCATGATCGAGGAGCTGGAGAGGAGAGTTCCAGATGCTGCCCAGCAAGATCCCCGTCCGCTCGAGGCCGGTTCGGTCGTTTGACCTGATCACGCCGCAGGGCCAGACCTACCGCTTTCCGCAGCCGACATTGTTGCAGCGGTTGTTGCGGTGGGGGCTCGCGCATGCGGAGACGGTGGCGATCTCCGCGGCAATCCTGGCGTTGATTTATGTGGCGGGTTTTGTGGCCGAGGCGCTGGATCACTCGGTGTTTGACGCGTGCAATGACAGGGTGGGATTGCGCAGGGTCGGTTAGCCTGCAACTGCGCGAAGCGCAGTCCGCTGGCGTAACCCACCGCGTCCCCAACTCGCGCTCTGTGTCACTGTCGGTTGCGCATCCAGTCGGCCAGGCCCGATATCGCCTTGTCGAGGTCTTGCCGCGCGGCAGCGTCCGTGACCGTCTCGTCCAGCGCGCCGCGCATGCAGAGCAGCCACGCATCGCGCTCGGCGTCGCCGATGGCAAAGCCGATATGCCGCTGCCGCAGCCGTGGATGGCCCTTCTCGACGGAATAGAGTTTTGGGCCGCCGGTCCATTCGGTGAGGTAGCGCTTCAGCACGTCCCTGATCAGTCCGAGGTCATCCGCGTGCATCGCGCGGATCATTTTCGCCTCCGGCAGCTTGTCCATGCGGTCGTAGAAGCGGTCGACCAGAAGGTCGATCGTGCCGCTGCCGCCGATCCGCTCGAACATGGAGGTGGTGACGTCGCTGGAGGTCATCGTGAGTCCTGTCTGGTGCAAGGCTCTTCATATCGTCTCCCTTTGCGAAACGAAAAGGGGACGCATGGCGTAGCTGCGCGCTCAGCTCTGCTCCCTCCCCCCTTGCGGGGGAGGGCAGGGGAGAGGGGTCGCCCAGGAAATGGTGTTGGTTGTCGCGAAGAAGAAGCGCGTTGCGCGAGTGATGGAGTCCCCGTGTGGACCCCTTTCCCGAACCCTCCCCCGCAAGGGGGGAGGGAACGCAGCGGAGGTCGGCGCGCGCGGATCGCCCTACAGCGCCACGCTGCGCAGGCCGAAACTCCCGGCTTCGTTCTGCAGCACCGGCCGCACCGCATCGATCAGCCTTGCAGCCGCCGCATCGACCGACAGCCCTGCCGTATCCACCACCGCCGTCGCGCGCGAATACAGCGGTTCGCGGCTCAGCAGGATGTTGCGCAGCTCGGCCATCGCGGAGCGGTCGTCCGCCATCGGGCGCAGGTCGCCCTGGCGGCGCACGCGGGCCATGTGCTCCTCGGGCTCGGCCTTCAGCCAGATCGTGTAGAACGACGACAGGATCTGGTCGAAGGTCAACGGCTCCGACACGATGCCGCCGCCGGTCGCCAGCACCATCAGCTCGTTGCGCGCGAGCAGCTGTTGCAGCGCTGCCTGCTCCATGCGGCGAAAGCCTTCCTGGCCGTAGAGCGCGATGATCTCGGCGACCGAGAGCCCGTTCTGCTGCTCGACCTCCTTGTTGAGCTCAACAAAACTCCAGCCGACCTTCTTCGCCAGCATCCGCCCAAGCGTCGATTTGCCGGCGCCGCGCAGGCCGATCAGCGCAATGCCGCAGAACGGCGCGCGCCGCGGCGCCGACGCACTGCCGCCGGCGAGAACGTCCTTGGCCTGAGCGATCTGCGCCGGCGTCGCCTTGCGCAGGAGATCGCGAAACATCTGCCACTCCGGCGTCGGATCGGCCGAGGGAAGCAGGTCCTCGAGATGCGCGCCCATCGCGTCGGAGACGCGGCGCAGCAGCACGATGGAGACGTTGCCCTTGCCGCTCTCGAGCTGCGCGATGTAGCGCTCCGAAATCCCTGATACCTTGGCCAGCACCTTGCGCGACATGCCGCGCAGCGCGCGCATGGTGCGCACGCGCTGGCCGAGCTGTTCGAGAAATCGGGATTCGGCGTCGGGACTGTCGGTCATGGACTGCAGATCATGGGCCTTCTTGAGAGGGTGTCCTGCGGCGCGTTTTAATGAAACATAATGCCTGCCAGCATTGACAGCAAGCCGCCGCGGTGTCTTTCTATGAATTATAATTCTAAATTCGGGGGAGAAGTCCGTGAGCGAGGGATCCTATAACGCGGTGACCTGGCTGCTCGACCGCAACGTCGAGGACGGCAGGGGAGGCAAGCTCGTCTTCGACGACACCGTCTCGCGGCTCACCTATGGCGAGCTCCAGCGCGAGACCCGGCGTGCCGCCAACATGTTGCGCCGGCTCGGGGTCCGCCGCGAGGAGCGCGTGGCGATGATCATGCTGGATACGGTCGATTTCCCGATCGTGTTTCTGGGCGCGATCCGTGCCGGCATTGTGCCGGTGCCGCTCAACACGCTGCTGACCGCGGACCAATACGCCTACATCCTCGCCGATTGCCGCGCGCGGGTGCTGTTCGTCTCCGAAGCGCTCTATCCTGTTATCAAGGACGTCGTTGGCCGCATGCCGGATCTCGAGCACGTCGTGGTCTCCGGCGCCAAGATGAACGGCCACAAGCAGCTCGCGGAAGAGCTCGCCGGCGAGAGCGACCAGTTCACGACCGCCGCGACGCATCCCGACGAGCCCGCATTCTGGCTGTATTCGTCGGGCTCAACCGGCATGCCCAAGGGCGTGCGCCACATCCATTCGAATTTGCAGGCGACCGCGGACACCTATGCGAGCCAGGTGCTCGGCATCCGCGAGAACGACGTCTGCCTGTCTGCGGCAAAACTGTTCTTCGCCTATGGCCTCGGCAATGCGCTGACTTTTCCGATGTCGGTCGGCGCCACCGTGGTGCTGAACAGCGAGCGCCCGACGCCGGCGCGCATGTTCGACCTGATGAACAGGTACAATCCCTCGATCTTCTACGGCGTGCCGACGCTGTTCGCGGCGATGCTCAACGACGAGACGATGAAGGCCGAGCGCGGCGGCAAGTCGCTGCGCATCTGCACCTCGGCCGGCGAGGCGCTGCCGGAATCCGTCGGCAACAGCTGGAAATCGCGCTTCGGCGTCGATATCCTCGACGGCGTCGGCTCGACCGAGCTGCTGCACATCTTCCTGTCGAACGCGCCCGGCGACATCAAATACGGCTCCTCCGGCAAGCCGGTGCCGGGCTATGCGGTGCGGCTCGTCAACGAGGCCGGCCAGGATGTCGCCGACGGCGAGGTCGGCGAGCTGCTGGTCGATGCGCCCTCCGCCGGCGAGGGCTACTGGAACCAGCGCCACAAGAGCCGCCGCACCTTTGAAGGTCCGTGGACCCGCACCGGCGACAAATATGTCCGCGATGGCGAAGGCCGCTACACCTTCTGCGGCCGCGCCGACGACATGTTCAAGGTGTCCGGCATCTGGGTCTCGCCGTTCGAGGTCGAGAGCGCGCTGATCACGCATCCCGCCGTGCTGGAAGCCGCCGTCGTGCCGGAAGCCGATCCGGAAGGCCTGCTGAAGCCGAAGGCCTTCGTCGTGCTGCGTCCGGGTGCGGCGACGGCGGACTTGCAGGAGATGCTGAAGGAGCACGTCAAGCAGAAGATCGGCCCGTGGAAATATCCGCGCTGGATCGACGTGGTGGAGTCGCTGCCGAAGACGGCGACCGGGAAGATCCAGCGGTTCAAGTTGCGGGAAGGGGCGAATTGAGCGTGCAAGCGGCGGGCTCGCTTGCTGACCCTCCCCTGGAGGGGGAGGGTCGCTTCGCATGGAGCGAAGCGCAATGCGAAGCGGGGTGGGGTGATCTCTCCACTCGGGCACCGCATCCGCCGAGAGACTGTCACCCCACCCCGTCTCACATCTCGCTGCGCTCGATGTGAGCCGACCCTCCCCCTCCAGGGGAGGGTACAGACGGAGCGAACAGGAATACGACCATGACCAACCTCACCCCCACCGGCTTCCTGACCATCGGTAGCGCCAGCCTCGAATACAAATGGCTCGCGCCACAAGCCGCTGACGCCCCCACCATCGTCATGCTGCACGAAGGCCTCGGCTCCGTCGACCTGTGGGGCGACTTGCCCGAGAAGCTGCAGCAAGCCACCGGCGCCGGCATCTTCGTCTATTCGCGCGCGGGCTACGGCCAGTCGAGCCCGGTCACGCTGCCGCGGCCGCTCGATTACATGCAGCGCGAGGCGCTGGATGTGCTGCCGAATATCCTCGACGCGATTTCCTTCAAGCGCGGCCTCCTGCTCGGCCATTCCGACGGTGCCTCGATCGCGACGATCTATGCCGGCGCGCATCAGGATCACCGCTTGAACGGCCTCGTGCTGATGGCGCCGCATTTCATCGTCGAGGATATCTCGGTGAAATCCATCGCAGCGATCAAGACGACCTTCGAGAGTACCGACCTCAAGGCGAAGCTGGCGCGCTGGCACAGGGATGTCGACAACGCCTTCTACGGCTGGAACGGCGCCTGGCTCGATCCGAAGTTCCGCGACTGGGACATTTCGGAATATCTCGCCTACATCCGCGTTCCCATCCTGGTCGTGCAGGGCAAGGACGACCAATATGGGACATTGCGACAGGTCGAAATTGCGCAGGAAGAGTGTTACTGTCCGGTAGATTTGAAAATTATTTCAGACGCGGGACATTCCCCGCATCGTGAAGCGCCGAGGGCGACGCTTGACGCGATTGAGCAATTTGCAAGAGCGGCCCTGCGCGACGATCAGGGACTTCAGGGACGCGCCGCATGATCCTGCGGAGGCACATCCATGAATGTGCCTTCGGATGCGAGCGGCCCGTTGCCGTGGCCGCGATGGGCCTATGTGCCGGGCGAGACCGACGGGGTCGACGCGGATTACGAGACGCTTGATTTGGCCAAGGCGCTGGTGCCCCCGGCGTTCCGCGGCTACGTGCCGGCGCGCCATCCGGCGCTGCGCTACGGGCTGGCGCTCAACGATCGCGGCTATTTCTGGGAATCGCAGGAGGTGCTGGAAGCGGTGTGGGCCGCAGCCCCGCAAGGCGGCCGCGAGCGCATCCTGCTGCGTGCCTGCATTCACATCGCCAATGCCAATTTGCGACTGCGCATGCAGCGGCTGCATTCGGCCGCGCGCCTGTTCGGCGACGCGCAGGCGGAGTTGCGGGCGCTGAACTCGCGCAAGGCGGCCGCGGGCGGCGACGGCTTTGTCGAGAGCTTCCCCATTCCGGCGCTGACGGCTCTGCTCCAGGCCAAGCTGGGCCGTTCCGAACTCTCGAAGGCGGACTGGATCACCCTGGGCGCCATTGTGCGGTCTCAATAGGTCTCATGAAACAAAGTGCATGCGATGGCCGTTAAGGGCTAGACGCTTTCAAAAAGATGCACTATTGTGCATCTAACGCTACAGCCAAAACGCATAACCAAGCTCAAGGGTGGCCCATGGCCGGGGAAGATCGGCGCCTCGCAGGCGGCGCGACATTCATCGATTTCCAGACCGAACCGTCCCGCTACAAGCACTGGAAGCTCGCGGTCGATGGCGACGTCGCCACCCTGACCATGGACGTCGACGAGAATGGCGGCCTGTTCGAAGGCTATCTGCTCAAGCTCAATTCCTACGATCTCGGCGTCGACATCGAGCTGGCGGACGTCGTCCAGCGCCTGCGTTTCGAACACCCCGAGGTGAAGGTCGTGGTGATGCGCTCGGCCAAGAACCGCGTGTTCTGCGCCGGCGCCAACATCCGAATGCTTGCGGGCTCGACCCATGCCCACAAGGTGAACTTCTGCAAATTCACCAACGAGACCCGCAACGGTATGGAAGACTCTTCGGAGAATTCCGGCCAGCGCTTCATCACGGTGGTGAACGGCTCGGCCGCCGGCGGCGGTTATGAGCTGGCGCTCGCGACCGACCACATCATCCTCGCCGATGACGGCTCGTCGGCCGTCGCGTTGCCGGAAGTGCCGCTGCTCGCGGTGCTGCCGGGCACCGGCGGCCTCACCCGCGTCGTCGACAAGCGCAAGGTGCGCCGCGACCACGCCGATTTCTTCTGCACCATCGAGGAAGGCGTGAAGGGCAAGCGCGCCGTGCAGTGGCGCCTCGTCGACGAGATCGCGCCGAACTCCAAACTTGAAGCCAAGGTCGCCGAGCGCGCCAAGGAATTCGCAGGCCAGTCGAAGCGCAAGGGCACCGGCAAAGGTATTGCGCTGACACCGCTCAGGCGCGTCATCGACGAGACCAGCATCCGCTACGGTTTTGTCAGCGTCGACATCGATCGCACGGCGCGCATCGCCACCATCTCGATCAAGGCGCCGGAGGCCGCTCCGCCGGCCGACATCGACGGCATGATGGCGCAGGGGCCTTCGTTCTGGCCGCTCCAGGTCGCGCGCGAGCTCGACGACGCCATCCTGCATCTGCGCATCAACGAGCTCGAGATTGCGATGCTCGTCTTCAAGAGCCATGGCGACCGCGCCCATGTGCTGGCATCCGATGCCTTCCTCGAAGCCAACAAGGCGCACTGGCTGGTCAACGAAATCAGGCACTATTGGAAGCGCGTGCTGAAGCGCATCGACGTCACCTCGCGCACGCTGGTGACGCTGGTCGAGCCCGGCTCCTGCTTTGCCGGCACGCTCGCCGAGCTCGTCTTCGCCGCCGACCGCTCCTACATGCTGATCGGCACGCGCCAGGGCGACAACCGTCCGCCGCCGTCGATCGAATTGTCGGCCATGAACTTCGGTCCGTATCCGATGAGCCACGGCCTGACCCGGCTGGAATCGCGCTTCCAGGCCGATCCGTCCGACGTCGAGCGTGCGGAAGCTACCATGGGCACCGCGCTCGACGCCGAGCAGGCGGAAGAGCTCGGCCTCGTCACCTTCGCGCTCGACGACATCGACTGGGACGACGAGGTGCGCGTGTTCCTCGAGGAGCGCGCCAGCTTCTCGCCGGACAGCCTCACCGGCATGGAAGCCAGCCTGCGCTTCGTCGGCCCCGAGACGATGGAATCGAAGATCTTTTCGCGTCTGACCGCGTGGCAGAACTGGATCTTCCAGCGCCCGAACGCGGTCGGCGAGGAAGGCGCGCTGCGCCGCTACGGCAGCGGCCAGAAGCCGAAATTCGATATGACGAGAGTTTAGCGAGTAGGGAGTGGTGAATGGCGAATAGGGATTTCCATTCGCTACTCACCATTCGCCATTCGCAAGCTCACGGTTCGATGCCAATCGTTGAATGAATCAGTCCCCCACGGGAGGTCCACCATGAACATCATGAACGTCGACTACTCGACCAAGATTCCCAACAACGTCAATCTCGCCGAAGACCGCCAGGTGCTGAAGGCGCTGGAAGGCTGGCATCCCGGCTATATGGACTGGTGGAGCGACATGGGGCCGGAAGGCTTTCAGGAGTCGCTGGTGTATCTGCGCACCGCCTATTCCGTCGATCCGCGCGGCTGGGCCAAGTTCGATTATGTCCGCATGCCCGACTATCGCTGGGGCATCCTGCTTGCGCCGCAGGAGGAAAATCGCGTCGTTCCGTTCGGCGAGCATTTCGGCGAGCCTGCGTGGCAGGAAGTCCCGGGCGAGTATCGCGCCATGCTGCGCCGCCTGATCGTGATCCAGGGCGACACCGAGCCGGCTTCCGTCGAGCAGCAGCGCCACCTCGGCAAGACCGCGCCCTCGCTCTACGACCTGCGCAATTTGTTCCAGGTCAATGTCGAGGAAGGCCGTCATCTCTGGGCGATGGTCTATCTGCTCCAGAAGTACTTTGGCCGCGACGGCCGCGAGGAAGCTGATGACTTGCTGCGCCGTCGCTCGGGCGATGCCGATGCGCCGCGCATGCTCGGTGCCTTCAACGAGGCGACGCCGGACTGGCTGTCCTTCTTCATGTTCACCTACTTCACCGACCGCGACGGCAAGATGCAGCTGCACTCGCTCGCGCAGTCGGGCTTCGATCCCTTGTCGCGCACCTGCCGTTTCATGCTGACGGAAGAAGCGCACCACATGTTCGTCGGCGAGACCGGCATCACCCGCGTCGTGCAGCGCACTTGTGACGCGATGCGCGAAGCCGGCATCACCGATCCCACCGACATCGCAAAGGTTCGCGCGCTCGGCGTGATCGACCTGCCGACGATCCAGAAGAAGCTGAACCTGCACTATACGCTGTCGCTCGACCTGTTCGGCTCGGAGGTCTCGACCAACGCGGCCAACGCCTTCAACACCGGCATCAAGGGCCGTTATCACGAGACCCAGATCGACGACGATCACCAGCTCAAGAACGCCACCTATCCGGTGCTCAAGTTCATCGACGGCGAGATCAAGCTGGTAGACGAGCCGGCGCTGACCGCGCTCAACATGCGCCTGCGCGACGATTACAGCCAGGACTGCGTCAAGGGCATGCTGCGCTGGAACAAGGTGATCTCGACCGCCGGCTATAACTTCCAGCTCAAACTGCCCAACGTCGCTTTCCATCGCCATATCGGCGAGTTCAAGGGCATCCATGCGACGCCGGATGGTCTTTTGATCGACGATGCCATTTGGGCGAAGCGCAAGGACGAGTGGCTGCCCTCGACCGCCGACGGCGACTTCATCACCTCGCTGATGCAGCCCGTCACCGAGACCGGCAAGTTCGCCTCCTGGATCTCGCCGCCGAAGGTCGGCATCGACAACAAGCCCGGCGATTTCGAGTACGTGAAGATCGAGTCGTAAGAGTCAGGGTTCGACCCTCGCACAACGCAAATGGTGTCATCACCCGCCTTGTGCGCGATTGCGCACTGGAGCGGGTGATCCAGTATTCCAGAGGCGGCAGAGATAGATCGAGACGCTGCAGCGTACTGGATGCCCCGGTCAAGCCGGGGCATGACTGCGGAGTGTGACGCGCGCTCTGTGCTGAAACGCCCCGCCTACCCGGCGATCTCCAGCCCCGCATTCGCGTACACCACGCCGCCATCCACCGCGATGGTGTTGCCGACCACGTAATCACCCGCGCGCGAGGCGAGATAGATCGCCACGCCGGCCATGTCCTCATCGGTTCCGATACGCCGCGCCGGAATGCGCTTGGCGACCTCGTCCGCATGGTCGCGCGCGGCGCGGTTCATGTCGGACTTGAACGCGCCCGGTGCGATCGCGGTGACGTTGATGTTGTCCTTGATCAGCTTCGTCGCCATGCGCCGCGTCAGATGGATCACGGCGGCCTTGCTGGCGGCGTAGGAATAGGTCTCGCTCGGATTGACGAAGATGCCGTCCACCGAGGCGATGTTGATCACCTTGGCCGGCCGCTCGTGCGAGGCCGCCGCGCGCAGCGGCTTTGCCAGTGCCTTGGTCAGGAAGAACAGCGACTTGACGTTGAGGTCCATCACCTTGTCCCAGCCGCTCTCCGGGAATTCGTCGAACTCCGCGCCCCAGGCTGCGCCCGCATTGTTGACGAGGATGTCGAGCTTCGGCTCCAGCTTGATGATCTCGGAGGCCAGCCTGTCGCAGCCTTCGATGGTCGAGATGTCGATCGGCAGCGCGATGCATTCGCCCTCATATTGGGCGGAGAGCTCTTTCGCCGTCGCCTCGCACGGCCCGGCCTTGCGCGCGGTGATGTAGACCTTCGCCGCGCCTTGCGCGAGGAAGCCCGCCGCGATCATCTTGCCGATGCCGCGCGACCCGCCGGTCACGAGCGCGACACGGCCTTTGAGCGAGAACAGATCGTTGAACATGGAGCCTCCCTTGGTTGGCGACGTTTTGAGCGCGGCGGAGAGGGGAGTCAAGGAAGGCGCGAGAGTGGCGCGGCTGCGGTCCAACTCACTCGGTGTCGTCCCGGCGAACGCCGGGACCCATAACCACAGGGAGTAGTTTGGCGAAGACTCGTCGTTCGGTACTTCTACCAAATGTAATCGATGGATTCCGCGGTATGGGTCCCGGCGTTCGCCGGGACGACAGCGTGGCTACGCCGCCGCAATCCGGCGAAAGCCGTTCCACATCGCGGTCGCGGCGCCTGAGGTCAGCACCGGCAAAATTCGCGCGTCCTGGTAATTGCCGTTGAGCGAGACGCGCGGCAGCGCGGTCATGTGGCCGGCATTTTCTGCGAACAGCATGCCGGGCCGGGTCGTCACCGCGGTCTTGAAGCCGGCCGATGCAGCGAGAGCGAATTCGCGCTCGCCCGCGGCTTCGCGGTCGCCATAGGGGTAGGCGAAGTGCAGCACGGTACGGCCGAGCGCCTGCTCGATCCGCGCGCGGCTTACCGCCATCTCCTGTGCGGCGATCCCCTCGCTCTGCCTGGCGAGATTGCAATGGCTGATGGTGT
Organism: Bradyrhizobium sp. 215_C5_N1_1; assembly: GCF_052075935.1. NCBI lineage: Bacteria > Pseudomonadati > Pseudomonadota > Alphaproteobacteria > Hyphomicrobiales > Nitrobacteraceae > Bradyrhizobium > Bradyrhizobium sp. 215_C5_N1_1. The sequence goes on along the minus strand of NZ_CP197228.1, from coordinate 8,556,651 downwards.
GCGCGCCGATCGTGACCAGCGGATCGGCGGCAAATGCCTTCACCTCGTCCCAGGACAGGCACAGGCTGCGGCACAGTGCGGCCATGTCGACGTCGTATCTGGCGCAGAGCGCCTCGATCTCGCGCTTGAGATCATGTTCCCCCGGCAGCGCGCGCAGCCAATCGTGCAGGCGGTCGAACGCCATTTGTTTTGCGGCGGGGGTCGTTGCATCCAGCCGCAGCGCGGAATTGCCGATCTGGATGTCGATGTGTTCGGCCTTCGCGATCACGGTTTCCAGCGCGGTCCACCACAGACGTCCGGTGCCCTCGGCAAACTCGCTCGCGACATAGACGGCCAAGGGCGCGTCAAATTCGCGCAGAACCGGCAGCGCGAATTCGAGATTGTCGCGGTAGCCGTCGTCGAGGGTGAAGGCGGCGAAGGGGCGGGTGAACCGGCCCTGCACCAGCCGCTCATGCAGCTCGTCCATGCTGACGATGTCGATCCCGCGCGAGCGCAAATGGCTCAGCGTGGCGCGCAGGAAATCGGGGGTGACTTCGAGGTGCCGGTTCGGCTGGAACGCGGCCTCGCGGGCCGGCCGCACATGGTGCAGCATGAAAATGGCGCCGACGCCCGACAAGAGCGGGCGCAACAGGTGGTGCGCCCCGCTGAAATAGAGTGCCCCCAGCCCGGCGCGGATGACGTTGTTTCGGAGTTGTTTCATGACCGGCTGGCGAACTCTGGCATTCCACTTTCAACTTACGGAAGAACCCTTGAAGAAAAAGTTATTCCAATTGTCGACGCATGGCCTTCGGAAGGGCATCATTTCCGGTTTGACAGCCCGCCAAGGGTTTGTTTTGTCTCCGGTTCCAGAGTTCGGGTCGTTGAATGCAGAAGCTTTTCAGGTGGGCCAGCAAATGGTGGCCAGGGCTGATCCCCCTGGCCGTCATGTGGGGATTTGCGGCCTGGAATAATACCTTGCCGGTCGAGGCGGACCTATCCGCCCGCAGCTCGGCCGCGCTCAAGGAGACCGTTCTGGACAAGACCCGGATCGCGGTCGACGGCCGGGACGTCGGCCTGGCCGCGGACGCCTTTTCCGAGGAGGGGCGCCGCGATGCCGTGATGGCGGTCGAGCTCGTCCCGGGCGTGCGCCTGGTCGACGACCGGACCCGCCTTGTTCCCGAAGCAACGCCCTTCGTCTGGAATGCCGAGCGTGACGTGGTGCGGGTGACGCTGTCCGGCTCCGCGCCCCTGCCGTCGATGAAGGCGCGCCTGACCGAGGCCGCGCGCAAGGAGGTCAACGGGACCGAGGTCGCCGATCAGATGGGTCTCGCGCGCGGCGCGCCGCCGCGGTTCGAGGCGGCCGCGATGCTGCTGCTCGACCAGATCGGCAAGCTCAAGGACGGCAGGATCACGATCACCGACACCAAGGTCAATCTGTCGGGCATGGCGCGCGACCTCGGCGGCCGTGAGGCGATCGCGGCCGCGCTCAAGAACCTGCCGGAGGGCTTTTCGGTCGCCGCCAACGATGTCAAGGCGCCGCCCTACATCTTCCAGGCCTACAAGGACCCGGTCGCCGCGACCGTGACGCTGACGGGCTACGTGCCTGACAACAACGTGCACGCGGCCATTGCAACGAGTGCCTCGCGAAAGTTCTTCACCGAAAAGGTCGTCGACAATCTCAAGGCCAGCGTCGGCGCACCCGGCTCCTTCAATACTGCCGTGGTCACAGCGCTCGGCGGGCTGTCGCGGCTGTCGACCGGTACGCTCGTGGTGTCCGATCGCGAGGTGAAGCTGTCGGGCGACGCGCTCTATGAAGGGGCCGCCAACGACATCCGCGCAGGCCTCGGCAAGGACTTCCCGAAGAACTGGCAGTACAAGCCGGAGATTACGGTGAAGCCTGCCGCGGGCCCGGTCGACGGCACGGTCTGCCAGCAATTGTTCACGGAGCTCCTGAACAAGGGCAAGATCCGCTTCGCAACGAAACGCGCCGACATCGACCCGGATTCCGCCGGCATTCTCGACCACCTGATCGAGACGGCGCTGCGCTGCCCCACCACCAATATCGAGGTGGCCGGGCACACCGATGCCGACGGTGAGGACTCCTTCAATCAGGCTCTCTCGGAGAAGCGCGCGCAGGCCGTGATCGACTATCTGGTCAAGGCCGGGCTGCCGGCCACCCGCTTCACTCCGGTCGGCTATGGCGCCACGCAACCCCTCGCCGGCAATGACACCGATGAAGGCAAGGCGCAGAACCGCCGCATCGAATTTCTGGTGAGGTGATGATGCCCTATCTCGTCTCGTTCCATCTGGGCTGGCTGATCGGCTCGCTGCTGCTGGGCTTTTGCATGGGCTGGATCTCGGTGGTCCAGCGCGGCAACGGCACCTCGAAGGTGACCGCGCGCTGGCTCGCCGTGCTTGCCGCCGCCTTGGTCGCAGCCTCGTTCGCGCATGTGGTGCCCGGCCGCTTCGGCTATTGGCTCGATCTCGGGCTGGTCATGTTCGCCTGCTACCTCGTCGGCTGCACCATCGGCGCCTGGCTGCGCGACAGGGTGGTCTCGCGGAGCCAGCCGGCGGCTTAGGTCTTCAGGTTCGCTCGGAGGGCGGGCCTCTATCCAACATTGCGATAACGGCTTGATCGGCAAGCAAATTGCCAAACGATCGCAATGCGCTTGACATTAATACGTACGTACGTATTATTTTCCTTATGCCAAAGCCCTCACTCAAAGACGCCATCCTCGATGCCGGCCTGAAGGTCATGTTCAGGACCGGCTATCACGGCACCAGCGTGCGCGACGTCACCGCTGCGGCAGGCGCGCCGCAGGGGTCCTTCACCAACCATTTTCGCTCCAAAGAGGTGTTCGCCTCCGAGGTGCTCGACCGCTACTTCGACACCACGAGGGGGCTGGTCGCGGAGGCGCTCGACGACACCTCGCTGACGCCGCGCGCGCGGCTGCGGCGCTATCTCGACATCATCACCGGCCGGCTGGAGGTCGACGGCTATGGCCGTGGCTGCCTGATCGGTGACCTCAGCCTGGAGGCATCAGCCAGCAGCGAAATGCTGCGCGCGCGTCTCGCCGAAATCTTCGCGCAATGGCGCGCGCCGTTCGCCGCCTGCATCAGGGACGCCCAGACGTGCCGCGAGATCGCATCCGATTTCGAGCCCGAAGAGCTTGCCGATTTCCTGCTCGCGTCCTGGCAGGGCGCGATCCTGCGCATGAAGGTCGACCGCAATCCCAACGCCCTCGAACGTTTCAAGACCATCGCCTTTCAAACCGTCTTCAGGGAGCTGACATGAGCAAGCCAACTGAAATCGAGATTCTCAAAGCGTCCGTGCTGGGAAGCACGATGGCCTATCGCGAGGCGGGAGATCGCGATGCGCCCGCTGCCCTGTTCCTGCACGGCAACCCGACGTCGTCGCATATCTGGCGCAACATCCTGCCGCTTGTATCGCCGGTCGCACATTGCATCGCGCCCGATCTCGTCGGCTTCGGCCAGTCCGGCAAGCCCGACATCGGCTATCGCTTCGTCGACCACGTCCGCTATCTCGATGCATTCATCGAACAGCGCGGCATCAAATCGGCCTATCTCGTCGCGCAGGACTGGGGCACCGCGCTCGCGTTCCATCTCGCCGCGCGCCGGCCGGATTTCGTGCGCGGCCTTGCCTTCATGGAGTTCATCCGCCCGATGCCGACCTGGCAGGACTTTCACCACACCGAGGTCGCGGAGGAGCAGGACCACGCCGAGGCGGCGAGGGCGGCGTTCCGCAAATTCAGGACGCCGGGCGAGGGCGAAGCGATGATCCTCGAGGCGAACGCGTTCGTCGAACGCGTGCTGCCCGGTGGCATCGTTCGCAAGCTCGGCGAGGACGAGATGGCGCCTTACCGTGCGCCATTCCCCACGCCGGAGAGCCGCCGGCCCGTTCTCGCCTTCCCCCGCGAACTGCCGATCGCAGGCGAGCCCGCCGACGTCTACGAGACGCTCCAATCCGCGCATGCGGCGCTGGCTGCATCGTCCTATCCGAAGCTGTTGTTCTCGGGCACGCCCGGCGCGCTCGTCGCGCCCGAATTCGCCGAACGGTTCGCAGCCTCGCTGAATCACTGCGCATTGGTGCGCCTCGGACCTGGGCTGCACTTTCTCCAGGAGGATCACCCCGAGGCGATCGGCCGCTCCGTCGCCGGCTGGATCGCCGGCATCGAAGCCGTGCGCCAGCAGCGTGCTGCCTGAAGGCGGGCGAGATGGCTGATGTGACCATCATCTATTGCCGTCCCTGCGGCTACGAGAAGCGCGCCAAGGACGCCGCTGCTGCGCTGCGGCAGCATCTGGCGCTGGAGGCGGCTCTTGTGCCCGCCAAGGGTGGGATCTTCCAGGTCAGGGTCGGCGACAGCATTGTCGCCAGCCGCAGCAAGGGCCACTTTCCCGGTACCGACGAAATCGTGGCCGCCGTCACTTCCGCGTGGCACTGATCCGGGGCGGATTCCGATCGCTTCCTGAGGCCGCCACCGTCGCCGCGGCCTTTCGGCCCACCTGAAATCCCTGAACAACAGCGCCGGCCACCCCCTCTTTCGCCAGGCGGGGGCGGCCCATAGATTGACGTCGGCTTAAGTCGTGACGGAACATTGTGCGGTCGAAATCATCAAAACTTCATGGCGCCTGCGCAGGATTGCCATGGAGATTCGCGTCAGTCTTGCCGCCGAAAGCGCCAATCAGTGCATCAGGAGCCCGCAACCCTGCCTAAAATATTGAAGGCACGAGTTTTTGTTCGAATTGCTGAATTCCACTCCGCCCCAAAACGCGCTAGTGGAAGGGCATGGGGCATGCGCGATGCCGGAGCCGGCGGCAAGGGTTCGTTGAATGCCTGTGCGTCGTCCGCCTGTCCGCCGGCCACCCCGGCCGCTGAAGCGTTGTTCGAGGTCTAGATGCTGGAAGCCATACGCAGGGCGATGACGTTTCTGCGCCAGAAGCAAGTCCTGCATAAGCTTGGAGTTGTGATCAGCGTCGCGGTCATCGGCATCGCTTGCTATGTGCTCTACCACATGCTGCGGGGAATCGACGTCAACGAGGTCCTCGAAGCGATCAAGAGCACCGAGCCGAGCCAGATCGCGATGGCGGCGCTGTTCGTGGCCGCGGGCTATTTCACCCTGACCTTCTACGATCTGTTCGCCGTGCGCGCGATCGGCCACGCCCATGTGCCCTACCGCATCAATGCGCTCGCCGCCTTCACCAGCTATTCGATCGGCCACAATGTCGGCGCCAGCGTCTTCACCGGCGGCGCGGTGCGCTACCGCATCTATTCTGCCTATGGCCTGAACGCGATCGACGTCGCAAAGATCTGCTTCCTCGCCGGCCTGACCTTCTGGCTCGGCAATGCCGCGGTGCTCGGCCTCGGCATCTCCTACCATCCGGAAGCCGCTGCCGCGATCGACCAGCTTCCGCCCTGGCTGAACCGGATGCTGGCGATGATGATCATCGCGGGGCTGGTCGCCTATGTGGTCTGGGTCTGGACCCAGCCGCGGGTGGTCGGCCGCGGGCCCTGGACCGTGGTGCTGCCGGGCGGCCCGCTGACGCTGCTCCAGATCGCCATTGGCATCATCGATCTCGGCTTCTGTGCGCTGGCGATGTACGTGCTGGTCCCGGACGAGCCCAATCTCGGCTTCGTCGTGGTGGCGGTGATCTTCGTCTCGGCGACGCTGCTCGGTTTTGCCAGCCACTCGCCGGGAGGGCTCGGCGTGTTCGATGCCGCCATGCTGGTCGGCCTCTGGCAGATGGACCGCGAGGAACTGCTGGGTGGCATGCTCCTGTTCCGCGTCCTCTATTATCTCTCCCCCTTCGTCATATCTGTAATCTTGCTGACGTTTCGCGAGGTTATAATCGGCGCTCGATCGAAGCGCTTGCAGCAGGCGGCGCTCAAGCTCGACCCCGGCCCGGCGCGTGAAGCCGCCTATGTGAGAGAGCGCAGCGACACCGGCGCCTGACCGGCGCATCCCCTTTAGGAGAAGCCCGCCCCGATGGCGATCGACGCACCATCTTCTCCCTCCGCGCAGCCCTGGTCCGACCGGCTGCGGCACTCGACCGTCATCCTGATCGCCGCGGCGCTGGCGCTGTCGGTGGTGGTCTCGCTCGGCGAATTGTCGGTGATGCGGGCGGCGACGGTGTTCCTCTGCATCGCGGCCGCGGCGCTGATCCCTTGGAGGCTGCACGACAATGCCGCCTCGCGCGACGACACCCGCCGCGTCAACCCGGTCGAGAGCGCGGCGGTGGCCGCGGTCGTCGCCGGCATGCCGGATCCGGCGGTGCTGCTCGACCGCGCCGGGCGTGTCATCCATCTCAATGCCGCCGCCGCCCAGCTGGCGCCGGCGCTGCGCAAGAACGAGCTCGCCCAGTTCGCGCTGCGCTCGCCGGAGATCATCACCGCGCTGCGTGAATCCATCGCCACCACCGAGCCGCGGCGCACGACCTATCTCGACCATGTCCCGGTCGACCGCTGGATGGAGCTGACCATCACGCCGGTGCCGGTGCCGACCTCCTTCGGCGGCGCCGACAAATGCATGCTGATGACCTTCCACGACCAGACGCCGCTGCGCCGGGTCGAGGAGATGCGCGCAGACTTCGTCGCCAATGCCAGCCACGAGCTGCGCACGCCGCTCGCCGCGCTGTCGGGCTTCATCGACACGCTCCAGGGCCAGGCCAAGGACGATCCCAAGGCACGCGAGCGGTTCCTCGGCATCATGCACAACCAGGCGACCCGGATGGCGCGCCTGATCGACGATCTGCTCTCGCTGTCGCGGGTCGAGCTGTCGGCCCATGTGCGGCCCGACACCCTGGTCGACCTGCTGCCGATCATCTTCCAGGTCGCCGACGGGCTCGAGCCGCTGGCGCGGGAGCGCCAGGTCGAGGTCGAAACCCATCTGCCTGAGACCCCGGTGATGATTGCGGGCGACCGCGAGGAATTGCTCCGCCTGTTCGAGAACCTGATCGAGAACGCGCTCAAATACGGGGCGTCGGGCGGACGTGTCATCGTGTCGCTGGCCGCGGCGGCAGCCACTGATGGAACTCAGGAAATCCGGGTCATGGTCCGCGATTTCGGCCCCGGCATCGCGCCCGAGCATCTGCCGCGGCTGACCGAGCGGTTCTACCGGGTCGACGTCGGTGACAGCCGCTCGCAGGGCGGGACGGGGCTCGGATTATCGCTGGTGAAACATATTCTTAACCGCCATCGCGGCCGGCTTTTGATCGAGAGCGTGCCCAAGCAGGGCGCCGTTTTCACGGCCTGTTTTCCCCAGGCGAAGACCGCGGCCTCGACCTGATATTCAAGCGATTTCAATCGCTTGGCCGTGTCATCCAGCTGTCACGAAACCTTCGTAAAAGCACAGCCGACCGCTCCTAAAGGGGCGGCACGGGGAGCGCGATCGGGCGCGGATGGCGCTTCGCTCCCCTGTATGGAGACCACCATGAATTTCATCAAAACTATCGTCGCTGCCGGCTTGGTCGCCGCATCGGCGACGGCGGCGTTTGCTGCCGACATCACGGGTGCCGGTGCGACGTTCCCGTTCCCGATCTATTCCAAGTGGGCTGACGCCTACAAGAAGGAGACCGGCAACGGTCTGAACTACCAGTCGATCGGCTCCGGCGGCGGCATCAAGCAGATCCAGGCCAAGACCGTGACCTTCGGCGCCAGCGACGCGCCGCTCAAGGCCGAGCAGCTCGAGAAGGACGGCCTCGTCCAGTGGCCGATGGTGATGGGCGCCATCGTTCCGGTCGTCAACATCGAGGGCGTGAAGCCCGGCGAGCTGGTGTTCGACGGCGAGACCCTGGCCAGCATCTATCTCGGCAAGATCACCAAGTGGGACGACGCCGCGATCAAGAAGCTCAATCCGAACGTGAAGCTGCCGTCGGACGCGATCACCGTGGTCCGCCGCTCGGATGGTTCGGGCACCACCTTCAACTTCACCAACTATCTCGCTAAGGCCAGCGCGGACTGGAAGAGCAAGGTCGGTGAGGGCACCGCGGTCGAGTGGCCGGTCGGCGTCGGCGCCAAGGGCAACGAAGGCGTGTCGGGCAACATCAGCCAGACCAAGAACTCGATCGGCTACGTCGAGTACGCCTATGCCAAGCAGAACAAGCTGACCTACACCGGCCTCGTCAACAAGGCCGGCAAGCCGGTGCAGCCGACGGTCGAAGCCTTCCAGGCGGCCGCTTCCAACGCCGACTGGGCCAAGGCTCCCGGCTACTACGTCATCCTGACCGACCAGCCCGGCGACAAGTCCTGGCCGATCACGGCGGCGACCTTCATCCTCATGCACAAGGATGCCACCGACAAGGCAGCCTCGCAGGAAGCCATCAAGTTCTTCCGCTGGGCCTTCAAGAGCGGCGGCAAGGCGGCTGAAGAGCTCGACTACATCCCGATGCCGGACCCGGTCGTCCAACTGATCGAGAAGACCTGGGCTGCCGAGATCAAGAGCTAAGCGCTCTGTGTCCCGGACTGGGCGCCGGGATCTCACAAGACCTCCGCTCCGGATCGGCCTCGCGCCGCATCCGGAGCGCAAGACCAACAACAAGACCGACAACAAGCGTATATCAAACGGGCACAGGGGATCGGCGTGGCAGAGATGGCCGTTCAGAGCGATGTAATCGACGACGCCGGACCGTATGACCGCGCCAAGGCCTTGGGCGCCTTCAAGCTCGGCGACCTCACCTTCTACTGGATCACGCGGCTGTCCGCGATCTCGGTGCTCCTCATCCTCGGTGGCATCATCATCTCGCTGATCGTCGGCGCGTTCCCGGCGATGAAGGAATACGGCTTCGCCTTCCTGTGGACGCAGCGCTGGGCGCCGTCGGCAGATCCGCCCGTGCTCGGCGCGCTCGGCCCGATCTACGGCACGCTCATCACCTCCTTCATCGCGATGGCGATCGCCATTCCGGTCGGTCTCGGCATTGCGATCTTTCTGACCGAGCTCTGCCCGCAATGGGCGCGCCGCCCGATCGGCATGGCGATCGAGCTGCTCGCCGGCATTCCCTCGATCATCTACGGCATGTGGGGCTTCTTCGTGCTCGGCCCGTTCCTGGCCAACACGTTCCAGCCCTTCATGATCAAGATCTTCGACGGCATCCCGGTGCTGGGCGCGATCTTCGCAGGCCCGCCGTCCTATCTCAGCCTGTTCAACGCGGCGCTGATCCTCGCCATCATGGTGCTGCCCTTCATCACCTCGATCTCGGTCGACGTGTTCAAGACGGTGCCGCCGGTGCTCAAGGAAGCCGCCTACGGCGTCGGCTGCACCACCTGGGAAGTCGTGCGCAGCGTGGTGATCCCCTATACCCGCGTCGGCGTCATCGGCGGTGTCATGCTGGCGCTCGGCCGCGCGCTCGGCGAGACCATGGCGGTGACCTTCATCATCGGCAACTCGTTCCGCATCTCGTCGTCGATCTTCGCCCCGGGCACCACGATCTCGGCGGCGATCGCATCGGAGTTCGCCGAAAGCGACGGCCTGCACCAGTCCGGCCTGATCCTGCTCGGCCTGCTGCTGTTCGTGCTGACATTCTTCGTGCTCGCGGCTGCACGGTTGATGCTGATGCGTCTTGAAAAGAAGGCGGGGAAGTAACATGAACCCGATCTACGCACGCCGCCGCCGCATGGACATCGTCATCCGTGTGCTCTGCCTGGCTGCCGCTGCCTTCGGCGTCACATGGCTCGCGCTGATCCTGATGACGCTGCTCTACAACGGCATTGCCGGCCTGAACCTGGAGCTCTTCGTTGCGGACACGCCGCCTCCGGGCTCGACCGAGGGCGGCCTGCGCAACGCCATCGTGGGTTCGATCATCATGACCGTGCTCGGCGTCGGCATCGGCGCGCCGCTCGGTCTGTTCGCCGGCACCTATCTCGCCGAGTACGGCCGCAACGACCGCCTGACCTCGGTGATCCGCTTCATCAACGACATCCTGCTCTCGGCGCCCTCGATCATCATCGGCCTGTTCATCTATGGTGCGGTGGTGGTGCCGATGCGCGGCTTCTCGGCGATTGCCGGCTGCCTCGCGCTTGCGGTGATCGTCATCCCGGTGGTGCTGCGCACGACCGAGGACATGCTGCTGCTGGTGCCGAACGCACTGCGTGAGGCGGCCTCGGCGCTCGGCCTGCCGCGCTCGCTGGTGATCAAGCGCATCGCCTATCGCGCGGCGCGCTCGGGCCTCATTACCGGCGTGATGCTGGCCACCGCCCGCGTCGCCGGCGAGACCGCGCCGCTGCTCTTCACCGCGCTGTCGAACCAGTTCTTCAGCCTGGGTCTGAACAAGACGATGGCGAACCTGCCGGTCACCATCAACAATTTCGTGCAGAGCCCCTACGCCTACTGGAAGCAGCTCGCCTGGAGCGGCGCGCTGCTCATCACCCTGACCGTTCTTGCCCTGAATATTGGCGCGCGCATTCTGAGCGCCGAGAGGACCGCAAAATGAGTGATCTTTCCGTATCGATGAGCGCGGCCGGTGGTTTGCCCCAGGCGCCGGTGCTGCCCGAAGCTCCGGCCAAGGTGACGGTGCGCAACCTCAATTTCTATTACGGCGAGCACCACGCGCTGAAGAACATCAATCTGGCGCTCGGCACCAACCGCGTCACGGCGTTCATCGGCCCGTCTGGCTGCGGCAAGTCGACCCTGCTGCGCATCTTCAATCGGATGTACGACCTCTATCCGGGCCAGCGCGTCACCGGTCAGCTCATGCTCGACCAGACCAACGTCCTCGACCCCAAGCTGGACCTCAATTTGCTGCGCGCCCGCGTCGGCATGGTGTTCCAGAAGCCGACGCCGTTCCCGATGACGATCTACGAAAACATCGCCTTCGGCATCCGTCTCTATGAGAAGATCTCGAAGTCCGAGATGGACGACCGCGTCGAGAAGGCGCTGCGCGGCGGCGCGCTGTGGAACGAGGTCAAGGACAAGCTCAACGCCTCCGGCCTGTCGCTCTCCGGCGGCCAGCAGCAGCGCCTCTGCATCGCCCGCACGGTCGCGGTGCGGCCCGAGGTGATCTTGTTCGACGAGCCCTGCTCGGCGCTCGACCCGATCTCGACCGCCAAGGTCGAGGAGCTGATCCAGGAGCTGTCCGAGAACTACACGATCGCGATCGTCACCCACAACATGCAGCAGGCGGCGCGCGTCTCCGACAAGACCGCCTTCATGTATCTCGGCGAGCTGATCGAGTTCGACGACACCAGCAAGATCTTCACGTCGCCGACCGACCGGCGCACGCAGGATTACATCACCGGCCGGTTCGGCTGAGGAGACGGAACATGGGTTCTGAACATACCGCAAAGGCCTTCGACACCGACCTCCAGGAACTCACGCGCCTGGTCGCCGAGATGGGCGGCATCGCCGAGCGCATGATCGTCGATTCCGTCGACGCGCTGATCCGCCGCGACGTCGCGCTCGGCCAGCGCGTCGTGACCATCGACGCCGAGCTCGACGCGCTCCAGAAGAAGATCGAGGAGCGCGCCGTTCTCACCATCGCGCGCCGCCAGCCGATGGCGGTGGATCTGCGCGAGATCGTCGGCGCCATGCGCGTCGCGACCGATCTCGAGCGGATCGGCGACCTCGCCAAGAACATGGGCAAGCGCGTCGCGGCGCTGGAGACGGATTTCCATCCGCTCAAGCTGTTCCGCGGTCTGGAGCACATGACCGACCTCGTGCAGCAACAGGTCAAGTCGGTGCTGGACGCCTATGCCGCGCACGATCTGCCGGCGGCAATGGCGGTGTGGAAGGGCGACGAGGAAGTCGACGCCATCTGCACCTCGCTGTTCCGCGAGCTCCTCACCTACATGATGGAGGATCCGCGCAACATCTCGTTCTGCATCCATCTGATGTTCTGCGCCAAGAACATCGAGCGCATCGGTGACCACGCCACCAACATCGCCGAGACCGTGTTCTACATGATCGAGGGCCAGGCGATCACCGACAAGCGGCCGAAGGGCGACATGACGACCTTCGCCACGACGGTCCCGAACACTTAAGGAGCGACGAACACCATGGGCGCACGCATTATGGTGGTTGAGGACGAGGAAGCTCTCACCGAGCTTCTCCGCTACAACCTCGAAGGCGACGGCTATGACGTCGAGACGGTGATGCGCGGCGACGATGCCGACACCCGCCTCAAGGAGCACATCCCCGATTTGATCGTGCTCGACTGGATGCTGCCGGGCCTCTCCGGCATCGAGCTGTGCCGGCGGCTGCGCTCCCGGCCCGAGACCAAGCAGCTCCCGATCATCATGCTCACCGCGCGCGGCGAGGAGAGCGAGCGGGTGCGGGGCCTTGCGACCGGCGCCGACGACTACATCGTCAAGCCGTTCTCGGTCCCGGAGCTGCTGGCACGCGTGAAGGGCCTGCTCAGGCGCGCCAGCCCCGAGCGGCTCGCCACCGTGCTCGCCTATGGCGACATCGAGCTCGACCGCGACAAGCGTCGCGTGGCGCGCTCGGGCCGGCCGATCGATCTCGGCCCGACCGAATATCGCCTGCTGGAGTTCTTCCTGGAGCATCCCGGCCGCGTGTTCTCGCGCGAGCAGCTGCTCGACAGCGTCTGGGGCCGTGACATCTACATCGACGAGCGCACCGTCGACGTCCATATCGGGCGCCTGCGCAAGCTGCTCAATCTCGGCCGCGAGCAGGACCCGATCCGCACCGTCCGCGGCGCGGGCTACGCACTGGACGATCGCTTTGCGAAGGCGGAGCAAGCGTAAGGGGTTGCTGTGGCAGACGTGATTTAGCGGGCTGCCACCGCATCCTCGATGTCGTCCCTGCGAACGCAGGGACCCATAACCACAGGGAGTGGTTTGGCGAAGACTCGGAGTGATCATCCCGCGCAATAACTACGCGCCGGGATTATGGGTCCCTGCGTTCGCAGGGACGACACCGAGTGAGTTGAGCCGTCATCGCGTGACGGCGCCGTCTTCGTAGTCAGCTAATCCGATACCTCAGCGCGGACCCGGCTTCGCCGGCGCGCGCCGGCGATCGGCCGCGGGCTGATACGCCACGCGCGAGTGCTGGGCGCAGTAGGGCAGGCCGGAGAGCGCCTTGCCGCCGCAGAAGAAGAAATCCGGGCTCGAGGGATCGCCGACCGGCCAGTGGCAGGTGGCCTCGTTCAGCTCCAGCAGCGACAGCCGCTGGCTCATCGGCACGACGTTGTCGTAGGTGACCGGTTCGGCCTCGACCTCGACTTCGAAGGCTTGCGCCAGCGCGGTGTTGCCGCGCGCGATCGGGCGGGTCACCCGCATCATGTGCTGGGCGGGGCGTGCCTTGCGCGGCCGCGGCGCTGCCGATGAAGGGCTCTTGGCGCGGCCCGACAGGCCGAGCCGGTGCACTTTGCCGATTACGGCATTGCGGGTCACATTGCCGAGTTCAGCGGCGATCTGGCTGGCCGAAAGCCCGGCCTCCCAGAGCTTTTTCAGCTGCTCGACGCGATCATCCGACCAGGTCAAAACGGTCATTGCACCCTTTCCTTCGCCGGCGCCTGCCATCCTGGCGGCCGCACGGCGAATGCCTAAGCTTCGAAAAACCCGTGCCGCCAGAATCCCTTAAGGCTCGCCGGGCGCACCAGATGCGCCCGAACGCTTACGCCGGTACATGAGGACTTAGAGGATCAGAACTGCTGCACGAGATGTCGTATCTGACAAGCCAAACGCTACAATATGGCGTGACTCACGCGCAAGAGTCCGCCGACTCGCTTCCACATGTTCCGTGGCGGAAATACGCAAAATCGCCACCGCAAGACTACGGATTCTGCGTTTCGCGAGGCTTTCCGGGCGGCATTGACACCGGTTTCACCAGGCATAAGATAGTCTCGCGTGCCGCCCTTAAAAGGCGGCACGTTTCGTTTTCCGGGCCGGTCAATGGTGCGTTGCGCAATGCACGCTCACGCCGTCCGCAACATTCAAGTGATCGTCATGACTAACAGCGCAGCGCCGCATTTGCTCCCCGTTTTCGCCAGGTCCGACCTCGGTTTCGAGCGCGGTGAAGGCTGCTGGCTGATTGCGACCAATGGCGATCGCTATCTCGATTTCACCTCGGGCGTGGCGGTGAATGCGCTCGGCCATGCTCACCCTGCGTTGGTCAAAGCGTTGCAAGAGCAGGCCACCAAACTCTGGCACATGTCGAACCTGTTCCAGAGCCCGGACGGCGAGAAGCTCGCCGCGCGTCTGTGCAACGAAAGCTTCGCGGACTTCGTGTTCTTCTGCAATTCCGGCGCCGAAGCGCTGGAAGGTGTGATCAAGCTCGTCCGCCATCATCACTTCTCCAAGGGTCATCCGGAACGTTACCGCATCATCACCTTCGAAGGCGCCTTCCACGGCCGCACGCTGGCAACGCTCGCCGCGACCGGTTCGGCAAAATATCTCGAAGGGTTTGGCCCGCCGATGGACGGCTTCGACCAGGTCCCGCATGGCGATATCGACGCCGTCAAGAAGGCGATCGGTCCGCAGACCGCCGGCATCCTGATCGAGCCGATCCAGGGCGAGGGTGGCGTGCGTTCGGCAACGCCCGCCTTCCTGAGGGCGTTGCGCCAGCTCTGCGATGAGAAGGGCCTGCTGCTCGCGTTCGACGAGGTGCAGACCGGCATGGGCCGCACCGGCGATCTGTTCGCGCATCGCCGCACCGGCGTCACGCCTGACGTGATGTCGCTGGCCAAAGCGCTCGGTGGCGGCTTCCCGATCGGCGCGGTGCTGGCGACCGCGGACGCGGCTGCCGGCATGGGGCCCGGCTCGCACGGCTCGACCTTCGGCGGCAATCCGCTCGCGATCTCGGCTGCCAACGCCGTCCTCGACGTCATGCTCAAGCCCGGCTTCTTCGATCACGTGCAGAAGATGTCGCTGCTGCTCAAGCAGAAGCTCGCCTCCGTGATCGATCGTTATCCTGACATCGTCAGCGAAGTGCGCGGCGAAGGCCTTCTGATCGGCATCAAGGCCGTGGTGCCATCAGGCGATCTCGGCGCGGCATTGCGCAACGAAAAATTGCTCACGGTCGGCGCCGGCGACAATGTCGTGCGCTTCCTGCCGCCCTTGATCGTCACCGAAGCCGAAATCGAGGACAGCGTCGGGCGGCTCGAGCGCGCCTGCGCCGCGATCTCGTCCAGTCAGACCAAGCGGGCGGCGAGCTGATGAGCAAGTCCCCGAAGCACTTTCTGGATATCAACGAGCTCCCGTTGTCGGAGCTCAAGAGCATGCTCGCGGCCTCCTCCGCCATGAAGGCGAAGCAGAAAGCGCACCAGCCGGTGAAGCCGCTGGAAGGCAAGACGCTGGCGATGATCTTCGAGCGTCCCTCCACGCGCACCCGCGTCTCGTTCGACGTCGCCATGCGCCAGCTCGGCGGCGAGCCCATCATGCTGACCGGCGCCGAGATGCAGCTCGGCCGCGGCGAGACCATCGCCGACACGGCGCGCGTGCTGTCGCGCTATGTCGACGCCATCATGATCCGCATCCTCAATCACGAGGCCCTGCTGGAGCTGGCGGAATATGCGACGGTGCCCGTCATCAACGGCCTGACACGGCGCTCGCACCCTTGCCAGGTGATGGCCGACCTCATGACCTACGAAGAGCATCGCGGCCCGATCGAGGGCAGGACGGTGGCCTGGACCGGCGACGACAACAACGTGCTGGCGTCCTGGGCGCATGCCGCCGAGCGCTTCAAGTTCAAGCTCAATGTCGCGACGCCGCCGGAGCTTGCGCCGAAAAAGGTAATGCGGGACTTCATCAAGGCCACCGGCGCGCCGATCGTGCTCGGCACCGATCCCGAGGCCGCCGTGAAGGGGGCCGACTGCGTCGTCACCGACACCTGGGTGTCGATGGGCGACAAGGAAGGTGAGCACCGTCACAACGTGCTCAAGCCCTATCAGGTCAATTCGAAGCTGATGTCGCTGGCCAAGCCCGATGCGCTGTTCATGCATTGCCTGCCCGCCCATCGCGGCGAGGAGGTCACCGACGAAGTGATCGACGGCCCGCAATCGGTCGTGTTCGACGAGGCCGAAAACCGCCTGCATGCGCAGAAGGGCATTCTGGCCTGGTGCTTTGACGCGGTGAAGTAATCTCACTTGTAGCCCGGATGGAGCGCAGCGAAATCCGGGTTTGTGTCCGCAGTTGGAGTGGTCCCGGATTGGGCTACGCTCCATCCGGGCTACGCGGGCTATCGCGTAATCCTGTGGCTATGGGTCCCGTATCAGCGCTTTGCGCGCGCCGGGACGACATCGAATTTGCAGGATCCTGAGCGATCATAAGTGCATCCGGAACACACCACCCTTGAGCCCTCTTCCATTTTCCTCCATCGACCCCAGATAAAGCGCCATGGTTTCCCAATCCCCTGACATGAATACCGGGCCTGAAGGCCCGGTTCGCGCACCATCAGCGGTTCCCATCGATGACGCCGTGCTGCCTTACGAGGTCGACGCACTCGACGTGCGCGGCCGCCTCGTGCGGCTCGGTCCCGCGCTCGACGAGATCCTGACCAAGCACGATTATCCCGCTGCCGTGGGCAAGCTGCTCGGCGAGGCCATCGTGCTGACGACGCTGCTCGGCTCGGCGCTGAAGTTCGAGGGCCGCTTCATCCTCCAGGCCCAGACCGACGGTCCGGTGTCGTTCCTGGTCGTCGACTACATGGCGCCGGATCGCCTGCGCGCCTATGCGCGCTACGATGCCGAGCGCCTCGGCGAGACAAAAGATTCCGGCACGCTTCTCGGTAACGGTCATCTCGCCATGACCATCGACCAGGGTCCCGACATGAGCCGCTACCAGGGTCTGGTCGCGCTCGACGGCGGCAGCCTGGAAGATGCCGCCCACGAATATTTCCTGCGCTCCGAGCAGATCCCGACGCGCGTGCGTCTCGCGGTCGGCGAGGAGTGGCGCTCGAACGACGGCGGCAAGCATCGCTGGCGCGCCGGCGGCATGCTGATGCAGTTCCTGCCGAAGGCGCCCGAGCGCGCGCGGCAGGCCGATTTGCATCCCGGCGATGCGCCCGAAGGCGCGGAGGTGCATGCTGTCGCCGAAGACGACGCCTGGGTCGAGGCGCGTTCGCTGGTCGAGACCGTCGAGGACGTCGAGCTGATCGACCCCGAACTCTCCGGCGAGCGGCTGCTGTTCCGCCTGTTCCACGAGCGTGGCGTGCGCGTGTTCAATCCGCTGGTGCTGAAGGCGCAATGCTCCTGCTCGCGCGACGCGGTTGGTGCGATGTTGAAGAGCTTCTCGCCCGACGACCGCGCCGCCATGGTCAAGGACGACAAGGTCGTCGTGACCTGCGAGTTCTGCTCGTCGGTGTACCAGTTCACGCCGCACGAGGCCGGCGTGGAAGACGCGTAGGCGTCGCATCCTCCGTCGTTGCGCGCGCAGCGAAGCAATCCAGTCGTAGGGTGGGCAAAGCGCAGCGTGCCCACTATCTTATGCGCCACGTTTGGAATGGTGGGCACGGCGCTTTGCGCCTTTGCCCACCCTACGGCGCCTACGGCACCGGGCTAATTCAACACCCGCTTGTTGTCCGGGCTGTCCAGCGAGAACGTCGGCACGTCGATCTCGAAGCGTTCGCCGCTTTCACTGACCATCTGGTAGCGGCCGGTCATGAAGCCCGAGGCGGTCGCGAGCGGCACGCCGGAGGTGTATTCGAAGCGCTCGCCGGGAGCCAGGGTCGGCTGCTCGCCGACGACGCCCTCGCCCCTGACCTCCTGCTGGCGGCCGGTGGCGTCGGTGATGATCCAGTGCCGCGTCTTCAGCTGCACGGTTTCGTCGCCGGAATTGGTGATGACGATGGTGTAGGACCAGAAATAGCGGGAGCGGTCAGCCGACGACTGCTCCGGAACAAAGTTCGGCTCGACGGTCACTTCGATCTGGCGGGTCACGGCGCGATACATGGCGGCCATCATAACGAAAACCCGGCCGGGAACCAACGCCCGCAGGCGGTTTTGGTGACATCGTGCCGCCAGAATTGCCGAGGAAGTAGACCCAATGTGATCCGGCCGCTTTGCGAGACGACGGCCGGACCTGTACACTCCATGACACGTCGCGATTTGCGGAAGGGTTTCGAACCCCCGATGACCATTGCCGACCAAGTGACGGGATCGACGATCGCGGGAACCGGCAAGCCTGCGGAGGCCAGACCTGCGGAGGCGAAGCCGCGCTCCGCCGCGCCGGCCATCACGCTGCCCGCCATCGGCGAGCGCGAGCTCCGGCTCGACCTGTTCCGCGGGCTCGCGCTGTGGCTGATCTTCGTCGACCATCTGCCGCCGAGCCTTTTGACCTGGTTCACGATCCGCAATTACGGCTTCAGCGACGCCACCGAGATCTTCATCTTCATCTCCGGCTACACCGCGGCGTTCGTCTACGGTCGTGCCATGCTCGAAAGCGGCTTCGTCGTCGCCACCGCGCGCATCCTGCGGCGCGTCTGGCAGATCTATGTCGCCCACGTCTTTCTGTTCACGATCTTCCTCGCCGAAATCTCCTACGTTGCGACCAGGTTCGAGAACCCGCTCTACACCGAAGAGATGGGCATCATGGATTTCCTCAAGCAGCCCGATGTCACGATCGTGCAGGCGCTGCTGCTGCGCTTTCGTCCGGTCAACATGGACGTGCTGCCGCTCTATATCGTGCTGATGCTGGCGCTGCCCTTGATCTTGTGGCTGATGAAATGGCGGCCCGACGTGACGCTCGGCCTCTCGGTCGTGCTCTACGCGGTGACCTGGGAATACGACCTCTATCTGTCGGCCTATCCGAACGGCTTCTGGGCGTTCAATCCCTTCGCCTGGCAATTGCTTTTCGTATTCGGTGCATGGTGTGCGCTCGGAGGTGCGCGACGCATGTCGCGCATCCTGGCGTCCCGCGTCACGATGTGGATATCGATCGCCTATCTCGTCGCGGCGTTCTACGTGACGCTGACCTGGTATGTGCCGCAGCTCTCCCACTTCATGCCGAGGCGGCTCGAGCAGTGGATGTATCCGATCGACAAGGCCGATCTCGACGTGCTGCGCTTCACGCATTTCCTGGCGTTCGCCGCGCTCACCGTTCGCTTCCTGCCCCGGGAATGGCCGGGCCTGAAATCGCCCTGGCTGCGGCCGCTGATCCTCTGCGGCCAGCATTCCCTCGAGATCTTTTGTCTCGGCGTCTTCCTCGCCTTCGCCGGCCATTTCATCCTGGCCGAAGTCTCCGGCGGCGCAGCCATGCATGCGCTGATTAGTCTCTCCGGAATCCTGATCATGTGGGGCGTTGCATGGGTGATTTCGTGGTACAAGCGCGTGGCTGACAAGAGCGGTGCGAAAACCAAAAACGCCGTCGGCAACG
Source organism: Bradyrhizobium sp. 215_C5_N1_1 (assembly GCF_052075935.1). Lineage (NCBI taxonomy): Bacteria > Pseudomonadati > Pseudomonadota > Alphaproteobacteria > Hyphomicrobiales > Nitrobacteraceae > Bradyrhizobium > Bradyrhizobium sp. 215_C5_N1_1. Next base: position 8,537,393 of record NZ_CP197228.1, on the reverse strand, counting down.
CCGATCTGGCGGGAGGGGGCTGATGAAGGCGAAGGTTCTCCTGAGCCTGGTCCTGCTGTGCGGTAACCTCGCCGCGCCCCTGGCGCGCGCGGGCGATGCCGTGCCGGCTGCTCCGGCCGCGCCCCCGGCCTGCGAATTGCCATCCTATCTGCTCACCACTGAAAGCCAGCTTCCGAGGGTCGCCGATGCCATCAAGGCCGGCAAACCGCTCGAAATCCTCGTCATCGGCAGCCGTTCGACCACGATTCCGGCCTCGGAGGACAGCTCCTATCCGGCGCGCATGCAGGCCATCCTGCAGGACAGGCTGCTGCCGTCGGAGACCGTGCACGTCTCCGTAGAAATACAGAGCAAGAAGACGGCCGAGGAGGCGGCCGCCACCTTCGTTAAGCTGATGGAAGCAAAAAGGCCTACTTTGGTCATCTGGCAGACCGGGACTGTGGATGCTATCCGAGCGATTGATCCCGATGATTTTCGCGGGGCGGTAACCGAAGGGGTTTCCGCGCTGCAAAAAGCAGGGGCTGACGTCGTGTTGATGAACTTGCAGTACAGCCCGCGTACCGAAACCATGATCTCGGTGCCGCCCTATCTCGACAATATGCGGGTGGTGGCGCAGGAGCATGACATCCCGCTGTTCGACCGTTTCGCGATCATGCGGCAGTGGAATGATCAGGGTCAGTTCGACCTGTTCAGCCCGTCCCGCGGGCCAGAGCTGGCGAAACAGGTCCATGACTGCCTTGGCCGGGCGTTGGCACAGTTTGTGATCGACGCAGCCCATCTGGGGCCGGCCCAGCAGCAAAATTGAGGTCTAGCGTTAATGAGTTCTCTCCGCCCTTTTTGGTTGACTGCATGGCTGGCTGCGCCCGCGGCGGCTCTGCTGCTCCTGACGCCGGTGTCGCTGGCACCAGTGCAGGCGCAGGCCACGCAGGCAACGCCCGCGCCGCAGCAGGCCGCTAGTCCGGCTTCCGCTTCGCCTTCCCAGACCACCGTCGCCGCGACGTCCCACGAGCAGCGCGGCGTGACCGCCCGCGCCATCGACAAGGTGAAGCAGGTCGCGAAATCCGCCGGGGACATTTTCAGCCGCGTGCCCTGCCTCACGCCGAAGGGTGGCTCGAAGGCGATGGGCTCGCTGCCGCATGTCGCGGGCAAGCTCGTCGCCGGCAAACCCGTCGTGATCGTCGCGTTCGGCTCGTCGTCGACGGCAGGCTATGGCGCGAGCTCGCCCGATTTCAACTATCCGAACCGTCTCGCCGCGCAGCTCCGCCGGCAATATCCGACCGCCGACATCACCGTCATCAACGCCGGCGTCGGCGGCGAGGACGCGCCCGAGATGATGAAGCGCCTCCAGAAGGAGGTGATCGACGTGCATCCGGATCTCGTGATCTGGCAGGTCGGCACCAATGCGGTGCTGCGCAATCTCGATCCCGGTGACACCGCCAAGATGGTCGAGGACGGCATCTCCCGCATCCAGGCCGCTGGCGGCGCCGACATCGTGCTGGTCGATCCGCAATATTCGCCGGCCGTCAACCAGCGCAAGGAGAGCGCCGGCAAGATGGTGCACCTGCTCGGCAAGGTCGCCGAGCTCCGTCACGTCGGCATCTTCCCCCGCTTCGAGGTGATGCGCGACTGGCACGAGAATCAATCGATCCCGGTCGAGAGTTTCGTGATCGCCGACGGCCTGCATATGAACGATTGGGGCTATGCCTGCTTCGCGCAGATCCTCGGCGACGACATCATCCGCTCCGTCGGCCAGATCAAGCTCGGCGTCAACGTGCCCGCCGACGTGCGGACGTATCGGCCGATGTAGCTCGGTGCCGTAGGGTGGGCAAAGGCGCGCTCTTCGCGCGCCGTGCCCACCATCTATCGGCGATATGATCGTGAATGGTGGGCACGCTTCCGCCTTCGCTCTTCGAGCTACGGCGGACAAGTCGCTTTGCCCACCCTACGTTCCGAGCTCGTGAAGCCCTCACGCCTTCTCCAGCGCCGCAGTCAGATCCTCGATCAGATCATCCGCATGCTCGAGCCCCGCCGAGAAGCGGATGAAGCCCTCGCTGATTCCGAGCGCGGCGCGGTCTTCCGGCTTGAGGCGCTGATGCGTCGTGGTCGCCGGATGCGTGACGAGGCTCTTGGCATCGCCGAGATTGTTCGAGATTTTTGCAAGCTTGAGCTCGTTGAGCACGCGGAACGCACCCTGCTTGCCGCCCTTGACCTCGAAGCCGACCAGCGTCGAGCCGCCGCGCATCTGCTTCTTCACGAGAGCTGCCTGCGGATGATCGGCGCGGCCGGGATAGACCAGGCGCGAAATCTTCGGATGGCTCGCCAGCACGTCGGCGATGCGTCCCGCCGTCTCGGTCTGCGCGCGCACGCGTACGCCGAGCGTTTCCAGGCCCTTGAGCAGGACCCACGCGTTGAACGGCGAGATCGACGGGCCGGTCTGGCGCATGAAATTGTGGATGTGCTCGGCGATGAACGCTTCCGACGACAGGATGATGCCGCCGAGACAACGGCCCTGGCCGTCGATGTGCTTGGTCGCGGAATAGACCACGACGTCGGCCCCTAACGCGAGCGGGCTCTGCCAGATCGGCGTCGCGAACACGTTGTCGACGACGAGCCGCGCGCCGCCGCTGTGCGCGATCTCGGCGATCCCTGGAATGTCGAGCACGTCGAGCGTCGGGTTGGTCGGGCTCTCCAGGAAGAACGTCTTGGTGTTCGGCCGCAAGGCGCGCTGCCACTGGTCGAGATCGGCTCCGTCGACCAGCGTCGTCTCGATGCCGTAGCGCGGCAAGAGATCCTGAATGACGTAGAGACAGGAGCCGAACAGGGCGCGCGAGGCCACCACATGATCGCCGGCCTTCAGCGGCGCCAGGATCGCGGTCGTCACCGCGGCCATGCCGGTCGCGGCCGAGCGGGCGGCTTCGGCGCCTTCGAGCTCGATCATGCGGCGCTCGAACATCGAGATGGTCGGGTTGGAATAGCGCGAATAGATGAAGCCGGGGTCCTCGCCCTTGAACCGCGCCTCGCACTCCTCGGCGCTGTTGTAGACGTAGCCCTGGGTCAGGAACAGCGCCTCCGACGTCTCGCCATATTGCGAGCGCAGGGTGCCGGAATGGACCAGGCGGGTTTCGGGACGGTATTGCGTGGTGGACGCCGGGGACTTCGACATAGGACCTCCTCTGCGTGACCATCGAAAATGGTCACAAAAAAACCGGCCTGGATAACTTCCACGGGCCGGGATCACAGAGGTCCCCGGCCTGTTTAGCGACTTATTTAACGTGGCTGCAAGCCGGCCGGCTCAAATCACCACGGGATAAGTGATGCTCATATTCCGCAATGGCCTTTCCGTCAAGGCGTCCATCGGATAGCCGTAAAAGGCTGCTATTTCCCGCATGTCCGGATGCATTTGACCCCTGACGAGGACCCCCGGTTGAGCTTCACGGTTGCCGCCGACGCCAATGGTATCCTGCCCGACCGCATGATCGCGGCGATGGCGAAGGCGGGCCTCATCCTGCCCGCTTATGACTTCGTCGAAAGCCAGATCCAGCCGGCGAGCCTCGACCTTCGCCTCGGCGACATCGCCTATCGCGTTCGCGCCAGCTTCCTGCCGGGTCCCGGCGCGACCGTCGCCGAGCGCATCGACGAGTTAAAGCTGCACGAGTTCAGCCTCGCCGATGGCGCAGTGCTGGAGACCAACTGCGTCTACATCGTGCCGCTCTTGGAAAGCCTGGCGCTGCCGCCGGAGATCGTCGCCGCCGCGAACCCGAAAAGCTCGACCGGCCGGCTCGATGTCTTCACCCGTGTCATCGCCGACGGCACCCGACGCTTCGACATGATCGGCGCCGGCTATCACGGCCCGCTCTACGCCGAGATCAGCCCGAAGACGTTTCCGGTACTGGTCAGCGAGGGCTCGCGCCTGAGCCAGGTACGCTTCCGCACCGGAGATGCCATCCTCAACATCGACGAGCTCGAGGCGCTGCATGCGACCGAGCGTCTCGTCGATCTCGACGATGCCGATCTCACCGGCGGCGTTGCCGTCTCCGTCGACCTCTCCGGCGAGAAGGCCAACGGCTTCGTCGGCTATCGCGCCAAGCGCCACACCGGTGTCGTCGACGTCGACCGCCGCTCCGGCTATGCGGTGGAGGATTTCTGGGAACCGATCTCGGCGCGTCCCGACGGCAGCCTGATCCTCGACCCCGGCGAGTTCTACATCCTCGCCTCCAAGGAAGCCGTGCAGGTGCCGCCCGACTACGCCGCGGAGATGGTGCCGTTCGATCCCCTGGTCGGCGAGTTCCGCGTGCACTATGCCGGCTTCTTCGATCCCGGCTTCGGCTATGCCGGAGCTGGCGGGCAGGGATCGCGCGCCGTGCTCGAAGTGCGCTCGCGCGAGGTGCCGTTCATTCTCGAGCACGGCCAGATCGTCGGCCGTCTCGTCTACGAGAAAATGCTGGCGCGCCCCGACGCGATGTACGGCCAGCGCATCGGCTCGAACTACCAGGCGCAGGGCCTCAAACTATCGAAGCATTTTCGGGTGTAGCTCCACACTCTACTGTCATGCCCCGGCTTGACCGGGGCATCCAGTACGCCGCAGCCCCTCGATTGACTACTGCCGGGATGCAAGCTGAAATCCGGCTGCATGCGAGGTGGCGAGATGAGTGTTCAATCCGAACTCGACGCAAGAATCCTCGACGACGTCGCGGACGCGCTGATCTATTCGGATCGCTCTGGCACCATCACGCGCTGGAATCGTGCATCGACCGCCTTGTTCGGCTTCTCCGCCGACGAAGCGCTCGGCCAGAACCTCGATCTGATCATTCCCGAACATCTGCGCGCCGCGCACTGGAAGGGCTTCGAAGCTGCGCTTGCCACCGGGGCGATGAAGCTTGCGGGCAGGCCGACGCTGACCCGCGCGCTGCACCAGAGCGGACGCAAGCTCTACATCGAGATGACCTTCGCGCTGGTGCGCGATGCCGGTGGTGCCGTGGTCGGATCGGTCGCGATGGCGCGCGACGTCACCGAACGCGTCGAGCGCGAGCGTGGGGCCAGGCTTGCGCAAAATTCGTGATGCGGAATTGACGGGCTGGCGTGCAGGGCGCTCTGCCTGAGCGTCAGGTTGCCTCGTACAGGTCGCAGTGACACACTCGATCAAAACAACGATCGGGAGCGAACATGACCGCCGCAACAGACGCAGCACAAGAAGCGCAATGGAAGCGCTGGCGCGCGGTCGCCGACCTCTATCACGCCTATTTCACCGGACTCATCCTCACCGTCGTCACACGGCGCGGCACGGCGGATGCTGCCGAATTCGTCTTCCGCGTGTTTCGCCGCCAGCAGCAGGAGCGCTTCCTGCCGGGGCTCGAAAAGCTCGGTCTCAATCATCTGCCGCCGGCGGTGGCCGCCGCGCAATATCATTATCTCTCCAACTGGATCGGCGGCGTGCATGTCGAGTACATGTATGAGAGCGACCGCAAAGCCTGGATCCGCTATCCGCCGCCGCGCTGGATCTGGAAGGGCACCGCGATCTGCGGCGTGCCGGGTGAGGTCAGCCGCGCGATGCTGCGCGGCTGGCACGCCAACAATGGCGTCGCGCTCGGCGATACCAGGCTCGGCTTCGTCTGCACCAAGCAGAGCGTCGACGGTCAGGATGGGCTCGAAGGCTATTATTATCAGTACGACCACCAGCTCGGGCTGGATCAACGCCTGGTGTTCGCGCGCCATCTGGAAGCGCCGTTGTTCGACGCTAAAGCCGCGCCTGCCTTGCCCGTCGCGAGTTGGCCGAAGCCGCGGCTGGAAAAGGCCTACCGCAACTACGCGATGGAATATGTGCGCACCGCCGCGCCCGTCATGGTGCAATTGTTCGGCCCCGAAGACGCCGGCTATCTCCTGCACCTCACTGGCAAGCTGATCGGGATGCAGTATTTTGACGAGGTCGCCGCGGCGCTGTCTATGAGCCGTGGTGGCGCCAGCGAGTTCGCAGCGTTCCTGAACGCTCTGTTTGCCGCGCAGGATGACGCTGCCGAGACGACGGCATCAGAAGGCACGTTTGAATTTCGTCAGCAGAGCTGGAAGCTGATGGATGACGTCGCCGACTATCATCGCGTCTGCACCAGGGTGCTGGAAGGGTTGTTCGAGGGGCTCGCTGCCGGATGCGGGCGGCACATCGGCGTGCACCTGCGCCCGACAGCGGGCGGTCAGCCGCCGCTGGTGTGGACCATTGAGTAATTCCATCTGTTGAAATGCGCTGCCGCAGGGCACGCCTGCATCCGGCGCAGGAGGAATCGGCAATTGTCGTGCTAAGCCTGTCGCCGCGCCTTCCGCGCGAAGAAATTTATTGGCACACCTACGCATTGCCGCGCCGCGAATGGCCTGCGCCCGGGAGAGGACATGTCCGACATCGCCGAAATCCCGGTCGATGAACAAGAGCGTCCGTTGCCGCCGCCTCCGCGGCCGGTACGAAGCGCGCTGATGGACGGGCCGATTCTGCGCACGCTGCTCGGACTCGCCTGGCCGAACGTGGTCGCGCTGTCGGCCGGCACCTGTGTGGTGATAGCGGAGACCTCCTATATCGGCAGGCTCGGCGTCGAGGCGCTGGCGGCAATGGCGCTGGTGTTTCCGACAGTGATCCTGACCATGACGATGTCCGGCGGGGCAATGGGCGGCGCCGTGGCGTCGGCCATCGCGCGGGCGCTCGGCGCAGGCGACCGCGAGCGCGCCGGCACGCTCGCCGCGCATGCGCTCTTGATCGGCATCACCTTCGGCCTCGTCTTCATGCTGGGCATGCTGATCTTCGGGCCCAAGGTGCTGGAAATGCTTGGTGGCCGCGGGGATGTGCTGACGCATGCGGTCGCCTACACACAGGTGTTTTTTGGCGGGGCCGTGCTGCCGTGGCTGCTCAACACCATGGCCGGCGTGTTGCGCGGCACTGGCAACATGAAGCTGCCCTCGCTGTTGATGCTGAATTCCGCGGTCATGCAGGTCGTGCTTGGCGGCACGCTGGGCCTCGGGCTCGGGCCCGTGCCGCAGTTCGGCATGCGCGGCGTCGCGGCCGGCTCGCTGATCGCCTATTCCATGAACATCTGTGTGATGGGCTGGTACCTGTTCTCCGGCCGCGCCCGAATCGTACCGAAACTGCGCGGGCTGCGCGTTCAATGGGCGATGTTCTTCGATATCCTGAAGGTCGGCGCCATCGCCTGCTTCTCGCCGCTGCAATCGGTGCTGACGATCTCGATCTTCACCCACATGCTGGCAAAGTTCGGCACTGCGATCCTCGCCGGCTACGGCATCGGCGCGCGGCTGGAATTTTTGCTGACCTCGATCGCGTTCTCGTTCGGCATCGCTTCGGTGCCGATGATCGGCATGGCGATCGGCGCGGTGCGCATCGCGCGCGCCCGGCGCATCGCCTGGATCGCCGGTGCGAGCGCGTTCGTCGCCGTCGGCGCGCCGGCGTGCCTCGTCGCGCTGTTCCCAGATCTCTGGGTCAACATCTTCACCGACAGCGCCACCGTGCGCGCGACCAGCCATGAATATCTGTCGACGGTGGCGCCGTTCTACGCCTTCATCGGGCTCGCCTCGACAATGTATTTCTCGTCGCAGGGCGCGGCCAAGGTGATCGGGCCGGTGCTGGCGCAGACCGCGCGCCTGATCTACATCGCGGCGATCGGCTGGTGGCTGTCGACGCATGATGCCACCGCGCAGAGCTTCTTCTGGCTGGCCGCGAGCTCGATGGTCGTGCTCGGCCTGCTCTCGTGCTCCAGCGTGGTGCTGACACGCTGGGGGCCGCGCGAGACGAAACCTGCGATCAGGCCTGCGCTTTCGGGCGTTGCAGACTAGCGGTGTCTGTGGCGGCGATGGCCGCCACCGCCGCCGACATTGGCGAGCCGCATCAGCTGCGGAATCATCGCCATCATGTCGCCGCCGCCGGAACCACCCAGCATACCCATGATGTCGCCGCCACCCATGCCGCCCATTCCGGTCGGCATGTAGCCGCCTGCGCCCATCGGCGTGTAGTCGCCGTAGTTCGGCGCGCCGAAGCCACCGCCGAAATTGCCGCCACTCAGGCTGCCGCCGCCCCCCATCATGCCGCCGAGCCCGCCGCCGCCGTTCTCCATCATGCGGCTCATCATCGGACCCATGGTCTGCATCAGCATGGCGAAGCGGCGCTTGCCCATCTTCGCCTTCATCATCTCCAGCATCGGCGCCATCTGGGTCATCATGTCCTCGCCGCCGGCGCCTCCGCCGCCGAGGAACTGCGCCTTTGCCGGCGCGCTCGAGATCGAAAATAGCAGCAGCACGGCGGCCGCCTGGCAGATCACCTTATCCGCACCTCTCATGGCCTGCTCCTCGCGTGCGTGGCTCCGCCGGGAGAGCGGAGCCAACCGGACGCACGCGGCCATGGTTAGGGTCGGCGAGGGCAGGGCTCTGTGAGAAAGATCACGCAGCCACAGCCGGGAACGCCCGGTGTATCGCGGCGACGGCGTCCTTGGTCTGCCCCTGGACGTAAGCCGCAAGCTCGTTCGGCAGCATGTCGATGATCCAGACAAGGCGGCAGCTCGCCTCGCCCTCGGCGATCACCTGCACCGAGGCGCTGTAATGCCTGAGCCGCTCGTTGTTGATGGCGTAGACCAGCCGCTGTCGCGCATCGTCGCAATCGACCAGCACCTCGCGCGCCACTGATCCATTGGCGAAGGTGACGATGCGTGCATCACCGTCGAGCGTGCAGGCGGTGACGAAGCCCGGCGCCAGCCGCTGAGGCAGCGCGCCGAAATCGCGTACGGCGTCCCAGACGTCGCGGGCCGGGACGGGGAGGGAAATGTCGTTGTGGATGGAGGCCATGGTAGATTCCTATAATTTGGAGAAACAAGCGAGCCATCATCTCAGGCGTCATCGTCCGACTTGCCGCCTTCGCTAAGGCTTCGGCGGCCAAGTGAGTTCTTGGCCCGGCGAAGCCTTGGCGGAGACGGGATCGGGCGATCCAGTATTCCAGAGGCCGCTGTGATTGAATCGAGAAGCCGCGGCGTACTGGATGCCCCGGTCAAGCCGGGGCATGACAGCGTGTGAGGCGATGGCGGCCGACGCTCACACGCAAACCGCCTCGATGTTGTTGCCATCGGGATCGATCAGGAACGCCGCGTAGTAGGTCGGGCTATAGTCCTTGCGCGGGCCGGCGCCGCCATTGTCACGGCCGCCGCTCTTCAAGCCTTCGCTGTGGAATGCCTTGACCGCATCATGGTCCTTGGCGCGAAACGCGATATGCGCGCCGTCGGCCTTGCGTCCCTTGTTCAGGTGCAGCCAGAGCGCCGGCTCGCCCTTCGGCCCGAAGCCCGCATAGCCGTCGCCGCTCGAGCACAGGGCGTAGCCGAGCGGCGCAAGCACCGCGGTGTAGAAGCGCGTGGCGGCGTCGAGGTCGGCAACACGCAGTCCGATGTGGTCGTACATGATCGTCTCCATTGCAAAGCGCGCCGCGACTGGCGCGCGCCGGAGACGACCCTATTCAGTTGAGGGTAGCGCGCTCTTGGAGAATCTTGCGCTCGCCCTTCGACGCCTGCCGAAACTTCGTCGGCGACACGCCGGCGGCGCGATGGAAGGTGCGGACGAAATTGGAGAGATCGCCGAAGCCGACGTCATAGGCGACGTCGGTGACCGCGATGTCATCATCTGTCAGCAGCCGCGCCGCGTGGCGTAGCCGCGAGCGCACCAGATATTGATGCGGGGTGACGCCGAGCACGGCCGAGAACAGCCGCAGGAAATGGAACGGGCTGAGGCCCGCCTGCCGCGCCGCCTGTTCGAGGTCGACCTCGGCATGCGAGTTGGCGTCGATCCACAGCGCGGCTTCGACTGCGCGGCGGCGGTCGCGTGCGGTGGGCGTGGCCGGCTTGCGCGCCTTGCCCGAGACGACATCGATGAAGCGGCCGGCGAGAATTTGACCGACCTCGTCGAGACCGAGGTCGCTGTTGCCATCTGCCGCCGTCTGGGCGAGCTCGCCCAGCACCATCAGCTCCGGCAGCGGCGGTGTCGCGCCGACCTGCCAGATCTCGCGTCGTCCCCCGAGGGCATCGACCAGGTCTTCGCTGAAGAAGAAGCCCAGGCAGACGTCGCCGCTGACATGCTCATGCGTGCAGGTGTATTCCTCGCGGGGAGCGCCGACCAGCATCGAGCCCGCCACCAGCTCGAAGAAGCCGGCGCGGCACTGGCAGCCGAAGCTGCCGGAGCGAACATACGCAATGGAATGGCCGGTGCGGCACTCCGCGAACGGCTTGTCGTCCGGTCCCGCATCGCAGCGAAACTCCGAGACCGTCATCGATTGCGTGGTCAGCAGCGTGGTCGCATCCATGCCACCCATCTAGGCATGATCCGGACAAGTGTGTAGCGGTTGTCCGACAAGATCATGCCCAAAAAACAAAGCTAAGGTGCGATTGCGATCGCGCCTTAGCTGGGCCTCGGTGGGGCAACGGGCAGCAGCACCTCGAACAGCGTCTTGCTCGCGACCGGATGGGCGCCCTCGAGCGCAAGCAGCCGCCGCTTGGAGATCACCCCGCCGTAAGGCGAGAGCCGGTCGGCGTAATTGCCGGCCTCCAGCACCCGGTGGCAGGGCACGATCAGCATGTAGGGATTTTTGGCGATCGCCTGCGCCACCGAATGCGCGGCGCCGGAGGCGCCCAGCGCCTTGGCGATCTCGTGATAGGTGCGCGTCTCCCCGCGCGGAATGGCGCAGGCGGCTTCATAAACGCGCCGGTGGAAGCCGGGGACGCCGCCGGCGTCCAGGCTGACCTCGGAAAAATCAGGGTCGCCGCCCTGCAGCAAGCCTGCGATGCCCTCGATCGCAAGCTCGGCATTCAGCGGAGGCTGCTGCTCGCGCGCCTCGGGATGGACCGCGAAAATCCGGCGGCGGGTATCGATCTCCCGCGCCTCCGGCAATTGCACGGCGACCACGCCGGTGCTGCTCCAGACGATGCCGCAGCGCCCTATGGCCGTGTTGAATATCGTGTAGCCACGCCCCAGCATGCACACGCCCCACTCAGTGCACGTCTCTCCCCAGACGCGCGATCATAACACCGCCACAATCCGGCGCACCCAAAATCTTGCCAGGACGTTAACAACCGTCCGGCCGGCCGCGCCAAAGCGCTTGGCGAGCGGCGCCGTCTCGGCTAATCAGGGTTGGCGTGAGATGCGCATTCGCGGGCGTAGTTCAATGGTAGAACGGCAGCTTCCCAAGCTGCATACGAGGGTTCGATTCCCTTCGCCCGCTCCATTCAAAAATTGATGGCCGCTGATTTGGCGTGTTGGATGTTTCTCCGACCCCTGGCCACGTTCATCTTGGCGTATCCGGAAGCATGAAGGGGCCGAAGATCCGCCAAATGGCGTCGGTCTCCCCAGCGTCGGTTAAAGTGGCCAATTTTTGGCGATGGCAATTCTTGGTGATGTAACGGATCACCGCTCGCGCTGCATTTCAGAAGGAGCGGCTTATTCATCCCGACGACACGAGATCACCCTGAGGGATGCTATGCGCTCTCGCAGTTCGGCGCGGCTGCGTATCGTGAAAGACTGCTGGCGCAGTTTTGATTGCCTGTCGTGCAGCGGCGCAGCCAACGACGCTCAATCTGATCCTTCATCTGATCCTTCGCGGCTGCATCAAGCGTTCGTCATCTAGGGCACTAAACTTGCCTTGGACAGCAGGGACTCATTGGTGCCGCGTTTCTGTTTCTGATTGTCGTGCAAAACATTCGGACCCGGCCTGTTGCCGGGCAAACGGAGGCATTGATGACGAATTCAGCACCTGTTTTCACCGCTGGCGGTGGCAGCGACGATGCGTTCACGCGCGTGTCGACCAGCGCAACCGGGGCGCAGGCGGATGGCGCGAGTGTCCAGGCAGCGTTCTCGCCCGACGGCACGAAAGTGGCGTTCGCATCCTATGCCGACAATCTGGTGCCCGGCGATACCAACGGTGCACCCGACGTCTTCGTGAAGGACCTTTCGACCGGGGCGATCACGCTCGTGTCGACCGATGCCAGCGGGGTTCAGCTGGGTGGCTACCAGCCGATTTTTTCGCCCGATGGCACCATGTTGGCGTTCGCAACGGGCGCCGACATCTTCGTGAAGGACCTGGCCACCGGTGCCCTCACGCGCGTATCGACGAGTGCCAGTGGGGAACAGGCGGACGGCTTATCGACCACCAACCCGATATTCTCGCCTGATGGCACCAAGGTTGCGTTCTATTCCGATGCCGACAATCTCGTGCCTGATGATACCGACCACGTGCGCGACATCTTCGTGAAGGACCTGACCACTGGCGCGATAACGCTCGTGGCGCCCAGTCCATACAACGGAGGACCCGGCGGCGGCGGGCTTGAGAATGGCTTTACCTTCCCCCCCTCGTTCTCACCCGATGGCACCAAAATCGTGTTCGGGTCGGCCACAGTGCGCGGCGACACCACCGAGATCTACATCAAGGACCTTTCCACCGGGGCCACCACACTGGTGTCGGAGAGCGCCAGCGGCGCTCGTGGGGATCGCGGCAGCTTCGACCCGGTGTTCTCGCCAGATGGCACCAAGGTGGCGTTCTATACCTTTGCCGACAATCTTGTGCCGGGTAGTTCTAACAACCTAATCGGCAACATCGTCATTAAGGATCTGACCACAGGCGCGGTCACGCTGGTATCGACCGATGCCGACGGAGTCCCGCAGAACAACGGCGAAGCCCAGAAACCCGTGTTCTCGCCTGATGGCACCAAGATTGCGTTCTATTCCAGTGCCACCAATCTCGTGCCGGGTGTCAATGCCGATCAGGTCGTCTATGTGAAGGACTTGGCCACGGGTGCCATCACGGCCGTCTCGACCAATGGGGGCAGGCCGTGGGAATTCGGGGGCGGCAGCCGGCTTCCCGTGTTCTCGCCTGATGGCACCAAGGTGGCATTCGAGTCTTTATCCAGCATTCTGGTGCCGGGCGATACCAACCATACCTACGACATCTTTGTAAGAGATCTTACTACGCGTTCCTTCACCGCAGCGAAGCTGACGGACAATGGCGCTGCCCATGTTTCGACATCGCAGGCGGGTTTCTTTGCCGGTGCCCACACGGTCGCGGTGGCACCGCAAGACGGCAATCTCGGCACACTCACGGCCACCATCGACGTTGCCGATGGCAAGGTGACGTGGAGCTATGATGTCTCTCATGCCAACATCGCTCCGCTCGCGGCCGGACAGACCCATACCGACATCTTCATCTTGGTCCTCGACGGCTTCTACGGGACACAGGGCATCACCGTGACGCTGACGGGAATCGATGATGCGCCCGTGATCAGCTCGGGCACGACGGCAAGCTTCGCGGAGAATGGCTCTGGCGTCGCCTACCACGTCGCGGCGACCGATGTGGACAGTCCCGCGCTGACCTATTCGCTGTCCGGCACTGACGCGGCTCTGTTCGACGTGTCGGCGACGGGCGATGTGACGTTCAAGTCCGCGCCCGACTTCGAGGCGCCGAAAGACGCGAACCACGACAACGTCTACGACGTCACCGTCGCGGTCAGCGACGGGACAGAGATCGCGACAAAGAACGTCGCGATCACGGTCACTGACGTGAATGACACCAGCGGCGGCGGTGGCGTTCTGACGGTCACCGGCTCGACCGGCTTCACGTCGATTGATCGGGCAACGATCAATATCAGCGTGACCGGCAATTTGCACGAGACCGGCCGCGCCGGTGTGATCAGCAACAGCACGATCAACAATCTCGGTTCACTGAGCGAAACCCAGGCGATGCTCGCCTTCGTGAACGATACGATCGCCGGCGGTTCCCTCGGTGCGATCGTCGCCAATGGCGGCACCATCACCTTCGACAACGTGCATCTGGACGGGACGTTGCTGGATGCGACATCAGGCGGACTCATCGAATCCGTTGCAGGCAGCGCCAACAGTTTCAACAATGTGACGCTCAAGGCCGGCGCCGTGTTTGACGTCAGTGCCGCAAGCGGTCTGTTTGTCAGCGGCACGCTGAACAACGGCGGCAAGATCGAGTTCTTCAATTTCGCGAAAGTCATCCTGACCGGCGACGCCACGATCATTGGCAATGGCGAGATCAAGCTCGATCCGGGCTCCTCGATCCTGAACAGCGGTGCGCATCACACGCTCGACCTTGACGGCGGCACGATCGACGGCGCCGGCACGATCGGAAACGGAGATCACAGCCTCACCTTGGATATCGGCTTCTCCGGCACGCTCGAGGCGAACGGGTCCCAGCCGCTTGCGGTCAACACCGGCAATTCCGTCACCAGCAGCGGCCTGATCGAAGCCGTGCATGCCTCGCTCGATTTCGACGACGCCGTTTTCAACACCTTTGGAACGATCACCGCCGATCAGGCCGGCACGATCGACTTCAAGAATGGATTGACCAATGGCGGTATCGTCAATGTGCACACCGGCAGTGAGGTGGATGTTTCGGGCAACCTCGTCAACAACGGCACTGTCCTGGATAGTGGCGTGCTCAAGGTCGATAATTTAAGCGGGACTGGCGCTGTCAACGTCAACAACGGGACATTGGTGGTCACTGGCAATCTAAGCAGCAATGTCGTTCTGACGGGTACGGACTCATTTGTCTTCGGACCCGATGCCAAACAAACATCCGGCGTCATCTCAAACTATACGCCAGGCACGACGCTGGTGCTGGATGGCTTCGACGCCAAGGTGAACGCGGCCTTCGACACTCAGACCAATATTTTGACGCTGACCGATGCGGATCATCATGCGATGACGCTTCACCTCGCGCCCGGATCCCTGATCCCGCAGGCCCACGGCGCGGCGCCGGATTTTCTGGTCTAGCGAATTTCCCCAAGGACACTTTGCCGAGCCCGCCATGTCCAGGCGGGCTGTGGCAATTCGCCAGGGAATTTGCCGCGCAAAAATTCTAATATATTAGCTCTTCGCATCCGGCATGCGCGCCCCGCCCGGCTTAAGCTTCTCCCGCCCTGATGGGTGCGGTCCTCCTGTCGGGCAATATTCGGATGAAAGCCATGGACCAGCAGAAACTCGACCGTGCGATCGGTCGTCGCTTGAAGACGTTGAGGACGCAGGCGGGCATGACGTTGAACGAACTCGCGACGCGCTCCGGTGTCAGCCGGGCCATGATCGGGAGGGTGGAGCGGGCGCAGAGCAGCGCCACCGCTGCGCTGCTCAACAAGCTCTGCGCGGCGCTCGATGTCACCCTCAGTGACGTCGTCGCGCTCGCCGAGAAACCGCCGGAGCGATTGATGCGGCTTGCCGACCAGCCGCTTTGGCGCGATCCCGACAGCGGCTACCGGCGGCGTCATGCCTCGCCGCCGGATGCGGCGAGCGGCATCGAGATCATCGTCGTCGACCTGCCGGCCGGAGCGCGCGTCTCCTACAGCCCCTGGGGCCGCAACGCGTTCACCCAGCAGCTGCTGATGCTGGAGGGTGCGGTCTGCGTGCATATCGACGCCAAGACCGTGCGGCTGCGCGACGGCGATTGTCTCGATTTCGACGTGATGCGGGCGGTGACCTTCGAGAACGAAACCAAACAGGATGCGCGCTACGTCATCATCACGCGGCGCGGCACATCGTACGGGAAAATGTGATGTCGCTAATCGTGCGGGATGCCACGCTGGAGGATGCCGAAGATATTTTGGCCATCTACAATTACGCCGCGATCAACACCACGGCGGTGTGGACCGACGGACCGGCCGATCTGGATTCGCGGCGCGAGTGGATGCGCGCACGGCAAGCGGCCGGCTATCCCGTGCTGGTTGCGATGAAAGGCAGGGACGTCGTCGGCTTCGCGTCATTCGGCGATTTCCGCCCCTGGCCCGGCTATCGCCACACCGTGGAGAATTCGGTCTATGTCGGCGTGCAACATCATCGGCTCGGCGTCGGCCGCAGCCTGATGGCCGCGCTGATTGAGCGCGCTACCGCGCTCAACAAGCACACGATGGTCGCCGCGATCGAGGCCTCGAATTCCGCCTCGACCGGGCTGCACGCGTCGTTCGGCTTTGCCGAGGTTGGCCGCATGCCAGAGGTCGGCTGCAAGTTTGGCCGCTGGCTCGATATGGTTCTCATGCAGAAGCGGCTTTCAAGCGGGGTGAGGCCGTGACGATGCAGGTCCGCACCGGCGACACCTTTGATCCCCGCGTCATTGCGCTGCTCGACCATCACGTCGCGGCTGCGCGGGCGCAGACCGCGCCGGGCAGCGCCCATGCGCTCGATCTCGCTGGGCTGCGCGCGAGCGACGTCGCGTTCTGGACCGGCTGGGACGGCGAGACGCTGGTCGCCACCGGCGTGCTGAAGATGCTCTCGGCCGACCATGGCGAGGTGAAGTCGATGCACACGCTGCAAACGACGCGGAGGCGCGGCTTCGGCGGCCAGATGCTCCGCCACATCATCGCTGAGGCCCGCGCGCGTGGCTCGCAGCGGCTCAGCCTCGAGACCGGCTCCTGGGATTATTTCAAGCCCGCGCATGCGCTCTACCAGGCGCACGGTTTTGTGCTCTGCGGCCCGTTCGAGGGCTATGTCGAGGATCCCAACAGCCTGTTCCTGACGCTCGACCTGACCGGCGGCTGAGGCCGCGCGGTGTAACCCGGGCCCGAAAACATCGCCCTGCGCCTCAAAATGAGTTGCGTACCTCAAAACACCTCGATAACCTTCAGCCATGGCCGATACTCTCACCGCGACCGCGCTGACGCTGAAGGACATCGCCCGCGAGGCGGGTGTCAGCCTTGCGACGGTCGACCGCGTCCTGCACAACCGCCCGGGCGTGCGGCCCGATACGGTCCGGCGCGTCAAGGCGGCGATCGAGCGCAACGCCTTCCAGCCGCACGTCGCCGCCGCCGAGCTCGCCCGCAGCCGTGCCCGCCGCTTTGCCTTCGTGATGCCGGCGGGGCCGAACCCCTTCATGCAGCAGATCGAGGCCTATCTCGGCGAGATGTCGGCCTGGCTCTCAGCCCGCCGCCTCGGCGTCGAGGTGGTCACCACGGATGTGTTCGACCCGTCCGTGCTCGCGGCCTCGCTGGAGGCGCTGTCCGGCGATTACGACGGCGTCGCCGTGGTGGCGCTGGACCATCCGGGGGTCCGCGCCGCGATCAACGATCTCGTCGACGCGGGGACCAGGGTCGTGACGCTGGTCTCGGACGTGCCGTCCTCGCGTCGCCACCATTATGTCGGCATCGACAACATCGCGGCGGGGCGCACCGCCGGCGCGCTGGTCGGTCGGCTGGTTGGCCAACGGTCCGGCAAGGTCGCGATCGTCGCGGGCTCGCAGGGCCTGCGCGACCATTCCGAACGCATCTTCGGCTTCAGCCAGGTGATGGCGTCGGAATTCCCCGATCTCAGCGTGCTGCCGGTGCTGGAAGGGCGCGACGAAGACGGCCGTTCGGAACAGGTTCTGGCGCAGCTGCTCGGCAGGCATGCTGACATTGTCGGCCTTTATAACGTCGGCGCCGGCACGCAAGGCGTCGCCAAAGCGTTGAGCGATGCCGGCCGCGGCAAGCAGGTGGTGTTCGTCGGACACGACGTCACCGCACTGACGCGCCGGCTGCTGTTGCAGGGCGTGATGGATGCCGCGATCTCGCAGAACCCCGGGCATGAAGCGCGCGCCGCCGTGCGCGTGCTGCTCGCGCTTGCGCGCGGCGAGCCGATCTTGCGCGAACAGGAGAAGATCAGGATCGACATCGTGATGCGGGACAATTTGCCCTAGGGGCAGGCGGATTTTCAGAACGGTCCGTTGTGGAAAGGGCGACTCTGAGATCGCGCACCGCAACAGGCGAAAGGGAGGATAGCGTGTATCTCGGTATCGACATCGGCACATCCGGTGTGAAAGCGGTGCTCGTGAGCGAAACCGGCGCGATTGTCGCGACGGCCGCGCGCGAGCTTGCGCTGTCGCATCCCGCGCCGCTGTGGTCCGAGCAGGATCCCGACGCCTGGGTCGACGCGGCGGTTGGCGCCGTCGACGATCTCGCCGCCCGCCATCCGCGCGAGGTCGCGCAGGTGCGCGGCATCGGGCTGTCCGGCCAGATGCATGGTGCGACGCTGCTGGACGAGGATGGACGGCCGCTGCGCCCCGCTATTCTGTGGAACGACGGCCGCTCGCACGCCGAATGCGTCGCGCTCGGGCGGCGCTGCCCGTCGCTGCACACGATCGCGGGCAATCTGGCGATGCCCGGCTTCACCGCGCCAAAGCTGCTCTGGGTCGCGCGGCACGAGCCGCAGATCTTCGAGCGCGTGGCAAAGGTGCTGCTGCCGAAGGCCTATGTGCGTTATCGTCTCACCGGCGAGATGGTCGAGGACATGTCCGACGCCGCCGGCACGCTGTGGCTCGATGTCGGTCTGCGCCGCTGGTCGGCGCTGCTGCTGCATGCCGTCGGGCTCGATCTCCACCACATGCCCCGCCTCGTCGAGGGCAGCGAGGTCAGTGCAGTGCTCGCGCCGGAATTCGCGCGGCGCTGGGGCACGGCGAATGATGTCGTGATCGCCGGCGGTGCCGGCGACAATGCCGCGAGCGCCATCGGGCTCGGCGCGATCGCGCCGGGCGATGCATTCCTGTCGCTCGGCACATCCGGCGTGGTGTTCCGCGTCACCGACCGGTTTGCACCGGCACCGGCTTCGGCCGTGCATGCGTTCTGCCATGCGCTGCCCGGCCTCTGGCATCAGATGGGCGTAATGCTGTCGGCCGCGGCTTCGCTGGCCTGGCTCGCGGGCGTGATGGAGACGCCGGCCGCCGCGCTCCTGGCGCCGCTCGGCGAGCGTGTCGACGGACCGAGCTCCATAAAATTCCTGCCCTATCTCGATGGCGAGCGCACGCCGCACAACGATGCCGCCGCCAGCGGCGCCTTCGTCGGCCTGCGCGGTGCGAGCGGGCGCAGCCAGATCGTGCAGGCCGTGCTGGAAGGCGTCGCCTTCGCCGCGCGCGACAACCTCGCGGCGCTGAGCGCGGCCAGCGGGCCAATCGCGGAGGTCGATCTCGTCGGCGGCGGCTCGCGCTCGCCGCTGTGGGCGCAAATCTGCGCCGATGTGCTCGGCATTCCCGTCCACCGCGTCGAGGAAGGCGAGGTCGGGGCCGCGCTCGGCGCCGCACGGCTCGGCCGGCTCGCCGCCACCGGCGAAGATCCCGCGGAAGTGTGCAAGCGCCCGCGGCGGCTCGCGAGCTTTGCGCCCCGCGCATCCGTCACTGCGGCCTATGACGACGCCTATCGGCGATGGCGCGAACTTTATCCTGCGTTGAAGGAGAGTCTTAAGTGAACGCACCAGCAAAATTCTTCGATGCAAGCGCCCCTGTCGCCTTCGGCGGCAAGGATGCGGGAAACACGCCCGCCTTCCGCTGGTACGACAAGGACCGGCTCGTGCATGGCCGCAGGCTCGAGGATCATCTGCGCTTTGCGGTCTGCTACTGGCATTCGTTCTGCTGGCCGGGCGGCGATCCCTTCGGCGGCGAGACCTTTCTGCGCCCCTGGCATCAAGGTGCTGATGCGATGGCGCAGGCACGCGCCAAGGCCGATGTCGCCTTCGAGCTGTTCCGCCTGCTGGACGTGCCCTTCTTCACCTTCCACGACGTCGATGCGGCGCCGGAAGGCACTTCGCTCAGCGAGTCCGTCGCCAATCTCAACGCGGTCGCCGATCTGTTCGAAGCGAAGATGGCCTCCGCAAAAGTCCGCTTGCTCTGGGGCACGGCCAATTTGTTCACGCATCGCCGCTACATGGCGGGTGCCGCGACCAATCCGGACCCCGAAATCTTCACCTATGCCGCCGGCCAGGTCCGCGCCGCGCTGGAGGTGACGCACCGGCTCGGCGGCCAGAACTACGTGCTGTGGGGCGGCCGCGAGGGCTACGAGACACTGCTCAACACCGATCTCAAGCGCGAGCTCGACCAGCTCGGCCGCTTCATCTCGCTGGTCGTCGAGCACAAGCACAAGATCGGCTTCAAGGGCCCGATCCTGATCGAGCCGAAGCCGAAGGAGCCGACCAAGCATCAATATGATTTCGACGTCGCCACCTGCTATGGCTTCCTGGAACGCTACGATCTCCTGAACGACGTCAAGCTCAACATCGAGCAGAACCACGCCATCCTTGCCGGCCACTCCTTCCATCACGAGGTCGCGCTCGCCGAGGCGCTCGGAATCTTCGGCTCGCTCGACGTCAATCGTGGCGACGATCTGCTCGGCTGGGACACCGACCAGTTCGCGATGAACGTGCCGGAGCTGGCTCTGGTGTTCCACGAGATCCTGAATCGCGGCGGCTTCACCTCGGGCGGGCTCAATTTCGACGCCAAGATCAGACGGCAGTCGATCGACCCCGACGATCTGATCCATGCCCATGTCGGCTCGATGGATGCCTGCGCGCGCGCGTTCCTCGCCGCCGCTGACATGCTCGATGCCGGCGCCCTCACCGCACCGCTCGCGCAGCGCTACGAGGGATGGGCGGGGCCCGAGGGCCGGGCCATTCTCGGCGGCCAGCGCTCGCTCGCCGAACTTGCCGACCGTGCGCTCAGCCCCGGCTTCGATCCGCAGCCGCGCTCGGGGCGGCAGGAATATCTGGAATCCCTGGTCAACCGCTACGTCTGAGGAACGCCGTCGATGACAAAGGCTGAAGCGACACCGGTCCTCGAGCTGACCGGCATCGGCAAGGAGTTCGGCGCAATCCGCGCTCTGCACGGCGTCGACCTGCAGGTCCAGCCGGGCGAGGTCGTCGGCCTGATGGGCGACAACGGCGCGGGCAAGTCCACGCTGGTCAAGATCATCGCCGGCAATTTCCGTCCCAGCCATGGCGAGATCCGCTTTGTTGGCAACGCGGTCCATTTCAACCGGCCCATCGATGCCCGCGCCGTTGGCATCGAGGTCGTCTACCAGGACCTCGCGCTCGCCGACAATCTGACGGCTGCTGCCAACGTCTTCCTCGGCCGCGAGCTGAAGCGCAGGTTCGGCCCGCTCGCACTGCTCGACCACAAGGCGATGGCGGCGCGTGCGCTGGAGCTGTTCGGCGAATTGCGCTCGGAGACGCGCCCCGACGATCTCGTCAAGCAGATGTCTGGCGGCCAGCGCCAGGCGGTTGCGATCGCGCGGACGCGGCTGTCCAACGCGCGGCTGGTCATGATGGACGAGCCGACCGCCGCGATCTCGGTACGCCAGGTCGAGCAGGTGCTCGGCCTGATCCACCGGCTGAAGGAGCAGGGCGTCGCCGTCATGCTGATCTCGCACCGTATGCCCGATGTGTTCGCGGTGTGCGACCGCGTGATCGTCATGCGTCGCGGCGAGAAGCGGGCCGACAAGCCGATCCACCAGACGTCGCCCGAGGAAGTCACCGCCCTGATCACTGGCGCGAAGGAGGCGGCGTGATGGCCATGCCCTTGGAATCTCCGATCAGCTTCACCAATGTCGGCCGGATCAGATGGTGGCAGCGCGGCATCTTCGCCTCCCAGACCGGCTATGTCCTGCTCGCGCTGGCGATGCTGCTGGTGGTGATGCATTTCGCCAGCCCCTATTTCTTCACCGAAGGCAACATGCAGAACGTGGCGAAGAATTTCTCCTTCATCGCCATCGCCACCCTCGGTGTCACCTTCGTGATCATCACCGGCGGCATCGATCTGTCGGTCGGTTCGATGATGTGCTTCTCGGCCATGATCACCTCCATGGTCATGACCGAGTTGTCGGCGCCCGGCTCGCCCGCGGGCTCGCTGTTTGTGCATATGGCCGCTGACGGCAAGACCGTGCTGGCCAACGTGCCGGGTCTGATCCTGCTGATCTCGATCCTCGCGGGGCTCGGCGTCGCGCTGATCGCGGGCCTCGTCAACGGCTTCTGTATCGCCGTGCTCGGCCTGTCGCCCTTCGTCACCACGCTCGGCATGCTCTCGATCGTGCGTGGGCTCGGCTACGTCGTCTCCAACGGCCGCGGCAGTTTTCCTGGCGGGCCGGACGCTGATTACTTCTACGCGCTCACCTCGGGCGATGTGCTCGGCGTGCCGGTGCCCTTCATCTACCTCGTGGTCCTCGCGCTGGCGATGGCCGTGGTCCTGCACCACAGTTCGTTCGGCCGCCACGTGTTCGCGCTCGGGGGCAACGAGAAGGCCGCCGAACTCACGGGCATACCGGTCGTGCGGGTGAAGATCGAGGTCTATGTGATCTGCGCGCTTGCCGCAGGGCTGCAAGGCATCATCATCTCCGGCTGGCTCGGATCGGCGCCCGCCAACATGGCGACGTCCTACGAGCTCAACGTGATCGCGGCGGCCGTCATCGGCGGTGCCAATCTCGCCGGCGGCATCGGCGGTCCGTTGGGGGCCATCGTCGGCTGCGTGCTGCTGGAAGTGATCCGCAACGGCCTCGTGCTGGCACAGGTCAGCTCCTACTGGCAGCAGACGCTGGTCGGCGTGATCATCATCCTGGCCGTGCTGGTCGACCGCATCCGCTCGCGGATGATCTGAAATGACGTCGTTCCGGGAGGGCAACGAAAATGTCGCCTGTCCGCTCCCCGGACGATCTTGAGAGGACGGGCGCCAAATAAGGGTGGAGGAAACAATGAGGAAACTTCTTCTTGCCGGCATCGCGGTCGCGATGATGGCGACGCCGGCGTTCGCCGCGAACTACCGTTTCGTGATCGTGCCCAAGGCGATGAACAATCCGTTCTTCGACTTCGCGCGCGACGGCTGCCTGAAGCGTGCCAAGGAGCTTGGCAACATCGAGTGCATCTACAAGGGGCCGGTGGAGCATGAGCCGGCGACGCAGGCGCAGATCATCCAGGACTTCGTCACCCAGAAGGTCGACGGCCTCGCCATCTCGGTCGCCGACGTTGCGGCCATGACCAAGTCGATCGAGGCGGCGACCGCGGCCGGCATCCCCGTCATCACCTTCGATGCCGATGCGCCTGGCTCCAAGCGGATCGCCTATATCGGCACCAACAACAAGGAGTTCGGCGTCGCGCTCGGCAAGGAGCTCTTGAAGCTGCGGCCCGACGGCGGCAAATACGCGATGGTCTCGGGCGGTCCGGGCGCCAAGAATCTCGCCGAGCGCGTCGACGGCGTCCGCGAGGCGCTGAAGGGCTCGAAATGGACCGAGGTCGCGGGCTCGCCGACCTTCTGCAACGACGATCCGGCGCTGGCGGTCCAGCAGATGACGGATATGCGCACCGCAACGCCCGACCTCGCCTCGATCGTTCCCATCGGCGGCTGGCCGATGTTCGCCCCCGAAGGCTTCAAGGCCTTCGCCTCCAGGAACAAGAAAGACATCGACTCCGGCAAGTTCACGCTGGTCGTCGCCGATACGCTGAAGATGCAGCTCGAACTGCTGCGCGACGGTTACGCCAATGCGCTGGTCGGCCAGCGTCCGTTCGAGATGGGCGAGAAGGCGATGGATACGCTGCTCGCCATCAAGAAGGGCGAGAAGGTGCCGGAGATCGTCTATACCGGCCTCGATCTCGTGACCAAGGATAACGTTGCGCAGATGTTGAAGTAGGAGCGTCGCCAGCCCCGTGCTCCTGCGAGCCTCTCCCGCTTGCGGTTTCCGCAAGCGGGAGAGATGATTGGACGGTTGGAAGGAAGACTTTTGGAAGGCAATGGGAATGAAACGGTCGCGGCTCGGCTCCCTCGACGTCACCTCAATCGGTCTCGGTTCGGCCCCGCTCGGCGGATTGTTCACCGCCGTCAGCGATACCGATGCGTTCGCCACGATCGAGCGCGCCTGGTCGGCCGGCATCCGCTTCTACGATACCGCGCCGCTCTACGGCTTTGGCCTCGCCGAACGGCGGATCGGCGCTTTCCTGCGGCAGCAGCCGCGCGACTCCTACGTCATCTCGACCAAGGTCGGTCGTCTGCTGCGCGCGCCTGATGGCGCGGCCGCCGAGGACGCGCACTACAAGGGTACGTCGCGCGAGCGGCCGGTGTTCGACTTCTCCCATGACGGCGTGATGCGTTCGGTGGAGGAGAGCCTGACGCGCCTTGGGCTCGACCGCATCGATGTCCTGCTCGTGCATGACCCCGACGATCACTATGACGACGCCGTGGCCGGCGCCTTCCGCGCGCTCCAGCGCCTGCGCGCCGACGGCACGGTCAAGGCGATCGGTGCCGGCATGAACCAGTCGGAAATGTTGGTCCGTTTTGCCCAGGCCGTTGCGGTCGACTGCTTCCTGCTCGCCGGCCGCTACACGCTGCTCGACCAGGGCGCGCTGGATGCGCTATTTCCGGTCTGCCGCGAGAAGAACATCGGCATCCTGCTCGGCGGCATCTACAACAGCGGCATTCTGGCCAATCCGCATCCCGGCGCGAAGTTCAACTATCAGGACGCCGACGCGGCGCTGATCGCGCGTGCGCTCGAGCTCGACGAGCTCTGCCGCAAGCACGGGACCGAGCTGAAGGCCGCCGCGCTCCAGTTCTGCATGGCCCATCCGGCGGTCACAATTGCCGTGCTGGGCGCGCGCAACGCCGCGGAAGTTTCCGACAACATCGCGATGTCGGAGAAGGCGGTGCCACAAGCCTTCTGGCAGGAGCTGCGTGCGCGCAAACTCGTCGACGCACGCGCGCCGTTGCCGGGCGGAGCGTGAGGGCATGATCATCGACGGCCATCAGCATTTCTGGGATCCGACGCGCGCCGACTATCCCTGGATGGACGCGCCGGAATTGGCCTCGATCCGCCGCGCCTTCGGCCCCGCCGATCTCGCGCCGCTGTTGAAAGCAAACGGCATCGACGCGAGCATATTGGTGCAGTGCCGCTCCGCGCTGGAGGAGACCGAGGAATTCTTGCGGATCGCGCATGCGACGCCCTCGGTGATTGGCGTCGTCGGCTGGGCTGATCTGACGGACGGTGCGCTTGGCGACACGCTCGACCGCTTGCGCGCTTCGCCCGACGGCGACAAGCTGGTCGGCATTCGTCACCAGGTGCATGACGAGGCCGATTCGGACTGGTTGTTGCGCGAGGACGTTCAACGCGGCCTCACCGCAACGTTCGCCCGCGATCTCGCCTACGATTTTCTCGTCCGCACCCGCGAACTGCCCGCCGCGATCGCAACCGCGCAGGCCTTTCCGCAAGCGCGTTTCGTGCTCGACCACGCCGCAAAACCGCCGATCGCCGACGGCGGCAGCGCCGAATGGGCCGATCGCATCAAAGCTCTCGCGGCCTGCGGTAATGTCTGGTGCAAGATTTCGGGCCTGGCGACGGAAGCGGTGTGGAGTGACTGGGATGCGGAGCGGCTGTTTCCGTTCGTCGAACATGCCGCAACATGTTTTGGCGAGGATCGCCTGATCTTCGGCTCGGACTGGCCGGTGTGTCTGCTTGCCGGGAGTTATGGCGAGATCAAGGGGGCGCTGGAGGCGAGTTTGACGAGGCTCGGGCCGCAGGTTCGCGAGAAGGCGTTTGGTGTGAATGCGAAGGCTGCGTATCGGTTGGCTTGATTGCAGTCGATGCGCGCTTCTTTCTTCCTTCTCCCCTTGTGGGAGAAGGTGGCGCGAAGCGCCGGATGAGGGGTATGCCTCCGCGAACTCAACTCTCAAGATTCTCGCGCGGAGAGATACCCCTCACCCCAGTGAGCCTGCGTCTACGAGCGGAGATGCCCTCTCCCGCAAGGGGAGAGGGCACAGCAACGGGCAGTGTCGTCACGCGCCCGCGGGCACCTGGTCCAGAAATCCCGTGATGCTCCTGATGCGGCCGTCCTTCAGCACGGCGAAATCCGTCCCCTTGATCGGGCTGTCGACACCGTCGGGACCAAGGCCCCACGAAAAGCGGACATGCTCGCCGTAGCCGTTGGGCTCGCCGATCAGCGTGAACTTGAAGTCGGGAAAGCGCTGCTGCACGCCCGCGATCAGCGCGTCGATGCCGTCCCGGCCGTCGCCCTTCATCAGGGGATCGACATAGCTCGCATCCGCCGTCCAGTTCTCGCTGAGCAGTTCGCGACGGCGGCCTGCGGTGCGCTCGTTCCAGAGCTCGATGTAGCGGCGGGCGATGGTGACGGGGTCGGTCATGGTGTTCTCCTTCGATGGCGCCGTGTTCGGCTGTCTCGACTATCGAAGGTTCGCACGCGCAGATCGATTACCTCGGAGGTCATGCGCACGCAGAAAAGAAGCGCGATGATGCTCTCATCGCGCTTCGGACGTTCGCAACAATTTCAGCGCGAATTTACTTCGCCGCGGTGACCATGATCTCGACGGTGTACTGAGCCGCCGCGAGCTTGGCTTCGACAGTGGCGCGAGCCGGGGTGTTGCCGGGCGAGACCCAGGCGTCCCACACCGCGTTCATCTCGGCAAAGGTCTTCATGTCGGTGATGTAGATCGTGGCCGAGAGCAGCTTCGACTTGTCGGTGCCGGCCTTGGCGAGATGGCTGTCGATCGTCGCCAGGATGTCCTGGGTCTGCTTCGTGACGCTTTCACCGGCGGCCTTGTTGGCGACGACGCCGGCGAGATAGACGGTGTTGCCGTGCACGACGACCTGGCTCATGCGCGGGCCGGTTTCGAAACGCTGAATGCTCATTGGGGGATCTCCTGGTGGGAATGGCGGCCCTGTCTAACCCAGCGCCCCCAGCTCTGCCACCCCAGGCACGCATGCGTTGCCGGGCACGCATGCGTTGCCCGCTGATGCAAGCGTCGTTCACGGAAACTGACTGAAAAACGACCAGATCGTCTCGGCGCCGTCGATGTCGCGGTTCTGCGGCCCGAGCAGGCTGGTTGCAACCTTCGGGAAGCGGGCATCCGGAGCGAAGCCGGGCATGCGGTGGCCGCCATGGTTGATGCGATAGAGCACGACGTCGTGCCCTTTGGGACAGCGTGAGGAGATCCGTGTGACCGTAGACTGATCCGCGGGCGCCTTCTCGGGCAAATCGGTCACCTCGGCGTCGTCGGTCTCGCAACCATTGAGCTTGCGCCAGAAAGCCAGCGTCTCTTCGGTGGACCAGAACCCGTCTGCGGCATAATAGCTCGATCCCCGTCCTCCCTCGTAGGGGACCAGCGGGTCGGCCGTGCCGTTGATGAGCAGCATCGGCAACGGCCGCGATGGATGGCAGGTGACTGCGGCCTCATCCGTGAGATTCATGATCACGCTCGCGCCCGCCGCAAACAGATCGGCGCGCGCGCAAACCAGCGTCATCGCCATGGCGCCGCCATTGGAGATGCCGGCGACATAGACCCGCTTCGGGTCCGCCGTGCCGTTCGTCACCAGCGTCTCGACCAGCTTTGCGATGAAGGCGACGTCGTCGGTGCCCTCGGGCGGGCCACGCAGCGCCGGTCCAGCCTTCGTCCGCGCATCGGCCCAGGCATGGTTGAGGCCATCAGGAAAGACCACGGCAAAACCCTCGCGCTTCGCGACCTGCGGCCACGCCGTTCGCGCGACCATGTCAGCGCCGCGCTGGGTCTTGCCGTGCAGCACGACCACGAGCGGCACCAGCCGCTTCGCCGGCAGTTGCGCGGTGTAGGATCGCTTCACGCCGTTGACGTCGATCGTATCGGCGGATGCGGCCGAGGCTGCGGCCAATGCCGCAAGAAGCGCCCCGATCTGCATCCACCTCCGCATGATCTAGCCCACGGCCTTCGCCGCGGCGCGGCCGGCATTGCGGCCCGAGAACAGGCAGCCGCCGAGGAAGGTGCCTTCCAGCGAGCGATAGCCGTGCACGCCGCCGCCGCCGAAGCCTGCGGCTTCGCCGACCGCATAGAGGCCGGGAATGACGCTACCCTCGCTGCCGAACACGCGCGAGTCGAGATCGGTCTCGAAACCGCCCAACGTCTTGCGGGTGAGGATGTTGAGCTTGACCGCGATCAGCGGCCCCTGCGCGGGATCGAGGATGCGGTGCGGAGAGGCGGTGCGGATCAGCTTGTCGCCGATATAGCGCCGCGCATTGTGGATGTTCATCACCTGCGCATCCTTGACGTAGGGATTGGCGATCTCGCGGTCGCGCGCCTCGATTTGCATCCTGACGTGCTCGAGCTTGAGGAGGTCGCTGTCGGCGAGCTTGTTCATGGCCGCGACGAGATCCTCGATCTTGTCGCGTACGATGAAGTCGACACCATGGCTTTTGAATGCCTCCACCGGCGCCGGCGCGCCCTTGTTGGTGGCGCGGCGCAGGGTCATCCGCCAGCTCTTGGCTGTCAGATCGGGATTCTGCTCTGAGCCCGACAGCGCAAATTCCTTCTTGATGATGCTCTGGGTCAGGATGAACCAGGAATAATCATAGCCGGTGGACATGATGTACTGGAGCTGGCCGAGCGTGTCGGAGCCGGGAAACAACGGCGCCGGCAGCCGCGTGCCTGTTGCGTCGAACCACATCGAGGACGGGCCGGGCAGGATGCGGATGCCGTGGCGCGGCCAGATTGGATTCCAGTTCTGGATGCCTTCGACATAATGCCACATGCGGTCGCGGTTGATCAGCCGCGCGCCCGATTTCTCGGTGATGCCGATCATGCGGCCGTCGACATGCTCCGGCACGCCGGAGATCATGAACTTCGGCGGCTCGCCAAGCCGCTTCGGCCAGTTCTGCCGCACCAGCTCATGATTGCCGCCGATGCCGCCGGACGCCACGATCACGGCCTGCGCCTTCAGCGCGAACTCGCCGACCACGTTGCGCGACGAGCTCCTGCCACGCTCGACATTGTCAGGGGCGAGCACGGCGCCGCTGATGCCGTCCACCGTGCCATTGGTGATGGAGAGCGCATCGACGCGATGGCGGAACCTGAAAGTCAGCCGGCCGCTCTTCATGGCCTCGCGCGCGCGGCGCTCGAACGGCTCGACGATGCCGGGGCCGGTTCCCCAGGTGACGTGGAAGCGCGGCACCGAATTGCCGTGGCCCATCGCGTCATAGCCGCCGCGCTCGGCCCAGCCGACCACCGGGAAGATGCGATGCCCCATCGCGCGCAGCCAATCGCGTTTCTCGCCCGCCGCAAACGCCACATAGGCCTCGGCCCACTGGCGCGGCCAGAAATCCTCGTCGCGGTCGAAGCCGGCGGTGCCGATCCAGTCCTGCATGGCAAGGTCGAAGGAGTCCTTGATGCCGAGCCGGCGCTGCTCCGGCGAATTGACCAGGAACAAGCCGCCGAACGACCAGAATGCCTGGCCGCCGATCGACTGCTCGCCCTCCTGGTCGACCACGATCACGCGCTTGCCCGCGTCGGCAATCTCGGTTGCGGCCACCAGTCCCGATAGTCCCGCACCGACGACGATGACGTCTGTCTCTTCAGCCATAGGTTCCCCCCTGTAGTTACCCGGGATTGAAGCCAGCGGTTGCAGCTGAGATCAAGGGTGTGGCGCATAAGGCATCGTTAACTTGTTCCGCTTTGGGATTAGGGCCGTCCGACTGCAGCGCGGGCGCAACACTGGATTTGAATTTGTTTTGAGCCAGCCGGCGTGCCTAGACAAAACCACGGTTAGGACGGACGCTAGCAACGCATCACCACCTGACACGCAGATTCGAATTCGACTGGGGCGGGGGACAATGAAGTTTCTGACGGGGTTGCTCGCGGCGGTTCTCCTGATCGCGGGCATGGGGGCTTCTCACGCAGTGGTTCGGATTGCGGATGACCGCGGTGGCCGGATCGGAACCTACGTCGACAGGTACCAGGATCTGCGCCAGTCAGGCGACACCGTCATCATCGACGGCCTCTGTGCCTCGGCCTGCACCATCGTCCTCGGCGCCATTCCGCGCGACCGCATCTGTGTGACCTCGCACGCGACCCTCGGCTTCCACGCCGCCTGGGATTTTGGCGCCAACGGCCGTGCGGTGACCAACTCCGAAGCGACCCAGATGCTCTATGCGATGTATCCCTCGCAGGTGAAGCGCTGGATCAACCAGCGCGGCGGCCTCACCCCGCACATGCTCTTCCTGAGGGGCAAGCAGCTCCAGGCCATGTACAAGCCCTGCTACCTCGACGCGCAGGCCTCGACCAACCGACCCCTGCGCCGGGCTCTCCCGCAAGCGGAAGAGCTGGAGTCCGCTCGGGGCCAGCTGCTTCGCTGACGTCATCGGCGCGATCTGACTCCGGGAAGTATTCCTTGGAACACCCGCGGCGCTTGCCCGGGCCCGGGCCAACACCTATTTGAATGGCAGGGAACCGGGGCCTTCGCCCCGATCGTTGTCATGGCTCAACCACTGCACCCGGCCCAACCGCTACAGGACAATTCGCCCACTGCCGGCCGGCTGCCGTTCGTGCTGCTGTTGGCTGGCGCGGGGATCGGCGGTCTGGTCGTGCTCGGCGCGCTGGCGCTCTGGTTCCACTACGGCAGCCAGGTATTCTTCGAAATGATCAGGACCGGCTTTGCCGCCTGCTTCTGACCTGCGACAGGAAGTTTTCCGCTCATGAGCTCCACTGTCCGTCCGCTGGTGATCGCGACCGCCTTCGCTGCAAGCCTCGTCGTCGGACTGCTGATCGTGTTCTGGGCGATGGGCGGGGTCAGCAAGGTGGCGCAGCCCGCCGCGATCGGCGGCCCGTTCCAGCTCACCGACCAGCACGGCAAGGCCGTCACCGACAAGAACCTGAAGGGCAAGCCGACCCTGATCTTCTTCGGCTATACTCATTGCCCCGACGTCTGCCCGACCTCGTTGTTCGAGATCTCGGAGGTGCTGCGCGCGATGGGCAAGGATGCCGACAAGGTCAATGCCGTCTTCATCTCGGTCGATCCCGAGCGCGATACGCCGGCGACGATGAAGGACTATCTGTCGAGCTTCGACCCGCACCTCGAAGGGCTCAGCGGCGACCCCGCCGAGACCGCCAAGGTGATCACCTCCTACCGGGTCTATGCCAAGAAGGTCCCGACCAAGGACGGTGACTACACCATGGACCACACCGCGCTGATCTACCTGATGGACCGCGACGGGCGGTTCGTATCGCCGTTCAACATGAAGCGGACGCCGGAAGAGGCCGCGGCCGATTTGAAGCGGTATCTCTGAGGGCCCTTTCGGGCGCAGTCCTCTCCACATCGTCATGGCCGGGCTTGTCCCGGCCATCCACGTTCTTCGGGGGGTGCTAATGTTCGTGGATGCCCGGGCCTTCGCCTCGCCGGATGGGCTTCGGCCCCGCAGGCGGGACAAGCCCGGGCATGACGGCTGAGAGACCTTTACCCATCCCGCAATCGGCGCTCGCGTTCCCGGCGGGATGGTCTATAACGCCTTCCGATCCCAACGAAATTCGTTCATTTCCCGCCGATGGCCCCGTCGCGACAGGCAAAATCGTCCAAAACCGTGCGCCGCGTCCTGACCGGGCTGGTCGCCTGCGCATGTCTGCTCGTAGGCCTGCCCGCCGCAAAGGCGCAGGCCCCGGCCCCGGCCAAGCAGCCTCCGGCAGCGCCCCAGGCCACGCCGCAGGTCGCGCCTCAGGCGGCCCCGCAGGCTGTGCCCGGCTTCTGGGACCCGCGGCGGCGGCCGGAGCGGCCCGACCTGTCGCGCCTGACCGTGATCCGCTTCCTGACCGAGACCGACTATCCGCCGTTCAACTACACCGGCGCCGACGGCAATCCGGCCGGCTTCAACGTCGATCTCGCCCGCGCGCTGTGCGAGGAGATCAAGGTCACCTGCACGGTGCAGATGCGCCGCTTCGAGACCCTGGTCGACGCGCTCTCCTCCAACCGGGGCGATGCCATCATCGCCTCGATGGCGGTGAGTCCGCAGCTCCGCGTCCGCGTTGATTTCACCGATCCCTATTACCGCGTGCCGGCGCGCTTCGCCTCGCGCAAGGACGCAGTGATGCCGGAGATCCGGCCCGAATATCTCGAAGGCAAGAAAGTCGGCGTCATCGCCGGCTCCGCGCACGAAGCGTACCTCAAGGCGATGTTCACCGACGCCGAGCTGCACCCCTATCCCAACGACGATGCGATGCGCGCGGCGTTGCGCAAGGGCGAGGTCGATTTCATCTTCGGCGACGCGATCTCGCTGGCGTTCTGGATCAACGGCACGGATTCCGGCGATTGCTGCGCCTTCTCCGGCGGCCCCTTTGTCGAGAGCCGTTTCTTCGGCGAGGGCATCGGCATCGCCGTCCGCAAGGGCAACGACGTGCTGCGCCAGGCCCTGAACTGGGCCCTGTTCCGCGTCTGGGAGAAAGGCCGCTACACCGATCTGTGGCTGCGGTATTTTTCGGTGAGCCCGTTTTAGTGCCGTAGGGTGGGCAAAGGCGCGCTAGCGCCGTGCCCACCGTCTTTGGCAGTGGTGGGCACGCTTCGCTTTGCCCACCCTACGATTCCACGATAAAGGCGCTGCTACTTTTGCATTCTGCCCGGAAATCGCTATTTTCCGCGGCCCGGAGGCCCCTGAATGTCTGTCATCGATCTTGCCGCGAACCCGAGCGATCTGCGTGCGCTCGCCGAACAATCCAACGCCTGGCCGTTCGAGCAGGCGAAGGCCATTGTCGCGCGGCTGAAGAAAAGCCCGAAGGACGAGGTGCTGTTCGAGACCGGTTACGGCCCGTCCGGCCTGCCGCATATCGGCACGTTCGGTGAGGTCGCGCGCACCTCGATGGTGCGCCATGCCTTTCGCGTGCTCACCGAGGACAAGATCAAGACGCGCCTGCTGGCGTTCTCCGACGACATGGACGGGTTTCGGAAAGTGCCCGACAACGTCCCCAACAAGGAGATGCTGGCCGCGCATCTCGGCAAGCCGCTGACGCGGGTGCCGGATCCGTTCTCCAACGAGTACCCGTCGTTCGGGCACCACAACAACGCGCGCCTGCGCGCCTTCCTCGATCATTTCGGCTTCGACTACGAGTTCGCGAGCTCGACCGACTATTATACGTCCGGCCGCTTCGACGCGACGTTGCTGAAGATGTTAGCTGCCTACGACAAGGTGATGGCGATCATCCTGCCGACGCTCGGCCCCGATCGCCGCGCCACCTATTCGCCGTTCCTGCCGATCAGTAAGACCACCGGTGTCGTGCTCCAGGTGCCGATGATCCGGCGCGACGTCGCGGCCGGTACCGTGACCTATGTCGATCCGGACACGAACCAGGAAGTCGAGACGCCGGTGACGGGCGGCAACGTCAAGTGCCAGTGGAAGGCCGACTGGGCGATGCGCTGGGTCGCGCTCGGCGTCGACTACGAGATGGCCGGCAAGGACCTGATCGACTCCGTGAAGTTGTCCGGTGCGATCGCCAAGGCGCTCGGCGCCACGCCGCCCGAAGGTTTCAACTACGAGCTCTTCCTCGACGAGAAGGGCCAGAAGATCTCGAAGTCGAAGGGCAACGGCCTGACCATCGACGAATGGCTGCGCTATGCGTCGCCGGAATCGCTGTCGCTGTTCATGTATCGCGAGCCGAAGGCGGCCAAGCGGCTGTATTTCGATGTCATCCCGCGCAACGTCGACGACTACCAGCAGTTCATCGACGGCTTTGCGAAGCAGGATGGCAAGCAGCAGCTCGGCAATCCGGTCTGGCACGTCCACAACGGCCATCCGCCGAAGGGCGACATGCCCGTCACGTTCCAGCTCCTCTTGACGCTGGTGTCGTCGTCGAATGCGGAGAATGCCGAGACGCTGTGGGGCTTCATCGGTCGCTATCGTCCCGGCGTGAGCCCGCAAACGCATCCGAAGCTCGATGCGATGGTCGGCTATGCCATCAACTATTATCGTGACTTCGTGGCGCCGACGAAGCAGTTCCGCGAGCCGACCGAGGTTGAGCGCGCCGCGTTGCAGGATCTGCGCGATGCGCTGTCGCAGCTTCCGCAGGAATCCTCGGCCGAGGACATCCAGAACGTCGTCTACGAGATCGGCCGCCGCGAGCCGTTCCTCGACCAGGTCAAGAAGGGCAAGGACGGCCGTCCGGGCGTGACGCTCGACTGGTTCAACATGCTCTACCAGGTGCTGCTCGGCCAGGAGAAGGGCCCGCGCTTCGGCTCCTTCGTTGCGGTCTACGGCGTGCAGAACGCGGTGAACATGATCGACGGCGCGCTGGCGCGAAGTGCGTAATAGATGCCGTAGCCCGGATGTCGCTACGCTCATCCGGGCTACAGATTTGAAGCGCGCCTCAGATCGAGCGCAGCACGAAGCGCCGGTTGTCCTTCTGCACCGGGCGCGCGTTCATCGGATAGAGCTTTGCGAACGCAGCGACGTCGGGGGCTGACACCTGGATCGGGTCGGTCAGCAGCAGCCATTCGACGACCTCCGAACAGGGCGGGGTCGTCAGCGAGCCGGAGTAGCGGAAATAGCTCAGCCTGTGCGGCAGCATGGCGTGGGGATCGATCGCTGCATCGGCCTTCACCGCGGGGCCTTCCGCCGCCGGCATGGTCTTGACGATCTTGCCGAAGGCCGTGTTCGGCTTGCCTTCCGCCATCAGCACGCCGACCACGGCGAGCCCGCCGGCATCGTTGCGATGCACGAAGTGCGCTTCCATCGGAAAGTTCTTGCCGCCGATCATGTGCTCGCTCGGCCGGTGGAAGTGCACCTGGAGCAGCTTGTATTTGATATCGCCGAGCGTGAGCGTGCTGCCTTCGGCGAAGTTGAGCTGGATCGTGTGCCCGTTGTTGACGATGGTGTCGGCGCTCTTGCCCCAGTTCAGCTTCAGAACAGGCAATTGCGACTTGATCGTCCCCTCGATGTCGATCGGCGATTGCTGCAAGCCGACCGCGCAGGCCTTGTTCGCCGCGTCGATATCGCCCCATTTGGCCGGGCCGCCGGCGCCCTCGTAGCTCCAATGCGTGCCTTCGGCGGCAAAGGCCGGCTTGCACAGCGGACAGAGTGCGAGACCCGCCAGGGCCTTCAATGCGTGACGGCGATTCATCATATCCCCCTGCGATGAATTTGATCGGCAAAATCGGCCGCAACCTATGCGAGAGGGATGGTGAGTCGCAAGGTCGCCGGGGCGAGAAGCGGCGCGGCCGGCGTCATGGTGCGGTCACGACGCAATCACTGGCTCGCCCACACGATTCGCGCGATCCAGCCGACGTCGCTCGGCGCCATCGTATGCTCGGCCTGCGATGCATCGAGCGGCTGCAATTCCAGTGCCTTTGCCGTGCGGCGCTTCAGCGTCGCGACCGTCACGTCGCCCGCCTTGGTCTTCACCACCACTCGATCGCCTCTGCGGATCGGCGCGCGGGGCGAGATCAGGATGACGTCGCCGTCGCGATAGGCCGGGGCAAGCGCATCGCCGGAAATCTCCAGCGCAAAGGCGCGACTGTCCTCGGCGGTGGGAAGCGCAAGTTCGGTCCAGCCCTTGCCGGATGGAAAGCCGGACTCGTCGAAAGCTCCGCTCGCGCCGGCTAGCGCGAGGCCGAGCAGCGGCACCGATCGGCCGTCGCTGGCGTCGTCACCGGTCAACCCGGCAAAGGTGTCCATCGAGGAGCCGGCCGCCGCCAGCGCTTTCGCGATCGATTCGGTGGATGGCCAGCGCTCGCGCCCGTCGGGGGTGACACGCTTGGACTTGTTGAAGGTGGTGGGATCGAGCCCGGCCCGCTTGGCGAGGCCGGACGGCGACAGGCCGGCACGCTCCGCCAGCCGATCCAGCGCTCCCCAGATCTGGTCGTGAGTCAGTATCCTCTGCGCTTTGGCCTGTCTGACCATGGAAGGTCCAGCCCGTCGCAACTCAGGAAAACTGTCCTCAAATCAACCGGTTTTCCGTTTTTCGCGCAAGGGGTGGCGGGAGAAGCATTTTCAAGCGAAGCGGATACCGGTTCGCGTCAAGAAAACGCGTCAAAACAAGAATTTAAAGCCCCGTTCCGATTTCATCGGAACGGAAATGGCTCTAAGCCTTGAGTTCGGAGGGGGCGGCCATTACGGTCGCGCCCGGGTTTTGAGGACCCGCACGAGACGAAAAAACCCAAAAGACTCAAAGAGCAAACAGGGCTGCGTGAGCGGTGGTCAAGATCTACAAAATCTGTCCGGCCTCGGCCTGGCGCGAGGCGGAACGGCAGGGCGTCTACCGGGGCAGCGCGGACGATTCGCGCGACGGTTTCATCCATTTTTCGACCGCGCCCCAGGTTCCCGAGACCTTGCGCAAGCACTATTTCGGGCAGCGCGCGCTGTTCCTGGTCGAGGTCGACGGCGACGCGCTCGGCAGCGCATTGCGCTGGGAGCGCTCGCGCAATGAGGAGCTGTTTCCGCACCTCTATGGCGAGCTCGATCTCGGCGCGGTGCTGTCGGTGATGAACCTCAACATGCGCTCCGATGGCGGCCACGACGTTCCGGAGCTTATCCCGTGATCCGCGCTTTCGACGCCTTTTCGCTGCCGGTGCTGCGCTGGCTCGATCCGGAGGATGCGCATCGCCTCGCGATCCAGGGCCTGCGCTTCCTGCCGCCGGTCAAGCCGCGGCCTGACGATCCCAAGCTCGCCGTGCGCGCCTTCGGGCTCAACTTCCCCAATCCGATCGGCATGGCCGCGGGCTTCGACAAGAGCGCCGAGGTGCCGGATGCGCTGCTGCGGCTCGGCTTCGGCTTCGTCGAGATCGGTTCGGTGACGCCGAAGCCGCAAAGCGGCAATCCGCGGCCGCGGCTGTTTCGCCTGGAGCGCGACGAGGCCGTGATCAACCGCATGGGCTTCAACAATGACGGCGCTGAAGTCGCGCTGCGTAGGCTCGCGGCGCGTGCGCAGCACGGCGGCATCGTCGGGGTCAATGTCGGCGCCAACAAGGATTCGCCGGATCGCGTCGGCGATTACGTCAAGCTGATCGAGACTTTTGCGCCGGTCGCGAGCTATTTCACCGTCAACGTCTCCTCGCCGAACACGCCGGGCCTGCGCAATTTGCAGGAAGGCGCGCTGCTGGACGATCTCCTCGCCAGGGTGATCGACGCGCGCGAGCGGGTGCGCCAGAAGGCCGGCGACACGCCGGTGCTGCTCAAGATCGCGCCTGATTTGAGCCTCGCCCAGCTCGACGACGTCGTGCAGGTGGCGCGCTCGCGCCGGGTCGACGGCATGATCGTGGCGAACACGACGATCGCGCGGCCGAGCACGCTGCGCGAGGAAATGCGCGCCAAGGAGCAGGGTGGTCTGTCCGGCCGGCCGCTGTTCCGCCTGTCGACGCGCATGGTCGCGGAGACCTATGTGCGCGTCGAGGGCGCCTTCCCCTTGATCGGCGTCGGCGGCGTGGATTCCGGCGGCGCCGCGCTGACGAAGATCCGCGCCGGCGCGAGCCTGATCCAGCTCTATTCGTCGCTGGTCTACAAGGGCCTCGGCCTCGTCGACGAGATCAAACGCGATCTCACCTCGACGCTGCTGCGGACAGGGCGGGATTCGCTGTCCGAAATCGTCGGCGCCGACGCGGCGACACTCACGGCGGAAGACTGGCCGGGGATGTAGCCACCGTCCAGTAGCCCGGATGGAGCGCAGCGCAATCCGGGAATCTTTCCGCGAGCACGAAGACCCCGGATTTCGCTGCGCTCCATCCGGGCTACGAATCTACGATTTCGGAAACGTCACCCGATACAACGCAGGATACCTTGCGCCCTGCAAGCCGCCGCGCGCGACGTAGAACGCGATCAGCGCGCTCCACAGCCCGGCATTGCCGAACGATTGCAGCGCCCACCAGGCGCCGATAAAGATCGTGAACGATAACAGCATTAGATTGCGCATCTCGCGCGCCCAGGTCGCGCCGACATAGATGCCGTCGAAGCCGAAGGCGAACACGCCGGGGATCGGCGCGAGCACGATGAACGGCAGGAATTCGCGCGCGGCGCGGCGGACGTCCTCGCTCGCTGTCATGACATTGATCAGGTTCGGCCCGAACAGCGCGAACAGCACCGCGACGACCAGCGCGAAGCCGAGGCCCCACAGCAGCACCAGCCGGGTCGAGTCCGCAAAGCCCCTGGAATCACGCGCGCCAAACGTGCGCCCGCAGAGCTGCTGGGCTGCGTTCGCAAGACCGTCGAGGAAGAAGGCGCTGACCAGCAGGAAATTGTTCAGCACGGAATTCGCCGCCAGCGTGACGTCGCCGGCGCGTGCGCCCTTGGCGGTGAAGAACAGGAACACGGCGATCAGCGCCGCGGTACGGATCATGATGTCGGAGTTCACCGCCAGCAGCCGCATCAGTTTTGCCCGGTCGAGCAGCGTGGCAAGGGGCACCGCAAAGCCGCCATCCGCATAGCGCCGGCAGACGATCACGCCGAGCACGAAGCCAATCGTCTCCGAGAGCAGTGCGGCGATCGCCGCGCCCGCGATGCCGGTGTCGTAGACCAGCACCAGCAAGATCGTCGCCGCCATGTTGATGAGGTTGATGACGACCTGCAGCAGCAGCGCCGGATTGGCGCGCGCCTGCCCCACCAGCCAGCCGAGAACGACGTAGTTGGCGAAGGCGAACGGCGACGACCAGATCCGGATCATGAAATAGGTCTTTGCCGCGCGCGTGACGCCTTCGCTGCCGCCCATCAGGTCGAACAGCCCGGCGGCCAGCGGCAGTTGCAGCACGATCAGCGCGGCGCCGATCAGGCCCGCGACAATGAAGCCGCGCACCAGGATCACGGTCTGCTCGCGTGTCTCGCCCGCGCCGAGCGCCTGCGCCGTGAAGGCGAGCGTGCTCATGCGCAGGAAGCCGAACAGCCAGAACAGGCAGTCGAAGATGACGGAGGCCATCGCGACGCCGCCAAGCAGCGCGGCATCGTCGAGCCGCCCGATCGCGGTGGTCGAGACTACGCCGATCAGCGGCGTGGTGAGGTTCGCGACCATCGCGGGACCGGCGATGGTGAAGACCTGGCGGGAACCGATCCTGGGATGAACGGGCGCGTGCATGTCAGAACACGACCACCATGCCGTCTTCGGCGGCGAGATGCGGTACGTCGTCCAGGCGCGACAGCACGTCGTCGCTCATATGGGTGAGGACAAGCCGCTTGGCGCCGATGGCGGGGAGGTGCTGTTCCAAGGTCTTCAGGCTGAGATGGTTCTTGACCACCTTCTCGTACATATAGGCTTCCGCAATGAAAAGGTCCGCGCCATGCGCCAGCGGAATGAGCGCCTCCGTCCATTCGGTATCGGCGCTGTAGGCGAGCGTGCGATCTTCAACCTCGACGCGGTAGGCCAAGAACGGCCCGCCGGATTCGCCGTGCACGACCGGGTAGGGCGTCACATTCACCCCGCCAAAGGTTTGGCTTCGCCCGGGCGCGAGTTCGATGAGGTTCAGCTCGAAGCGCTGCTTGGTCTTCGAGGAGTGCTCGAACAGCGCCTCCATCACTTGGCCGAGCCGCGTCTCGAGGCCTTGCGGGCCCGCGATCGTCAGCGGCCGGGTCCGCCGCGAGAATTGCGCATCGAGCAGGACAAACGGCAGCCCGGCAAAATGGTCGCCGTGGAAATGCGTGATGAGAATGAGGTCGATCTCGTTGCGGTCGATCTCGAGTCGCTTCAACGACGGCAGAGCCGACGCGCCGCAATCGATCAGGAAGTTGGCCGCGCGCCCTGAGATGTGGAAGCAGGTGTTGAGCCTGCCGCCCGAGCCGAAGGCGTCGCCGCAGCCGACAAAGCGCAATTGCATCGGCTGCGGGCTCCCAAATCCTTACCTGTTGCGCGGCGCGCCGAAGACGCGCGAGAGCAGCCAGATCGGAACCACGATGACGGCGCCGAGCAGGAAGTAGCGCCACAGCCAGTTCACCGCGTCGAAGCCGAGATCCCACAGACGCTGGAACAGCAAGCGGATGCTGTAGATGATATTCCAGGGATCGAAGCCGATCGCGGCGAGCACGACGCCGACCAGGATCGAGAGCAGGACCAGGCGAAACGCGACCGCCAGCGGCGAGCCGCCGAGAAAGCGGTT
The DNA here is from genome assembly GCF_052075935.1 of Bradyrhizobium sp. 215_C5_N1_1. Lineage (NCBI taxonomy): Bacteria > Pseudomonadati > Pseudomonadota > Alphaproteobacteria > Hyphomicrobiales > Nitrobacteraceae > Bradyrhizobium > Bradyrhizobium sp. 215_C5_N1_1. The sequence goes on along the minus strand of NZ_CP197228.1, from coordinate 8,497,803 downwards.
CAGCCCATCGCTGCGGCCGGCCGGCAAATCTCTGACGTCTTGGACCATCTCAAACTCCTCGCGGGGATTCGACCCCATTATAGGTCACGGCGGGGCACATGGGGAACCCGCATTCCCTCGTCAATGGCTGTCGGCGGAAGCCGCAACCTTAATTGTTGGTAGGGATTCGTCAGCCTTCAGCATCTTTTCCAGCGTTTCCAGCCGGTCAGCCTCGCGCGGCGGCTTGTCCCAGCGCAGCCGGCTGATTCGGGGAAAGCGCATGGCGACGCCGGATTTGTGCCGCGGGGAACGCTGCAGCCCCTCGAACGCCACCTCCAGCACCAGCCCCTTGTCGCGCTCGTGCACGACGTGGCGCACGGGGCCGAATTTCTCGGTGGTGTTGCGGCGGACGAAACGGTCGATCTGCAAGAGCTCCTCGTCGGTGAAGCCGAAATAGGCTTTTCCGACCGGCACCAGCTCGTCGCCGGCTTCGCCCTCGGTCCAGACGCCGAAGGTGTAATCGGAGTAATAGGACGAGCGCTTGCCGTGGCCGCGCTGCGCATACATCAGCACGGCGTCGATGATGTGCGGATCGCGCTTCCACTTCCACCACTGGCCTTTTGGCCGCCCCGGCAGGTAAGGCGCATCGCGCCGCTTCAGCATGACGCCTTCGACGGCATCGGCATCTTCGCCCGCGCCGGCACTCGCGGGATCGGCGCGCGCCGCGGTCAGCGCCTGCCAGCTTGCGAACGGCACGGTGGGCGACAGGTCGATGCGGGGATCGTCGAGCTTGCCGATGAACGTCTCCAGCCGTTCGCGCCGCTCCGCGAAGGGCAGCTCGCGCAGATCGTTCTCGTCGTCGCCGAGCAGATCATAGGCGCGCAAATGGATCGGAAACTCCTTGATCAGCTTCGGCGAAACGACCTTGCGGTTGAGGCGCTGTTGCAGAACATTGAAACTCTGCACGCGGCCTTCGCGCAGAATCAGAAGCTCGCCGTCGATTGCGCCTGCGAGCCGCAGCGACGGCACGAGGTCCGGAAAGCTCCCCGTGATGTCCTCGCCGGTGCGCGAATAGAGCCGCGCCGTGATCTGCCCGTGCTCATCGCGGCCCGCCACCGCCTGCACGCGGATGCCGTCCCATTTCCATTCGGCGATGTAGTCGGCGGGATCGAGCGCGGCGAAATCCGTGTCCTCGATCGCGTGCGCGAGCATCACCGGGCGGAACGGCGCGGGATCGCGATTGACCGGCTTTTCGCCGCGGCCTTCCAGCCAGGCGAACAGGTCGAGATAGGGAGGGCTGAGCCCCGGCCAGATCAGCTCGACCTCATGCGGGTCCTTGTCGCCGAGCGCCGCGGCCGCGGTCTTCGCCAGCCGCGCGGAGATGCCGATGCGCAGCGCGCCGGTGACGAGCTTCAGCAGCGCCCAACGGCCGGTCTCGTCAAGCTCGTCGAGCCAGCGTTCGAGCTGCTTTGGCAGCTCGGTCTTGCCGAGCGTGCGCAGCGTGGTGACGACTTCGGTGAGGGTGGGGGGCGGTGGGTTGTTGTGGTTGCTTGGATGTGTGGACTCATGAGCATCCCGCCCGCGGTACCCCTCTCCCTGCCCCTCCCCCGCATCCGCCTTCGCTCTTCGAGCTACGGCGGACAAGAGGGGGGAGGAAGTATGTTCCTGATGCGAAATTGACTCGCCCGCGTTTATCGGCGTCTTGCTTGTCGATTGCTCCGCGCTCTGTCCCTCCCCCCTCTTGTCCGCCGAAGCTTTAGCGAAGGCGGATGCGGGGGAGGGCGGGGGAGAGGGGTGGCCCGGAAAAGACTTTCCGTTGCCGGGCACCCGCCGCGGCCACATCAGCGCCACGGTCTCCGAGAGATCGCCGACGTAGTCGTAGGACAACCCGAACAGCACCTCATCCGTGCGCGCCGCGATCAAATCGCGGATCAGCGCGGGCTTGGCATGCTTGAAGCTCAGCGCGCCGGTCAGCGCGGCCAGGGCGTAGCCGCGGTCGGGATCACCGACCTCGCGGAAATAGCCGGTGATCAGCCGCAGCTTGTTGTTGCGGCCGGGCTCGTAGGCGAGGCGATCCAGCAGTTCGGCGAAGCGGTTCATGCTTCGGCCTCATCTTGAAGCGGTGTCTCGCTCTCCTCCTCCTCGCCATAGCCGACGAGATCGAGCGGCTGCGCGCGAAGACCTTGCGACTTGCACCAATGCACCAGCGCATCTTCCTGGCCGTGCGTCACCCAGATCTCGCCGGCGCCGGTCGCGGCGATGGTCGCGGTGAGGCCGTCCCAATCGGCGTGGTCGGAGATCACCAGCGGCAGCTCGATGCCGCGCTGCCGTGCGCGGGCACGCACCCGCATCCACCCCGAGGCAAAGGCGGTGACGGGGTCGGGAAAGCGCCGCGTCCAGAGGTCCGAGGTGGCCGACGGCGGCGCCAGCGTGATGGTGCCGGCGAGCGCCGCCTTCTTGACGCCCATCACCGGCTTGAGCTCGCCGAGATTGACCCCTCGGCTCTGATAGTACTCGGTGATCTTCTCCATCGCGCCATGCAGGTAGATCGGTGCGTCATAGCCGGCCTGTCGCAACAGCGCGATCACGCGCTGCGCCTTGCCGAGCGAATAGGCTCCGACCAGATGCGCGCGCTCGGGAAACAATGCAACGGAGGCCAGCAGCTTCCTCACCTCGTCGGCGGCGTCGCCATGGCGAAACACCGGCAGGCCGAAGGTGGCTTCAGTGATGAAGACGTCGCAGGGCACGAGTTCGAACGGCGTGCAGGTCGGGTCGGGCGCATCCTTGTAGTCGCCGGAGGCGACGATGCAGGTGTCCTTGCAGGTCACAGCGATCTGCGCCGAGCCCAGCACATGACCGGCCGGGTGAAACGTCACACGGACGTCGCCGAGCCCGATCTCCTCGCCATAGCGGATCGCTTGCGTCGAGCCGGCAAAGTTCTCGCCATAGCGCAGCCGCATCATGTCCAGCGTTTCCTGCGTTGCCAGCACCGCGCCATGGCCGGCGCGGGCGTGGTCGGAATGGCCGTGGGTGATCACGGCCCGCTCGACCGGGCGGACAGGGTCGATGTGGAAGGTGCCGGGCTTGCAGCACAGGCCGTCAGCAGTTGGCAGCAGGATGTCTTGCGGACGCATGTGCGTCATATAGGGAGCGGCCACCCCAAATGAACCCGTCTTCGCGGGCTTGCCGTCTCCGCTAGGCTTCGCCGGCCCGGCGGTGTAAAAGCCCGCCGAAGCCAATTGGCGGAGGCGGGACCCGCGCCTCCATCCTTTTAAACAGTTCGCTTTTTGATGGATTGCCGGCTCGAGCCCGGCAATGACGAGCCGAGTTCCTATGCCCCTGCGCCTGTTCCACTCCTCCGGCGATCTCATGGCCGACCGCCGTTTCGAGTTCGCGCGCGACCTCCAGCTCAAGGGCGATCTGCCCGCCGCCGCCGACCTCATCGAGCAGGCGCTCGAACTCGCGCCCGACTTCACTTCGGCCTGGTTCACGCTCGGCGAGATCCGTCAGCAGCTCGGCGAGGGCGACAAGGCGATCGCGGCGTTCCGGAAAGCATGCGACTGCGACCCCGAGGACCAGCACGGCGCCGGCCTGCATCTGATGCGGCTCGGCGACGCGCAGATGGCGGAGATGCCCAAGGCCTACGTGCAGGCGCTGTTCGACCAGTACGCGCCGCGCTTCGAGCACACACTGATCAACGATCTCGACTATCGCGCACCGTCGCTGATCTTCAAGGCGGTGGTGGCCGCGCGCGTCGCCGCGAAGAAGCCGGCCTTGTTCAAGCGCACCATCGATCTCGGCTGCGGCACCGGGCTTGCGGCGGCTGCCTTTGCAAAGCAGGTCGATCATTTCATCGGCATCGATCTGTCGCCCGGCATGATCAAGGAGGCGCGCGCCACCGAGCTCTATGCCGAGCTCGAGGTCGCCGACATGATCGAAGGCCTGCGCACCAAGGGCGATACGAGCGCGAACCTCGTCGTCGCCGCAGATGCGTTCGTCTATCTCTCCGATCTCGCGCCGGTGCTCACGGAAGCGCAGCGCGTGCTCGTATCCGGCGGCGTGCTCGCTTTCACGCTGGAGACGCATGACGGCAGCGGCATCGTGCTCGGCGAAGGCCTGCGCTATGCCCATTCGGCGGAATATGTGCGTGACGCGATGGCGAAGGCCGGGCTCAAGCTGCTGACATTGGAGCCGGCATCGCCACGCATCGAGAACAACGAGCCGGTGCGCGGCCTCGTCGTCGTCGCCGAGAAAACTTGAGTTTAGGCGCTAAAAACCCCGCGATTTAAGCGTCATTGCGTCGCAAAGCGGCGTCTTCCTACTTGCGAGCCGTGCTGCGTTGCCAGCACAATGCGCGCACTAGGGAGAAACAAAAATGACCAAGAATCCATCGCGGCGCGATTTCAGCGCCGGTGCGCTCGCCACCATCGCTGCATCCACCTTGCCTGCGCCGTATGTCTGGGCCGCGGAGAAGAAATACGATGCGGGCGCCAGCGACACCGAGATCAAGATCGGCCAGACCGTGCCGCATTCCGGGCCCGGCTCGCTGTACGGCGTGCTCGGCCGCATCGGCGAAGCCTATTTCCAGATGCTGAACGAGAAGGGCGGCATCAACGGCCGCAAGGTCAAGTTCCTCACCATGGACGACGCCTACAGCGCGCCGAAATGTGTCGAGGCGACGCGGCGTCTGGTCGAGCAGGAGGAAGTGCTCGCGCTCTACGGCTCGCTCGGCACCGCGCCGCAGACCTCCGTGCACAAATATCTCAATTCCAAGGGCGTGCCGCAACTGCTGCTCAACACCGGCGCGTCCAAGTGGAACAATCCGAAAGAGTTCAAATGGACGATGGCGGGCCTGCCGCTCTATCCGACCGAGGCGCGCATCCTGGCGCGGCACGTCCTCAGCGTGAAGCCGAATGCCAAGGTCGGCATTCTCTACCAGAACGACGATTTCGGCCGTGACTTCCTCGGTCCGTTCAAGAAGGTGCTGGCGGATGCCGGGGGCACCGCGCAGGTGATCATGGAGCAGACCTACGATCTGACCGATCCGACCGTCGATTCCCAGCTCATCAATCTCTCGAAATCGGGCGCCGACGTCTTCTACAACATTTCCACCGGCAAGGCGTCGTCGCAGTCGATCCGCAAAGTGGCCGAGCTCGGCTGGAAGCCGCTGCAATTGTTGTCAGCCGGTTCGACCGGTCGTTCGATCCTCAACGCAGCAGGCCTCGAGAACGCCACCGGCATCGTCGCCATCCGCTACAACAAGGAAGTCGGCCTGCCCAAATGGGAGAAGGACCCGGACGTGATGGCGTTCGAGGAGCTGCGCAAGAAGTACACGCCGGCGATCGATCAAGACAACACCATCGCCTTTGCCGGCTACGGCCAGGCCGTCACCATGGGCGAGATCCTGCGCCGCTGCGGCGACGATCTCACCCGCGCCAACGTGCTGAAGCAGGCGTCCACGCTCGCAGGCTTCCACTCGCCCTATTTCCTCGACGGTGTCGCCTACAGCTACACGCCCGAGGACTACACGCCGATGAAGACGCTCTTCATCTCGACCTTCAGCGGCAAGGACTGGGACATCTCCGACAAGCCGATGTCGGAGTAGGTGCGGGCAGGGTGCCGTAGGGTGGGCAAAGGCGCACTCGCGCCGTGCCCATCATCTCTCCGAACACCTCGGTGCGAATGGTGGGCACGCTTCGCTTTGCCCACCCTACGAGACCTATTCACATCCCCACCCCTCGACGAACCCACCCCCACGGCTTACCTGTGATGCCGTGCCGCCCCGCATCCTCAAAATCCCGGCCGAGCCGGCCACGCTGCTGCCCGACCGCTTCCAGGCGTGGTTCGCGGCCCGCGGCTGGTCGCCGCGTGAGCATCAGCTCGCGCTGCTGGACGAGGCGCGCGAGGATCGTTCCGCACTGCTGATCGCACCCACCGGCGCGGGCAAGACGCTGGCGGGATTTCTGCCGACGCTGGTGGAGCTCTCGACGCAGCCGGTCGAACGGGACGGAAGGGCGAAGCAAAGCCTCATCTCCACCGGTCGCGATGTTCACCGCAGCGATGGCCTGCACACGCTCTACATTTCGCCGCTGAAAGCGCTCGCCGTCGACATCGCCCGCAATCTCGAGCGGCCGATTGCGGAGATGGGGCTGCCGATCAAGGTCGAGACCCGCACCGGCGACACGCCGGTGTCGCGGCGGCAGCGCCAGCGGCGCTATCCGCCCGATATCCTGCTGACGACGCCCGAGCAGGTCGCGCTGCTGCTCTCCTCCGACGACGCGCCGTTCCTGTTCTCCTCCTTGAAGCGCATCGTGCTCGACGAGCTCCACGCGCTGGTGACGTCCAAGCGCGGCGATCTGCTTTCGCTGGGTCTGGCGCGGCTCTGGCGGCTGGCGCCGCAGCTGCGCGCGATCGGCCTGTCGGCGACCGTGGCCGAGCCGGACCAGCTTGCGCGCTTCCTGGCGCCGCAGCCCGGCGGGAAGGAGGCGGCCGCCGACATTGTCGTCGCCGGCGGTGCCGCGCCGCCGCTGGTCGAGATGCTGGATACCCGCGAGCGCCTGCCCTGGGCCGGCCACAGCGCGCGCCACGCGCTTCCCGAAATCTACGAGCTGATCAAGGCCAACAGGACCACGCTCGTCTTCGTCAACACCCGCAGCCAGGCCGAGATGCTGTTCCAGAATCTCTGGAGCATGAACGACGACAACCTCGCGATCGCGCTGCATCACGGCTCGCTCGACGTCGCCCAGCGCCGCAAGGTCGAGGACGCGATGTCGGCGGGCAGATTGCGCGGCGTGGTCTGCACCTCCTCGCTCGACCTCGGCGTCGACTGGGGCGATGTCGATCTCGTCGTCAATATCGGCGCGCCCAAGGGCGCCTCGCGCCTGATGCAGCGGATCGGCCGCGCCAATCACCGTCTCGACGAAGCCTCGCGCGCCGTGCTGGTGCCGGCCAACCGTTTCGAGGTGCTGGAGTGCCGCGCCGCGATCGATGCGATCGCCGAGAATGCGCAGGATACGCCACCCTTGCGCACCGGCGCACTCGACGTGCTGGCCCAGCACGTGCTCGGCCGCGCCTGCGGCGAGCCGTTTCTGAGCGATGATCTCTACGGCGAGGTGCTCACGGCCGCGCCTTACTCAGATCTCGCCCGGCAGGATTTCGACGACGTCGTCGATTTCGTCGCCTCCGGCGGCTACGCGCTGAAGACCTATGAGCGCTTCGCCCGCATCAAGCAGGACAAGCAGGGGCGCTGGCGTGTCGCCAATCCAAAGGTGCGGCAGAGCTATCGTCTCAATGTCGGCACCATCGTCGAGGAGCCGATGCTGAAGGTGCGGCTCGTTCGTGGGCGCTCCACCGGCAGCGGCTCGACCGGCGTCATCGCGCGCGGCGGCCGCGTGCTCGGCGAAATCGAGGAATATTTTATCGAGGGCTTGATCGCCGGCGACACCTTTGTGTTCGGCGGCGAAGTTGTGCGCTATGAGGCGTTGGCCGAGGATCAGGTCTATGTCTCCCGCGCCAACGACAAGGACCCGAAAGTGCCGTCCTATATGGGCGGCAAATTTCCGCTCTCGACCTATCTTGCCGAGCGCGTGCGGCGCCTGCTCGACGACCGCCGTGCATGGAATGGTTTGCCCGAGCAGGTGCGCGACTGGCTGTCGTTGCAGAAAGACGTCTCACGTGTGCCCGGCGTGCGCGAGCTGCTGGTCGAGACCTTTCCACGCGGCAACAAGCATTATCTCATTTGCTATCCCTTCGAGGGCAGGCTCGCGCACCAGACGCTGGGCATGCTGCTGACGCGGCGGCTGGAGCGGATGCGCGCCCGGCCGCTCGGCTTCGTCGCCAATGAATATGCGGTGGCGATCTGGGGGCTTGGCGATGCCTCCTTCATGATCCGCAACGGCGAGCTTAATCTCGACGCGCTGTTCAACCCGGACATGCTCGGGGACGATCTCGAAGCCTGGCTCGCGGAATCCGCGCTGATGAAGCGCACCTTCCGCAATTGCGCGCTGATCTCCGGCCTGATCGAGCGGCGCTTCACCAGCGAGGACAAGAGCCGCCGCCAAGTGCTGTTCTCGACCGATCTCGTCTACGACGTCCTGCGCAAGCACCAGGCAGATCACGTGTTGCTGCGCGCCGCCCGTGCCGATGCCGCCACCGGGCTGCTCGACCTGCGCCGTCTCGGCGCCATGCTTGCCCGCATCCAGGGTCGTATCACGCATCGGGAACTCGATCACGTCTCGCCGCTCGCCGTCCCCGTGATGCTGGAAATCGGCCGCGAGTCAGTCTATGGCGAAGCTGGTGACGAGCTCCTGGCGGAAGCCGCCGACGAGCTGGTCAAAGAGGCGATGTCGTAGAGAATTTTACCAGTGGTGCGCGCAACTCCATCCACATCGTCATGCCCGGGCTTGACCCGGGCATCCACGTCTTTGCTTCCGCGGCAAGAACGTGGATGGCCGGGACGAGCCCGGCCATGACGGAGCAAGTGGCACTATCAATCACTTCAACGCTTGCACTGGATATCGCCGGTGTGACCTTCGCAACCGATCTCTCCGGTGCGCTGTTCTGGGAAGAGCAACGCCTGCTCGTCGTCTCCGATCTGCATCTGGAAAAAGGGTCCAGCTTCGCCACGCGCGGTGTGCTGCTGCCGCCTTACGATACGTTGGCAACGCTGAGCCGTCTCGCTGCTGTCATCTCCCGCCATAATCCCCGAACGGTTGTCGCGCTCGGCGACAGTTTTCACGACCGAACCGCGCATGAGCGGTTGTCGTCCGACGATCGCGATGCTGTTGCCGCACTCCAGACCGGCCGCGATTGGATCTGGATCTCGGGCAATCACGATCCGATGCTGCCGCGCGATCTGGGCGGGACCGTCGCCGACGAAGTCGCGATCGGCCCAATCACCTTCCGTCATGAGCCGACAGGTGCGCGCGGCGAGATCGCCGGCCATCTGCATCCGAAGGCGCGCGTCTCCGCACGCGGCCGCTCGATGGAACGCCGCTGTTTCGCCAGTGACGGGATGCGCGCGGTGATGCCCGCCTTCGGCGCCTATGCCGGCGGTCTCAGCATCCGCGATGCCGCGTTCGCAAAGATCTTTCCCAGTAATGGCTTTGTCGCCCATCTGCTCGGTGACCGCCGCGTCCACGCTATTGCGGCCTCGCGCTGTTATTGAGATCCCGGCCTCGCGCGAACCCGGATCCATCGGGCTCGTCAACGGAAAATAGGACAGGACTACGTCCAGTACTTATCCGGAATCGCCTAAGTCCATAGGTACCTCTAACTTGCCAATTGCCGGGGCTGGATTTCATCCCGAACACGATTGCAACCGGCAAAGGGGTCGCTGCGAGGCGGCCCCTTTCGATTCCGCCAGTCGGACTTTGTCCCCAGATCCGGAACAAATTAAGAACACTTTAGCAAGTCTTTGATATATCATTGTGATTCGGCGCGTTGCCGACACAATATCTAGCGTCCGTCAGACTTTGCGAGGACTACATGTCCACCATCGCCTTCGATCAATTTGCCCTCACCCGGATCGCCGATTTCGCGCGCTCGCTGTCGCGGCTGCATCAGGCCGCGCGGCGCTACGCGGTCGATGACGACCAGTTCGACCGCGAGTTCAACGCGGTGTGCCAGTCGATCTGGGGCTACACCATCGACGACGTCAGCGACGATCTGTTCTCGACCGAGGATCATCTGTTCCTCGACACGCTGGACGAAGCGCATGCGCGCATCTTCGCAGCCGAGCAGGGTTACGATCTCATCGGCGAGGCGGGCATGCTCACCGACTGGTGGGGCTTCTGCTGGATGATCCTGGCCGAGAAGCGCGGCCTGCTGACTCAGGAAAACCGCGCCGCCGCGCGCGCGGCGATCGAGGAGAAATATCTGGCGGCCCCGAACGTGATCGGGGTGATCATCGGGAGATGACGCAGCACTCTCCGTCACTGCGAGCGTAGCGAAGCAATCCATAATCTGTTCGCGGTGACAGACTGGATTGCTTCGCTGCGCTCGCAATGACGACTTTGATTCAGTTGGGGCTTAGTCCAGCCCCGCCCGCTTCGCCGGCTTCTGTGCTGGGGTCTTCGGCACCGTCACGTCAGGCAGCGCCTCGCGCACGATCTCGACTGAGGCCGGCGCATCCGCCGCGACCGTCTCCGCGCGCACCGGTGCCACCTTCATCTCGCCGAGCCGCGCGCGGACCTGCGCGGTGAGGCCCGGGTAGGAGGCAACCGGCGTGAAGTCCGCAGCCTGGTCATTGCCGACGCGGATGCCGGTATAGGCGACGAGGCCGTCGCTGGTCGCGATCACGTCGCCGGCTTTCAGCGAGGAATCCAGCGCGAGATCGACCGGGGCGAGGCCGACCGGCTCGCGGCCGTTGCAGGTGCAGTCGGCACGCAGCGCCTTGCGATAGGCGAACGCGTTTTCGCTGTCGGCGTAGCGCTCGCCGGTCTGCGAAGCGGCGCCGTCGATCGAAGAGCCGAAATAGACCTTTGTCGTGGTGGCAGGACAGAACGCCTGACACATCTGGGCGGGCGAGGCGAGGCCGCGCATCAGCGGGAAATATTTGCCGTCGCAGGTGCGCACGCAGAAGGCCGGGCCCGAGCCGCCGGCCGCCGCCGCGCGTGTCGGTGGCACATATTGCGGGTTTGCGGGATTCTGCTGGCTGGCGAAGGGATCGGCAAAGGAGTTCGACTGCTGCGGAACCTCACGCTGCGGCCGGGGCCGCTGCATTCCGCCGAAGAAGAAGTCGAACAGGCCTTCGGCCGAAGCCGGGGCTGGAGCCGCAAGCAGCGGGGCCGCCAGGCTGGCGGCCACAAGCATCGCGCGACGCGCATGGGACAAGGCTGTACGCAATGCTCACTCCGACGCTACTGAACCGGCCGGAACCTTCCGAGGTCTCGGCACATGATTCACCATAGTGCTGGATGGTAAATGAGCAGTTGAGCGGAGGCGATTTCAAGTCGAGGCCGTGACCTCTTCAAGGCCGGGCACAGCTTCCGGCGGATGGTTGCTTCCGGGCAACGCCCGGGCATGGACGGACTGTCTCGCGGCCTTAAGCCTTCAGGAACTCCGACGCCTTGTACAGCGAGCGGAACGGCAGGCCGGCCGCGCCAAACGTATCGGTGGCCCCTTCCTCGCGGTCGACCATGGTCAGCACCAGCACCACCTCGGCGCCGGTCTCGCGCACCGATTCCACCGCCTTCATCGCCGAGCCGCCGGTGGTGGTGACGTCCTCGACGATCACGACGCGCTTGCCTTCGAGCGTCTCGCCCTTGGGCAGACCTTCGATCGCGAGCTTCGCGCCGTGCTCCTTCGGTTTCTTGCGCACGAAGAACGCTGCGATCGGATGGCCCTTGATCCAGGAGATCTGCGCCAGCGCGCCGGCCAGCGGCACCGCGCCCATCTCGAGCCCGCCGATGAAGTCGAGCTGGTCGTCCTTCAGCGCCTCATAGGTCAGCTCGGCGAGCAGCGTCGCGCCCTCGGGGTCGAGCATGGTCGGCTTGAGGTTGAAGTAGAAATCGCTCTTGCGGCCCGACGCGAGCGTGACGTCACCGCGGCCGAAGGAGCGCCGGCGGATGATTTCGAACAGGCGGGCGCGGGAGGCAGATTTCGACACGGCGGTCCCTCGGGGCTTTTTGGAGGTGGCGGAATTTATCCGCGACGGCCGCGACATTCCAGAGGGGACCGGTCGAGTCAACAGGGATCGGCCATCCCGGTCCGCCAGTTGTGGGGGTGCAACCTTCTGGAGTAGTTGGATGCCAGATATCTCGGGGAAGGAAATGCCTGAATGACCATCGAGCTGCACACCTGGAACACGCCGAACGGCCGCAAGATCTCGGTCGCATTGGAGGAAATGGGGCTGCCTTACAAGGTGGTGCCGGTGAACATCACCAAGGGCGAGCAGATGGCGCCGGGCTTCCTGAAGCTCAGCCCCAACAACAAGATCCCCGCGATCGTCGACCCCGAGGGGCCGGACGGCAAGCCCGTCAGCATCTTCGAGTCCGGTGCGATCCTGCTCTATCTCGGCGAAAAGACCGGCAAATTCCTGCCGAAATCGCTCGCCGGGCGCATCCCCGTCTATGAATGGCTGATGTGGCAGATGGGCGGCTTCGGCCCGATGCCCGGCCAGGTGCACCATTTCATCGCGCTCGAGAACGAGCAGGATCGCGCCTATGGCCTGAAGCGCTACATGGCGGAGACGCGCCGGCTCTACGGCGTGCTGGACCGCCGGTTGGAGGCCCACGACTTCGTCGCTGGCGACCTCTCGGTTGCCGATTTTGCCATCCTGGGCTGGGCCTGGCGCCACCCTCGCCACAAGGTTGAGCTGGCCGATTTTCCCAACGTCAAGCGCTGGTATGAGGCGCTGATGGCCCGTCCCGCGGTGAAGCGGGGCATGGACGCGAAGCTGGATTGAGGGGCCTTTTTCCCTCCCCCCTTGTGGGGGAGGGTGGCTCGCCGCGCAGCGGCGAGACGGGTGAGGGGTCTGTCTCCGCGAGTCCAGCTGTCTTCGAATGCGCGGAGAAAGACCCCTCATCCGGCGCTTCGCGCCACCTTCTCCCACAAGGGGCCTGTTGCGTAATTCGTCAATTGTGATTCCCTAGGGCAAAGCCTTGGAGGGTAGCGATGGCGGTCAAGCGGACGGGACAGCCGAGCTTTGTGGAAGCGCTGATGCCGAAGGGAGCCGGCGCCAATGCGGCGCTGGATCGGCTGGCTGGCCTGGTCAAGTGGTACCGGTTCGAGAAGCTGATCGGCCATTTGCGGGATGAAGGGGGGCCCGGTCGACCAGGCTATCCGGTGCTGGTGCTGTTTCGTGCTGTGCTGTTGCAGTCGCTGTATGGTCTTTCGGAGCGCGAACTCGAGGAAGCGCTGGGCGACCGGTTGTCGTTCAAGCGCTTCGTCGGTTTGAGCCTTGAGGATGCGACGCCCGACCACACGGTCCTGAACCGCTTCCGGAACCAGCTCGTTGAACAAGGCCTGCTGGAGAAGCTGTTTGGCGAACTGGATCGTCAGCTTGAGAATGCCGGCGTGATCCTCAAGCGCGGCACGATGCTGGATGCGACCTTGATCCAGGCAGTCTCGGCTCCGCCCAAGGAGGATCGCCCCTCAAACGATCCTGATGCCCGGTTTGCCAAACGGCAGGGCAAAAGCGGCTCGACCTTCGGCTACAAGGCCCATGTCGGTGTCGACGAAGGATCCGGCTTGATCCGCGCGGTGTTGACCACACCCGCTAACGTCAACGATACGACACCGGCGGACGCTTTGATCCGCGGCGATGAAGCCGTGGTCTGGGCCGATGCGGCTTACGACACCCATGCCCGACGGGCCCGGCTGAAGGCGGAAGGCAAGAAGCCCCGCATCGCTCGTCGGCCCAACAGACATCACCCGGAACTGCCGCCCAGGCTCAAACGCTACAACCTCCTCATCGCGCGTCGACGAGCCCAGGTCGAGACCACCTTCGCTACTCTCAAACGCCGCATGCGGCTGACCTGCATCCGCTACGTCGGTCTGATCAAGGCGACCGGGCAAGTCCTGCTCGCCTCGATCGCCTTCAACATGAGGCGGTGGGCCACGATCGCCGCGTGAGCTGCCCGCTCAGGGCGACAACTACAGATCTTGCCAGGCAATTGCCGGGACCAGGGCACTCGCTCCTGACGTCTTCAGCCTCAAGAGCCGATAACGCAACAGGCCCACAAGGGGAGAAGGAAGAAAAATAATCACACCTTCTTCGCTTCCACCGCCATCCGCACCGCAAGCCCGGCCAGCACCGTGCCCATCAGCCAGCGCTGCACCAGCATCCAGCTCGGCCGGCTCGCCAGGAACAGCGCGATCGACCCTGCTGCAAGTGCGATCGTCGCGTTGACGCTGACGCTGATCGCGATCTGGATCGCCCCCAACACCACCGACTGCGTCAGCACGCTGCCGGCGGTGGGATCGATGAACTGCGGCAGCAGTGCCAGATACAGCATCGCGATCTTCGGATTGAGCAGATTGGTGACAAAACCCATCGCGAACAATTTGCGCGAGCTGTCGATCGCAAGCTGCTTCACCTGGAACGGCGAACGTCCGCCCGGCTTCACCGCCTGCCAGGCCAGCCACAGCAGATAGCCCGCGCCGGCAAAGCGCAGCGCGTCATAGGCAAAGGGAATGGCGAGCAAGAGCGCGGTGATGCCGAACGCCGCGCACAGCATGTAGAACACGAAGCCGAGTGCCACTCCGCCGAGCGAGACGATGCCCGCCGCCGGCCCCTGCGTGATCGAGCGCGAGATCAAATAGATCATGTTCGGCCCCGGCGTGAGCACGAGACCAAGGCAGACGAGAGCGAAGCCGAGCAGGGCGGAGGTGTGGGGCATGCGTGAACCGGTGTGGGAGACGACACCGTTCTAATGTGCGCCGCGCGGCGGAGCCATCGCGCAATTGCACGGAGGACAATTCGAGTCCCGCATCTCACCCCAACGTCGTCCCCGCGAAAGCGGGGACCCATACCCCCAGGGAGGAGTTTGAGGCTGGATCGTCATGGGCAATCTTCGCCCAACTCGATCCTGTGGTTATGGGTCCCGGCGTTCGCCGGGACGACACCGTGCTGGTGGAGACATCAATGCGCCTCGTCCCAATTCTTCGCCGCGCGCGCATCGACATGCAGCGGCACCGACAGGTTCACGGCCGGGAACGGCGCGTCCTGCATCACGTGCTGCACCACCGGGAGCGTCGCCTCTACCTCGGCGTCAGGCACCTCGAAGATCAGTTCGTCGTGCACCTGGAGCAGCATCTGCGCCGACAGCTTCTTCTGGACCAGGGCATCCTCCATCCGCGTCATGGCGCGGCGGATGATGTCGGCGGCGGTGCCCTGGAGCCGCGCGTTGATCGCGGCGCGCTCGTTGAAGGCGCGCACCGAGGCGTTCGAAGCCTTGATGTCGGGATAGTACATCTTCCGGCCGAACAGCGTGGTGACATGGCCGTTGCTCCGGCAGAAGTCGCGCGTCTCGTCCATGTAGGCGCGGATGCCGGGGAAGCGCTCGAAATACTTCTTGATGTAGGCGGAGGCTTCCTCGCGCGCGATGCCGAGCTGGTTGGCGAGGCCGAATGCCGAGATGCCGTAAATGATGCCGAAATTGATCGCCTTGGCGCGGCGCCGGATTTCGCTCGGCATGCCCTCGATCGGCACGCCGAACATTTCGGAGGCCGTCATCGCGTGAATGTCGAGCCCGTCCTTGAACGCCTGCTTGAGGACGGGAATGTCGGCGATCTCGGCGAGCAGCCGCAGCTCGATCTGCGAATAGTCGGCGGAGACGAGCTTGTGCCCGGGTGTCGCGATGAAGGCGCGGCGGATCTTTCGCCCGTCCTCGGTGCGCACCGGGATGTTCTGCAGATTCGGCTCGTTCGACGACAGCCGGCCCGTCGTGGTCGCGGCCAGCGCGTAGGTGGTGTGGACGCGATGGGTCTGCGGGTTGACGTAGGTCGGCAGCGCGTCGGTGTAGGTCGATTTCAGTTTCGAAACCTGGCGCCACTCCAGGATCTTCTTCGGGAAGTCGTGGCCTTGCTCGGCAAGTTCGTCGAGCACCTGCGCGGTCGTCGACCATGCGCCGGTCTTGGTCTTGGTGCCGCCGGACAGTCCCATCTTGCCGAACAGGATGTCGCCGATCTGTTTGGGGCTGCCGACATTGACGGGCTCGCCCGCGATCTCCTGGATCTCGGCTTCGACGCGCGCCGCGGTCTGGGCGAAGTCGCCTGATAGCCGCGACAAGACCTGGCGGTCGATCGAGATGCCGCGCCGCTCCATGCGCGCGAGCACCGACACCAGCGGCCGCTCCAGCGTCTCGTAGACGGCGGTCATGTGCTCGGCGACGAGGCGCGGCTTCAGCACGCGCCACACGCGCAAGGCCATGTCGGCGCCTTCCGCCGACAGCGGTGCGGCCTTGTCGATCGGCACCTGGTCGAACGTGATCTTGCCCTTGCCGCTGCCGAGCAGCTCGCTCTCCTTCAGCATGGCGTGGCCGAACCAGCGCTCCGCGAGCGCTTCGATCGCGTGCGAGCCGCGGCCGGCATCGAGCACATAGGAGATCAGCTGCGCATCGTCGGCGTTGCGCAGCGTGATGCCGTGCTGCGCCAGCATCACGGCGGTGAACTTGACGTCGAAGCCGATCTTGAGAATGCCCGCCGATTCCAGCACCGGCCGCAGCGCTTCGATGGCGTCGGCATGCTTGACCTGGTCCGGCGCGAGGCCCGTGTCGAACAGGCCGGCGCCGCCGCCGGACTGCTTGTGCGCGAGCGGCACGTAGCAGGCCTCGTTCGGCGCCAGTGCCAGCGCGATGCCGCACAGATCGGCCTGCATCGGATCGATGGAGTTGGCTCTCGTCTCGATCGCGACATGGCCGGTGTCATGGATGCGCGCGACGAAGGCATCGAGCTCCTTGAGCGTCTTGATCGCCTGGTATTTGCTGCGGTCGACCGGCAGCTTGCGCAGCGCCTCTTCGCGCGCGGCGGCCAGTGAAATCGGCGAGCCCTTGAGACCGGCCGACTTATCGCCCTTGTCGCCGCCCGTTGCGGTCGCGGCTGGAGCGGCGAAAAGATCGCCGGAGATCTCCGACGTTTTTGCCTTGGCGGCGTCGCCGCCGGCCCTGGCGCCGCTGCTGTTCGACGCATCGGCATCGACATTGGCGGGATCGATCTGCGAATAGTCGGCGACGCGGCGTGTCAGCGTGGTGAATTCCATCGCCTTCAGGAAGGCAATCAGCTTGCGCGCGTCGGGCTCGTGCACTGCGAGATCGTCCAGCGGCACCTCGAGTTCGACCTTGTCGTCGAGCAGCACCAGCTGGCGCGAAATCCGCGCCTTCTCGGCATTCTCGATCAGCGCCTCGCGCCGCTTCGGCTGCTTGATCTCGGTGGCGCGGAACAGAAGCTGCTCGAGATCGCCATATTCGACGATCAGCTGCGCCGCGGTCTTGATGCCGATGCCGGGCACACCGGGCACGTTGTCGGTGGAATCGCCGGCCAGCGCCTGCACTTCGACAACTTTCTCCGGCGGCACGCCGAACTTCTCGATCACCTCGGGGATTCCGATACGGCGGTCCTTCATGGTGTCGTACATCATGATCTTGTCGTTCACGAGCTGCATCAGATCCTTGTCGGAGGACACGATGGTCGTGTGGGCGCCGCGGTCGCTGGCCTGTCGCGCATAGGTCGCGATCAAATCGTCGGCCTCGAATCCGCTCTGTTCCAGGCAGGGCAAATCGAAGGCGCGCACGGCTTCGCGGATCAGCGCGAATTGCGGGATCAGATCATCGGGCGCGGGCGGCCGGTGCGCCTTGTACTCGGGATAGATCTTGTTGCGGAAGGTGACTTCCGACTTGTCGAACACGATCGCCAGATGCGTCGGGCGGTTGTCCGCGGGCATGTCGCGCAACAGCTTCCACAGCATGTTGCAGAAACCGAGCACGGCGTTGACCTGCAAGCCATCGGACTTGCGGTTCAGTGGCGGCAGCGCGTGATAGGCGCGGAAGATGTAGCCGGAACCGTCGACCAGGAAGATGTGGTCGCCCTTGCCGGCCACCTTCGCCGCGACCGGTTTGGCAGCAGGCTTGTCAGCAGCGGGTTTGGTGTCGGCTTTGGCGGCGGTCTTCGGGGATGTCGTTGGGGAGCTTTTGGGCATGGCCGCAATGTATGAATTTTTGCGGGCTTTGACAGCCTTGAGCGGGGGATTTTTGGGCCGCTGGTGCCGCTATCCCCACTGTCGTTCCCCACATCCCCGCTGTCATTCCCCGCGAAGGCGGGGAAACCAGTACGCCGCGGCTTCTCGGCTCGATCACTGGCGTCTCGGCGTACTGGGTCGCCCGGTCGAGCCGGGCGACGACACCGAGAGGGCGGCTACTCCGCCGCCTGCAACACTGGCCCCGCCTTCTTCGGCGCGATCCAGAACGTCTGCGGCCGTTCGAACAGGAAGCGGGCATTGAGCCGCAATGCGACGTACCAGATCGCGAGCGATCCGATCACGCCGACGATGGTGACGATCAGCGACACCGTGCCGATGTCGGCAATGATGCCGGCGCGCAGCAGCAGCGTTCGTGTCGCCGCCATCGGCAGGAAGAAGGCGAGGTAGATCACGATCGAATGCTCGCCGCAGAAGCGGAAGAAGTTCAACCACTGTGCGCGCGCGAGCAGCGTGCCCATCGTGATGATGGCGCAGGCGCCGGCGAAGCCGAGCGCGAGCGAGACGATCTTCCATTCGCTGGCGCCGAGCGCGACGAGGCCCGCATTGACCAGCGCCCAGGTCGCAAGCGCCGCCAGCGCGAGTGCGGGATGGTTGCGCGCGCGATCGGACAGCGCGAACACGTAAGGCGCGAACAGATATCCCGAATAGAAATAGACGAAGCGCGCGCAGAATTCGTCGATCGCGGTCCAGCCGGTCGAGATGCGCGCCGTCTCCAGCGCGGCAGCGATGAGCCAGATCGCCAGCGGCGGGACTCGCCGTGTCAATTTTGTGACCACGAAGAAGATCGGCAGCAGGTAGATGAACCAGAGCGTGCCGAACGGTTCGACGAAGGATTCCAGATACAGCAGGCCGGCCTCGCGCCAGCTCGTCTCCGCCGCGAATGCCGGTGCCTTGAAGCCGAACTGGATTGTCACCCAGACGACATAGAAATAGGCGAAATGCACCACCTTGCGGTCGAGATAGGTTCGCCAGTCCCGATCGATCACCAAGGGCAGGAACAGGCCCGAAATCAGGAAGAAGTCCGGCATCCGGAACGGCTTTGCGAAGGCCACGGCGACATGCATGAAACCGGTCTGGCCGGCCGCGATCTCCACCCCCAGCACCGAGTGCATCATCACGACCATGACGATGCAGATGCCCTTGGCATAGTCGACCCAGTCGACACGTGCGGGCGAGGGGGCCTTGGAAAGCCCGCTCGCGGCGATTGTGCCTGATAGTGCCATGGTGTCCCGTTTCGAGGCGCGGTCCGCCCGGCTCTGTGCGGACGTGGCGCAGTGTGAAGCCTTGCGGTTTAAGGTTTCTTTACCGGTACAATTCGCGTGCCGGTTTTTGCATCCGGGCTGTTCTCTCCCCTCAGGAAAATGCTAAACCGCTCGAGTTGGGGTTTCGTTAACCAAGCTGGAACAGGGTTTTTCATGCGAATCGCGATGATCGGAACGGGCTATGTGGGACTGGTGTCCGGAGCCTGCTTTGCGGATTTCGGTCACGACGTCACCTGCGTCGACAAGGACGAGAAGAAGATCGCGGCGCTTCATCGCGGCGAGATTCCGATCTACGAGCCCGGCCTCGACGAACTGGTCGCGACCAATGTGAAGGCCAAGCGGCTCGACTTCACCACCGATTTGTCGAAGCCGGTCGCGGACGCCGATGCCGTCTTCATCGCGGTCGGCACGCCCTCGCGCCGCGGCGACGGTCACGCCGATCTGTCCTATGTCTACGCCGCCGCGCGCGAGATCGCGCAGTCGCTGTCGGGCTTCACCGTCGTCGTGACCAAGTCGACCGTCCCGGTCGGCACCGGCGACGAGGTCGAGCGCATCATCCGCGAGACCAACCCTGCGGCGGACGTCGTCGTCGCCTCCAACCCCGAATTCCTGCGCGAGGGCGCGGCGATCCGCGACTTCAAGTATCCCGATCGCGTCGTCGTCGGCACCTCCGACGAGCGCGGCCGCAAGGTGATGGGCGACGTCTATCGCCCGCTGTCGCTGAACCAGGCCCCGCTGATGTTCACGGCGCGCCGCACCGCCGAGATGATCAAATACGCCGCGAACGCGTTCCTCGCGACCAAGATCACCTTCATCAACGAGATCGCCGATCTCTCGGAAAAGGTCGGCGCCGACGTGCAGGAAGTCGCGCGCGGCATCGGCCTCGACAACCGCATCGGCACCAAGTTCCTGCATGCGGGGCCCGGCTTCGGCGGCTCCTGCTTCCCGAAGGACACCAAGGCGCTGATCAAGATCGCGCAGGACTATGACGTGAGCCTGCGCATCGTCGAAGCCGTGCTGGCCGTCAACGAGAACCGCAAGCGCGCGATGGCGCGCAAGGTCAGCCAGGCGCTCGGCGGTAGCTTGCGCGGCAAGACCATCGCCGTGCTCGGCCTCACCTTCAAGCCCGACACCGACGACATGCGCGATGCGCCGTCGATTCCGCTCGTCACCGGCCTGATCGACATGGGCGCGACGGTCAAGGCTTTCGATCCCGTCGGCATGGAGCAGGCCAAGGGCGAGCTGCCGAACATCACCTATTGCGAGGACGCCTATTCCTGCGCGCAAGGCGCCGATGCGCTCGTCATCGTCACCGAATGGGTGCAGTTCCGCGCGCTCGATCTCGGCCGGCTGAAGGCGACCATGACGCAGCCCGTCGTCGTCGATCTCCGCAACGTCTACCGTCCCGAAGACATGGAAGCCGCCGGCTTCACCTACGAGAGCATCGGCCGTCCGCCGGTGCAGGGCTGACGGTCCACTGCCGCAACGATTTCGTCATGGCCGGGCTTGTCCCGGCCATCCACGTCTGTTTCTAGTCGAAGACGTGGATGCCCGGCACAAGGCCGGGCATGACGAATGGATAGGCCTTGCCCCGCAGCTTCGACACGCCCCTCCCGATCGACGCCGTGCTCGACGACCTCTCGCGCACGCTGGAGGTGCATAACGCCGCTGTGCTGGTGGCGCCGCCCGGCGCAGGCAAGACCACGCGGGTGCCGCTGGCGCTGCTGGATGCGCCCTGGGCCGCGGGCAAGAAGATCATCGTGCTGGAGCCGCGGCGTATCGCTGCCCGGGCGAGTGCCGAGCGCATGGCCAAGTCGCTTGGCGAGCGCGCCGGCGAAACCGTCGGCTACCGCGTCCGCTTCGGCTCGAAGATCTCGCGCGCGACGCGCATCGAGGTGGTGACCGAGGGGATCTTCACCCGCCAGATCCTCGACGATCCCGAGCTCTCCGGCATCGCGGCCGTCCTGTTCGACGAATTCCACGAGCGCTCGCTCGATGCCGACATGGGCCTCGCGCTGGCGCGCGACGCGCAAACCGGCCTGCGCGAGGATCTGCGCATCCTCGTGATGTCGGCAACGCTCGACGGCGCGCGCGTGGCAAAGCTGCTCGGGGAAGCGCCCGTTGTCGAGAGCGAGGGCCGCGCCTTTCCGGTCGAGACGCGCTATCTCGGCCGCAAGGCGGATGCGCCGGTCGAGCGGCAGATGGCGGATGCGATCGCGTCCGCGCTGCGCGCCGACAGCGGTTCGGTGCTGGCGTTCCTGCCCGGCGCCGCCGAAATCCGCCGCACCCAGAATTTCCTCAGCGAGCGCGTCCAGGATGCCAGCATCGAGATCGTGCCGTTGTTCGGCGCGCTCGACGCTGCCGTGCAGGACCGCGCGATCGCGCCCGCGCCGAAGGGCACGCGCAAGGTGGTGCTGGCGACCTCGATCGCGGAGACCTCGCTCACCATCGAGGGCGTGCGCATCGTGGTCGATTCCGGTCTCGCCCGCGTGCCGCGCTACGAGCCCGACATCGGGCTGACCCGGCTCGAGACCGTGCGCGCTGCGCGTGCGGCGGTGGACCAGCGCCGCGGCCGCGCCGGCCGCACCGAGCCCGGCGTCTGCTACCGGCTCTGGGATGAGCCGCAGACGGCCTCGCTTGCGCCCTACACCCAGCCGGAAATCCTCAGCGCCGACCTCTCCTC
Organism: Bradyrhizobium sp. 215_C5_N1_1; assembly: GCF_052075935.1. Classification (NCBI taxonomy): domain Bacteria; kingdom Pseudomonadati; phylum Pseudomonadota; class Alphaproteobacteria; order Hyphomicrobiales; family Nitrobacteraceae; genus Bradyrhizobium; species Bradyrhizobium sp. 215_C5_N1_1. The sequence continues at coordinate 8,476,181 of NZ_CP197228.1, read as the reverse complement.
GCTGGTGCTCGACCTCGCGCAATGGGGCGTCGCCGATCCTTCGGCGTTGTCATTCCTCGATCCGCCGCCGCTGCCCGCCTGGAAAGAGGCGAAAAGCCTTCTCTCCGAGCTCAACGCGCTTGATGGCGACGGCCGCATCACCGCCGAAGGCAAAAGCCTGCGCGCGCTGGCGCTGCCGCCGCGGCTGGCGCGCATGATCGTGGATTCGCATCGCGTGGGCAGCGGCGAAGCCGCCGCCGAGATCGCGGCCATCATCACCGAGCGCGGGCTCGGCGGCGACAGCGTCGATCTCGAGTACCGGCGCGACCAGTTCCGCCGCGATCGCTCGCCGCGCGCCGCGAGCGCGCGCGATCTCGCGCGGCGCTGGGCTTCGCAGGTGGCGGCGTCGGAGAAGGCCGCAACCGGACAGGACGATCTCTCGACCGGCCTGATGCTCGCCTACGCCTTCCCGGACCGTGTCGCGCGCAACCGCGGCAATGGCACCTTCGTGCTCGCCAATGGTCGCGGCGCCGCGGTGGAGCAGACCTCGTCGCTCGCCCGCGCGCCCTACATCGCGATCGGCGAGATGACGGGCACGGCGGCGAGCGGCCGCGTTCTGCTGGCAGCGCCGATCGGCGAGGACGACATCGAGCGGCATTTCGCCGAGCATATCGAGACCGTCGACGAGATCTCCTTCGATCGTGGCGCGATGGCGCTGCGCGCGCGGCGCAAGCGCGCGCTGCATGCGATCACACTGTCGGAGGCAACACTCGCGGTGTCGCCTTCGGAGGACACCGCGCGCATCTTAGCAGATGGGCTGATTGCCGCAGGTCTCGACCGGTTGCCCTGGTCGAAGGCCGCAAAGCAGTGGCGCGACCGCGTGATGTTTCTGCGCAAGGCCGAGGGCGACAGCTGGCCCGATTTGTCCGACGACGGACTGATCGCGCGGCGCGACGACTGGCTGGTGCCGGCGCTCTACGACAAGATCGCACTCAAAGACATCTCGGCCGGCGATCTGTCCGACGCGCTGATGGCGCTGCTGCCCTGGGAGATGCGCGCAAGGCTCGATCGCGAGGCGCCGACGCATTTCGAGGCGCCGACCGGCAGCGTGCTCGCGATCGACTACGAGGCCGAGCAGGGGCCGACTATCGCGGTGCGGCTCCAGGAATTGTTCGGGCTCAACACCCATCCGTCGATCGCCGCCGGCAAGGTGCCGCTGGTGCTGGAATTGCTGTCGCCGGCGCAGCGCCCTGTGCAGGTGACGCGCGACCTCCCCGGTTTCTGGCGCGGCAGCTACGCCGCGGTACGCTCCGACCTGCGCGGCCGCTACCCGCGCCATCCCTGGCCGGAGGATCCGGCGAGCGCGCTGCCGACCCGGCGGGTCAAGCCGCGCGGGACGTGAACCGCAAGTAGACCCTCATGGTGAGGAGCGCGGAACGCGCGTCTCGAACCATGCAGGCCCAACTTTCGCCCGCGGCCATCCTTCGAGACGCCCGCCGTTGGCGGGCTCCTCAGGATGAGGATCTGTCGTACTGGCGACACTGCGCCATTAACCCTCCGCTCATCCTTTTCGTCAAAATAGCGGCGCTCTGACCGCAGCGTCGCTCGCGGCCAGACGTGTCGCGTGGTGAAATCGAGCTTTCCGGCTCGGAAGTGGTGTGATGCGTAACATAATGATCCTCGCGGCCATCATGATCGGCCTCGGCACGTTCATGGCGCAGATGGCGGACAGGATGAGTTCCGCCTCCGCGACGTCAGCGCCGCGCACGACGATCACGGTTGCTGCGACGGCGCCGGCCGGTGGGCGCAGCCTCGCCATCTCCCGCGATGGCCGTGGCCATTTTCAGGCCGAAGGCCGCATCGACGGCCAACGGATCGGCTTCATGATCGACACCGGCGCCTCCGTGGTCGCGCTGAACGAGAGCTCGGCCGCCCGCTTTGGCCTCCGTCCCTCGCGCGGCGAGTACAACGCCACCGTCTCGACCGCCAACGGCACCATCAAGGCGGCGCGCACGCGCATCGCCATGCTCGAGGTCGGCGGCCTCGTCGTGCGCGACGTCGACGCCATGGTGCTGCCGGACGAGGCTCTGTCGGAGAACCTGCTCGGCCTCTCCTTCCTGTCCCGCCTCAAGCGCTTCGAATACGCCAACGGCCAGATGGTGCTGGAGCAGTAAGCCGCCTCAAAGGCGCTCACCGCGCCGACGAACGGTCGTTCGCACGGATTTTTTCAGGACGGCATTGGCGGAAGTCTCGCGCCGGGCCGCGTTTTCCCGTTACCAAACTGCCGCAATTATAAGCCATAAGCTGCCATTCCCGCCTTCCGCTGCGGCCCGGCATTCGCTAAGGCTGCATCAATTCCCGCCATTTTCACGAGACCGTCTCAATGTTCCCCAAGCCGAAATCCGTCTTGTTGCCCAACACCTATGCCTTCGAATCCGAGCCGATGGTGAAGGCCACGGGTTTTCGCGAATACGACGCGCGCTGGTTGTTCCAGAAGGAAATCAACCTGATGGGAATCCAGGCGCTCGGCATGGGGCTGGGCGCGCTGATTGCGGAGCTCGGCGTCAAGCAGGAGATCGTCACCGGCCATGATTTCCGCGGCTATTCGGCCTCGATCAAATATGCGCTGATTTCCGGCCTGATGGCTGCGGGCTGCAAGGTGCACGATATCGGGCTCGCGGTGACGCCGATGGCCTATTTCGCGCAGTTCGATCTCGACGTGCCCTGCTGCGCCATGGTCACGGCCTCGCACAACGACAACGGCTGGACCGGCGTGAAGATGGGCGCCAACCGCCCGCTGACCTTCGGCCCCGACGAGATGACGCGGCTGAAGGAGATCGTGCTCAACGCCGAATTCAAGAACAAGGCCGGCGGCTCCTACCAGTTCCACGAGAATTATCCGGCGCGCTATATCGCCGATCTCACCGGCCGTCCGAAGCTGACCCGCAAGCTCAAGGTCGTCGCCGCCTGCGGCAACGGCACTGCCGGCGCGTTCGCGCCGCAGGTGCTGGAGGCGATCGGCTGCGAGGTGATCCCGCTCGACACCGAGCTCGACCACACCTTCCCGAAATACAATCCGAATCCGGAAGACATGGAAATGCTGCACGCGATCCGCGACGCGGTGCTGCATCACAAGGCCGATGTCGGTCTCGGCTTCGACGGTGACGGCGATCGCTGCGGCGTCGTCGACAACACCGGCGAGGAAATCTTTGCCGACAAGGTCGGCGTGATGCTCGCCCGCGACATGTCGGCGATCCACAAGGATGCGCATTTCATCGTCGACGTGAAGTCGACCGGTCTGTTTGTCACCGATCCCGTGCTGCAGAAGCAGGGCGCCAAGGTCGCCTATTGGAAGACCGGCCATTCCTACATGAAGCGCCGCACCCACGAGACGGGTGCGCTCGCGGGCTTCGAGAAGTCCGGCCACTTCTTCTTCAACAAGCCGTATGGACGCGGCTACGACGACGGCCTGGTGTCGGCACTCGCGATCTGCGACATGCTCGACCGCGCGCCGGGCAAGTCGATGGCCGATCTGAAGAACGCGCTGCCGAAAACCTGGTCGTCGCCGACCATGTCACCGCATTGCGCCGACGAGACCAAATACGGCGTCATCGACCAGGTGGTGAAGCATTTTGAAGGCTTGCAGGCCAAGGGCGCCAAGATCGGCGGCCAGGCGATCCGCGATCTCGTCACCGTCAACGGCGTACGCGTCACGGTCGAGGACGGCAGCTGGGGCCTGGTGCGCGCGTCCTCCAACAAGCCCGAGCTCGTCGTCGTGGTCGAGAGCCCGGTCTCCGAGCAGCGCATGCACGACATGTTCGAGATGGTGAACAGCGTGCTCCGCACGCATCCCGAAGTCGGCGCGTACAATCAGACGATTTGAGGGGCATCAGGGAGCACAACCCGCGCCGCAAATCTCCGCTGTCATGCCCCGGCTTGACCGGGGCATCCAGTACGCCGCAGCTTCTCCGTATCCAATCGCCGCCTCTGGAATACTGGATCGCCCGGTCAAGGCCGGGCGATGACAGCTTCCTTGTGGTGAGACCTGAGAACTAAGCCTCTAAGCCGCCACCACCGCCGGGATCGGCAGCGCGGTGACCGACTTGATCTTCTCCATCGCGAAGCGCGAGGTGACGTTCTTCAGCGGCACGGCGCTGATCAGCTTCTTGTAGAACACGTCATAGGCCTGCATGTCGGCGACCACGACGCGCAGCATGTAGTCGACGTCGCCGGCCATGCGGTAAAATTCCATCACCTCGGGCATGGCACTCACGGCCTCGGCGAACTTCTTCAGCCAGGCGTCCGAATGGTCGGCGCTCTCGACTGACACGAATACGGAGATGCCGAGCCCGATCTTGTTCTGGTCGACCAGGGCGACGCGCTTCAGGATCACGCCGTCGGCCTCGAGGCGCTGGATGCGCTTCCAGCAGGGGGTCGAGGACAGCCCGACGCGGTCGCCGATCTCGGCGACGGAGAGGGACGCATCCTCCTGGAGCACCATCAGAATCTTGCGGTCGATGGCATCGAGGCGGCGGCTGGTCTCGGGGAGTTGCACGGCGAGGTCAGTCATTTGAAGAACTTTGTTCCATTTCAGGGGCTGATTTCCCTGATATAGAGAAAATCTTTCCACGGCAAGCCTATAATCTCGGCGTAACAGTGGAACTTCTCTAGAGCCTGCCTCGTAAAAGCTCTTCAACTTCAACGCGTTGTGGGGCGGCCATGCCGCCACCGTGGCGGGTGCATTTCAGCGCTGCGGCGGTCGCGGCGAATCGCAGCGCCTCCCGCACCTCCGCGCCCTCGGCGAGGCCAAGCGTGAAGGCGCCATGGAAAACGTCGCCGGCCCCGAGCGTATCGACCGCCTGAACCGGGAAGGCCGGGGTCTCCTCCAGCTTGCCCGCCTCGTTCAGCCAGATCGTGCCGCGCGGGCCGCGCGTGGCGGCGAGAAGGGCCGGCGTCAGCCCTGCCAGGCGCTTCAATGCCTCGCCGTCATCGGCGACACCGGCCGTCTCCTGCACCTGGTCGCTGGCGAACAGCACGTGCGAGGCGGCCGTGAGCAGGCCGTCCTGCAACGACATCGCGCGATCGACGCCGACGATGACAGGAATGCCGCGCCGTCGCGCCTCGGCGCAGAGATCGATACAAAGGGCGCCGCAGCGGCTCTCGACGAGGACCGCCCGGCAATCGGCGAGCAGCGCGTCACCGTCCGGCAGCTTCACGCTCCACAGGCCGGGATCGCGATAGATCGTCAGCGTCCGCTCGCCCGAGGGCTCGATCAGGATCGCGGAGACCGGCGTGGTCAGGCCGGGCACGCGCACCACGTGCGTCGTGTCGATGCCTTCACTGGCCATCTGTTCGAGAATGAAGCCGCTCGACGCTTCCCGTGCATCGCCCATCGGTCCTGCGAAGGAGACCCGGCCACCGAGCCGCGCGATGGCGATCGCAGCATTGAGCGCGTTGCCGCCGCAGATCTCGGCGAGATGCGTGGCGTTGGCCTTGCTGCCGCGCGCGGGCACGGCCTCGACGCGAAAGGTGAGGTCGCGCACGGGAATGCCGATGCAAAGGATGTGCGGCGCGGTCCCTGATATGGCCACCGGCGGCCCCAGCTTACGCGCCGGTCTTGTCGTGCACCCAGCGGCCGAGCAGGTGGTGGGCGATCGCGAACGGATGCGGGCCGGCGAGCCCGTCCGGATGCGTCCGCGTCAGCATCAGCGCGGCCTCCTCGCGGGTGAACCAGCGCGCGTCCTCCAGCTCGGAATGATCGACGACGACGTCCTCGTTGAGCGCCCGCGCGCTGCAGCCGATCATCAGCGACGATGGATAGGGCCAGGGCTGCGTCATGTAATACTGCACGTCGGTGCAGCGGATTCCGGATTCTTCGAGGATTTCCCGGCGTACCGCGTCCTCGATGGTCTCGGCGGCCTCGACGAAGCCGGCGAGACAGGAATACATCCCCGGCGGGAACTGCTTCTGGCGGCCGAGCAGGCACTTCTCGCCGGAGGCGACCAGCATGATCACGACGGGATCGGTGCGCGGAAAGTGCTCGGCCTTGCAAGCAGGGCACTCGCGCTTCCAGCCGCCTTCCTTCATCGCGCTCCGCGTGCCGCAATTGGCGCAATAGCCGTGGCGCTGATGCCAGCTCACCATCGACTTCGCCATCGCGATCGCCGAGAGCTCGCCGGGCGGAATCGCGCCCTGCATCGCCATGCCGCGCAGCTCGGTGACGGTGTAGTCCTCGCGGCCGATCAGCTTCTCGGCCGCCGCCTGCGACATCCCCATGCCGAACACCGCGGCGCCGTCGCGCAGGCCTAAGAAGATCGTGCCGGGGTTGGCGCCGCATTTCAGCGCCTCGTCTACTCCCAGCAGCGCGCGCGCCTTGTCGCCCTCGCGCTTCACCAGCAGCGAGTCGCGGTAGACGACATAGGCGCGCGACAATGGCTTCTGCTCCATCGCGAACAGCTTTTCGTCGTCGCGGCGCAGATGCGCGGCGCGATCGAGGACGTTGGTGACGAAGGCCGGCTGTCCCAGCGGAAACGAGTCGAATGCTGACATTTCTTGTTCTCAACCCAACCAGATCTTGCGGCGAAGCGCGCTGATGAAAGTCTGCACCTCGGTGGCGTCATGCGCCAAGGGCTTCATCACGCCCCAGACCGGCCGCGGCCATGCAGCGTCGCTGGTCCGGCGTGCGATGATGTGGACGTGAAGCTGCGGCACGAGGTTGCCGAGCGCGGCGACATTGAGCTTGTCGCATTTGGTGATCTCTTTCAGCGCGCGCGAGACGCGGGAGATCTCCGTCATGAGTTGCGCCTGCTCCACCTCGTCGAGATCGATGATCTCGACCGCATCGGGTCGCCGCGGCACCAGCAGCAGCCAGGGATAATGCGCGTCCTTGATGACCAGGACCTTCGAGAGCGGCAGGTCGCCGATGTCGATGGTGTCCTCTTTCAGGCGGGAGTGCAGCGACCAGGCGGGTTCAGACATATGCGTTTCCGGATGGCCCGATGGGGGCGGGCTTGTTTGGCCGGACCATACGATACGGAGTTAGCTAGGGGAAGGTTAGGGACCGCGGGGGCGGCATGCTCCGCTGTCGTCCCGGGGCGCGCAAAGCGCGAGCCCGGGACCCATAACCACAGAGAGAAGTTTGGCGAAGATGCGTGGTGACCAGCTCGCGCGACAACCCCTCCCTGTGGTTATGGATTCCGGGCTCGCGCTACGCGCGCCCCGGAATGACGAACTCACGCCTCCGCAAGCACCCGCGCATTGGCGCGGACGGAGGCCTCGCTGACGCGGATCCCGAGGCCCGGGCCGTCGGGCACCACGACATGGCCGGCGCGGTTGGCAACGCGCTCTTCCAGCACGTCCTCGGTCAGCACGTGATGCGGCATGTAGAATTCGCAGCCGAGCGAGATGCCCGGCGTTGCCGCGATCAGCTGCGTCCCGGCGGCAAGCCCGATGCCGCCCTCCCACAGCGTGCCGCCATAGCCGGGCAGGCCGGCGATGTCGGCGATCGCCATGATCGCCTGCGCCTCGAACAGGCCGCCGGCTTTCATCAGCTTGATCGAGACGGCATCGGCGGCTTCGCGGCGCACCACCTCCATCATGTCGCGGCGGTCGAAGCAGCTTTCGTCGGCGAGAACGGGTGTTTCCAGCGCCGCGGTGAGCTGCGCCATCACGTCGAGATATTTGCGCGGCACCGGCTGCTCGATGAAGGTCGGTGCGAATTCCTCGATGTCGCGCAAAATCTTGATCGCGCCGAACGGCGCCAGCGCCTGGTTGTAATCGACGCGCAGATCGACCTTGTCGCCGAATTCCTTGCGGATCGCTTCGAGATGATCGAGATCCTCGCGATGCGGCTTCACGCCGGTCTTGACCTTGTAGATGACGTTGCCGTCCGGAACCATTTTTCGCATGCGTTCGAGATCGGCGGCGAAATCGGGATCGGCGATGGAGAAGGAGAGGGGAATCGTGTCGCGCACGCGGCCGCCGAGCAGGTCGGCGACCGACAATCCCGACGACTTGCCGACGATGTCGAGCAGCGCCATCTCGATCGCGACCTTGGCCTCGGCATGACCGACCAGCGCGCGGTCGAGCTCGGTCATCAGCGCGCGGATGCGGCGCACGGGTTTGCCGAGCACGATCGGCCGCAGATAGATGTCGAGCGCGGAGAAGGCCGCTTCCGGCGTCCCCGTGAACACTTCCCACGGTGCCGCCTCGCCCCAGCCGATCACGCCGTCGCTCGCGGTGAGCTCGATCAGCACGCGCTTCACCGTGCCCTTGACGTTGCCGACGCCTTGGAGGCGCGCCATCTTGATCGGGCTCTCGATCAGGAACAGCCTGATGCGTTCGACGGTTGCTTCGGTCATGTCAGGCCTCCATTGACGTGCCAGACCTGGCCGGTGACGTAGGACGCCTTCGGTGATGCCAGGAAGGCGATGATCTCGGCCACTTCTTCCGGCCGCCCGCGGCGGCGCATCGGGATCAGCGCCTCGGTGGTGGCGATCTGCTCGGGCGAGAGCCGGCTCTCGCTCGGCTTGTCCTTGATGATGAGGCCGGGTGACACAGCATTGACGGTGATGCCGTCTTTTGCGAGCTCGATCGCGGTGAGACGCACCAGCGCTTCGAGCGCGGAGCGGCTTGCCGCCGTTGCGGCAAAGGGTGCGAATTCCGGCCGGATCGCATGCGCGACGAAAGAGGACACCGCCACGATCCGCGTATCGCGCCCGGCACGCAGCAGCGGCAGCGCGGCGTCGACCAGCCGCGTGAACGCCAGCGCCGATTCGTCCATCGCCTGCCGGAACTGATCCGCCGGCGTGCCGATCGCGCTGCCGCGGCGGGCATGACCGCCGACCAGGATCAATCCGTCGAGCCGTCCGAAAACGCGTTGCGCGGCGGCGACGGCGTCGGTAACGGCTGCTTCCTCGGCGAGATCGCCGAGGCATTTTGCGACGGCGGCGCCTTTCGCTTCGGCTTCGGCCGCGGCGGCATCGAGACCTTCCGCGTTCGAGCGGGTGTGGAGCAGCAGCGCGGTGCCGGGGGCCGCGAGCAGTTTTGCGGTGGCGCGGCCGATGCCGCTGGCGGCACCGGTAACGAGATAGGCGCGATCGATATCAGGCATCACGGTGCTACGTTGGCCGGCGGCAACGCGCCGGTGCGGTGGAAATGGCTGAGGAAGGCGCGCGTCGCGGCTTCCTGCGGATTGTCGATCACCTGCCGCGCCGGACCTTCCTCGACCACGACGCCGTCGCGCATGAAGATGAGGCGGTCGGCGACCTCGCGGGCGAAGGCGATCTCATGGGTCACGATCACCATGGTCATGCCTTCCGAGGCCAGCCGCTGCATGACGGCGAGCACCTCGCCGACGAGCTCGGGATCGAGCGCCGAGGTGGCCTCGTCGAACAGCATCACGTCCGGCTCCATCGCGAGCGCACGTGCGATCGCGACGCGCTGCTTCTGCCCGCCGGACAGCGTCGCCGGATATTGGTCGGCCTTCTCCGCAAGGCCCACCTTGGCAAGCTGCGCGCGCGCGAGCTTCTCGGCGTCCGCCCTGGCCATGCGGCGCACCGTGACGGGCCCCTCCATGACGTTCTGAAGCGTCGTCATGTGCGGGAACAAATTGAAATGCTGGAACACCATGCCGGTGGTGGTGCGGAATTTGGCGAGTGTCTTCACGTCCGGAAGCTTGGCGCCTTCGCCGAATTGGAAGCTTGTGTCGCCGACGCGGACGCTGCCGCCGTCGGGCACGACCAGCAGATTGATGCAGCGGAGCAGTGTCGACTTGCCGGAGCCGGATGGGCCGATCAGCGCCACCACGCCCCCCTTGGCCACGTCGAGGCTGATGTTCTTCAGAACCTCGTTGCTGCCAAAGCTCTTGCGAAGGCTGCGGATCTCGATCTTCGAAGTGTTCCTGGATGGCTCGCTCATTCGCTGACCGCCAGTCGCTTCTCGCCGCGGCGGACGATGATGGTCAAGGGAATCAGGATCGCCGCATAGGCGACCGCGACCGCGGTGTAGGTCTCGAGCGGCCGGTAGCTGTCATGGGCGGCGACCTGGCTCTGGTAGACGAGGTCGGGCACGGCGAGCACCGAAACCAGCGAGGTGTTCTTGAACTGGATGATCGACTGGTTCATCAGCGCCGGGATCATGCGCTTGATCGCTTGCGGAAGCACGATGCGCCGCATGCTCTGTCCCGGCGTCATGCCGAGCGCGGCGCCGGCTTCCGACTGGCCTTTGTCGATCGAGATGATGCCGCCGCGGATGATCTCGGAATAGAACGAGCCGCCATAGAGCGAGAGTGCGAGCGCCGAGGCCGTGATCGGCGTCATCTCGACGCCGGCCAGGATCGGCAGCGCGTAATAGAACCAGATCAGCTGCACCAGGATCGGCGTGCAGCGGAACGCCTCGATGAAGGTGAGGGCGAGGAGACGCACCGCCTTGAAGCGCGACAGGCTGCCGAACGCGCCGAACAGGCCGAAGACGAGACCGAGCACGACGATGACCACGGTGAAGCCGACGGTGACGCCGAGCCCGTTGAGAAAGAGCCAGCGATAGCTCCAGAGGATGCCGAAGTCCCACTGATACATGCGTGCGTTACTTTTACCCGATGTCAGTTCAGAAACTTGTCGTCATGCCCGGGCGTAGCCGTCCGAAGGACGGCGTCGCTTCCGCTCGCCTATGTCCCGGGCATCCACGTTCTTGGTGCCGCGAGTCAGGCGTGGATGGCCGGGACAAGCCCGGCCATGACGGTGTGGATACTTCAGGCGCTCATCACCTACAGCGAAACGCCCGGCGGAATGTCCGCTTCGGTCACGCCCACCAGCTCCATGTTGGTGATGATCGCGTTGCGGATGAAGCCGAGGCCCTTGTTGAAGTCGATCCAGGTGTTGACGTAGTCGCGGAAGGTCTTGTCGTTCTCGCGGCGGAAGCCGGCGTTCGACGTGGTGGCGAAGATCGGCGTCGGCAGCACGAACTGGCCGAGCGAGGGATTCTTCTTCAACACGGTCAGCGACAGCATGGTGATCAGGCACTGCGCGTCGACGCGGCCGGTTTGCAGCGCGGCGGTGGCATCGTCGGCGGTCTTCAGTCGCGAGATCTGCGCCTTCGGCGTCAGGCGGCTGACGACCTGGTCGTGCGACGAGCCCTGGTCGACGGCGATCTTGACGTCGGGCGAGTTCAGCTCGGCCCAGCTCTTCGGCTTGAAGTCCTTCTTGCAGAGGATGCCGAAGGCGTTGTTGAAGACCGGCACCGAGAAGTCGACCACCAGCGCGCGCTTCGGGGTCGGGTTGAGGCCGAAGAAGATGTCGATCTTGTTGGACTGCAGATCGAGCACCGAATTGCCCCAGGTGGTCTCGGTGATCTCGAGCTCGGCCTCCATGTCGTCGGCGAGCGCCTTGGCGATGTCGATGTAGAAGCCCTTCCACTGGCCGCTGGCGAGGTCCTTCATGTAATAGGGCGCGCCGCCGCCGACCGCGCCGATCCGCATCTTCTTGGTGCGGCGAATGCGGGCAAAGGTCGATTCGTTGGAATCCGCTGCGGTCTGCGCCACGGCCGGTGAGGCCAGCGTGGCTGCAGCCATCGCGCCAAGTCCGACAATCGATGCGACATCACGACGTGTAACCATTTTGAGGAATCGCTTTTCTGGTTGGATGAAGGTGAGTGGTTGATCTCGCGCGAAAAATTCGCCCATCAATCGGCGTCAGCCGGCTGAAAAATGCTCAGGATCGGATTTTCGCGCACCCTTTGTTTCGGTTCCGGCAGGATTTCATAGAAAGGCGCTGCCGGGCGGGCCCTGTCAAGACTCGATTGCCTCAGGGATGTGCGGGGCCTCGAAGATAGGCAGGGAGCCCATCGGCCATGACGCTTTCCGAGGCGAACGTCCGCATCTGCACTTCGCGACGATGCGCGAGGGAAGGCCCGGCGAGCGCGTCGGCTCGAGCTATTTTCGCGAGAAAATTGAGAGGTTTCGGCGGTTCGCTTTAAAAATGCGAACGGCGCCCTGTCGGCGCCGTTCGCCGAAGACGGCGAGAGGTCGGTGCGGATCGACCGACCCTATTCCGCGGCCTTTTCCGTTCCCTTGGCACGAACGGTCGCGAGGCGCGTCAGCGCGTCGCGGACGCCCGCGCCATAGGCGGGATCGGCCTTGGTGCAATTGGCGATGTGCCGTTCCTGGATCGCGATGGCCGCCGCTCCGACGGCGCGCGCCGTGTTGTCGAACAAGGCCTGCCGCTGGGCTGCGTTCATCTTGCGAAAGAGGTCGCCGGGCTGCCGATAGTGATCGTCGTCGATGCGGTGATCCCAATGTGCGGCTGCACCATCGATCTCGAGCGGCGGCTCGTTGAGATCGGGCTGGTCCGTCCACTCGCCACGGCTGTTCGGGAAATAGGTCGGCGTCCTCCCGAGATTGCCGTCGGTCCGCATTGCGCCATCGCGATGGTAGCTGTGATACGGGCATTTCGGCGCGTTGACCGGGATCAGATGATGGTTGACGCCGAGGCGATAGCGCGCCGCGTCCCCGTAGGAGAACAGCCTCGCCTGCAGCATCTTGTCGGGCGAGAAGCCGATGCCCGGAACGACGTGGGCCGGCGAGAAGGAGGCCTGTTCGACCTCGGCGAAGACGTTTTCCGGATTGCGGTTCAGCTCGAAATAGCCGACCTCGATCAGCGGGAAGTCCGCCTTCGGCCAGATCTTGGTCAGGTCGAACGGGTTGAAGGCAAACGCCTTGGCCTGATCGTCGGTCATGATCTGCACGAACATGGTCCAGCGCGGGAAATCGCCGCATTCGATGCTCTCGAACAGGTCGCGCTGGTGAGTCTCGCGGTCCTTGCCGATGAGGGCTTCGGCCTCGGCGTCGGTCAGGTTTTCGATGCCCTGCTGCGTCCGGAAGTGAAACTTCACCCAGGTCCGCTCATTGGCGGCATTGATGAAGCTGTAGGTATGGCTGCCAAAGCCATGCATGTGCCTGAAGCTTCTGGGAAGGCCGCGCTCGCTCATCACGATGGTAACCTGGTGCAGAGCCTCCGGCAGCAACGTCCAGAAATCCCAATTGTTGTCGGCGCTGCGCATTCCGGTTCGGGGATCGCGCTTGATCGCATGATTGAGGTCGGGAAAGCGCAAGGGATCGCGGAAGAAGAACACGGGCGTGTTGTTGCCCACCATGTCCCAATTGCCTTCCTCGGTGTAGAACTTCAGCGCAAAGCCGCGGATGTCGCGTTCGGCGTCGGCTGCGCCGCGCTCGCCGGCAACGGTCGAGAACCGCGCGAACATCGGCGTCTGCTTGCCGACTTCCGAGAAGATCTTCGCCTTGGTGTATCGGGTGATCTCATTGGTCACGGTGAAGGTGCCGAAGGCGCCGGAACCCTTGGCATGCATCCGTCGCTCCGGGATCACTTCGCGATCGAAATGTGCTAGCTTCTCGATCAGCCAGACGTCTTGCAGCAGCGCGGGCCCGCGGCGGCCCGCGGTCATGATGTTGAGGTTATCGCTGACGGGCGCGCCCGTCGCATGGGTCAAACGTTTCGGCTCATCGGCCATGGGATGCTCCTGAATATGGGGTCATTGGCTATTGCTGCCCGCGTGCGAAATCTCAGGCTCGCATGGGTCCACAGCAGTCGATTTCGAGATCGCACTGTCCTTGCGCGAACGCCGGTCAACCGTGCCAATGCGAGTTGCGGATGACGCTGCAGAAATTGCCGCGATGGAAATGCGGCTCCTTGTCGGCGATGACGTCGGCCTTGACGTTGCCGAACGTCGTATCGGGCCGATGCTTGATGCCGTCGTAGAAGGCCTGGATGATGTCTTCCTTGAAGTGCGGCGTGCGCGGAAAGGCGTTCACGACCGCCTCGCGCTCCGCGTCGGAATATTCGTCGTAGGTGAGCCCGAGCACGTCCATCTCGACGCCCGCGGTCACCAGCGCGACGACGGGGTGCATGTGCTGGGGGACGCCCGGCGTGGTGTGCAGGGCGATCGCGGTCCACACCGTGTAGGCGTCGGCTTCCGAAATGCCGTGGCTGCGCAGGAAATCGCGCGCGGCATGCGCGCCGTCGACCTCGAACCGCTCGTGTTGGCTGCCATGGCCCGGCATCAGGCCGATGTCGTGAAACATGGCGCCGGCGTAGAGCAGTTCGCGGTCGAACGTCAGCCCACGGCGGACGCCGGCCATCGCGCCGAACTGGTAGACGCGGCTGGAATGGTTGAAGAGCAGGTCCGTTTCGGTATCGCGGACGTATTCGGTGATGGCGCGCGCCAGCTTGCTGTCGGGAATGACGGCGGCCTCGGTGATTTCTGACATGAGCAGCTCCTGAAATTTTGGATCGCGTCCACTGTAAATCCGGGCTACGTTGTCTTAAATCGACGTAATACGTCAAAAACGGACAAATCCGGATCGAGGCGGACATGGGTGCAAAGCCGAAACCAAGGACGGTTGTGATCGTGGCGCTGCCAGGCGTGCAGCTGCTCGATGTCGCAGGGCCGCTCGATGTGTTCGCCGAGGCGAACGTGCAGGCCGGCTATCCCGCCTATGCCTTGTTCGTGGCGGGCGCGGAGCCAGGGCCGATCCGCAGTTCCTCAGGCGTCCAGCTGATGCCCGACCGAATCGTCGACCGCGACTTCCAGGAGCCGATCGACACCTTGCTGGTGGCGGGATGCCCGAACGCGGCCGAAGTCCCGGCGGACGGGAGCGTGATCGACTGGCTGCGGCGGCGGGCTTCGCGGACCCGCAGATTCGGCTCGGTTTGCAGCGGGGCCTTCTTCCTTGCCGCCGCCGGTCTCCTTGATGGCAGGCGGGTCACGACGCATTGGGCGGTCGCAGACATGCTGGCCAGCAAATTCCCGTCGGTCACCGTGGACAAGGATGCCATCTACGTCACCGACGGCAAGCTCCGCACGGCCGCCGGCGTGACCGCAGGGCTCGACCTCGCGCTGGCACTGGTCGAGGAAGATCTCGGGCGCGACACGGCCATGAGAGTCGCAAGCCAGCTCGTGATGTTCTTCAAGCGCCCGGGTGGGCAGATGCAGTTCACCCGCAAGGGCGAGGCTGTTCCCGCCGGCCGCGCCGCATTGCAGGAGCTGCAGCGCTGGGTCGCCGCCAATCCCGGGCTCGACCACAGCGTTGCGAGCCTGGCGACGCGCATGGAGCTCAGCCCGAGGCACTTTGCACGGCTGTTCCGCGCCGAGGTGGGCGTCACGCCTGCGACCTGGGTCGAGGAAGCCCGCGTCAATGCGGCGAGGCGGCTGCTCGAGTTTGGCAATGAAGCCCCGAAGCAGGTGGCGCTCCATTGTGGATTCGCCGATGCCGATACGCTGCGCCGCGCGTTCAATCGTCACGTCGGCGTGACGCCCGCCGAGTATCGCAAGCGGTTTGCGCGAATCACGTAGGTTCCAGCTCGCCAACACTGAGCCGGCTTCCGCGTCCAAATGGGCCGGCGGGGGCCGCCCAGCGGGGTGTGCGGGACCTACGGATACCCGCTTGCTTTCCCGACCTTTTGGCCCCAAATAGGGACCGGGAGATTGGCGGTGGACGAGCCACTCGCCAACCGGGTCAGGTCCGGAAGGAAGCAGCCCTAACGAGGTCCGGATCGGGTCGCTCGTCAGTCTCCTACCTGTTTTTCCGAGCGAATTGCGCCGGCGGGCTTCCCGTCAGCGCGCTCCTTTCCGCAAAAGCCGGGCGAAAGACATTCCATTGCGGATCGACCGATGACCGACGCTGGCGCCCCTCCCAACCCCGACAGCGCCGGCCAGGCCAGCACGCCCTACCGGGTGCTGGCGCGCAAATACCGGCCCTCCAGCTTCGACGATCTGATCGGCCAGGAGGCCGTGGTGCGCACCGTCTCGAACGCGTTCGAGACCGGGCGCATTCCGCAGGCCTGGATCCTCACCGGCGTCCGCGGCGTCGGCAAGACCACCACCGCGCGTATCCTGGCCCGTGCGCTCAACTACGAGATGCCGGACGGATCGGTGAAGGGCCCGACCATCCACATGCCGACCCTGGGCGTGCATTGCCAGGCGATCATGGAAAGCCGGCACATGGACGTGCTGGAGATGGACGCGGCCTCGCACACCGGCGTCGACGACGTCCGCCAGATCAATGACAGCGTGCGCTACGCGCCGGCCAGCGCCCGCTACAAGGTCTACATCATCGACGAAGTCCACATGCTGTCGACGGCGGCGTTCAACGCCTTCCTGAAGACGCTGGAGGAACCGCCGGAGCACGCCAAATTCGTGTTCGCGACCACCGAGATCCGCAAGGTTCCGGTCACCGTGCTGTCGCGCTGCCAGCGTTTTGACCTGCGCCGGGTCGAGGCCGACGTGCTGATGAAGCACCTCGCCAATATCGCGGCGAAGGAGAACGTCGAGATCGAGCCCGAGGCGCTTGGCATCATCGCGCGCGCCGCGGAAGGCTCGGTGCGCGACTCTCTGTCGCTGCTCGACCAGGCGATCGCGCACGCGGCAGGCACCGTGAAGGCGGATGCGGTCAGGCAGATGCTGGGCCTCGCCGACCGCACCCGCGTCATCGACCTCTTCGATTCGCTGGCGCGCGGCGACATCGCTGCCGCTTTCAAGGAGTTCCGCGACCAGTACGACGTCGGCGCCGATCCGATCGTCGTGCTGTCGGACCTTGCCGAGTTCGTCAATTTCGTCACCCGCGTGAAGATCGTGCCGGCGACCGCCGACAACGTCGCCTATGGCGAGACCGAGCGCGTGCGCGCGCGGGATTTTGCCTCGAAGATCTCGATGCGCGTGCTGTCGCGGATGTGGCAGATGCTGCTCAAGGGCATCACCGAGGTGCAGGCCGCGACGCGCCCCGCAGCGGCCGCCGAGATGGTGCTGGTGCGCATCGCCTATGTCGCCGACCTGCCGACGCCGGACGAAGCGATCAAGATGCTGGAGCAGAACGGCGGCGGCTCGCCGGTCGTGGGCGGCGGAAGTGCCGCGCGCAGCGGCGCGCCGGGTGCGCCGGTGGCCTCCGCGGCGCCGGTTGCCTCGGCCGCGCCCATGCGCGCACCGACTTCGTCACCGTCCGCGTTCGGCGGCGGCGCCGCCCGGCCGCAGATGGCGGCGCCCGCGCCGGATCCGCAAGGAGCCGCGCCCCAGCTGCGCATCACGAGCTTCACCCAGCTCGTCGCGGTCGCCGGGCAGAAGCGCGATCTCATGATCAAGGCCGCGCTCGAAGGCGACATGCGCCTCGTCCGTTTCGAGGAGGGCCGGCTGGAAGTCGCGCTCGAGCCCAACGCCTCCAAGACCATGATCTCCGAGCTTGCGCGAAAATTCGAGCTCTGGACCGGCCGGCGCTGGACCGTGATCGTCTCCAACGAGCAGGGCCAGCCGACGCTGCGCTCGGTGAACCACGCGGCGAAGCAGGAACATGCGCGCTCCGCTGAAGCCGATCCGCGCGTGCAGGAGGTGCTGTCGCGTTTTCCCGGTGCGAAGGTCGTCGAGGTCCGCAGGCTTGCCCCCGAGGCGCCGGAAACCAATATGAATGCGGACTATGGCAGTGACGATCCGCCCGATGGTTCCGACGGCGACGATCTCTAGAGCATGATCCGGACCCGAAGGGCCGCGTAGCGCAAAGTGTGAAGCGGTTTTCCGATTAGATCATGCTCAAACCAAGAGTTAAGGCGCGATGACGAGTCATCGCGCAACCAAGGACAGCACCGATGGTCGATATTTTCGGCATGATGAAGCAGGCGCAGCAGCTGCAATCCAAGATGCAGGAGATGCAGGATCAGCTCTCCAGCGTCGAGGTCGAAGGCATCTCCGGCGGCGGTCTCGTCGCCGTGCGCATGACGGCGAAGATGGACGTGAAGGGCATCAAGATCGATCCCTCGCTGATGAAGCCGGAAGAGCGCGAGGTGCTCGAGGACCTGCTCGTCACCGCCCTCGGCGATGCCCGCCGCAAGGCCGAAACGGCCGTGCAGGAGAAGATGCAGGCGCTCACGGGCGGCCTCAGCCTGCCACCGGGTATGTTCGGCCAATAAGATGGGTTCGGTTGCAGGTCCCGAAATCGAGCGGCTGGTCCAGCTCCTCGCACGGCTGCCAGGCCTTGGTCCGCGCTCGGCGCGGCGTGCGGCGCTGCATCTGATCAAGAAGCGCGAAGCGCTGATGATGCCGCTGTCTTCGGCCCTGCAGGTCGCGCTCGACAAGGTCCAGGTCTGCAAGACCTGCGGCAATATCGACACGCAAAATCCCTGCACGGTCTGTACCGATCCGAAACGCGATGATGCAATCATCGTCGTCGTCGCCGATGTCGCCGATCTCTGGGCGCTGGAACGGGCCAATGCGACCCAGGGGCGCTATCATGTGCTCGGCGCGACATTGTCGCCGCTCGACGGCGTCGGGCCGCAGGACCTCACCATCGACGCGCTGGTGGCGCGCGCGCATGCTGCCGAGGTGCACGAGATCATCCTGGCGCTGAACGCGACGGTCGACGGCCAGACCACGGCGCACTACATCACCGACCTGCTTCAGGACGCCAACGTAAAAGTAACCCGGCTGGCCCATGGTGTGCCGGTCGGTGGCGAGCTTGATTATCTCGACGAAGGTACGCTATCGGCCGCGATGCGGCAGCGGACCTTGTTCTAGCCATCCAGACTTACGGAACGGACGACATGACGAAACTTTTCGCCACACGATCGGCTTTGGTCGCGACGATGATGCTGCTGGCGACCCCGGCCATCTCCGCGCAGCAGGACGACGGGGCGCCGCCGCCGCCGAAGCCCGGCAAGCCAATCAGTGCCGGCGAGGTGCTCTCGGGCGAATTGAACGCAATGAAGGTGCGCGACATCAAGAACGCCGGCAAGCGGATTGCGATGTACCAGATCACCTCCGAGCCGCGTCGACTGCCGGCGCCGAACGGGCTGTGCAATCTCGAGACCGGTCCTGAGACGTTCCAACTCGTCACTTCCAGCGACGCGCAGGCCACGCAGCTGAAATCGTTCGTCGGCAAGGCGATCTCGGTCAAGGTCGACGAAGTCGCCTGCGCCAGCGATCCCGGCCAGATGAGCGAAGCCGTGATCACGAAGTGGAGCTTGATCAGGAAGCAGTAGGGGGCGCCGCTCCAGCCGAGCTACCGTAGGGTGGGCAAAGGCGCAAAGCGCCGTGCCCACCATTCTCCCGGCGACGATTCAGGTGGTGGGCACGCTTCGCTTTGCCCACCCTACGGCATCGCGGGCGTAGCGCGTGCCGAGTTTACACCCTCACCGGCCCCAGCGTCTCGAAATGCCCGCGCTTCTGCAGCCAGGCCAGCAGCACAAGGCTCGGGATCGCCACCAGCACGCAGATCACGAAGAACAGCGGCCAGCCGGTCGTCTCCGCGACATAGCCCGCACTCGCTGACAGATATGTGCGCCCGACCGCGGCGAGCGCGGTGAGCAGCGCATATTGCGTCGCCGTGTGCAGCGGATTCTGGCACAGCGCGGAGAGATAGGCGACGAAGATCACGGTGCCGATGGCGCTGGTAAAGTTCTCGCAGGTGATGGCAAAGGCCAGCGCCCATTGGCTGGTGCCGACGAAGGCCAGCCAGGAGAAGGAGAGATTGGCGAGCGCCTGCACCACGCCGCCGATCCAGAGGCTGGTCGCAAGCGAATAGCGCCGCGCGAGGAAGCCGCCGGCAAAGCCGCCGATCAGCGTTGCCGCGAGGCCGACGCCCTTCACGATCGCCGCGTAATCGTTGCGGGAAAAGCCGAGGTCGATCACGAACGGCGCGGTCATCGTGCCGGAGAAGGCATCGGTGAACTTGAACAGCACGACGAAGGCGAGCGCGGCGAGCGCATCCTTGCGCGACAGGAATTCCGAGAAGGCCCCGATCGCCGCGTGCAGCACGCGCGCGAACGCCGTCTCGGTTTGTGTCGCGGCTTCCGCCCGCACCGATTGCTCGGGCTCTGTCGCGGCCAGCGCGGTGATCGTGCCGATCAGCACCATCGCCGCCATCACCACGTAGCCCCACATCCAGGCCGACGCGCGCGGAATGCCGGTGCCCTCGAAGCCGGACACGATGAACAGCGCGCCCGCGGTCGAGACCAGCATGCCGATGCGATAGGCCGCGACATAGGAAGCCATTCCGGCGGCCTGCTCGCTCTCCGGCAGGCTCTCGACGCGGAACGCGTCGACCACGATGTCCTGCGTCGAGGACGTCGTCGCGACCAGCAGCGCGCCGAGCGCGACGTAGAACGGCGAGCGCGCGGGATCGGTGAGTGCCAGCAGCAGGATCGCGATGATCAGCAGCAATTGCGAGAACAGCAGCCAGCCGCGCCGCCGTCCGAACGCGCGGGTGAACAGCGGCACATGCAGCGCATCCACCAGCGGCGCCCACAGGAATTTCAGCGTGTAGGGCGTGCCGACCAGCGCAAACAGCCCGATGGTCTTGAGGTCGACCCCGGCCTCGCGCATCCACACCAGGAGCGTGGAGCCCGACAGCGCCAGCGGCAGCCCGGACGAGAAGCCGAGGAACAGTACGATCAGCACCCGCGGTTGCAGGTACACGGCCAGGCCGTCACGCCAGGAGGTGGGGGCCGTGTCGGGGCTGGCAGGGGAGGTCGCGTCGGGTGCGGTCATGGGGAGGTGTTAGCAGATTCTGGCTGCCACAAGTGAGGTGTCGTCGCCCGGTCAAGCCGGGCGACGACAGTGTGCCTCAAAACTCACTCCCCCGCCTGGAGCTTCCTCGGGAACAGCTCCGCGGCACCGGTTGCCACCAGATGCGGCCCCTCCGGCGCATCGGTCTTGCTGAAATCGAGCTCCTCGATTCTCCCTGCGCGCTTCTCGATCTTGTCGGCGGAGATCAGCACCTGCCGCACGTCCTCGTTCGCGTCGGCAAAATGCTTCTGGAGCTTCAGCACGCGGTCGCGCAGGCGGCCCAAATCGTCGCCGAGCTTGATCACCTCGGTGCGGATCTGGTCGGCGGCGTCGCGCATGCGCGCGTCTTTCATGATCTGCTGCATCACCTGGATCGCGAGCATCAGCAGCGAAGGCGACACCAGCACGACGCGGGCGCGATAGGCCTTCTGGATCACGTCGTCGAAACCGTCATGGATCTCGGCATAGACCGATTCCGACGGCACGAACATCAGTGCCATCTCCTGGGTCTCGCCGGCGACGAGATATTTGTCGGCGATGTCGCTGACATGCTTCATCACGTCGCCGCGCAGCCGCTGCGTGGCGATGCGCTTCTCCTCGTCGGTGCGCGCATCGTGCAGCGCGGTCATCGCCTCCAGCGGAAATTTTGCGTCGATGCAGAGCGGCCGCTGGTCGGGCAGGAACACCACGCAGTCCGGCCGCTTTCCCGTCGAGAGCGTGAACTGGAACTCGTAGGCGCCCTTCGGCAAGCCGTCCTGGACGATCGCCTCCATCCGCGCCTGGCCGAAGGCGCCGCGCGACTGCTTGTTGGCGAGCACGTCGCGCAAGGTCGTCACCTGCGTGGTGAGGTCGGTCAGGTTCTTGTGCGCGTTGTCGATGATGCCGAGCCGCTCGTGCAGGGCGCGCAGGCTCTCCATGGTGTTGCGCGTCGAGTGTTCCATCGACTGGCCGACCCGATGGGTCACCGAATCCAGCCGCTCGTTGACCGCGCGCGCCATGTCGGCCTGGCGGCCGGCCAGCGCCTGGGTCATGGCGTCGGCTCGGCCGGCAGCCTCGCTCTGGGCGTGCAGCACCTGGCTGAGGCGCTCCTCGAGCTCGTCCGCGCGGATGGCATTGGCCATGGCGAGTTCCGCGCCGCGCCGCCCGGATCGCGCGATCACGACCGCGATCACCACCAGCAGGATGACGACGAGGGCGCCGAAGCCGATCAGCGCATCGATGGTGCGGACCGGCCAGTCGCCAGCCAGGAAAATGATCTCGTTCATGGCGGCCCTTGTAGCCGATTCGACACTCTCCGCGAACGAATAGCGAACGCTTATGGTTAATAGCCCCCTAATTTTTATGGTTAACGAAACCTGAAGTTTTATGGTTAGCGGAGGGTTAACGGAGTTCCTCGCCGCATTGACCGCATCCGGCATGCGGCTTAAATCGCGGCCATGGCCCTCAGAGAAATCATCATCCTGCCCGACAAGCAGCTGCGTCTGGTCTCCAAGCCGATCGAGAAGGTCACGACGGAGATCCGCAAGCTTGCCGACGACATGTTCGAGACCATGTACGACGCGCCCGGCATCGGGCTCGCGGCGATCCAGATCGCGCAGCCCTTGCGGCTGATCACCATGGACCTCGCCAAGCCTGACCCGGACGGCGAGACAAAGCCGGAGCCGCGTGTCTTCATCAACCCTGAAATTATCGCCTCCTCCGAGGATCTGTCGGTCTACGAGGAAGGCTGCCTCTCGATCCCCGAATATTACGAGGAGGTCGAAAGGCCTGCGAAGGTGCGCGTGCGCTTCACCGATCTCGACGGCAAGGTGCACGAGGAGGACGCCGAAGGCCTCTACGCCACCTGCATTCAGCACGAGATCGACCATCTCAACGGCGTGCTGTTCGTCGACTATCTCTCAAAGCTCAAGCGCGACCGCGTGATCAAGAAGTTCGAGAAAGCCGCCAAGCGCGCGGAGTAAGTCATTTGTAAGCGCTGGTGCTGCCGCGAACTCCCGTGCGCTCCCTCCCCCCTTGCGGGGGAGGGCGGGGGAGAGGGGTAGCCCAGCAAAAGGCGCCCGTCGTTTGCGAATGCCAACAATAGGGCGCCCGCGCTAACGCCGAGAGAGCGCGTCGTGTGGCACCCCTCTCCCTAGCCCTCCCCCGCAAGGGGGGAGGGAACATACCGAGTCCTTGTCATGCCCCTCCGCCTCATCTTCATGGGCACGCCCGATTTCTCCGTGCCGACGCTGCTCGAGCTGGTCTCGCATGGCCACGAGATCGCGGCGGTCTATACGCGCGCGCCCAAGCCCGGCGGACGGCGCGGCCTGCAATTGCAGCCGACCCCGGTCGAGGAAGCCGCGCGAAAGCTCGGCGTTCCCGTGCTGACGCCGAAGTCGCTGAAGACGCCCGAAGCGCTCGACGAGTTTCGCGCCTTCGACGCCGATGCCGCCGTCGTCGTCGCCTACGGCATGATCCTGCCGCAGGCGGTCCTCGATGCGCCGAAACTCGGCTGTTACAATCTGCACGCTTCGCTGCTGCCGCGCTGGCGCGGCGCCGCGCCGATCAACCGCGCGATCATGGAAGGCGATGCCGAGAGCGGCGTCATGGTGATGAAGATGGATGTCGGTCTCGACACCGGTGACGTCGCCATGGCCGAGCGCATGGCGATTCCCGACAACATGACCGCGGTCGATCTGCATGACCGCCTCTCCCGGCTCGGTGCCGATCTGATGGTGCGCGCGATGGCCGCGCTCGCCCGCGGCGGGCTCCAGCTCAAGAAGCAGAGCGCGGATGGCGTCACCTACGCCGCCAAGATCGACAAGGCCGAAGCGCGGATCGAATGGACCAAGCCGGCGCACGCCGTGCTGCGCCACATCCACGGCCTGTCGCCGTTTCCCGGCGCCTGGGCCGAGCTTGAGAATGCGCGCGTAAAAATCCTGCGCTGCGAGTTGGCGAAGGGCTCCGGTGCACCCGGCGAGGTGCTCGACGACCAGCTCACGATTGCCTGCGGCGAGGGCGCGATCCGCATCCTCGAGCTCCAGCGCGAGGGCAAGGCGCGGATGCAGGCCACGGACTTTTTGCGCGGCGTGCCGGTGAAGCCGGGAGCCAAATTCACGTAGCGCTGTCATACCCCGCGAAGGCGGGGTATCCAGTACGCCGAGGCTTCTCGGCTGAACAGAGATGTCTCGGAGTACTGGATCGCCCGGTCAAGCCGGGCGATGACACCACCCGGATTGAGATGCCCCGCTACAAGCTCACCATCGAATATGACGGCGCGCCGTTCTTCGGCTGGCAGGTGCAGGACACGCTGCCTTCCGTGCAGGGCGCGTTAGAGGCGGCGGTGAAGGCGATGACCGGCGCGGATCTGCGCGTGCACGGTGCGGGCCGCACCGATGCCGGCGTGCATGCGCGCGGCCAGGTCGCGCATGTCGACATCGACAAGCAGTTTCCGCCGGGCCGTTTTCGCGATGGTCTCAACGCGCATCTGCGCCCGCATCCAATTGCGGTGCTGGAGGCCGAGATCGTCCCTGACACCTTCGAGGCGCGGTTCTCGGCCGTGAAGCGGCACTACCGCTACCGCGTCGTCAACACCCGCGCCAATCTCGCGCTTGATATCGGTCACGCCTGGCGCGTGCCGCGCCGGCTCGATGCCGATGCGATGCATGCGGCGGCACAACGTCTGCTCGGCAAACACGACTTCACGACGTTTCGCGACACCGAGTGCCAGGCCAAGTCGCCGGAGAAAACGCTCGACCAGCTCGACGTGCACCGCGACGGCCGCGAGATCACGATTCTTACGTCGGCGCGCTCCTTCCTGCACAGCCAGGTGCGCTCGATGGTGGGATCGCTGGTCTGGGTCGGCGAGGGCCGCTGGACCGCGGACAATCTCTCAGCGGCGCTCGCAGCCCGCAACCGCGCGGCCTGCGGCATCGTCGCACCGCCTGACGGGCTGTATCTGATGAAGGTGGATTATTAGCGCCCGCTGCCGCCACAGACGTCATGGCCGGGCTTGTCCCGGCCATGACGTGCGCCAACATGCAACCATGCATGGTGGATGGGTCTACATCCTGGCGAGCGCGCCAAACGGCATTTTGTATGTCGGTGTGACGAGCGACATTATTCGCCGCATCTATGAGCATCGAAACGGACTCGTTCCCGGCTTCACCAAGAAGTACGGCGTCAAGCTGCTGGTCTATTTCGAGCGCTATGAGGATATCCAAACCGCTATCCAGCGCGAGCACAACATCAAGCATTGGTCGCGGACGTGGAAGGTCAGGTTGATCCTCAGGGATAATCCCGAATGGAAGGATCTGTACGAGACGATTGTTCAATGAGACGGGCCCGGGCTCTCGCCACATCGTCATGGCCGGGCTTGTCCCGGCCATCCACGATCTTCTTTTCGGCTCGCGAAGAACGTGGATGCCCGGGACAAGCCCGGGCATGACGGCGGAATATTTGGCGAAGGTCGCGGTTTGCTACCCAAAATACCGCGTCAAAATCCCCCGATACACCTTCGTCAATCTCTCCAAATCCACAACCGGCACGCGCTCGTCGACCTGGTGCATGGTCTGGCCGACCAGGCCGAACTCGATCACCGGGCAGTAGCTCGAGATGAAGCGCGCATCCGAGGTGCCGCCTGAGGTCGACAGTTCCGGCTTGCGCCCCGTCACCTCTTCGATCGCGGAGACCGCGAGGTCGGTGAACGGGCCGGGCTTGGTCACGAACACGTTCGAGTTCGAGGGCTCCCAGACGATGCGAGCCTTGATGCGGTTGCCGCAGGCTTTCGTCAGGCGCGCCTCGACCAGCTCGCGCAAGGATGCCTGGGTGTGGTTGTCGTTGTAGCGGATGTTGAATTTTGCGCGCGCCTCGCCGGGGATGACGTTGTTGGCCTTGTTGCCGACGTCCACCGAGGTGAATTCGAGATTGGAGGCCTGGAACTGCGCGCTGCCATGGTCGAGCGGCTCGTCACTGATCGCCACGATCAACCGTGAGATATCAGGCACCGGATTGGATGCACGGTGCGGATAGGCGACATGGCCCTGCACGCCGTCGACATAGAGCGTGCCGGACTGCGAGCCGCGGCGGCCGACCTTGATGGTGTCGCCGAGCGTCTCGACATTGGAGGGCTCGCCGAGCACGCAATGGTCGAATTTTTCGCCGCGCTCCGCGGCCCATTTCAACAGCTTGATGGTGCCGTTGACCGAGACGTCTTCCTCGTCGCCCGTGATCAGGAACGAGATCGAGCCCTTTCCATCGGCGCGCGGCGCGCCGCCATTGGCGGCGAGATGCTCGAGCACGGCTGCCACCGAGCAGGCGATGCCGCCCTTCATGTCGACCGCGCCGCGGCCGTGCAAAAAGCCGTCCTTCACCTCGCCCGAGAATGCGCCGACGCTCCAGGCGTTCTCGTCGCCGGGTGGCACCACGTCGGTGTGGCCGGCGAAGGTGATGTGCTGGCCCTCAGTGCCGATCCGCGCATAGAGATTGTCGACGTCGGCTGTGCCTGCTTCGCTGAAGGTCACGCGGTGGCAAGTGAAGCCGGCAGCGTTGAGGGCTTTCTCAAGCACGCCCAGCGCACCGGCATCGGCCGGGGTTACCGAGGGGCAGCGGATGAGATCGCGGGCAATCGAGAGAGCATCGGTCATGCGCCCCGCTTAACATGCATGCCGCCGGGTGGGCTAGCGCTGGGCGGCACCAATTCGAGCTCGCTTTGCTGGTCCCAGCTTTTTGCAGGGGACGGGCCGTCCTCGGTCTTGGCCAATGGATCAGGACCGAACCGGTTGTCGCCGACGCTGCCTGATACGATGAACATCTCGACAAATCCCCACAGCCACAGGATGGATGCGCCCAGCCAGAACGGAAGCATCCAGGTGGAGTTCGGCAGCAGGTCCGAGAACTGGTTGTACAGGCCGGGCAGGAAGAAGAACGGAACGAGCCACCAGCCACTCCTGTCGCGATCATGCAGCCGCTTGATCGCAGTCGCGAGATAGATCCAAAGGAACAGCGACAAGCCGAACGCCTTCAGGATCAGGTTGGTGCGATCAACGGGCGCCAGCGAGCGATAGGCCCGGGGATCGACCAGCTTGAAGAGGTCGTCGAGGCCGAAGTCGAAATCGAGTTTCAGGGATAGCTTCAACGCCCCCTCGGCGTTGATGAGGTGGATCACCTGAGCAATGATTCCCAGCAAGGCTGCCAGCACCGCGACGATCAGCAGCGCCTGCCACAGCAAGGCGCGATTGATGCGGCCGTCGAAGCGAAAAAGATACCAGGTCCAGTCCATGGCGAAGGTTCCGGGCAGCGGAGGCCGTCCGGTGATTGGTCGCGATGGGGAGAAGGAGGGTTCGATAGGAAAGCCGCCGCGGGCTCGCTTCACCTCGCCCCGCTTGCGGGGAGAGGTCGGATCGCTCTTGCGATCCGGGTGAGGGGGTACCGGTCTCTCGAATATCTCGCGTGTGGAGAGAGGCCCCTCACCCCAACCCTCTCCCCGTAAGAACGGGGAGAGGGAGAGGAGAGAGTCTTAATCCCGCAGCAGCTCGTTGATGCTGGTCTTGGAGCGCGTGCGCTCGTCGACGCGCTTGACGATCACGGCGCAGGCCGTGCTCGGGCCGATCTGGCCGTTCTTCATGGGCTTGCCGGGCAGCGCGCCGGGCACGACCACCGAATATTCCGGCACCTCGCCGATGAAGATCTCGCCGGTCTCGCGGTCGACGATCTTGGTCGAGGCGCCCAAAAACACGCCCATCGCCAGCACGGCACCCTTGCGCACGATCACGCCTTCGGCGACCTCGGAGCGCGCGCCGATGAAGCAGTCGTCCTCGATGATCACGGGCTCGGCCTGCAGCGGCTCGAGCACGCCGCCGATGCCGGCGCCGCCGGAGATGTGCACGCGCTTGCCGATCTGCGCGCAGGAGCCGACGGTCGCCCAGGTGTCGACCATGGTGCTCTCATCGACATAAGCGCCGAGGTTGACGAAGGACGGCATCAGTACGACGTTCTTGGCGATGAAGGCCGAGCGGCGCACCACAGAACCCGGCACCGCGCGAAAACCGGCATCGCGAAAACGGTTCTCGCCCCAGCCCTCGAACTTCGAGGGCACCTTGTCCCACCAGGTCGCCTTGCCGGAGCCGCCGGGAATGACGCCCATGTCGTTGAGGCGGAAGGACAGCAGCACGGCCTTCTTCAGCCATTGATTGACCTTCCACTTGCCATCGGCCCCGCGCTCGGCGACGCGGGCCTCGCCCTTGTCCAGGATCTCCAGCGCCTGGTCCACGGCCTCGCGCACCTCGCCCTTGGTCGAGGTCGAGATGCCGTCACGCGCGTCGAAGGCGCTGTTGATGGTGGATTCGAGGGCGGACAGGGACATCGGGATTTCCTCTGGGAAATGGGAATTTTGACGGATTGGGGCGCTTTTTCGGGATTTGGCGGGGAGGAGTCAAGGCATACTCCGCCGTCGTCCCGGGGCGCGCGAAGCGCGAGCCCGGGACCCATAGCCACGGGCAGTCATTTGGCGAGGATTCGGAGTTATCGATCTCGCGCCACAACCACTCCCTGTGGTTATGGGTCCCGGGCTTGCTTCGCGCCCCGGGACGACGGCGGCTATTTGGGCAACAGTCCCGCCAAAAAACCCGCCAGATCATCCGTGACGTGGTCGACATGGGGCGCGTCCCGGCCCTCCAGTTCCCAGTCCTCCCGCACCACTTCCTTGGTGCCGTCAGGCACCACCAGGACGGTGGTCATGCCGAGCGCGTGCGGGACGGTGAGGTTGCGGGCGAGGTCCTCGAACATCGCGGCTTTGGTCGGATCGACCGCATGGTCGGCGAGGAATTTTTGATAGGTCTGCGGCGACGGCTTCGGCTCGAATCCGGCGGCGATGATGTCGAACACGCCGTCGAAATGCGTTGCCAGGCCGAGCCGCGCCAGCACGGCATCGACATGGTCGACCGAGCCGTTGGTCAGGATCAGCTTGCGCCCCGACAGTTTCGCGATGGCTTCGCCGAGCGCCGGGTTCGGCTCCAGCGGCGAGTGGTCGATCTTGTGGACGTAGGCGAGGTAGTCGTCGGCGTGCACGCCGTGCAGGGTCATCATGCCGCGCATGGTGGTGCCGAAGCGCTGATAATAATCCTTCTGGATCCTGCGCGCTTCCTCCGGGCCGACGTTCAGCCAGTTGCAGACGAACTCCCCGATCCGCGCGTCGACCTGCTGCCACAGATTGACGTGATGCGGGTAGAGCGTGTTGTCGAGGTCGAACACCCAGGTGTCGACATGGGCAAAGGTGCGGGGTGGATTCATCACTGGTCTCTCAATCACGGCATCGCAAAGCGCAGCGTCTTGCCGCCGCTCGACATGTCCACCACGCCAAAACCCGTCGCCGCGAATCCGCGCGCGCCGCAATCGGCCTGCTCGTTGGTCTCGAACTTGGTCTCGCGCGTGCAGAGCTGCCTGTCGCCGCCCCAGTTCAGCGGCTTGTCCTTCAGCTTGATGACGCGGTTGTCGGCGTCGATGGCTTCCGCGAAGCTGAAGATCTGCTTCGGCTGCCCGGTCACATCGGGGTGCAGGCACGTCTTGGGATCGATGCGGTACCAGCCGCGGCTCGTCACGGACTTGCCGTCGTCGGTGGCGACCGCCGCCATCACCTTGTGCGGCGTGTCGTTGCACCAGGTCAGGCCGGTTGCAGAAGGCGTCTGCACCGCATCGACCATGGTCTTGAAGAAGTTCGGCGACGACATGATGTCCGCCGCCAGTCCGCGGCTCTTCAGGAAGGCGGCCAGTGCTGCTTGCGTCTTCGGCCCGTCGACGCCGTCGATCGGCGCTGCGTCGTAGCCCGCGATCACCAGCAGCCGCTGGATGCCGGCGAGGCGCGCCTGCTCGTCGTCATATTCGGAATCCTCGGCGAGATAGGCCGTGAAATTGCCGTCCGCGGCTTGCGTCGGCGTGATCTGGGTGAACGCGGCCTGGGTCTGGCCGCTGCGGCATTGCCGCGCAGCCGCGATGACGAAATTGTCCTGCGCCACGCACAGCATGTCGCTGCCGTTCTGCGGGATCGGCGAGGCGCCGTAGACGCCGAGCGCGCGGGCGTTGAGCAGGATGCGGTCGGCGGAGAGCGTGCCCTGCACCACGACGCGGCAGGTGGCGGGATCGATCCTGAACCAGCCGCGCGTCGCGGTCGCGGCCTTGTCGTCGATGCCGATCGCGGCCTCGACGACATAGGACATGCGGTTGCAGATTTTCAGGTCGGCCAGGGCGGGCGCGGCGGAGAAGACAAACGAAACGGCTGCGGCCGGAAGGGACATCAGGATACGTGTGAGGGTTGAGCGACGATGTCGCCGAGCCCTCAACTCGTCATGCCCGGCCTTGTGCCGGGCATCCACGTTCTTGGCGCGAGATGAGAGGTCGTGGATGGCCGGGACAAGCCCGGCCATGACGGCTTGCTTTGGCCCGCTCATCATCACTTATGGATCAGCGTTCCCGTGCCCGTGTTGGTGAAGAGCTCGAGCAGCACCGCGTGCTGCATCTTGCCGTCGATGATGACGACGCCCTCCACGCCCTGTTCGAGCGCGTAGATGCAGGTCTCGACCTTCGGAATCATGCCGCCGGAAATGGTGCCGTCGGCGATCAGTTTTCGCGCATCCTTCACCGAAAGCTGCGGGATCAGCTTCTTCGACTTGTCGAGCACGCCAGGCACGTCGGTGAGCAGCAGCAGGCGCTTCGCCTTCAGCGCGCCGGCGACCGCGCCGGCAAAGGTGTCGGCGTTGACGTTGAGCGTCTGGCCGTCCTTGGAGGTCGCGAGCGGCGCCAGCACCGGGATCAGCTCGTAGCCGATCAGCTGGTTGAGCAGCGTGAGGTCGACCTTCTCGGGGTCGCCGACGAAGCCGAGATCGATCGCCTTCTCGATGTTCGAACCCGGATCGACGATGGTGCGCGTCGTCTTCGACGCCTTCACCATGTTGGCGTCCTTGCCCGACAGGCCCACGGCCTTGCCGCCGGCTTCGTTGATGTAGCCGACGATCTGCTTGTTGACGGAGCCGGCCAGCACCATCTCGACGATCTCGATGGTCGCGGCATCGGTGATGCGCAGGCCTGCCGCGAACTCCGACTGGATGCCGAGGCGCTTGAGCATGGTCGCGATCTGCGGCCCGCCGCCATGCACCACCACCGGGTTGATCGCGGTCTGCTCGAGCAGCACGATGTCGCGGGCAAAGTTCTTCGCGGTCTCCTCGTCGCCCATGGCATGGCCGCCATATTTGATGACGATGGTTTCCTCGTCATACTGCTGCATGTGCGGCAGCGCTTCGGACAGGATGCGGGCCTGGTCGAGCGGGGAGATGTCGGTCATGAGGCGGATCTCGCTGGCGGGACTGTCGGTGCGCGTTCTATCCGATTGGCGGGCGCGGCGCAAAGTGGGTGTTGCCTCTTACCCTCCCCCTCCAGGGGAGGGTAAGACGGAGCATCACTTCCGCGCCGCCACGGCTGCGAGCGTCACCGCCAGCCAGCTCAAGATCATCACCGTTCCGCCGGTCGGCGCCGCGAATGGAAACAGCGAGTGCCCCGCATATTGCCGCAAGGTGAGATCGCCCGCGAACAGCGCGGCGCCGATCACGAAGCCGAACGCCGCGATGAGGCCAATTCCGCCGTGCAGAAGGCCGCGCGCGAGCAGGGCGACGCCTGCGAGTATGGCAGTTGCGTGAAACAGCAGCATGGCGCTGGCGGAGGCGAGCCGGCTGGCGTCGGCGCCGTGGGCGGAGGCGGCGGCCAGCGCGACGCCGGCGGCGCCCATCAAACCGGCAAGCCCTAGCAACAGGCGGAATGCAGGCGTCACGAGGTTCGCTCTTCCAGCAGCTTCGCCATCGCGGCGCGCAGTTCGGCCATGCCGGTCGAGCTCCGCGACGAGGTCGCGAGCACGTTCGGAAACGCCGCCGGATGTTTTGCCAGCGCGGCCTCGGTCTCGGCGATGCGGGACTGAAGCTCGGACGCCTTCACCTGGTCGGCCTTGGTCAGCACGACCTGGTAGCTCACCGCGGAACGGTCGAGCGTCCCCAGGATTTCGAGGTCGACGTCCTTGAGGCCATGCCGCGCGTCGATCAGCACGTAGACGCGTGCGAGCGAGGCGCGCCCCAGCAGGAATTTGTGGATCAGCTCGGTCCAGGACGCGACTTGCGCCTTCGGCGCCTTGGCGTAGCCATAGCCGGGCATGTCGACGAGGCGCAGGTCCTTCTTGCCGGGGACCTCGAAGAAGATCAGTTCCTGGGTGCGGCCTGGCGTATGCGAGGTGCGCGCAAGCGCGTTGCGGCCGGTCAGCGCGTTGATCAGGCTGGACTTGCCGACATTGGAGCGGCCGGCAAAGGCGATCTCCAGCCCGTCCATCGGCGGCAGCGTCGCAATCGAGGGCGAGGCCCAGATGAACTGCCAGTCGCGGGTGAACAGCTTTCGCCCGGTCTCGATCAGCTTCGCATCTTTGTCGTCGGTCATGCGAAGATCTCACCTCTCGTCATGGCCGGGCTTGTCCCGGCCATCCACGTCTGTCCACACGGTACCCTCCAAAACGTGGATGCCCGGGACAAGCCCGGGCATGACGATGTGGAGGCATTTGCGCCCAACAATGACGGCGCTACGTCGCCTTCTTCGCGAACGTCGCCTTGAGATTGTCGAACAGCTCCACCTTCACGCCGTTGCGGCGCATGATGAAGCTCTGCTGGAGCACCGAGAGCGTGTTGTTCCAGGCCCAGTAGATCACGAGACCCGCCGGGAAGCCCGCCAGCATGAAGGTGAAGATCAGCGGCATCCAGTTGAAGATCAGCTGCTGGGTCGGATCCGGCGGCGTCGGGTTCAGCTTCATCTGGAACCACATCGTGATGCCCATGATGATCGGCCAGATGCCGAGCGCGAGGTAGTGGCCGAACACCGGAATCGTCGTCGGATCGAACGGGATCAGGCCGAACAGGGTGAAGAGGTTGGTCGGATCGGGCGCGGAGAGGTCCTTGATCCAGCCAAAGAACGGCGCGTGCCGCATCTCGATGGTGACGAACAGCACCTTGTAGAGCGAGAAGAACACCGGGATCTGGATCACCACGGGAAGACAGCCGGCGACCGGATTGATCTTCTCCTTGCGGTAGATCTCCATCATCTCCTGCTGCTGCTTCACCTTGTCGTCGGGAAAGCGCTCCTTCAGCGCCTGAAGCTGCGGCTGGACCGACTTCATCTTCGCCATCGAGGCGTAGGACTTGTTGGCCAGCGGGAAGAACAGCAGCTTGACGATCACGGTGACGAGCAGGATCGAGATGCCGAAATTGCCGAAGAAACGGTAGAAGAAGTCGAGGCCGAGGAACATCGGCTTGGTGATGAAGTAGAACCAGCCCCAGTCGATCAGCAGATCGAAATGGTTGAGGCCGAGCTCCTTGTTGTAGCCGCCGAGGCCGGCGAACGGGAACACGCCGACGACGCCGGCTTCCTTGGCGCCGGCGAACAGCCGCGCGTTCGCGGTCGCGGTGCCGCCGATCGCGACGGTGACGGGGTCGAGCAGATAATCAGTCTGGTAGGTGTGGACGTTGCCGACCGGGTTCGACGAGAAACGCGCCTGAAGCTGGGCACTGGTGTCCGGCAGCAGCGCCGAAGCCCAGTACTTGTCGGTGATGCCGAGCCAGCCATTGGTGGCCTTGAAGTTCACCGCCTTGGCTTCGTCGATCTTCTTGTAGGCGTATTCCTGCAAGCCATCGAGATAGCCGATCAGGCCTTCATGCAGGATGTAATAGCCGGAGACCTGCGGCGTGCCGTGGCGCGAGATCAGCGCGAACGGGTAGAGCGTAACAGGCGCGTTGCCGACATTGCTCACCTCGTCCTTGAGCGTGAAGAGATAATGGTCGTCGACCGCGATGGTGCGGCGGAAGGTGAGGCCCTCGCCATTGTCCCACTTCAGCACCACCGGCGTCGTCGGCGTCAGGCTGCCGTTGCCGTCCTGCTGCCAGAGGGTCTGGGCGTCCGGCAGCTTGGCCGTCACGCCCGTCGCCGGCACCCAGCCGAACTCGGCGTAATAGGGTTCTGCGGTGCCCGAGGGCGAATAGAGGATGATCGGCGGCGACTTCGGGTCGACCGTTTCGCGGTATTGCACCAGCGCGATGTCGTCGATGCGGCCGCCCTTCAGCGAGATGCTGCCGGCAAGCCGCGGCGTGTCGATCTTCACGCGCGGGCTGGCTGCAATCGCGCTTTCGCGGGAAACGACCGGCTGGGCCTGGTTCGCGGCCGGTGTTGCCGGCTGGGCCGCGCTGCCGGGCTGCGGCGCGGCGCCCGGCGTTGCGGAGGCCGTCGGCTGCGGCGTGTTCTTCTGGAGCTCGGCCTGCGCCTGCTGCTGGGCGCGCTGCTTCTCCATCGCCGGCACGTTGTAGAAATATTGCCAGGCGATCAGGACGAGGCCCGACAGAATGACGGCGAGGATGGTATTGCGATTGTCGGTCATCACTATTGTCTCGTCATCAATCCGGTTTGCGGCTGGTCGCAGGAGCGGGGCCGGGCCTTGAGCCGTCGGTTCTTGGGCCGCGTCCCTTGTGCGTATGCCGCGCAGGCTTCGTGAACGCTATGCGCAGATCGTCGAGCATGGTGGCGAAGTCGCGCGAGAGCGCGTCCCTTCGGCCGACCAGTACATAGTCATGATGGGGCTGCATCGACACCGGATCGAGCCGCTTCGCCAATTCGCGAAGCCGGCGCCGGATGCGATTGCGCTGGGGGGCGTTGCCGTTCTTTTTGGTAACGGTGAAGCCGATCCGGATCGGGCCGCTGTCGTCGCGGCGGCGGCTTTGCAGGACGAACGCGGGACTATTCGCCCGCGCGCCATTGGCAACGGCGAGGAAATCCGCTCGCTGCCTCAGCCGATCCATGATGAAATCCCAAAAATGGGGGTCCGGCTCAGGCGCTCAGACGCTTGCGGCCGCGGGCGCGGCGGGCGGCGAGAACCTTGCGGCCGCCGGCAGTGGCGAGACGGGCACGGAAGCCGTGACGGCGCTTGCGCACCAGTTTGCTGGGTTGATAAGTCCGCTTCACGGGTTTTTCTCCGCTGACCGGGCAATTTGCCTGTAGAATTGATGATAAAGTCCGGAAGATGCGGCCCAAAACGGGCCCTTTTCGGCCCCAAGAGAGCCGCTCCCGGCGTGCGCACCGGGTCATCGCGGACAATTTGCGCGGCTTATATGCGAGCGTCTTCTTTTCGTCAACGTCGCAAGAGCGCGCTGTTCCGGTGAATATCACTGTTTGTGCGGGGTTTTTAACCCTTGAGGTGGCGACTCGCGATATCAGAGCTTACATCCCACCTTGAGAGATTAGCGATCCGTAATTTGACCGGCCCCCGGCCGGGTCGCATCCTTCATCAGCCAGGCTCTATTACAAAGCCAACAGGGGCGAACTTCGTGGCAGCGACAGACCTCCAGCCGGTCCATGATACGGATCAGCCGGGCCAGCCGGCGATGCGGCCGCGTGGGCCCAGCGGGCTCGGGCTATCCGGCAAGCTGCTGCTGCTCACCGTCCCCCTGGTGATGATCGCCGCCGTCCTGCTCTACGTGCCCGCCATCGCCAACTTCTGGGTCAACCGGCTCAATGACCGCGTCGCGGCGGCCAACACCGCCGCGCTGGTGCTCGACGCCGCCCCGCTCGGCATGGTCCCCGAGTCGCTGTCGCGCGAGATCCTGAAAAGCATCAATGCCCGTGCCGTCGCCATCAAGATGGGGCAGCAGCGACGGCTGCTCGCCAGCGACAACCTTCCCACGGCCATCGAGCATGACATCGACCTGCGCGACATGACGGTGTGGGAGGCGATCACCGGCTCGTTCCGGATGATGCTGGAGACCGGCAACCAGGCCATCCGCATCGTCGGACCCGGCGTCGGCAACGCCCAGTTCATCGAGATCGTGACCGATGAGCTGCCGCTGCGGCAGCAGATGTATCGCTTCTCCCGCAACGTCGTGGTGGTCGCGCTGATCATCGCGGTGCTGACCGCGGGCCTCGTCTATCTCGTGCTGCATTATCTCTTCGTGCGCCCGATGCGGCGGCTGACCGCGAGCCTGGTCGGCTTCCACGAAAACCCCGAAAGCTCGGCGCGGATCATCGTGCCGAGCCAGCGCAGCGATGAAATAGGCGTCGCCGAGCGCGAATTGTCGGACATGCAGCGCGACCTGATGTCGATGCTGCATCAGAAGAGCCGGCTTGCCGCCCTCGGCCTCGCCGTCTCCAAGATCAACCACGATCTGCGCAATCTGCTCGCGTCGGCCCAGCTTCTGTCCGACCAGCTCGCCAGCGTGCCGGATCCGCGGGTGCAGCGTTTTGCGCCGAAGCTGGTGCGCTCGCTCGAGCGCGCCATCGCCTTCTGCCAGTCGACGCTGTCCTACGGCCGCGCCCAGGAAGCGGCGCCCGACCGCCGCATGATCATGATCGAGCCTGTGGTGCTGGAGGTGCGCGAAACCGCGGGCCTCGCCAGCGACGCCTCGATCGCCTGGGTGGCCGCGATCGAGCGCGGGCTCGCGGTCGATGCCGATCCCGACCAGCTCTTCCGCGTGCTGCTCAACCTCGTCCGCAACGCCGCCCAGGCGCTGGAAAGCCATTCGTCGGGCGACGGCGGCGCCCAGCAGATCCGGATCACGGGAAAGCGCGAAGGTGCCGTCGCCATCCTGGAGGTCTCCGACACCGGCCCCGGCGTCCCCCAGAAGACCCGGGACCATCTGTTCGAGGCGTTCCAGACCTCCGGCCGCCCCGGCGGCAGCGGGCTTGGCTTGGCGATCGCCGCCGAACTGGTCCGCGCCCATGGCGGCGAGATCCATCTGGTCGAGGGCACCATCGGCGCCACCTTCCGGATCGTCATCCCCGATCGCCCCGTGGAACTCCTCTCCATCCGCAACGAGCGGCAGAGGGCGTAGTCGGCCAGAGGCCGAGCCGGGAAATCGTCACCTCCCTGTAAAATCTCCCCTTCCCGGACCTTGCCAATCGAGGCAAGAGCGGTTAGTCAGAGCGCTCTTTCGCACCCCTCCGGCGCTGTCTGGAGGCTGCCTGCGGGCTCAGCCCGCACTGTTTGCGAAAAACGCGCCCGTAGCTCAGCTGGATAGAGCATCAGACTACGAATCTGAGGGTCGGACGTTCGAATCGTTCCGGGCGCGCCATTCGGCTTTGATTTCCTTGCGTTTTTTTGCGTCGCTCAGGCGCGTTACCGAGTGTTACCGTAAGCGTTACCGTAGGCTTGCAGACGTCTCTTTCAGCGCGGCTGCGATGTCGATTAGTGCAGCTCGAGCCACTGCCCTGACTTGGAAGAGCCGATGGCCGGAGTAGCGCTCGGTTAGATCGCTGATTTCCGTCCCTCGCACCGTACCATTCCCAGCCGGGCCAAAAATGAGCACATCACTGCGGCCGGTTTGATCGATCCACCTGACGATTGCATAGCGAGCAAGCTTCTCAGCTCCCTTTCCTACTGGCTCGAGGAGCTGAAGGGCATTTTCGGCCGGACGTCTGGAGCCAAACGATTGTTGCCAGGCTGCGCTGCGCCCGATGTCGTGTGGCGGTGGAAGATCGAAGATGAGCTCTTCGATCCGCATTGCCAGGAAGTCTTCAAGTGTATCCGTCGCCCGTCTGCGCGGGCTGATAGGCTTGAGCCCTGAAAAACGCTTCAGCACCTCAAGCGAGTCCTTTGCGAAGGTGCTGCCGACCGACGCGATCAGCAGGCGCGATGCGTCCAGCGCAGTCATGCTCGCAGCGGCCCGTCCGTAGCCTTTAAATGAGATCTCGCCGGCCGCTCTGATCGTTTTCAAGTGGAGCTGGGCGCTTTCGCGCGGAATCCCGATCGCATCGCCCACGACGTCGGCTAGTTCTCGCGATGATACCAATGCTGATCTCCGAATCGCCAATTCGTTAACTATAGCTTCTGTGGACCTATTGTTCCATTGAATATTCAGTGGCATATTTGGTCCACTGGAGGTGTTATGGTGAAGCGGCTGGACTATCGCGCGATAGGTGGAAAGGGACTCATCATCCCGACGCCGCTCTACGTCGATGACAATCTGTTGGCTGAGTGTCATTCGGCCTGCAATATTGACCCCCTAAGCCGGGGGATCGGCGTCCAAAATTGACCCCCTATAGGTTGGTCTGTTGCGCTGCCTGCTTTGGAATGAAGCAGGTGGTCGAGGATGCTGATCGTGGAGACGATTGCGCGGATTCGGCG
Organism: Bradyrhizobium sp. 215_C5_N1_1; assembly: GCF_052075935.1. Classification (NCBI taxonomy): domain Bacteria; kingdom Pseudomonadati; phylum Pseudomonadota; class Alphaproteobacteria; order Hyphomicrobiales; family Nitrobacteraceae; genus Bradyrhizobium; species Bradyrhizobium sp. 215_C5_N1_1. The sequence continues at coordinate 8,438,482 of NZ_CP197228.1, read as the reverse complement.
CGAGCACTTCATCAAGGGCAAGACGATCAAGGAGATTGCCCGTGACCTGAAGGTGTCGCGGAACACGGTCCGGAAGGTGCTGAGGTCAGGAGAGACCTCCTTCGAGTACGAGCGGCAAGTGCAGCCGCGGCCAAAGCTGGGACGATGGGCAGTAGAGCTCGACGGACTGCTGGCGGCGAACGCGGCCAAACCGGCTCGTGAACAGCTGACGTTAATCCGGATCTTCGAAGAGCTGCGCAGCCGTGGCTATGACGGCGGCTACGATGCGGTGCGGCGTTACGCCAGGCGGTGGAGCAAGGAACGCGGGCAATCGACCGCGGCTGCTTATGTCCCGCTAAGCTTTGCCCCAGGCGAAGCCTACCAGTTCGACTGGAGCCACGAGGTGGTCTTGCTGAGCGGCACCACGGTGATGGTGAAGGCCGCCCATGTCCGGCTCTGTCACAGCCGCATGCTGTTCGTGCGGGCCTATCCGCGGGAGACGCAGGAGATGGTGTTCGACGCCCACGACCGGGCGTTCGCCCTGTTCAAAGGCACCTGCACCCGCGGCATCTACGACAACATGAAGACCGCCGTAGAGACGATCTTCGTCGGTAAAGGGCGTCTCTACAATCGCCGCTTCCTGCAGATGTGCAGCCACTATCTGGTCGATCCGGTCGCCTGCACGCCAGCGTCGGGCTGGGAGAAGGGGCAGGTCGAGAACCAGGTCGGGCTGGTCAGGGAACGCTTCTTCACGCCGCGGCTGCGGTTCAAAAACCTCGACGAGTTAAACGCCTGGCTGCTCGACAAATGCATCGCCTACGCCAAGGTTCATCGCCATCCGGAGCTGGTCGATCAGACGATCTGGGAAGTGTTCGAAGCCGAACGCCCCAAACTCGTTCCCTATGCCGGCCGCTTCGACGGCTTCCATGCGGTGACGGCATCGGTCTCGAAGACCTGCCTGGTGCGCTTCGACAACAACAAGTACTCGGTCGCAGCCAGCGCAGTCGGACGACCGGTCGAGGTTCAAGCCTATGCCGATCGCATCGTGATCCGTCAGGATGGACGCATCGTTGCCGAGCACCCGCGATCCTTTGGCCGCGGCGATACCGTCTACGACCCCTGGCATTATGTGCCGGTGCTCGCCCGCAAACCCGGCGCCTTGCGCAACGGTGCTCCCTTCAAAGACTGGGTGCTGCCAGCCGCGATCGAGCGGATCCGGCGCAAGCTTGCCAGCACCGACGACGGCAATCGGCAGATGGTCGACATCCTCAACGCGGTGCTGACTGACGGTCTGCCCGCGGTGGAAGCGGCCTGTGCCGAAGCGCTCAGTCACAGCGTCCATTCGGCCGATGTCGTTCTCAATATCCTGGCCCGTCAACGTGAACCCGCCCCACCGGCCAACATCATGACGCCGGCCGCACTGACGCTCCGTCATGCACCGATCGCCGATTGTGCCCGCTACGACAACCTCCGGAGGACCATCTGATGGAACGAACCCAAATCTTCGACCTCATGGGCGAACTCAAGCTCTACGGCATGAAGGCTGCCTTCGACGAGATCATGGCAACTGCCGTCAAGCGCCAGCACGAACCTCAGCGCATTGTCGGCGACCTGCTCAACGCCGAGATCAACGAGAAGCAAGCCAGGTCGATCAAATACCAGCTCACCATTGCCAAGCTTCCGCTTGCCAAGGACATCGCCGACTTCCAGTTCGACGGCACGCCGATCAATCAGACTCTCGTCAATGATCTTGCTGGCGGCGGCTTCATCGCCCAACAACGCAACGTCGTGCTGGTTGGCGGCACCGGCACAGGCAAAACCCACCTGGCCATTGCCATCGCCAGAAGCTGCATCCGATCCGGTGCCCGCGGCCGCTTCTTCAACGTAGTCGACCTCGTCAATCGCCTCGAGACCGAGACCCGCAACGGACGGCAAGGACGGCTCGCCGAGCATCTGACCCGGATGGACTTCATTGTGCTGGATGAACTCGGCTATTTGCCCTTCGCCCAGTCCGGTGGCCAGCTTCTCTTCCACCTCGTCAGCCGGCTCTATGAGCGCGCCTCCGTCATCGTGACCACCAATCTCGCCTTCGGCGAATGGCCGAGCGTGTTCGGCGACGCCAAAATGACCACCGCGCTGCTCGATCGGTTGACCCATCACTGTGACATCGTCGAGACCGGCAATGACAGCTGGCGCTTCAAAAGCCGCGACGACGATCACGCCACCCGCGCTCGTCTCGTCTCCGCTATCCCGGCCAGCTCCAACGAGCCGAGCGCTACCGTCAAACCGCGGCGCACGAAGGGGTCAAAATTGGACGCCGATGAGGGGTCAAATTTACAGGCCGATTGACAGCGATCAGGGCAAAGATGGCGGCGGCGAGCGTGCAAAAGGCTCTTATGGTCATTGCCCGTCTCCGACGGCACACGAGGACGTGGCTCGCCCCCGCAGCCAAAATGGGGAGCCGGCGCGGCGGCCGCTCCCTTTAAGCAGGGAAGTAGCTTAACAGAGCCATTCTCGATGTGTCGCACAATCGCCGACGCCGCGAGTCGGGATCACTTCCGCCTTTGGTACAAATGCGAAGTGCCGCGATGTCCGCGGTTGCTGTGAGCAGCACTTCGTCCCCGCATACAATCCGCGGACGGTGTTACTGCGCCAGAAACCTATATGTGACAATCAGAGCCACCATGCTCGCGAAAATCAGCAGTGCCGGAAGGGGTTTTCGGATCATTGGCTTCGTCGAATGCACTGCAGCCGATAGACCGGGCTGATTAGGCCGTCTCTGGAGCCGCACGACTTTGCCCTCTGTCATTGGTGTGCGAGCCTTTGGTTCCGGGGGCGCGCCCACGCCTCCCATCTCGCTGTAATAAGCGCTGTAGACCTCGCGAACGGCCAGGGCGGTGGACTCGGCCTTACTCATCGTCTCGAGTCGGGTTCGATAGTTAGTCAGAAAGCTCTGTGCGTTTGACGGAAGGTCATCGAAACCACCGAGCTTGGCCATCATGAGCCAAGTTGCAAAATCCGCCTCGGCCTTCGTGCGAGCTTTCTTGGCGATACTGGTGTTGGAGCTAGAGGATATGATGGTCCGATTGGTCCGTCCGCCCAAACTCGCCGGCGTTCATGGCGATCGTTGGACCGTTGGCAGTCCGGGTTTGGCTCATCCCTTCAGTTGGCGCAGTGCAGCAGTATGTCTGAAGTTGGGGATAGATCGGACGCAGCTGGCCAACTGCAAGAATGTCGAGATTGACCCAACTGAGACATTGGCGCGAGCTTCTGTCTCGCGTTTTGCGTTTAGGACCACGGTGGCTCTTCGCCCGCCCCGGCTGCCTCGTGGTTGATCGTGACACCCGCCGAACGCAACCCGGTCAGCAATACAGTTCTTACAGAGGCAGGATCAAATCCAATATCCTTGGCGTTTGGTGGATGTGCCTCGGTGTCCTTCAATCGGAGCGCCAAGTGCAATTGCTCGCAAAGGTGCTGAACGACGAGATTGACTTGATCGTCAGTCATCATTGGCTACTCCTGCTACCTTTTTATCCAACTAGGTAGCACACATGAAAATTGGGCGGTACGCGATTGGACTGCCCCAAGATTCAACCCCACGCTCATGGGCGGGCGCCCGCCCAATCGTCCGTCTATCGTGGCACACCGGAAGTTACTAGCGGCGACCAGAACGACGCTTCTGCCCCCTTTCGGACAATTGAGTCCGATCAGCGCAATGCGGATGAGCTCGACTAATGTCGTTCGGCTTCGGCTTCTTGTTCCAACTGCAAGATGCGCTCGCGTAGCGCGTCGAACGTCTCTTCGGCTGCCTCGCTGAACAGCGGATCCTCAGGATTGGTCATAACCGAAGCGATCTCCGTCCAATCTTGAGGCTCGAGAGCCTTTAGGGCAGCAGGAAAGAAATCGCGATCTTCCATCATGATGTGGCGCCGCTCGTGCTCTATGAAATCACGAACGATGGCATGCACATCTTGCCGAAGGAGTTCGCGATCCGCGAGAACACTCTCGACCGCATCAGCGACGCGGCGCAAACATTCGGCCCCTGTTTGGTGTTCGCGAGCGAGATCACCGACCTTTGCAGCCGCACCGGGATCGCGAATTTTTAGCTTAGCGAAGACCAGATCTTCCTGAGGGTGGTGGTAAACCTCCGGGTAAAGTTCGAAGTAGCTAATAACCGCGTCAATAACCTTATAGTCGGGGCGGTCGCCCCGGTCGAAAACCTGAAGTTCCCGCTCAAGGATGGCGAGCAGTTTCTCAATATTGCGGTGCTCTTGGCTTAAGCGCTCAATGATCATTGCTGCGATCCACAAGGTGACCGATTGAGAGGCTTTGAAAGCTTAGCCCCAAGTCGCCTCAGCTCTTTGCGCTAAATCAAGTTCCGGACGCAATGATGCGCCATCCGCCTGTTCTATGTCGCCTATTTTGCCACTGGCGGGTCATGAACGGGAGGTCTGGTTTTGGCCCGTCAGCGAAGTGGCTAGCCTTCGCTTTGAGGTCAGCTTAATGGGTCGGAGCGGACTAGATTTGCTCACGCTGAGCTTTTCGGATTTTGACCCGAATGTATGGTCCGGCCGTGCGTAGCAAGAGGTTCATCGATCAGGTGGTGAGTGGTCTTGCATCAATGTATCCGGCCTTTGATTGGAGCATTTGCTCCGGGCCATCATGGATATCAGCGCGCGTGCGTTCTCATTAGCGGACAGGCCTCGATTGGGCCATTTGGGTCACCAGTGTTCGCATGCGCCGGGAAGACCGGACCTCCATCTCGTCTCATCCTCTCGCAGACCTCGGCTGGAACCTGTTGATGGGGTTACGTCATCGCATGCTCCTCCTACCTCGCAGTTCCTGTGTTCGAGCCAGGGGCCGTTCCTTCGTCCCGGCCCGCAGGACGTGCGTCGCGTCGCGCGCACGGGCGGTCAAGGCCGGCCGTTGCGCTTTGCTTGCGGCTGGCTCCGGCGTTGCCAGGCCGCGCCTTGACCGCGCCGAGCACGGCGCGAGGATCAAGCGGGTCGGACGCCTGCATCGTTGGTCCTTGTCAGCTCGAAGGCGCGTCCTTTAGCCAGCACCGCCCAGGCGATGCGGGCAAGCTTGTTGGCGAGTGCGATCGCCAGCACGTTGTGGTGCAATCGCTTCTTGGCGGCTTCGATCCAGGATCTGAGTCCGTAACGTTCCCAGTTCTTGATCCTGACCAGCACCACCCATGCCGCCTGGACGAACAGAACGCGGAGGTAGCGATTGCCGCGCCGTGAGATTTTGCCGAGGATCGTGCGGTCTCCCGTCGAGATCTGCTTGGGCACCAGTCCGAGCCAGGCGCCGAAGTCACGGCCTTTGGAGAAGACGTCTCCAGTGCCGATCGCGGCCACCATGGCGCTCGAAATGATCGGCCCGATGCCAGGCACCGTCATCAGGCGCGAACATGCCTGATCTTGACGGGCCAGTGCTTCGATCTCGCCGGAGAGGCTATCGATGCGCTGATCCAGCTGACGCCAGTCGCCTGTCAACTCCTCGATGACACGCAACATGCGTGGCGACAGGGCATCGGTGCGCGTCGCAAGGATGGTGGGCAGTTCTGTGCGCAGGAAGCCGATACCCTGGCGCACCGCGATCCCGCGTTCCAGCATGAAGGCGCGAATCTGGTTGATGATGCCGGTGCGTTGCGACACCAGCGCGCTCGCGCACCCGATGCAGCGCCTGCAGATCGAGTTGCTCCGCGGTCTTGGTCGCCACGAACTTCATCGTCGGGCGCTGCACGGCTTCGGCAATCGCTTCGGCGTCATTGAAGTCGTTCTTCGGTCCTTTGCTATAAGGGCGGACATATTTGGCCGGCATCAACCTGGCATCGTGACCTAACGATGCGAGTTTGCGGCTCAAATGATGTGCGCCGACGCAGGCTTCCATGCCGATCAGGCAAGGCGGCATATTGGCGAGCCGCGCCTCCACCTGGCCACGCGACCACTTTTGCCGCAGCACGATGGTGCCGCGCGTATCGTGGCCCACGACGTGGAACGAGTTTTTGCCGATATCGATGCCGATCACGGCGATCGCGGTACTGGGTGTCTGGGACATGGCGTGCTCCCTGTCTTGGCGCCCCTGGCCAGCTTATCGCTGGCGGGGCAGGAGCACGGCCGGACCATCCCATTAGCGGACGTTCCGAGTGGCGGGTGATCACGGCATCGATATCGGCGGTCGCCAAGAATGGGATCCGTTTTCGCTCCTGCAAGCTCAACCGCCGGCGTGCTCGGCGGGAACGGTCTTACCCCGTTCTAGCGGGAGGGTGAACTGAAAGACGGCGCCCCGAGGTTCATTCCCAGTGGCCCACAGCCTGCCACCGTGGGCCTGGATGATCGAACGGCAGATCGCAAGGCCCATGCCCAAGCCGCTAGGCTTGGTCGTGTAGAAGGCTTCGAACAGGCGGTCCACACTCCGCGGGTCCAGCCCTGGGCCGAAATCCCGCACGGTGACGAGCACGGCGTTCGAGGCCTCTCTCTCACTGGTGATCCTCACGTCGCGCGTCCCATTGTCGATGCTGCTCATGGCTTCGACCGCATTGAGGATCAGGTTGAGGATTACTTGTTGCAGCTGGATGCGGTCGCCTTCGATGAGCGGCAAGCCCGTCGCGAGCTGGGTCTGCAGGGATACGCCATGCCTCACCAATTCGCTCCGGGTCAAGGCGATGACTTCGAGGACGGCCTCATTGACGTCAACCCGCGCCAGGCGTAGGGGCGCCTTCTTGGCTAGGGCGCGGATCCGGTGCATGATATCGCCCGCACGTTCGGCGTCCTGGACGATATAGCCGAGGGTCGCGCGGACCTTATCCAGATCGGGCGGTTCAGCTTCGAGCCAGCCCAAGCCGGCTGCGGCATTGGTGGCTACCGCCGCAATGGGCTGGTTGACTTCGTGGGCGATCGAGGCCGTCAGCTCGCCCAAGGTCGTGACACGCGTGATGTGAACGAGGTCCGCTTGTGCCTGGCGCAACTCCTGTTCCGCTTGCTTGGCCGCAGAGACGTCCATGATCGCTCCAACGAACTCAACCTTACCCGATTCATCTGCTATGGCGCGAGCCACAACCTTCACGAACTTGACCGAGTCATCAGGCATCTGGAATCGATGTTCGAGCTCCCAGTCCATGCCCTCGCGCGATGCGCGGTCGATTACCCGCCTAACTCGGTCGATGTCCGCAGGATGAACTCTTTGTATGAGCAGCTGCAGTGATGGCTTGGTTGTTCGGTCGTATCCAAGGATTCTGGAGCTCTCCTCCGACCAGAAGAACTCGCCGCAAGAGCTTTTCCAACTGAAACTGCCCGTGAGACTCAATCTCTGCGCTTCGGCCAAATAGGCCTCGCTGAGCCGCAGCGCATTTTCGGCCTGCTTGCGCTCGGTGATGTCGTTATTAGTCTCCATGATCGCGACGGGCCGGCCCCGTCCGTCCGTTTGCACAGACCACCGACTCGCCACGGTTGCTTGCGTGCCGTCTTTTTTCGTGTGGACGAGTTCCCCTTCCCAGCGGCCGTTGCGGAGCAACTTTGCCATGATCTGTTCGAGCGGCATGGGGAAGATCGTCCGCATGAGTTGGTGGGTAATCTTGCCGACGGCTTCACCTCTTTTCCAACCGTACAGTTCCTCGGCGCCGCGATTCCAGTAGGAGATGACATCGTTCATGTCGCGCACGAACACCGTGTCGTGGGTGAGGTCGAGGAGTCCGGCTTGCTCGCGCAGCACCATTTCTCTCGATCGGCTTTGCACGGCGAGGAAGGCCGTAATGCCGATTGCCGCTAGGGTGAGAAGGCCGTTCGAAAGTGCGATACCTGGCGATACATCGTGCTCCGACAGCATGTAGCTTAGCCCCGTCAGAGCCATTAATCCCAACGACGCGAGCACAACTCCACGCTTCTGAAGAAACTTCGCAGATAGCAGCACAACGCCCACGTACAGCACCGCGAGGGCAATCTCTTTTGGGGTAATTGTGTCAAGAATGAAGACAACGATAGCGATGGCAGCGCCAATAGCTGCAAGAGCGCGCGACCTGATTATTGTCGGCCGGGTCGCCGCATATTCCACTTGGTTCTGCTCCGTCCGCATGTCTCGCCTCGCCAAGGACTTGCCGGCGGTCCTGGTGTCGCGATCGGGTCGGCACTTTTCGCTCGGTCAATTGGCAAGCTGACGTTCCCGGTTCGAGAGCGACGGAGCACAAGCCGCTGCCTTGCACCGCCAGTCATCCGCTTTGCCGCATCGGGAGTTTGTCCCGATCTACCTTGCGAGTAAAGCGGCAGCAGCGGAACGTGGCGAAACGGAACAGCATGCCGCAGGCCGACAAGACTACCAGCGGCGCGGGCACTTGATAGCCTTCCCCAGTCCGAGCCTTCCCGCGTGGCCTTCCATTGATGGACTACAGATCAATCCGTCAGCAGATCATAGTCCCGGCGCAAAACAGTTTGGACGTGAACCGCCGCGCGCGCGGCGGTATTTGCATCTGCCGCACCCGCTGCGAGCACACAGAGCGACCAGTTATTTTCAGCGTGCTTTGCAACGCGATTGATCGCTATTTCCAGGACGTTATGACAACCGGGCTGCTTTCTCACTTCTAACAACGCTCGTCGCTGCAATTCCTGGATTGAAACGCGGATCTTGGGCATAGGCTGGCTCGGCAATCTTACTGGTTGGGGGCCCGCGCGCTATACCTAACTGAACAAGCGCAATCCGGGTTCCCCTTGCGAGAGGCACGAACCTTCGATCGCTAGCTCGGCACCCGATATCTTGCGGCAGCGTCACACTCGCGATGTCGGCTCATTGGGATAGCGGACCTCGCAACAGAGCGCGCCTAAGTCCGAAAATGACCCTTACGCGCTAGCTTGTCGCTTTGCAGAGCTACTTTTCCGAGATGCTCGAACTCAGCGGAGGGAGACCTTGTCAAGGCCAGCCATTCCCAGTGCACGCGCGGCCCCGGTAGACAGGTCTATGCAGCGTCCCTTTACGAAGGGACCGCGGTCATTGACTCGGACAGTGACGCTTCGTCCGCTTGAGTGCGAGGTCACTGTGACGTCAGAACCGAACGACCTAGTGCGATGGGCTGCAGTCATCGCGCTTGGATTCATCCGTTCGCCGGAAGCGGTTCGGCCGCTACTCCTACACGACAAGGACGGAGAGACGACCCCGGCTCCGGGGGAGACTAGGGGGTTAGGCCGGGGCCGCTCCGCCAGCTCTTACAGCGAGCCAGCGACGACTCAAATATTCGCCCACCCTTGTGGTTCCTTTGAGCCGGTCGCCCCCAAAAAGGGGGACTGGCCTGTTTCCTAGCGCGGTAGCCTAATTAGGAACGCCACTCTGTAGCTGCTCTTGTCCCTCTATCACCGGGACCGATCAAGGGGCCCCCTGACTGAGAGACACGACTGCGCTCCCGCCCAAACGGAGGAGCGTCTATGCCGCGCTACTACTTCCATATCTTGAACGGAAAAATGCTGATCGATGACGTCGGCGTTGAAGTGGCCGACACCGAGGCAGCGAAACTTGAGGCAGTGAAGTACGCAGGTAATGTCCTGACGTCTGAGCATCCCACCGACATGTGGAAGGGGATACCATGGGAGTTGAAGGTCACGGACGGCCCTTCCCCCGATAAAGGTCGGACTTTGCTCACCCTCACGCTAACCGCTGAAATCAACACCACTTAGGTGTTTTTTGGCGGCTTAATATCCACTCCCTACTATTTCGCGCGTGAAGGCATCGGGCCTCGCACGCGGCTTCAGTTGCGCGCGGCCGCCTCCAGGTCTGCATAGGGTCGTTCTTCGGTGTGCTTCATCGGCGTGTCCCCATGGCCGCCTGGGCGGCGGTAATATGTGCGGGATGCCGGTAGCTCTCCGGCACACGCGCGCCAATCGACCCACAATTTGAGATAAGTCCGTCGAGTTACGAAAAGCAGTTTGTGGCAAGGCACATTTTGCTGTGCGACGTTACGAGTAACCCGTGCCGACTTCGGCGAAGGTCTGTCGGGCCCCGCTGACGTGATTTAAAGAGCCTCAGAATTTGATGACTGAGCGCAATCCGACAACGGTCGCATTCTTGAGATGCTTACCGGGTGACATCCCCAAAGGGTCAGTTGTGCCGCCGGCGTTACCCTCAACTTCACCGCGCTCGACCCGATCAAGGCGCTCTATTGGAGCGCCGTCATCAACGGTGTGCTGGCCGCGCCGATCATGACCGTCATGATGCTGCTTGTGCGCCGTAAGTCCGTAATGGGCGAGCTTGTGGTCCGGGGGCCAGTCTACTGGCTAGGCTGGATCGCCACCGCAACCATGTTTTTGTGTATTGTTGGCATGGCTTGCTCGATAGGGAGCTAATCGGGTTCGCGTAAGGGTGCGGCCACTGCGCCGAGAGTGCCGACAGTTCGGGAGCGGAAACTGCCGGCGCACCCCGCAATAGCGACTGTCCTTCCGCCCGGGAGGGGCCATACAAGAACAGCACCTTGCGAACGTGAAGGGTTTGCCTGGTAATTCAAGCGACCCGGCTGCCGAGCGATGAATAGCGGGTCGGGGCTTGGGACGGGCCTACACTTCCACAGGTGGCGGTCTCGTTTTCTTGGGTCGACGGCCTGCTCAATCCCGCCGCTGCAGCTGAAGCTCCATGAGGGCGATCCGTTGCAACGTTGACGGGTTGCGTTCCCCCGTACCTGCTGTCCGTAGAATTGACTCCGCAATGAGATTGACGTGGCCGGAGTGCACAGGCTCCGGCAGCGTTGCTACAGCGGCCTTTAGGGCCGATGTCATAGCCTCAATCACTTCGGGCGAAAACGACGCGTTGGCGAAATTGTGCATCTGTCCCATTGGGTTTGGTGCGGTCCACCAACGTCGGGGCAATTCGGTAGTTCCATATTCGGAAAATCCTCCAATCTGCTGACGACCCGCTATGACAAAAGGTCGCTCTGCTAAGCAGAACCATCCTTGGCCGCGGGAGCTTCCTTCCTAATCCGGCGGATTAGCTCAACCCGGAAACGTCCAGCAGTCCGATATCGACGAGTGCCACCGGCGCGCTTCTGCAGGAACGCCCGATGCCCTGCCTTCGCGTCGCACGCCTGCCTCTTCAATCTCGACGGAAACGAGACAAACAACGACCGACAGCTCGACACGACCGCCGGAAGGGCATGCAACTTTCATTGCTAGCTCGCCCATCCTCCAAATGCCTGGCGCCGTTCAGTGCAAACCGTCCCTGCGAAAGAAGTCGGGCCCGATCGCTTTTGGTGGTGACTGTGTTGACGAGGCGCCAATGGGCACGAGAGTTCGGTCCGCGGAGTGCGTCGTCAAACATTTGGACCGGATTTCGCGGCGGTGCACGATTAATCCACTGCCGGCTCGGCGTCTGCGCAGAAGGCGGTGGGCTGGAGACCCCTTCTGCGCTCGACGCTTCGCCGAGGCGAGCGTTGTTAAAATCCGTCCCGCTTTTGATGTATTCAACCACTCGTCCCCAGCCGGTAGCGAACCCAATGCTCATGATTCTTGCGGGCGCTGAAGAATCCCGATTTTGGGAATATGTGAGTTTTCCTATGGTTCGGTTAGAGTCCTCAATTTCGTAAAATCGAAGCCCCTATGCTCGTGTGATGCGCTGCAGCGAGATAACTGCTTGCTGCGCTGCGCCCGAACATCTCCGGCACCTCGCATCCGAACCACCGGTATGCGTTCACCTTTGTTCTGCACGAAATGCGTATGCAGGAACACGGGCCGATGAGTTTGCATTGTCCACTAGTTTCATTTGTGCATGAGGCCAATCATGCGACTTCTTTGTAGAATGATCGCGATTGCGCAATCGCAGAACCGAAGCGTCATTGTCACCGTCAATGACCGCGGGCCATGGGTCCGGGGCCGCGTTCTAGACTTATCCTTGGCCGCCGCGCACAGCTTAGGGATTACGGATCGTGGCGTGGCTCAAGTTCGTGCCGAGGTGTTGTAAACACGCAACGGGCGCCGAAGCGAATTTGCCGTGCCTCTCAAGAACCCCGAGGCTATTGCCGTCATCGTGACAGCCCTACGGCTGGTTCACGGTGACGAAGCTGCACGGGCTATGCTGGTGGAGGGGATGACCTTGGCAGCGCTGATAGACGCGATGTTCTCGGCACCGATCGCACGACGCGATGCCGTTCGCAACATCACAAACGCGTTGAACGACTTTGCTATCTCGCCGGACGTCGGGCCGGTTTGGCATCTCAAGTACCTGTATGACAATCAGCCGGGTTCGTTGACGATCGTAGACATGGCAATAGCTACGCCAACCGGTACGCTATCAAGTGTGGAAACCACGTTGCGGCTTCCTGTCTAGAACCGGGGCGACGGTAGCAAAACATCGCGCCCAGTGTGCAAACCAAGGAGGGGAGGGCTCAAGGCTGGCGAGCCCAACGAGCAGATGCAGCGCGATGCGGACAAAGGGATCAAGACCCGCAACTCCGGAGCGTCCGGTTACGTGGCCGAGCGCATTCTCCCGGCCAACCGGGAAGGGAGCAGACCACCGGTTCGGGTAGCCAGACCGGGACACCGAAATAGAGGCGTTCTCATGAGGCCGCCCACTGAGTGGCCTTTATCCACAGCGCCCTCCAACGGCTTCTTCTTCCACTGCGCTCGAGCTTCCCACTCGATGCGCGCCTTGAAACGCGCCCCAATATGTCATGAAAAAACTGGAGACGCGCCGGGTCGATACGGCCGACTGTCCCAACCCTGTTGCACCATAGGTCGTGCTCATGGCGGAATCTCCTGGGTGTTGTTTTTACCCGGACGAGGGTGCCAAGGCATGAGCGAGCGCGCTTGACATTCGGCTTACAATTTCTTTACCGGCGGCTTATTCTTTGCGTTCCAAGCGGTGCTAGAGGCCCCGACGATCGGAGGCCGCCTGAGGGATTGGCAGCTTGCGCTATCTCTTCGAGGAGTACGCAATCGACACTGACCGGCGCGAGCTGCATCGCGGGGCGGACGTCGTCTCCGTCGCGCCACAGGTATTCGACCTGCTCGACTACCTGATCCGCAACAGGGAGCGCGTCGTCAGTAAAGACGACCTCATCAATGCCATTTGGAACGGCCGTATCGTGTCCGATGCGGCGCTGACAACGCGCCTGAATGCCGCCCGCAGTGCGCTCGGCGATTCCGGTGAGGAACAACGCCTCATCAAAACCCTCCCGCGCAAGGGCTTCCGTTTCGTCGGACCAGTGCGGGAAGCGCAGGGAGCCGCAGGCGCGGTAGTCGCCGATAACGCCGTAGACCCGTCGAAACACGCCCTCGCGCTGCCCGATAAGCCTTCGATCGCGGTGTTGCCATTCCACAACCTGTCAGGTGATCCCGAACAGGAGTATTTCGCGGACGGAATGGTAGATGACATCATCACGGCGCTATCCCGGTTCAAGGCGCTGTTCGTCATCGCCCGCAATTCGAGCTTCACCTACAAGGGGCGCGCCGTTGACGTGAAGCAGATCGGGCGAAAGCTAGGGGTGCGTTACGTGTTGGAAGGCAGCGTTCGCAAAGCAGCAAACCGAGTACGCATCACGGGACAGCTCGTCGATACCGCCACCGGCGCACATCTATAGCCGGACCGGTTTGATGGTGGTCTCGGCGACGTCTTCGATCTGCAGGACCAGGTGACCGAGAGCGTTGTCGGGGCGATCGCGCCAGCGCTGGAGAAAGCCGAGATCGAGCGTGCCAAGCGCAAGCCGACCGAGAGTCTCGACGCCTATGCCATCTATTTACGCGGTTTGGCCAGGTTTTATCAGTTTGCTGGCCGGCCCGCGAAGGCTGCTGGCACATAGCGTCAGTTGGCACAGTGCACGGCATGTCCGGAGCCGGGGACAGACGGGAAGCCAACGACTGAGAGGCGAACCGACGCGATTGACCTATTGGTGGAGGCCGCAGCGAGAAGGCTGCCGTTAAAGACGGTATTGCCAACGTTAAGCTAACTATTCTTCGTTTCGGTCGGCAAGCAGTGGCGCGCTACGCCAAGGGCAATGGCCGGGTGCTGGCTCTGTCGGCGGCCTTTGCTGGTCCGTTGGTCGGACCGTGTGCATGAGGGCGGCGGCATCCACTTCAAGGGCGCATCGTCCAGCTTCCTATTCAGATCTCGCAGTCGATTGAGTTCAAAGCCTTACGCAAACCACCGAACGCGCTTAGCCGACAGGGCTCGGTGTCGCCGGCAGCCTTTGAACGCCCGGAAATGGTAGCTCGCTTGATTTCGGTTTCCTTTGACTTCGACTTAGGAAGGGCAGCGGCAACCTTCTTTGATTTGGGATGGTGCCGATGGTGGTCGATCACCTTGGGGGAGTCCGAAGAATCGATACCCATGCCTTCCGATGGAGAAATGCGTTCCTCGACTAGAGAAGGCTGCGCTGGAGTTTCGCTGCTCGCAGCGGCAATTTCTAGTCGATCAGCTTTCGCCAACGCACCATGTGAATCGGAAATGCCTACGGTCGTTTCGGCAAGGGGCTGGACGACCGCTACTGTACTTCGCGCCGGATTTCTGAGTTCCATCGACACCAGAAATCCAACACCCAATAGGATGAGGAGACCCAACAACACCATTCTCAGCATGATGCTTCTCCACCTTAAAATAGTGCCGGTAAAAATTCATCGATCCATGAGGCAACATGGCGGCGGCTCACGTACCACGTACGGGGTGTTTGCCAACAGGGTTAACCGCCGGCCTAGATGTTCCTGACGCGCGACGTCGAATATGCCCGGTGAGCCACAGGGCGACTGGCCGGAGACCATCATTGTACCAAGGTGCAGGCCCGACGACGGCGAACGTGATCGCCTTCATCGGGCCAGAATCGCAGTCACAGACTGATGCCGGTTTCGATTCGTGGAGCAAGAACAGCAATGGAGCCCGCAAAACCCCGCAAATGGACCGAAGAAGAGACCAAGCTGCTGATCGAACTCGCGCAACGTAAGGAAAGAGTGCCAGCGATGGCGCGAGAGATTGGACGTCACATCGCATCCGTTAGGCGACGAGCTCGCGAATTGGGTTTGCCTCTGCTGCCCGGCCGAGGTGAGAGGCAACTTTAGCTCCCTACCCACTCGCCCCTCCGGGACGCTGGGCCTTGAGCTCTGGCTCCTTTGCACCCGTGTCCCGCCGGCGGCCATCAAAATCCGCCGCGTCCGGCTAACGCGCAACCTCCGCAGCCTTAACATGACGGATCGCTTCCTACTCTCGTACTTACAACCGCATGCAGATTGCATGAGGACGAGAGATGGACGATCCCGTGAACTTCGAGCAGTTGGTGCAGTTTCGTGCCCCAGCGAACCTATCAAAAGCGATCGACTGGGCGGCCAGCCAACGTTTACCACGCTCAATGTTGACGGCCTGGGGGCCAAGCCGCTGCGCTCGGCACCTAGCACCGAACTGGTTGCGGGCACCTTGTCGACGCAGCTTTCTACCTTCAGGCTTCTTCGGCAATCCATACAGCATTCCGGTCGGTGGCCTTCTGCCGTTCACCGGCACGACTGCGCCCAACAGTTCGTTTGTGCTGCCTTATGGGCAGGCGGTTAGCCGAGCTGACGGCAAAGATTGGCCGGCCCTCATTCGAAGACCCAAAGTAATGTTACGCTTTCGACCACGCACGCTTCTGGGTAAGACATCTGATCGTGCTTCTTTGACTAGAACTATGGCGCTCGGGGGTGAGAGGGCTCTTCGGGCAAATCTTTGATTTTAAAAGGAAAGTATTCAACCTTGACGGGAATCACTCCCTCTCCGCCATCCCGTCGAAAATCGCCGAAGAATTAGCCTAATCCTTGAATCCCAAGGATCTTCCGGGCAGCCGCCGGTACACAAAGGCGGTACACATGGTCCGTGCAGTAGGCAGGCCCAGGCGGCATCCGGCGACTGGCATTTACAAGCACTGGCTGCGCGAGCACCGCGAGGACGGCTTGCCGCAGGAGATCGGCGCGGCGTTCAAATCGGACCGCTTCTACTACCAGGCAATCCAGAACTAGCGTTTGCCAAATATGCGGAACTGCCGGTCACAAAGCCCGCAGGCGCGAGTGCCGCGGTCGCCGTGCTGGGCGTACGCGGCAATGGCGACCTGAAGGGGCCGCCCCATGAAATCGACGTCGTCGCGATCCAGGGCGACAAGGTCTTCTTTCTCGCTGTCACCAATGCGGTGAAGACGGCCGAGATTCCGGCCTGCGAAAAAGTCTGGAAGCAAATGATGGCGAGGAAGACACCGGAGGATTCCATGGCCAAGGAAGACCGGGCCATGGACGCCTACACAAAATCCTTTGCCAAGGAGGCGCCAGGTCAAAGCTGGTTCGCGGCGGCCGTGAAGAAGGCGCGGGGCCAGTTGGAGCTGCTGCTCGCGCGGTAGGATCCCTCGGAACTAACCGATCCGGAAACGGTGTTCCGGCAGCCCCTGCGCGACGCCGTCAATGGCCAGGAGATGGCCGGCCTGCGGCTCGACGTCAAGCTGCTGCCGATCCAGGAATTTTCTGGCCGTCGTCACATACAGCGCTTTGAGATCGCTTCCTCCGAAGCAAAGACAGGTCGGATTGGTGACAGGCAGGGGAATGACCGTGTCGATCGTCCCGTCAGGCCGATAACGCACCACCCGACCGCCCGAGAAGAACGCCGTCCACAGCCCGCCATCGACGTCAACGCACGCGCCGTCAGGTCTTTCTCCGGAGGCGCTGTAATCCGCAAATAGGCGCCTGTTGCTGATCAGGCCGTCGTCGAGATCGAAGTCGAACGCCCAGGTGCAGTAACGCCGCGTGTCCGTGAAATAGAACGTCCGATTGTCGGGCGAGAACGCGATCCCATTGGACACGATGACGTCGTCGAACAGGCGCGTCACCTGACCGTCTCCGGTGACGCGGTACAGCGAGCCGTTCGGCCGGTGCAATTGATTGTCCATAGTGCCGATCCACAGGCGGCCGCGCGCGTCCACGCGGCCGTCGTTGAGGCGGTTGTCCAGGCCGCGTTCGACCTCGACGACGGTCTGGCGATGGTGGAGGGTCAAGTCCTGCGCGAGCAGATGCGAACCGTCTGACGTCAGGGCCTGGCTGCCGAGGAATTGGCAATCATAGGAGGCTTTGTAATGGGCGCCCGTCGCGGGATCGAAGGATTGATGAAGCCGGCCGTCGATGTCGATCCACCACAGCTTGCGGGACCGGTCGCACCACAGCGGCGTTTCGCCAAGAATGTCCGCGCTGGCGACCGCGGTCTCGACCCTGTGCGCGGGAATCGTTTTCGCAGTCATTCCGGAATCCGGTTCCAGCCGCGCGCGCTATCGCCAAAGGCCTGATAACCATCGGCGGTGACGGCGATGGTATCCTCGAGCTTGATAAAACCCCGTCGCTTGTGAGGCAGCGTGGTTTCAATCGAGATGACCACGCCGGCCTCAAGCGGCGCATTGGCGTCGTCGGCGGGGTAGGGAATGGGTCCGCTCGCCGTCAGGCGCGGCGCTTCGTGGCTGACGATGCCCATGCCATGGGCGACGAAGTGCATGTGCTTGCCGTGAGGAGACCGCGCAAGCGCTTCGTTCGCTGCAGCGTAGATATCGGCGCCGATGAGACCGGCGCGGATCGGAGCGCGGGCCGCCTGCTGGATCAGGTCGATTTCGCCGAGCAGATCGACGAGCTCGCCGTCCGGCGCCCCATGCATGGCCATCCGGCAGAGATCGCCGATATAGCCTTTGTAATTCCCGCCCGAATCCAGTGACACGATATCGCCGCGCTCGAGACGTTGCTCGGACGGCGCCCGGTTGAGGCTCGTTCCCATCGTCACCAGGGCGTATTCGAAGATCATGTCGCGGGACAATTCGGCCTGCCGCAAATGCCCGATGATCTCGCGCTTGCTGTGTCCGGGCCGGGCGTGGTTCACCGCATCCATCATGGAGGCGACCACGCGCTCGGACGCTTCGCGCAGGATCTCCAGCTCGGCTGCGGTCTTGATCGACCGCAGTTTCTCGAGCGGGCGCATCGCCTCGACGAGCTGGCAATCGCGGAGATCCCGACGCAGCACATCGGCGGCATCGACGGGCAGGAACGACATCTCGACGCCGACACGCAGCGCCGGCGTCGCGACCGCCTTCACATGCCTGAGCGCGAGCGCCATCGCCTCGACCGAGGTCGACGATCCGAATACGGCCGGCGGCATCCAGTATCCGGCGCCGGTCCTGTTCTCGACGCTGTCCCGCTCGTTCCGGTTGGCAACATAGGCGCACTTCTCCGGGGCGCCCTTCAAATAGACGAAGATGGGCAGATAGCGGCTGATGCCGATCGCTTCCATGTAATCGAACTGGAAGTGATAGTAACCGCCGAGCAGGTACTGAATGTTGTGCTTCGCGGTGACGATCAGCACGTCGATGCCGAAATCGTCGAGCAGGCCGTCGAGCCTTGCCGTGGAGAACGGAATTTTCGAACTCATTGATCGTTCTTCTTCGCTGACGACTTGATCTCTTGGGCGGGCGAAGGCGGTCAGCTGTCCTTCCAGGAGGACAGCGCATGCGCGACGCAGCCATTGATGTGGTCGCTGAGGACGGCCCTGGCGCTCTTGATGTCACGCTTCAGAGCGGCTTCCAGCAAGGCCTTGTGCTGGTTGATCGTCTCCGTGCCGCGGTAGCGCAGCGCATAGCGGAAGTATTTGTCGAACACGATCGCATGGGTATGCATCAACTCGCGCGACCCGCAGCTCGAGATCAGCGCCTGGTGGAATTCGCCGTCGTAGCGCTTGCGCAGCTCGGGATCGTCGCCTTCCTTGAGGACGGTGCGTTCGGTCGCCGCCAGCTTGTGATGCGCGGACACGACGCGGCCCTCCCACTCGACGTCGCCGGCCCGGAATGACTCGGCCATCGCGTGATGCTCCAGCAGGATGCGCAGCTCGGCGAGCTCGCGCAGGTTCTGGATCGAGATCGGCGCCACCTCGAAGCCGCGCTGGCCTTCGGCGACCACAAAACCCTCGGACGTGAGGCGATTGAGGATCTCGCGCAGCGTCGAGATGCTGACGCCGTAATCTTCCTTCATGGCATCGAGCTTGAGACGCCCGGCAGGCGTGAGCACGCCGAAAATGATGTCGGAGCGAATGCGCTGATAGCCGCTGTCGCCTGCCGACATTGGCCGTTCCTCGAGTGTCGTCATGCGCTCTAGTCCCGCTGTCCGGATCGCCGGCCCGCCGTGCGGCGGCCGAACCATCAATGTTGCCAGCAATATAGCAGACCGACGACACATGACGTCTACTGAAATCTCATATGAAATTGATTTTGTCGTTTGACATGGAAATATATGTATGATGTGTAAATAAACGGAGGGTACGGAAAACAAGGCCTTAAGCCGCCGTTCGTGCCCCGGCGAACAGGGAGGAAACGATGAGCTTGTTGATACGGGCGCTGTCTGCGACGGCGATCTGCGTGGCGCTGACGGTCGGCGCATCCGCCGCTGACGACATCCAGGAGCGGACGATCAGGTGGGGCCACCTCAACAACACCGATCACCCTGTCAGCTTTGGCGTGCAGAAGTTTGCCGAGATCCTGCTGGCGAAGAGCGGGGGCAAGATGAAGGTGCGAGAGTTCGCAGCCTCCCAGCTCGGCAATGAGTTGCAGCAGCAATCGGCACTGCGCGGCGGCACGCAGGAGATGCTGTCGGCCTCGACCACCTCGCTCGCAACCGTCATTCCGGAATTCGGCCTCGTCGACTTCCCGTTCCTCTTCAACACGACCGAGCAGGCCGACGCGCTCGCGACCGGTAAATTCGGCAACGCGATGATTGACACGCTGCCGTCGAAGGGGCTGATCGGTCTCGGCTATTGGGGCCTGGGTTTCCGCAATGTCACCAACAGCACCCGCCCGATCACGAAGGTCGAGGACTTCAGCGGGCTCAAGCTTCGCGTGATTCCGAACCCGGTCTATCTCGAAAGTTTCAGCGCCTTTAAGGCCAATCCGGTCCCGATGGCCTTCGGCGAGCTGTATTCGGCGCTCGAGACCCGCACCGTCGACGGCCAGGAGAATCCCTACACGGTCATTCTCTCGAACAAATTCTACGAAGTGCAGAAATACGTCTCCGCGACCAACCACACCTTCACCCTGAACATCATTCTGGTGAGCAAGGTGTTCTGGGACAAGCTGTCGCCGACCGAGCAGCGCCTGATGCGCGAGGCTTATGCAGAGAGCCGCGACTACCAGAAGGAGCAGACGCGCCTTCAGACCGAAAAGGCGCTGGCGGAATTGCAGGCCAAGGGCATGCAGTACAATGCGATCGCACCTGAAGAGACCGATCGCATGCGTAAGACAGTGCAGCCGGTCGTGGACAAGATCTCGGCCAATCTTCGGTCCGAGACGGTGAAGCTCTTCAACGACGAGGTCGAGCGCATCCGCAAGGACGTGAAGTAGCCGACGTCTCCATCACGCAGGCGGCGGGGCCGGCCACTGGCCGGCTCACACCCCTCATTTGCCCGGACGTCACGCATGGCGCGAGCTCTTGACCTCTACTGCACGTTCCTGAAAGCCGTCATTGCCGCGTGTCTTGCAGTGATGGTGGTGCTGGTGTTCGGCAACGTCGTCCTGCGTTACGGCTTCAACTCCGGCATCACGATTTCGGAGGAGCTGTCGCGCTGGCTGCTGGTCTGGCTGACCTTCCTCGGCGCCATCGTCGCGCTGCGCGAGCACGCGCATCTCGGCGTCGACAGCCTGGTCCGCATGCTGCCGGCTTACGGAAAACGCATCTGCTTCATCATCAACTATTGCCTGATGCTGTTTGCCGATTGGCTGCTGCTCTCGGGCAGCTGGCGCCAGACCATCATCAACATCGACGATCGCGCGCCGGCGACCGGCCTTTCGATGGCCATCTTCTACGCGGTCGGCGTGATCTTCGGCGTATCGGCCGCAGTCATCCTTCTCTACGACCTCGTCCGCGTGCTCACGGGACAGGCCAGCGAGGCCGATATGGTGGCAGTCAAGGAATCGGAAGAGCACTGATGCGGACCATCGGGATCACGCTATGACGATCGCCGTCTTTACCTTATCGCTGCTCGGCGCCATGGCGCTCGGCATGCCGATCGCCTTTGCGCTGATCGTCTGCGGCGTCGCCCTGATGAGCACGATCGACATGTTCGACGCCCAGATCGTGGCGCAGAATGTCATCAACGGCGCGGACAGCTTTCCGCTGATGGCCATTCCCTTCTTCATGCTCGCGGGTGAGATCATGAACAAGGGCGGCCTGGCCAAGCGTATCGTCAATGTCGCGCTCGTTGCCGTAGGCCATTTCCGCGGGGGGCTTGGCTACGTCACGATCCTCGCGTCCTGCATCCTGGCCTCGCTCTCGGGTTCGGCCGCGGCCGATGCGGCTGCGCTCGCGGCTCTGCTGGTGCCGATGATGGTTGCGGCAGGGCACAAGAAGTCCTATGCGGCGGGTCTCGTGGCGGCGGGGGGCATCATTGCCCCCGTCATCCCGCCCAGCATCGGCTTCGTCATCTTCGGCGTCGCCGCGGGCGTTTCGATCTCGAAACTGTTTCTGGCCGGCATCGTGCCCGGGCTGCTGCTCGGCGCTGGGCTTTGCATGGCGTGGGCGTGGGTGGTGCGGAAAGAGAACCTGACGCCGCCGCCGCGAGCCTCGGGGGCTGAGATCATCAAGGCCGTCGTCGATGGTTTCTGGGCGCTGATGCTGCCGGTCATCATCGTGGTCGGCCTGCGTTTCGGCATCTTCACGCCGACGGAAGCCGCGGTGGTGGTCGCCGTCTACTCCCTGTTCGTCGCGACCTGCATCTACCGTGAACTGAAACTGTCGCAGCTCTACGCCATCTTCGTCTCCTCTGCCGTGACGACGAGCATCGTGATGTTCCTTGTCGCCGCGGCGCTGGTATCGTCCTGGCTCATCACCGTGTCCGAGATATCCGCACAGGTCGTGACCCTGCTGAAGCCCTTCATGGGCAACAACACGCTGTTGATGCTCGCCATCATGGTCGTGGTGGTCATCGTGGGGACGGCGCTCGATATGACGCCGACGATCCTCATTCTCACGCCGATCCTGATGCCGATCATCAAGGCGGCGGGCATCGACCCCGTCTATTTCGGCGTCCTCTTCATCATCAACAACGCCATCGGCCTGATCACGCCACCGGTCGGCATCGTGCTCAACGTGGTCTGTGGCGTCTCGAGGATCAGCATGGAGGATATCATCAAGGGCGTCTGGCCGTTCATGATCGCGCAACTGATCGTCCTGTTCGCGATGGTGCTATTCCCGGGACTGGTGACGATTCCGGCGAAATGGTTCGGCGGCTAGTCACATATGTCGACAAAGGAGAGGCGAACAATGGCCGCTAAGATCATGATCCTCAATGGACCCAATCTGAACTTTCTCGGCATCCGGGAGCCGCACATCTACGGCCGGACGACGCTGAAGCAGATCGAGGTCAGCTGCCAGGCCCTGGCCGACCAGCTCGGCGTATCGATCTCATTCCACCAGACCAATATGGAGGGTGAGCTCGTCAATCTGATCCAGTCCGCCCATGGCAAGGCGGATGCGATCATCATGAATCCGGCGGCCTATTCCTTCACCTCGATCGCGCTGATCGACGCACTGAAGATCTTCGAGGGTATCAAGATCGAGGTGCATATCTCGAACATCCATGCCCGGGACGAGCTTCACCGCCACTCGATCACGTCGAGTGCCTGCACGTCGGTTATTTGCGGCTTGGGTCCGTACGGCTATCTCGCCGCGATCCTGGCAGCCGTTCAACGGCTTGGACAATTGCCTGAAACCATTCCGCAGGCCTTGCACGGGCTTGCCGCCGCTGCCACGGCGTAAGGAGGAGAGCAACATGCGCGGTGCAGGATTTCTCGCCATCTGGAGCGACGTCGAGGCGCACGACCTGACCGATTACCGGCACTGGCTGACGCGCGAGCACACCACCGAGCGCGTGACGACCAAGGGCTTCCGCGGGGTGCGCGTCTTCCGCGCGGCAAGGGACGACATCAACCGCTTCTTCATCCTGTACGAGCTCGATGCGCCCGAGGTGCTCGACGGCGAAGCGTACCTCGCGCGCCTCAACGCGCCGACGCCCTGGTCGCAGCGCATCATGCCAAAGCTCGGCAATTTCATGCGGGGCGGGGGCATCATGGTCGCGCGCGCGGGGCGAGGCGAGGGCGCCACGATCATGGCGCTGCGGATCGAGGCTTTGCCCGCGGACGCCCGAAAACTGGCTGAGGCGCTCGTTGCATGCGACGGAATTGCCGCCATTCAGATCGGCGCGACCGACGAGGCGCGCACATCGGTGCCGACTGCCGAAAAGGGCATGCGAAAGGACGAGGGCTTTTTCGCAGGCCTATTGCTGATCGAGGCGCTCGACGTCGCCGCGTTGCAGGCCGCCTTGCAGCAGGCGCGCGCGATTGCGCCCGACATCCTGGGCCGGGCGAGCGAGCCGGAAGTCTACCAAGGCATGTTCGCGCTCGACGCCCGCATCGCGGACTTCGGCTGATGGCCGTCTTCTCGCTCGCTGCCCTGACCGTGCTCGATCTCGCGCCGCCCGAGATGATCGAGCTGGCGGCCCGCTGCGGCTACGAGAAAGTCGGGCTCAGATTGCTGCCCGCGACGCAAGGCGGAATTGCCTATCGCCTGATGGACGATGCGCCGCAGATGCGAGAGACGCTGCAGCGGTTGCAGTCGACGGGCGTGACCGTCGCCGATCTCGAAGTCGTCGCGTTCAGGCCGGCGACGGACGTCGCGTCCTTCACGCCCTTCTTCGAGGCGGGCGCGCGCCTCGGCGCCAAACATATTCTCGTTGCGGCCTACGATCCGGACCTGGCACGGTTCTCGGACCGCTACCGGCAGTTTTGCGAAGCGGCTGCACAGCACGGCCTGACATCCGATCTCGAATTCATGCCCTGGACCAGCGTTCCGGACCTGAAGACCGCGATGCGGATCGTCGCCGATATCGATCACCCCGCGGCCGGCGTTCTGGTCGATGCGCTGCATTTCGATCGATCGCAAAGCGCGCTTGCGGATATCAAGGCTATCCCGGCGAAGCAGCTTCACTACTGGCAACTCTGCGACGGTCCGGCCGAACGCCCGGCGACGACCGAGCAGCTCATTCATGCCGCACGCGAGGAACGGATGTTTCCAGGCGAGGGCGGCATCGATCTCGTCGGACTGACACAAGCCATGCCCGACAGCCTAACCATCAGCATCGAGGTCCCGACCGTTCAGCTGGCGAAGACCGTCGATGCCGTAACACGGGCACGCCGGGCGCTCGCGGCGGGCAGGGCCGTGGTCGAGAGGGCGCGCGCCGCTTCGTAAGAGGGTGGGATGCCGCAAGCCGATCGCGTCTGGGACATCGAGACCGACCTGCTGGTCATTGGCGCAGGTGCGGGGGGCATGACGGCGGCGCTGGTCGGCGCCCTCGAAGGGCTCGGCGTTATCCTCAGCGAGAAGTCGGACATGGTGGGCGGCACGACCGCAACCTCCGCCGGCACCGTCTGGATCCCGGGCAACCGGCAAGGGCGGCGCGCTGGAACGCCTGATACGGTCGAGGCCGCGCGGACCTATCTCGCCGCGATGCTCGGCGAGCACGCGACCGACCAGCGCGTGGATATGTTCCTGAAGGCCGGCCCGATCGTTCTCGATTATCTCGAGCAGAAGACGAGCGTGAAGTTCGCGGCACCGCCGGTCCATCCCGATTACAAGCAGCTTCGTGGCGCTGCGATCGGCGGTCGCGCGCTCGGAGCCGTGCCGTTCGACGGCCGCGAGCTCGGCGACGATTTCGTGCGAGTCAGGCCGCCACGTCGCGAATTCATGGTCCTCGGCGGCATGATGGTCGGGAAGGCGGACATTCCGGCGCTGCTGGCGCCCTTCCGCAACTGGACCAACTTTCGACACGCCGTCGGCCTTCTCGCCCGGCATGCGCTGGATCGGCTGCGCCACAAGCGAGGAACGCGCCTGATCATGGGCAATGCGCTGGTCGCACGACTGCTCGACAGCATCCGCCGCGCCGGCGTCGAGCTGCGATGTGAGACGGCGCTTCGCGAGATCATTTGCGAGGGCGACGACATCGTCGGTGCGGTCCTCACGTCTCCGACCGGAGAGGTCGCCATACGCGCCCGCAAGGGCGTGGTGCTGGCAACTGGCGGCATCGGCTGGACCCGCGAGCTTCGCGAGCGGCTGTTTCCAGATGCCGCGCGCCGCTTTTCGCTCGCGCCCTCATCCAACACAGGTGACGGAATCCAAGCCGCCGAGCGTGTCAACGCCATCATCGAGCGTGACCTCGAGAGCCCGGCCCTGTGGATGCCGAGCTCGGTGATGGCGCAAGCCGACGGCCACGTCTCGGTCTTCCCGCACATCATGCTCGATCGCGCCAAGCCGGGCCTGCTCGCCGTCAACAAATCCGGCCGACGCTTCGTGAACGAAGCGGACTCCTATCACGACTTCGTCGCCGCGATGCTGCGTTCGAACGCATCTGCCTCGTCAGCCACGCCGGCCTTCCTGATCTGCGACAGGGCCTTCATCAAGGATTTTGGCATCGGACTGGTTCATCCCGGGACCAAAGACCTGACCGAGTTCTTGCAAACCAATTATTTGATCGAAGCCGAAACGATCGCAGAGCTGGCACAGAAAATCCCTATCGATCCAGATCAGCTTGCTGAAACGGTCGAACGATACAATCGGTATGCCGAGAGCGGGGTCGACGAAGATTTCGGGCGCGGTTCAAGCGAATTGAACCGGTTCAATGGCGACGCCCGGAGCAAGCCGAACCCTTGTCTGCGCCGGATCGGCCCAGGACCGTATTATGCCGTCGCCGTATGGCCCTCGGACCTCGCCAGCAGCGCCGGTCTACGCACGGATTCCTGCGCACGCGTATTGTCTCGCGACGGCACGGTTCTATTCGGTCTCTACGCCGTCGGGACCGATTCATCCTCGATCTTCCGCGGCACATATCCGGGGCCGGGCACCATGATCGGCTTGTCTTCGGCTGGTGCGCCGCGATGGACGCAGCGGGAAAGCTACGCGGGCTTCTCGATCTGGCGCCGCGCTAGATGCTACCGCCCCCGCCTGAGCTCCTCGGTCGCGCGCCGGAGGACATCGTGAAGCCAGTCGTGCGCCGGCTCGCCCTCGATGCGTTCGTGCCACAATAGCCGCACCTCGACCGGGGTTGTGGCATAGGGCAGTTCGTATATCGTGACCGCGTGCGCGCGTTCGAAGGCGCGTGCCAATGGACGCGGAACGATCGCCGCGAGTTCGGAGTCCGCGAGCGGGGCGGGCAGGGCCAGGAAATGCGGCGGCGAAACAGCTATGCGCGGCGGCCGGTCGCTTTCGGACAATGCCCGTTCGAGGGCCGCGCGGTCATACATTTCCGACCGCCTGGCGAGACCGCGCTCGGAGATGAAGCCTCCGATGGCGCCCTCCTGCTCGCCGCCGAAAGGAGACAACGACCAGCGGCATGCGCGCCAGGGCCGCGTTGTCGATCCGGCGAGCTTGCGCTTTCCGCCCACGATCAGCACGTCGTCATATTCGAACAACAGCGAGGTCCGGAAGCGGCTCGGCGGATCCGAGAAGACGCCGATCGCAACGTCGATGCGACCAAGGTCGATCTGCTCGGCGAGGTCGATCCGTGTCACCGGCTTGATCAGGTCGATCGCCGGCGCCTCAAGCCTGAGTATCTTCAGGAGCGGTGACTGCTCGTCTTCATTGCCGACATTCACAGTCTCGGGCTCCAGAGCGCCCAGGGCTTGATGCTGAGCTCGGCGTTCTATTGGGACCAGAACGAGGACACGCGGGCGTGGTCGAAGCGCTTCATCGCGAAGACCCAGAAGGTCCCGACCATGATCCACGCCGGCACATATGGCGCGGTGATGCACTACCTCAAAGCGGTCAAGGCGGCAGGCACGCTGGATGGTCCGACCGTCGCCGCCAGGATGCGCGATATGCCAGTGAACGATTTCATGACGAAAAACGGCCGAATCCGCGAGGACGGCCGGCTGGGTAACTTTTAAGGGAAGGATTAAGTGCTTGTTGAGCGTAATGTCGAAGGACAGAAAAATCGCAGCGTTAGCTGGAGCAACGCTGTTGTTGTCCAGCCTCTCGCTTTGCGGGTGCGCAACTTCAACTGCTGGCTCTTCACCGATGGACGCGCGGGCTGAGGCACCGGCGCGCCCGAAAGCGAGTGGCAGCTATCCGGCCGTAGAAGACGTGCCGCCGAGGCGGGGGCCTGCCATGACGGCCGACCAGCAATTGAAGCTCCAGAAAGAACTGACCGCGGCGCGAGATCGTCAGGCGTCTAGGACCAAAGGCCAGGCTGCAGGCCCTGAACTCGTGAAACCCTGACACTGCACGCAGGCCCGCGCCATCTCGGCCCGATTGAACCTTTCCGGTGACTGCCTAGACCTAGGTCTAGGATTATCATCCTCAGCGTTCATTTAACCTTTGCAGAGGAGGGGCAAATGAGTTCGCAACAGCAGCACTGAATCACGAAACTAGCCGACACGCTCCTCGGAATTCTCAAGAGGGACATAGCCAGTCTGAGGCGGCAACATAGCCAAGTGGAAAGATTGCGCGACCGGGTGAAACGAGCCGAGCTATCTGTCCAAAATTCGCGGCGCCGCGTGGAAGCCGTAGCCGCAGGATCGCAAGTTCGGCTTGCCGTCTGAGACGGTGAATACGAGGCCCGGCGGTGCACGCCGGCGGCCTTTCAAAGTGGCGCGAGAATTTGCCAGATGACCAGCAGCACCACGATCACAAGCGTGCCCGACCTAAACATCTTCTCGCAACGATTGATCGAGCGTTTAAACGGCGGCTAGCGTTCTGCAATCGCCTCCACGTCAATTCGTAAACTCAACACCGATACAACTGCCTGAACGCCAGATTATACGGCAATTTCTTTCAACACGATCCTTCGCAATCATGAGCTTGAAACGGTCTCTCATATTATGCCCCGCTGATAAGGGCAGCTCGATTGCTGCTCCGTGGTCGGTGAGGTCGACGACGCGGCAACAGATGCTCGATCCGTCGCCGAAGATGTAGGCGACTTCGTTTGTTTCGATGCGCTGTTGTCTGCGACGTTCCTGCACTGTTTCCTTCTGGATTTAGTCCTTCCTAGACGGCCCACCCGTTCTTGCCTTGGGACGCCGACGCCTTCTTGACCTTCGGCTTAGCGTCAGTGGAGATGCAGACTATCACTGCGCCGAGCAGCAAGACTTCGCGGTGTGCCCAACGAAAAACCCGCCAGCCGCGTGGGGCTGACGGGTTTCCGATTGCCCATGCGTACCGCGGTAGTCGTCACCGATCCGCGAGGGCAAATCGTATAGCCATAACGGTTGACATTAGGTTACCCGCTCACGAACTTAACGGCGTCGTGCGGGCCATAGAGCCGCTGGGATAGCCTCGGAGGCCTTCATGTTTCACGCTGCTTATCAATCGTGCCATTGCAAAGTGCGGGCACGGCCGGCCACGGAGCACACGTGCGGCCTTGCGTTGGGGGCGCCCACCAGCGGTCAGCCCGGCGACGCTCTAGGCGCACTTCGGGTGGTTGTTGAGGTGAAGCAAAGCGCGCCGGGCGACTGTCGTAAGTTCGCCTAATGTGCAATGCCCTTCTTCGGCCGCTTGGATCAGTTGCTCCGCGATGTACTTCCGGCTCTCGTGATCGCCGCCGTTCGGGAGCTCGACGCACACTTGTTCTAACACGACGTCCATGCTCGCCGCACCCGGGAGCTGAGTTCGCCCATCGATTGATTTCCTCGAAAGAAGAAGCACACCAGCTTGCCGCTTGCGATGCAAAGCTCAACATCAAAGCTCTCTGAAGGTTAAGAGCTAGCTGGTGACTGAAGGAAGAGCCGTTGAGCAGCGATTGCGCTACCCCTTTCGCGAGCACAAAAGTGCACACAGCGCGCGCGTCGCATCGGCGATTGCTGCGAACCTATAGGAACGTTGCCCGCTCTCCTGCGATTGAATTGCAGCCCGTCAATGATGACGCGGCCAAAGGAGGCTTCGCATGAACCAGAACAATCAGAACCAAGGCGGCCAGCAGAACCAGCAAGGCGATAAGGGTGGCCAGCAGGGCCAGAACCCCAACCAAAAGCCGGCCAGCAGACACAGCACCCCGGCGAACAGAAGCCTGGGCAAGGCGGACAGCAGGGCAATCGCTAAACTTCACAAGGCCCCGGGCATAGCCCCGGGGCCTCTTCATTGAAGGCCTCGGACATACCCAAGCAAGGGCTTAGATGAACGCGGGCATTCGCGCGCATGTTTCGATTATTACAGGATCCTCAGCAGTGAAACCTACGCCAAAGAGCGAGAGGAATTCCGCCTCTTGCTCAGGCGACCACGGACGCGTCGATGTGCGATCGTTCGTGATTTGCGATGGCCGCAACACCTAAATGCGCGGCGGCGCTGGCGGCCGCGGTGGGTCGGGAAAGCGAGCTGGCCGCTCTAAGCGCGACGGGGCCGGCAAGCGACTGGGCTCAGGCGCGCGATTACCGCGCGTCATCCACGCTGCCAGACGAGCGTAGCTTCGCCTAAGAGCCGGAACTAACCAAGCCGCCGATGCGTTCTCTACATCTATGCTCGAAGATTGACTTTTGAGCCATTTAAAAGATTGCCGACTTTTCCCAACCGCGTAACAGATCGTCAATAGAGCGATGCAAACCTATCGCGATCATGGAAACAGACCGCTCGCTTGAGACAATTTTGCAAGACCTCCGCCGTCAGGAAAAGCCAGTGATCTTCAACCAGTATCACCGCCAATTTCTCAATCTTCTGCGGGATGCGATTGGATCGCCTGCACGAAGCTGCCCCGACACCCGCAGAACGACCCTTACCCTTCTGCGAAATGGATGGATCGAGCGGCGCTCAACAAAGATGGCGTCGAATACCGCATAACTGAACTAGGCTTGGCCGAATTGAGCCAGCCACGATAATTGCCATGTCGCACATCGGGGAACGACGGACGTGTCGACTGCTATGCAACTGATCGTCGCTGGCTACGTGAGGGCGCAAGATGAACGTGCCCTGACGGATTTGCTGGCGCATCGCCGAAAGTTGCTCGCTCAGCTGCAAGCCGTGTCTGGCATCAACCCACAAAACACGGTCAAAGCGATCCAAGAAGAGCTGGCGTTGGTCGAAGCCGGCCTAGAAGAGCTTAAACTTCCGCCCGGTTCGCTGCCTGAGAACGAGTGGAGCTAGCGATGCGCGTAAACAAGATCAATTGGGACAAAATCGGCCGGGTGACGGTGCCGGGTCGATACAAGTGTTTCTTCGGATATCTCACGGTCACGCCTGACGACCTCAATGTGTGGGCACGGTATCCGGACGCGACGTTTACTTTGATCACGCAAACGGAGTATGAGCAGTCAGTTGGGGACCTGGGCGCGTTCGACATCGGCAATCCTGAACGGTATGACGGCACGCCGTCGTCGCCTGCGGCACAGCCTCGATGGGCGCCGTCTCCAAGAGGATAGCGATCGGCGCTACCTCGCGGGTCGTAAACGGATCTCGTAACGGTCAAGAACCCGAAGCATTTGACGCCGTCCATCGCGAGCTGCGACTGCGCGGCCCTCTCAATCCAGATCGTTTCGCCACTTCGGCGACGATTAAACCCCGCTCCTGTAAATAAGCCTTCTGGGTCTCGATCAGGGTGTCTAGGACGGAAAGCGCGAGAGCGAGATCACGTCCCTCGCGCTTGAGCTTGGCGATGACCTTCTCTTGCTGACTGATGTGTTGTTCGCCCTCGCGAAGTCGGCGTTCGGCGACGATCAAACGCTCGCGCAAGCGCGAAAGCGGCCGCTCCTGCCTCTGCTCCGGCTCAAAGCGGGCGAGACGCCGTGGACCACACCAAACCTCGACAGGGTCGTTCGCCACCGCGGCAGAGCCCAGCTGTAGAGCCTCTTCGGCGCTATTGCAGTCGATCTCTTGCGCGTTCAGTGTGCTACCGCAGTCGTCGAGCGTGGAGAGATAGCAGCGCATCGAAGTTTAGCAGCTGTTGTTCAGTCAGGAATTCCGACGCAGGCCTAGACGTTCCTTCTTGAGCACTCACCGGCTCGACCTTCCGGTGCGGCTTCTCAGTTCCCGAATTATCTTCCAGCGGGGATATCAAGCTTAATTTGAAACTTTGATTGCGGTGACGCATCGGAGGGGTAGCTTTACGCACCGGACAAATTGTCCCCGTCCGGGTTCACCATGGCGAGGCCGTCGCGCCAAGATACTCGGCGCGGCGGCTTCGTTTTTAACGTCGATAGGCGAGTTCGTTGTGACGAATGAACAGGACGATGACTCGCTTGATCTCATCGGGATGCGACAACAGATCACGGCTTTGCGCTCGCAGCATTCCGACAATCTTCCGGTCACAGCGATATTGAACCGTTTCCTTGTGAAAATAGCTTTTCTCTCAGAGCCAAAAGATGCGGCGCACGTAAAACATTTGCGATCGGAATTCACTCGGACCCTGCGAAGCGTTGAAGCAATCTCGCGGGGCCTATCCGTAAAGCCCGAGTAATACTGACGCACGAAGGCCCCTGCATTCGCCGACGCTGCGCCGATGCTGGATGCAGTTGCGAAGCCGTTCTCGTTTCGCGTATCGAGGCCTTCACGGCGAGGGGCCGTCGCCACAAGCGGCGGCCCGCCCATGAGCGGCCTAGTAAGCACGCCGCACTACTCGGGGCAGAGGCTTCCACCGCGGGCAGACCGTCAGTCAGCACCGCGTTGAGGATGTCGACCATCTGCCGATTGCCGTCGTCGGTGCTGGCAAGCTTGCGCCGGATCCGCTCGATCGCGGCTGGCAGCACCCAGTCTTTGAAGGGAGCACCGTTGCGCAAGGCGCCGGGTTTGCGGGCGAGCACCGGCACATAATGCCAGGGGTCGTAGACGGTATCGCCGCGGCCAAAGGATCGCGGGTGCTCGGCAACGATGCGTCCATCCTGACGGATCACGATGCGATCGGCATAGGCTTGAACCTCGACCGGTCGTCCGACTGCGCTGGCTGCGACCGAGTACTTGTTGTTGTCGAAGCGCACCAGGCAGGTCTTCGAGACCGATGCCGTCACCGCATGGAAGCCGTCGAAGCGGCCGGCATAGGGAACGAGTTTGGGGCGTTCGGCTTCGAACACTTCCCAGATCGTCTGATCGACCAGCTCCGGATGGCGATGAACCTTGGCGTAGGCGATGCATTTGTCGAGCAGCCAGGCGTTTAACTCGTCGAGGTTTTTGAACCGCAGCCGCGGCGTGAAGAAGCGTTCCCTGACCAGCCCGACCTGGTTCTCGACCTGCCCCTTCTCCCAGCCCGACGCTGGCGTGCAGGCGACCGGATCGACCAGATAGTGGCTGCACATCTGCAGGAAGCGGCGATTGTAGAGACGCCCTTTACCGACGAAGATCGTCTCTACGGCGGTCTTCATGTTGTCGTAGATGCCGCGGGTGCAGGTGCCTTTGAACAGGGCGAACGCCCGGTCGTGGGCGTCGAACACCATCTCCTGCGTCTCCCGCGGATAGGCCCGCACGAACAGCATGCGGCTGTGACAGAGCCGGACATGGGCGGCCTTCACCATCACCGTGGTGCCGCTCAGCAAGACCACCTCGTGGCTCCAGTCGAACTGGTAGGCTTCGCCTGGGGCAAAGCTTAGCGGGACATAAGCAGCCGCGGTCGATTGCCCGCGTTCCTTGCTCCACCGCCTGGCGTAACGCCGCACCGCATCGTAGCCGCCGTCATAGCCACGGCTGCGCAGCTCTTCGAAGATCCGGATTAACGTCAGCTGTTCACGAGCCGGTTTGGCCGCGTTCGCCGCCAGCAGTCCGTCGAGCTCTACTGCCCATCGTCCCAGCTTTGGCCGCGGCTGCACTTGCCGCTCGTACTCGAAGGAGGTCTCTCCTGACCTCAGCACCTTCCGGACCGTGTTCCGCGACACCTTCAGGTCACGGGCAATCTCCTTGATCGTCTTGCCCTTGATGAAGTGCTCGCGCCGAATCCGCGCAATCGTCTCCACGATCAGCATCCTCGACCACCTGCTTCATTCCAAAGCAGGCAGCGCAACAGACCAACCTATAGGGGGTCAATTTTGGACGCCGATCCCCCGGCTTAGGGGGTCAATATTGCAGGCCGAATGACAGACCCAGCTTCGGATGTCCGCCTGTGCCCCATTGCGGACTCGCTCCGGTGCAGTTCAGTTTGCCTCCTCGATTGAATATGCTGGGCGGTTCGAACGTAGGCAGTCGGAACTCAAGCGGGCATCAGATTGATGACTCGCATGATGGCGGCCCCATCACCTATGTTCTCAGTGTCCTCCGGTTCACCTTTGACACAGGTCCATACGTCGTTTCTCTTCACCGTGAACGGATGGCCATCGCGATGATCTAGCCGCATTTCGCCGTCGACGCACTGGCAAACCATATCGTTTCGCATGGCATCATCCTTGGCAAATCCGACAAGCTTGCCGGCGTCATCCCGGATGGCATCGATCACGACGTGCGCCCAGAAGGCGGTGCCGTCCTTTCGGACTCGTTGACCTTCATGCTCCCAGCGCCCGTTCCGGGTTGCGGTCTCTAGGCCGATGCGCGGAAGTCCGGCGGCGCGGTCGGCATCCGTGTAGAAGTCGGAGAAGTGCCGGCCAATGATCTCCTCGGGGGCATAGCCTTTGATGTGCTGAGCACCGGCGTTCCAGCTCGCCACGTGGCCTTCGATATCGAGCATGTAAATGGCGTAGTCGATAACGCTTTGAACCAGCAACCGGAACTGTGCTTCGCTTTCGCGCAGTTTGGCCTCGGCGGCCCTGCGCTCAGTCAAGTCGCGAGTGATTTTGGCAAAGCCAACAAGCTCCCCCTCAGGGGAGCGGATCGCGTCGATGACAACATGAGCCCAGAACTGCGTGCCGTCCTTGCGCACGCGCCAGCCCTCGCGCTCGAATCGGCCAGTGCGCTCGGCCTCAGCCAAGGCTAGAGCAGGGACGTTCTGCGACCGCTCAGCTTCGGTGTAAAAGGTCGAGAAATGCTGACCGATAATCTCGTCTGCTTCGTAGCCCTTGAAGCGCTTAGCCCCGGGGTTCCAACTGGTCACACGACCCTCGCGATCCAGCATGTAGATCGCGTAGTCAGTGATTGCCTCAACTAGTAGCCGGTAACGGCCGTCGTTGGTCTGGGCATCTTCAAAGCGGTTTAAGGTTTCCATACCAATCCTATCCCAGCCCCTGTGAGCGTGGGACTCAGCGTACTGAAAACACAGGTCAATCGTTTCGGTTCCATGAATGCCGGCGGAATCTCTATCTCGCCTGAGGAGCAAAGCAGAAGCCAACGGCAACCCTCAAAACGTCTTGTTGATTATCGACGAAACGCCGTCTCCGGACGCGCATTCTTTAGCCGCGGCAGCGACAATCGCTGGGATACGTCCTCGGCGCGATTAACGACAACCGGTTGAAGTAGGTGGTCTCCATGAAGGAATAAGTGCGATGCACAACCATTGCGTCAAAGTTGGCTTTGCTCCCAGAGACCCTTTGGGTCATTAGCCGATAAACCAAGGGCCGAAGGAGCATGTCGGCTTTGCCCGTCAAAGCGGGCTTTGCCCCCTCAAAGCGGACACTTATGATGGGGTGGACGCCGCCCGACGGCATCGAGTGCCAAAGTGGAGGTGTTGAGCACCACTTAAGGGAGGCGTCCTTGTCAGAGCTTATCATAATCGGTCTGGATATCGCCAAGCATGTTTTCCACGCTCATGGAGCAGACGGGAAAGGGCGAGCTATATTCAGCAAACGGATCAGCCGAGGAAAGCTGCTGGATTTCTTCGCAGCCCAGCCGAGTTGCACGGTAGCTCCGGAGGCATGTGGCGGAGCGCATCACTGGGCCCGTCAGCTGACCCAGCTTGGCCATGAAGTTCGGCTGATCCCTCCCGCCTACGTAAAGCCGTTTGTGAAGCGGCAAAAGAATGACGCGATCGATGCTGAGGCGATCTGCGAAGCGGCGCAGCGGCCGAGCATGCGGTTCGTGGCCGTGAAGAGCGAACAGCAACAGGCGGCGGGTCTGGTGTTTCGGACCCGTGACCTACTCGTGCGGCAGCGAACCCAGCTCATCAACGCGATCCGGGGTCACCTCACTGAATATGGTTGGATTGCACCCAAGGGGCCGTCGCATGTGGCGACTCTTGTCGATCTGATCGAGGAAGAAGCGATGGCCAGCTCGCTTCCCGAAGCGGCCCACACCATGTTCCGATTGATGTTAGACCTGCTGACCGACCTCAATGGCAAGATCGCAGACCTCGACAAGGAGATCGCGCGACGCGCTCGCGAGGACGAAGTATCGCGCAGGCTGATGACCGTTCCTGGCATCGGCCCGATCTCCGCCACCGCGATCGCCGCTCTAGCACCGCCGGCCGAGACTTTTGCCAAAGGCCGTGACTTCGCGGCCCGACCTCCACCCGAAAGCCTTCCGGCATGCGCGGCACTTCACCTTCGCCAGCAGCGTTGCAGGCCGGGCAGAGGGCGCCAGCGCCGCCACAGCTGCAGGCGTGCGGGCCGTCCCAAGGGCGGTCCGGGTGGTTCTCGCAAACCCACCCGAGATCGTCGCAGTTGGTGCACGTCGTGGCGCGTCCGCCGGCCAGCGGCTTACCCTCGCTGGACATCAGACGACCCCGCGCAAAGGCAGCGCGAGCTGCATGTCGAAGCGCCTTGTGGCGTTAGCAGCGATGAAGTCTTGCAATGAAGACGAGATCTCGGCGTCGGTGTCGGCCGCGCGCCGAACCAACGCGTCGGCGACGTCGGAAGTCGCGTCCCGCGACCACCCCTCGACGGGATTGAAGGATACAATCCGGACCGGATAGGCGTAATGGCCGGAAAGGAGATTTTGCAGGACGCCCTCGAGGTCAG
The DNA here is from genome assembly GCF_052075935.1 of Bradyrhizobium sp. 215_C5_N1_1. NCBI lineage: Bacteria > Pseudomonadati > Pseudomonadota > Alphaproteobacteria > Hyphomicrobiales > Nitrobacteraceae > Bradyrhizobium > Bradyrhizobium sp. 215_C5_N1_1. The sequence continues at coordinate 8,402,742 of NZ_CP197228.1, read as the reverse complement.
TGTCAGCCTCATCCGTCTCGCGCCAGGCGCAACCGGCGCGCGCGCCGAAGTCTTCAAGCACCAGATAGATGTCGCGGTCGAGGCGGTCGGCTGGCACGATCGAGGGCGAGGAACGCATACGCTACTCCGACATGACAAGGGGGAGAGACCGCCCCGACTGCGGGGGGATCAAGGGGGTAGGCCGGAGCCGCTCCGCCAACTCTGGCAGCGAGCCAGCGACGACTCAAATATTCGCCCGCCGTTGTGGTTCCTTATGGTCCCAGCGTGGAAAGTTCGCTTCTCCTCACCGGCGAGATTCACAAATGTTAGTGCAGTAGCTGAGATGGTCGGGAAAACTCGGCAAACCGGGGAGGCTGGCAAATTTCATTTCGAAAATTTTGAAACCCGGAAAGTTAGGGCCGCTGTACGAAAGCAGCGGCCCTTGTCTTGTGCCACGCCGCACGCGCTTGTTCTGCCCGGGAGGGCACCTCTCGTGCGAGAAGATCCAGTCGCCTGGCAGACGAGGACTTGATTTCTGGAAGACGCCGAATTTTGATTTTGGCATCGCCGGGGCTGGTTTTCATTTGCGAACAATATTGTGACCGGCGGGAGGGGCCGCCGGTACGCGGCCCTTTCTCTTTAGGTGGAATGGGCAGAAGGCCCAGTCCAGTTGCCGCTGCTTCGGAGCGCTACTTGACTTCCAAGGCCCCACGTTCCGCATGCCCGGGCGCTGGACAGACCTCAGTGACCTAGTTTGAAATCTGTGTGGCCTGATTTGATTTTCCCAACATTTGTTGGTGGCGAGCCGAACGAGGCTGGCTAAATTTCTTGCTGCAAGCCCAACGGTTAGGACCCGTATGCACGAGGCCAGTCATGATGAAACGCCGCAGGTTTAAGCAGACCACCACCCTCGAAGAACGTCTCGCCCAAGAAGCCCAGCGATTGAGAGAGGAAGCCAAGAGGCTCCCGCACGGCCCTGAGCGCGAATTCCTCCTCCGCAAAGCCAGACAAGTTGAGACTGGCTGTCACATCAACGATTGGCTGAGATCGCCCGGGCTACAGTCGCCGGAGTAGGAACGGGCGAACATTTCTTCTGTTGCTCTCCCTCGAATGAGGGCGGCGCATGACCCGGTACTACTTCGACATCCGGGACGACACCGGTCTGTACCCGGACGAGGAAGGCCTGGAATTCGACACTCAGCAAGAGGCCGAGGTCGAAGCCGCTAGGTCGCTTGCGAACTTGGCAAAGGACTTTGCCACGATACGGCAGGACGTTTCCGTGGAAGTGAGAACAGACGTTGAGCGGGTGTTTCAAGCCGCGTTCATTTTCGACAGAAGTAGGACGAAGCAGTAAGGGCGCTTCAGTTGGCGGCCTCGGTGTCGCGAAGAGGGAGCAAGCCGCGGGCGGCTTTGGGATGCACCTGTCTTACCCCACATCCGAACCGGCTTCTCCTGCGTGCCAACCCTTCTCTGTAGGTTGATAACGCTCTCCGTATTTCACCAGCCAGCCGCCTTCAACCATCTTCTCTGCCAAAGCCTTCGAGCATGCCGCCTGGTTGCTGCCGGGGTAATACAGGCCGTCTCTGCGCTCGACAATAAAGCCGTAAACGCGCACCAGGCGAAGGGCGTTCAGCATGCCGGGAATGAGAACTACGGTCGTGCTCGTCATTGCTCTCCAAGCAACGCCAGCACCGAACGTTCCCGAAGCCACTCGTTAAAACCTGCGTCAAAACCTGGCGGCGCGGAACGAGCTCGAGCTACTGCCCGTCGTGGTGTGGAAAAGGTGTCGCTTAGGTCTGCCTAGCGTTGGAATCGCTTAGGCTGCCTACGGCGACGGAATCCAGCTGGGACTGGACAGTTGCACCCGAGGGCGGCGCGGCTTAGATCCCGCGTGCTCTCGGAAAGAGATAGGAAGTAGCGGAGATTAAGACTTGGGCTGGGAACGTCCGGATGCTGGCCGGCTTGTCTTTCCGGTGACGGTCTCTGTCCCACAAGGTCAGAGCCTGTCCGGAGGCCCCAGCATCATCATGCCCCCCGGCCGATGCTGGGGCCGTTTTTTTGTGCGAGGCATCGATTGGATGAGACTTGGAGAGTTGTGTTCGCGATTAGTGCGACGGCTATTGTCGCCGCCGGCTCCTTCTTTGCCATCCGGTTTATCATCGGATTTAACTTCTGACCTTCGATCTGAATGGATCGCTACTTCTGCGCGCCAATCCAGTGGTCCACGATGGCAAGTCGCCCATCGCCACGCTCGAAGTCGGGCGGGATCTCGGCGCCGCGACTGCCGCAACCCTGGCAGACGAACCGCGGCTCGAAATCGGACAGCCGCAGATCGTCCGGCCGGCGATCTAGTAGCAGACGGCGGGCCTTCATGGAAACGCGCGAGGACTACCTGCTTCGAATAGCGAGTGTTTTGGATGTTATCGCGATGGACGAGCGGCTGATAATTCGCGACCGATACATTGAGCGCACGTTCGGCGGCACGCGTGCCCTCGCGATTGCAGAGGCGGGAGTCTTTGCCCGCGCTCATGGCTGCACGTTTCGTTACGACCGCATCAAGCGCCAAGGAGAGTTCACCCGTGCATATCCGGCAGGCGGCAGGGCGTGAAGTGGCTCGTCGAGAGCGCGTGAGTGTGGGGAGCCGCCAGCTAGCGCACAGGGGCGCCAGCTGGCGGCATACCGCCGGCAGTTGAAGCGGAGGCACGAGGCCCGCCGGCTCACGCTGGCGAGCCTATCACGTCGTACTAAAACGCCACGCCTTTGACAGTCATTGGTCCCTCTTCGGCCTCGGGGGTCAGATACTTGCGATTGATAGCCGCCGCCTTGCACCAGCCATTTCCTTTGCCGTCCCGACCGCGGTCCAGCGCCGGCCTTCGCGTGCGGAGGCGGGCTGGCACTAGGGAAATAACCGTTCCGCCGCTGGAACCACTCCCACCGCAATATTGTTTCCCTAAAAACATTGGAGGAACATCATGATTTCCAAATATCTTGCAATAGCCTTCCTGGCCACCGCGTCGATGACCGGCGCGGCGGCGGCTCAAACAGCTACAAACCAAGCGGCCTCGGCTACCAGTGCTACCACGCACAAGGAGGGTGAATGGCGCGCGTCCAAGCTCGCCGGCGTCGATGTGTACAATGAAGCAAACGAGAAGATCGGCGACATCCACGACGTGATTTTGGATAGGTCAGGCAGGGTGGCCAATGTCATTCTGGGTGTGGGCGGCGTTCTCGGCCTGGGCGAGCATTACGTGGCGGTCGCCTTCGATAAGCTGAAGTGGGTTGACCAGCCGGTGACCTCGACAACTGCGTCAACAACGTCCCCACCGGGGAATGCGCCTGCAACTACTTCCGCTCCAGACAGCACCACGCGAACCACCACCGGTGCCGCAACTACCACCACTACAACCACCACAACCAGCGCCAGTGCGCGTTGGTATCCCGATCACGCGGTGTATAACGCCACTAAGGACGAATTGAAGGCCATGCCGGAGTTTAAGTACTAACTTTGGTACGGGAATGCGCCTGATACGGCTACTGATCGCTCGTTACTGAGACAAAGGGCCCGCCGGTTCACGCTGGCGGGCCGTTCCGGCAGGCTCGTGCGTTTATGGGCGCCGGCAGTCCCGAGTGCGCCCAAGGGGATGATCAAAATTGCTCAGGTTTGGTCTGCCACAAGTGTTAACAACCTTTATCACCGTCCGGCTCATGGCTTCTATCGGTTGTACGAGAACGCCCATTGCGCTCCCGCCCAACCGAACAGGGAGCACCCATGTTCAAGCAATCATCGATGTTTCAATACCGCTTAGAGGACGAGACAATTGACTTGCGCAAGCAGGCTGAGGGTATGCCTGATGGCATTCGACGCGACGAACTTCTACGGATGGCCAGCCGGATCGATAACTCGGTTACCCTGTGCTGGATTCACCCGGTCTGCGCGCTTCGACATAAGCCTCCCAGCGCAGAGAGGCCGCCTCAGTGATTGCAAGCCGTGAGTTGCCCCGATCGAAGTTGGGTCGGACGTCGGCACCTCGGCTCCCGCACCCCTGACAGACAAACTGTGGCTCGAGATCGGAAAGCCTTACGCTGTCAGGCCAAAGGTCGGCGTCCAGAGCGATGTGATGGCCACAATGGCAATCGATCAAGACGCCACGCAAGCCCATCTCGCGCATCTCACCGAAGGTGATTTTGAGCGGTCGCCCGTCGGTGTGCGTGGGCGTGTGACGGCGGACAGGGCGAGGCATGCAGCCATCAAAGCGGCACCGGAGCGGCTCGCAAATTATCAATCCCTTGGGCCTCGAAACGCGCGCGAGCTACTGCGCGTCGTGGGTGTGGATAGGCGCCGCGCTTTCGCCTGCGTCAGCAGCGGCAGCAGGGTCTCGACGGCGCGCGGGATCTCGAGCGGATCGCGCTGGCGCAGCCATTGCGCACGGTCTGCGGGCTGATCCAATGAAACTTTTGGTCCCAGCGGAAATTGTGCTTCGGGCCAAATCTTTCGTTTCGGAGGATCGGCATATGGCCAATTCTGTTCGCCACCCATGGACCTTAGAAGACCTCGAGAAGCTCAAGGCGATGGCCGGGAATCACCGCCGCGAAAAGATAGCCGCTGAATTGAACCGAGGCGTCTCGTCGGTGGCTGTCAAAGCGCATCAGCTCGGTATCTCTTTGCGATACCATGCGCTGCCAAAGCGTCGACCTTCAACAACCGAGTCAGCGCCGGGCCATTGACTCGATTGTTTTCGAACCTGCGTTGCCCTCTTCGACCTGGAGCGGAAGTTCGCCACCGTCAGGCGACACCGCGCAAGGGCAGAGCCAGCTGCATGTCGAGGCGCTGTGTGGCGTTGGCGGCGATGAAGTCTTGCGGCGCAGATGAGATCTCAGTGTCGGCTGCGCGCTGAGCCAGGACGTCGGCGACGTCGGAAGTCGCATCGCGGGACCACCCCTCGACGGGATTGAAGGATACAATTCGGACTGGGTAGGCGTACAGGCCGGACAGGAGCTTTTGCAGGACGCCCTCAAGGTCGGTGTCAGCCTCATCCGTCTCGCGCCAGGCGCAACCGGCGCGCGCGCCGAAGTCTTCGAGCATCAGATAGATGTCGCGGTCGAGGCGGTCGGCACGATCGAGGGCGAGGAACGCATCCGCTACTCCGATACGACAACGGCGGAGAGGCCCCGGCTGAGAGGGGGTCAAGGGTAGGCCGGGGCCGCTCCGCCAACTCTGCCGGCGAGCTGGCGACGACTCAAATATTTCGCCGCCCTTGTGGTTCCTTAAGCGCTGGTGCCGATCAGCCGGACATACGTCGTGCAGCTGGAGCCAGCCGCGCTCGATCGCGTGTTTGAGCCCGGCGCCGAACTCGCCGCCACTGCCCTTCAGGTTGAACAAGAAGGGCGCGTTGATCCGCTCGATGTAGATGCGGCCGTCCTGTACGGCTTCGATATTGGCTGCGAGCTCGACGAGCTTGCGCGCGGCCATTTCCGGGCCCGCATAGGGGCGTTCTGCGGCGTGCTTCATCGGCGTCTCCCGTTGGCCGCCTGCGCGGCGGTGATGTGGATAAGCTCTCCGCCGGATTCCAGCTGTCGAATGTGGTTCCACAGACGCTGCGCATCAGGGTGTTCCTGATCTCGCTGTCGTGTTTGTCGCCCCGCGCCCGCTTTGCATTCATTTCGGCGCTTTCGCGATCGTGCCGTGGATTGATGGCCGCGGCGAGCACGACAGGTTTGTGCGTTTGGTGAGTGCCATATGAGTGCTACTGAAGAGACGATACCTAGCCCAATCCAGCAAGCCCGGGTGGGTGCTGACACGTGGCGTTCTTAATAGACTCCAGTAACCGTCGATCGCTCCGGGGTAACAGAGGCCGCAGGCGAGTCGGCTGCCTTGCGTGGAGAAATCTCGACGTTGCAGCTCTTCGGCCTTTATTCACGTTGCGGGGTACGTGGGGGGCTGCTCCCAAAAATACGTGCCGCCGCGGCCAGCGCGTATTGTTGTCTTTTCGCCCGCGCCTTTCGGCAAGCTCTGGAATCTTCACGAATGCGAATCCGGCGACCATTGTGTCCCAATACACTAAGAATATATCGGAGCAGTCTCTAGGTACGCCGGCATACGATCCGCAGCGAAGCAATAGTAGCCTAACCTTTGTTATCCTCGTCGGACTGCTTTTCCCCCAAGCGCCCGTCATGCTTTGTGCGTAACTTGGTAAGCTTCGAGACGAGGGTCTCTTCACGTGGCACTTTTCCGTTCTCGCCTACAGTTCGTCCTCTGAAGCGGAGGAAGCCGCGGCGAAGGGCGTCGTATGCTTCGAGGAGTGGCAGTGTCAGCGAGAAGAAGGCGCCAAGCGCAACCGCGATGATCACGTGTCGAAGCGAGAGGGGCGGGTCGTCAGCAGGGGGGGCATCGGCCCGGACGGGTAGCCTGGAGTTGGGCGCCCGGCGCTTCCGCGGAGCTATCAACACCACGACGGCCAATACATTGATCAACAGCCAGGCGCCGAGAATGATGAGAATTGTGCGCATTAAAAATCCCGAGCGCGCGTCGCCTAAATCCGCAGCATTCTAATTATTTGGTTCTAAAACTTACTATCTTTATCGGGATTTTGCACTAACGCAAAATCGCCGGCCGACGCAGGCCAATCCGTCGTAACCTATTGCGGGTGTCTGCGCAGGTAAGCTCGGGCACCGCAGGCTCGACCAAATGGCCGCTGGCGCGGCGCTTCTTGGACAGGCCCGCGTAGCAAACAGGGGCTCGGCTGAGCGATGGGCTTACCTCTTCGGGACTAGCGCCTCCGGGGTAAGGAAGAACAAACAATTCTTCGGTTTTAAAGATTATGCCGCGATATTTTTTCATGTGGTTCACCACCGCCGCCGGATTGATCAAGAGGGTGAAGACCTGCTCGATAGGCACGCCGCTTGGAAAGCAGCCGCCGAAACGGCAGGACAGAGGTTGAAAGGCCTCGATGGCAAGCTTAAGCCCGAATGCGACTGGCGGATGGAGGTCACGGACGAATTTCAAAACACCCTATACATTCTGCACATCGGCGCGGAGAGGCCGAGATAAGGCCGCCTCAGTTGTTCGGCCGGTACGTTCCTAGTTGCGAGTCAGCCGACCTTCACTGAGCATCAGCTTCACGTAAGTGCCGCTCTCGTGCTTCGACAACCGGCCGTGTTCGACCGCGAACTTCATGCCCGCGCCGAACTCGCTGCCGCTGGCTTTAGCTTGAACAGGAATAGTGCATAGAACTTGTCGATATAGATGCGGCCATCCTGAGCTACGTGCGCGCTTGGCCCTCATTTCGCCGCGCGAGTCGCGATCGTGCCTCCGTTCGGCGAAGGGCGCTGTCGGGGATGGTGGGCCGCAGCTCCTCCACGCGGACTCGAAGACCTTGCGCGGCTTCGAAGGTGGCGGCAATGCCTCTTCAGCCGGTGCCCGGCCCCAAGCCCGTAGAAGCCAGTTGCCCATCCCCATCGATCGGCATGTATCGGCTCGCCTGCGCGCACGCCAATGGCCCCGACACAGACATCGGTGAGTAGATTTGGTAAGTCTTCTCGTGCGGATTGTTATTGCGACAACCGGTGAGGGTGGTGTCATTGGTTATGGCGAGAGGATATGCGCTAGCATGGCGCCGAGCCAGCCGCTGGGCTTGCAGGCCGATTTCTAGCGGGCGCAAGGGGTTGGTCAATTTGGCTGCGGTTGATGGACGCGGCGATCACGGCAGGTTTTGTGTTCCGGGGGCGGGGGTAGAGTTTTCTGTGGTAGCTTGTGCGCGTCTAAACTCTACGGCTAAAGCCAAATACTTGAACCCCTATTGCGCCGCCGGGCTGTTCCAGTAGTCTACGCGAGAAACATTTGCGCGTTTGGACATCTAATATCCCGCTCGGCATCATCTATTTCGCCCACCGAGCGCCATTTCGAGAGCTTTTGGCAACCCATTCTTGGCGTCGAGGACCCGATGCTGTATGGGCCGATTTGTTGACGTCGTTTATTTCTACTACTTATCGTCGCGATGTTCGATTGCCCGCGAAATGTCGGTTTGCCGAGACGAACATTAATTCGAGCCGGTCCTTCAGTCACGCTTTATAAGTAGGATTAATCATTTGGGACAATCATCGACATCTCGCTTGGAGTTTATCGGTATCCAATATTTGAGAGGCGCGGCTGCTTTGATGATTGTCGTCTTTCATTGCGGAGCGCAAATAAGCCGCGGAGGTGCTCCACTTCCTAATCATCAATGGCTCACCATGGGAGTTGACGTCTTCTTCGTAATCAGCGGCTTCATAATGTGGGTCTCTACTGCTCCGCCAAGTGATGTCAGCCCTTGGCGCTTCTGGTGGCGGCGTGTGCGTCGTATCGTTCCGCTGTATTGGCTTGTCACCTCAATTGCCGTTGCCGCGCTCGTGTTGACGCCATCATTAGTTAAGTCCGGAAAATTTGATCTCTGGCACGCCGTGAGTTCGTTCCTGTTCGTTCCCTCGAGTCATCCCATCACAGGGAAGATGGAACCAGTCGTTATTCCTGGTTGGTCACTGAACTACGAAATGTTTTTCTATTTCATTTTCGGCGCATGTTTGTTCTTGGGAAGACGCTTTCGATTGCTCGTGCTCTTGATTGCATTGGTGGTGCTCATTGCCGCCGGTTTCGTTTTGAAATCTGAGAACAAGACAATTGCGTTTTACACGTCGCCATATCTTGCTGAATTCGCTATCGGCGTGCTGCTCGGCTTCTATGTGACAAGGGGAGGGCGCGCGCCACGAGCCGCGTGTATAGCGCTCTTGCTTCTGGGCGCGTCTTTGTCGCCTGCGACTGAATCTGGTCTGATCGGCGCGCTAATCGCGTCCACGGCAGTCGTTGCTGGAATCGTGCTTCTGGATGTCTCTCAGCCAATTGAATTCTACTGGTTGCCATGCTTGCTGGGAGATGCGTCCTATTCGATTTATATCACCCACTCCTTGGTGATATCCGCGTTCGGGCAGTTGTATCAGCGAGTGGGTCTGTTCGAACTAACTCACGGAGTTCAGTTGTATCTCGCTGGCGCAGTGCTGACTGCAACGGTTGTCGGAGTGATCGTCCACCAAATGATTGAATTGCCTATTTTGGGTAACGCGTTTTTCCGTCGAGCGGAGCCGTCGTCTGCCTAGAAAGCGTGCCGATCGCCGCGCTTCTGCAACGCCATGAGGCCGTCTTCGATAATACGAACGAGCGATATAATCGGATAAGTCGCTTCGGCCGCAAGGCGAACGGTGGCTCAGCTCCAATTGTCACTACCTGCGGGAGGCAAGTATGATGCAACGCGGTTAACGGTATCGCTTCATCGACGAAAGTGCAGATGGTAGTTACTACCCCGCCGTGCATCGACGCGGCGGCAATCTGGTGGTTCGAAGCGTCGCCTGCCCGGGGCAGCGCGAGTAGTAGATAACACCAGCGAGTTTTGGCGCCGTCGGTCATAACGGAGAAATTTTCATGAGGGACGTGAACGGATTCTCCGTAGTGCGTCATCCCATCGAAGCGACTTCCGCGCGCAGACCGCCAATACCCTGAAGAGTCACCATCAGGGTAGAGGGGAGGCGAATTGCGTTGAAGCGTCCGAGTTACCGATGTCGTAGACCTCTCGCGAGACGCTTGCTCGCTTGAGAGGGGCGACAACGGCCTAAGCCGCCTGGAACAGGCGGACTGCGCGGCAGCGAGCGGTCTGCCCCACTGCGCCCAAATTGCGACCTTCATCGTCTGTGATCACACGCGGGTCACCATCCTTGCGGCCGGCGCAGGATATCCAGAGAAGCGCTCGAGACTTCAAGAAATCACGCACTTGAGCCGCGCGATCATTGCTTGTCTTGAACGGAGGAGCAACTCTGCTACCTCTGACTGAGAATTCCTGGAGATCTCGATAGGCTTAAGAGCTCGATCGACGGTTTACCGGAAGCGGATCGTTGAGCGCGAGATCCTCAAGCGGCCAATAGGAAGGCGGCGTTCGTCTGCGCCAGTTGAAGAAGGTCCGCTCCCGAGTGCATGGTGGAATCCACGTGATAGTTCAGGAGGGTGTGAGCGGCGTCATACTGAGCCACAAGCACCGAGCCGTCGTCCTTTTGTATCAGACCGGTGACGCCGAGCGCGTTACCCGCTGCATCGCTGTGGCTGACAAATACGTCTCCGTTAGGGGCATGCTTGATGCTATCGACAAATGCGAGCGACTTGTTGAAATCGAACAATTTGATGAGCGGATCACCTACGTCGTCGGTCGAGACAAGTTTGTAACCGGTGAACGTTCCATTCGGATCTGTAATCGCTTGGTAAGGAGTGTTGCCGGCTGCCTGGCCGTGGGCATCGTATTGAACAACCGTTTTTGTGCCGTCGGCGGCTGTGGTCTCGATAGAGCTTCCAGTGACGCTGCCTGTGCTCGAATAGTAGACGGTCGTGACGTCTCCGGCGCTGCCGGTTTTAGATATCTCCCATCCTGTCAACGCGTGCGACCCACTGTAGTGCGCCGTTAGGGTTGACCCGTCGGCGTTTTGAATGACGCCGGTCAGGCTCTGAAAATTGCCATTAGCGTCGTGTGTCTCAGTAAAGACATTTCCGTTCGAAGCGGTGTTGATCGATTCAGTAGTGAGCAACGTTCGCTCGCTGTCGTACGTCCGAACAATTTGATTGCCGGCAGCGTCGGATGTCGTCTCGTGGTAACCGGTGAGGACTCCCAAAGAATTTGTTATGGGCTGAAGGTCGTCCGCACTCCCTCCGACAATCATTGTGCCGTTGCCTGATATCTCCTTGTGGGTGCCGTCAGTCGTCGTCAGCGAAAGATCAAGATTGTTGACGGTTAGAGATCCAGAACCTGAAATTACCTCGGATCCAAAATCGACGGAAGCGAGCCATTCCTTGTCGGAAACGACATTGAGGCTTTTGAGGCTATCGAACACCGATTTGATATCGATCGTACCCGCAGGGACATCTTTGTCCAAAATGAGCGCCGTATAGGTGCCCGTATGGTAGAATGTTCCCGAATACGCCCCATTGGAGTATTTGCCTATGGCATCTCCCCAGGGTTGGAAGCCATTGCCATGGGTCCATATCATGATCTCGTTTGTGACGGTTGATCCGTCGCCATTCGGCGCACTGGTCAACCAGATATCGAACGAGACATTGAAACCGGTTGTATCTCCCGAATAGGTCGTACTGTAGTCGGCGGTGAGAGCTGCGATGTTCCCCAACTGCATCGGAAAAGTGTGTGTCGTATCGGTCGCATTAACCGTATCGCCGTAAGGCGCGACGCCAAAAATGATGTCCGGATAGGCGCGGACCGGCGAGTACAGATCGGTGACGGTTGGGAACGACCATTGAAACGTGGTCCCTTCCGTCAGGTTATTCAAGTTGGACGTACTCTGAATCGTGTAGTCAACGCCATCAACGAGAGAGCCTGGATTCCAGGCATTGTTCGCAACATATACGCCATTCTTGACGATGGTCTTCTGACCACCGACCATATGGATCTCGTAACTCGAGCTTGGCGCGTCCATGAATCAAATTCCCACAAATGATGTGGGTCAACTTTTAGGACGAGGCCTGTTTCTGTCACTTTAAGCTGAAAGATAAAAGGCGGCAGGTCGCGCGGCAAAAACACGCTGGGGTGGCGCTTTCTTCAAGCAAACGTCCACCACGAGTTTACATTAATGATGCAACTGGACGAAAAATACTGGCACATGCAATACATGTTGAAATAAGCAGGAGTAGTTCAAGGTCGTCGGTCGTTAATTTCTAACGAATTCGAGGCCGATCGGGGCCCATCCCAAGTGATTGCGTTTTCAGTCGTAGTTGAAGACATCATCCCCAGCGGTTACCACCGATCCGATGTCCATCGCAGGCCGCCGTCGGCGCAGCTAGATTTCGTGGCCCTTGATCAGATCGAGACTGACGCATGAGCACCTTTTCCTGGAGTTCGACAAAGCTGTTGCGCTACGCGATCGCCGTCGTCGGGCCCGTCAGCGTGGCAGCGATCCATCTCGCGCTTTCCTTGCTTATGCTGCGAGTATTGTCACCTGCCGAATTCGGCGTTTTTACATTTTTGCTGGTAGCAGCTCAATTCAGCTGGGGCATTTGGAGCGCGTTGTTTTGTGCGCCTTTGCCAGTACTCTTGCTGGAAACTTCGATCGCCGAACAGCGCATCGGGATCAACGTTCTTAGGTGTATCAGTTGGATTGCCGCAGCGTTTTCGATCTCCGTTTTCTTTGTGGTTGCGGAGCGGCTCGGGCTGAGCACATCAGCGTCGATTTGTTTTGCCCTTTATGGCGCGGTCGCGCTTATTCGCTGGTTTGGGCGTTCTTTCGCCTATGTCCGCTGCCAGCAGCTAAGGGCGGTGGCGTCGGATCTGGCGTACAGCGTCAGTCTTCTCGCGATGCTTGCGGTCACGATCAGACTGCTTGGCTGGCCCCCCCAGATCGCCTGCTACTTTTCGATGTTGGTTGGCGCCATAATCGGGGTGGTGCCGATCGGGAAAGCGTATTTTTCGCTGCACGTCGGCGAGGGGTGGGGCGATGCATTTGCCCGGTACCGGCTGATTTGGAAAGATCAAGCCAGATGGGCATTATTGGGTGTGTTGACAACCGAGGCCACCGCAAATGCACATGTCTACATCGTCACTTTGTTGCAGGGGCCCTCTGCATTTGCACCAATTGCCGCAAGCTCTCTGTTGATGCGCCCGATTAACGTCGCTCAGAATGCACTTACCGATTTTGAGCGCCCACAGATGGCACGATTGATCGCAGGAGGACAATTTTCCGCCGTCAGACCGTCTCTTGTGTTGTTCCGTGCCGCGCTTGCGGCGATTTGGATTGCCACCGTTCTGATCAGCGTCGTCATCTTTCTGTGGTTGCCACGTCTATTGTTCCCGCCGACCTATGATTTGGATTACGTAGCAACTGCAACCGTGCTCTGGACCGTATTCGCCGCACTTCGTCTCCTGCAAACGCCGGAGAGCGCGCTCCTCCAGGCCGCGGGAGAATTCAAGGATCTTGCAATGGCTAGCGTTTATTCGTCGATCGGGAGCGTCGGAGCCGTTTGGATGTTGGTGATGTTCGCCGGCCCTCTGTGGTCCATCGCCGGCCTGTGTCTTGGAGCAATCATTTATCTTGGAGCAACCCTCTATTTTGCTCGAAAATGGTTGAGAGAAGCCAGTCGTTTAGAGAGAGCGGCCGAATGCAACGGATAGTTATGATTGCCCCCCATTTCCCGGAATACTCTTATTTGCTGTCTAGGGCCCTGTCGGAACAATCCGACGTTCGATTGATGATCGATCAGGCTGCCCTGATTTCCGAGTATGAAGGACGATCGCGTCCCGCTGCGCCCCGGGTCGAGGTCCAGCAAACCAACCTCGTCTCAATTCGCGATTTGTGGACGCTCCTGATCGGCATCATTCGGTTTAGGCCTACGGTGATACACTGGCAGGAGCCAAGCGGATTTCGGAAGGCGGTCTTAGCCGCTATTGTAGTAACGCTGGCGCGACGATTTGCGGTTCTCGCGCTTACCATCCATGATCCTGTCCCTCACATGGGTGGGGATCACGCGATCGCTAGGAGACTAGCGCCGCTTCGTCGATATACGCGACGAAGTGTTCACCATATCTTTGTCCACGGCCTCTCATGCCGCGAGCAATACCTTGAGGAGTACCTCCCGGCACCGCATCGCGATGACCGGGTTCATATCACGGAGCATGGGATCATCCTTGCGGGAGAAAAAATTTCCAGCCCAACAGGTCCGTTTTCGATGCTGATGTTCGGTCGAATGGAGGCCTACAAGGGATTGGAGGTACTGTGCGAAGCCATGGAGATTTTCCTCCGGGAGGGCGGAGAGGGTACATTGCATATCGCTGGTGCTGGCCCCGAACTGGATCGACTCGAAGGGCGCTTCCGTTCTCTGCCTTCAGTCGATGTGACCAATCGCTTCCTTCCGGCTGCCGAGATTATCGTCAAGATGGGCGCGTGCGACGGCTTGGTGTTGCCATACCTCAGCGCGACCCAAAGCGGCGTGCTGTCAGCCGCCTTCGCGAACGGGAGGTTTGTCGTCGCAAGTCGCGTTGGCGGCATTGTTGATGTGGTTCAGGATGGCGTCAACGGGCTCCTGGTCGAACCGAACGACGCCGGTTCTTTGGCGCGGGCATTGAGGCGCCTCTCAGGAGACCCTGGATTGCGCGAGCGGCTACGGGCAGGGGCGCTGGAAACCGCCCGTGCCCGTCTCGATTGGTCCAAAATAGCTGCGAAAATGATCGCTGAATATCAATAACGCCATCAGCACGAACGGGTTGTGTCTGCTGAAGTTTCTTTCCACTCGGCCTACGAGCACGCTTCTAAGTTGGGCTCCGTGTGGGTTGCAGTGATTCGAGCAGTAGCATTGCTGCCGAGGGCCACGCAAAATCCGCTCTCACTTGTCCGGCGTGCGCCGCTGCGCGGGATCTGATGTCAGCCAAGGTGCAGGTGGTTAGATGTGCGACGGCGTCTTCCACGGGCTGTAGGCGGCTCACAAGCAACCCGTCATAGTCCGAGATCATGGATCTGGCGCCAGCCAGATCCAGCGCTAGCGGTAACGTGCCCGAAGCCAACGCCTCAAGGACGATGAGCGGATAGGAATCCACTTGCGAGAGGTGCACAAGCACGTCCGCGTTGCGGAGTTGGCCCATCAATTGTTCAGGCGTGGCCCACCCAAGCAGGCTGACATGCTCGGAGAGGCTCTTCTCCTCAATACTTTTTCGCAGCGAAACGCGCGTTTCCTCGTCTGCACTGCCGACGATCTGCGCCGAAAAAGTCACGCCAGCCTCTCGAAGACGCGCACAAACATCGATCATCAAAAAAGTGCCCTTCGCAACGGAAAGCCTGCTCGCATGTATGAGCCGCAGTTCACCCGACGGAAGCTCTAAGTTGTCGGTGTTGGCTGGCGCAGAGATCGGCTCAAGGACCTCCGGCGGTAAGAAGGTTCGGATGAGCGACCGTTGGACGTTCGATGGGAGAGCTATTTCGCTTTCCTGGGTTCGCGATAGCAACGCAATCCGATCGGCTCTTGACAGAATTAGCCGAGATATCGTCCGCAAGGTCGAATTGCGCTGTGACTTCCAATTCAAGCCCAAATGCGGGGTCACGACGGTTTCGTAGCCCAGTGCCTTGGCAACGAGAATGTAGATCAGATCGGGGAGATTCACATACTGGATCCAGGCCACAGCATTGCCCCGAGCGCGGGAGGTGATGAGGCGCAACACGCCGAGCACAAATGCAGGAAGCCGCCGCAATGACAAATATGCCGTGCTGGTCCACAGACGTTCGATCCGGAGTTCGGGGCAAATTCGCTCCATCGAGATTTTGGCTCGATCGCAAAACGCCTCGACGCCTCCCAAGTGATCGCACGTGCCACCAATGACGAGAATTCTCATCGCGGCAGCGCCTCAGCCGCGGGTTGGTTCGGCCTACTAAATGCAAGCTTCTGGTGCGGAAAACTCATGTCATGTGCCTAAAAATATCTTTAAAGTGCCGCATTTTTGCCCTCCGCGGGCGATTGACGTACGAATCGCCGATTGTTATCAGAAACTTTAAAGATTTATTACTTTTCTCTTTTGTGATGGTGAAAATTTGCATTCAATCAGCTTGCTGGAAAAAGTTCGCGTATTCGGCAACGGCAAAGATTGTATAGATTGTCTGAATTCAGTCAGAGCCAGCCCGGCAATTGTTTCATTCTTGAATGCGCACGCTTTCAACTTGTCCTGCCGTAATCCCGCGTTTTATAGCGCGTTGATGGCTTCGGAGATCGTGCTGCGAGATGGCATCGGTACCGAATTGATCATGCAGGCGGCCGCACTGAAGGCGGGTGTTAATACCAATGGCACTGATCTAATTCCTGCGGTTCTTCAGTCTCGGCCGGGAGCGCGAGTTGCCGTCATAGGAACCAGAGAGCCTTGGCTTTCAGCGGCTTGCGCGCGAATCGAGGAGTTTGGCGCAAACGTCGTGCTTCGCATCGATGGCTTCAAGGATGTCGGCGCCTATGTCGAGGAGGTTGCGTGCGCGGCTCCGGATATCATCTTGCTCGGCATGGGAATGCCAAAGCAGGAATTCGTCGCCGTGGAACTCGTCAAGCACCTCGATCGGCATCCGTGTTTGATATTGAACGGCGGAGCGATACTTGATTTCCTCGCCGATAGGTTTCCACGCGCGCCTGAAGGCCTCAGACGCTTTCGCATGGAATGGCTCTTCAGGCTGCTTTTGGAGCCAAGGAGGTTGTGGCGCCGCTACATCGTCGGCGGCGTGATCTTCTCTACAAAGATAGTTCAAGTTGCTTGGGTTAGCCGATTAAACCTACGGGCTAAGGTCAGCGGCTCATCAGAGATCGCAAGCAGTAACCCTGATCATGCTAATTCTAACTCCCGCGGACAAGGCCGTGGCATAGAGCCGGGCAAATCCGAAGCCGCGTGAGAATGTAATGTCAGAAGGCAGGGTGAAGTCCGGCAATTCGATCCAATCCGTCCAGGTCATGCGCGGGTTAGCTTCCGTGAGCGTGGTGGCGTTTCACGTAGGTCTTATCATGGCCCATGCTGAATATGGCGGATTGCACCCGTTCGGATGGATCGAGGCGGTCGCGAGCCGCGGATGGTTTGGCGTGAATTTCTTTTTCGTGCTGAGCGGGTTTATCATCTTTCTCGCTCACGCAAGCGACATCGGCAAGCCGCGTCAACTGACGACGTATCTGTGGCGGCGGTTCTCGCGCGTCTATCCAGCCTATTGGGCGTTTCTGACCTTGTTTATTGCCGCAGCTGTCGCTGGCGTGGGAAAGATCAACTTCGGCATCACTTGGGGCGACCTTCTCTCGTCCTACACACTTCTGCGATGGGTAAATGAGCCATCGCTGCCGCTGAAGGTCGCCTGGACCCTCCTGTTTGAAGTCTTGTTCTACTGCATTTTTGCAATTGCGATCTTGAACAGGGCGGCCGGTGCCGTCGTACTCGCCTGCTGGTTCGTCGCGATCATGATATCGTCTTTCTTGCTGCACAGCCTAGATATGGGCTGGATGAGCATGTGGAACATCAACTTCTTCTTCGGGATGCTGGCCTATCTTGCTTACAGGCAGCTTCCGGATTGGTTGGGTTTGCCGATCGGCACACTGGGAATCTTCCTGCTTGTCGCACTGGCCCCGCGAGCGGCATACGAATCCATCGAGGCTCAGCAGGGGTTGCCCAAGGATTTGATGGCGCTCGGAGTTCCGTTTTTTCTAATCCTGCTCGGCTTCGCGCTGGCCGAGCGAAGGCATGGCTTTGTTCCGAGCTGGCCCCTATTGGTGCTTGGCGAGGCATCCTATGCAATCTACCTTGTTCATTCGGCGGCCATATCGATTCTTTGTCAGATATTCTTTCGTTTTCAGATCGGACAATCGTCGCCCAATCTTGTTTTCTGGTTCATATTTCCGGCCGCGGTCGTTGCCGGTGTGTTGGCGCACTTCTTGATCGAGCGGCCTCTGACCCAACTCATTCGTCGCGGAAAGCCTGAAGGCGCTCAGCTAGCTGCAGGCTTCAGGTGACGTATCGGCTCGGGTCTCGGTCCCGCGGCCCAATGCATCGGCCAGCGCTGGACCAAGACGGCACGAAGCAGAATGACATGCGTGTAACCGGCAAAATTCATCACCTGCAGGCGCTCCGTGCGATCGCGGCTTCGCTCGTCGTCGCCGATCATGCCTTGGAGTATCCCATACGCAGGCAACTTCTCGGAGAGCACAACTACGCGCTTGCCTGGATGCTAGGCTGGGTCGGGGTTGCTGTTTTCTTCGTGATCAGCGGGCTCATTATGGTCCGTAGCTCGTACGATACATTCGGCGACATCCAGCAGGCGAGGCGGTTTGCTGTTCGACGCGTCCTGAGGGTCGTACCGCTATACTGGCTGGCGACCTCGGTCTTTCTGGTTGTTTCCGTGGTGCGGACGAATGCTTTCAACCCCGTAGAGCTCGTTAAGAGTCTGCTCTTCGTTCCATATCTATCGCCGGGGGCGTCGGGCATGAGGCCGATGGTAGGACAGGGATGGACTCTCAACTATGAGATGATGTTCTACGCGATATTCGCTCTCTCGTTGACACTCAGAAGAGGCTTAGGCCTCGCCTGGATATTCGTCGTCTTCGTCGCCTTGGTGGTTTGCCATGTGATCTTCTGGCCGCCGTTCCCCTATTCGGACCCGGTCACTCCTGTTCAGTTCTGGAGCGATCCCATCATTCTGCTGTTTGCTCTGGGAATGGTCATCGGGCTGCTGGAGCAGAGCGCGCTTCGGCGGCGTGCAGTGCCTCATCCCATCGCTTGCTCTCTAATTCTTATAGTCGCCTGCGGAGGCGCGTTCATAGCGCTCGGTGGAGCCTTCCCATTGCCGATGTCCTGGCAGATTCTTTTTGCCGCGATGGCGGTGTGTACTGTCTATATTTGCACCAACGCTGTCACAGCCGCGCCTGGCAGGGTCGAACAGGTACTTGAGACCGCCGGCGATGCGTCTTACAGCACCTACCTCATTCATCCACTCGTCCTGATGGTTTTCGCGACCGTCTGGGGCCTGCTGCCGCGTTCGATGCAACATCCGATGGCGTTCTTAATCGCCTCTATCTTACTGTGCAACTTGACGGGATATCTGGTGCATCTTTCGATCGAGCGCCCTTTGGGCGAAAAACTCCGTCATTTTGCGGAGCGCCCGCGAGATTTGCCGAAGCGTGCCCGACTGTTAGCCTAACCGGAGGGCGCTTACCATTTGCAGAGACCGTTGTGGCTCCTCCGGTTGGGGCATGGTAAATGCATGGGCATGATGAATTGAGAAATCCGGGCTAAACTCCAACCCGCAAGTGAGAGGCGATTCCTGGGATTTCCTCACTCTAACTCAAAGCTTATCGAGCGATCAATTTCGTAAACGTCGTAACGACGCGGGGCAAGTTCCCGACAAATTCGGCAAAGGTTGCAGCATGGATATAGGTCAGTTTGACAGGATGATCGGACAGCGCACATCTGGCCTGTTCAGCCTCGTTTGGCGCAATTTCGTTCTGTTTATTGCCCTATCGGCAATTGCTTTTGCTGGTCTTTTGTCGGCAATTTTTGCCCTACAACCAAAGTACGAAGGATTAGCGCTCGTCTTTGCCAGTCAAAGCAGCACACAAGATGCAAGCGGGACGCCCCAGAAGGTTCCCACAAAGGGCGCGTCTCTCGTTCGGATAGCTGAGAGTGACGAGGTCATCCATTCCGCGATTGAATCGGTCGGAATGGACACGCTTTTCGATCACACGCCGACGATGCCGGACTCAATTTTCACTCGCCTGAGGCAACATTTCTTCGCAGGTGACACGTTACCGCCGGCAAGCCTCGATAAGCTCGATGCTGCTTCGTTCCAACTTCGGAATGGCTTGTCCATCCAAGCTGAGCCCAACAGCGATGTGCTGCGAATCTCGTTCCGGGATAGACGCCCGCTCGTGGCCGCGGCTTTCGCAAACGCGATTGCGCGCTCGCTGATCGATCGTTATCTGGAATTATACAGCAGCCATAGCGCTTCGGAATTCTTCACGCGACAGAAGCAACGCTTCGACGATCAGCTGAAGGAGGCTGCGATGTCTGTGAATGAATTCGCGGAACGGACACAGACCTATTCGGCCGATGAGCAGCGCAAGTTGCTGCTGCAGCGTCAAAGCGACTTGTTGAATTCGATGGCTAGCACGCGCGGATTAATCGCACAGAAAAACGGCGAGCTGAAAGACATGCTCGATCAACTTCGAAAGCTCGCTCCCGTCACGCGTTCTCCCTACCTCTCATCGCTGGTCGATAGCTTCAAACCGGACCGCCCGCAGGTTGGGCCAGCGCAGCCGCCGGCATCGAGCCAATTGAGTGCTCCTCGTTCCGGTTCCGACGTCAGCGATAATCCGCCGCTTTTGATGATCCAGGTCTACCAGCAGTCGATGGTCAATCTATTCAAGATAAACTCGGAACTCGTAGGCGCAGTAACCCTCGAGAAGCAACAGGCGGCGGAAGCCGTGGCGATGACGGAACAATTGAACAAACTATCGGATAATGAACGGGAGTTTCTGGTGAGGAGGCGCGCGCTCGATCAAGCGGTGGCGAACTCGGACCTATATTCGCGCCGAATGGTCGAAGAGCAAATCAATGCCGAACTCTCAGCGGCGAAAATTTCGCCGCTGAAAGTTTTGCAACTAGCGACGGTCCCGCTTCGTCCGATATTTCCAAAGTACACTCTGGCCATCGGGTCGGCTGCAATCGCCTCGCTCTTGCTCGGCTTTGCGGGCATCCTGCTGTTTGGAAGGAAGGGCCTCAAGCTCTCGGGTAATAAGTCTGACCGCAACCAGGTCTTCAACCTCGAATCGTCAGAGGAATTTAGCCTGACGTCGCTGGATCGCGTGCGAGACAAGGTGTCTTGAGCTTGTCAGCCGCTCGTAAATTCGAAGTCGCTCCGTCTTTTTGGGGACAATGGATTGTCTGCGCCGCATTGTTTGTGGCCTGGGTCGGCTTTACTCCGGTCTTCATTTTCGGCGAAGGCGATATTCAACTTGCCAGCCTTGAAGCGGGGGGCGGTGACCTCGCCAAGCAATGCACTTTCGCGGCTCTTTTTGCCCTCGTCGTGTGGAGGGTGTGGTACGAGGAGGGAGTGGAGAGCCTTGGCAGCGTGCCGGCATGGCTCGCCATGGTTTTGTTGTGGTGCTTGGTAAGCGTCGTCTGGGCCGTTGACCCGATGATCGCGGTGAGACGCGTCCTGCTGCTCGTAATGGTTACTGTAGCCATTTCGCTCGTTGTTCGGCGCATGACTGCCGCAGAGTTTCTGAATGCGCTCTTCATGATTTCGGTAGCCATACTATTCCTGGACTGGGTCGCATTGCTGGTGTCACCCAATGGCGTTCACACAGCGGCAGGGCCAGATGTTGGATTGATCGGAGACTGGCGAGGGGCTCACATTCACAAGAACGAGACCGGCGCGTTTACCGCGATCGCGACCATTGTGTTCATCGACAGAGCCATGCGAGATCGATCGTTCCTGGTCTGCCCGCTGCTTGCATTGCTCTCGGTCTGCTTCCTGATCGGAACGGGATCAAAGACCTCTCTTGGCCTGCTCTTCGTGGCGATTGCATTCGGTGTTCTCGCCGCGATGACGTGGCCATACCGCCGGCTTCGGCTTGTTGTCTGCTCTTTGGCCATCGTCTGCGTGCTCGGATTTCTGAATTTCTACAACCGTGAGATATCCGAACTGCTGAGTAAACTTGACGATCCTGGCGCCTTTACCGGCCGGCCTCAAATATGGGCCATCGCCTCATCCTATTTTGTTGATCACCCGTTTCTAGGGGCTGGCTACGGTTCGTTTTGGGCGATCGGCAAAGCCAGTCCGGTTTTTCAATACGCCGACGGTTGGGTCGCTGAGCAGATTGACCACACCCACAATGGCTATCTCAACATCGCGATCCAAGTCGGCGCCGCAGGCCTTGTTTTGACATTAATCGCTGCGGTAATAATGCCAGCGAAGGAACTTTTTTCAGCCGAACGCCTGGGAAGAGACCGATTTGTTCTGACTGCGTTGTTGTTCTTTATCGTTTTTCGTGACTTTCTCGAAGATTCGATCGTCGATCGCTCCAACCCATGTTGGATCATCCTCGTCGGCGTCGTGGCTCTCGTAAACCGCGAGACAGTAGTTGAGACTTATAGAGCAATCCAAGAGCGTTACCGCCGCTTGCGTGTGGTGCAAGCTATTCCGTAGCGCGCGGGGCGCCTCATCTCGTATACGTCACCTCGATCGAATGAAAGAGCGCGGAACCTGATTTTCTTACCGGCTCGACACCCGTAGCCAATCCATTGAAATACTCTTCGCCCGTCAGATAGATCTTCCCTGTTGTCTGATTCACCGACCTGAGCCAGTTGAGAAGAGCCTTCACATCGAAAGTTGAGGCCAGTTGATCCGATCCGTCGCTCGGACAAAACAGGTAGTAGGGAGTTTTGAAGAAATTCGATTGCTGACGTGTGACTGCCCACCTGACGGATGGACTGCTTCCGATGGCGGCGGACTCATAGAGTCCCAATGATTCCAAAGTCGCCATGAAACGCCGTGCCGATGGCGTGGCGTGGAGGAATACTTGGATTTCGCACGCCATCGTCGCTTCGGTCGATGAGCCGGATGTGTAAAGAAAGAGGTCCAACGCCACGTTCGCGCTGTCCGAAGGTGCCGAGTAGCCGATATCGGCTTCGTGAATTAGTGCCGATATCGCTTTTATCCTGCTCGGTGGGACTTGGGCGGGTGTAATCGTATTGAGGTAGTTTCCGTAATCGATGGCGTTCCAGCTCTTTACGCTGTCGTTCGCATTGTCAGGCCATTTCCATCGCAGAATCGTGCCTTTGGGAAAGCTTTCGGGAAGAAGCGTGATTGTCTGAAGTCGATCAGCCGACGCGTCGTTCACTGCCTGAAAGGCCAAAAAGTGACCCGAACTGTATTCCTGCTTGCTTGCCCCTCTTAGATCGGTCAGCGTGATTTCACCGAGCTGGGCCGGTGGTAAGCCTCCGGAAGACACCTCGGCGACTACTCGACCGGGGCGTGCAAGCAGGGGGCTAGTCGCTGCCCCCAGGATGATCGAACGTCTATTAAATAGGGGGCACATCGCGCGGTCATTCTTTTGAATTTGGATGCAATCCGAGATCGAACGCTGACAAATCCGAGCTCCTGAAACTAGAATCCTTGCTTAGCTAAGGTGTACTGCGCACTCAAGCGTTCGGTCTACCGAAGGGCTATCTACGAGTATCATCTCTACTTCCGGCCTCGGAAGCGCCGCCAATGCGCTCTCCATTGCCCACGCAATGTGCGCTTCCTGATAACTAATCATCCTGGCGCGCGTCTCGAGAAATTCACTGATTGGCGGGCCCTGACACGTCGCGATGCTCAATAGGCGTTTCGCGCGCCCGCAACCTCAAAGGCTGTCTTGAACAGAATCTTCAGGTCCAACAACAGGTTCCAGTTGTTGATGTACCAGAGATCGAGTTCCACTCGGCGCTGCATTTGTTCGATTCGAGGCGTCTCGCCCCGAAATCCATTCACCTGAGCCCAACCGGTGATGCCGGGCTTGACGTGGTGGCGAAATGCGTAGTCTGACAGTATTTCGCCATACTGGATATCATGCACAAGAGCATGCGGTCGTGGTCCGACCAGCGACATTTCACCCTTCAGAACGTTAAAGAGTTGCGGAAGCTCGTCGACGCTCGACTGGCGCAAGTGGCGACCTACCCGCGTTACTCTCCGATCGAATCGCGTCGCCTGGACAACCTTGTCGCTGTCTTCGACCACGGTCATGGTGCGGAACTTCAGTATCCTGAATTGCTTCGTGTTAAATCCGTTTCTCCGCTGTCGGAACAGAACCGGTCCTGCCGAATCCAATTTGATTGCAATCGCAGCTAAGAGCATAGGCGGCCATAGCAACACGAGCAGCGCCACGGCACCGACGATGTCCAATGCGCGTTTCAAGAACTGCTCGAAGTGGCGGAGGGGCCCGCGTTTGATTTCAATCGCGGAGTAGGGCTTCGCGGCTAGGGTCAGGTCCCGTGTGATGTCTCGAACAACCCGGTCCGGGATCAATTGAACGGGAAGCGGGGAGGCCCGCATGCGGTCGCGTACGAGTTCAAGCCTCCGCGACTCATTCCAGGCAATTGCCAGTACAATCCTTTCCGCTCCTTTCTGCCTCGCGCTCTCCATAGCCTGATTGAGCACGCTCATCTCACTGAAGCTCAGCTGCATCATCGAGAGGCTGTGGCTTGGGAGAGTTAAGCGGTCGATCTCGGTTAAGCCGAAATCCCTCAAGAGCTGATCGCCGTCCAAAGTCGCCAACTCATCCCGTGATCCAACGAGGACAGCTCGACGACCAGCTAGCAGACCTCCGGTCACGGCCCCCCTAACGACGCGCGTGACAGCCCAGCGCGCACCCATTAACAGCGTCGCCGACAAAGCGACGAAGCTGATAATCGACCCCCGCGAAAAGATCGCGCCAACCTTGAGCAGGAACGCCAGAAAGGTGAGCAGAAGCCCGACGATAAGCCAACGATTGATGATTCTTCGATAAGCGGGGCGCGACGAAACGATTGAGCCGAGTTGGTAGAATCCAGCCGCGTGCGCCATCCACAAATAAAGGATCGCCGCAATGCTTCCCGACAACGCAAAGGCATCGAAATTATTGACAGCGCGGCTTGAGAACGCTTGATAAATTGAGCAGCCTAGAATGCTCGACGCCGTAATGACTAAAAAATCGACTGCGGCGCAAAAGCACCCTGCTGCCGCTGGGGGAAATCGGAGTCGAAACTCCCTGGTTGCAAAGCCAATTTGATCAAGAGAGGGAACTGTCCGATCCGAGGCCAATTTACCATTACTATTTGACATAAAAAACACACTCAAAAAACGGCACGAAAAGCACGCCGCTAGCGGTTTTGCTGCAAAATTAACCTCATATCAACTAATCTCTGATTGCGGCGCAACAATGACTCCGCCTTAGACTGAAGTCGTGCGGATTGGCCGTGGTTTTTATTCACCTGAGGTGTGCTTGCATCACGCCGCCTCCCATCCCCCAACAGCTGTTGGCAAGCACTCTGAGTGGTGAGCGTGCGCGTCAGCAAACTAGACGGGGCGGTCTCTTGTCTGCTTCTGATTGGCGACTGCGGAAAAGGCGACAGCCGCACCAAGGTGATCGCCCATCTGGCCCCCGCTGAGAGCCTCTCACGTTAATCGAAGTTTGGCTTGAAAGCCCTAAGACTTGCCGTCCACAACGGGTTCAGCGACGCATGGAGCCCAAAGCTTCGCATTTGCCGGCATATGCGTGAGAGTGAGCCAAAAGAGCGTCGTCGAGCACACTCGAAATCAGCGGTTATCGAGAATGAGGTCCGCCGGCTACCAAGTGAGAATTACCTAGCTTAGAAGCGGGGCACGCGCCTGCCCGTTCTCGACCGAAATGGTAGTGAACCTTCGCGGGCCGTGGGGAGTACAAAGAATGACGCCCTGGCTCGGATGCTGAATTATACGCTTCCTTGTGACTGCCGTTCGCTATCTCTAGAGATCTGCTGTGCGGCCTCGAGAGCAACTCGGAGTCTGTCGGCCAATTTGTTCAGGTAGCTCTTATCGCGGGCATGAAAAACAACACTTGCGCCGTTCCGTAGTACGACCTTCAAGTATGAATTTGATGAAACATCGATGACATTGTACAGAGCAAAGATCATTCCGACGACTGTGAATATAGCAATATAGAACGGCCCATCTCGTGGCTCCCGAATGTGAATCAATGCAGGTATTAGGAGCACTGCGCCGAACGCTAAGCACGTCAGCCCGCCCACGGGCGTCTCCGTCTTTACCGAAATGTCGCGTATCATGCTTAGGAGAAATTCCTGGCCGTCCAGCTGAGCTTCGCCATTACTGATGGTGAGGTTTTGATCAAAGTATGTAGTCGAAGCCGGTTGAGGATTAGGGGGGAGTGCCGCTAGAGGCTGCGCCGGTGCGGTGGGAAAAAGATCGGAGAGACGTCTCCAAGTCCCGAGTCCTTGTTTCCACACGTATCCGGTCGGTCGAAGTTTTCCCGTGGCGCGCATCGACCTCAACTCTTCAATTGTTATTGGTCCGACTTGATTTCCGTCTTGCCAAACGAACCATTCCGCGATCGACATGGCTCCCCCACGGAAACGACATCAAAGAAACCATATTGGATTATGCAACTATGAGCGTCTAGTCTCGAAAGCGGGACGCCGCTGCCACCGCTGGATACGAGCCGTCGGTTGTTTCCCAGGTCAGCATTCCCGGAGGCCGGCGCTAGCCATTTCAATTCTGGCCAATTCGTCAGACGACCAGCGCGCCAAGAAATGCCGCTCCGAACCATCGATGTTACGTAACGGATCAAGGTTTGCATCACTCCCATCTGCAGTCAGGAGAGCTTAGAACGCCGCCTGTTGTTCGCCGCGGAATGCGGATACTTTAATTGTCACGAGGTCGGTCAAATTAGCACCTGCCACGTACCTCGAGCTTGAGGGAGAAGATAACCGTCAACTATGTCCGCGCTCAGGTATCAGAGGTCATTTCATGGTTTCTATCGAGCATGTGAACAGAATCGGGTGCACCATGACAAATGATGCGCAGGACGACCATTTTTTTTGCCATTGCAACCTGGAGCGTCACGATCTCTTGGGCGAGGCACCTGTACCCGCTAGCTCTCGCGGGTTATGCGTTCGCTAAGCGGAATGCAGCCGCTTGGTATCATTACCTCCGTGCTTTTCTCAAACGCTAGGGCCAGCCGCACGCTATACCTGCCTCGGGTGGCGTCGACCCAAACAAGCCGATCGCGCGGCGTGTCTTTTGGGCGCAATGCAGCAAAACCTTGGGCCAACGGGCCCACAAGGCAAACAGGGTTCAATCGTGAGGGGCATTCCCCTTCGGTTCTTGCAGGAACTTTGGCGGATAACCGCGGCCCTCGCCGCGATCACGTGGGGCGGGGCGCTCGGACGGGTCGCGGCCGAGCTTGGATTGCAGCTCGACGAGGTCGGTGAAGACGTCGGCCTGGCGGCGCAGCTCGTCGGCGATCATCGGCGGCTGGCTCGCGATGGTGGAGATCACGGTGACCCGGACGCCGCGGCGCTGGACGGCTTCGACCAGGGGGCGGAAATCGCCGTCACCCGAGAACAGCACCATTTGGTCGATGTGCTCGGCGAGCTCCATGGCGTCCACGGCGAGCTCGATGTCCATGTTGCCCTTGACCTTGCGGCGGCCGGAGGCGTCGATGAACTCCTTGGTCGCCTTGGTGACGACCGTGTAGCCGTTGTAGTCGAGCCAGTCGATCAGCGGGCGGATCGAGGAGTACTCCTGATCCTCGATGATCGCGGTGTAGTAGAACGCCCGCAACAGCGTCCCGCGGCTCTGAAACTCCTTCAGCAGGCGCTTGTAGTCGATGTCGAAGCCCAGAGTTTTCGCCGTCGCGTAGAGATTGGCCCCATCGATGAAGAGCGCGATCTTGTTTTCAGGGGACGCCATTGTGCTGTTCGCAGAAGTTAAAGTGATGAATTGAGAGTAGAAGGATTTGCTCGCTAAGGACGAATGGGCGGCGCGCTTTCTGGACATAGTCACGGGAGACGATGAGCGCCAGATAGAGCAGCTTGAGTGGTTTGAATTCTGCTTGGAACCCAGCCCGCAGACCGCTGTTGTCTGTCAAAATTGTCATTGTCACTTTCCTGTTTGAGGTTGGTCGTGCCATGACGTCTGGCAATTTTGCTCTATACGAACTCTCCATCAGAAAACGGGGCCGCGCATGGCGGTGGTGTGTCTCAGATAGATGCGGAAATCTTCTGGTGGTTGGAAGGGAACGCAGCCGCAACACGGCGCAATACCTTGCCGCTAGAGCCCTGTTCCAGTTGTTGTTGACTGCCCCGTATCGCGATCTAGAGAGATCTTACTCTCCTCGGTCGCTGCGCGGCAATCGACATGATCGTCAGGAGGGGTTTCGACCGAGGTGACCGAGAGGCTCTCTTCCCGAGAGGACGTAGCAATTCAACGATTATCGCGAGGCGATCTTCGACTTCCTCACCACAACCGCCCCGTGCAAGTCCCACTTCCATGGAAGTCGTGGGTAACCGCGCCTCTGGGCGATTCGTTCGCTTATTAAGAAGTTTTCGCTTTTCCGTTAGGGGGCGGATGGTTGATGCCCTCCGCTATGGCTTGTTGGAAAGAGGGTTGACCCGATCCACCGATACGCTTCCGGCTGTCACCGGGCCTTGGAGCGGCATTGTGGGGTTTGCCGGAAACAACACGTACTCCCAAGTGGTGCGAACAAACACATCCGGACAGGTAGGAAAGCGTGCGAGCGCGGCAACAACCACAATCTATATTGCACGTTCGGTTGGACCGATCTGGCGGCTGGGATGCTGATCGTCGGTTCGATCGTGTCGGTTGAGTAATTTCCAAAGGAGAAAAGCAAGATAGGATGGACCCAAGGGGTGCCCGATGGCAAGGCCAAAACGGTTGGTATCGGCCCGCACCAGCCGGCGGAGGCGGCGGTGCAACACCGGGACAGCTACTTTTTCGAATGGCAACAAAACGGTTCTTTGAACGGCCCTAGTCTTTACCCCCTCGCACGGTATTGACGCGGCGCAGGTACTGGCACCCCAGGCCGTTGCCGGTAAAAAGTTCTTCATCGTCCATGTTGATAGTCAACCGTCGAACTGCGGCGTCATCGGTATCACAGATGGGGTCAACCAGGGCTGCCCAAGGTTCGCTGGCGCAGGAAACGTCGGGCTGGTTCAGCAACGCAGGTGGCATTTGGGTGAATGGCTCTAACGTCGGCTCCGACCCGAGTATGGTTTCTGGGCGATGGCCGGCCTCCGCATCGATGCTAGCAGCAAGCTCGCTTGGTTCACTGTCGATGGTGTCAACTTCTATGGATCGAGCGGAACGGCGCGGACGGCTGCTAACGTGGCTGCGGGCTCGGACGGCTTTGACTTCGCTACGGCTGTGTCCGCTTCGACGTTTTATGCAGCGGTCGGGGCCATGGAAAACACCGGACAGGGCTACACAATCCAAAGCGGGTTGCCGGCGGGTTGGACTATGCCGTCCGTTTATAGTTTGTTTGTAGCCACGAGCGTTGGTCCGATCAAACCGATACGCTTGCGGCTGTCACCGGGCCTTGGAGCGGCATTGTGGGTTTGCCGGAAAGCGATGTGCGGAAACGCTTTATAGCCTTTGCGACACGGCGTCGTATGCGCCTCTCTGCTAAACTTAGGCCTTAGGCTCGTCCGGAAAATCGAAGCTGAAAATAACGAGTGCGAAAACTCCGACGATCAGGAGCGCAACGCATAGCGCCGCGATTCCGTAGGGCCACACCGCTGATCTCCTCTGGGAAAAACGAAGCCGACGCGCCGAGTATGATGGCGCGCCAACTCCGCCATGCTGAACCCGGACAGGGCAACTCGTCCGGCTACGATAGAGTAACCGGGCCGCCGAATGGCGCAATCGAAGCATGGAATTAAGCTTGAGCGGTAGGGTAAACGCGGACGCTAGGTTTCAAGTGGCTGGATAAGCCAGATCGCCATCCAAATCACCAATGTCCTGGTCTCGCATTGGTTAAGGAGCTCCTGCGGACTAAGCACCAAAGGCGCGATCGGCCGATCCTGTTGAAGAACCGCTCGACCTGGTTGCGAGCACGATGGAGATAGGGGCTGAAGCAGATCGGATCGCTGCGGTTGGTTTTCGGCGGGATGTTGGCCCACGCGCCCTTCTTCATGGCAAGCTCCCTGATCCAGTCTGCGTCATAGCCACGGTCGGCAAGCAGCATTGACCCGGATTTCAGGCGAGACAGCAGTTTTCCGGCAAGTCGAACGTCATGGGCCTCACCGGGGCTCAGCGCCAGCCGTACCGGCAGACCATTGCCATCGACCACCGCATGGATTTTGCTCGTCAAGCCGCCGCGGGACCTTCCCATCGATTGGCACTGGTTCGTTGTGATGCAGGCTCCATGCTGATGCACGCGGACAATGGAAGTGTCGATCATCTGGACAGCAGCATCCCGGGCAGTGGCAAGCGCTTCTATGATGCGGCTCCAAACACCGGCCCGCCGCCACCTGACGAAGCGGTTGTAGCAAGTAGTGTAAGGGCCAAACGCCGTCGGCAGATCACGCCAGGGTGCTCCTGATCGGAGGACCCAGAAGATGTCATTCAGGACCGTCTGTCGTTCACCCGAGGAACGCCACGCGGCTTGTTCGGCAGCAACGGCTTGATGGCGGACCATTCATAGTCGGCGAGTTCGTAGCGCATGATTCGAGCCCCCAGTTCGAGAGTTTGAATCACGGCATCTCTGCCAAAACTCTCGAAAAATGACCGGACATGCAACCTCGCGGCGGGCGCTGGAATAAGTCGGCGCGCGTGGTAGACTTTCGGTCCTATCGGTCCAGAGTGGGTTGCACAAAATCCGGAGGGGCCGCGATGCAGCAAATTGCCGACTGGCTCGAAAAGCTCGGAATGTTCGAGTACGCGCAGCGTTTTGCTGAAAACGGGATTGGTTTCGCAGCACTTCGCCATCTGACTGATCAGGACCTTAAGGACATCGGCGTGCTGCTCGGGCATCGGCGCATAATGCTTGCGGCTATCCAGGAGCTTGGGAGCCCTGCCGTAGCTGAACGCGTTACGGCCGAGTTGAAGCCCCAAGATGCCGCCGAACGTCGCCAAGTCACTGTTATGTTCTCGGACCTTGTGGGTTCAACAGCACTTTCAGCACGCATGGACCCTGAAGACCTACGCGAGATCATTTCCGCGTATCAGAATTGCGTCGCCGACATCGTGCAGCGGTTCGGCGGCTTCGTTGCGAAGTATATGGGCGATGGGGTACTGGTGTATTTCGGGTATCCGCAGGCGCACGAAGACGATGCGGAACGGGCCGTCCGGGCGGGGCTGGAGTTGGTGGCTGGCGTAGGTGCTCTGAAGATTCGTGCGCCCCTGCAGACGCGTATCGGCATCGCAACGGGACTGGTGGTTGTCGGCGACCTCATCGGGTCCGGCGCTTCTCAGGAGCACGCCATAATCGGTGAAACGCCAAACCTTGCGGCACGTTTGCAGGGCGTTGCTGAGCCGAACAGCGTCGTCATTGCGGAGAGTACTCGGAAGCTGTTGGGCAATCTGTTCGAGCTTGAAGAATTTGGGCCGAAAGAACTCAAAGGTATCTCAGGCGCCGTAGGGGCATGGGCTGCGTTGCGGCCGGCTTCAGTCGAAAGCCGCTTCGAGGCCTTGCACGCGAACGGATTGACCGAGCTTGTTGGGCGGGACGAAGAACTCGAACTCCTGTTGCGACGCTGGTCCAAGGCAAAGAGTGGTGAAGGCCAAGTAGTGCTGCTCTCCGGCGAGGCTGGTATTGGCAAATCGCGGCTTACGGCGGCGCTGCTGGAAAGCATCGCTAACGAGCCGCATACCCGATTGCGCTATTTCTGCTCGCCGCAGCATACCGACAGCGCTTTTTATCCGATCATCGGCCAGATGGAACGGGCAGCACGATTTGCGCATGACGACGCGCTGGAAACAAAGCTGGACAAGCTCGATACAGTATTGGCGCAGACTTCAACCTCTTTGGAGGATACGGCGCTATTCGCCGACATGTTGTCGCTGCCGAAAGACGGACGCTACGCGGCGCTCGACATACCCTCCGAACAGCACCGCCAGCGGACATTTGAAGCGCTCGGGTCACAGGTGGAGGCATTGTCGCGCTCCACACCTGTGCTAATGATCGTCGAGGACGCACATTGGACCGATCCCACGAGTCAGGAAGCTTTCAGCGGGGTCGTTGACCGGCTTCGGACCTACCGTGTGCTGTTGATTGTGACGTTTCGTCCAGAGTTCGAACCGCACTGGCTCGGGCGGCCCTACGTCACTGCTCTCACCCTCAATCGGCTGGCGCAGCGCGAAATCGAGACGGTGATTGATCACATCGTGGGCAACCAGCTTATCTCGGCGAGCGTGCGGCAGGACATCATTGAGCGCACGGACGGGATTCCCCTTTTCGTGGAGGAGATGACGAAAGCGGTCCTGGAGACCAAGAGTGAGGGCGAAGCGCGGCGAACTACTACAGACAATATTCCGTCACCTGCGGCGGCGGTCCCCGCAAGCCTGCACGCCTCGCTTATGGCGAGGCTCGACCAGCTCGGGCCCGCCAAGGAGGTGGCCCAGATCGGTTCCGCGATCGGGCGAGAGTTCTCTCACACCCTGCTTTTTTCCGTTGCGAGCAAGCCGGAGCCAGAGTTGGCATCCGCCTTAGACCGTCTGATCTCCGCTGGCTTGTTGTTCCGGCAAGGTGTGCCTCCGTATTCCAGCTATCTATTCAAGCACGCGCTGGTGCAGGACGCTGCCTATGGCACGCTGCTGCGCCGAAGACGGCAAGAGTTGCATGCACGAGTTGCCACCACCTTGGAGCAGCATTTCGCAGATCTGGTCGATCGGCAGCCCGAGATACTGGCCCATCATCTGACGGGTGCCGGACAGGCGGAACGGGCCTCTGATCAATGGCTAAAAGCGGGCCAGTTTGCGGCTTCCCGCTCCGCGTATGCCGAGGCGGTCAGTCATTTCGATCGTGGTTTGTCCCTGCTGCCATCTCTCTTGGATGCGCAGCGCGATCGGCAGGAGATCAAGCTGCAACTCGCTAAAGGCGTGTCTCTAAGTAACGCCAACGGCTTCTCCTCGGCCGAAGCAGCAAAAGCGCACGCTCGTGCGCACGAGCTTTCCGATAAGATAGGGGACATCGATTCTCAGTTCACCGCGATATGGGGGTTGTGGACTTTCCGACGCACGTCGGATTGGAATGCGGCGCGCCAGCTTTCAGATAGGCTCCTGAGCCTGGTCGAAAAGAGTAATAATGTCGGCCTTCGGCTCGAAGCTCATCATACGGGTTGGACAACACATTTCTTCTGCGGCGAACTTGCTCCGGCGCAGGAACATTGCGAGAAGGGCCGAACCCTTTATGAGTTCGAGCAGCACCGGACGCACGCACACATCTACGGCCACGACCCCGGAGTCTGTGCAGGAACGCTAGGTGCCTGGAGCGCCTGGCTGCTCGGCTACCCTGACACGGCGCTCGCTCGCGTGAATGACGCGTTGGCGCTTGCGGAACGGGTGAACCATCCCTTTAGCCTTGCTATGGCGCATCTGCATGCGTCGATATTGCACCAGTTCCGACGTGACTCAGCTTCGGTGCTGCAGCGCATTGAGAGCGCAGAGACCCTAGCGGCTGAGAAGCGCATTGCCTTGCCGCTCGATCCACGAGTCCTCCGCGGCTGGGCGTTGTTGGCACCGGATAGGATTGAGGCGGCGATTGCCTCCTACCACGCCGCGCTTGCTGATCCGGCGAAGCAAGGCACGATCCAGTACGCTCCCTATAGCTTTGCGCTTTTTTGCGAGGTGCTTTGTCGCACGGGAAACTACCCCGGCGGAGCCGAAGCCCTGACGGGTGCTGCTGCCATTGCGGAACAAAGCGGCGAGCACTGGTGGGATGCGGAAATCTCTCGGCTGCGAGGGTTGGTGGCATTATCTCGCGGCCAGCTCGGAGGGAGCAAATGGCTGTTGAAGTCCCTACAGACCGCTCGGCAACAACGGGCGAAATCACTTGAGCTCCGGGCAGCGACGAGCCTTGCCCGCTTATTGCGCGATGAGGGCAAACGCACCGCGGCACGTGATCTTCTGGCTCCGGTTTACGGCTGGTTCACTGAAGGGTTCGACACGCTCGATTTGAAAGAGGCCAAGGCGTTGCTCGATGACTTGGCGTCGTGAACCAGTCCAATGGTCTAGCGACTTTCGAGCTTGGCCCATCGCGACATATTGCGCTGCCGCACGAAGTCGGTTGCTTATAGGGGCAAAGCAGATATTGCCTTAGTCGCATCACGCCACCGGGTTTATGGGTACACGGCCTTCTGTAATGGGCCCGATGATGTCAAGCCTCCCGAGTGAACGTCACGCCGCCGAACCATGCTTCTGTCCGTGGTCAACGCCTGGTCGCCACATCATGCTGTCAGAGGGAGCGGTGAGCCTATCTAGATACGCGTGGTTCGTCAGATGACGGCCACTGGGCGTGTAACGGCTTCACCGGATCCACCGTCCCGGCGACGGGACTTCGGGCACCGGGCTTCAGTTCAGCCCGGTTGCGTTCTTGATCTCCTCCACGTCTTCTATGCCGCGATCGGCCCCGCTTCGGTCCATCGGTAAGTTGTGCCGTCGACCCAGATCCGATGCAGGATCACTGCGAGCTTACGTGCCAGAGCGACTTTTGCGCGCTTCGAACCTCGCCGCTTGGCGACGTCCATCCCCCAACGCTTGAGTTTTGAGAACCGCGTGATGCGCGATAGCAGAACGTTGGCAGCCTCATACAACACCGTGCGCACTATCTCGTCTCCGGCCAGCGTGATCCCGCCCGTGACGTCCTTTTCTCCTGATTGGTATTTCTTTGGCGTGATCCCGAATAGCGCGCCTGCTGCCTTCGATTTTACGATGCGATGAGGATCATCAATCGCCGATTTGTAGGTGACGGCGATTTGACGCCGACCGTCCGAGAGCAACTTGTAACTTCGCACCGCACCATGCTTGACTTGATAGACATACACAGCGGGCTCTTTTTCACCGAAGATTCCGGTGTCTTTTCGGTATTTAAATTCGCTGAGGCCGATAATTGATACGCACAAACATCGGTCATTCCTCTTCCACATCAAATCCTTTGAATAATCCTTTGCCACCAAGTCGTTCGATGAGCGACCATATCATTCCATGTCCCTTAGATCATTGTACCAAAGGACAAGGTCAGGTTGCTGGCGCCCCCGGCCGCAATGTTGCGTTTCGAGGAGCTTGCGCGCGGACGCCTCCGGGTCTGCATAGGGTCGTTCTGCGGTGTGCTTCTAGATTTTTGCGGTTAGCGCGGTGGCGCTCATAACAGAGCCGACGTGCCGTATTCCCGATCTATCCAAGAGGGCGGAGTGAAACTTTTGGTCCCATGGGCTATTGCGCTACGTGAGCCAAATTTGTTGTTTGGGAGGCCGCATATGGCCAATTCTGTTCGCCCATGGACCTCGGAAGACCTTGAGACGCTCAAGGCGATGGCCGGGAATCACCGGCGCGAAGAGATAGCTGCTGAATTGAACCGAGGCGTCTCGTCGGTGGCTGTTAAAGCGCATCAGCTTGGTATCTCTTTGCGATACCACGCCGTGCCAAAGCGTCGACCTTCAACAACCGAGTCAGCGCCGGGCCATTGACTCGATTGTTTTCGAACCTGCGTTGCCCTCTTCGACCTGGAGCGGAAGTTCGCCACCGTCAGGCGACACCGCGCAAGGGCAGAGCCAGCTGCATGTCGAGGCGCTGTGTGGCGTTGGCGGCGATGAAGTCTTGCGGCGCAGATGAGATCTCAGTGTCGGCTGCGCGCTGAGCCAGGACGTCGGCGACGTCGGAAGTCGCATCGCGGGACCACCCCTCGACGGGATTGAAGGATACGATTCGAACCGGATAGGCGTACTGGCCGGACAGGAGATTTTGCAGGATGATCTCGACGTCGGTGTCAGTCTCGTCGGTCTCGCGCCAGGCGCAACCGGCACGCGCGCCGAAGTCTTCAAGCACCAGATAGATATCGCGGTCGAGGCGGTCGGCCGTATAATTTGGCTAAGTTCATCGCGCTGTCGGAAAGCGTCGCCCGGCAATGTTCGGCGATCTGCCATCCGTCGATGCCTCCGGGCAGCTTGACGTCCGTGATGAGAACGTCGGTGATTCGCCGCCCGTGCCACGCCAATGCCTCTTCGCCGTCAGCCACATGGATGACCTCGTACTCTTCCTCTCGCAAAGCGTCCACCACGAACTGCTAGTAATACTGTTAGTGCTAGAGCATTCAACTTGCTCCAGCGATACGGCTTATCAATGGCCGAGGGTTCGCTTCGAGAAAGTCTCGCGAAAATCAAGGCATGAACGCCTGTGTAGTCGCCGCAGAGAGCACAACGAGCGGAGGGCTGATTGTTCTCAGACTGACGCCGTTGAGCAGTGGTCAGGAAGATCGCCAGTTAGACGTTTGTTGGTTGGAGTTGCTACCTAAAATCATCGTCGACAGCGCAGAACGTGCGATTGATCTCAGTTCATGCGGAACTTCAACAATGCACGGGTTTGGAACGCCACGTCACAAAGCCTGTTGTCCTTTCAGAAATGAACGTTGTGGTCGCACCCCCATTTTCGTGGAGCGTCAGATGAGCAAACGCAAACCGGCGACGGCGCCGAAGCGCGCCCGGAATCCGAAAATGACCGCGCGGGCCCAACGGAACAAGCAGAGCATTGTTAGAAGCCCGACAGAGAATTTACTTCGCTCTGTTGCGGCAGTCTCGATTGAACCGCCTCCTGAGCTTCATGATCCTAAACACGAGGTTCCTATCATTGAGCCTCGGGTGGATGCCTTACCAAATGACCTCAGTCAGAGAATGACGGATAGCGATCCAACGAAAGGCTTTGCTTTAGCGACGGCAAACATGCAGGCGTATCAAGGGAAGCTTCTTGAGATAGCCGAGGCCAACGCGCAATTTGCTTTTGAATTCGGCCTGAGACTTGCGACGATCAGGTCACCAACTGAATTTTTCGGCGTCATTACGGAGTTTACAAGCAGACGGGTCGATATGTTCGGGCAGCATTCGAAAGAATTGGCGGCATATCCGTTCTGGCGCATCAAGCGCCCCCGAGAGCTCACGGCTCTGCCGGGACGATAACTGAAGCCGTACCCGCTGCGGAAAAGGATGGACGCAAACGCGGATTTCGAAAGGGGCGATGCCGCCGCGCCTTGCGTGCGTTAGGATCCTGCATGGAAAGGGTGACCGGCTCATCGAGGCCAACCAGTCGCGCCGTGTCCTGAAGTGGCCCTGGACCGAACCCCGCTGATCCTGTTGTCATACGTCTATCGTGGTAGAGCAGACGTGGACCCGCGCTCGCTTCGACGGTCGGTTGTGACCCATTGCGGGCGTTAGCGTTCGAGCGTTTTGAAGAACAATCTTTTAAGCCTGTACTTCGGACCTCGCGCATTGTCCTCTTCCGTGCGACTGTTAGGGAATAAGCGGACATCGCGAATTATGTGTAGACGCCCCAGCGCCATTCCGGCCTAAGTTCCTAAATCTTACATTTGACCGGTCGACGCGCCGATCGCTTAACGAGCGGCTCTTTTCTCCGGGTCGTCCCGGCGCTGCGCCATCTCTGTGTTTCGATCGAGCTGCGCACGCTCGCTGCGGCGCATCCTTCCCGTCTTTATGACGCCATAGAGAATTGTGCCACCCAAGATGAAGGCGCCGATAAACATCATCCAGAGCGCCGTCACCGAGGTATCGCCGAGTAGCATTCCGACGCCACTGTTTCCCATTTTCGCTCTCGCTGTTTTGTCTGGAGAACCAAACCCGCATTGGAGCGGAGGTTCCCTGTTTCGTTCCTATTGTACGGTCTCGCGCTTAGGCACAATTCATGAGGCCCGATGTTAGAAACGAATGGAGGACCACCCGGCCGAACAAACTGAGGGCGATGTGCTGGACAAACTCCGGCGCCATATCCGCATTTTGGTCGATATCGGTCGTCTTTCGGTTGAAGAGGCCGGAACAGAACGCTTCTTGGACCAAGCGGTGCTGCAAATTGCCCGAGCCGTGGAAATCGACCACGTTAAGGTGCTTCAATATCGTCCAGACACGTCCGATCTTCTGTTGATTGCGGGAGTCGGCTGGAAGGATGGTGCCGTCCGCACCGCCACGCTGTCGGCCGACCTCCGCTCGCCGCCTGGCCGCGCTTTCCAAACGGCCGAGCCTGTCAGCATCAGAGATTTCGCCGAGCAGAACGAATTTGTTTGTTCCGAGTTCTTGGCGGAGCACAGCATTGTGGCTGTCAGCAACGTCCCGATCCTCATCGGCGGCGCCGCATGGGGCGTGCTGGAGGTGGACAGTACAAAGCCGAGAGACTTCTCCCAGGATACGACCGAGTTTCTGACCGCCGCCGCCGCGCTGATAGGTGCTGTGCTGCGTCGCGGTGCGCAACCGGACGAACATGCAAGCCTTATGGCTGCGGTCGCGGAAGCTAAAAAGGGGCAGATCTTGCTTC
Organism: Bradyrhizobium sp. 215_C5_N1_1; assembly: GCF_052075935.1. Taxonomy (NCBI): domain Bacteria; kingdom Pseudomonadati; phylum Pseudomonadota; class Alphaproteobacteria; order Hyphomicrobiales; family Nitrobacteraceae; genus Bradyrhizobium; species Bradyrhizobium sp. 215_C5_N1_1. The sequence goes on along the minus strand of NZ_CP197228.1, from coordinate 8,365,188 downwards.
GAGAGATGCAACATCGGGTCAAGAACAATTTTCAACTCGTCCTGTCCTCGATTTCCATCCAGAAGCGCCGCTATCTTGATCCAGAATCACACCGCGCTCTGGACCACGTGGCCAGCCGCATCAACGCCATCTCGCTCGCACATGATCAGCTTGCCCCTCGCCAAGAGGGGCAGATCGTTAGACTTTCCCATTACATCCGGGCTCTTTGCAGCGCGATCCGCAATCAGGTGGATGAGGTTGAAGTCGACGTCGAATGCGACGAGCTCGAATTGGCGATCGACCGGGCCCTCCCGGTTGGCCTCATTTTGAATGAGACTGCGATGAACAGCATCAAGCATGCGTTCGGTGCAGAGGGAGGCAGGATCAGCGTAAGTTTGGTGGGAGGCGTCGGCTACGGCGAGGCCCGATTGACAGTGACTGACAACGGTCGCGGCATTCAACATCCGAACAAAAACGGGTCGGGCCTTAAGCTGATTACCTCTCTGGCGAGACAAATTGGCGGTACCGTCAACCAGACCAGCAGCGACGCGGGTACAACAACAACGCTTACATTCCCTTTGATAATGTAAAGTGGGACCTGCTGAGCAGGCACGGGATAGGCTGCGCCTCAGCTATCGCGGGCCGGGTCGGCCGATGGTACACCTGCGGACCGAGCAAAGCCCCATATCGTCGCCGAGGTGGGTAGTCGGGTTGTGGCCCTTAGCCGCAGGTCGATTGAGCGCGTGTCATGTCGGCTGTCAGGCAGACCGGACACCGATCCAACTTGGCGTCCACCGCTGATTTCGAACCCATGCGGCAATCGACCGCAGAGAAGCGGATGTAACCTTCACGACAACAACGCTAGACCAGACCGCCCGTTTAGAGCGCTAAATGTTTTTCGTCATCCTCTTGAAACGTTTTTGCTCGTGACAGATTTTTTGGACGCCGCAGACGTGGCGGCCGGGGCGCCTTCGGGGCCCCGCAATCAAGGCGGGCGCCGGAAGGTGTCCGGTGCCAGCTCGTACCCAGCTTGCTCTTTGGAGGATTTGGCTATGAGGTATGATTGGACTCCCCTGTGGAGGTCGACCATTGGGTTCGACCACCTGTTTGACGTTCTCGACGAGGTCCAGCGGACTGACCTTGCCCCGCGGGTTTAATCCAGTTTGAAGTTCGTTCTGGCCCACGACAAGGACCAGAGCATGAAGCGCAGCCGCTTTTCGGAAGAGCAGATCATCGGGATCTTGAAGGAGCATGAGGCCGGCGTGTCGGTCGCCGATCTGTGCCGCAAGCATGGCGTCAGCGACGCCAGCATCTACAAATGGAAGGCCAGGTTCGGCGGGCTGGAGGTCTCGGAGGCCAAGCGGCTGAAGACGCTGGAGGACGAGAACACGCGGCTGAAACGGTTGCTGGCCGACGCCATCTGGACAACGCAGCCTTGAAGGACCTCGTGGGAAAGAAATGGTGACGCCCGCGGCCAAGCGGAAAGCTGTCGCCCATCTCCGAGACGCCTTCGGGATGAGCGAACGGCGGGCGTGTAAAGCCATCGGCTGCTGTCGCATGACCATGAGATACCAGACGACCCGGGCGGACGATGCCGGTCTTCGCCAACGCATGAGGGCGATCGCCCAGGAGCGCCGCCGCTTTGGCTATCGGCGCCTCCACGTTCTGCTCAAGCGGGAGGGCTATGTGATCAACCACAAGAAGCTGTTCCGGCTCTACCGGGAAGAGAAGCTTGCGGTGCGTCGCCGTGGCGGCCGCAAGCGGGCGATCGGGACCCGGGCGCCGATGACGGTGCCGATGGCGCCGAACGACCGCTGGTCGCTCGACTTCGTATCGGATCAGCTCACCGATGGTCGCCGCTTCCGTATCCTCACCGTGGTCGACGACTGCACCCGCGAGTGCCTGGCGCTGGTGGCCGATACCTCGCTCTCGGGCCCCCGGGTGGCGCGGGAGCTGGACCGGCTGATGATTGAGCGCGGCAAGCCGAAGATGGTGGTCAGCGACAACGGCAGCGAGCTCACCAGCAACGCCATCCTGACATGGGCTGATCAGAGCCGCGTGGCATGGCACTACATCGCGCCGGGCAAGCCCATGCAGAATGCCTTCATCGAAAGCTTCAACGGCCGGCTGCGCGATGAACTGTTGAACGAGACGCTGTTCACGTCGTTGGCCCAGGCCCGCGTCGCGCTCGGATGCTGGCGGGCCGATTACAACGAGGCACGACCACACTCGCAGCTCGGATGGAAGACGCCGTTCGCCTTCACCTGCCACCCGCGCCGGGAGCCGGCGCTGCGCTATGCCGAGGGCTCCGCGCCGGCTCCCGCCGCTGCCACCGTCCAACCGGGCAAATCCAACAGCCGGGGCGAACTCAGGACTGGATAAAACTTGGGGGCAAGGTCAGGACCTCTGAAGAGACCTATCCCCCCTATAACATCGAGCGGCTCGACGAGAACCGCTTCCAAATCTCGGTGGCGCTCGCCGGATTCACACCGGACGAGGTGGGCCTTACGGTGGAGCAGAATGTCCTGACGTTGGAAGGCCATAAGGCCGAGAAGGACGAGAAGAGCTTCCTGCATCGCGGAATGTCGACACGGTCATTCAAGCGCCAGTTCACCCTGGCTGACCACGTTGAAGTCAAGGGCGCGCACTTCGAGAATAGTCTGTTGGTCATCGAGCTTCAACGCGAGATTCCCGAGGCCATGAAGCCGCGGCGCATCGCCATCGCGGGCGCAAGCGCCGGGCAGGTCAAGCAGATCGAAGGCAAGGCCGCCTGACCAACCCGCGGCCTGGTTCCGATCGCCGCCGCGCGGGTGATCCCGCGCGGCCACCCTAATGCGTCTTACGATGGGTAGGAGCTTTAGCCATGCGGACGACGCCCACACACGATAACGTTTTCGATTTAAATGCTCTTCTTCACCCGGCACGGTGTTCTCGCATCCGCGCGAGGTCGTCGCTGACCCGAATTTGAGTCTGGCCGAGAAGCGGGCCATCCTCGCGTCATGGGCTTCTGACGCCTCGGCGATCGCGTCCTGTCCAGCGTTACGCTCGCCGGACGGACTAAAGGCGCCTGTTCATATCGACGAAATTCTGGAAGCGCTACGCGCGCTAGACGGGAACGGTCCGCGCAACCCGCCGGGCGGCAAGCTCATGCGTCTGCGCTGGGCCGAGCGTCGCGCGGCGGCGTGAGCGAGGGGTCTGCAAGTGATTCCATGACTGACGTCACACAGTTGATTCCAGGTCGCTTCTATTGGGTCCTTGTGCGCTCAAGCACGAAACATCCCGAGTGGCAGGCGACACGCTTCGCCGGCGCTACCTGCCAAGGCGACGGCGCCAAGTGGGACTTCATCGGCTTCAATAGCGACGTCGGTCATCTTTTCGTCGAGGTCGTCGACATCGGCTCAGAAATACTGTCTGTCTAAACGCTCGCGTTAATATGCCTAGGAAGCCAAGCGACCGCGCAGCTATCGATCCACTGCGCGGATTCCCTGTTTCTGTACAACCGCTGCGGCCCTGCCCTTTCTGCGGCGGTTCGGAGGTTTGAATCAACAGCAACATCGATCCAAAATTCGTAGTATGTAAGAAATGTTCGGCTTTCGGCCCCAATGCGCCACCGTTAAGTAGGCGGCCGAGCATTGGAACAAACGCACCGCCCCCTAAAGCGAATACGTGGCGGAACTTGTTTCTCTTTCGGAACGGTATGGCGTTCTTGCGGGCGGCGAGCCAGACCAGCTAGCAAATAGGAAGTAGGCCAATTACCAGCCGAGCCGCGCCCACAGGGCACCAAGCAGCACGAGCAGGGCGAGCCAGCCCAGCATGACGACCATGCCGCGCGCGAACCGGCTCTTCACCTCACCGCGCCGAGCAGCTCGGGCCGTGACACCAGCACTGCGGCCGCGCCCACCAGCAGCAGCATCGACGAGACCATGATGGCCGCGTCAGGCGGCCAACCGGCCGCAATCCCTGAAGGTCGAGGTTTCCTCGGAAGAACTCATCCTCAATGGAAAGATCGATCTTGCCGATCTTGTCATGGTGATCGCCGGCTCGGTTGCTGGCGGGCCTTAGCCTAAGAGCATCGCCTTCAGTTTCAGCGCGTCGGCAGGCGCCGCGCTCTTCTGGTCGTTGTCGAAATAGACATAGACATCGCATCCTTGTCGTTTCCAGGATTCGATGCGCCGCGTCCATTGCGTCAGCGTCGGCCTTCCATAGTGGCCGTAGTAGCGACCGCTTGGACCGTGGCCGCGTACATACACAAAATCCGCTGTGCGCTTCCACGGCGCGGGCGCGTCGTGATGATCCGAGAGGCAGAGCGAGATGTTTTGGTCAGCCAGCATTCGCAGGATGCGGGGTTGATACCAGCTCGGGTGGCGAAATTCGAAGCTATAGCGCCGCTTCTTCGACAGCAGTTTGAAGAAAGATGCGAGCCTGTCGGCATTCATCTCGAATTGCGGTGGCAGCTGAAACAGGATCGGCCCCGCCTTGCCGCGTAAAAAGGACATGCGATCTTCCAGCAGCTCGAGGCTGTTTTCGCTGGTGTAAGACAGGCGCTTCCAATGCGTGATAAATTTGGACGCTTTCCAGGTGAAGACGAAGTTTTCGCCGGTCTGCTCCCGCCATGCCTTCACGGCTTGCGGTGTCGGCGTTCGGTAGAAGACGCCGTTGAGCTCCGTCGTCTCGAATTGGCTGGCATAGTAGCGAAGTTGCTCTTTCAACGGCAATCCCTCCGGGAAGAAAGGACCGCGCCAGGAGTCGTAATGCCAGCCTGAAGTACCGATCAGGATGCGTGCCATTTCTGCGAGCCATCATTGGTCGAGAGAATTCAAAGTCTTGGTGCCAGCGAAGAACGCTTGTGCAGCAAATACGTTGCTCGGTTTGGAGCCAGCGAGTTGCCAAGGTCGATCCCTCCGATCACGATCGGCAGCTTCGCGAGGTGCGGTAGGAACGAGCTCAAATAGAGTGGTTGGCATCATACCTATGACCTATCCACTCGGCCCCCCGCTCTGTTACGGGGGTTCTTTCTTTTATCGTGTCGTGGCGAAATGCGGCGTCGCGAGGAAGTCGCGGCCTTGATCGCTAGCGCCGCTTCGCCGCGCGGTGGCGCCAGTTGCCAGCACCCTTGCGAGCTGCAGCATCGACGATTAACGGCCGGTCAATTCGCTTTCCTGCGTAGTTTCCAGCGTTTTGATCGAACAGGGATCGAGGACTTCCCCTAGCGTTCTCTCGCCTTGGGTAGGGATGCCGTGTGCAGTAAGACCGGGCCGACTAGCGGGCCAGACGCTTGATGGTCTTCGCCGCACGGTTCGGACCGTGCCACCCGAGAAATTTCAGTTCCTTGTTTTCCAGCGCATTCGTCGCCCGAAAGAACTGCTCAAGGTCGTCGCGCGCATGGGAGGGGAGATTACGGATATCCTTGAGATCCGTTTCGAGCGGTGACCGGTCTGGTACCGCAAAAACCCGGTCGTTTTGTTCCTTCTTGCCCTTGCTCCTTTGTTCGACTTCGAGAATGCCGACCGGACGACAGCGCAGCACGACGCCCGGATAGGTCTGCGCGTCATGCAGGATTAGCACATCCAGCGGATCGCCGTCCTCGGCCTTGGTCGAGGGAATGAAGCCCCAATCGTAAGGATAGGTCAGACCCGCCATCAGCGGCTTTGCCAGGGTAAAAACACCGTGCTTGGGATCGAAATCGAGCTTGCACGAGCTTCCCCGCGGCGTCTCGACAACGGCGAAGATGTTGTCGTCGTCGATCCAGCTCGGCAGTTTTGTCACATTGGTCATGGCGACAGTCGATCTCGGCATCGACAAATGGGTACGGGCCTGTCGAAATCAGGCGCCAGACCCGGGGGCGGCGATCAAGCGGCGGTTGAGGCCTTCTTGTTAACGCCCTTGCGCAGCGCGACTGTGTTGAGCTTGGTGTTGGCCGCCTTCTCCTCGTTCAGGTTCGTGGTCAGGAAGCGCACGATATCGTCATGGCCGAGCTCTTCCGCCCACGCGATCAGCGTGCCGTAGCGGCATATCTCGTAATGTTCGACCGCCTGCGCGTTAGCGACGATCGCCGCATCGAGTCCCCCCGTGTCTTCGATCTCGCCGGCCGTCTCATCCGCTTCCTTGATGAGGCCGTCAATGGCGGGACATTGCGTGCCGCCCGGCGACTTGCCCAGTTTCTCAAAGGCCTTCTCGAGACGCTCGACCTGCTTGTTCGTCTCTTCGAGATGGCCCTTGAAGCCCGTGATCAGATCCCGGTTGGTGGCCTTGTCGATCATTTTCGGCAACGCCTTGAGGATCTGCTGCTCGGCATAATAGATGTCCTGCAAGCCGTGCAGCAGCAGATCATCCATCGTCTTGATGTCTTTTGTGAATAGTCCCATGACGTCACTCCTTGATCTCAAAGCGATGGAACGGCGCGCATTGGGCTTTGTTCCTCGCACTTTGCGGCAGCCGGCCGCATGGGGTGGGGCGCCGCACTGACCGTCCGTCTGCGAAGGGCGCGGAGGCGGCTTCCAGCCGCAGGAGGAACTGCGGCACCGAGCGGGTGTTTTGCTTCAGTATGGTGAGCACTTCGCTATGGATGGCGACCGAGATACTGCCGGCGGCGGGCGCGCTGAAAGGCGGTGTGCATTGCGATGTGGCCGTTGTCGGCTCCGGGATCGCAGGAATCTCGACCGCCTACGAGCTTTGCAAGCGCGATCAGTCGATCATCGTCATTGATCGCAAGGGCATCGTCAGCGGCATGACAGCGCGGACTTCGGCGCACTTGGCGCCGCTCTGATTAGAAAGCTTCGTGGTGCTGAGAACGCGAAACTCGTCTACGAAAGCCAGGCCGCCGGCGTCGACCGGCCGGAGCTGACGTTCACTCTGAAGATTAGGTCGACGTTCTCTGCGTTCTCTTACTTTGGTCACATGCTTCGCTCGTATCCTGCAACCCCGACGCGGCTCTGCTGGCCGGATCGAGGTTTGAATTCGAATGAGCCGTGGAATCTTCAGATTTTGGCTATCTCGCGGGGACCTGGAGTTGGCTGTTTGCCAGCACGTCCTTAAATGCTGACTTTTTCTGTGTCCCGTCGAATGCAGGCGAAACGATGAAGCAGGTCTTCTCGATGCTATCGCAATTGGTGGCTCTCAGCACGACTACGGGCTCGCTGCTGACAACCCTTGAAGTTCGCCTCCAATAGGGCTGTTAGCGACGATCTCGGTTTCGCGGCCGGATCGGGTTTGATAGCTTGCATAGCTCGGCCCTTGCCGCCCCAATCCGATGGGGCGGCTGCCTGTTGGTCGAGATGCGCCAACCGTAACCATATTAACCGACACCGTCCTCGCTTCTAATGGCAAGACGTCTTGCTCAGGACTTGGACGGTGCGCCGGTCGTCGCAGCCGGTGGTGGCGGCGGGTTCTGGGGGCGAGCTTCGCGGCCATCACTTCTAGAACCGCGATCGTGTCCCGCTCGGTCGTACCGTCGCTTCGCCACAGGCCTTGTCCAGGTGCGCGGACGAAACTCGTCGCCCCGCCGAACCTGTCGGTGAGCTCCTGCAGGAAGTTGTCGAACCATTCCGTGGAAACCGGCTCGCCCTTGCCGGTCTGCGTCGGAACGAGGATCTGTACGACATAGGAATGATTCATAAGAGGGGCCTGGCCCGGCCGTTGGCCGGCCAACTGGCGAGAAGCGTTTCGGTCGTGACGCATTCCACCTGCTGGCCGAACCGGTTCATGTAGATGTTCATCATGGAATCATGCGTTTCGTCTGCCGAGCTGCAGAGCGCATCGGCGATGAGGATCACGCGGAAGCCCCAGTCGACCGCGCCCAATACGGTCGCGAGCACGCAGACGTCGGTTTCGCCGCCTGTGATGACGACCGTTTCGACGTCGGCTTCGCGAAGCTGCGCGTGAAGCGCGCTCCCGGTCCAAGGCGAATAGACGTGCTTGTCGAAAGGTGCGCGCGGGCGGCACGAAGCGGGCGAGTTCCGGTACCAGGTCCACCATTTCTGGCCCGAGCTTATCGATGGTCATCGAACTCCAGCGTTCGTAGTAGCGCCGCCACATGCCGGCGCCCTGGCCTGGGCTTTGCGCCGGAATGAACCGCGTGAAGATTGTCCGCTCGGGATGGGCGGAGGTGATTGCGACGACGTTCGGCAGGACGAGCGGCAACCACGGCATCGTCCAATCCGTGCCTCCCGCGAACATCCGCTGCATGTCGACGCAAAGATGAACCGCATTCCGGGGAGCGCCGTAGCGGAGGTCGTCACCTTTCGTCATGGCCCTTTCCTCAAAAGTCAGCTCCAACGGAGGTGTAGAGGCTTTGGTTCCTCCGGGCCTGCCAACGGGCTACAGCGAAGGAAGACGCTTCTGACATCCGTCGGGCAGGATGGCGCGCGCAAGATCGCCGGCTGCCACCTGTCCGCCAGCTCGCACCACGCCCAAGACGCCGCATCTGAATGCAGGGTCCGTTTTTGCCGACGACACGACCTGCCTTTTTAGGCCGGTCCTGAAGCGTTCGATGAGCACGCAGGGCGTCCGCAGCCCGGTCAGCTCGACGACCGCCGTAGGCCCGAGTTCGATGCGCGTGCCGAGCGGCATCTTTTCAAGGTCCAGGCCGGCCGTGGTGATGTTCTCGCCGAGTTGTCCGGGCCCTATGTCGTAGCCCGCCTCACGGACAGTCGCGAAGAGCTCGCTTGGAATGAGGTGGACTTGACGTAGGTTGGGCAGACGAGGGTGTCGCCGAGCAGCGTACCTGTGCCGCACATATTCGCCGGCGTGGGCGTCGCCGTCGACGCCGTGCCCTTTCACCAGCGTAATGCCGTCCTGCACCGGCTTGCTGAAGCGGTGTTCGCCGTCGGCGGCCACTGCCACGACCGCGCCCTCGATGGTGTCCCTCACGATCGGGGGGCCCCCACCGTGTCCGCCATCTTGGCGCCTCTGGTGCCGAGCGGCTTAGGATGTCCCGTCGTGGTGTCGCGCGCCGTCTGGTGCTCCATCTCCGCGTTGAGCTCGGCTCCGAGTAGGATCACGATCGCCGAGATCCAGAGCCACGTCATGAAGCCGATGACCGCGCCCAAGGACCCATAGGTGGCATTAAAGGTGCCGAAGTTCGCGGCGTAGAAAGAAAACAGGCCGGATGCCGCAACCCAAAGCAGGGCCGCAGCCGCACTGCCCCAAGTGATCCATGTCCACCGCGGCGCCTGGCGGCTGGGGCCGAACCGGTAAATGCAAGCCAGGGCAAAGGCCAGACCGACGAAGAGTGCAGGCCAGCGCCCGATCCGGACAAGCAGGTCCGTCGCGTTTGACATTCCGACGTACTGCAGGACCACGGGGATGACGACGACGGCGCCAAGCGCCGCCACGACGAAGGCGATTGCGCCGATGGTGAATCCCAGCGACATCGCATTCAGCGTGAAGAAACCGCGTTTCTCTTGCTCGCCGTAGACGATGTTCAGCGTATCGAACAACGACTTCATGGCGGCGTTCGCGCTCCAGAGCGAGATCGCAAGCCCGATCGCGAAAGTGAAGCCCAGGGTTCGGTCGCCCTTCGTTGCGACACGCGTCAATTGCTCTCGCGCCACTTCGACGGCGCCCCCCGGAATAAAGCCCGAAACGTCGTCGAGGTGCTTGGCGATGCTGCCAGGATCGGAGAACAGACCGTAGATGGCGACGAGCGCCGCGATGGCAGGAAAAATAGCGAGAAGGCTGTAGTAGGTCATGCCGGCGGCGAGCGCGAGGACGCGGTGATCGCCGATATTGCCATAGACCCGCCAGAGGATATCCTTCCATCCTCGGGCCGGGATCTCTGCGGGCGAACTCGCTTGGCGTCCCCGGTTTCCGTCTTCGGTCGCAATTTCGGCGGGCGAGGCGTGTCTGTCGGCTTCCGCGGTTTCGGGAAATGCTTCGCCCTTTTCCGGCTTGGCAACCCGGTCGGGCGGTGCGATGCGATCCCACAGAAAGGCTATCGCCATAAGACCTAGGGCTGCCGCCAGGCTCCATCCGGTGCCATCCGGGCGTCGGGATACAATCTTTGCGGGTTCCGCCATCACATCCTCCGCGACTTCAATCTCACCGCGGAGGTTGAGTTCCTGCTCGCAAGGCTCGTCAGCTTCGCAGCGATTTCAGCGGCAGCGAAATCCGGACGCTGAGACCTTCGGGTCGCCAGTCGCGCTCGATCTCCCCGCCGATCCGCTCGATCGTGATTTCGACCAGCTTCGTGCCGAAACCCGTGGTCTCGGGAGCATCGACCCCGCAAGCGCCGCTCTCGGTCCACTCGATCAGGACCCGGTCCGCTTCCGCCGCCCAGGTGACGGTCACGCTGCCCCCTTCGTGGCTCAAGGCACCCGGTTACGCGAAGATCACCCGCGACCTCAACGAGCGTCGGCGCTCCGCCGAAACCTTGGCCGAGAGCGAGGAGCGCTTCCGCCTGCTCGTCGAGGGTATCGCCGATGAGGCGATCTACATGCTCGATCCCAAGGGCCATATCTCGAGCTGAACAAGCGCCCGTGCGCAGCGCTTCAAAGGCTATGCCGCCGAGGAAGTTCTTGGTCAGCACTTCAGCCGGTTCTACACCCCGGAGGACCGCCAAGCCGATCTGCCATCCAAAGTCCTTGCAACCGCGGAACGAGAAGGTTGGTTCAAAAGCGAGGGCTGGCGAGTCCGCAAGGACGGCAGCCAGTTCTGGGCGCACGTCGTGGTCGACCCGATTCGGGATCCGACCGGCAAGTTGATCGGTTTCGGCAAGATCACCCGCGACCTGTCGGAGCGTAAAGAGGCCGAGGAGAAACTGTGGCATACTCAGAAGCTGTTCCGGCTCCTTGTCCAGGGCGTCACCGACTACGCGATCTATCTGCTGGATACCCAAGGCAACATCGTCAGTTGGAACGCCGGCGCGGAGCGCATCAAGGGGTATCAGGCTCACGAGATTGTCGGTCAGCATTTCTCCCGTTTCTACGCGCAAGAGGACGCCGCCGCAGGTGCGCCCATGGAGGCGCTCGCCACCGCGTTGCGCGAAGGCAAATTCGAGCGCGAGGGGCCGCGCCGGCGCAAGGACGGGTCGTCGTTCTGGGCCCACGTCGTGATCGACCCGGTATACGACGCCGATGCAGGAGGCTTGCCATTCCGCGCACCGTCTCGACGACATCGACCGCTACGATCTCGAGATCCTGCTTGCGGGCGAAGGCCAGCAGGCGCTGCGCGTCGGGGCCCTCGCGGATCCGAATGCGCAAGACTTGTCGGCCGGCGACTATGTCCGGATTTTCGTGACGGACACCAGTAGTGGCATGGACAGCAAGACCCTCGCCCGGGCCGTCGAGCCGTTCTACACCACCAAGGGGGGCGGACGCGGAACGGGCCTGGACTGCCGATGGTGCATAGCGTCGCGGCGCAGTCCGGCGGCCGCCTTACCTTGAAGAGCGTCAAGGGCAAGGGTACGACCGCCGAAATCTGGTTACCTCGCGACACCAGTGGACAGGTATCGCGACCTCACGGGGGAATGGATCGGCAAGCCGAGGTCAGCCCGACGGCGAAAGCGTTGATCGTGCGTGTCGTAGATGACGACCCGCTGGTTCTGCATAAACGACGGTGGCTTTGGAAGACGCTGGTCACGAACCGGATCGAATCTTCGTCAGGCCAGGCCGCGCTCGATATGCTCGAGGCCAGGCCCGCGGTGGACATCGTGGTTACCGACTACCTCATGCCCGGCATGAACGGCCTGCAGTTTGCGGAGAGAGTGCGCGCAGCGGCCGGACCTGCCCGATCCTGATCGCCTCGGCCTACGGGGACCTGAGTTCCTCGGACCTGAAATTGCCGGAACTGCAGAAGCCGTTCACGCTGCACGAACTGCTTCAGGTGATCTCCGCGACCCTGAATGATGCGGACAGGGACGGCTCGAACGTGCACGTGTTGCGACGTCGGCCTTAAGCGCACAGATCCCGTATCTTGCGGCCCAACGTTGGCCAGCACGATGACCCAATCTTCCCGGATCAGGCCGTATACGGTCCAGAGGCCGAGCCCGAGCGTCAGCGCCCTCAGCATGCCGAGCGAAAGATCGTCCGTGGAATTGCGCGGCCAGGCTTTCCGGACCTGCGGAATGTAGGAGAGCGAGGCAAGGAAAGCGGCAATGCTGCCGACGTAGGTGGAGAGAGATCCGGACATGGTCCGTCAACGAGGGGCGAGTAGCGGCCGTTCCTCGGCGCGAACGCTTGGCACCTGGAGAACTGCCGCGCGTTATAGGATTCCCTATTGAACATCAGAGGATCGATGTCCCTTCTCACCGTGAAACCGACCAAGTTCGACGAGAGGATCGCGCGGACGGTGGCGCGCAAGACTAACCGTCGTGCGGAAACGGTCGCCCGCGGGTTGACCTGGGGCGCCGACGAGAAAATCCTTATGGCCTTGGCGGCAGCGGGTTGGGCCCTGTCCCGAACGCAAGGAGAGCCGCTGCGCCGCGCCGGCAATCATGCCCTGCTTGTGGCCGCCACGGCCTCGATGTTTCCGCACTTGTTGAAGACGGTCTTCGACCAGACGCGTCCGGACCGGAAGACGGTGTTGGGGCATGTTCAGGGGATCTCCTTCTCCGGCAAGCGCGAAGACGCCTTTCCGTCGGGACACGCCCTGCACATGGGAGCGCTGGCATCGGCCGCGGGGCCGCTGCCGGCGGGGCCCCGCTGGGCGATACGCGCGCTGGCGGTGGGCCTTTGTCTGACGCGCATCGTCGTGTTGGCGCACTGGGCGAGCGACGTCGTCGCCGGCTTCGCCCTTGGTGCGGCGCTCGAACGAATGCTTCGCCTCTGGACCGGCTATCCCATCGAGGAGACAGATGATGCCGCTACTTGAGCACTTGAAGGAATACGCCGAACGCGCCACCGGTCTTCGTCGTCCGGGTAAGCGTTGGGCTTCAGAACTGCCTCGTCCGCGGAAGCCACACGTGGTCCGCTTTAGGGATGACGGCCTTGTGCCCAACCACCCGCGCTGGCCCCTGATGCTCTACCGAAGCGCCGTCAGCCTCGACGAGCAGCACGATCCTGCGGCGGTGGTCGAAGATCTGTTCGAAGCCAACGGAAGGGGGGATAGCTGGCGCGACGGCATCTACGACTATGTTCACTACCATTCGAGGATCCACGAGGTCCTCGGGATCGCGCGCGGCAAGGGGCGCGTCCGCTTCGGCGGCAACAAGGGACGGATCTTCACGTTAAAGGCCAGTGACATCCTAGTCCTGCCCGCCGGGACCGGCCATCAATGCCTATGGGCGGACAAGGACTTCCTGGTCGTCGGCGCCTATCCCTCGACAGGCACCTACGACGAGTGCACGACCGTCGAGGACCGTCCTCGCGCGCTGAAGACCATTCCGAAGGTACCGCTCCCGCGCAAGGCTCCAGCCTACGGCGCCGCAGGGCCGCTCAAGAGGCTTTGGAAGAAGCCGAAATGAGCGAGTACGTCATCCGTTTCCTGGTCGGCGGTGCCGTCGTGTCGGCGTTCTCGATGCTGGGCGACGTGCTGAAGCCGAAGAGCTTCGCCGGCCTCTTCGGGGCGGCGCCTTCGGTCGCGCTCGCGACGCTGGGCATCGCGATCCATCAACACGGCGCCGTCTACGCCGGGGCCCAAAGCCTTTCCATGATGGTCGGCGCGAACGCGCTGGTCGTCTACAGCATCCTGGTCTGCCAGCTCCTCATGCGCGCCGGGATGCGGGCGTTGCCGGCTACGATCGTCTCGATCGTCGTCTGGTTGGGCGCAGCCTTCGGCCTATGGGCGATCGCGGGAGGGCAAGCGTGAGGCTCCCGATCAAGGTCTCGCTCTCGTCGCTGCAGGAAGGGCGGTGGTACGAATACTTGGTGCGTTTCGGCCTGGGCGGCGCCGCCACCGTGTTCACGGGATTGATCAGTAGTCGCTACGGAGCCTCGATCGGAGGTCTCTTTCTCGCGCTCCCGGCTATCTTCTGCGCCAGCGCGACCTTGATAGAGAAGCACGAACTCCGTCGCAAACGGAAGGCTGGTCTCGAGGGGAGGCGGCGAGGGCGGGAGGCTGCCGCGCTCGATGCCGCCGGTGCCGCGCTGGGCGCTCTCGGTATGCTCGCCTTCGCCGCTGTGTTCTGGCTCCTCGTCGAGCGGAGCGTTGCAGGCGCGTTCATCGGCGCTTCGCTGGCTTGGCTGACTGTGGCTGTCGCCGCCTGGTTCGTGCGCCGGCAGGTCCGCCTTACCCGATTGGCTCAACGAGACAGCGGCCCCGCGATGTCGCGGGGCCGCTGAAACCGCCTTGAAACTCAATTAGGCCGCGCTCGAAGCCTTGGCGTTGACGCCCTTGCGCAGCGCCACCGTGTTGAGCTTGGTATTGGCCGCCTTCTCTTCGTTCAGATTGGTAGTGAGGAAGCGCACGATATCATCGTGGCCAAGCTCCTCGGCCCAGGCGATCAGCGTCCCGTAGCGGCAAATTTCGTAGTGCTCGACGGCCTGCGCGTTCGCAACGATAGCGGCGTCGAGCACGGCCTTGTCCTCGATCTCGCCGGCGGTCTCGTCGGCCTCCTTGATGATGCCGTCGATGGCGGGGCACTTGGTTCCGCTCGGCTCTTTGCTGAGCTTCGCGAACGCCTTCTCGAGCCGCTCGACCTGCTTGTTGGTCTCTTCCAGATGGTTCTTCAGGCCGGTGACGAGATCGCGATTGGTGGCCTTGTCGATCATTTTCGGCAGCGCTTTAAGGATCTGCTGCTCGGCGTAGTAGATGTCCTGCAGACCGTGAATCAGCAGGTCTTCCATGGTTTTGATGTCCTTGGTGAAGATACCCATAATTCGATCTCTCCTCTCGCAATGATGGCAATGCAACGCTCCTCGGTCCTTGGCGGTTCCTTTGTGAACATGGGAGAAAACCGATGAGCGATTAGTCCGAGACCTTCGCCGCGCTGCTCGGGCGGGCGGCCCTGGACGTGTGGGGCGACATACCGCGCGACATCCAGGAAGCACTGTTCGAGACGGCGTTGAAGGGCCGGGAGGACGACCACAAAGAGCTTGCCCGTCTCCTGCACGACCGCCATCCGCGCACGCTACACCCGGTCAAGCCGAGCTAGGAACTGCCCACCGCAACCGGTGTTGACGGCGCTGCGGTTGCGTTTTTGAGGGGCGTCATGGCTCAAGGACCTAATCGCGAAAGCCGAGAACGAAGGTTTCAAGCTCGCGCCGTTCGTCGGCGCGCTTGGCCATAATGCCTTCGAGGCCCGTGCGCTCCGCCTCGGCGAAGAATTTCTTTCCGCTGCCTTTGCGATGCTTGCTGAATACGATCAACTTGTAACGCGAAAGGACGGCCTTGAGCCGCTTCTTGCGTTCAAGTAGCGGCAGCTTCCGTCGTCCTCGGCGTCCGCGAACATCAGGTCGAACGCGCAGTAAAGGAGCGTGGCCCCGTCACGCAGCGCGTTCTGTAGCAACTCGAAATGCGAGACGCCGTCCTTGCCGATTTGCCGAAGCGCCGATTGCTAACGAACAGCTCTTTTCTCCGGGGCGTCCCGACGCTGCGCCGTCTCTGTGCTTCGGTCGAGCTGCACACGCTCGCTGCGGCGCAACCTTCCGGCCTTCATGACGCCATAGAGAAATGTGCCACCCAGGATGAAGGCGCCGATAAACATCATCCAGAGAGCCGTCACCGAGGTATCGCCGAGTAGCATTCCGACGCCACTGTTTCCCATTTTCGCTCTCGCTGTTTGTCTCAAGAGCCAAGCCCGGAGCGGAGGTTCCCAGAGTTCTGCACGGCAAGCCTTCCTCTCGAAATCCTACCTCCTCTTGGAGCGTGGGATAGGGAACGTATTAATCAGAGGCTGCGGTCGTTGGGAATCGCGCGATGAGTATCTTTCGTGCTCTTGCTCTGGCCATTCTTTTTCCCGGCCGCTTTCGCGGAGGACGCTGGCGGAGCAAAAGTGAATTCGGCCGGGCAACGCCCGGTGTGACTTCAAGATCCGGCGCGGCGGGCTGCGTACGCGTGCCTAGGAACAGAACCGATGCGTCAGAGTTCGACTGTTGAATCCTTATCATGGAGCTGCAAGATGACCCGCGGAATGCCGTCCATGACTGCGCTTTTGGGACTGCTCGCCATTGCCGGATATCAGAATAGAGACAAGCTGGCGGAGTTGCTAAAGGGCCCGGGAGCGGGGTCGCTAGAACCCCCTAGTTCTCAACAGCCGCTTGGCGGGCTGCTCAGCAATCTTACGGGCATGCTCAGCGGGGCCGGCGTCGGCGGATTGCTTCAAGGAGGGATCAGCGAGCTGCTGGAGAAATTCAATCAAAATGGTCGCGGTGATGTAGCTCAGTCCTGGATCGGCACAGGGCCCAATAAGGACATTTCGCCTCCGCAACTGAACGAAGCAATCGGCCCAGACGTGTTGGAAAAGCTCGAACTGGAGACCGGGCTTTCTCGAGAGGAGATTCTCGCAAGGCTATCCCGGGAGCTCGCCTCAGCAGTCGACAAGTATACGCCGGAGGGACGCTTGCCCGGCCTATAGTTTCGACTGCCCCCGGTCGCTCTTGAAAGGGATGGAGGATGAGCTCTTTGGAGCATCGTTATTGGCTTCATCCCCGGGGGACCACGTGGTCCGCGCCGACTGCTCCATTAGCCCGATTGGGGAGACCTCACTTTGGCGGTGGCTGCCTCGGCGGCATCAATGCCGGCCTGCCTCACCTTATCCAGGGCTTCGGCACCTTTGTCGCCGACTTCTGCGATCACTGTATCTGAGGCTTCGCGCCAGGCCTGCGATACCGCGCCGGCGCGACGATTAACGTCGGCCTTCACATCGTCGGCAACTTTGCCGATATATTCGTTCTCGATTTCGGAAGCGCGAAACGTGCCTGCGACTGCTGCACCGATCGCCAAGCCCACAATCCCAAGCACCAAGGGTCGTCTTTCAAGCAACTCAGTTAGTGACGATTGCGTACTGGTGAGCGCTTCTTTACCTGGAAGCGCAGTGCCAAGTTTGTCTTGGAAGAAGGTGACTCCCTCGTCGAACCGATCCTGAACGTTGTCGACAGCTTCTGAGACTGCATCGTAAGGGGCAGCGGTGGCGCCTCGCAAAGTTTCACCGATGCCCAGCGATCCCTCGTCGCCCATCTCAGGTGCCGTGGGTGGCGCCGTAGTCTGCTTAACAGCCGACGCTGCCGACCTGAGAGGACTCGTCCCAGCATCGGCCACGGGCGAAACTGCATCCACAACAGAGCGGGTCGCGGTCTTCAGCTTCTGGTCGCCAGCCAATAGCCAAAGCGCTCCACCTCCGATTAGCGCAGCGGCAAGAGGGTTTTCCCGGGCCGCCGTCACCAAATTGTCAATAAAACTGCTCTTCGTGTTGCTCATCGCACCATTCCTTTCATAGTGTCCTTATCCTTTTCAAGCTGCCCGATCGTTTCTCGAGGTGCCAGATTGCGCACATCAAGCCGGTTGATGCCGACTGCAAAGAGCAAGGCCGCAATTACCGCCGCTATGAACGCCGATGTTAGATACGACACCGGTTGCGACCATCCTGCCGAGATCAACGCCGCGGATAGGGCAAACAGTGCCATGACGATCGCCGGAATCACCAGAACGGCACCACCTGCAATCAAACCTAGCGCGCCACCAAGTTTCTGAAGCTTGTCGCCAACTTCGGCCTTGGCCAGGTCCATTTCGTTCTGGAAGAGCTTGGCAAACTGCGACATGGTATCGCCCAGCAGCGTCGAGATGGCCCGAAACTCGCCCTGGCTGGTTTTGATATCGTGCTCGATGCTCATGGTACGGTGTTGCCCTGTGAGGATGACGTCTGTTGCGAACTCGAACCGGGCCGCGCGGAACCTTGAGGCCAAGTTTCGTCTCTCGCCGAGAACGGGGCGTCACGGGACTTATGAGCGTCTTCCGACGACGATTTGTTCATTGTGCCACTCCGCTTTGATGATGACGATTGCTCGCCGGATGCTTTTAGGAAGCGGACCGCTGCGAAGCCTGCCAGCACTGATATTCCGAGAAAGGCCGCGGGCTGACGCTTGGCGAAATCAGTTGCGCCTTCTACGAGATCCCGGAAGCTGCCATCGCGGATCTTCTGGGCGGCTTCTTCGACATAGTCCGCAGCAGAACCGATGCCGCGTGCAGCGAACGGTACGTCGCTCTCGAATGCTCGGCCGGCTTCACGCATGTTGCCTGCGAGGCGCTCAACGAAATCCGCGCCCGACCGCTGCTGCTCGCGGGCCTGGCTCTGGATTTGGTCCACAGTCCCTTCCGTCACCCCTTTGGCCGCATCCGCCGCTTCACTGAACTTGTCCCGCGCGAGATCGGCCGTTGCGTGAAAGGCATCGCCAGCGCGCTGCTTCATCTCTGCGCCGGCTTCACCGATCTGTTCCTTCAGATCCTTCGAGGGTCCCTTGTCTCGGTTCGGCGCGAACTGCGTAATATTGTTCGGGTCCACATCGTTCATGATGGTTTCCTTCAGGTGTTGGTGTTTTGGGAGGGGCTAAAGGCGGCTTTGACGACGTCGTCCGCAGCCTCTTTCAGAATGCCCGCCACATCCTGCGTCATACGACTAGCGTGGGTGCCGAGATCGGCCTCGGCGACCTTCTGCGCCGCCGCGTCGGCTGCCGACGTGGTCGTCTCTTTCGCTGCCTCAAATCCGGATTGGGCCGCAGCGGCCGCAGCCTGCTTCACGCCATCGCTGGCCCGACCCATCACGTTGCCTTCAACCTTGGTCTCGGGAAGAGCCGCAGCGATGATGGCACCGATCGCGATGCCCAGGCCTCCGATCAGAGCAGCATTGTCGCCGATGGTCTGACGGGCCTGGTCAGGCGCGTTCGTCGCCGCATCCTTGGCTGCGTCGATGCCACTCTTGAGCTTTTCACCTGCAAAACTGGCAGCCTGTGTTGCGCCTGTTCGCAGGTCATCCGCAAGGCTGGCGGCCCGATCTTGTGCGTCTCCAGCCATGCCAGCGGCTCGGCTTCGAGCAGAGGATAGCTTTTCCGTCGCGTCGCCCTGCATGGCACGGGCACCCTCCGCCAACTCCTCGAGCATTTCCCCCGCTCTATCCATTACCGGACCGGACGCGTCCGCAGCGCGATCACGTACTGTCTTCGAGGTCAGGGCAAGTCCGGCGCCGATCATCAGAAGTGGCAGCGGGACACCTCGCGCCAATCGCAGCAGCGGAATTCCTACTGCAGCGCCCGCGGCCACTGCGCGCATGGGATTGTCCATGATCTGCTGTTTGAGCCCTTCAATCCAGCTCTGGGTCTTGTGGCTGACGTATTCGGAGACTTCGGATTTAATGTGCTGCGGCGAGACCTTGTGGCGGATGTCCTCGGCGGTGTCCGATATCTGCTCCCTTAATCGCCCTACGGTAGCCGCCAGCTCTGCGCGGTTGCGCTCAGACTGACGCTTCAACTCCTCCACTGATCGCGCCATCGCTTCTCACCCTCTTGCTTTATTTCTTGTATCTAAGGACGAACACACGCTTTGTTGAATCGTTCCTAGCTGAACGAGGATGACGTGCCACCGGCCAAACTCCCCGCTGGGCGCAAGACTTTGGTACGTGAAGAAAACAGCCTCGAGCAGCGGTGGTGTGCCGAGAAGGAGAGCTCGGAGAATGTCGCGTCGATAGGATCTTCGCAGGACTCGCGCTTGCGCGGGCGGCACAAGCGATCCGATACGATCCGCGTCACTGCCTGCCTCGTTGGCTATGGTTGCTCAAATCGAGACATTCTGCCGCGGCTTGCGGAATGCGTTCGAACAATAGCCAGGGGCCTTGTGGTTGTTACCGGGCATATTCCCTGTACCGCGAGCGGCGCGGGCGCTGGACTTGATTTCGAGTTCAAGGAACGACGTCCTCGCCGGAAGGTCGCGATGGAGACTGGGCCTTTCGCCGGAGAGCCGTGTTCAAATGTCGATTGTTCGCGAAATGCTTCCCCAAGAATAGTTGGCCAGTGTTGTCTGGGCCGGCACAGAGCGCTCAAGGGGGCAACGCGAGTGGGGATCGCCTCGAAGGTCCGCTAAGGCCAGCGATGGTGCTCTTCTTGGTGCGCATGCTCGTTGAGTCTGCGAGTTGTCGGCGAGCTCCTCTGTCTCGGCAGTTGCGACCTCCACGGGGAAGTCGTCTGCTGTAAGTGAGGTAGGCACCTCGACGCGTTTGGTGCTGCTTCAGCTTAGGAACGAAGGTTACAGCGGTCGGTTGCAAGCAAACTTATAGGAGAAAATGACCATGAAGATCGGCAAGATGGCGCTCGCAGCTGCACTTTTGTTCGGATCGATCGCTGCCGCCTCCGCGCAGGGTGGCGCTGGTGGCGGGGCCGGTGGTGCTGGCGGAGCAGGGGCCGGCGCGGGCGCTGGCTCGGGCGGAGCCGGCGGCGCAGGTGCGGGATCAGGGGGCGCCGGAGGCGCGGGTGCGGGATCTGGAGGCGGCGGCAATCCTCCAGCCGCGACCAGCGGTCAAGGGGCATCGAGCAGCCCGGGTTCGGCTAACCCCGGGGTGACTATGAATGACCCGAAGATGAAAGGGAAATAGAAGCGAAAAGAAATGGCCCGCTGACATGATCGAGCGGGCCGCTTTCATGAAGCAGTCGCGGAGCGATTGAGGCTGCGTTAGACCGGCCGGGAGGAGACCGGTGCCAAGAACGTTGGTGTCCAAGTCCGATCTCGAACTGATCGCTCTTCAGGAGATCCGGCACGTTCCCGGCGGGGAGCTCGTTATCTCCGTCGAGATTGAACACGGCGACGCGGAACCCGATGGCCTGAATTGGCGACTGCTCGTGATTGCTAAAGACGGTGCGGACCTCGATCGCCTCCAAAACGCCGCTACAACCACGAGCCATCGGCTGAAGCGTCGATACCAACTTGTCAACCAGGGCGGCAGCTCGGCGGGTGGCTGAAGCTAGAGACTGGCACCCAACACCAACAAAACGGCACCGATTGCCGCAAGGAGAATACCCGGCCAGTTCGCTCTGACCCCCAGGAATCCCACGCCGCGCCGCGTCGGCTCCAGTGTATCGCCGGCGGGCCGACTAAGCGATCCCCGCCAAATTGTAGCGCGTGCCATGTACAAAATTCCGCCGAGAACAAGCAGGGCGCCAAATCCTATCAGGACCATTCTCACCTCCTCGATTCATGGTTTTTGCCCTCATCGAGGGCGAAGCCGGCGATGGTGAGGGTCTCGCGCTGGGCGCAGGTTTTCTTGACCCAATTTATTGCTGCGGCCGACCTGGTACACGCTGTCACGCTCTTTGGAGACGACGCCTTCGAGCCCGACCTTGCAAACATGGGCAAACATCGCGCCCCCGTCGATCTTAAGACTCTCGCTAAACTGGACGTCGGTGCCGGCGAGCGCGCGCCTGCACCGAGGTGCAGCGGCAGGGCTTGGCGTTCGGCAGCTTCATCGAGACGGCGGAGTCGCGGATATTGATCCGCTACGTCCGCGCCTGGTTGCGCGACACTTTCGCCATCTTCACTAGCGCCCGCATCCAGGATCTGATCGAGCAGAGTAGGGCGTAGCGTGACAGGGAGCGACTGGCACATGCCGGGAAGCGAAGGAAAAGTTAAAGATACGCCACCGGGCTCAAATACATGTCCCGGCGGCGGTATTCATTTCCAGCCCCGAGATGGGAACTAACAAAACCTCGGATACAGGTCCTACGCATGAAACTTGGGAAGGTTTCAGGCCCCCTGGTGCACGTCGCCGGGCCTAACCGCTCCCGGGCTAAACGTGCGGCGTAACTCGCGTGCTCTGACTTCTCGAACGTACGGGACTATCTCCGCAACTATGCGTAGGCGCGCTCTCTGGGGACGCCTAGCGCGACCTTGCCCTTGATGAACTCTTCGAGGCCGACCAAAAGTTTACGCTCATCTTCCATCATCTGCTGAAGGGCGTGCGTTTCCTGCCTGAGTGGGTCGTCGTCAGACATCAGTGCTTCACTCTAGTGGGAGCTGTAAATACTCCGCCGGGCAAAGGCCCGCTGGTTCACTGGCGGGCCTACCACCAATAAGCAACCCCTGCCGGTTTACGACAGGGGCTGCCGCGGATGGATGGCCTGAGGCTAGCGCCGGGGCGTCTAGGTGTCACGCCAAGGACCCGCTGAAAGTCAACGCCGCTCGGCGCCTCGTAGCTAGCAGATTTGTTAAGCAGCGCGCACAAATAAGCGGCTTCTTAGGTCGCGTCGGGTTCGATCACGTGTACCAGGGCGGAATACACGTTTTGGTTTTACCAATTGTTCTGCAGTACGCATTGCGACCACCAGTCACGCTAGCGGTTCGCCAGCAACGGAAAGGGGCAATTGAACCGCCGGGCCCGATTGGGCAGGAGGCGCGCGCGATCGGCGGCGGCAGATGACGCATCGTCGACGTTTAAGGCGCTAGAATAACGAAGGCCGCAGCGTTTTTCTCGCTGCGGCCCGCGCCGTGTCACAAAATGCCGGTTAAAAAGATCTAAGCGAAGTATGGACCCAGCCCCGGGTGAGATGATCTTACTGAAGCGTTTTCAGCCTGCAATATGATCTATTTCACAAATGGCCTGCTTGCTTAACCTCGAACGAGGGAAGGCCCGCCTGGGGCTGGCTGAGCAGGCGGGCCTTCAACCCCAAGCACAAGGCCGCGTATGTCCCAACGGCCATCCCGAAACCGAGACTGCTCGTGTTTGCTTAACGAGCAGCTAAGAACTGGGCTGACATCACTAGGCTGCGGCCAGTAGCACCCGTAAAAATCCAAGTACGAGCTTGGTGCAAAGACCCCTCGTTCTAGCCGTGGCATCCGCGACGGCGCTCCCGCCCCGGTGCAGCCTATGCCGCAGCTCGCCGAGAGGGCCTTGCGCCGACGTCAACGCCTGGGACCACGCCGAGAGGCGCGGCAGCGTGCTCGCGCGAACGCCTCGTAGGATATCACTTAATGAGGCGCTCGCTCGACGACAAATTGGCGATGATCGTCGGATCCGCTTGGCAGACGGCCGGACGGATTCAGCGTGTCTGCGGCGGTGAAGCTCACGAGACAGCGCGCTGGAAAGACTTTGGAGAGCGGGACGTCTTGAACGGGAAACTCAGAAATAGGAATCGGTGCGAAGCGCTAAGGCGGAGGCGGTAGTCTGCGACGTATTAGAGATATCGCCGGAAATAGCGCTCGCTGTAAGCCTTAAGCGAAAGCACTTCGGGGCCCGCACGTCAGCGCAGTCAGTCAGACCTGCTTCGCTCTTCAGGACGAAAAATCCACTCTCGCCAAACCGTCAATAGTACGGCCATGATGACTGGTCCTAAAAACAAACCGAGTAGGCCGAACGCAGCCAGCCCCCCGAAAATTCCGACGAACGCAAAGAGGAAAGGGAGCCGAGCCGCGCCCCCGACCAGAGTTGGCCACACAAAGTGATCCCCTGCAAGCATGACGGTCGCGCCCCAGAAAAAGACGCCTGCGGCCGCGATCCCGCTGCCACCGCCGGACAAAAGCGTCGCGGCGGCGGCCGTGAACACTGCCCAAGCACCGAATGGGAGCATCGCAAAAGCTGTGGTTATGATGGTAAACATCACGGCATTTGGTACGCCTGCCGCAAGGTATCCGACACCGATCAACAAGCCTTCGCCGATAGCGACGATCACGGTACCGTTCACCGTCCCTCGGATCGAATCCACGATCTTCTGCACCACGCCCTCGCCGGGGTGCCCCAGGATGCGATCGCACGTCTCGATGGTACGGTTAGCGACCGAGCGGTCGTTGCTGAGCAGCACGAACAAGGCAAACAGAGAGAAGAAGAGCATGAACAGGCGACGCATCAGCTGACCGCCGAAAGTGTAGAATAGACCAGACGCATCATCCGCATTGATGGTCTTGAGCCAAGCAGTCGCGGCTTTCGGATCCGACAGATTATCGCGCCACCATTGCTGCACGATTTCTGCTACGACCGGCAGGCGAGCGATCCAGTCGGGCACTTCGATTCCGCTCTCCCTGGCCTTCTTCAGCCAGTTCGCGATGTCACCGCTTTGCTCGGCCACCTGGTAGATGGCAAGCGCCATGGGCGTAAACAGATGAGCGCGGCGATCGCTGTAAAGGCGACGGCTGCCAGCCTTGTTGGGCCCGAGGTGAGCCGTGCAGCGAACTTGATGTAGAGAGGCCACAAGGTGACGGCGAGAATGGTCGCCCAGATCAAAGGTGGCAGGAATCCCCCCGCTGTCCACAGGGAGAGCGCTACCACCGCTACGGCAAAGACCACCCGGGCGTTCATGCGCGCGCCCGAACCAAGTGGGAGCGGCTTTTGCTGCACCGGGTTGCGAGATGCGTCGCGATCCGAAGCTTTCGATGTGCCGGGCTTTGCTATCCGTTTGCTAACCGTGTTCGGGCGACCCACTTGCTACCTCGCTTGGCGGTCCGGCGCTCGTCGATCCTACCGGGGTCGCTAATCTTGCCGTGAAGTAGGCACCGCTCGTCAGAAAACATCCGAGGCTTGATCAAGGTTCCATCCAATGTACGGGGCCTCTGATCGCTCTTACGGCAGTAAAAGACCATTGTTCACGCAACAGGCGGGCGCGCCTTAACAAGGCGGGGCTGCCTACGTGGGCTGCCCCGTATGCCGGCATCTAGGTAAGCCGATTTACTTTTTACATTCGGTTTCTGTCGAGTTCCTGCGCCATGCCAAGGTGATGCTGCAGAGTGGGCAAGGGTTTGTTCGCCCCATCCTTGTTTCGGATCGTAACGTTGACCGTCCGCGAGCAATGAGCGGCGTAATCGCTTGTCGTCGCTCCCACGGCTAACCAGTTGCGGACCTCAAGGGAACATGGGTTGAACCCCGCAGTTGCTCCCCGGCCAATGGAGAAGGAAAGATGTCCAAGAAATCGCTCGCTGAAATCGCGAAGGAAATGGCCGGCATCGACATCGCCATTCTTTCGACCCACACAGAAAACGGTGAGATCGCCAATCGACCCATGAGTAACAACGGCGACGTGGCTTACGACGGCACGTCTTATTACTTCACTTACGAAAAGACGCGGACAGTTTCTGACATCCAACGGAATCCTAATGTCGCGCTCGGATTCTCATCCGAGACCGGTCTATTCGCCGAACGGATCTAAGTGGCCGTCGAAGGGACTGCCGAACTGATCCGCGACAAGGCCGTCTTTCATCAGCACTGGACAAGTGAGCTCGACAAATGGTTCGAAAATGGCGTGGATACTCCAGGCATTGTCCTGATCAAGGTCAAAGCCAACCGCGCGACCTATTGGAAAGGTCGCGAAGAAGGTGAGGTTGGACTCTGACTGAAGATTCAACCGGGGCGAAACCCTAGTGGGGCCAGCTCTTTCGATGATTTTTCCGCAACCGCAAGACCGGCGCTATCACGATTGTACAGTCACCCAATCTCATTCTGTGGATTGTGATCGTGGCCGGCCTTTTGCTCTGGGTATGGCCATCAGCACGCAAAGCAAACTTGGCCCTGACGATCGCGGCCAACGGTGGCCTCGTTCTCTGGACGGTGGATGAAATCGTCCGTGGCGTCAATCCTTGGCGGCGCTCTCTCGGTGCAGTCGTTCTTCTCTACGAATTCACGACCCTTTTTAAACGACGGTAAAGATTCCGCACGCGGGAGCGGGAGCCCAGATGTCGCCGCGGACTTGCATTGTAACGGCGCCAGCAGGGCTCGCGAGGCTGTAGCGGTAGGCAATCGAGGGTCGTTCGCAGATGGCACCACCGACGCGGATCGAATTGACCCCCGAGGAGCTCCGAGAACGCAGACGTCTGCGACGCGAAAAGCAGCGCGAGGACAATATCAAGCGTGCCGCAAAGATGCATGCTGCTCGCCTCAAGACAAAAACTGACCGTCCAAAGGATCCGCCGCGACACAGACAGTTTGTCCACGTCGGATGCTCCGGCTGGCGTTATTGGAAATGGCGGGACTCATTCTATGCAGACGTGCCGCAAACCGAGTGGTTTAATCATTACTTAACGCGTTTCGACACTGTCGAAATCAATGCATCCTTTTACTCGTGGCCGACAGTCGCCGGTGTCCAATCCTGGCGGCGGCAGCCCGGGAGGAAGAAGTTCATCTACACCGTCAAAGTCTCCGAACTCATCACCCACGTGAAACGATTCAAAGCGACAAAGACGCTCATCCGGGATTTTGGAATGATCGCCGACATTCTGGGTGACCGGATGGGCTGCTTTCTGTTTCAAATGCCGCCGAGCTATCGTTACACCAAGACCTGTCTTAATGACATAGTCTGCCAGCTGGATCCCGAGCGTCGCAACGTCGTGGAGTTTCGGCACGCGAGTTGGTGGAATGAAGAGGTCTATGAGGCTTTTCGTATCGCGGGGATTATCTTCTGCTCCTGCAGCGCGCCACGCTTGCCGGACGAACTCGTTCGGACGAGCGATGAACTCTACATCCGCCTGCACGGCCCAAAGCGATGGTATCGTCACGATTATTCCAAGAGCGAGCTGGAGATCTGGGCCAAAAGGATCAAGGCGAGCGGTGCGAAGCGGGCCTGGGTCTATTTCAACAATGACAACGACGCGCACGCTCCCAAGAACGCGACGACCTTCAGGCGCATGCTGGCCGTTGTACTCAAGGTCTGAGACGTAGAATTGGAACTCTGCCTGACATGGGAACGTTCTCACGTGTTTGGAGAACATCATGACCAGCAAATCGCTCTGGATGGATATTGACGTCGCACCTGATGCGCGCGTGCTCGATGGCGCGCAGGAGTGCGACGTCGCCGTGATTGGCTCCGGGATCGCCGGGATATCAACGGCGTATGAGCTTTGCCAGCGCGGCAAGTCCGTCATTGTCATCGACCGCGGCCGAATTTGCGGTGGCATGACGTCGAGGACGTCGGCTCACCTTGCTCCTTTGTGCGATGATCTCGTCAGCGAAATGACGAAGATCAGGGGGCACGAGGCGACAAAGCTCTTTTGCGACAGCCAGGCGGCTGCCATCGACCGCATCGAGGAAATCCAGAAGATAGAGAAGATCCACTGCGACTTTCGCAGGCTTGACGGCTATCTCATTCAGGGGCGGGACATGCCGTCCGATATCATCGACCAGGAAATGGATGCGGTCCGCGAGGTCGGAGCTCCCTTCCACCGGCTGATGGGCGTATCCCTCAAAGGGTGCGAGGGCCGCCACGTTCTGCGCTATCCCCGGCAAGCGACTTTTCATCCCCTCAAATACCTGGCCGGGGTGGCAAAGGCCTGCAGTAAGAATGGCGTGACCTTTTTCCGAGACAGTCCGGTCGACGAAGTGACTGAAGACAATGGTGTCGTGACGGTTAAAGCCGCGCGCGGCGCCATTCGCGCCAAACATGCCGTTGTCGCAACCAACTCTTCGATCTCCGACCGCTTTGCCATCCACACGAAGACGGCTCCCTATCGGACCTATGTTATCACCTTCGAGATCAATCGCGGTGCGATACCTGACGCGCTCTACTGGGACACTGAAGATCCTTACCATTATGTCCGCCTGCAGCCCGGTCCCGCCAATACCGACTATGTGCTGGTGGGAGGCGAAGATCACAAAAGCGGAGAGGCAGACGACGCTGATGAGCGTTTTGACAGACTGGAAGCCTGGGCCCGCAGCCTGGTTTCCGGCCTCGGCAAAGAGACGCATCGCTGGTCCGGGCAGGTGCTCGATACAATCGATTATGCCGGCTTCATCGGACGGGATTCCGGCGGCAAGAATATCTACGTCGCGATGGGCGATTCCGGGCAAGGCCTGACGCACGGTGTCGCCGGCGCGATGCTGAATACGAGCCTCGTTTTTGGTGAGGATCACCCCTGGAAAGACATCTACGAGCCGGGCCGGGTTCCTCTTAAGGCCGCGAAGAACTTTGTGACTGAGAACATTACCGCACTTAAAAGCTTTGCTGAGTATGCGGCGCCTGGCGAGATTAACTCACTGGACGATCTCAAGCTTGGCAAAGGCGCGGTCGTGCGGCGTGGACTGAAAAAACTTGCAGCCTTTAAAGACGAGGCAGGTGCGCTGCACCTGAGGTCGGCGAGTTGCACGCATGTGGGTTGTCACCTGCATTGGAACAGCTTTGAGACGTGTTGGGACTGCCCCTGTCATGGATCGATGTTCGATGTCGACGGACAGCCAATCAACGCTCCTGCCATCGGGCCTCTCGCTCGTGTGGAAGACTGAGCGGCGTGAAAAAGCGCCGCATCGCAATCAAGGCCATGGAGGCCCGTTCGGTCGACGCCATTCCGATCGGCGAGCTATGGCTGTACGAACCGAAGTGGGATGGCTTCCGTTGCCTTCTGGTGCGGGAGGGCGAGCAAGTCGACCTCCATTCGAAGTCCGGGCAGAACCTCAACCGGTACTTTCCCGAAGTCATGGCCGGCGCGCTTGCGGTCCGCGAAAAAAGCTTTGTCCTCGATGGCGAGATCGTCGTTCCGACCGGCGGTCAACTCTCATTCGATGATTTGTTGCAGCGCATTCACCCTGCTGCAAGCCGCGTGAAGAAACTGGCGGCAGAGAGCCCGGCCTTGTTCCTCGCGTTCGACCTCTTGTTGAAAGGCGGAAGCGATCTGGCGGGTGAGCCTCTCGCCAAGCGGCGGCCACTTCTGGAGAATTTCGCCGCTCGTTTCTTCTCGAAGACAAACCTGTTTCGCCTTTCGCCGGCCAGCTCGAAGCTGAGGGATGCCCAACGTTGGCTCGCGTCGGCGGGCGGTGGAAGCGATGGCGTCATCGCGAAGCGCCTCGACCTTCCATACCAGGCCGGCAATCGAGAGGGTATGCAAAAGATCAAGCGTTATCGTAGTGCGGACTGTGTCATCGGCGGCTTTCGCTACGGCGAAAACCGTCTAGCGGGCCGGCAGGTCGTCGGGTCGATTCTTCTCGGGCTCTACGATGATGACGGGTTGCTGCACCACGTTGGATTCTCGTCGGGGATCAAAGCAAAGGACAGGCCGGCTTTGACCGACAAGCTCGAAGCCGTCAAGCAAGCTCAGAGCTTTACAGGAAATGCCCCTGGCGGTCCCAGTCGCTGGTCGACGAAGCGATCGCCAGAATGGCAGCCGGTCAAGCCGAAATATGTGGTCGAAGTGTCCTACGATCATTTCACCGGCGGTCGCTTTCGTCACGGGACTTCGATCATCAGGTGGCGACCGGACAAAAAGCCTTCTCAATGCACGTTCGAACAGGTTAGGCAAAGAGCCGATCGCACCCTCCTATCAAGGCTCGGGATTGGTGGACGTTTGTCTCGGTAAAGAGGTTGCGCACCGTTACTCCGGAATGAGCGGGCGCTATCGTTGGCATAATGCGCTCGCGAGCAGCCCGCGATCCGGCTTGTTGACGTTGTCGCCGGACATGTTTGGATTGCGAGCACTACGGCGGTCCTCCCCTTGGCGCAGTTCATCAGGGCGATCTCGCCTTGTCCTGGCTCTTATCGGTGATGAGAACGCCATTAGCGCTCCCGCCTTCCGCGGTGACCGAGACAGTCACGCCCATGCTCAGGAAGCTATCGCTTGGGCCAAAGAAGCTTCCTGATACTGGTATGCACTGGCTGATATCGCGGGCAACTGCGACGGGGATCAGATTTCGACCACCGACGCTGCGGTTCGTCGGGTCGAAGGTGACCCAGCCCGCACCTGGTAGGAACACCTCGGCCCAAGCATGGGTCGAGCCAGCATCGCCCGAACCTAGGAGCTGATGGCTCGGGTCGTGGAGGTAGCCGGAGACGAGCCGCGCGCCGAAGCCGAGCTTTCGTGCGGATTCGGCGAACAAGACTGCAAAGTCGCGGCACGATCCCCGCCCGCGGTCGAGTGACTCCTCGGGAGATTGCGTGCCCTCGATTTCACGGCTCTGGTACCGAACGCGCTGGGCGACTCCGGCGTTCAGGTCTTTGAGCAGTGAAAGCGTATCGGTTGGGTTGCTACGTATAAACCCTCTCGTCCAGTTTTGCAGTCGCCCGCCCGGATCAGGGTATTGGGCAATAGTTAATGCGCCGAGGTCGGTCCATTCTTCGTCGGAGTAGCGGAACGGGTATGAAATGGCCGAGGCAGCGATATCGAACACCGGCCAATCGACTGCATCGAGAAGAATATCGGCTTCGCTGCCAATAACGAGCGTCGGGGCTGTGTCTGCAAAGTTGATCAGGGCGACAGTGTTGCCAAACACATCCTGGGCCCACTTGGTCACAGCGTCCGGCGTGATCGTCAAGATGTGTGACATCAGCCGCAATTCGCGGCTTTCGCGAGGGCGTAGCATTAGGCGGTGTGGAGAGAGATGTACTGCCTCTCTAAAACGATAGGTGGTCGTATGGCGGATTCGTATCGCCGTCATCTCGGCCTCCGTTTGTCAGGCCCATGGATTCTACAGCGGCCTCGCGACCTGAGATCCCGTATCTTGCAGCAGAAAACGATGGCCGCGAGCGTGGCGCTAATCACGTTCGCGCCGACGATCATCCAATCGAATAACACCGTAGACGATCCAAAAACCCGAGACCGAGGGTCAGCGCCCAGAGCATGAAGAGCGAGAGATCCTCCGTGGACCCGCGTGGCCACGCCTCATACGGCCAACTAGACCAACTCGGCGTTAGGCGCGGCCTTTGTAGGCTGCGTGCTACTCACCGGGGTCAGAGCCGGAAAGCTGTCTTTCAAGCCTCTCTCAAGTTCATCGTCTTGCTTCTTATCACTGCGCATTTCCTGCTTGGAATCGGCGGCGTGTTTGTCAGTCGGCGCCGGATTGAACTTTTCACTCATGTGATTGTCTTTCTAAATCGAAACGAAACGCTGCATTGAGAGCCGGGAAGGGCCGTCCGGAGGGCGGCGCTTCCCGATCCTTACAGGGTGGTTCAGGCTGCTTCCGCGTTGACTGCCGTCTCAGCAAGCTTTGTCAGCGCATCGTCGGTCTTCTTCTCTTCGGCCAACGTCTGATCCAACAACTTGACCGCATCCTTCATACCAAGCTTCGTGGCCCAGCTCTTAAGCGTCCCGTACCTGGATATCTCATAGTGCTCGACCGCCTGAGCGGCAGCCAAGAGCCCGGCATCAAGTGCCGGCTCACCCTTGTACTCGTCCATGATCTCGGTGCCCTCATCGAGAATGCCTTCGATCGCGTCACACTTCTTTCCGCGCGCCGGCTTTTCGAGAAGCTCGAAGATCTGTTCGAGGCGACCGATTTGACCTTCGGTCTCATCGTGATGTTTTTCAAATGCCGCCCGAAGTTGATCGGAATTGGCGGCCTTCGCCATCTTCGGCAAAGCCTTATAGATCTGTTTTTCGGCGTAGTAGATATCCTTGAGGGTATCGAGGAAAAGCGCATTTAGATCTTTGTCGGCCATCGGAACGCTCCATAAGTAAAAGGATTGATGCACGGCAACATGAGGTTGAGGCGATTGTTCCTAGCCAAAAGCAGCCCGGCCGAGTCTGGCTGCAGTGAGCCGCTCTACGTCGCAAGAATGAAAAGCCAACGATACCATTGGGTTCAAATTTCTGGCCACTTGCGCCGGAAGAGACCAGCGATGTCAAAGGCTTTTCCCGAAAGCCGCGTTGCACCACCTGGCCGTATCACTGCGATCACGCGATGACGACGCCGATGTTGAATTCATTGACGCGGAGTACTGGATGAAAGGCTGCAGTTCGCTCGGAAAGCTGCGTCTCGCGGGTCTCTGCAGCTTCGGTAACGGCAGAAAGAGGGACTTGGCATTGATGGACGTGAAAGATGCTGTCAAGCTGGCGGCCCCCCCGGTATGTGACGAGAAGATGCCGAAGACAATTCGGAGCCGGTTGTCGAAGGCGCTACACACCTCTCGCCCATGCTCGGCAAACGGCGGCGCAATTCGGAGAGAACTAGGATCAGGCGGACGACGAATTCTTGAGGTTGCGCGCCTTCTCACGCAAATCGTCGATGCGATCATGTGCGCCCTGACGTGTGAGAAGCTCGCCCGACTTGTCCAGGATATCGGCCTCACGGCAGAGCTTCGTGATCTCGCCGCGCTGTTCGTCAGTCATGGGTCGTGATGGGCATTCAAGGTCATGCTG
The DNA here is from genome assembly GCF_052075935.1 of Bradyrhizobium sp. 215_C5_N1_1. Taxonomy (NCBI): domain Bacteria; kingdom Pseudomonadati; phylum Pseudomonadota; class Alphaproteobacteria; order Hyphomicrobiales; family Nitrobacteraceae; genus Bradyrhizobium; species Bradyrhizobium sp. 215_C5_N1_1. The sequence goes on along the minus strand of NZ_CP197228.1, from coordinate 8,333,319 downwards.
TATTATGTCCCCGTGGCCTTCCCGTGGAGGCGATTCCAGGATTGAAAGGCCAGTATAACGAGCCTGACCTTGACTGAGCTCTGACGCTCAGGATCGGGAAACTGAAGCAAGCCACCAGTCGCCGATCGCTCGCGTCAGATCGATCCAGAGGCTCGAGGGGAGATCAGGCACGGCGATGCGGACGCTGTAACGGTCGGTCGTCAGGTCGTGAAACCATTCGGTCGCGGCAAAATCAAAGCCGAAACTCCCAGCGTGACGGATTGGAAAGCCGACTTCGCTTAGCTCCTCGCTCATGGCTGCGGCCGCCTGCCGGGCTGCCGCTTCGTCGAGAGGTTCGCGAGATCCCAACGTGACGTATAGTCCGTGAACGGGCTGCAACTGCGACGGCACGCCTCGCAGCCTCAAGGCGAAATGCCGGGAGGAGAAACGACCGTTACGAAGGATCGAGGCCATACGCCTCCTCGTCAGGCGACGGTAAGCGGATGTGCCTACGAATGGCGGAAAGTGCGCGGGTAAGGCTGCGTTGCCCAGGAGCCTTATGGCGTTGCGCGTTTCCGCCATAAGCTCTTCGAGGCATGAGGAAGGAATCCGCTGTGTCGCGAAATCGCTGCGGATCAACGTAATGGAACCTAGCCGCCCGTACTCCGCACCCAACGAATCCAACTTATTGTGACTCCGGACCAGGATCAGCGGAACGCCCCGGCGCCTCGACCACCTGATTACCTGCTCAATACGTCCCGAACTTCCGGTGAAACATGTTGTGTCGAAGATGATGAGGTCGAAATGCAGCTTTCCGCAATTGACGACGTCGCCGAAATCGCGAGACGCGATGCATGAATCCAGCAACAGGACTCTGCGAGAGGTACTGTCCGTCGAGAAACTCTGGATCGACCCGATTACCAGGTGCAGTTGCTGCGCATAGCCGTCGATCAGTTCTAATGTTTCCCCGTAAGAGCCTGGCAGCGCAACGACCTCGCCACCTTTCATCGACTTGGAGAGTGCGAGGAGTAGCGAAGCAATCGCCCCCATTCCCGAAGCCGTGTAGATCGTTTGTCGAGCGTGCCGCTCATCGAGCGCATAGAATGACGGTCCTTCTACGGCCAGGTCAGCGCGTTGATAGTCGTATTGAAACTTAAAGGGCCCGCTGGATGGACGCGCGCTGCCCGCCCATGCGGTCTCGGTGGCGTTCCACTCCTGCGTCTCATGCGCGGCTCTGAGAGCTGCGGTCAGCTGAAATTTACGACGAATGACTTCGGCGACCGAATCAGGACGATCCAGTGATAGCGGTGCAGCCAGGCAGCTGTTCAGAAGCTTCAGTTCTTCCAGCTTGCGATCGAAATACGCGTCTGTGCTCTCCATCCTAATCCTGCTCGGATAGCCGACAGTCGTCAGGCTCCGAAAGGCTTCATCACAACTTTGATGCAACCGTCCTTCTTGTCCCGGAAGGTCTTGTAGAGTTCCGGCCCCTCCTCGAGTGTTGCCCGATGGGTGATGACGAAGGATGGATCGATTTCGCCTTTCTGGATGCGCTCCATAAGCTTCGGCATGTAATGCTGGACGGGGGTCTGGGCCATCCGGAAGGTGAGGCCGCGATTGATGGCGCTGCCCATAGGAATCTTGTCCAGATACCCGCCATAGACGCCGACGATCGAAACCGTGCCGAAATTTCGGCAGCACTCGATCGCCTGTCGAAGAACGTGCGGCCTGTCCGTTCCCATGAAGGTCGCGACCTTGATCCGGTCGATCACAGAGCCAATGCTGGCAGTGGTTTCAGGCTCGGTGCCGACGGCGTCGATGCAGGCATCCGCGCCGCGCCCGCCGGTCAACTCCTGGATGCGATCGTAGATGTCGTCGTTCTGGAAATCGAGTGTGATTGCACCCGATTGTCTGGCGAGTGCCAACCGTTCAGGAACGGTATCGATCGCCAGCACGCGCTCCGCCCCCAACAAAAAGGCGCTCTTGATAGCGAACTGCCCGACAGGACCGCATCCCCAGACAGCCACTGTTTCGCCGCCCTTTATGTTGCAGAACTCGGCGGCCATGTAGCCGGTCGGAAAGATGTCCGACAGGAACAGCACCTGTTCATCGGTGAGACCTTCCGGGACCTTGTAAGGACCGACATCGGCGTAGGGCACGCGCAGGTACTCCGCCTGACCGCCGGCAAAACCACCGAGCATATGCGAATAACCGAACAAACCGGCCGGAGAATGCCCCCACATCTTCTCGGCCATCTTGGCGTTGGGGTTGGACCGCTCGCATCCGGAGTAGAAGCCGTTCTTGCAGAAGAAGCATTCACCGCAGGAGATCGTGAAGGGCACCACGACGCGGTCGCCGACGTTGAGCTTGGTATTGTCTTTGCCGACGTCGACGACCTCGCCCATCGTCTCGTGGCCCACCACGTCGCCTTTTTCCATGCTCGGCATGACGCCGTCGAGCAGATGCAGGTCCGAACCGCAGATCGCGCAGGCAGTCACCTTGATGATGGCGTCGCGGCCATGCTCGATCTTGGGATCCGGCACGGTCTCGCACCGGATGTCGCCTTTGCCGTGCCAAGTGAGAGCTTTCATGTAGGGAACTCCAAGCGAATGATGACGGCTAAGCTTAATTGCGTCTCGAAGTTCCTATCGCGTTAGGAACGGCGGCTGCCTAGCGCGATTAAGGAGGCAACCTGGGACCAAACGGAGAGCCGAGATGGTCAGGCAATTTGCAATCGTGCCCGGCGCATCTACAGGGATCGGTTACGAGTTTGCGCGCATATGCGCGCGCGATGGGTATGACCTTCTGATTGCCGCAGACGAGGTGGAAATTGAAAGGGCGGCCGCCGACCTGCGACGTGAGCCTGGCGCGGAGGTCGTCGAAGCCCTCCACCTCGACCTCGCCACGCAGGAAGGCATCTCCACGCGGCCATCAGGGGCCGTCCGATCGACGTGCTCACGGCGAATCTTCGACGCGTTGTACACCGCCTGAAAGCTGCCGGGCGTAGAGCCGGCAATCGAGGCCTCTCTGAATTCACTGTCGTTTGCGCTTCGCGAGGAGCTTCGCGATTCCGAAATCAGCGTGACCTGCCTCATGCAGGGCGCGACCGAGACCGAGTTTTTCAAGCGCGCCGACATGCTCGACACCAAGGTGGGCTCAGAGGACAAAGACGATCCTGCCATGGTCGCGCGCCAGGGCTTCGACGCCATGGTGAAAGGCGAGTGCGATGTTGTCCAGTCTGCAGTGGCAAATGCGACGCCCGCGGAGATGCTCGCAAAACAGCATCGTAAAATGGCGGAACCCGGCTCCGCCAAGCATTAGCCGGCAGGAGGAAATGTCATGCTTACGAAATCAATGCTGGTTGGCGCCGTCTTGGCTGTCAGCTCAACTATCGCTTTCGGCGGCCCTTGCAATACAGCTAACCGCGATGCCGGCTCTGGACCCGTCACGACGGGCCAAGCGAGTACGAGCACGGGCACCCCCTCGCCAAGCGCCAAGGAGCATCCGCCAACTTCTGCCATGAACAAGTCGAGCGAGAACACCGCAACCTCGTCGCAGGACGCCCAGCGCCAGATGCAAAGCCAGCCGACGGCAGCTGAACAGAAGACGACCACCGGCGCCCGCGACAACGAGTGCTAGGCGGAAAAACTCCCAGGCCGAGCGCGAGAGGTTGGTGGTGGCCCTGCTTCTCGTGCTCGACGTCTAGTAGAGGAAAGCCAGAGGATCCATATATTCTGCCGTCGCCGTATCGGCGCATAGGATCGTAGGGTTACACAGCGGTTGTCTTTCCTCGGCGTGGAGGGCGAGGAGTTCATTGATGGATGAAGCGGTGAAACGGACGGAACAACCAGTCGTGGGCCGACCGGCGCACGGCTACGTGCGCGTTCGCGGTGCTCGCTGGTTCAGCACAAGAGCTAGTTACCAAAGGTACAGCGAGCACGCCGTGCGGCGCAGTACTTAGGATGTCGACCGACTATCAGCTATAGTCAATCGGGCCTCAGATTGGCGGCAATCGCCAAGAATAGGAAGGGTCTTTTAGATCGGATCGACGACGTTCAGTGTGGGCGCGCGGACTTTGGCTGCATACTCGTTTACGACGTCAGCCGTTGGGGGCGCTTCCAGGACTTTGATGAGAGCGCGTATTATGAGTTCTTGTGCAAGCGTAAGGGTGTGCGTGTTGAGTACTGTGCAGAGTAGAAGTCCTCAACATTTGTCGGGAACTGAACGACGGGCGCGAGAGCCGGTTCCTAGATGTAAATCACAGGAGCTCGGGCTTTCGGCGCTAAGGGACGGCCGGTGACTGTTACGGAACCGGTCATTTCCCGGAGACTTTCCTCTTCGAGACGGCCACAGCGTTTCCGCGAGTGGCGAGGAACCGTACGATGGACAAGTCGCTGATCGGCGATAAGGGCGAGCAGAATATCCATACAGACGACGGTTTCGTCCGCGTCCGCGGAGCCCGCGAGCACAATCTGAAGGACGTTTCGCTCGAGATACCCCGAAATGCGCTCGTGGTGTTCACGGGCGTGTCCGGATCCGGGAAGTCGTCGCTCGCCTTCGGGACCTTGTACGCAGAGGCCCAGCGGCGCTACTTGGAATCGGTCTCACCGTACGCCCGCCGCCTTTTCCACCAAATGGCAGTGCCCGAAGTAGACTCGATCGAGGGGCTTCCCCCCTCAGTCGCCTTGCAGCAACAGCGAGGCTCGCCGACGACAAGGTCATCAGTCGGCAGCGTGACGACCCTGTCCAATCTGCTGCGGATGCTGTACTCGCGCGCCGGCGACTATCCGCAGCATCAACCGTTGCTATATGCGGAGTCGTTCTCGCCCAACACGCCCGAGGGCGCTTGTCTCAATTGCCATGGCATTGGCCGCGTCCATGCTGTCGACGAACGCCAGCTCGTTCCCGACGATACGCTGACCATCCGAGAGCGGGCCGTAGCCGCGTGGCCAAGCGCCTGGCAAGGCCAAAACCTGCGCGATATTCTCGTCACCCTCGGCTACGACGTAGACAAGCCGTGGCGCGAATTGCCGAAGAAAGATCGGGACTGGATCCTGTTCACTGACGAGCAGCCGACGGTGCCGGTCTACGCGGGTTATACGCCTGCCGAGACGAGGAGGGCACTGAAGCGGAAGGAGGAGCCGAGCTATCAAGGTACTTTTACCGGCGCGCGCAAATACGTGCTGCAGACGTTCGCCACGACGCAGAGCGCTATGATGAAACGCCGGGTGGCACAATTTCTGTCGAGCTCAAATTGCCCAGTCTGCAAGGGGAAGCGGCTTAAACCCGAACCGCTGTCTGTCACCTTCGCCGGAATGGACATTGCCGAGGTTTCGCGACTGCCGTTGAACCAGCTCCGCTTGTTGCTCGGCGGGCATCTCGACAAGAAAAGGAATCAATTCGTCGGCCATCCTGAGAAGGCTCTCGTGGTGCAACGGATAACGGAGGACGTGTCGGCACGCCTTGAAGTGCTACTTGATCTCGGTCTTGGCTATTTGACGCCCGAACGCAGCACGCCGACGCTGTCGCCAGGCGAGCTACAGCGGCTTCGATTGGCGACGCAGGTCCGCTCTAATCTGTTCGGAGTGGTCTATGTCCTGGATGAGCCCTCTGCGGGACTGCATCCGGCGGACACGGAAGCCTTGTTGCGCGCTCTCGACCGCCTGAAGTCGGCCGGCAACTCGCTCTTCGTCGTCGAACACGAGCTCGACGTGGTGCGGCACGCCGATTGGATCGTCGACGTCGGCCCCGACGCAGGCGCGCAGGGAGGGCGTATTATGTACAGCGGTCCCCTGGCAGGACTGAAAGACGTGGAAGCGTCTCGGACGCGACCTTACCTCTGTGGCCAGCACGAGAGGGTGGCAAGGGCTCCACGAGACCCCCGCGGATGGCTCAAGCTTCGCGGTGTCACGCGCAACAATCTCAATCGGCTAGACACGGAAATTCCGCTCGGCGTGTTTACGAGCGTCACGGGGATTTCGGGATCCGGCAAGTCGAGCCTCATTAGTCAGTTTCTTGTCGATGCCGTGGGCGACGAACTGGGCCAGCGCAAAGAGGCGGGCGACGAGGACGACAAGCTAGAGACTCCGGTCGAAACCTTAGGTGGCGAGATTGCGGAAGGCCTCGATGACATCAAGCGATTGGTAGTCGTGGACCAGAAGCCGATCGGCCGTACGCCGAGATCGAATCTCGCGACTTACACCGGCCTGCTGGATCATGTTCGCAAGATTTTCGCCTCAACCAAACAGTCGCGTGCAAGGCGCTATGACGCGGGCAGGTTCTCCTTCAATGTAGCGAAAGGCCGTTGCGAGACGTGCCAAGGGGAAGGCTTCGTCTGTGTCGAGCTTCTCTTCCTGCCGAGCGTTTACGCTCCCTGTCCGACTTGCAAAGGCGCGCGGTACAACGCCAAAACGTTGGAGGTCAAGATCCGGAACAAATCAATCGCTGACGTGCTGGCGTTGACTGTGGACGAAGCGTTCGAGTTCTTCAGTAGTGAGGATTTTCTACGTCGTTGTCTGGGCGTGCTTCGCGACGTCGGGCTCGGGTATATCCGGCTCGGCCAGTCGGCGACCGAACTGTCAGGAGGCGAGGCGCAGCGGGTCAAGCTCGCCACCGAGCTGCAACGGGCGCAACGTGGTCAGACACTCTACGTTTTGGATGAACCGACGACTGGACTTCATCCGTCGGACGTCACCAAATTGATGAGGCAACTGCACGGCCTGGTTGAGGCCGGCAATACGGTCATCGTGGTCGAGCACGACATGACGGTGGCTGCCGCCAGCGACTGGATCATCGATATTGGGCCCGGTGCCGGCGACGAAGGCGGTCGGATAGTAGCCTCAGGCACGCCGTCGCAGGTCGCGAAGAAATCGCGCAGCCGGACAGCAAATTATCTCGCAGCCGTCCTCTAAGATCCTGAATCTGTTGCCTTCAACGCCGCCAGGCGCTTGTGTAGAAAGGCCAGAACCATAAGGGGCGTCAGTTGCGCGTACTGCTTCTTGAATTTTTGAGCTATTTTCGCTTCGATCATATCGACGAATTCGCCGGACATGTAGGCAGTCAAGACCTCTGGATGTACGTAGCTCTTGCGGCAGATGGCAGGCGTGTTGCGCGATTTCTTCATGATCCGCTCCCGAGATATCAGGTGCTCGCGGGTGGCGCGACCATGCCCATGTCTATTGTCGAAGTGCCGGGCGCGGAAGGCTCTGAAACATAGATTAGGGGTTCGGGCTGAGTTAGGCGTTGAAGCTCAGCCATTTCTTCACACAGTCGCCGCGTGATGAACTGACGCTCGATATCCGACAATCTGGTCCCGAGCAGACTGCGATAGCGGGTGATGTTGTTGCGATGGGCACGCAAGCGGGCGAGGTTCTCGTCGATCATGGTCATCACTCTTGATCGTCTTCGATTGTCCTTCAATTCCCAAGGATATTCCCGCCAAAAAACTTAAAATGACGGGGATCGGTGTCAAGCTTTTTTTGCGCTGCGAAATTCGTTACCGAAAAAGGCTAGAAGCGTCTTCCGTTAAGACTGCATCAAGTCATGCTGCCACGCATGAAGCACCGGACGCGTGGATGGCCGTCGATGTAATGCCTCCAGACCATTGTACGGCCGAAGCGGTTTGGTTCCTTGACGACGGCGTCGTCAGGCACGTTGACCCATTCGTTGTCGATGCGACGCGGTAACGCCCGCTATTGGACTCCCAATCCGCATCAGAAACGATGTATCCGTCAACATCGGTGCAGCACTTTCCAAATTCGCTCTGCAAGCTTTCAAACCATGACTTCAGCGGAGAGTTGTCGTATCGGCCATCATCGTGTGCGAGTGCTGGCGTTACTAGCACCGCCAAGCTAAGCAACAGTGCCGCAGGTTTTGCCGGAAACATCTCTTTGCCTCCGCGATCTTCACCGGCCGATCCGCTGTCTTGATGCGAACAAGGCTGGCAATCCGGAAAACAAGATGGCGCTTACAGCTGCGTCTCGATGATGAGCGCAACGGCCACAATCGTTCGAGGCTTCGTCATGGGAGACCTTCGTCCCCGGCGCTTATGCACGTAAGTCCTTCAACTCGAGGCAAAGGTTCAACAACAACAGCTTAACTAAATGTCAGCTCAGCTGGCTGTTTGGTCCAGGCGATCGGTGGAATCCGCTTTTGGCCTTGGCAGGTCTTCGTGAAATGTCAGCGTCTGCACCGCAGTTGGCGAGTAAGCGGACACCGCGGATCTATGATGGGGTGGACGCACCGCCCGACGGCATCGATGTGCCAAAGTGGAGGTGTTGAGCACCACTTAAGGGAGGCGTCCTTGTCAGAGCTTATCATAATCGGTCTGGATATCGCCAAGCATGTTTTCCACGCTCATGGAGCAGACGGGAAAGGGCGAGCTATATTCAGCAAACGGATCAGCCGAGGAAAGCTGCTGGATTTCTTCGCAGCCCAGCCGAGTTGCACGGTAGCTCCGGAGGCATGTGGCGGAGCGCATCACTGGGCCCGTCAGCTGACCCAGCTTGGCCATGAAGTTCGGCTGATCCCTCCCGCCTACGTAAAGCCGTTTGTGAAGCGGCAAAAGAATGACGCGATCGATGCTGAGGCGATCTGCGAAGCGGCGCAGCGGCCGAGCATGCGGTTCGTGGCCGTGAAGAGCGAACAGCAACAGGCGGCGGGTCTGGTGTTTCGGACCCGTGACCTACTCGTGCGGCAGCGAACCCAGCTCATCAACGCGATCCGGGGTCACCTCACTGAATATGGTTGGATTGCACCCAAGGGGCCGTCGCATGTGGCGACTCTTGTCGATCTGATCGAGGAAGAAGCGATGGCCAGCTCGCTTCCCGAAGCGGCCCACACCATGTTCCGATTGATGTTAGACCTGCTGACCGACCTCAATGGCAAGATCGCAGACCTCGACAAGGAGATCGCGCGACGCGCTCGCGAGGACGAAGTATCGCGCAGGCTGATGACCGTTCCTGGCATCGGCCCGATCTCCGCCACCGCGATCGCCGCTCTAGCACCGCCGGCCGAGACTTTTGCCAAAGGCCGTGACTTCGCCGCTTGGTTGGGTCTCACGCCTCTTCAAAGGTCGACAGGCGGCAAGCAGAAGCTCGGTGCGACATCCAAGATGGGCGAACGCACGCTCAGGCGCCTCCTCATCATCGGCAGCAGCGCGGTCGTGCAACAGGCGAGCAAACGCGGTGCGCCAAGGGGGGCGTGGCTCGAACAGATGCTGGCTCGCAAACCGCGGATGCTGGTAACCGTCGCGCTCGCTAACAAGATGGCGCGGATCGTCTGGGCGCTACTCGTCAAGTGCGAAAACTACAGAGCTCCGGTGCGGCCAAGGCGTGATCTTGGCGGGCCAGAGGTCGTCGCAGGTGCAGTCGGTCGAAGGAGGGTATGGCGCAACAGTCGGCGAGACGGGGCCGGAAGAACCAGATGTACTCATCGTGCCTGGAGCACGCATTTATGATTTGGTTCCGGTCCGCGAACTCCCATACGGGCCCGCAGCTCCATCGCTGCATCAGAGGCCGGACAGATGGCAGCATCCGACGACGTGCCAATCTTCTTCAAAAACCGCCTGCATCTGGCGGGGCGTCCACAGATGAGTACACGCCTAAATTCAGAACACTCAACATTTGTTGGAGCCTGCGATGAAACCAAGGCGGAGAATATCGACGGCGCCCAGCCTTGAGCCGGTGCGTCGTGGCGGTCCCGGCGTCTCCTTCCTCTCCAGCCCGAAGGCGCTTGGGGCCGCTCACATCGGTAGAGGCATCTCAGTGCCGCCAGCCGTCCTTGTCGACCTCCACCCGAAAGCCTTCCGGCATGCGCGGCACTTCACCTTCGCCAGCAGCGTTGCAGGCCGGGCAGGGGGCGCCAGCGCCGCCACAGCTGCTGGCGTGCGGGCCGTCCCAAGGGCGGTCCGGGTGGTTCTCGCAAACCCACCCGAGATCGTCGCAGTGGTGCACGTCGTGGCGCGTCCGCCGGCCAGCGGCTTACCCTCGCTGGACATCAGACGACCCCGCGCAAAGGCAGCGCGAGCTGCATGTCGAAGCGCCTTGTGGCGTTAGCAGCGATGAAGTCTTGCAATGAAGACGAGATCTCGGCGTCGGTGTCGGCCGCGCGCTGGGCCAACGCGTCGGCGACGTCGGAAGTCGCATCCCGCGACCAACCCTCGACGGCATTGAAGGATACAATTCGGAGCGGATAGGCGTACTGGCCGGACAGGAGATTTTGCAGAACGCCCTCGAGGTTAGTGTCAGCCTCATCCGTTTCCCGCCAGGCGCAACCGGCGCGCGCCGAAGTCGTCAAGCACCAGATAGGTGTCGCGGTCGAGGCGGTCGGCTGGCACGATCGAGGGCGAGGAACGCATACGCTACTCCGATACTACAAAGGCGAAGAGAACGGCCCCGGCTCCGGAGGGATCAAGGGGGTAGGCCGAGTCCGCTCCGCCAACTCTGGCAGCGAGCCAGCGACGATTCAAATATTCGCCTGCTCTTGTCGTTCCCCTTGGGACCCTTGTCCCGGAAGAAAAGGGCCCCAGCTCAAATGGGGATGAGCCGGGGCCTAGAGGTTACCTTCGGCGAGCCCGAGGGCGTCGGGAAAACTTGGCACTAGCCGCGATGTTCCTGCGCGATGGCTTGCTGGCGCCCGTGGCCGGACTCGAATCGGCAACACACTGATTACAGGTCAGCCGCTCTACCACTGAGCTACAAGCGGCTCCAGCCAGGCAGGGGGAGTGCAAGCTGGGGACGTGGCTTGTCGGCCACACGTCCGACTAAACCGAGACGGTTTGTCGGGATTCGGACAGACGAGCCAGCGCCATTTATTCAGCCTGTCAGCCATTGAAGTGGTGTGATCGGCGGATCAGCCCGGCGGTCTCCTCCAAGGGGCCGCCGGGTTTTTCCGGTTTGCCAGTGGCCAGGGGCTGACGCCGCTGAGTGAGCGGAGGCCAGTGGCTTGGATAAGGATCTTCATTTCAAAATTGCTGTCATCGCCCTTGGCGCGTTTACGACCGTCTTGGCTATCAGGCTGATATATCCTGTCTGAGGTGTTCCTTCGATGGCGGTGCTTGTTCAGCCGCATCGATGGAACCGTGACTGCAGGCGCATATCCCATGCAGCACGTCTGCACCCAACCGTGCAGACAATCGGCAGCCGGGAAAAATGGAACCCCTAGTACACTCTGCAGCATTGGTCGGAGCAGCCATGTGTTCGGCCTGTTTACGCGGTACGCATGACCGCTGGCCATAATGCCCTCCGCGGATCAGGTCCCGGTCAATAGCACGCATTCGACGATGCTGTGGCCCAAGTGGGTTGTCCTGATCGCCGGATCGACCCGGCGCTGCATTAGTGCTGTTCGCCCTTCCAACCGTTACGTCACACCCGGATGACCGGCTGTGATCTCGTTCACGCCGTAAGAGCGGCGGGTTCCTTGTAGTGTTCGCTCCTGGCCATCATCGCCCATGCCATCCTGGCGAGCTTATTGGCGAGTGCGATGGCCGCGACCTTGGTGGGGCGCCGCGCCAACAACGTAGTGAGCCAGGGCCGATGGCCCGTGCCATGGATTTTAGCATAGCGGATCACGGCGAGTGCGCCTGCCGTGAACAGGCGGCGCAAATAGCGATCGCCTTGCTTGCTGATACTGCCAAGCTTGCCCTTGCCCCCACTCGAGTTCTGCTTCGGCACGAGCCCAACCCAGGCCGAGAAGTCCCGTCCCGATCGGAAGGCGTTGGCATCGGCAACGCTCGCGACCAGCGCTGTTGCCAGCGCCGGCCCGACGCCCGGGATAGCGTCCAGCCGTTTGCTCGTCGCACTTGATCGATGCCAGGCGATGATGCGTCGGTCGAACTCCAGGATTTGGACCTTCAGGGCTCGCAATTGGCTGCCGAGAGCCGCAAGACACGCGCGGGCCGCCTCTGGGAGCCGGCGATCAGCTGTATCGGCCACGACTTCCAGCAACTGCTCGACACCCCTGCGCCCGACGGGGGCGACAATCCCGAACTCGGCAAGATAGGCGCGGATTGAATTGATGACGGCAGTCTGCTGGCGGATGAACAGATGGCGCGCTCGATGAAGCATCAGACAGCTCTGTTGCTCGACCGTCTTGGTCGGCACGAACCGCATGTTAGAACTCGTGACCGCCTCGCAAATCGCCTCCGCGTCCGTGGTGTCGTTCTTCTGCCGCTTGACATAGGGCTTCACATAGGCCGGAGGCATCAACCGCACCGTATGCCCAATGTCTCCAGCTCACGGGACCAATGGTGCGATGATGCGCAAGCCTCGATCCCCACCAGGCATGGCGGCAGTTTCCGGAAAAATGCCAGGACGTGCCGGCGCCTCAAGCGACGGCGTATGACCACCTGGCCGGCTGCATCAACGCCATGCACTTGAAAGACCGACTTCGCGATATCCAGACCGATTGTCGAAATTGACTGCATAGGATGCTCCTCCGAATCGTGGGAGCTTCAAAACGGCGCCCAATCCTTGGCACTCTCGCGCCGGTGGAGGAGCCGTCCACAGCATCACAAGCGGGAGGAGAGGGAATAAGGAACGCCAGTCCGGCCGCGGATTTAAGGACGAAGGCGTTGGTTTAGTGGCGCGCTAACAGCTCGCTTACATTTTCCTCACCGGCAGCTTATTGTTATGGTTTCCGAGGGTGGCCCCGGAGAGGGAATTCAGCTTGCGGTTTCTTTTTGAGGATTACGCATTGGATACCGACAGGCGCGAACTGCAGCGCGCAACAGACGTGGTTGTTGTCGCACCCCAAGTGTTCGATCTACTCGAATACCTGATCCGAAACAGAGAGCGCGTCGTCAGCAAGGACGACCTCATCAACGCCATCTGGAAAGGTCGCATCGTCTCGGATGCTGCGCTGACGACTCGCCTCAATGCCGCCCGGAGCGCAATCGGGGACACGGGCGATAAACAGCAGTTAATCAAAACATTGCCGCGCAAAGGTTTCCGCTTCGTTGGTGCAGTGCAGGAAGCCCGGAGGCCCGCAAATGAGACGGTTGGCCCAGTCGAGCGAACCGGCGACACGCCGCCGCGCCTATCCATCGTCGTGCTACCCTTCGCGAACCTGAGCGGTGATCGTGAGCAGGACTATTTCGTGGATGGTGTAACCGAGAGCTTGACCACGGACTTGTCGCGCATCAGTGGTTCATTTGTAATCGCACGGAACAGCGCCGTCTCATACAAGGGTAGAGCAGTCGATGTTCGGCAGGTCGGCCGCGAATTAAACGTTCGCTACGTGCTCGAAGGCTCAGTGCAACGCAGCGGCAATCGGCTTCGGATGAACGTGCAGTTGATCGATGCCCACAGCGGTCAGCATCTTTGGGCCGAGCGCTTCGAGAAGCCTGTCGGCGACCTGTTCGATATGCAGGACGAAATCGTGTCGAGGCTCGCCGGTACATTAGGTGCCCAGCTCATCGAGGCTGAGGCGCGACGAGCCGAGCGTACGCTGCATCCCGATGCGATGGACTTGTGCTTCCAGGGCCGGGCCTGGTTGATGAAGGGGATTAGCCTTGAATGCGTGACGCAAGCGCGGGGCTTCTTCGAGCGCTCGCTGGAGTTCGATCCCGGCAACGTCGAAGCAATGATTGGTCTGGCAAATGTTGATACGGTAGTTGGAGGTAGCTTTACGACGGATGATGGGCCCGCGCGGCTTGCGGCGGCCGAGGCGATAGTGAACAAGGTATTGTCGATTAGGCCGAACAGTGCCTCAGCCCACATGGCTCGGGGGTGGGTCCAGACCTTTACGAACCGGGCCGCCCAAGGCATCCGTGAGTTCGAACTTGCGTTGGCGCTGGCTCCGAATTTGGTCCACGCTCATGCTGCCCTTGGTTTCGCAAAATCCTACATAGGTCGCGCTGCCGAGACCGAAGGCCATATACTCGAAGCTTTACGGCTCTCTCCTCGCGACGTTTTCGCCTACCAGTGGGCGTGTTTTGCGGGCGTGGCCAAGCTGCTGCTTGGTTCAGACGTCGAAGGCGTCAGTTGGCTGCGACGAAGCACCGAGGCGAACCGTAACTTTCATCTCGCTCATATATCGCTCGCCGCTGCCTTGGCCTTGACCGGCGCGCTCGATGAGGCGCGAACTGCTGCGAGAACGGGACTTGCGCTCAACTCAGGTTTCACCATTCGTCGCTTGCTCGCAGCTCAACAAAGCGACAATCCAATTTACCTTGCCGGGCTGCAGCGCTTGTGTGAAGGCTGGCGCCTCGCTGGCGTGCCGGAAGGGTGACGAGCGCTTCGGGTCAGAAGTCGACTTCAGCGCGTTCCTGACCTACGTCGGCGAATGGGATGGTCCGGCCGTGCTCCTGCCCCGCCAGCGATAAGCTGGCCAGGGGCGCCAAGACAGGGAGCACGCCATGTCCCAGACACCCAGTACCGCGATCGCCGTGATCGGCATCGATATCGGCAAAAACTCGTTCCACGTCGTGGGCCACGATACGCGCGGCACCATCGTGCTGCGGCAAAAGTGGTCGCGTGGCCAGGTGGAGGCGCGGCTCGCCAATATGCCGCCTTGCCTGATCGGCATGGAAGCCTGCGTCGGCGCACATCATTTGAGCCGCAAACTCGCATCGTTAGGTCACGATGCCAGGTTGATGCCGGCCAAATATGTCCGCCCTTATAGCAAAGGACCGAAGAACGACTTCAATGACGCCGAAGCGATTGCCGAAGCCGTGCAGCGCCCGACGATGAAGTTCGTGGCGATCAAGACCGCGGAGCAACTCGATCTGCAGGCGCTGCATCGGGTGCGCGAGCGGCTGGTGTCGCAACGCCTTCATGCTGGAACGCGGGATCGCGGTGCGCCAGGGTATCGGCTTCCTGCGCACAGAACTGCCCACCATCCTTGCGACGCGCACCGATGCCCTGTCGCCACGCATGTTGCGTGTCATCGAGGAGTTGACAGGCGACTGGCGTCAGCTGGATCGATCGCATCGATAGCCTCTCCGGCGAGATCGAAGCACTGGCCCGTCAAGATCAGGCATGTTCGCGCCTGATGCGATCATTTCGAGCGCCATGGTGGCCGCGATCGGCACTGAAGACGTCTTCTCCAAAGGCCGTGACTTCGGCGCCTGGCTCGGACTGGTGCCCAAGCAGATCTCGACGGGAGACCGCACGATCCTCGGCAAAATCTCACGGCGCGGCAATCGCTACCTCCGCGTTCTGTTCGTGCAGGCGGCATGGGTGGTGCTGGTCAGGATCAAGAACTGGGAACGTTACGGACTCAGATCCTGGATCGAAGCCGCCAAGAAGCGATTGCACCACAACGTGCTGGCGATCGCACTCGCCAACAAGCTTGCCCGCATCGCCTGGGCGGTGCTGGCTAAAGGACGCGCCTTCGAGCTGACAAGGACCAACGATGCAGGCGTCCGACCCGCTTGATCCTCGCGCCGTGCTCGGCGCGGTCAAGGCGCGGCCTGGCAACGCCGGAGCCAGCCGCAAGCCAAGCGCAACGGCCGGCCTTGACCGCCCGTGCGCGCGACGCGACGCACGTCCTGCGGGCCGGGACGAAGGAACGGCCCCTGGCTCGAACACAGGAACTGCGAGGTAGGAGGAGCATGCGATGACGTAACCCCATCAACAGGTTCCAGCCGAAGTCTGCGAGAGGATGAGACGAGATGGAGGTCCGGTCTTCCCGGCGCATGCGAACACTGGTGACCCAAATGGCCCAATCGAGGCCTGTTCGCTAATGAGAACGCACGCGCGCTGATATCCATGATGGCCCGGAGCAAACCAATCAAAGGCCGGATACATTGATGCAAGACCACTCACCACCTGATCGACGAACCTCTTGCTACGCACGGCCGGACCATACAAGGTCACAAGCGGCTGTCCAGCTGGTGTCAGCTCAAAGCCCAAAGCCGACAATACGGCGATTGAGACAGATGATAGCTAAGGGCCAAGGCCGAATTACACTGTGACCAACGCAGGGATTTCCGACCGTGTGCCGCGTCTCCCATTTGTCAGCGCCGTTGACGGTAATTGCCCGGAATTGCTGTTCCGCGAACTATTGGGTGGAGTCCTTCCAACCAATCATGATGAATGTGCCTTCGCAGAACTGGTCATGGTGGTTGAAGTTCGGCGCGTGGACCGGATGCATTAGCGATGTCATGACGCGCGATATGGACTCCCGAGGTGAACGGCGCCGTTGAAGTTGCCATCGCCTGCACCTCTTTCGTAATGAAACAATGGCCGGCCACAGCGCGACCGGCGACGGTGTCGTCATGCTGGCGGGAGCGCAGCCGCGGCAGACGACCGGAGAGATGATCTAATCATTCGGGAAAGGCGTTATCCAACAGAGGAGTATCCTATGAAGTTGGCTCAAACATCAACACTACTCATTTGTCTGCTCGGCGCGCCGGGAATTTCGTTGGCCGCGGACGCCAAGGGGGACGTGGAGAAGGCTTACGCCGCTTGGGATGCCGCATTTAATAAGCACGACGAGAAAGCCATCGGCGCCTCCTATGTCGCGACGGCAAAATTGATGCCGCCCACACATCAGGTCGCGTCGGGGCCGGCCGAGATCGAGAAGTTCTTTGCCGGACTCTTCGCGAGCGGTGTGACGGATCACAAGTTGGAGATGATCGATGCCGGCGGAGACGACAAGGTCGTCTTCGGCACAGCCAAGTGGAGCGCTACGGGTAAGGACAAGGAGGGCAAGCCGTCTCCCTTCAGTGGTTTGGCGACGCACGTCTTCGAACGCCAAGCCGACGGATCGCTCAAATTGAGGCTGCAAACATTCAACTAAAGCGGTCGAAGCTTAATCGGTCCGGCGAGGCGGCGGCCTTACCGGACGCCCAAAAGGGCTACTTGTCTCCGGTGCAAGATATGTCCGGGTTGGGTCTTGGTCGTGTAAAAACGCCTTCCGCGGGAGGGCGGTGATAAGCCATGACGGTTCGGTCTCAGGCCGCGATCGCGGCCATCAGCGGCTTGGTCCCGACGATGTTCATGGCCCGTGTCAGGTTATAGGCCAGGACCGAGAGAGCCATCTCGGCGGCTACGTTTGGAAGCGTTTTGGTGAGGAAGTGTGTCGCTCCCATGCGGGCCTTCATGGTGCCGAACGGATGCTCAACCGTCTCGCGACGCACGCGCATGGCTTGTACGTTTGCCTCAAGGCGCTGCTGCACAGCTTCGAGCAGATGCTCATGCTCCCATCGTGGAATCCGTCGCTCCGGGCCTGTCGTGCATTGCGATTTGAGCGAACATTTTTGACAGGCTGTGGTCCAGTAGCGCCTTATCCGCTTGCCATCTTCCTCGTTCGTAAAGCGATACGGCAGTTGCTCCCCAGCCGGACAGCGATAGGCGTCTTCCTCCGGCAAATAGACAAAGTCCTGCTTGCCGAAGCGACCATCTGACTTGGCACCCGACGTCTGCGGCTTGGGTAGAGTCACGATGATGCCGGCCTCGTGGCACGCGAGGATTTCCAGGCTGCTGAAGTAGCCGCGATCGGCAACGGCCTCGAGGGTCTCGGTCTTGAGAACAGCCTTCGCCTGCTTGGCCACATTGGCCAGCTGAGCCCGATCCGAGCCGCTGTGCGTCACCTTATGCGTCACAATCAGATGGTGCTCGGTATCTACGGCGACCTGCACATTGTAGCCAACGACGCCGGAACCGCGCCCGCTCGTCGCCATCGAACGGCTGTCGGGATCGGTCAGTGAGATCTGCTGGTCAGGCGAAGCACGCATCTGCTTCTCGTAGACGGCAAGCTTGCCCATCTCCTCCTTCAGCTTTGTAAGCTTCTCATTCAGCCTCGTCACCTTCGCAGCCAGTGCCTCCGTCGGCTCTTGCCGGTCGGCCGTGTCAAGTTGGCTCAGATAGCGCGAGACGCTCTCCTCCAGCTGGGCACGCCGTCGTTCCACCTTCGCCCGTGTGAAGTTCCTGTCGCGGTTGTTCACGGCCTTGAACTTGCTGCCATCGATGGCAACGCTCGCCGTCGCGAGGAGGCCCATCTCGCGGCAGAGCTCGACGAAGCGAGCACATACCCTGCGCAGCGCCAGGCCATTGTCTTTGCGGAAGTCTGCGATTGTCTTGTGATCAGGTGTGAGCCGACCCAGCAGCCACATGACTTCGACATTGCGTCCGGCTTCGCGTTCGAGTCGCCGGCTCGACTGCACCCGGTTCAGATAGCCGTAAATGTAAAGCTTGAGGAGAATTGAGGGGTGGTACGATGGCCGACCAGTCGCTGCTGGCTCCACACCCTCAAAGCTCATCTCAGCCAAATCGAGCGCATCGACAAACACGTCGATCACGCGAACAGGGTTGTTCTCGTCAATGAAATCATCGAGGCATTCGGGCAATAGCGTCCACTGCCCACGATCCGCCTGCTCAACGAAGCGCCTCATCAGCTTCCCCCGCAGAATCACGAGAGAATCATAGCAAAGCAGCGGCGTTTTCACACAGCCAGGGTCGGTAGCAGAAGCTGGCGGGCAGGAAGTGCGACTGCTGGATCAGGCGGAGCCGGCGGCGGCGCGGGCTGGGGGTGCTGGATCGGGCGGCGGTGCAATTCGGCCGCTAGCGGTCAAGGCGCTTCGAGCAGCCCTGGGTCGACCAACCCGGGCGCGACATCAATGACCCGAAGATGAAGGGGAAGTAGTCCCATCGCGAGCGGCCGCCGGATATGATCCAGCGGGCTATCTTCATGATGCGTTCGCTTATGAGCAGGAGCAGTCGCGGTTGAGGACCGCATTCGTTGGAGCGATTGCCTTGGTTTTGAGGATCGGTGACTAAATCGCCGACGAAGAGGAACGCTCTCAGACAAACAAAAAGTCATTCGCCGTCATCAAATTGGTGAAGTTTGCAAGTGTAACTTGATCGACTCCTGCGATGATAATGGTGCTAGTTCCATTTTGGGTTATGACAAGATCATCGAACGACTGCACGCCCGCCACGTCAATGAAAGCGATCTTATCATCTTGGCATTGGCTGAAGTCCCCGATGACATTCTGAGTTCCGACCGTCGTTGCACCATCATCCTTGAATACGAACGTGTCGCTACCGCCAAGAGCATTGCCGCGCAGTTGGCCATCGCCCCACATCTCGTTGCTGACCGTGCAACCGGGCGCCGCGGTTCCAGCGTAGAGGACATCGCTGCCTCCCTTGGCACGACCCGAAAGTTGCTCCGCGTCGCCCCATAAGAAGTTATCGACCCGGCCGCTACCAACGGCCTCGCCGCCGACAATAAGATCATCGCCTCCTTGGGTCGCGCCGCCCATGGCCTGAGCGTCCCCATACAGCTCATT
Source organism: Bradyrhizobium sp. 215_C5_N1_1 (assembly GCF_052075935.1). Classification (NCBI taxonomy): domain Bacteria; kingdom Pseudomonadati; phylum Pseudomonadota; class Alphaproteobacteria; order Hyphomicrobiales; family Nitrobacteraceae; genus Bradyrhizobium; species Bradyrhizobium sp. 215_C5_N1_1. The sequence continues at coordinate 8,314,109 of NZ_CP197228.1, read as the reverse complement.
TACAACATCAGTCAGGGACCTGTCGCCGCCGCTTAGACTGTCATTGCCCCCGCTGGCAGCGTCGAGCATCGTAACAGCATCGCCGACGGCGAAGTTCTTGCTCCCCTGGAACGTCGCAACGTCGTCGCCGCCTTGCGCATGCCCGGACATTGTGGCGCCGGCGTCCCCGTAAAAAGACACTGTGGAGCCGCCCTCGTTGACGAAAGTATCGTTGCCGCCCTTGGCAAAGCCGGAGATGTCGCCGCCGGCATCGCCATAAAAGGTCTTTGACGTTACCGCCCCACCGGAGCCCATGAAACTGTCGTCGCCTCCCTCAGCATGGCCCGACATGTTACCTCCGGCATCACCATAGAACACCTGCGTGGCGAACAAGGCCCCGTTGAAGGTGTCGTTGCCACCTTTGCTGTAGCCGGTCATGTCACCGCCGGCATCTCCGTAGAATGTGTTGCCTGAGTCCGTTCTGGCTGTGAATGTGTCATCGCCGCCGTGGGCGTGACCGGACATATTGCTCCCGGTATCACCAAAAAAGACGTTTGTTGCCTGCCTGGAGCCCTGGAAGCTGTCATTGCCACCCTTGCTGTAGCCAGACATGTCGCCGCCCGCATCGCCATAAAAGGTGTGGGTGCCACCCTGTACCGTCTGAGTTATAAAAGTGTCGTCGCCGCCCTGAGCGTGACCCGACATGGCGCCGCCGGCATCGCCGAAGAACGTATTGATTTGCTGTCTGCCAGTTCCACTCAAGAAGGTGTCGTTGCCGCCCTTACTGTGCTCCGACATGTCCGCGCCAGCGTCCCCGTAGGCAGTGACACCAGCCAATGGGAGTCCGTTGAACGTGTCATCGCCGCCCTGCGCAAAATCGAAAATGCTGCCAACCACGTCACCATAAAATGTGTAATTGGAAAGTCCGACTTCATCGAAGGTGTCGTTGCCCCCCTTCGAGAAGTCGAACAGGTTCCCACCAGCATCGCCGAACAAGGTCGGTGCGCCCGGGGTGCCTATCAGGTTGTCGTCGGTGCCGAATTGATGATTGACCAGGTCCTCCGGAGTAAGTGGAACAGGCTGCCTGCGCATCGCGAGTCCTCCTCGACTGCATCCAGCGCAATCTTAGGATGTTACGTCAGACCGCGCGCGAGCTATAAAGAGGTATATCTTTGGACAGATCGCATTCCTGTCGGGAACGCCCATGGTTACCTAGTTCATTGCTGCGCTTATGCGCTGGCATGTCAACATGGCGCGATGATCGTGCGAAAAAGCGCGGCGCCGGGCGGGGCGCTCCCAGAGCGGCGCCTGCGGCTTAGCGTTATGTTTCTGGGCGACATTCCCACACAGTAAACGTTTGTGCGAGTACTGGGGAAACAGCGACCTCGACACTGCGCTCGCAGGGCATGTTGAACTAGTCGAAATCGCTAAAAGTCGACTGCATTAACGGAGCGGATTTCCGGGCAGCCCGCCATGCTCTAGAGATCCTCGCGCAACGCTTTGAAGAACGGATGCCGCACCTTCCCCTCGGCCGACTTCGCTCGGTACTCAATCTCAGCAAGAAGCTTCGGTTCGACCCAGATGCCTTTGTGCGCTATCCGCTTCGCGTAGGGCTGCGTCTTCCGGACCAGCGGCTCGAGGCGCCGCCGCAGCTCGGCCGCCGACGTCTTGTCGAAGCCATGGTCGACCTTGCCAGCGTAAACCAGGTCAGAACCCTTTCGCCGAGCAAGGTATATGCCGTACCATTTGCCGTCGTCGAGCGCGAAGCCGGCGATGGTGAGTGTCTCGCGCTGGGCGCAGGTTTTCTTGACCCAATTATTGGTGCGGCCGACCGGGTAGACGCTGTCGCGCACCTTGGAGACGACGCCTTCGAGCCGATCTTGCAGGCATGGGCAAACATCTCGTTCCCGTCGATCTCGAAACTCGCGCTGAACTGAACGTCGGTGCCGGCAATGATCTTCTTCAGCTCCGCCTTGCGCTGAAACAGCGGTAACTTCTGGATGTCCCTGCCGTTGAGGTAGAGCAAGTCGAAAGCGACCAGAACGATCTTCGTTGACTTGCCTGTGAGCTCATTCTGCAGAACCGAGAAGTCCGTCGTGCCGTCGGTGGCAGGTACGACAATCTCTCCGTCGATGATGGCCGAGTGCCAGGCGTCATCGGAAACCTTCTTGAAACGCTTGGTCCAGTCGTGGCCGCGCCGTGTGAAGACCTTGACGGCTTCGTTCGCGAGGTGGACTTGCACGCGGTAGCCGTCGAACTTGATTTCGTGAATCCATCGCTCGCCGGATGGCACGCGGTCGGTCGCGGAGGCGAGAGCCGGCACGACGAAGCCGGGCAGGGGCGCCTTGACACCGAGTGCATCCGGCTTTTTCCGCTGAAACGCCACGGGCTAGACCAGGCGCAGGCTGAACTGCCGCGCATCTTGAGGCGCGTAGCGATCGACGAACTCCTGAAGATGCGAGGGCACGTCGTTCAGTTGGAGATTACAGCGATGTTGAATTTCGCGTGCGACATCCTCTGACACATCTTCGGACCAGCGCTCCGACGTGTTGAAGGCGACCACCTTGATAGGTCGCTTGTACTGGCCCGTCATCAGGTCTTGAAACCGTCTCCAGGTCGGCCGCTTCCATGTCCGTCTCGCGCCAAGCGCTGCCGGCGCGGCCAAAATCGTCCGCGACCAGATAAACGGTCGGCTCATCGGCCGGAATAATGGACGGGGTCCACCGGGACTGACGCATAATACGCAACTCCACAAAGAACCCGGATTCAATTTGAGGGGGCCCGATTCGTTCCAGAAACTGTGAAGAGGGGCGCCAGAGAGGCAAAGCAATATCGGGAGGACGAAATGGCGGTCAACAAGCCCACCGGCGACAGCGCTCGCAAAGGTGCGGTCAAGAAGCGTTCGCAGACGAAGGCGACATTGGGTGGAGCTTCCGCCTTCACTAAAGCGCGACAAGGCGTCCGGCGAATTCATGGGCGTCAAGAAGCCCGCGAAGGGCAAGAAGGCCGCAAAGAAATTTAAGGGCGTGCGGCTTGAGAAGAAAGCTACCAAAAAGAAAAAAGCAAAGAAGAGCTAGGCGGCTCTTCACGTGCGCCCTAATCTGGACGTTCGCTCAATCCTGATCTCAACATAGCCCTTCAGAGTAACGCGAGCGGACAGCGAGTTGGCGGGAGGAATTACCCGAACCCATCCTTCTTCAGGATTTGCCGCAGTGTATTCGATCTGCTCCGCATCGTTCAGGAAAATGCGGATTTTGAATCCGTCGAGCAAAAGATAGCAATAATTGCGAAAGCCTTCTTAGTCGCAACTTCTTGCAACCGGTCCATGAAACTGCGGCTTTCCAATCAAGAGGTACCCGTCTTAGCAACGTATGCCTGACAGCAACGCTGCGCCGCCGCGGCCTGAACTGTTACGCAGTAACATTCTCCAGCGCGCCTTTCATCACGGAGGAACCGGAACAATGCTCTGGCCCAGCGGTTGACGGCGCATCAACAACCACTGGAGAGAGTGGACATGAAAACCCGTCTTGCGATTTCATTGGCTGCTGTGTCGCTGCTGGCGGCGTCGAGTGTAGCCTTTGCCCAGTCGACGACCGAACAGGGCGCCAGGGACGGCGCGCGTGCGGGCGGCGACATCGGTGGCCCGGTCGGCGCGATGGTCGGCGGCACCGTCGGTGCGGCCGTTGGCGCCGGCCTCGAAATTCCGAATGCCGTGCTCGGCGGAATCCCGCGCGACGACTCCGTCGTGATCCACGAGCGCGTCGTCGTCGGCGAGCCCTTGCCCCCGACCGTGGTCTTGCGCCCGGTGCCGAACTACACCGAGTATCGCTACGCGGTGGTGAATGATCGCCGCGTCATCGTCGAACCGCGCACGCGCCGCGTCGTCAAAATCATCGACTAATCGGTCAAAGCGTGTAGGTTTTTAAGAGGCGGGGCCCCGCGGAGTGACGCTCCGCGGGGCCTTTAGTTTGTCAGAGCCGAACTGGCGCGAAACCGCCGGCGCCTAGTTGGGAGATCAGGCGTTCCGAGAAACCCGCCAGGCAACTGTGGCGGGTTTTCTCGTGTCTAGGCTGACGAGGTGGCAGCCGTTTGCGCACGGTCTGCGGGCGCGTCCCAATGAAACTTTTGGTCCCGGCGGAAATTGTGTATCGGGCCAAATTTCGCTTCGGAGGATCGGTAATGGCCAATTCTGTTCGCCCGTGGACCTCAGATGACCTTGAGAAGCTCAAGGCGATGGCCGGGAATCACCGCCGCGACGAGATAGCCGCTGAATTGAACCGAGGCGTCTCGTCGGTGGCTGTCAAAGCGCATCAGCTCGGCATCTCTTTGCGATACCACGGGCTGCCAAAGCGTCGACCGTCAACAGCCCAGTCAGCGCCGGGCCATTGACTCGATTGTTTTCGCTCACCTGCGTTGCGCGTCAGGCGATCCCGCGCAAGGGCAGGGCCAACTGCATGTCCGTGCCGGCCGACCGCCTCGATCGCGACATCCGATCGAGGGCGAAGAACGCATACGCTGCTCCGATACAATAACGGGGGAGAGACGGCCACTATCTGGTGCTCGAAGAGGAGCGCAGAGCGCAAAAAAAAGCCCCGCTTAAGCGGGGCTTTTGAAAGTAGCTGTTCCATTTCGAGCGCGTCAGGAAGCTTTGGAGAGCCCACCCGACACGATCAGGTTGGTGCAGTTAGCCGGTTTCGTCAATCAACCTTTGTTAATTCACCCAAGAAAAAACGGCCCCGCAAGATGCAGGGCAAAAGTGGCAATTCACAAGTGAACAGTTCATGTTGATGAACGATCAGCGCCTGCAACTTTGTCACGCGTGATCACAGCTCTATATAACGTCCGTTTCAGGTCATTAGGCGTAGCTTCATCTGCCGTGGTCCTTGGAAGGCTTGCGCCGCTAGTAGCGGTCTATGACCCACCGGCCGCGGATGCTCGAAGGCGACCCGTCGTCTTTCTTGCTCTTTGCAGAAGCATTGGCCAGACCGAACCGACCTGCCTTTTATCCTCGACCAACTAAGAGGAGGTGACAATCCCGGGAACAACTGGCAATTTCTCCCTACTCGCTGCGACGAACGAGAACACGGCAGGGAGGTAGGAATATGTCCTTTGACCCGATGGCCGCTGCCGTTGCCTGGCTTGATGCCTACCGCGCTGGAGACATTGAAACTATCTTGGCAATGTATGCCGAAGACGCGGTGGTTCACTGCAGCTGCGAAGGCATAAAAATTATCACCAGCACAGACAGCTTGCGTGCTTACTGGGATGACCGCCTTAGGAAGCGTCCCGCGTCCCATCTAGACAACCTGCAGCTATCAGGGGATGGAACAGTAATCTCGTATGTCACACGCGAGGGTGTCGTGAGCGCCTTATTAACTTTCGATGCATCCGGGCAGATCGCGTCACTTACCTGCGGTCCTTCAAACTAAAATGCATATCGGACGTTGAGCCGGCGACGACTAAGGTCCGCTGCGAGTAGTCAGGACGTCGGCTACGCTCTCACCACGTCGGCTATGGCTTAAACTCGACAAAACTCAAAGAGAGCACAATGCGTCCGCTTTCGGCACATTGCCCCCACCCCCGCCGGCATCTTCGTCGCGCCATTCGAGCCAGGCGCGATCGGCCCGGATCTGTTCGACGCGGCCTGCCGCATGAACGGAAGCAGCCAAGGCTCTGGCCGACAAGCCGCACGGCCTCGCTGTCGCGCACCAGGCATCGCAGGCAGCACCAGCGCGGGCGGGCAATACACTTAGACCATGCGCGACATCGCCAAGCAGGTTGTCGAAACCATGCGGGCAACACCGTTCCTGCTCGCCATCTTGATTATCAATCTGGCGGCGTTGGTCGGCTTCGCGTTCACGCTGCGCGAGGTTGGCAAGGCGGTTGCCCGGCGTGACGCGATGCTCGAACGCTGCATCAAATAGGAAACGGACCGCGAGGGCGATGGCGCGCACGGCGACGCTCACCATGGCGGGCAATCAGCTAGGGATCGTCGGACGCCTTAGACGAACCCTAAACGTGGGGCGTCGATTTCGAGCTTGGGTCTCCCGAACGTCGGGGATTATCTCTGTAACTAGGGCGGAGGTGCGCTCTCTGGGCACGCCTCGCGCAACCTTGCCCGTAACGAGCTCTTCGAAGGCAGACAAAAGTTTACGCTCATCCTCTATCATCTGCTGAAGAGCGTCCGTTTCCTGCTTGAGTGGGTCGTCGTCAGACATCAGTGCCTCACTCTAGTGGGAGCCGTAAATACGCCGCCGGGCTCTAATACATTGTCCCGGCGGCGGTGTTCATTTCCAGCCCCGAGGTGGGACTAACAAAAACCTCGGATACACATTTTACGCACGAGACCTAGGATGGTTCAGTTTGCGGGATGCCAATAAGAGGCCTCTGACTCACCGCTGGCGATCCCAAAGAAACGAAGGCGGCGATTTTCTCGCTGCGGCCCGCGCCGTGTCAAAAAATGCCGGATAAAAGATCTAAAAGATCTAAGTGGAGTATGGAGCCAGCCCCGGCGTTTTCGGCCTGCAAGATGAACTATTTCACAAGTGGGCCGCTTGCTTAACCCGGGATGAGGGAAGGCCCGCCTGGGGCTGGCTGAGCTGGCGGGCCTTCACCCCAAGCACAAGAGCGCGCGTTCTCCCAACACGGCCCCGTCCCGAAACCGAGACTGCTCGTGTTTACTTAACGAGCGGCTGAGAACCGGTTCAGGAACCTTCTCAGGCATGGAGCATTTTCGAGTCGCTTCTGGCCTTTACCCCGGAGGTCGGAAGCTACGTGACAGCACGGCTCCAGCTTCTGCCAAGGCTGGAGCCGGAGCTTTTTTTGCGGCCCCGTGGTTGCCGCCTCAGTTCTAATTTGAATTTCGTGCTGGCCTATTTCGAGCAACCCGTCGCGCACAGCACGTTCCCGCAGGCGAGCACATAGCTAAATTTAGTGCTGCGACGCAGCGACGAATTATAAGAACTGCCCCGCCTCACAGCGTTAACTCCTGTCACCGCCCGATCCGTGGCTTCTATCGGTGATGAGATCGCCTCTCTGCGCTCCCGCCCAATCCAACAAGGGAGCACGCCATGTTTCAGCGGCGACGTTTCAGACATCAGTTAGCGCTTAAGGACCGGCTGGCGGCTTGGTCCGAGCGTCTTGAACAGCAGGTCACCCAGCTTCCGCGAGGTCCCGAGCGAGAAGCCCTTTCCGTAAAGGCGCGGCAAGCCGACATTGCGATCCATCTGGATGATTGGGCGCGATCTCCCGGCTTGCCGAAATGAAGGATTTTCAGGCTTCAATTGAAAAGCTTCGGCGTGACGCAGCCGAAGCCGCCCTGATCCGGGATCTCGCGACGGACCGGATCAAACGCGACCTTTACGATAGGCTGCACATACATCTAAGTAGGCTTGCTGATGAGGTTGAGCTGGCGATGAAGTCTAAACAGGCGGGCTAGACAGCTCGACCGAGGCGTGCGCGCTAACTACCATTCGTTGCGCATCGCCTGCTCGACGCGGTCGCTTAGAAGTTCTGGAGGTGGGTATCGGCCACTAGCCTGCTAATTCCACTTCCTGCGCAACTTCTCCGCTGGGTCAAGGAGCTCGCTCATCCCGCACTCAACAACGTGCCGTTCATTTAGTTCGGCGAGCTGGTCCCGCCATACCGCGTCGTGTTCAGCGATCGTGCGCATATTCTGATCGAGTCCAGGTTTTACAACTCTTGCTTTTACAACTCTACGGCTCCGCTTGGGTACTTCCAATGTATTGCCTCGTGTTTCCTGTTCCTGTTAGTACTGGAATAGCTTACATCCTCAGGGTGTCACCCACGTCTCGCTATGATACCGGCGAGGGGCCAACAGCGACGTTATTCCGTTCTTCAACCGTGATGCAGCGTATTGCGTATCAACCAACGAGGTGCGTTGGTCGGCTCGGCTCATAAACCGCGCGCGTCGCGCGTTGACTCAGTGACTTTGTCGCTTGCAACTTCTAGCTTAGATTGTTGCGATCTGAATGGCTATCACGATTATGAGGCGACTGTACTTGATCACTAGCGAGCACAATGCCTCCGCTTTCGGGCTTCTCCCAGTTAGGGTGTGGTGGTGTTCGGCATGCACAGGCACGCCGGCGCGCACGCCGATGGTCCCGACGCGGACCTCGCCGGAATAGATGTGCCAAGTCTCCTCATGCGGATTGTCGGCGCGGCGGCGGGAGGGCGGTCAGTCAGAGAACGGGCCAGCCGCTGGATCGAGGGGCATTGCGGCTAGGCCAACAGGTTGGTCAACAGGTCTCGTCAAAAAGGCCCCGGCCCAAATGGGGCATGAGCCGGGGCCTCCAAGTATGCCCTCACGAGTTGAGGGCATCGGGAAAACTTGGCAAAAGCCACGATGTTCCTGGCTCGGCGGAAGTCCCCCGATTCCAAAAACCTCAGCGATGCAGTGGATGCACGCCGATTTTTGCGGCGACGTGGGATGGAGGAGAGCGGGCCTAGCGCGTCATCAACCATAGCTTCGATGTTCTTCCGAGAGTATTCGCGGGCCGTGTAGCGCGGTCCAGGCTCCTCTGGAAGATCCCGCATTTCCATACAAGCGAAGCCACCTCGTGGCACTCCGGCGCACCAAGATTTCGGCGAGTGATCCACCATCAACGTGGGTGGCCTGGAGAGTGGTGGACCCCTAGGAACTTTCGGAGGTGCAACTCATTGAGCGGTTATTCAAGTAGAGGACCGCTCTGTGAACCACATCGCCGTTATCTTGATCTTACTCGTTGGCGGCTCGTCGCTCGCATTGGCCCAGAGTACGGGTGGATCGAGCAGTAGCGGCTCGGCAACGAGTGGAACTGCGGCCACCGGCTCCAAAGGTTATGCTGGCGGCACCCTATCGACCGGGCATACCATAAGCGGCACTGCGGGCTCCTCCAGTCCCAACGTGGGCAACGCGCTCAGCCACGCGGCGACCGGCGACGTGGATGCTTCCTCTGTTAGTCCGGCTCCAACTTCCCACGACAACGCGGTGGATACGCCCGCCGCCGAACGCGCCATAAAGAATTTGGGCAACACCGATATCGGCATTCTCAAGAAGAAGACCGCGACGAGAAAAACGAGGAGAGCCTAGCCGCGCGGGCGGCCTCTCAGTGCCGCCAGCCGTCCTTGTCGACCTCCACCCGAAAGCCTTCCGGCATGCGCGGCACTTCACCTGCAGTAGCGTTGCAGGCCGAGCAGGGCGCGCCAGCGCCGCCACAGGCGCAGGCGCGTGGTCCATCCCAAGGGCGGTCCGGGTGGTTCTCGCAAACCCAGCCGAGGTTGTCGCAGTTGGTGCAGGTCGTGGTCATTCCACCGGCGGCCTTTTCCTCGCTGGGCATTAGGCGATCCCGCGCAAGGGCAGCGCTAGCTGCATGTCGAAGCGCCTTGTGGCGTTGGCCGTGATGAAGGCTTGCAGTGCAGACGCGATCTCGGCGTCGGTGTCGGCTGCGCGCTGGGCCAGTGCGTCGGCGACGTCGGAGGTCACATCCCGCGACCATCCCTCGACGGGATTGAAGGATACAATTCGCACTGGATAGGCGTACTGGCCAGACAGGAGATTTTGCAGGACCGTCTCGAGGTCGGTGTCAGCCTCATCCGTCTCGCGCCAGGCGCAACCGGCACGCGCGCCGAAGTCTTCAAGCACCAGATAGATATCGCGGTCGGGGCGGTCGGCCGGCACGATCGAGGGCGAGGAACGCATACGCGACTCCGATACGACAAAGGAGGAGAGACGGCCCCGGCTGCAGGGGTCTAGGGGGTAGGCCGAGGCCGCTCCGCCAGCTCTGGCGGCGAGCCAGCGACGACTCAAACATCAGCCGCCCTTGTGGTTCCTTTTCCAAACTGAAGGGGCGCTTCCGTATTTAACCGGTGTCACAAGACTGATTTTAACGGGGCCTAACATGGTAGAAGGCAAGCCAGCGGGGAAGGCGCTCCTGTGACCCGCACGGCCAACAGAAGGCAGAGCCAGTGATCAACATTGCTGAGTGCCGAAAACATGCTGATCTCTACAAGAGACTTTCTGGCGCGAGCGGCATTTCCAAAGATCGAGCCGATGTCCTGAAAAACATCGCCCGAACTTATGTGGGTTTGGCTGGCCAACTGGATAGACTGGCTTCTCTCGCGAGGAATGAGCAGAGGTAGGGTACCGGCCTGCTTCCGGCATCAGTCGCCTAGTTTGATTTGGGTGTGGCCTGTTTTACGAAAGAAACAATTTGAGGTTGGCGTCGTTCTGGTCTGATGAGACGGTACTATTTTGACATCAGAGAGGGTGACGAGATTTTCTCGGATGAGGAAGGTCTGGAACTCTCAACCATAGAGAAGGTGCAGGAAGAGGCGGCGCGCTCGCTTGCCGATATGGCCCGAGATGCCGTCCGGACCCCAGGGGACGGCAGCCACCAGATGTCGATTGAAGTCCGGGACGACGGCGGTCCGGTGCTCCAGCTCAAATTTACATTCGAGGTCGAACGGCGCAGGCATTGAGGCCGCCTCCGTTGGCGGGCTGTGTTCCTTCTGTCGGGAACCCAAGTTCGGGTCTATGGTCTCAAAATCACCGCCCGTCCGAGGCGCCTATCGGTAACTGAGAGTGCTCCATACTCCCGCCCTCTATGCCGAGCGGAAGCCATGTGTGAGAAGTGCATTCAGTACGAGGACAAGATCGCCCGGTATCGGCGCCTGTCGCTCGGAATCAACGACCGACAAACGCTGGACGGAATTGCAGTCCTGATCGCACAGGCGACGGACGCGAAGGCCCTCATTCATCGTCTCCACCGGAAGAGCAAGGCAGTCAGTAGGACGGCTTCACATTCGGCGCTGGATTCCTAGCGGGGCTCTTTATGTTCGACTTCGATCTATTTTCCAAACGCGAATGGGCGACGATGATTGTTGCTTTCGCGGCTGTGACCGCGCTCGCCCTCTACGGCTTTTTCCAGTTTCTCGACTACCTAGCACCACGCCTGTAAGGCCCCTCGGTTTCCCGCCCACAAACCAAACTCTCACCTCTCGTTCAATCGGCACGATAGGCGCAACCCAAGCCTCTCCGGGCGCCGCTGGATCAACCCACGTTGTAGGGCTATAGATTCCACCAGGGAATGCCTTGTCGCCATAGAGCGGGCGCACGGCTGCCGGCAAAGCCCCTGCAACATCTGAGGTAGGCAATGCCCTACCACCGGACCCGATATAGCGCTCGGCATATGCGTCTCGCCATTTCGCGGCGCAGAGGGCATCTTTCGTCCAAGCTATTTGCTCACCCCAGCCGGCGACATTTCGCAACGCCCGCACGAAGGCCACAGAGCCGTAGACAAAGGTTCGGCCAATTGGCCGGGCGGGCGCCGCCACCTACGGGAAGGAAATGTCATCCACCTCGATGCCAGCCGATCGCGCGGCCCGAGCAAGGGGACCGGTGTTGGCGACTACGTGGTTATTTTGGCCGAACAGCTTCACGTCACTTTCGCTCCTTGCCCACGACTGTTTATGAAGCGGCCGACCGCGGTGTCGGTCCGAGGAGCCAGTTCGACGGCGAGCCGGCGCTGGTATTCCGCGCGGTCAACGAGCTCGCCGAAGAGTTCGGCGTCCTGGAAATAGACGTCAATCTTGCCCTCGACGATCGTCTCGTCGGTGCGGCGAACGTATTCCATCATGCTCATCATACATCATCCTCGCGGGCGTAGTTCAACGGTAGAGCGTCAGCCTTCCAAGCTGAATACGAGGGTTCGATTCCCTTCACCCGCTCCAGCCTTTTCATAGACTTAGCGAGCGGGTCGGATTTTGTTCTGACAAACGGGCTGCTTTACACGTTCTGATGCTCGCTTTCCGATCGACTGTTTCGCGTGTTTTTTGATAGTCGTCCTGTTCCCCGCACGGCTCTGGACCGACTGAAGTGCGGGCTCATCAAAGCCGAATATCTTGGCTTGGAAAAGCGGTGCCGAATGCGCGTGCGGAAATCGGCGACGATGGCGTGGAAATAGGACAGGTCTGCGAAGTGAAGTGGTCAGACGATCAGTCGCCGGCTCTGCGGCGGTGATCTGCACTTCGAGGTCGACATAAAGTTGGCGCGGGGACCTGTCAGGGCTTCACGAACCGATAGGCGAAGCGATCGGTCTCGCCCTTGATCGAGGGATCGAACACCTTGATCGAGTGCGGATCGCCCTTGTTCGCGAGCATGGTGCTTTCCGCGTCCAGTACGAAGCCGGCCGCCTCCACCTCCTCGCGAACGGATGCAGGATCAATCCGATGCAGCGACTGGGCGTCGCTCGTGCCCGCCCCGACGGCGGCGGCGTGGTCTACGATGACGTAGGACCCACCGGGCTTCAGCCGCTCGTAGGCAGATCGATTGAATTGGGCCGCTGTCGCACCCCTGGCCTGGATCAGCGCAGTGTGGAGATCGTGGTAGAACAGATGCAGCCACAGGACATCGGCTGGTTGCGTGGCCTCCGGCATCGCGACTAGGTCCGCCGAGACGGCTTCGACGTTCTCTCGGCCCGGCTCCTTCGCAAGCGTTCGCATGCGGCCGACCGGATCGTTCTTGAAGTGGGCGACTTCGGCCGGCACGAAGCTGTAGACCCGTCCTTCGGGTCCCACGACGTCGGAGAAGAGACGGGTCCAGTCGCCGTCGCCTGGGTAAACGTCGATGACGGTGGCGCCCGCGTCTAAACGTGCGAACCGGATCAACTCGGATAGCTTGGATTGGTCGTACATCGGGATCTCCATTGCGGTTGGGAATTCGACGAGCGCGCGGCCTGCGAGGCGGCGATCTACGGCTCATTCACCGCCGACCCCGAACCGATGGCCACAGACGGCCAGCGCTTTGACTGTTCGCTCCGAAGCCTGGACTTAGGCCCAGCGGCCGGCCTCCTCAAAACTAAGGCGAGGATTGCGCGGAAACACGGAAGCTGGATCGCCGTGGCCAATGCTGCAAATGAAGTTCGACCGAATCCGCGTGCCTGAGAAGAACGCCTCATCCACGCCGGCGTTGTCGAAGCCGGACATGGGTCCGCAGTCCAGTCCCAACGCCCGCGCAGCGACGATGAGGTAAGCGGCCTGCAGCGTTCCGTTTCGCATTGCCGTCACCTCGGCCACGTCTGGTGCCGCAAAGTATTTCTGCATGACCTCGGCAGCGTGAGGCAAAAGCTTTGGCAGCTCGCCGGCGAAATCCAAATCGTGGCCGATAATGACCGTGACAGAAGCCTTCGGAATCTTCGGCTTATTCGGTTCCGCAGCGAGCCCGGCGAGCGTTGCCTTTCCATCTGGGCTACGCACCCAGACAAACCGCGCGGGGCTACTGTTCGCAGAGGTCGGGCCCCATTTCAGTAGGTCATAAATCTCGCGTACCAGATCGTCCCCTACTGGACGATCTGCCCATCCGTTGGGGGTGCGAGCGGAGCGGAAGATCTGATCAAGCGACTGATCGTTTAGAGCGGAATTCATAGATAGGGTCCATTCGTATAAGCGGCATAAATCAGGAGATGCGATCGCAATTCACCCGTCGAACTTGACTAGGTCCTTGCGTCGATCTGCGAGGCCCGCGCCAATGCTTGCGTGTCGACGTATTCCCGGATGTGGACGACTTTGCCGTCTCGAACGGTAATGTCGAAGACCCACTCGTCCTTGAACGGCCTGTTTGTGGCTTTGATTTTTCCCGTAGCAACGCCGACGACCATAACCCTGTCTCCCTGCGCTACGAATTCGGGGGGCTTCGGGTATTGCGTTTCCACCTCTTCGGACGCCTTCTTGAGAACAGCCGCCAACTCCGCGTGCCCGCGGTGCGTGCCTGCAAGCGGCCAGCATTCGCCCGGAATGATCCACTCGATATCTTCTGCAGCCAACGCCAGCAGATCGCGCGCGTTGTTGCTGCCCATGGCGGCAAAGAAATTCTTCACAAGCTTGACATTCTCTTCGGTGCTCATCGTATCTCTCCGTTTTCGGCTCGGCGCGAATTCAGATGGCCGAGAAGCCGCCGTCGACGGACAACTCCACCCCGTTCACGAAGCTCGAATCGTCTGAAGCAAGAAATAGCGCGGCTGCCGCAATTTCCTCGGGACGACCCATCTTTCCCCTCGGGATCAGGGATTCGAACATCCGCGTCGCTTCCTCGGTGAGAACCTGGTCCTGCATCGGTGTGGCGATCGGCCCTGGGTGCAGCACGTTCACCCGGATATTCCTGCCCTTGAGTTCGTTGAGCCACCCGCGTGCGAATGCGTGCAGCGCCGCCTTGCTCGCCGCATACACACTGTAACCGGGAAAACCTTTGATCGAAGCAACTGACCCGGTCATCAAGATCGATCCGCCGTCGTTTAACAGCGGCAACGCCTTCGGGACCGTAAACAGCGTGCCGCGCGTATTCAGGCCGAAGGTCGCGTCGAAATGCTGCTCGGTAATCTCGCCCAGTGGGACGGCTTCGCCCGTGCCAGCGCTCGCGTACAGGATGTCGATCCTGCCCTGTTCCCGCTTGACCGTGTCGAACAGACGGTCGAGGTCGTCGAGATTGGCCGCGTCGCCGCGCACGCCGGTCACGTTCCGGCCGATCAGCTTGACGGCCTGGTCCAGCGCCTCCTGTTTCCGGCCCGTGATGAAAACATAGGCGCCTTCTTCAACGAACCGCTGGGCGCTCGCCAGCGCCATGCCGCTCGATCCACCCGTGATGACTGCAACCTTACCTTCAAGCTTTCCCATGACTTCTCCTTTGAGACTCCGTCTTTGGTCGTTCGGGGGAGGCCCCCGAGGAACTCGACATAGGTCCGTCGTCGTCAGGCGTTGAGTGCGGAAGCGCGCACATCGGTGGTGCGAAATCGATCCGGCTGGACGGCTGGCGCCAGCCGCGACGATTGGCGTCCGCCGTTCGGAATTGGGCTGCGCTTGCCGGCTTGGGCTGTAATGACCGCCCGTGCTACCCACATACGAGATGCTGTTCGATGTATTGGACGGGCTCTGGAAGGCGCACCCCAGCGGTGCCGGATTGCACCATGATCGACTGGGACGACGTTCGCTACTTTCTTGCCGTCGCGCGCGGAGGCTCGGTGCGGGCCGCCGCCGAGCGCCTCGGGGTGAACCATTCGACCGTGCTGCGACGGGTCGCTCAGCTGGAGGAACGGCTCGGGGCGCTCATGTTCGAGAAGCTGCCTTCGGGCTACCGCCTGACGGGGGCTGGGGAGGAGGTCCTCGAGCTCGCGGACCAGATGGAAGCGTCGTCGCACCTGCTGGAGACGCGTGTCTTCGGCCGCGACCAGGGCGTGCGCGGGCTTCTGCGGGTGACGCTGGCACCGCCGCTTGCGACACACCTGCTCATGCCTGATTTCGCCGATTTCGCGCGTCTGCATCCGGACATCGAGATGGACATCCTGTCGTTCGGCGAGCTGGCAAATCTGACCAACCGGGAGGCCGACGTCGCGATCCGCGTCGTCTACGACCGCAAAACCCTGCCGCTCAATCTTCACGGCCTGAAGGGACCGGAGCTGTTCGGCGGCGTTTACATGTCCCGCGATCGACTGGCCGCGTGGCGTGCGGGCGCGCCCGATCCCGTCCGGTGGATCGTCATCAGCATTCATGGAATCCCGGACTGGGCCAGCGAGGGTGAGGTTCGCACCACGGGGGTTCCATTCAGGACCACTGACGCCGAGTCGCAGATCGTTGCTGTACGGCAAGGGCTCGGGTTGACGACACTGCCGTGTTTCGTTGGCGATGCCGACCCCCTACTGGTGAGGGTGCCGGGCACCGACCTGCACATGTACGGAACGCTCTGGCTTCTCACACAGGGGGAGACACGCAAGACGAAGCGCGTGCGGCTCTTCATGGAGTTCGTATCCCTCAGGCTCTCCGCGTACGCTCCGCTTCTCGCGGGGATGTCCATATCGCGCGGCTGACGCGCGGCGACGCTGGCAGTGGACAAGTGCCGGCAAGCGGATCCCCAACGCCCGAGTTAGGATTTCCTGAGTCACGGCACCGTTGGCGCCCTCTCAAAGACACAGGGATATTACGAGCGGGGCAACTCTAGGGAGGCGTTTGTTGTGGGTCCGGGATTTGTACCTTTCTCGCGTCCGAGCCGAATGTTCTGCGACCATGGGGCTCGTAACCGCTGACCTTGCCCCGCGGGCTTAATCCAGCTTGAAGTTCGTTCTGGCCCAAGACAAGGACCAGAGCATGAAGCGCAGCCGCTTTTCGGAAGAGCAGGCGCTGGCCGTACTTATTGGTGCGGGAACAAGTGGCAATTCCACGGGTTTTCCGAACCGTCTGTGTTGCATGGTTATGCGCCGAGGCATCGATGAAGACCAAGCTACCCGGGAAGTTGTCACACTACGATAAGATGGCCGCCTCCGCTCAGCAATTTTTCAAGGAGGCGACGGCGTGTCGCGAGGAGGCGGCTCGGAGCCTCGACCAGGTCGATCGAGAAGGCTGGCTGAAGCTTGCGAGCGAATGGACGGAGCTCGCGCTCGCGGCCGAGCGGGGCCAGATTTTCCGCCGGGACATTTGATCCCAGAGACCTATGGAGAACGTTGCGGTCCCCTAGATGCCGTAATGGGCCCGGCTCCGAGCAAGGGGGGATGATGGTGGCTGTCCCCCGATAGATGATGAAACGGGTCACGACTTGAGTCGGCCCCAAGCATCTGGAGACGGAGGACAGCCGTGGAGAATTATGCCGGAATTGACGTGTCGTTGGAACTGTCGAGCGTATGCGTTGTGGATTCCCAGGGTAAGATCCTGAAGGAGGCGAAGGTCGCAAGCGAACCCGACGCCTTAGTCGAATTTTTCGAGACGCTTGGCTTTGCAGTGAATCGGATCGGGCTGGAGGCTGGGCCACTGTCGCAATGGCTGCATGCGGGGCTGCAAAGAGCAGGATTCGAGACGGTTCTGCTGGAAACACGGCATGTGAAGGCAGCATTGTCGGCGATGACAGTGAAGACGGATCGCAAGGATGCACGCGGAATTGCCCAGTTGATCCGGATGGGATGGTTCCGCGCGGTGCACGCAAAGTCGATAGGGGCTCAAGAGATCCGGGCACTCCTGATCGCACGCAAACAGCTTCTCGGACGGCTGATCGATGTGGAATTAAGTATCCGGGGGATTTTGCGTGGCTTCGGTCTGAAGGTTGGCCCGGTGACGCGAAGGAATTTCGAAGCGCGGATCCGAGAGTTGGTTGCGGGGCAAGCGACATTGGAGCGCATTGCCACAGCGATGCTTTCGGCCCGATCGGCCTTGAAGGTCGAGTACGGAAGGCTACACAAGACTGTGCTGGCAATTGTGCGTGACAATGTAGTTTGTCGCCGGCTGATGACAGTACCAGGCGTTGGTCCCCTGGTGGCAATTACTTACAAATCGGCGATTGATGACCCTCATCGCATCGTAAAATCGAAGGCAGCGGGCGCGCTGTTCGGGCTCACGCCAAAGAAGTACCAATCGGGAGAAAAGGACGTCACAGGCGGGGTCACGCTGGCCGGCGACGAAACGGTTCGCACAGCGTTGTATGAAGCCGCCAACGTTCTGCTATCGCGCATCACGCGATTCTCAAACTTAAGCGCTGGGGGATGGACGTCGCCAAGCGGCGAGGCTCGAAGCGCGCAAAAGTCGCCTTGGCACGCAAGCTCGCAGTGATCCTGCATCGAATCTGGGTCGACGGCACAACCTACCGATGGACCGACGCGGCCCGATCGCAGCATAGAACACGAGGAGAAGAGTTGGAATGCAACCGGGCTGAACTGAGCCTGGTGCCCGAAGTCCCGTCGCCGGGACGGTGGATCCGGTGAAGCCGTTACACGCCCAGTGGCCGTCTTCTGATGGACCACGCGTATCTAGATAGGCTTACCGCTCTCTCTGACAGCATGATGTGGCGGCCAGGCGTTGACCACGGACAGAAGCATGAGCTCGGCGGCGTGACATTCACTCGGGAGGCTTGACATCATCGGGCCCATTACAGAAGTGGCGCGTACCACCGTCACCAAGCAGCGTCGAGCGGAATGACGCAAATGGCGGCGTCGTCATCATCGATTACAATGATGGAGTACCCTTTGCCCACTAGTTCGGGTCGGGTCTCGCGTAACGAACGAGCGAGCTTGATGGCCTCTATTTGGGCTTCAGTTTCGCTAGGCAAATCATGCGCTCCGAAGTCCGAAACGAAATGCGTATCAATGAGCTTGTAGGTAAAAAGAGGCATAGGGGTTGCCCGCGACAATGCGAAAGGCAAAGCCCCTGCTGGCATAGCCAAGCAGGGGCTCGCGGATGGATGGCACGAGGCTCGCGGATGAGGTGTCGCTCCAAGAACCCGTATCACTGAAGCAAACAACCGCTTAGTAGGCTCGCCAAAATATTGTGCAAGCCGCGCAAATAAAAGGCCCGGCGCTCTTTCTCGAGAATCACCGGGACTAAGCTGGCCGGCCTTCACCCCAAGCACAAGGCCGCGTATGTCCCCACGGCCCCGTCCCGAAACCAAGACTGCCTCTGCTTACTTAACGAGCCGCCAGGACCGCGGACCTCCGCGATTTAACTCGACTCTCGAATGGAACTGGAATTTAGTTCCCTCATCATCGTTCCGTCCTGGGCACTTGCCGGTGACTGAGAGTGTCGCGCTCCCGCCTGATCGAGGAGCACTTCTATGGCTCCGGACCCGCCCCGCTGCCCGCTATGCAATAAGCCCATGCACCTGCTGATCGGGCCAAACGGCGTCCGCAAACTTCAATGTGTCCGATGCGATGACGTTGACCCGATGCAATTGGCAGACCTCCAGGATTTGATAGAGGGCACACTGCAGCCGCCTAAAAAGTAAGGCGCCTCAGTTGGCGGCCGACCAATATCTTATTCTCGAGTCAGCAGATCTTCACCAGGCGGCATCAGCTTTACGTAGGTGCCGCTTTCGTGCTTCCACAACCAGCCGCGCTCGATCGCGTGTTTGAGCCCGGCGCCGAACTCGCTGCCACGTAAGCATCCGGCGTAGGCCGCGACCTGATTGGATTATTCTGGTGGCCAGCGCTTAAGCAACCTCGGATTTTCTTTATAGATTTGGATGAGCTCGATGAGGCGCTCGATGCCGAAGTCGGTGAACGCTTGAACGCCGTCTTCGCCAACGCCGAACACCCAAATGGCGCCGTCCTCGATCTCCATTTCGTTGGCGACGTCTCGTAGCCAATCTTCATCTTCGCCGAGGTCTTTCGCGACCCGGGTGATGGTGGTGACGTGATGGACCTTGTTGACGCGGGTGGTCATGCCGCTCGAGCGGAGTTCGCTGACGCCGGCGTCCAATTCCAGGGCAGCAGTTCGTCAAGCCGATGCGACGGATGGGCGGCGATCCGCGCGAGGACGTCGGTCAGCCAGGCTTGCGGGTCGATGCCGTTCATTTTCGCGGTGATGATGAGGCTGTACATAGCTGCCGCGCGCCGCCCTCCGCGATCAGAGCCGCAGAACAGCCAGGACTTCCGTCCAAGGGCGATGCCTCTTAGGCCTCGTTCTGCGGCATTGTTGGACAGGCATACCCGCCCCTCCTCGAGGAACAGGGTGAAGCTCGCCCAACGCTTCAGGATATAGTTGAACGCCTTGGCCAGGTCGTGTCCCCGGGACAGCTTGGCGAGCTGCTCCCGCATGTAGACTTGAAGCTCCTCGACCAGAGGCCGGCTCAGCGCCTGCCGCACCTGAAGACGGCCTTTGGGGCTCCTGCCGTTGATGGAGCGTTCGATCTCGAACAACGCATCGATCCGCCTCACGACCTCGATCGCAATCGGCGAGAGCGGGATCTCCTTCTTGCCGGTGGCCTTGCGCCGGGCATTCTCTTCGATGTCGGCCATGGCAAAGAACGGACGCCGTCCGTGCGACCAGCAGGCAGCCTCCCGGATCGGTCCAGGCTGGCGTCCCGCCAGATAGAGCTGGTTATACCCGTCATAGGCGTCGGCCTGCAGGATGCCGGCATACCGGGCCAGATGCCCCTGAGGATGCTCGCCCTTGCGGTCGCGTGAGTAATAGAACATCGCCGCCGGCGGGTCCGTGCCCCCAAACGGCCGGTCGTCCCGAACGTAGATCCAGCATCGTCCCGTATCGGTTTTGCCCTTGGCCAGCACCGGCACGGTCGTGTCATCGGCATGAAGGCGCTCGGCCCCCATGACATGGGCTTCCAGCAGGCGCAGCAGGGGATCCAGCGAGGCACAGACCGCCCCAACGGCATCTGCCATGCTCGACAGTGCTATTGGCACGCCTTCCAGCACATAGCGCTCGGCTTGGCGGTTCAAAGGCTGATGCTGACCGAACTTCTCGAACATGATCATCGCCAAGAGGCTCGGGCCAGCCCATCCCCGGGGGACGGCATGGAACGGTGCAGGTGCCTGGCTGATCTTTTCGCAGTCGCGACAGGAGAACTTCTCCCGAACCGTCTCGATCACCTTCCACTGGCGCGGCACCACGTCCAGCGTGCGCGTCACATCCTCGCCAAGCTTGCGCAGGCGATTGGAACCGCAGCACTCGCACGCCGTCGGCGGATCAACCACCACCCGTTCCCGGGGCAAATGCTCGGGGAAGGTCTGGCGCTCGGCGCGCTTGCGGGTAAATCCGCGCACCGTCGTCGTCTTCGCCACGGCCCGCTCCGAGGCGAGCTCGTCCTCGGTGGCGTCGGCTTCCAGCTCCTCGAACGTCAGCGCCAACTGCTCGATCAGGCGCGACGAACGCTCCGACCGCTGGCCGTAGATCTGATGCCTTAGCTTGGCGATCTGCAGCTTCTGCTGCGCGATCAGCGCTTCATCTTCCGACGCTTTCGCGCGGGCGACCGCGAGTTCGGCGGCGATCTCCAAACCCTTCGCGCGCTCGACTGCCAGCGCCTTCTTCAGGGCGGCAATGTCATCCGGAACAGCGTCGCGGTCGGCATCCATGAGACGCAGTGAATCACAGATTGGATGCGATGGGACTCCCCACAATGCAAAAAGCTGCGGATTTTGCGCTCAGCCCGCGCTCCGCGGCCGCCAGCTCAGCTGCGGATTCCGCCAGTCGATTCCTTCCAGCATATAGGCCATCTGCGCCGCCGAGATTGATACCGCGCCGTCCGACGCCGACGGCCAGATGAACTTGCCTCGATCCAGGCGCTTGGCGTAGAGCGACATGCCAAGCCCGTCATGCCAGAGGATCTTGACCAGATCGCCGCGGCGACCGCGGAAGATGTAGAGATCACCAGCATGAGGATTGCGCTTCAGGCTCTCCTGGACCGCAAGCGCCAGGCTTTGCATGCCGCGGCGCATGTCGGTGTGGCCGGTGGCAATCCAGACCCTGACGCCGCTCGGGATCGGGATCATCGCCGTCTCAGAAGCTCAAGAACCCGCTGCAGCGCCTCCGTGTCCACGTCCCGGTCAACGCGCACGCGACAGCCCTCGCCAAGCTCGATCTCGATAATGCCGGCCCTTGGACGCTGCGCAGGCGGTGAAGACACTGGTTGTGGCACGTCACTCGAGAGCGGAGCCGCCCCAGGCGTGATCTCAACCGGAACAAGCGCCGGCGCGGTATCCCCGCTCAACTTGCCGTCGCGCGCCAACCGGCGCCACGTGAACAATTGGCTTGTCGACAGCCCGTTGCGTCGTGCCGTCACCGACACCAGACGCGGCCCGCCATAGCTCTCGGTGACGATCCGCTGCTTTTCTTGCAATGTCCAACGGCGTCGAGCGCCCGTCGAAACGACTTCAAGTCGGGAAACCTTCGGCATAGGCATATGATCAGTCATACGCCTATGTCTTCATCCTCCATCGAACCGCGCAAGGCGGTCCCCGCCGGAGCGATACGCTGCCACTGCCCTTCAGCTTGAACATGAACGGCGCGTTGATCCGCTCGATGTAGAAGCGGCCATCCTGGACGGCCTCGACGTTGGCTGCGAGCTCGACGAGTTTGCGCGCGGCCACTTCCGGGTTCGCGTAGGGTCGTCCTTCGTGCTTCATCGGCGCGTTCCGCGGTGATGTGTGCGCGGTGCGGGAATGCGCCTGCCGGCGCATTCGCGTGTCTGGTACCCCCCGCCGGAGAGCCGGGATATCCCGGTTGTGAGGTCCCGGCCAGCATCCAGCGCGAATAGGCTTCACACCCATTCCATGGGTTCGCCGATCGGACGGCAAGCAATTCGGAAGCGACGAGGGAGAAGCGACCGATGGAAGCGCGATGGAAGTTCAAGTGCTGCCGCTAATCATCTGCTCTAAGATCATATCGGCGCTTGAGGCGTTGCGTCGTGGTGTGCGCAGCCTGATGAATGCGGTGTATATCGGCATTCTCGGATGCTGCGACGTGAAGTCGCCAATCCATGCCGCGGGGCAGGGCCTGGATCTCGCTCGACTTCCACCGAAATGACGTTCTCTCCTCCCGCGTAACCCCGGATCTCTTGCAGCGCGATACGCTCGAGCTCGGATTTGGAGACGAACGCTTTGAACACCGCACTGCACTCCTCCCGGATGGCCTTCACTAGGCCATATCAAATTCGTCCTGCATCTTAGTGACCGTGCTCTGGAGCTTCTTCTCGGCCGGTTCGTCCATGTCATTCGGTCGCATGCCACCCAGTTCCCAGCTTGGGACGCAGCCCTTTCGACGGATCAGATGCAGGCCGTGGATACGCGACCGCTTTTCCAGTTCCGCCATCAATTCGTTCTCGATCAGAATTGGCTTCATGGGACTTCCTCCGCTGGGGCTTCCCATCTGGACAACTGTCTTGAGGCGTCAACGTTCCTCCGTTTTGAGCTGGCCGCAAAAGGTGGGTGGGGAGAATGACGGTCACGGCGTTGACGCGCAAACAGAAGCAGGTCTGCGAGCTCGTCGCCGAAGAGCTATCGAACAAGGAGATCGGCGTCCGGCTTGGCATCGGTCATCGCACGGTCGAATTCCATCGGGCTCAAGTCTATCGCCGTTTAGGCGTGCGCGATGCCGTGGAATTGGTCAGGAAGGTTTTGGAGGGGAAGACAGCATGACGACCCAGAAGAAGGGTTGCCCGGTGATTGCTGGCCGCGAGCACGTCGTAAGGTCAGAGATCGAGAATTCCAACTACGGGGCCCTTCTCGCGACCTACCGATAGTCGGGCGTAAGGCGCGATCTGCGGTTCGCGCGTGAACGGCCGCTGCTTCCTGGATACGCGCGGTTCTACACGGGCTCCGAGTCCTTGGTGACGTCGCTATGATTGACGGTCTCATTCGTTGGTCAACTCCTAAGGCAAAGCCAGCCCGTGCAGGACAAGGAGATGATCAGGCTCGCCCTCGACCATGCAGGTGGAGCGCACAACGAGATCGCGCACGTTTCCGGTGCCTCGCCGCGAACCCGTCGGCGCAAGCCGCGTCCTGGCAAGAGACTGCGTAAGATTACTAGCTAGTAGCAGCACGAGCATGAAGGACGAAGCAGCCATGGTTAGCGTCCAACAGAAGCGATGTGGTCACTGGGCCTTTCCGCTCCTGGGCAACTGAATGGAGTTGCCGCATTGGATAGCTATGCGCTGAATCAAGATACCCAAGACATTCGACGTTCGTCAGCGAAACCGAGAGCATGACGCCAAGTCGCCGCTCGCCAGCGGCATGACCGCGGCGGGCGAGGCGCGCAGGTCTACTCGGCCGGTGCGACAAAGGAGCAGGCCAGCATCCTCTTCGCTGATGCGGTGAAGAGGTTGAAGAAATCCCCGGCGCTCGAGCAGCAGCTCAATTCAGCGGCGGCGAAGGCAAGGAACATAACATCGCATTTCTGAAGACGAATTCGTTCTTCAGGCCGGTGTCGCGAGAGACGACGGCTCGGGTCCGCGTCCGCACTTCGCCCTTGTCGACGAGCTCCACGAACATCCCGACGGCGGTGTGCTGGAAATCTTGGAGCGCGGCTTCAAGTTTCGCCGGCAGCCGATGCTGGTGATGATCACGAACAGCGGAAGCGAACGCAATTCGGTTTGCTATACGGAGCACGAGGCACGCCATCCGCGTCGCGGCTGGAAACCGCGAAGCAAAAGACGATGATAGTAGATTTTGCAGGGCGCCCTCAAGGTCAGTGTCAGCCTGATCCGTCTCGCGCCACGCGCAACCGGCGCGCGCCGAAATCTTCAAGCACCAGATAGAGGTCGCGGTCGAGGCGGTCGGCCGGCAACCCCGAGCTGGCATTGCCGCATTTGCGACGTCTGAGTTGCCTCACAAGAGATGCAAGGATCGCTCGGCGGTGCGGGGCTATCCGTACAAGCGAAGCCATCTCGTGGCTCCGGCGCACTAAGATTTCCGCGAGCGATCGACCATCAACGCGGTGGCCTGGAGAGCGGGAGGTCCCCTAGGAACTTTCGGAGGTGCACCCCATTAAGCCGTCATCCAAGTAGAGGATCGATCTGTGAAACACATCGCCGCTACCTTGATCTTACTCGTTGGCGGCTCTTCGCTCGCCTTGGCCCAGAGTACAGGTGGATCGAGCAATGGCGGCTCGGCGGCGAGTGGAACTGCGGTCACCGGCTCCAGAGGTTATGCGGGCGGCACCCTATCGACCGGGCATACCATAAGCGGCACTGCGGGCTCCTCCAGTCCCAACGTGGGCAACGCGCTCAGCCACGCAGCGACCGGCGACGTGGATGCTTCCTCGGTTAGTCCGGCTCCAACTTCCCACGACAACGCGGTGGATACGCCCGCCGCCGAACGCGCCATAAAGAGCTTGGGCAACACCGACATCGGCATTCTCAAGAAGTAATGCATGCTGCAAGTTTCCCAACGCCCTCGAGGCTCGTCGAGGTAACCTCTAGGCCCCGGCTTATCCCTCATTTGAGCTGGGGCCGGCACGAGGACTCAAGGGGAACGACAAAGGCGGGCGAATATTTGAGTCGTCGCTGGCTCGGCTTGGCGGAGCGGCCGCCGGCGGTGTCGCGCCAATTCGGCTCTGACGACTAGGGCCGCGCGGGAGTGACGCTCCGCAGGGCCCCGGCTCTTCCTTGACGCCTTGACCAATTAGTCGATGATTTTGACGACGCGGCGCGTGCGCGGTTCGAGCTGCACGAAAGCGGCACCTATGGGAAACTGCTCCAGCGCGGAGAGAACCTTATCTGATAGGAGCCCGCCATCATCAGGCGCGATGATTTACTCGGCGGGCCTGCGCCCTTCCGCGGAGCCGCGAATGTTGGCATCGTTCAATGCGCGACACGCACGTTCGCGGAAACTTGTAAGACTTCACCGCGAGCGTCGCGGATTTTGACGGACTTGAGTCCGTACTGATCTTTGAAGCCATTATCGATGATGATCTGCCCCAGTGCTTCGATTGCCAAACGACGCGCCGTCGCCAAATCGTGGCGGTCGATCCCCTCGTCGTCACGAAGCTCTCCGTCGCTATCATGCAGATCAAAGTAAAACATCGCCATGCCGGGAAAAACCAGCAAGAGGTTTTGAAGTTCCAAGCTTAGCGCGCAACAATGTTCATCCCTTCCCGCGCGCGGTTCGCTGTGTTCGTTACCCTTTAGAAGACGATGCACAAGATCCTTTTTCCGGTAGTGACTACAAGTTGAAAGATAGTGCTTCCAAAGAAAACGAGGCCCGACATACGAGATGTCGGACCTCTCGCCTGTTTGGCATGGTCGGCAAACCAAAGTTTTGGTGACCTCGTCACCTGATTATTGAGCCGAGTGCTCCGCGAGACATCGCTCGATCGCCAGCTTCAGGGATTCAACCGTGCAGGCTCCGCCTCCCCTCTACTGTCCCCACGCGGCGCCGGCCCCACTTGCCAGAATGGTGATAAGCAACAGCTTTGAAGTTGTAGCACGCATCTCGATCTCCAAGTTACTGCCACAAAGGCGGCGAACGCTGTGAACCGGTGCTCGCCTCAAGCCTAACCTAAATCGGCCGCCGAGCGCTCGTTGGACATATCGGCCTATCTGTTAACAATCACGGCCATGAATGCCACGGTGGGTGTCACGACGGCGGCCGCGATGTATCTTTGCGGCCTGGGAGAGAACTCGTCCGCGGCCTTGATCACCACATAGGCCGGACTGGTGATCAGGTCACGCGCCTGCCGTCTCATCTCAACTGACTTTTGCAAAAAAATCGGCCAGAAGCAGAAGTCGGTTATTCTATTACCTCGTCTGCGCGGCCCAGCAGCGTTGGCGGCATGTCGAGCCCGAGAATTGTTGCTGTCTTCAAGTTGACTGCAAGTTCAAATCGGGTTGGCTGCTCTACCGGGAGGTCGCTTGGCGCAGCGCGCCGAGCTGATCGCGAAGCAGAAGGCGGCTTATGAAGCCGCGCACTCGGAGACGAGGAACGGCGCGAGTGGCCGGGGTCGCGCCCCGTCAACTAACCGGCGAACGGGAGAAAGAAACGGCTCTGAATGGGCGGACAGGCACGGGGCACAAATGCTCGCCTGCGCGAGGAAAGGGCAGACGACGATCGGCGCTTTGACGGAGGCGGAGAAGCCGCGCTCGCGCGGCGGTATTTCAGACAGGAAGCAGGCCTGATCCTTTATAGGGCTGTGATCCGTAGGCTGAGATGTGGCGGCTTCTTACTGGCGCGCGGTAGCCAGCGCCGTACGCCAGTACGTTGATCAGAAGAAGAACGGCGTTCTGGATGATGAGCGAGTTCTTCGGTTCATTATCCCGTCGGCGATCCATGCGAGAGACGCGGCGATAAAGAGAGCGAACCCGCACACGGTGATGCGCGCGTTCCAGTTCGCCGCCACCATGGCGGCAGCGATAATCGTCATGGCGGCTGCCAATGTCCTTAATACTTCAAGGCTCATGCTTTCCTGCTCAAAACAAGGGCCGCCTTCCGGGCGGCCCTCCACTTCAATCCTGCCAACGGACTAGGCGGCTTTCCGGTTCACGCTGCGCAGCGCCATCGTATTGAGCTTCTCGTCCGTCGCCTTCTCCTCATCGAGATTCTGCTGCAGGACGGAGGCGCAATCATCGCGGCCGAGCATCTTGGCCCATGCGATCAGTGTGCCGTACCGGGTGATTTCATAGTGTTCGACGGCCTGGGCCGCCGCAATCAGAGCCGCATCCAGCACCTGCTTGCGCCAGTAGTCCGGGAGGAGAAGCTCCGTCGTGACCTCAACGACGGCGATATTGTCGCGCTCGGTGCCGCCGCCGCTTCGCCACAGACCTTCGCCGGGCGCTCGGATGAAGCTCGTTGCGCCGCCGAACTTGTCGGTCAGCTCTCTCAGAAGCCCGTCGAACCAATCCTTCGGGATCTTTTCTCCCTTGCCCGTCTCCTTCGGTAGCAGGATCTGCACAAGATAGGACTCGCTCATGGCAGAAGGCCCGTGCGGGTGCCGCCGGGCCAGGCGGCGAGGAGCGTTTCCGTCGTCACGCATTCCACCTGCTGCCCGAACCTGTTCGCGTAGATGGTCATCATGGAGTCGTGGGTCTCGTCGGCGGAGCTGCAGATCGCGTCGGTCATGAGGACGACTCGAAAGCCCCAATCGACCGCGCCCAGCACGGTCGCCAACACGCAGACGTCGGTCTCGCCGCCCGTGACGATCACGGTGTCGACGCCGGCGGCGCGCAGTTGCGCGTGCAGGTCGCTGCCGATCCACGGCGAGTAGACGTACTTGTCAAAAGTGCGGGCAGGTGGAACGAAGCGGGCGAGATTCGGTACAAGATCGATCATGTCGGAACCGATCTCGTCGATGGTCATCGAGCTCCAGCGCTCATAGTAGCGGCGCCACATGCCGACGCCGTGGCCGGGAGCGCTCGCCGGAATGAAGCGGGTGAAGACCGTGCGCGCCGGGTGCGCGGCCGTTATCGCCACGACGTTCGGCAGGACGCGGGGCAGCCACGGCATCTTCCAATCCGTGTCCTCGGCGAACATGCGCTGCATATCGACGCAGAGGTGGATCGCCTCGGCGCCCACGGGCCCGTACCTGAGCTCGTCCTTTTTTGACATCGCTCGCATCCTCGAAAGCCAGCCCCAACGGACCTGCTAGGGCTTGGTTCCTCGCTTGTGCGAGTGGCACTTGAGGTCGCGGAGCTTGCAGCCGAGGACGGCACCGGCGAGGGCGGCGCCGACCACGTTGGAGCCGACGATGACCCAAACTCCCTTAATGGCGCCGTAGACGATCCAGAGCGTCAGGCCGAGCGTGAGTGCCGTGAGCATGCCGAGAGAGAGGTCGTCCGTGGATCCGCGTGGCCAAGCCTTCCGGACCTGCGGCACGTAGGACAGGGAGGCGAGAAAGGCGGCAAGTGCGCCGACGTAGGGGGCAAGGGTCGACAAGCCGGTAGCTACTTGGGCTCGATCTTGAGCTTAGGATCGGTAGGAAGGACTTTCGCGCCGACATCGGCCGCGGCCTGCTCGGTGCTCACACCGGAGTTGGCGTGGACGGAGCCGGAATTCTTCCCGCCGATCAGCGGGTAACTGAGGAAAACGGTCGCGAGCACCAGCGCTCCACTAGATGCGAGCCATTGCGATTTCCGCTTCTTCCCGACTGTACCCATCGTTTTCCAAATCTTGGCCTGGTCGATTGGTTCCATGACAGGCAGATGAACTTGGAACCTGCTCCGACGTTATGATGGCAAAGGCAATTCAAACGAGGCGTTCGCGACTACGCGGACGCCGTCACGGATCGACGTGATGGCGCTGGTCACTGTCAAACCTACCAAGCCTGACGTGCTCATTGCACGGACCGTGGCGAGTAAGACCAACCATTGCGCGGAGAGGGTCTCGCGCGGCCTGACGTGGGGCGGCGACGAAAAGATCCTCCTGGCTTTGGCCGTCGCCGGTTGGGTCGTGACGAGGGGCAGATCGGAGCAGCTGCAGCGCGTGGGCAACCACGCTCTCCTGGTCACAGTCGCAGCCTCCCTGGCGCCTCACGGTATGAAATCGGTTTTCGACCAGACCCGCCCGGATCGCACGACGGTGCTCGGTCATCTGCACGGGGTCTCGTTTTCCGGCAAGCGCGAGGACGCATTTCCGTCCGGCCACGCGCTCCACATGGGCGCCCTGGCATCCGCTGCGGGCACATTGCCGCCTCTGCTGCGGCGACTAATCCGTACCTTGGCGGTCGGCCTTTCCCTGACGCGGGTCATAGTGCTGGCGCACTGGGCGAGCGACGTGATCGCGGGCTTCGCGCTCGGAGTCATCATGGAGCGGTTACTGCGTCTCTGGACCGGCTATCCGATGTCGCCACCGAAGGAGGATGACAATGCCAATCCTTGAGGACGTGAAGGAATACGTGCAGCGCGCGACCGGTCTGCGCCGACCCGGAAAGAAGGAGGCGCCTGACCTAGCGCGGCCAAGAAAGCCTCAGACGGCTCGTTTCAAGGACGACGGTCTCATCCCGAACCATCCGCGCTGGCCTCTCGTCATCTACCGAGGCGCTGTGGATCTCGGCGACGGGCATGATCCGGCGGCCGTCATGGAGGACCTGTTCGAGGCCAACGGCTGGGGCGAAACTTGGCGGGACGGGATTTACGACTACGTTCACTACCATTCACGTATCCATGAGGTGCTTGGCATCGCGCGGGGTAGGGGACGTGTACGCTTCGGCGGAAGCAAAGGCCGGATCTTCAAGCTTAAGGCGGGCGATGTCGCCATCCTGCCGGCGGGCACGGGACACCAATGCCTGTTCGCAGATGAGGACTTCCTCGTCGTCGGCGCCTATCCGCGCGTCGGCACCTACGACGAGTGCACGCAGGTCGAGGACCGTCCGAAAGCTCTGAAGACGATTCCAAAGGTGCCTGTCCCGCGCAAGGATCCGGTGTACGGCGCGGGAGGCCTGCTCTCAAAGCTATGGAAGAAACCGAAATGAGCGAGTACGTCGTCCGCTTCCTGGTAGGCGGCGCCGTTGTGTCGGCCTTCGCGATGCTCGGAGACGTGCTCAGGCCGAAGAGCTTCGCCGGGCTGTTCGGAGCCGCGCCCTCGGTCGCGCTCGCCACTCTAGGCATCGCGATCTATCAGCACGGCGAATCCTACGCAGCCGTCCAAACCCATTCGATGATGGCCGGTGCGATCGCGCTCGGGATCTACAGCTTGGTCGTCTGCCAGCTCTTGATCCGGGCGCGCATGCGTGCGCTGCCGGCCACGCTGCTGTCGATCGTCGTGTGGCTCGCAGCTGCCTTCGGCCTGTGGGCGGCCGCGGGAGGTCAGACATGAGCGCGCCGATTGAAATCTCGCCGTCCTCGCTGCGAGAAGGACGCTGGCACGAATACGCGGTCCGCTTCGCGCTGGGCGGCGCAGCGACCGTCCTCGCCGGCCTGGTCAGCAGTTGGTACGGGGCTTCGATCGGCGGCCTATTCCTTGCTCTACCGGCGATCTTCTGCGCCAGCGCCACTCTCATCGAGAAGCATGAGATCCGCCGCATGCGCGAGGCCGGACTTGACGGAAAGCGGCGAGGGCAACAAGCCGCAGCGCTCGACGCCGCCGGCGCGGCGCTCGGCGCGCTCGGGATGCTGGCGTTCGCCGGAGTGTTCTGGCTACTGGTCGAACGAAGCGTCGCGGGCGCATTTGCGAGCGCCTCGCTGGCGTGGCTGGCGGTGTCGGTCGCGGCTTGGTTCGTGCGACGCAAGGCGAGATCATGTCGGAGCTCGCCCGCAGCCGAAAGGGCCGGCCCGCGTTAACGCGAAGCCGGCCCTTCTGAAGTTGGTCAGCCGTCAGGCAGCGTCGGAGGCCTTGGCGTTGACGCCCTTGCGCAGCGCGACCGTGTTGAGCTTGGTGTTCGCCGCCTTCTCTTCGTTCAGGTTGGTCGTGAGGAAGCGCACGATCTCGTCATGGCCGAGTTCTTCGGCCCAGGCGATCAACGTCCCGTAGCGGCACATCTCGTAGTGCTCGACGGCCTGCGCGTTGGCGACGATGGCCGCGTCCAGCACCGCCTTGTCTTGGATTTCGCCGGCGGTCTCGTCGGCTTCCTTGATGATGCCGTCGATGGCCGGGCACTTCGTGCCGCTGGGCTCCTTGCCGAGCTTTGCGAAGGCCTTCTCGAGCCGCTCTACCTGCTTATTGGTCTCTTCCAGATGGTTCTTGAGGCCGGTAACCAGGTCGCGGTTGGTGGCCTTTTCGATCATCTTCGGCAGCGCTTTCAAGATTTGCTGCTCGGCGTAGTAGATGTCCTGAAGACCGTGGATCAGAAGGTCATCCATGGTTTTGATGTCTTTGGTGAAGAAGCCCATAATCGATTTCTCCTCTCGCAATGATGTCAACGGAACGCCGAAGGGTCTTCGGCGGTTCCGCCTTGCGACACGGAGACACTGATGACAGATCGAACCAATACCTTCGTAGCGCGGCTCGAGCGAGCGGCCATGGGCGACTAGAGCGACGTGCCACGCCATATTTAAGAGACACTCTTCTTCGAACGTCGGCAGGAGCGATGGCGGGAAAAGGGGCCGGCGCCACGAGGGCGCGGGCCCTAAGTTTTGCTCTTCGAGTATCGTGACATCCTCGAAGCTTATTCAACGTTCGATGTCGGTCGCCGTTCCTGCGTCGCGCGACGCAGAGCGCGACGAGCTCGCTGCGCCACTACTCGACCGGCATCCGAGGACATGAAGCGGTGGGGCGTGCTGACGATCGGGACGGGACTGGGCAACGCCCGCGTCACCAACCGCGGCAACGGCAAAAACTAGCAGACGTTAGCGACCCGCCGTCATCTCTCTCACGGCTTCGACAATCTGCTCCGGATGGTAGGGCTTCCGTAACATGAGGCTGTTCGGCACCGGTCGGGGCGTCACGGGAGAGAGCCCGTCGCATAGATCACCGGCAACTCCGGATGATGTTGACGGCAGTGTTCGGCGATCTGCCAGCCGTCGATCTTTCCGGGCAGCCTCACATCGGTGACAAGAACGTCGGCCGCCGTACGTTTGCACCACGCAAGCGCTTCTTCGCCGTCGCAGGCGTGGATGACGTCATAGCCTTCCTCGCGTAGCGATTCGACGATGAATTCTCGGATCAGAGGGTCGTCTTCGACGAAAAGGATGCGCACGCGGAACTCCGATTCACTCAGGAGTCTGAACCGCCGAATGTTTGGGCGGTTCCTGCTGGTCTATCGGTCCACACGGGCCGCGCCGACCGTGTCCGCCATCTTCGCGCCCCGCGCGCCGAGCGGCTTAGGCGCGCCGGTCGTGGTGTCACGTGCGGTCTGATGCTCTATCTCCGCGTTAAGTTCGCATCCGAGCAGGATCACGATCGCTGAGATCCAGAGCCACGTCATGAAGCCGATGACGGCGCTGAGCGAGCCGTAGGTCTGGTTGAACGTGCCGAAGTTGGCGGCGTACCAGGAGAACAGCGCCGAAGCCACGAGCCAGAGCACGGTCGCGCCCGTGCTGCCCCAGGTGATCCACGTCCAGCGTGGCGCTTGGCGGCTTGGCCCGAAGCGGTAGATACAGGCGAGAGAGAGCGCGAGGACGACAAAGAGCGCCGGCCAGCGCCCAATCCGGACCAGGAGTTTGGCTGCGTTCGACAGGCCAACGTACTGCAGTGGAACGACGACGACCGCACCCAGCGCCGCTATAACAAACGCGATCCCGGCGGCGGTGAAGCCTAGGGACATCGCATTCAATTTCAGAAAGCCGCGCTTCTCCTGTTCGCAGTAGACTATGTTTAAGGTGTCAAACAGCGACTTCATAGCGGCGTTCGCGCTCCACAGCGAGATTCCCAGCCCGATCGCGAATGTGAAGAGCCCAGGGTCCGATCTCCCTTGGTGGCAACGCGCATGTGTTGTTCGTGTGCCACGTCGACGGCACCGCCCGGGATGAAGCCGGACACGTCGTCGAGGTGCCTGGCGATGCTGCCTGGATCCGAAAACAACCCGTAGATGGCGGCGAGAGCGGCGATCGCCGGAAAGATCGCGAGTATGCTGTAGTAGGTCATACCGGCGGCCAGCGCGAGAATGCGATGTTCGCCGATGTTGCCGTATACACGCCAAAGAATGTCTTTCCACCCTTTCGCCGGGATCTCCGACGGAGAAGTCGCGCTCCGGCCGCGACCGTCGCATTCTGCCGCCAGGACGGCAGCGGAGGTGTCCCGCTTCGCCTCCGCCTGCGGCGGATGGATTTCGTCCTCTAAAGGGGCAAAGCGCTCGACCAGGAATGCCGCGGCCAACAAGCCGAGCGCCGCGGCGATACTCCAACCACTATGGTCAGCGCGACCGCGGGGCGTGCCATCGACAACATGTTTCATGAGCCTCTCCGCGAAAGTTAATCGGAGTGGTTGAAGGTAGTTCCTCGCGGCGACTTCGGAGGTTTCCGGCCTTTAGCCCCCGGTTGGGGAAACATGCGCCACGCGCCTGAGCTGCGGCCTGAGGGGAGCCTATGCTCACCCGGTGGGGATACTCAGATGTCGGCGGCAAACCAACCGATGCGGAAGCCTTGACCGTTGTGCGGCGGGTCCAATGAACGCGCGCCTGACAGAACCCGGCGGGGGCGGGATCGGTACGTTTGTATGAACTGCTATGACTTAAGTCGGTTGGAGGATCCCATTAGGCGCTGTTGGGTCGAGGGTCTTCTCCGGCCGCTCGGCAAGTATGGAAGTAATCCGGCGCAGGGCTTGCTCTTGCTCGTCGATCTTACTCGCATCGCCAATGTTTAGCATTCGGGCACTAGAGCTCGAAGCGATGGGATTGCGCTTGGACGGCGATGGCGAACTCCAGGTGTCCCGTGAGCCGTCACGGCCTCGATACGGTCCATCTCCGTCACTGGGCTTAAGATTTTCGGGAAAAACTGGAAACCTCCGCTCGGGGGATGAGTTGCCGTCCCACGATGTCAATTTTGTTGGACCCGGAACATGGTCGACGAAGCCCTGCGGCGGCGAGCCGTGGATACGGTTTGGTCCCTCTATCGCGCGAAGCATCGCGACGTGGATGCCGCGGACAGCCGGCGTTGTCTGCTGCAGCGCCACCTTCAAGGAAGATCGGAAGCGCGCGTGAGCGAGGTCGAAGAACTGACCGGGTTCGGCCTGGCCTACTTGAACCGTCTCCCCAAGGACGAATGTTGAGGCTTATGGAGAAGCTCGTCAGGCAATTGGTGGCAAGCACCGCGAGGCCGGACTGGACGCTGTTGATCATCTCCAAGCTCGTTTCGGCTGCCATCATGCTGATCCTCCTTTTGATGTTTCCAGTCTAGAGGATCGGCAAGATGCGCATTGCTCAGCTTGCTCCCCTCGCCGAAAGCGTTCCCCCAAAGCTCTACGGCGGCACCGAGCGGGTCGTGGCGTGGTTGGTGGACGAGTTGGTAGAGCTCGGTCACGAGGTCACACTATTCGCGAGCGGCGACTCCAGGACGAAAGGCAAACTCCATCCCGTGTGGCCACGCGCGCTGCGCCTCGGTCGGAAGGGCGTGGACCCCAATGCGGCCAGTGCCGTGCTGCTGGAGGCCATCGCCAGGCGCGCGAAAGACTTCGACGTGATCCACGCACACATCGATTGGTTGTCGCTTCCGCTGCTCAGCCGGCTCGGCGTGCCCTTCCTGACCACGATGCATGGTCGGCTAGACCTCCCGTGCCTGCCGGACGTGGTGCGCGAGTTTCCCGGCGCCGGCTTCGTCTCGATATCCGAGCACCAGCGCGTGCCGCTTCCGGAGGCGAATTGGATCGCCACGATCCAGCACGGGCTGCCTTCGCACCTCTTCCGCCCGTCTTTCGATGAGGGATCCTATCTCGCTTTCCTTGGTCGCCTCACGGCGGAGAAAGGTCCCGAGGACGCAATCCGGATCGCGCGGGCGGCCGGCAAGCCACTGCGCATCGCCGCAAAGATCCCGCGCGGTGAGACCGGATACTTCAAGAAGAAGCTAGAGCCGCACATCGATGGTCGAATGGTTCAGCTTGTGGGGGAAGTCGACGATGCGAAGAAGCAGCCGTTCCTCGCCGACGCAGCGGCCCTCCTGTTCCCGATCGATTGGCCTGAGCCGTTCGGTCTCGTCATGATCGAGGCGATGGCATGCGGAACGCCCGTTATTGCCTACCGATCCGGATCCGTGCCGGAAGTCGTTGAGGACGGCGTGACGGGTTTCATCGTGGAGAATGAGGAGCAGGCGGTAAGGGCGGTTGGCGAGCTTGGCCGTCTCGACCGGAGGGTAGTCCGCGCCCGCTTCGAAGCGCGCTTCTCCGCAAGCCGGATGGCGCGAGAGTATGAGCGCGCCTACCGAGGCTTGATCGCCGATCCCGGCGTGAAGGAAACGGACCTTTGCCCAGGTGCTCAGCCATCGATACCATGAAAGGATTTGGCGATGTGGCCTCGAAAGGTGAAACACATC
The DNA here is from genome assembly GCF_052075935.1 of Bradyrhizobium sp. 215_C5_N1_1. NCBI lineage: Bacteria > Pseudomonadati > Pseudomonadota > Alphaproteobacteria > Hyphomicrobiales > Nitrobacteraceae > Bradyrhizobium > Bradyrhizobium sp. 215_C5_N1_1. The sequence continues at coordinate 8,279,047 of NZ_CP197228.1, read as the reverse complement.
ATTGTCCTCCTGGCCGTGATGGCCGGCCCGGCGGCGCGGTGCGCCGAAATGGGCGCGGCTGCTATCGATGCCGCCGAACCATCGAAGAAGATCTTGTCGAACGAGAAGCCGACGCCGGCGGGGGTTCGGTTACAAGTCCTGCTCGACCGGGCCCACTTCTCGCCAGGTGAGATCGACGGCAGATTCGGCGAGAACGCGAAGAAGGCCCTACGCGCCTTCGCGGAGGCGCGGCAATTGCCGAGCTCGGACGTTCCGACCGAGGACGTCTGGAACGCACTGCGCGCGGACGATCGGCGGGTCACGGCGAACTACACGATCACCGAGCAGGATGTCGCCGGACCTTTTCTTAGCAAGCTCCCGTCGAAGATGGAGGAAATGAAAGACCTGCCGAAGCTGGGTTTCACCAGTCCGCGAGAAGGACTGGCCGAGAAATTCCACATGAGCGAGCAACTGCTGGCGGCGCTCAATCCCGGGCAGCGCTTCGACCGCCCCGGCGACGTCATCATCGTTGTGGATACTGGCAGTGCAGAGGCCGGCGCGCCGTCGAGGGCGGACAGGGTCGAGGTCGACAAGAGTCGGCAGACCGTGAAGCTGTTCGACAAGTCTAACGTGCTTATCGGCTTCTATCCAGCAACGATCGGGAGCGAGGAGAAGCCGTCGCCATCCGGCACTCTGAATGTGACCGAGGTCGACCGAAATCCGACCTATCGCTACAATCCGGACTACCACTTCAAGGGCGTTCAATCCCGAAAACCTTTCACCATCAAGCCGGGCCCCAACAATCCGGTCGGAACGGTGTGGATCAACCTCACCGCTGAAGGATACGGCATTCATGGCACACCCTCGCCCGACAAGGTCTCGAAGGCGGAATCCCATGGCTGCGTCCGTCTGACGAACTGGGATGCGGAGCGGGTTGCTGCGAGCGTCGCAAAGGGCACTCCGATCGCCTTCGTCGAGGGCTCACGATGACAGCAAATGCACCGCGAGCGTGGCCCCCCGGCGCCGATTGGCGTGAATGACTCCGGTGGGCCAGGTCGGCAAGTGTTTATCGAGGTAAGCGCAGCATCGAACCCGGAACCTGTTCTGGCGTTGAGTAGCCTGTCGTATTCTCGCAAGAGATTTGCGACAGTGCGAGCGTCGAGGGAAGGCACTTAACCAAGCCTCCCGTTCCGCGCCCGGCGGCGCCGGAGCAAAGTGACATTGAGGGGGTGGGCCGTCATCGGGCCGACGATCGAGAGATGCCTCAAGTTTCTGCGCTGTCCGGAAGTCCTCAATGTGCTGTGTGTTAGGAGTGTAGCGGCCTCTTTCTTGAGGAGGTTATAAATTCGGCCCGCCACCAGCTGCAGATGCTTCATCCTGCCCCGCGACATGGATCGGGCTTTGCAAAGAGCCCGGACGGGATAGGCGCGGAAGTAATCAAAAGCGTCCGACATGATCTCGGTAAGCGCCCATTCTCGCCTTTAGTTCTGTCGCCGTGGTGAGGGCCGCAGGCCTGTTCTAGTCGGCATTTAGGCGTGTTCTTATGAGCGCAAGTTTCCCTATCAGGCTGCCTCTCGACGTACACTAAGCCGCCGGAGCTTACGCCTGCCGACGGCAACGGCGGTGAAGAGCTTTTCAAGGCAGCTACAACACTCGTTTGCGACCCCTATGTTCCGAACGTTCAGACGTCACGATTTCGGACTTGGTGGCGACGTGGGTGCGGCTTGAGGAGGCTGAGAGGGCATCGAATTGCTCGGCTGCCGCGGCGCTATGGTGTCGCCGCCTGCATGAGGAACGCACGTACCGATGCTGCTAAGCAGGCGTTTGGCCTGGAGGTCGCGCATCTTTGAGTATTCGCGTCGTCGCTCGATATTTGCCGCGGCCGATCGGTCCCAGACCTCGAAGGCGTCGATGTAGTGCTCATCTGCTTCTCGGCGGCAAGGCAACCGGCGAATTTGTCGAAGACGAGGTCGGTGTTGACCGGTGTCATGCCTCCTACCAGAACAACGAGCATCCATTTCATCTGTTTGTGCCTTTCGCGTCCGGACGGATACTCGCGTTTACGCGAAGAATTTCCGGTCACCGCGGTTAGATAGCCCGTCGACTGCGACCGGCCACAAAACCGTAGACAAAAAGCACGATTATGGCGCCCACGACCGCCCCCACCAGCCCTGCGCCTTCTCCGGGCCGATACCAGCCTAGTGACTGGCCAAGATAGGTCGCAACGAACGCTCCCACTATTCCCAGGATCGTGGTCAGGATGAAGCCGGAGGGCTCGTTGTCGCCAGGCATGATGAACTTCGCGATGACGCCTGCGACGAAGCCAATGATGATCGTCCAGATGATGCTCATGTCTCTCCCCTAGCCTTGCGATCCCGATGGAGCCGGAAGACGTCCGTCAGGCGTGTATTTGTCCACCGCTGCCGGCAGCTCGCGAGACAATCGGTCGAGAATCTCCTGCTGCGACAGGCCGGTCTGCTGCTCCAGTTTTTGAAGGACGTCCGGACCGATAGCGTGCTGGAGTTCGGGCGGGGTGACTTCCCGGTTTGGCCCTTGATTGATCCAGGATTGGGCCGCATCGCCCTGTCCGTTCTGCTTGAAGTGCTCGAGCAACTCGCCGATCCCGCCGTTCAGCAGCGAACTCACGCCGCCGCCTCCCACAAGGCCGCCAAGATTGCCGAGCATACCGCTCAGGGAATCCTTGGCACCCGCCGGCTGACCGGAGGTAGCGTTGCGAAACATGTCGGCGAGCTTGTCCCGATTTTGGTAACCGGCGATTGCGAGCATGCCCAAGAGGGCGGTCATTGATGGCATTCAGCGACTCATCTTCGGCTCCTGAGTTCGATGGGCAAACATACGCAAGAAAAGGGCGACCCGCCTTGGCGGGCCGCCGGGTAATTCATCGCAGGCCGGTGCCGTAGAGTTGGCGCTCTCTCCGGACCTCCTCCGCGCCATAAGGCTGGGCGGATGGATCATAATTTTTCCACCCTGCCTTCTGCCAGGCTGCGCTCCGGTCGCGCAGGTTGACGGCGGACCGATTCAGGATCGCTTCGTATCGCGCCCGATCCGCATCCGGCACACGAGCTGAAACCAGCGTGCCGCCGCGCCTCACACCTTCAGCGTAGAGTGGTGCTTCCTCATCGGATACGCCGGCCTGCGTCAGCGCCCCAACGACCCCGCCTGTGGCGCCGCCGGCAACGGCACCGAGCGCGGTCGATGCGAGCCATCCGGCCGCCACGACCGGACCCAGGCCGGGGATAGCCAACAAACCAAGGCCCGCGAGCAAGCCGGCAGCGCCACCAAGACCTGCGCCGACGCCCGCTCCCGTGGCTGCGCCTTCCGCCCGATCGTCCACCCCATCGCGATCGCGATCGACCTTCTTGTCGGTGCTGTACCAGTTGTCGGAATTGTTCGCGACGATGCTCAGATCCGAATGCGGCACGCCCGCGGCCTCCAGGCTCGTCACCGCGCGCTGCGCATCGGAGTAGTTATCGTAAAGACGTGAAATCGTAACGGTCATGCTGAATCCCTCTTAATTTTCGCTGGTGGTCGCCAGGTTACTTGGCCGCGTTCACGTTGCCCTGGAAATCCAGACTGACATTGGTCGAGGCACCGCCTTTGCTGGCCTTTCCGCGCCAAACGCCGTTGTCGTCCTTCTTCAGTGATGTGACGTTACTGTAGCCCGCGTCCTCGATCTTCGACTTGGCCTGGCCCTCGGTGAAGCTGTTGGCGCCTTCAACCGGCTTGCTGGAATTGTTCTGGCCGGAACTGTTGACCGCATTGTTGTTGGGCCGATCGGTCGCCGGCGGATTTTGCGCCAACGACGGACCCGCCAGAAGCGAAGCAGCCGTCAGCAGCAAAAGAAATGTCTTTTTCATATCGTCCTCCTGTAGTGGCAAGGCCCAACATACGCTGAACTGAGAAGTTCCAAGTTTTCCCGGTCCGCAGGGCTTGCATGGAGGATCTAAAAAAGCATCTACAAGAAAGCGGGAGCGAGCTCCGGGGCGCGTACTTGAACCTATTAGAAGGAGAGCCCTGACGTGGTCCAACTCGGACCTAGGGCGACGTGCGCCAACGCGCCCCTGTCAGAAGTAATAGCGAACCTCGTACGAAGCGCAGCGCGGGGTTATAGTACATTTGCTGAGGCTGATGCGGCAGGCGCGGTATCCCAAAGCGCAACGTGTGATCCGCCCTTAGCTGTGTTCGGGCGTGCACCGTGTCTTTTGATTCGGAACACCGCATCGCCTTCGAAGTTGGAAATTAAGTAAGCTACCCGCCGTCGGCGGAGGTTCGCAACGCGTTGAAGCGCCGCGGGCCCCAAATTCAATCTCTCTTGCCGAATAGTCCGTCGACAACTTGTCTTGCGGTGTCGCCGATGACACGGCCAGCGCCTCTGTCTCCTTTAGCCATCGCAGACATAAAGGAGAGGGCCTCCTTGAACGTGACGTGCGGCGGCAGCGGAGCCACCTCAGAATCTGTCTTCACTTCCAGCACGACAGGGCGATCGCTCGAAAGGGCCTCCTGCCATGCGGATGCCAGGCGGCCCGGGGAATCAACGAAGATCCCCCTGAGCCCGAGCAGTTCGCCAAATTTGGCATAGGCAAAGTCGGGGATATCCTGCGAAGCCTCGAATCTTGGGTTTCCCTCCATGACCCGCTGCTCCCAAGTGACTTCGTTGAGGTCCTGATTGTTGAATACACATACGATCCATCGCGGATCCGCCCAACGCTTCCAGTACTTCTGGACCGTGATGAGTTCGGCCATGTTGTTCATTTGCATTGCGCCATCGCCCACAAGTGCGATGACCGGCCGGTCCGGATGGGCGAACTTGGCCCCGATGGCATAGGGGACTGCTGCGCCCATCGACGCCAAGCCTCCCGAAAGCGATGCAGCCTGGCCCTGCTGCACCCGGAAATCGCGGGCATACCAGTTGGCGCAGGATCCGCTGTCACTGGTCACGATGGCGTTAGCAGGTAGCAAGGGTGACATTTCCCAAACGACGCGCTGCGGATTGACGGGATTGGCTTCCGCCTTAGCCCGACCTTCCAGCTTCTTCCACCACCCAGTTATGTTGGTCTCGATCGTCTTCGCCCATTCCCGGTTCTCCTTGCGCTGGATTAGGGGCAGGAGCGCCTTAAGCGTTGCTGCGGCATCGCCGTGGAGGCTGACGTCGACCGGATACCGCAGCGACAGCATCGAGGCTTTGATGTCGATCTGGACGGCGCGTGCGGCCCCGTCTTTGGGTAAGAACTCCGACCAGGGAAAGCCCGTGCCGACCATCAGTAGCGTATCGCAGCCTTGCATGAGATCCCAGCTTGGCTCGGTCCCGAGCAGGCCTATCGCGCCGGTAACGAACGGCAGGTCGTCCGGCAACACATCCTTGCCCAGCAATGCCTTCGCAATGCCGGCGCCGAGCAAGGTCGCCATTTCGATGAGTTGAGGAGCGGTGCCGCGAGCGCCCGCGCCGACCAAAATGGCTACCTTCTTGCCGGCATTCAGGACCTCGGCCGCCTCGGATAGGTCCGCATCCTCTGGAATGATCTTGGGTTTGGAATAGCCCACTCCAGACCGCGTAAACCCGTGCGCCACCGCGGGCTCTTCGTATTCCTCGTCCTGAATATCTTTCGGCAAAATAATGACGGAAGGTGTGTTGTCGGCCTTAGCGACCCTGATGCTGCGGTCAAGGAGGTGCCGCACCTGGGCAGGGGACGAGGCTTCCTGTACGAAGCCAGCGACGTCCGCAAACATCCGGTCTAAGTTAAGTTCCTGCTGGTAACTGGCACCTCGAACGGTTGCCTCAGCTTGCCCGCAGATAGCAAGAACGGGAGCATGGTCCAGTTTACCATCGTACAATCCCGTGATGAGATGAGTTGCTCCCGGGCCGCCGGTCGACAAGCACACCCCTAATTCACCGGTGAACTTGGCGTGCGCGACCGCCATGAAGGCGGCCATCTCCTCGTGCCGCACCTGGATGAATTCAATGCTGTCGGCGCGCTGCAGCGCGCCGATCACACCGTTGATGCCGTCGCCCGGATAGCCATAGATGCGGCGCACGCCCCAAGCGTGGAGCCGTTCGACCACAAAATCGCCGACCTTCATGCTCAAGCCTCCGAAGCAGCAGGGAGCGAGGCGCTTTTCTCGATGAGGCCTTGTTGCTTGAGATCACCCCAGAAATCCGAGGGGATCTTGGCTTGGAGCGAATTCCAGTCCTCCTGGATCTGTTGAGCGCTCCGTGCCCCCACGACCAGAGCGACCGCGACGTCGGCCGCCGCCGAAAACTGAAGTGCGGCAGTTCGGAGGTCCACGCCATACCGAGAGGCGATCGTCCTGAGCTTCTCCCGCTTCTCGATGACGGCTGCGGGAATCTTGAAGTTCTCTTTTCCGTAATTGTAACGTGGACTTCCTGAGATGAAGCCGGCGTTGAGAGAGGAGCCGATGACGAGCGAAACGTTCTTTTTTCGCACGACCGGGAAAAGTTCGTTCACCGCACTTGCGTGATCGATCAACGAGTATTGGCGGGCGCACAGGCAGACGTCAGGGTCCGCATCTTCCATGACTTTGAGGATGGGAAGCGGGGTATTCACGCCGATGCCCCAAGCGCGGATGATGCCCTCGTCACGCATTTTGGAGAGCGCCGGAAACGCGCCTTTACGGGCGATTTCGTACTGTTCTTCCCAGCCGTTCGGAAAGAAGGCGAAATCCGGCGAGATGTCGTGCACGAAAGCCACGTCCAGGCTGTCGACGCCGAGGCGCTGCAGGCTGTCTTCGATCGAGCGGCGCACACCGTCCGCCGTATAGTCAAAAATGATGTCATTGGGCGAATCTGACAGCGGATAAATATCCGCATGTTTGTTGTTCTTTGACGCCTTGAAAAGCTTCCCGACCTTCGACGAGAGCATGTAATCTTCGCGCTTCTGGTTATGCAGAAAATGACCGAAGCGACGCTCGGAGAGTCCGAACCCATACCAAGGCGCCACATCGAAATATCGAACGCCCATCGCCCAGGCGCCTTCAAGGGTTGCCTCGGCTTCCTTATCGGTATGCTTGTTGAACTCGTTCCCGAGGGAAACGCCACCGAGGCCGAATCGGAATTCCGGTTTGAAGATCTGTCGCGCGCGGTCATTCATAGAAAATCCTCAACATTTGTCGGGAATTGAACGACGGGCGCGAGAGCCGGTTCCTAGATGTAAATCACAGGAGCTCGGGCTTTCGGCGCTAAGGGACGGCCGGTGACTGTTACGGAACCGGTCATTTCCCGGAGACTTTCCTCTTCGAGACGGCCACAGCGTTTCCGCGAGTGGCGAGGAACCGTACGATGGACAAGTCGCTGATCGGCGATAAGGGCGAGCAGAATATCCATACAGACGACGGTTTCGTCCGCGTCCGCGGAGCCCGCGAGCACAATCTGAAGGACGTTTCGCTCGAGATACCCCGAAATGCGCTCGTGGTGTTCACGGGCGTATCCGGATCCGGGAAGTCGTCGCTCGCCTTCGGGACCTTGTACGCAGAGGCCCAGCTGCGTTACTTGGAATCGGTCTCACCGTACGCCCGCCGCCTTTTCCACCAAATGGCAGTGCCCGAAGTAGACTCGATCGAGGGGCTTCCCCCCGCAGTCGCCTTGCAGCAACAGCGAGGCTCGCCGACGACAAGGTCATCAGTCGGCAGCGTGACGACCCTGTCCAATCTGCTGCGGATGCTGTACTCGCGCGCCGGCGACTATCCGCAGCATCAACCGTTGCTATATGCGGAGTCGTTCTCGCCCAACACGCCCGAGGGCGCTTGTCTCAATTGCCATGGCATTGGCCGCGTCCATGCTGTCGACGAACGCCAGCTCGTTCCCGACGATACGCTGACCATCCGAGAGCGGGCCATAGCCGCGTGGCCAAGCGCGTGGCAAGGCCAGAACCTGCGCGATATTCTCGTTACCCTCGGCTACGATGTTGACAGGCCGTGGCGCGAATTGCCGAAGAAAGATCGGGACTGGATCCTGTTTACTGACGAGCAGCCGACGGTGCCGGTCTACGCCGGTTACACGCCTGCTGAGACGAGGCGGGCGCTGAAGCGGAAGGAGGAGCCGAGCTATCAAGGTACTTTTACCGGCGCGCGCAAATACGTGCTGCAGACGTTCGCCACGACGCAGAGCGCTATGATGAAACGCCGGGTGGCGCAATTTCTGTCGAGCTCAAATTGCCCAGTCTGCAAGGGGAAGCGGCTTAAACCCGAACCGCTGTCCGTCACTTTCGCCGGAATGGACATTGCCGAGGTTTCGCGACTGCCGTTGAACCAGCTCCGCTTGTTGCTGGGCGGGCATCTCGACAAGAAAAGGAATCAATTCGTCGGCCATCCTGGGAAGGCTCTCGTGGTGCAACGGATAACGGAGGACATGTCGGCACGCCTTGAAGTGCTACTTGATCTCGGTCTTGGCTATTTGACGCCCGAACGCAGCACGCCGACGCTGTCGCCAGGCGAGCTACAGCGGCTTCGATTGGCGACGCAGGTCCGCTCTAATCTGTTCGGAGTGGTCTATGTCCTGGATGAGCCCTCTGCGGGACTGCATCCGGCGGACACGGAAGCCTTGTTGCGCGCTCTCGACCGCCTGAAGTCGGCCGGCAACTCGCTCTTCGTCGTCGAACACGAGCTCGACGTGGTGCGGCACGCCGATTGGATCGTCGACGTCGGCCCCGACGCAGGCGCGCAGGGAGGGCGTATTATGTACAGCGGTCCCCTGGCAGGACTGAAAGACGTGGAAGCGTCTCGGACGCGACCTTACCTCTGTGGCCAGCACGAGAGGGTGGCAAGGGCTCCACGAGACCCCCGCGGATGGCTCAAGCTTCGCGGTGTCACGCGCAACAATCTCAATCGGCTAGACACGGAAATTCCGCTCGGCGTGTTTACGAGCGTCACGGGGATTTCGGGATCCGGCAAGTCGAGCCTCATTAGTCAGTTTCTTGTCGATGCCGTGGGCGACGAACTGGGCCAGCGCAAAGAGGCGGGCGACGAGGACGACAAGCTAGAGACTCCGGTCGAAACCTTAGGTGGCGAGATTGCGGAAGGCCTCGATGACATCAAGCGATTGGTAGTCGTGGACCAGAAGCCGATCGGCCGTACGCCGAGATCGAATCTCGCGACTTACACCGGCCTGCTGGATCATGTTCGCAAGATATTCGCCTCAACCAAACAGTCGCGTGCAAGGCGCTATGACGCGGGCAGGTTCTCCTTCAATGTAGCGAAAGGCCGTTGCGAGACGTGCCAAGGGGAAGGCTTCGTCTGTGTCGAGCTTCTCTTCCTGCCGAGCGTTTACGCTCCCTGTCCGACTTGCAAAGGCGCGCGGTACAACGCCAAAACGTTGGAGGTCAAGATCCGGAACAAATCAATCGCTGACGTGCTGGCGTTGACTGTGGACGAAGCGTTCGAGTTCTTCAGTAGTGAGGATTTTCTACGTCGTTGTCTGGGCGTGCTTCGCGACGTCGGGCTCGGGTATGTCCGGCTCGGCCAGTCGGCGACCGAACTGTCAGGAGGTGAGGCGCAGCGGGTCAAGCTCGCCACCGAGCTGCAACGGGCGCAACGTGGTCAGACACTCTACGTTTTGGATGAACCGACGACTGGACTTCATCCGTCGGACGTCACCAAATTGATGAGGCAACTGCACGGCCTCGTTGAGGCCGGCAATACGGTCATCGTGGTCGAGCACGACATGACGGTGGCTGCCGCCAGCGACTGGATCATCGATATCGGGCCCGGTGCCGGCGACGAAGGGGGTCGGATAGTAGCCTCAGGCACGCCGTCGCAGGTCGCGAAGAAATCGCGGAGCCGGACAGCGAATTATCTCGCAGCCGTCCTCTAAGATTCTGAATCTGCCGCCTTCAACGCCGCCAGGCGCATGTGTAGAAAGGCCAGAACCATGATGGGCGTCAGTTGCGCGTACTGCTTCTTGAATTTTTGAGCTATTTTCGCTTCGATCATATCGACGAATTCGCCGGACATGTAGGCAGTCAAGACCTCTGTGTACGTAGCTCCTGCGGCAGATGGCAGGCGTGTTGCCGAGTTGCTTCGCCACTGTCTCGATCGCGGCGACAACATTGCGCTTCGGCTCTGGCTAGCTAGCGATCATGGCCCGCCGGTTCACGCTGGCGGGCCCACACCTGGTGAGCCCATCGGGGCGATGCTTCGGAGTCAAATCGTGAGCGGGGTTGGCCGATCGACTCTTACCAAATCACAGCGCAACGCATTGGAGGCGGCGGCACGTGGGGAGGTTGTGCACGACGCCGCTAGTTCACTTTCGTATCGAACGGGCGCAGCTCTAGGTCTCTGTGGTTCTTATGGCGCACGAGATTGATTGCACCCGGCCGCAAGATTGACGGCACAAGCGTCCTGATGGAGCCAACGGAATTGGGAAGAATCGAGCTTTCGCCAATGTGTGCACCGCCGAAAACCGCCTCCGGGCGGGATAACCCAATCCGGCGCGCGCCCGGTACATGAGTCGTACGTTGAACGCGGTTATTCGATCTGATCGGTGAAACGGCGCCAAAATAAAGAAGCCCTCAATTGGCAGCCTCTTCGTATGCGCCGGTTCAGCGGGCGGGCTTCTCATTGGCCTTAAAATTGAACGCCGCCAGGCTCAAAATACATTGTCCTGGCGGCGCTTATTTCGATGGTCTCAAATCCCAGTCCGCCAGTTTAGCGGGCCGAATATGAAGGGCGCCTGAACCAACTCACGTATCGCTGGGGAACAGTGGCATTTCGCGCCCTCGCGCTCATTGGCGATCCTGGAGAGCCGTCAGGATGAGATATCGCCACGAATGCGCGGCCTGATTGCTGGCTTGTACGAAGACTGGATATCTCTCGATGAACGGGTCGAGAGCCTTTCCGGCGAGATTGACCAGATCGGTGAGAAGGAAACTGACTGCCGTCGCCTCAAGAGCATTCCGGGCGTCGGCCCTCTGATCTCGACCGCCGTGGTCGCCGCCATTGGTACCGGCGAGACTTCGGCGCATGGCTGGTCTTCTGCCAAAGGTGCCGCAGCTTGGTGTGCCGGGATCGCAAAAGCAATTCGCGCCGTAATCTTCGGCCGGCCGCGTGCCTCAATACTTCTTCACTGCGGCACCGAACGCCAGCCACAGCCCGATCGATGCGAGCCCGAAGCCGCCCAGCAGCAAGAAGGTCGGGCCGTAGCCGATCCACTGCGCGATCCAGCCGCCAAGCGCGGGGCTCAGGCTTGCGCCGACGCCCTGCACGGTGATGACGGCGCCCTGGCCGAGATTGATGCGGCCGGTGCCGTCAAGCGAGCGCGCCACCATGCCAGGCACGGCGACGGTCTGCAGCCCGGTGCCGATGCCGTCCAGCACCTGCGTCGGAATCACCCCCCACCATCCCGTTACGAAGAAGGCGAGCACGCCGCGGATCGGCAGAAACATGAAGGAGATGAGGATCACCGGCCAGTAGTTGCGCTTTCCCGCGACCTGCATGGCGATCAGCGAGGTCACCACCATAACCCCCTGGGCGATCACCACGGTGGTCGCAACAAAGCTCGGTCCGTTGGCCTGGCCTTCGGCGACCGCTGCAAGTCCATAGAGCGGCACGATCGCTGCATTGCCGAGATGGAAGATGGCAAGCGCAAACGCCAGCACCAGTAGCGGCGTGTGCTTGAGGAGGACGGACATGCCATCCGGCGGGTTCTTGCTCTCGTCTTCCTTGCTGCCGCGGGCCTGGCGATCGTCGATGGAGTTGTCCGGGATCATCAGCACGCAGGCTATCGCGATGGCGCCGAATACCGCCGCAAGCACGAACACGGCGACGTAGCCGAACTTGTAGCCGAGATAGCCCGACAGCGCCGCGCCCACCATGTTGCCGGCGTGGTTGAAGGCCTGGTTGCGGCCGTTCAACGCATTGAAGCCCTTTTGCCTGGCGATGCCGAGCGTGATGCCTGTGACCGCCGGCACGATCGCAGCGCTCGCGAGCGATTGCGCTACTTGCGACAACGTGACCGCCCAGAAATGTTGCGAGATCAGGATGATCGCGGACGCAAGCACCACGCAGATGCCGGGAATGACGACCCACAGGCGCTTGTTGCGGCTCGAATCGATGAAGCCGCCGATCGGCGTTGTGACCAGCATGCCGGCGACATTGCCGATCGTCAGCGCGGTGCCGATCAGTCCGGTCGCCCAGCCGCGCTCCTGGAGGAACACGCCGACGAACGGTCCGATGCCCGACTGCATGTCGGCCATGAAGAAGTTGACTGCGTAGAGGGGCCAGAGGCGGGGAGGGGAGCGCGATGCCATCGAGACGCTGAACGACTTCCGACAGAATGTGGTCCCGTACACGCAGGGCTGACAAGACGCGATGACATGGCCAGCCAATTGGCGCGGGGGCGGACCAGAGGATAATAAGGGCCAATCGCGGTGGTTCCTCCGCCCCTGCGATGGGATGGTTACGGCGTCATCTCGTGGGTGCCCCTTGCTTCTCCTGGATCATGGCCATGCCTCTCTGGACCCGCGAAACCTGCGGCGCCCGATTTCAGACAGCGGAAATCCACCTGCCTCGTGCCTGAACTGCGAGGACGAGCGGCAATATGTGAATTGGAAGGGGCAGAGCCGGAGATCGGCCGCTGGGGTAAACGCCAGCGACGTACGCGTCAGAGCGTCGATACCGACCCGCGTCCGCAGCTCAGTTGGTAGCAGCGCCGCTGTGACATGGCGGAGGTCGGCCGTTCAAAACCCGTCGGGACGCACCACCCAATTCGCACTTTTAGCTCAGGGGTAAGCTTTGGGCTACGACGCGTTTCATTGGGGCGGAAGCTTGTCGCGCGCAAAGCGGACATTGGTGCCGATGCCGAGGTCGGTTAAGGGCCCCCATGAGCAAAGGTGGCATGTTCCCAAATCTTCTTTTCTAGGGAACATATGCAGGCTCATTCGGGCAAAGCAGCTACTTGCAAGGCGGCCAGCCCAGCTCGACGCTTTTTCGAACAGCCAATCGCATTGACCGTTCTGTGCAACGATCGACATTGCCCCGTGGAATCCATCTTGCGGCGCAACTACGGAACAACGTTACATCTGTGAGATTCGCGGAACGAAAGGCATCGTCAGTGTTTCTCTGACTTTGGGAGACGCCCATGACATCTCAGGCCGTAGATGGTGCGTGCGCGTTCGCGTGGCGGAACTACTTGCTGCTCCACAGTGGCATCAGCGAGAACGACGACAGGTGTTCCGCCCTCTATCGCTACGTCGCTCATCTTCGTAATACCGGCGAAGATGATTTCGATCGCTTGCAAATAGCGGCAGTCGCCTATTTGAGAAAACTCGACGAATTGCATGACGACCGATGTGCGAGACTCGCGGCAGATCAAGTTTTGGCCGAGTTTTCAGCATCACGCAATGCACAATCTGACACGTAGCTTTAGGCCATAACACTAGAGCTAAGGAGCGAACAGCATGGCAGACAAGACAGCTAACGCAAACCGCTTCGCGCGCGACTCACAACGGAGCATCACCGCAGTGACAACAACCGGCATGAATGCCTTGAAGCCGTTTATGCACTTTCAGGTCTCAATGCTGAGGATGTGGGCCAACAGCATCGAGAGGTTCGCGGGCAACTACGAAAAGGGGTTGGAAGAAACCACGACCACTGTCGAGGGGCAGTCAGACAAGGAGGAACGCGCCGCGTAAATGCGAATTATGGGCGGAGTTCGAGTAGGGTCAAATGTGAAGAACTCAACCTAAGCAAGTCTAGCCGTCCCGAACTGGAGTTCTGCGTACCATGGCCCCGAGAGCCAACTGGAAAGGCTTCTTGCGTCTGTCGCTCGTCACCTGTCCGGTGGCTCTCTACCCGGCGACATCGGAATCCGAAAAGATCTCGTTCAATCAACTCAATCGAGCGACCGGTCACCGGATCAAGTACGTGAAGGTCGACGCCGATACCGGTGACGAGGTCGCGAACGAGCACATCGTCAAGGGCTACGAACTCGACAAAGGACAGTACATCGAGGTCACCAAGGAGGAGCTCGAGTAGCTGGCGCTGGAGTCGACGCGGACCATCGAGATCGACGAGTTCGTCGACACGGCCGACATCGACCCGCGCTATCTGATCCGTCCGTACTACCTGCGTCCCGACGGCAAGGTCGGTCACGACGCCTTCGCGGTGATCAGGGAGACCATCAGGGAGATGGACAAGGTCGCGAGGCCGCGTGGTTCTCACCAACCGCGAGCACATTATCGCGCTCGAGCCGTTGGAGAAGGGTCTCGTCGGTACGCTGCTGCGCTACCCGTACGAAGTGCGATCGGAGCAGGAGTATTTTGACGAGATCCAAGACGTCAAAGTCACCAAGGATATGCTCGATCTCGCAAAGCACATTGTCAACCAGAAGTCCGGCACGTTCGATCCCGAGAAATTCGAGGACCACTACGAAACGGCTCTGATCAAGCTCATCAATCAGAAGCACGCCGGCAAGCCGATCACTCCGAAGGAGCGTCCGCGCGGCGAAAACGTCGTCGATCTGATGGACGCGGCGGAAAAGCGTCGGGGGCGCCGCAGCCGTAGCCAAGGTTCCAAAAAAGTCGGCCAAGAAGGCCAAAGAGACCTCGGCAGTTCAGAAGGAGATGTTGATGCCGATCGCCGGCAAGAAGTCGGCGAAGGAGGCGGCCGCCAAGAAGCCGGGGGCCGGGACGCGGCGGAAGTCCGCGTAGGAACGAGCCGTCGGGAGATCGGTTGCTCCGACGCTATCGTAGGAGGACCGCATGGATATGAAAGAAACCTCGGCAATGACGGAAGCCTCCGGGCTGACGAATGATGACGGCGGCATGGAGCAGGCTTCCTTAGCGAGGTCGAGCCGCCAGGCGGATGCGAGCCGTCGCCCGTCGCATTCGCATGATGCCGCGATGCGCTGGGCCGAACAGTTGCGCGAGATGACTTTGAAGGCGCCGCTGCAATCCCTGTTTGTGGCGTTCCTGCTTGGGATCTGGGTGGCGAGTCGGCGCTAGGCACCCGTGGGACCGGAAACCTTGCGCACCGGACTGTAAATAAGCGCCGAACTTTGACCCCCATCGGCTTGTGATGGTTCAAGGGTTTCGATGGTGTTGGGCGGGGTCAGCCTTGGGCGCCGATCGGGGGGCAAACCATGCGCCGAATAACAGGTCGTTCGCCACTTCAAGGGCGATCTCGCCGGCGGAGGCTTGATCAAGCGGTTTAAGTTGCTTCTCGAGCAGCTTCCTTCGAACAACCAGAACGCGGACGAGATCATGCACATGGCTCGGTTCGATCCGAACGTGGCAGCTCCTGCTGGAGCGGGCTGTAAAGAACCCGAACGTGCCGCAGTACAACATTGACTAGTGTCGTCTTATCGCGGCCGCCAACGCATCCCGTGAAAACTAAGGGGCTTAGGATGCCGTGGATTGAAGCTTACGACCTCAGCGAACAGCAGCGGACGCTGGTGCGCCTAATCGTCAACGACGGGAAGAAGCTTGAAGAAGCGGCCGACCTCGCCGGATATCACCCCAAGTATCGGTTTATAAGACAATGCGACTGCCAGCGGTCGCGGCTGCGATCTCGGAATCGATACAGCTTGACCTTGCAGTCGTAGGTGCCCCGCTTGCTTATCGAGTTGCGAAGTCGCTCCTCCAAGACACAAGCATTAGCGCCCGTGTCCGAGCCGATCTGTCGATCAAAGTTCTAGATCGGGCAGGGCACATTGCTCCTACTCGCAAGGACCCGTCGTCCCAGCAGAAAGCCCTCTCTGAGATGTCGCGGATGAGCTCGCGGCTTTCATCGAGCGCAATCAACCGAATTCGACAAAGTGGAGGGTGAGCTCGCGTCGCGAGCGAAGGACATTTCGTATTTAGGGTGATTGCGCGGCGTGCTCGAGACTCGGCGGTGTGAGCGCTAGCCGCTTGACGCCAACTGTCTACAGTTGCGCCTCCAAGGCCGCCTTATCGATAACCGATCGAACGCGCATTATCTTGTTGTTATCGAATTCATAGAAAACGTTCTCGTGAAAGGAAACTCGCCTGCCGTTTACCGGCAAGCCGAGAAAGACGCCTGCTGGAGAGCAATCGAACCGTAGCCGGCTTCCTAGGTGGGGATACTCACTAATCATCATTTCCACGTTGAAGCGAAGGTCGGGAATTGCCGCGTAATCCTGTTCGAGCATTTTTCGATAACCCGCCAGGCCGAGGGGATTGCTATTGTGGGCGATGTCGCCGGCGACGAACGTGCCCAAGCGCGACCAAGCTTGCTCATTCAGGCAGTCGATATAGTCGCGATAAATCTGCTTTAGGTCCATCACTGAATAACCTTTGGCATCACCACAACGATGTCGCCAGTCATCCTAAGAGGTAGACTCGCCTAACTACCCTTTGGAAGCGGCAATTTGGGTCGCTTGCGGAGCCGCCTGGCCTGACATCTCTGCCTGTTCGAGCTCGTCGGCCTGCGCAGGTATTGCTCGGCAAGGGACCGTAAGGTACGGGATGCCGACATGTCGCTGACGGTGTTGGAGAGCCGCTCCGCCCGAAAAGCTTGCTCCCTCAATCTGTCTGATTGTTTGCTCAAGAATGAGTTCCTACCCAATGAACGCAGAACGCTTCGTGAGCGATTTTCGTTCCTGTCCATAGGCTAACTTTCTGGGCACTTCTCATCCAGCGCACAAATGTTAAGGATCGGGCTCCGTCGTTCTGGGCAGAACAGCGCTTCAGCGAGGACGCAGGGAGAAAGGGAGGCATGCCAAGCTATCAGGTTTATGAGGTCGATGCGGAGGGGCACAAGTGTTGGATGGCGCAGAAGCCCGCGACCGTTGACATCGAGCTCGACGAGTTTTGTGATGGTGCCACATTATAGGTGTTTTACCGACGCGTCTGTCGGCAGAGCCAAGCTTCGCCGTGTAAGTCAGACCAGCAACATCAAACGGCCGTCTGCGGTCGTGTCTCGATCGCCTCAAGCGCGGCGGTGATCGAGCAGACAAGCCCCTCCGGCGCGAAGTCGAGCCGGATTTTCCCGTTCACGTCGCGGCTTGCATGTTCGATCAGGCGGCTGCCGAACCCGCGGCGAGTCGGCGGAGAAACCTGCGGGCCGCCGCTTTCGCGCCAGCTCAGATTGAGCATCTCCTCCTGCACACGCCAGCGAAGCTCGACCCGGCCCGAGGGCCGTGAGAGCGCTCCGTATTTTACGGCGTTGGTGGCAAGCTCGTGCAGCGCCAGCGAGAGTGCCAGAGCCTGGCCGGGGGAAACATCCAGGGAAGGCCCCTCGGTAAGGATCTGATCCGTGGCGAAGGGCGCGACCGCCCCCGCAGCGAGATCGGCGATATCGGCGCCCTTCCAACTGCGGGCAGTGAGCAGATCGTGTGCTCCGGCGAGGACAACGATGCGTGCGTCGATCGTCCTGCGGGCCGCCTGCACATTCGTCGCGTCCCGAAGCGTCTGATTGACGATCGATTGCACGGTGGCAAGGCTGTTTTTGACGCGGTGATTCAGCTCGTTGGTGAGCAGGCGCTGCAACTCCTCGGACTTCTTCAATTCAGTCAGATCGCGGCTCGCGCCGGCGATGGCGACGGGTTGGCGCTCGGCGCCGCGCCCTTCGAACTCCACGAGGCCCCAGGCACTCAGCCAGCGCCAGCTCCCGTCAGTCTGCTTCACCCGGTACTCAACCTCATAGCGTCCGTCGCTTTCGGGATCGATCGCTCTGGCGACGCGGGCCCACATCAGATCCATGTCGTCCGGATGGAACTTGGCTTCAACGCCGGCCGTGTCGTGGAGGAAGCGCGCCTCAGTCAGACCATAGAGCCGCTGGGCGTTCTCATCGTAGACACAGACGTTGTCTGCCATGCTGTAGCGCCACGTGCCCATCTTCGAAGCGACCATCGCGAGATCGAAGGTACGCTGCTGACGCTCTAGTGCCAGCCGCATGTCGTGCTCATGCGTGACGTCCAGGAAGCAATTGATCCCTCCGACGACCTGGCCGCCAGCGTCGCGCATGGGCGCAACATTGACGCGCGCCACCCATCGCCGTCCGTCGGGATTTCGCACCACGGCCTCGGCGCCTTCGAAGCTCTCCCCCGCCAGTACGGCCCGCGCCATCGGCGTTTCGTGGGGCGAAATGAAATCGCCTTGCAGGGTCTCGAGCCAGAACGAGCCACAGAACTTCTGCTCGGGATCGAGCAGCTTCGGAGCGCGTCCCCAAAGCTGGATCGCCCGCTCATTGACCCTCACGATCCTTCCCTCAATATCGCAGGCATATACGCCGATCGGCAGCGCGTCGAGGACGGTCTGGTCGAGTGATAGGAAAGACGCAAAGAGAGCGGGTGTCCGGGCAGGCAGGCTGAAGTTCAGAAGCGACATCGCTCTAGGCTATCAGAAAGTGTAGCGGCAACCAATGCAGCCGCCTGAAGCTTATTTCCGGAGCGATAGGAACCTGTCTGAGCCGGCCGCGTTTCTTCCGGTTTAATCGGACGAGTTCGAGGCGAGGTCCGTCAGTTTCGCAAAGCTTCCAGAGGCGTTGTTCAGCGAACGTCAGGCTTGCCCTCCGAGCGGCATGGAGGAGGCGGGGGCCCCGAAAGGGCTTGGAGTCTGCTCAATCACAGCTGGTCCCGGTAGTGAGCTTTACCGTGCTGCAAGAAGTCGGGTCAAAGGCAGGGGGCGGTCTCTGAGTCGGACCACTTCTGCACGAGCTCTTGCTCCAGACATGTCTCTGGAGTGTGCTATCAAGCCGATGCACCAGAGAGCTTACGCCGAACTGAACAAACAAACGTAGCAGCGCGATTCGCGAAGTCGGACAGACCAGCATTGGACCTAGATCTCATCGAGCAGTCCGCGGACCTTCGCCGCTAGGTCTTCGATATTGAATGGCTTGGAAATCAAGTGTCTGCCGGCATCGAGCATGCCATTGTGGACGATGGCGTTGCGCGTATAGCCGGTCGTGAACAGCACCTTCAACCCGGGCAATCGCTCTAAGACCCGGCTCGCCAATTCGGCGCCTGTCGTGTCGGGCATGACCACGTCCGTAAAGAGCAGATCCGGGACGAGTCCGTCGTCGATCTTTCTGATCGCCTCTTTAGCACCTGCCGCCTCGACGACCGTATAGCCCAGGTCACGCAGGCTTTCCGACGAGATATTGCGAACCCGGTCATCATCTTCCACGACGAGGATGGTCTCTTTGTGCAGGCTCGCGCCGATGTTCGCCTTCGGCTCGGGCGCACCCGATGTCTCCTCGACGCCGAAAAAGCGCGGAAGATAGACTTTGACCGTCGTTCCTACTCCCACTTCGGAATATAACTTTACGTGACCGCCCGACTGCCGCACGAAGCCGTAGACTTGGCTGAGACCTAGGCCGGTGCCCTTGCCCACCGCCTTCGTCGTGAAGAATGGGTCAAATGCTTTACCAAGCACGTTTTCAGGCATTCCAACGCCATTGTCAGTGACGGCAAGCAGGACATATTGACCGGGCGTCAGCGCGTATTCACGCGCATACTTCTGGTCTATAGACGAATTGCTTGTTTCGATCGTCAGCTTGCCGCCCCTCGGCATGGCGTCACGCGCATTCACTGCGAGATTTAGCACGACACTTTCCAGCTGAGCGGGGTCAGCTTTGACTCGCCAAACTCCGGCCGCCAGAACCATCTCGAGACGGACGAGTTCTCCCAGCGATCGGTCGAGCAGCTCGCTCATCCCGCCGACCATCTTGTTGAGGTCCATGACCTCGGGCGCAAGCGGCTGTTGGCGTGAAAACGCCAGTAGGCGCTGAGTCAGTGTGGCTGCCCGATTTGCACCATCTATGGCTCCCTCGATGAAGCGGTCCACGTCGATTTCTCCCTTGCCCAGTCGTCGTTTGGCAAGATTCAGACTGCCGATGATCACGGCCAGCATGTTGTTGAAGTCGTGAGCAATCCCGCCCGTCAATTGACCGACAGCTTCCATCTTCTGAGACTGCCGGAGCTGCTCCTCGGCCTTCATACGTTCCGATATCTCCTCGGCTACGCGTCGCTCCAAATCGGCATTGAGGGACTCCAGTCGCATCAGAAGACGCGCGTTGTCGATCGCAGTGGCGGCGTGGCCGGCGATGCCCAGAAGTGTGGTTTCGTGCTCGATTTGAAACTTCCTTGGCTCAGCGTGACCGAAGAAAAGTCCGCCAAGTACTTCGCCCGAACGTGAAATTACGGGTACCGCCAGATATGACCTGACGGGAAGGTGACCTTCCGGCATTCCTTTTCGCGGAGCATTTTTGCCATAGCGCGGATCTTTCAGGATGTCGTCTGATCGCACCACGCCCGTACCCAAGAACGTCGGCTCGAAGACCGCCGTATTGCGTGGCATAGGGAAGTTTTCGAATGCCGATCGTGGTACGCCAGACAACGAATAAAGCATATAGCTTCCACCGTCCGGTGTAAGGACGTTGTAGAAGAAGGCGCCGAATTGAGCCCCCGAGAGCTCGACGCCGGCATCGGTTACGGTCTGAACTATCTTCTCGAGATCTCGTTCGCGGGCCACGGAAGCCCCGGTGTCGTTCAGTATGCGCAGATGGCGCTCGGATTTCTTCTGCGCACTGATGTCCAGAACGGTGCCGATGAAGCGGACGGCCTTTCCTCCCGAAAAGATCGCCTCGCCGGTCGCCGCGATCCAGCGCTCGGTTCCATCCTCGACACCTATGGTTCGGTATTCGATGTTATAAGGCTTGGGAGACGTCGGCTCGAGTGCTTCAGAGACCGCTTCGTGCGCACGTTGCCTGTCGTCCGGATGCAAGCCCTTCAGGAACGCGCCTTCGTAACTTATTTCCGCCTGAGGCGACAAGCCGAACAATTCTTTGCAACGATCGTCCCATCGCAGAACGTCATTGACCGGATCATAGTCCCAAGTGCCTATGCCGGCAGCCTTGTTGGCGAGGCCGAGTCGCTCTGCCGCTTCCCGGGCTGCCTGCTCCGACCGTACACGTTCGATGTGCGCCCACGAGCGTTCGGTCACCTCTGTAAGCAATGCGAGTTCCCGCTTGCTCCACCGGTGCGCTTGCCGATGATGGATCGCCATCAAAGCTGTTAGCCGTCCTTCCTTCACGAAGGGCATGCAAATGGTAGCGCCGATTCCAATGTTCTGGAACGTAGCCGCTTCTTCGGGCGCAATCTCTTTCAAATTGTCATTGATGACCAGGGGGCGGCCCGCTCCGAGCTCGGTTACGGCCTTTTGACCGAAATCGGCCAGGCTATAGTGCCCAAGAATGTGCATTGCCCCTGGTGCCGCCCAATCTCCCCGAATGGTAAAGCCGTCCTCGTCCGGATCCATATCGGCGTAGGCACAGCTCGATACCATCAGATGTTCGCCAAGCATCCTAGTCGTCACAGCTAAAACGCCGTCTGCGTCTCTGGTTTTGGCGGTTTCCCTGTTGAGGGCATCTAGAAACGTCAGGCGAGCCTCGTTTCCCCTGACAGCGACCTCGGCCCGACGACGTTCCACAGCTGTGCGGGTTCGCTCGGCAACTTCGCGCACCAGTTCGAGTTCTTCTGCGGTCCACTCCCGTGGCTCCGCGTTGTTCAAGTACAGGAGTGCCACAACACCGTCGGACTCGGAGATTGGCATGTTGACCAGGGCGCGAGCCGATATTGCTTCAAGAGCATCGGCACGCTCGCCGATACGAGGGTCCTTCTCCGCATCCGCACAGATGACCGTCTCACCGCGCTTCAGATCCACGATGTAGCTACCGTAGTCGCGGAAGCGAAGAACGCCCGCCAGGCTCGATATGCCCGGCGCATTCCAGTCACGGCTTATGGTGATCGTTTCGGCCGATGTATCGACCGTACCGTAGCCGGCCCTGCTGACCCCCAGGCTGCTTCCGAGAAGTTCAGCCGCGGCATACGCAAGAGCATCGGGATCGTCGATCCGACGGATGAAATCGCTCAGGGTGTCAAGGACGGACATGCGGTCGACCGATGGCGTAGCCCGTAACGTCATCGATCCCCCTTTGTCTCTTTGAGCATATTGATTTCTTAATATTTCAGGGGCGTGCCCTGAGCCAGGCGATCCGCAGACGAATTGCATAACGGCGGGCAGCAAGCCCAGGTTCCCCTTCCGGATATGCCTACAAAAAGCAGCTGCTAACCGTGGTTCGGACGGCCGAGGGCGTGAGGCCGAGGGGTTTCCCGAAATCCTGCCAAAGGACCAATTCGCACTGAGCTGGATCATCCGCGGAATGCGCCCTGAGGACTCAGAACAAAGTACCGATGAGGAGTGCCGCGCGACATGAAGCCCATTGCGGCAATCGCGATAACGGAGGGATATCCCTGGATGCTGGGCCGGACTTGCCGACCACGTCTGATGCCCCGTGAATTCAACACGTCGTCATCGTTGCCGTGACGACGCTAAGGGGCCAATTACGGAAACGGAGTCCGTCAGGGAGTGGCGCCTACCCGGCCGCCCCGGGCCGGCCAGAGGATATTGTTGCAGGCCCGCCGCTTTCGGCCATTGCCGGGGAGGAGCCGTAAGCTCATCTTATGGCGCCCACGGCCCCGGATCGATTAATCGGGCTCCGCTTGCGAGCAATAGAAACATCGCCTGATAGCCGCGATATCTCGCGGCCATTCGCGTTCTTTCACGGCCCTTATCCAGGACAGTGCCAGAGTGGTCGCAAACTCGCCATTCCCAACCACGACGATTGCGATCGATCAACATAATCTCCAGCATTGAAGCTAAGCCACCCTGGATGCTGCACCGGGGGTTGGACCGTCGAGATCCAAGGAAAATGGGAAAGTCGTCGTCGATAGCGCATCAATAGCGATTTGCTCCTCCGAGAGTCGCTTCATCAAGAACTCGCGCTCAAGATCTGAGAGCCGAGTGCTCAGCAGGCGGCGGTAGCGGTGGACATTGTTGCGATGGACGCGAAGCCGCGCCAGTTTTTCGTCCGTTGTCATCTGAGGCTCCGAACTTCACGCGGCCGCACGTTCGGTCGAACGGAGACGGGAAGGTTTTCCACCGGGTGGCGTTCGGGGACCTCCGTCCAGGGCGCGCAACGCGTCCAAGATCTCGTCGATCGATACCGGCTTCTTGAGGCCGGCAGGTGCGCGCATCGACGGGCAAGAGGCGATCGCGGACGCGTCGGACGCCCATGATGCCAAGATTGCGCGCTTCTCGGCCAGCGTCAGGGCAGGGTGATCCAGAACGTCTTTGGGTGTCTCAAAGACCGTGCCGGGATGAAGCAGCGCGTCGAAGTCGAAAACGTTGTCGTCAGCGGTCGTCGGCCGCATGGTCCTCTCCTTTTCATTGACGAATGGATGGGAGCCGCACGACTTGCAGCGCGGCTCCATGGCGCCTCTACTAGGCGGCGGCTTTGGCTTCCAGCTTCCGCACGCTGCCGGTCGAGGCATCGCCGATCGCAATCCGGCGCGGCTTCATGGCTTCCGGAATCTCGCGGACGAGTTCGATGGTCAGCAAGCCGTTGTCGAATGCGGCGCTTTTCACCTGGACATATTCGGCGAGGCTGAATTGGCGCTTGAAGGCGCGGTGCGAGATACCGCGATAGAGGAAATCACGTTCGGTCTTGTCGGATTTGCTGCCTTCAACCGTCACCACGTTCTGCTCGGCGGTGATGACGATATCGTCGGGCGAGAAACCCGCCACCGCCAGCGAGATCTGATAGCGATCCTCCGCCAGCCGTTCGATGTTGTAGGGCGGGTAATTGTCCTCGCTGGCCCGCTGAGCGGTTTCTGCGAGGTCGAAGAGGCGGTCGAAACCAATGGTCGAGCGCCAGAGGGGGGCAAAATCGTAGGTGCGCATAGCCAAATCCTCCTAAGAGCAAGATGTCTACGAGCGGCACCGGACACGGTGCCCGTCTCTTGGCCCGGGCCCATGAGGCGCCCGGACACCATCGTCAGATGGCGACAAAAAAATTAGCAAAGCCGGTTTTGGTTTCAAGAGGGGGCTGAAAAAATTTTGCCCCCGATCGCCGCGCCGTTACAGGTCCTCGCGCAACCCCTTGAAGAACGGGTGCCGCACCTTCCCCTCGGCCGACTTCGCTCGGTATTCGATCTCAGCAAGTAGCTTCGGTTCACCGACATACACGCCGGGGATGGACGGTTACGAACTCGCCGAGCGAGCGACGCGTCTTCGCTCGGGGCTAAAGGTATTGCAGCTGTCGGGCTGAGAGCGACGCCGGGAGGGCTTTCCGTTGATCCGAAAACAGTTCTCTGAAGATGAACTGGCGCGCGTCATGCAGCAGACCACGGGCGTCTGCTAGAAGCTTTCGGTCGTCGAACTTACCCCGCCCGCCAGGTCCTCGCGCCGGGCACTGGGCAGCGGCGTCGGCAAGCTCGCATGAGCAAAGCGGGTTGGCCGAAAACCCGCTTCCCAGCACGACCAACGCAACCGGCAGGTGCCTATGTGTCCTTCTCGGTATTCGTGACATAATTGCAGACCGCGTCGGATTCGAGCAGGGTCATCAGCGCGCGACGTGTCAAGGAGTGCGAGGGGTCTTTTGGGATATTTCGCGTGCTCCACTTTTGAAATGCGATCAATACACCGGTATCGGGATTTACAATCTCCCTCCCGGGGCTGGAAGCCGCCGCCTGCGCTTCGTTTAAGCGGGCGGCGTTTTTCTTTTGTAAAGCCGCGCCAACTGGCGGCCCATCTTGGCCGGGTACGAGCATAGTATCCCCCACTGCAAGGGGCTCGCATGTTCGACTTCGATCTATTTTCGAAACGCGAATGGGCGACGATGGTTATCGCTTTCGTGGCTGTAACCGCTCTCGCCCTCTACGGGTTTTTCAAGGTTCTCGACTATCTGGCGCCGCACCTGTAAGGACCGCCTCAGTTGGTGGCCCGCTTATTGATCATTCTTCAGCTTGCGCCGGCCCCATGCGGCTCTTTGCCCTTGAGGTTCAACCTTGAAATCAAAATCAATCATCGTGACAGACAAACCGCCTTCCAACCTTGCTCGGCAGCGTTAACTACCCAGTGATAGGCCGCGAGGCTTATCTCAACGTACGTAAGGAAAAACGAAAGCTGAAGGTCTATCAAGCTCGAAGATGGCGTAGGACGCGTCCTGCGGTCGGATAACTTGATGATCTGGGCTGACATGTGAATTCCTACTACTGGTCTCGGTGATCCCGGCGAATTGCAACATAGCAATAATAGCTTGGTTCCCGGTACCTACGGCCTCGTCAACGATGCGACGCGTCAGTTTGCCGAGAGTATCGGCCTAATCGCGCGCGCCGGACAGTAGGCGACGTAGGAGCCGGTGTGCGAGCTATTCCCTTTGAAGTGGAAAACCGCTAAGAATAACGCTGCAGTTGACGACATCTGGAGGGCCTATGACCGTGGCGACATCAGCATCGACCGAGCCCGAACAGCAGTCTTCGACCTTGCTGGCGGAATTGGAACGCCTGAGTGGGCAAGACGTGGCATTGGCGCGACTGCTCCATCACAGGGATCGACATATCGGTAAGCTGGCCGAAGGCTTCATTGCCATCAACTGGCGGGGGCAGGTGCCTGAAGTGATCGAGCCTGAGGAGCAGCACATCATCGATCTGCTGTGCGAGTACGACGCGGCACTCGCGCATGAGGCGCAATAACTGCGAGGGTGCAATCTGCGCCGACGGCGCGTGTTGCTTGTACGACCTTGGCCGTCCGGTCCATATAGCGTCGTGGTCCCTTGGGTGTCGGTGATCGCGCGGCCAGCGTTGCGCCCCGCGGTATCGTAGAACTGGCGCTGCTGAGCCATCGCATCACCGGAGGCGATCAGAACCAGCAGCGCGATCAGCGCCTCATTTGGACCTCCCGAACGTCTTGTCGGACTTCAGCAGGAACAGACCCTCGTTGCGGTCATCATCGTAGAACCCGATCCAGTAGTATTCCCGGTGGTTAGGCGGTCTCTCGCCGCGGCAGACGAACATCGCGCGATACTCGACATCGGCCCGCGTCGTCGGCCATTGCGGCCTCAGCCCGACAAGTCTGCACCCAGCGTCGTTTCCAGCCTCGTAATGAAACCCGCGCGGGGTGATCTGGATGCCTTCCTCATCCTTCCCGCAGTGCTTCATCATGTGCCGCTCGCCGCACCATCGGCCGTGGAACATCGAAGGCATCTCGGCGGCGTCGGCGGCGTTAGCGGCGAGCAGCAGCAGGCTGCCCAACAGGATGGTCCTCGTCAGTTCCATCACCAATCCTGTTGTTGTTGAAGCAGCCATAGACCCACTTGCTATGATCTCTCGGGAAATAGGTCCATGAGCCGTCTGGATTTTCGGCGACGACACGCACGCGACCATTGAAGTCGGTGAACTGGATTGTCGCGATGTGATCGCGGTCGACCATTTCATAGGCCACGACCGGAAAATTGAAGCTGTCCTTTCGGCTACCTCCTTCTGGCCCAAGGCCAGCAAGGCCCGGCCGGTCCCCAGGGCGTCCCCGGCATTCCGGGCCCGGCGTTCAATTTGGACAAGGTGCTGGCGCTATCGGAAAGCTACAGCGCGTCGTCACTCTCGACTGCACCCGGTTCAAATAGCCGTAGATGTAAAGCTTCAGGAGAACCGAGGGATGGTATGACGGCCGCCCGGTCGCCGCCGGTTCCCCCCTCGAAGCTTAACTCGGCCAAATCGAGTGCATCGACAAACACGTCGATCACCCGAACAGGGTTGCTCTCATCAATGAAATCGTCGAGGCATTCGGGCAACAACGTCGACTGCCCACGATCCGCCTCCGCAACGAAGCGCTTCATCCCAGCCCCCCGCAAATCGTGCGGGAATCATATCGCGCGAATCACATCAAGCGCAGCGTTTTCACACAGCCAGGGTCAAAAGCTGGCGACCGAGGCAAGTACGGTTCCGCGTCCGGTCCACTGCCGATATGCGACTCCCCTCTGATTCAATCGGGGAAGCTCGGCCAAGGGGCGCGCCCGATTTGTAACCTGTCGGGCGGGCGGTACGCCGAGGTCTCGCCGTCAGTCAGCTGGCGCTACGCGATTGCGGATTTGCAGATGCGATCTGTCCCTCATGGCGTGCTTCGTTTACCCGAAACGGGAGAAATAGGAACATCGTACGGGCGTGTTGTGACCGGCCACAAGGAGGACGACATGAATAAGAAATTTCTTCTGTTTCTAACGGCGGTTTCGCTTCTGACCGGTCCGTCGTTTGCCCAGAATCCGCCGGCGACGGATCGGCCGAACAATAACGCGGTTAACTGCTCGGGCCAGAACAATTCCGAGAAGCCGGTTTCGGGCGCCAACAGTTTTACCGAGGGTCAGGCCAAATCGAAGATCGAAGAAGCTGGCTACACCAACGTGACTTCCTTGAAGAAGGACGACAATGGCGTGTGGCGCGGAAAGGCGAGCAAGGGCGGTGCGTCGGCCGATGTCAGCGCAGCGAAGTGACCCCTCGCTCAACCGCCGCGATAACCGAGAAGGATTCGATTATGACCGTTACGATTTCACGTCTCTACGACAACTATTCCGACGCGCAGCGCGCGGTGACGAGCCTGGAGGCGGCGGGCGTGCCGCATTCGGATTTGAGCATCCTCGCCAACAACTCCGACAACTGGTACAGCACCGACAAGAAGGTCGATCGCGATCGCGATGGGGTCGACGATCGTGCCGAGGGTGCTGCGACGGGAGCTGGCGTCGGCGCGGGTCTCGGCGGCGCCGCGGGCTTGCTCGCAGGCCTCGGGCTGTTGGCGATCCCGGGCTTGGGTCCGGTCGTCGCGGCCGGGTGGCTCGCGTCGACCGCGCTGGGTGCCGCTGCCGGCGGTGCCACGGGTGGCGTGGTTGGGGCTTTGACGCAGGCTGGTGTATCCGATGAGGAAGCTCCGCTCTACGCCGAAGGCGTGAGAAGGGGCGGCACGCTTGTTTCGGCACGCGTCCCCGATGCCGATCGCGCGCGATACGAAGCGATCTTGAACCAATCCGCCGTCAATCTGCGCGACCGGAGCGTGGCTTGGCAGAAAGCTGGATGGAAGAATTACGACCCGTCGGCTCAGCCTTATGGCGCGGACGAGGTGCGCAGGGAGCGCCAACTCTACGGCACCGGCGTGCGGTAGATCAATCCGCGGCCCGCCTTGGCGGTCCGCCTTTTTCTTCCCACAAACTTAAATCGATGAGCCGAACATGAACCGCGGAATGCCATCGATGACTGCCCTTTTTAGTATGCTCGCGATCGCCGGTTACCAAAATCGGGACAAGCTGGCGGACATGTTCCGCGACGCTACTTCCGGTCAGCCGGCGGGCGCCAAGAATTCGCTGAGTAGTATGCTCGGCAAATCTTGGCGGTCTCGTGGGCGGCGGTGGAGTAGGTTCGCTCCTGAACGGCGGCCTCGGCGAGTTGCTCGAGCACTTCAGGCAGAATGGGCAAGGGGGCCCAATCCTGGATCAATCAGGGGCCGAACCGGGAAGTCACCCCGCCCGAACTCCGGCAGGCTATCGGTCCCGACGTCCTTCAAAACTGGAGCAGGACAGGCCTGTCGCAGCAGGAGATACTCGACCGCTTATCGCGCGAGCTTCCTACAGCCGTGGACCAATACACGCCCGACGGACGTCTGCCGGCTCCATCGGCGTGATACCATCGTAAGGCTCGAGGAAAGTCATGAGCATTATTTGGACGATCATCATCGGCTTCGTCGCGGGCGTCATCGCGAAGTTCATCATGCCCGGCGACAACGAGCCGTCCGGTTTCATCCTGACCACGATTCTGGGAATCGTGGGAGCGTTCGTAGCGACTTACCTCGGCCAGGCGCTGGGTTGGTACCGGCCTGGAGAAGGCGCAGGACTGATCGGTGCCATCGTCGGCGCGATCGTCGTGCTGTTTGTTTACGGTATGGTATCTGGTCGAAGCCGTCGGGCCGTTTAGACGGGTTTGGCGGCGAACCTCATGAAGGGAGCGACGGTACCGGCTCAAGGCCCAGCTCTCGGCAATTTCGGCGACGTCGTCGGCATAGCCAGTCACCTTTACCTTTGTGGAAGCGTCAGCGCCGCTTGAGGAACCACTGCGCAACGCTTTTGTTGGTTTATCTTCCAACAGCAAAAGGACACGATTATGGACCGCGAACATGTGAAGGGCGCTGCCGACAAGGCAAAAGGCGCCATCAAAGAAGGTGCTGGCAAGCTCACTGGCGACAAGGACTTGGAAGCCGAAGGCAAGATTGATAAGGCCAAGGGATCCGCCCACAACGCAGTGGGAGACGTGAAAGACGCAGCGCGGGACGCCGCTGACGCCCTAAAGAAATAAGTAGAAGAAAGAAGACCAAAAACTAGCCGCCTCCGGGCGGCTTTTCTTTTTAGACTAGCCGGTCTAGCACAGTGTAGTCGGCGCCATTCACGGGCCTCTAAATTATGAACAGAAGAAGAGCCCAGTCCTGGTGGCGAGGCTCTCCTTCAGCTTTCCATGGTTGCCTCAACAGCCGCCTTTACGGCGACATCGAGTTCAGGGATCATTTGATTTCCCAGGACGTGTTGTGCGGGATGTCCATCGCAAAATAATCGCCAGAGCCAGCCAGCGCAGGCATCGCTATACACGAAAATGGTTCGCTTCCGGTGATGCCCTTATACTTACCGGTACCGCCGGTGATGATATGCGTTCCACAATCCATCTTCGGCTGGGCCTTGTCGAGGTCTCGAGTATCGAAGGTCGAGAAAATCTTGTCGCCGTCGCTGTCGGCAAGCACGCAAGCTCCGTCAATGTATTTCTTGTCTCCGGACGCGACGTTCAGCGCCACGCAGCGTGCTGACATCTTGTCCAGCATCTTCTCTCCCTTCATGTTTTGAGTCGTCCCGACCGCCTCCAGCGTAGTGGCTTTGCCGAGTTCGGCAGTGTCAATGCTCATCAAGGGCCGAAAAATAAAGTGCGTCACATAAGGAGTAGTCCCTTCTTTTCAATCGAATCTCCCGCGACAGCCGCGGGGGCAAAGGACATGAGCGCCGCAGCAAATGCTGTTGCTTTGGTGAGTCTGATCGCTGCGGTGAATGTGGGGGCCATGCGCATGTTGATGACGTTCATGAGTGCCTCCTTAGATCAGGCGGCGGTTCAGGTCTCCGCCGTGAACTGCCGCGAGTTGAAATCGACCTGCGTCTGACGCCGGCGCCGAGCGCCAGCGTGCCCGAGCACCGCGGTTAGGGTGGCGACAGCTCGCCGACCTGGAGCAAGGCGGGCGCGATACCAATTATGGGTCAAGAGCTTCCTTCCGCGTTCCATCCGCAACCTGCCAGCTAGAGAATGCCGGTGCGACCTTCTCGGTCGACTGCCTCCACCCGGGATAATGACCGTGCTTGACGCTGATCCGGTTCAGCAGCATCGCGACGATGATCATCGCCAGGATTCCAGCAAGACTAAGCACGAACTGCATCGCAAGGCGATCCGAGATGTCGAGCAGCGTCAGGTGGCTGGCCAGGGCCAGGGGGACGCCGAGACAATAGATTGGCAGCGAATTCTCGCCACAGCACCTCGCGCAGCGCATGACTGGCGTCGACAGCCCGCGCCAATCCTGAGGAACGGACCGTAGCACCACAATTGCAAGAGCCAGGAAATGCAGCAGCCGGAACGGACTGAGATTCGATTTATCTAGCGGGAAGAGCAGGTTCGTCAAATTTTGCGGGACCAGCGGTTTGCCGCTGCAACTCAGCGTCAGGACCAGGCCAAAAACCAGATAGACAACAGCAAGAGTAAGCGTCGTGCGCGACGTCACCCAGGGCCAGACCCTCTCCCCTCCGATGACGCACCAGGCGCCCAGCACGATCAAAAGCTGCCAAGCCAACGGGTTGAAGAACCAGGCGCCGCTGGGCCAGGCTGGAACGCTCCAGCCGAAGATGTGCACGAGCGCATAAAGCAACAGCGAAACACCAAGCGTAACGTTTGGTGCACGCAGCAGCAGCCACAGCAGCGGCGCGAACAACACGTGAAAGATGACGAAAGTCGGCAAGACGTCGGTGTTGACAGGGCGATATTGCAGGATTGCGGCATGCGCAAGCGTCGCGCCCGGATGATCGAGCAGAATCCGCGTATTGCTCTCGTCGGCAAGCCGATCGTTGCCCGCGAGGTAGACGAGGACGGTGCAAGCGAGCGTGAGCAGCAGAAACGCGGCATAGATGTCCCATCCCCGCCGCAGCGAACGACCAATCATGCCGCTCCAGCCCTCGCGCTGACGTGCCCTGCCGTAGGCCAGCGCGCAGGTCACGCCCGAAATGAACATGAATATTTCGGCGGCATCGCAGAAGCCGTAGTTGCGCGGTGTCAGCCAGCTTCCGATGTTGTTGGGAACATGATCAAGAAAGATCCACCATAGCGCGATCCCTCGACAGACATCGATGCGCAGGTCGCGGCCAGCCCCCCGGAACTCCGGCGGAGTTTCGCCGATCAATCGCTTCGAGGTGTGAGTTCGATCGTGCATCTGTTTGACCTGCCGGCGTGCTCGCACATCGGTCGATGAGAGGCTCCGCTGCTCCGGGCTGGGGGTGTTGCCGAGCGGGGTATCCGACCAAACGATGCGGTTACGAGCCTGAGCTACCTGATGGTTGGAGGCTCTTTCGTTCGCCAACCGGCGCTTTGATTGCCTGGGCCGGAAGCTTCGCCGTCCTCCCAAAACGTTTGCAATATGTCGTCGCTGGCAACCGGTATCAGAAGCTGCTTCCGCATTTCGGCGAGGCGGGCACGGCAATACTCACGGTAAAACATCTCGACTAGGGTGGACATGATCGAACCCTCGCTTGATCATCACCATTGACGATAGATTTCGACCATTTCAACCGGCGGTAAATATCAACGGCGCCGGAGTAGTTTGTGTCCGACGAACTCGGATGACGACGATGTGGCCGACGAGGCGCGACACAAAATCGGTATCAGAGAACGTCTAGTGCTGCAGGACAGTCTGTCCGCGGATCGTTGAGTTCGATCAATCGCGAGAATCATAGAAGCGGAGCTTACGGGTTCACCCCGCCAAGGATATCTAAACTAGATCCGATAACGGCAATCAGAAATAGAGCCATCACGACCGCCTCCTCTTAAAGGAGATTTTTTGACGCCACGGCCTTCGCAATCACTGTAAACCTAATTTCTGGCCGCTAAGTGAACGAGTTCACATCAGCATTGAACTTAGCTGAGCGAGACTAGCAGGCCAATGGCGTAGCTTCTTGGACTCTTGCGCACAGATCAAACAAGTTCGGTGCGCGAACTGCAAAATGCAGATACCGGTGAGTTTGTCGCATTTGATCCCGATGTCCAACAAGGCTGGAGGTCCCCATGTCTATGGACGCAGCCGAATTCGTATCACATCGATTCTCGACGCGGGAGTTTCCGGAGCGGATGCGAATCCCGCTATGGCGCGAGGACTTTGGGCGAGGCATAGTCCACGCTGATATTGAGCCTCTATCGAACGCACCGTTTCAGGCCTACGCAACGCTGCAAGCGATCCGAGGTTTGCGCAGGCTCGCGCTGAAAGGGTCCCCTATGCGTTTCAAGCGTTTGCAAGCAAGCATCGCTGATGGTGATGACTCGATCGGAGTCATCCTCAGTTCTCCCGGCAGAAGTCAACTATCGCAGCGTTGTCAGGAAATCGAGCTTCACGCCGGCGACGCCATCGCAATTCTGCATTCCGAGCCGGCCACCGTCACCTATGTCGACGGATTGCTATTTGGTCTTGCCGTACCGCGCGACGCCCTCGCACAGCGCGTGACGAACGTCGAAAGCCGCGCCATGCGGCCGATTTCTCACCGAAGTGAAGCGCTCCGACTTCTCATGGCTTATCTCAAGTCGGCATTTAATGAGAGTGTTCTGGCCACCCCGAAGCTGCGAGATGCGGTCGTGGCTCACATCCACGATCTCCTGGCGCTCGCAATCGGCGAGTGCGCTCCCTTGGGCGAGAGCAATGCGAGCGCTGTCGTGACTGCGCGCCACGGCGCCGCCCTCGATTACATCGAGACACACTTTCAAGAACCAGGACTCAGCGTCGAGATGGTAGCTCGTTGCCAAGGCATCTCACCTCGCTATCTGCAGCGCCTGATGGCATCATCAGGATCGTCGTTCACCGGGCACGTCAATGAGTTACGCCTCCAACGAGCGCTCAAACTGCTGACCGAGTCCAGCGCCAGCGCGCGGCTAATTTCCGATATCGCTCTAGAGGTCGGCTTCTCGGATGTTTCGCATTTCAATCGCTTGTTCCGAGCTCGCTTCGGCGATTCGCCGCGCGGCGTTCGTTACGCACGAAGGGATCCCAGCTGAGCCACGTACTCCAGATCGGCGCGGGAGCGAGATGCAGTCAGCTAATGACCGCTTTGGGGCATGAGCGTCGTTCGGATGGGCGGCCGGTTGCTTCCGGTCCACCTCGATGAGCGGACCACCGGCAATTCGGCATCGACTTCCGCTTTGGGGCGCCCTTTTGCTACTATCGCACGGACACTATTGGGGGAGTCATGACAGCTCATGAACACTGGCAAATGGATGCGAGCGCGCCGAGCTTTACGAGCGCTACCTCGTTCCAGCTATCACTTCGATATGGGCCAATGATCTGCTCGACCGTGTCGGGCCAAGGAGTGGAGAAAGCATACTCGACATCGCCTGCGGGACAGGCGTCGTCGCGCGGCTCGCTGAGCAGCGAGGGCACGTCGGCCGGTTAGTCGGCATAGATCCCAACACGGCAATGCTCGCGGTGGCGAGGGTAAAGTCTGCGACTGTTGATTGGGCCGAGGGTAGCGCGCTCGACCTGCCGTTCCATGCAAACACCTTTAACGTTGTGCTCGCCAGCTCGGCCTACAATTCTTCACTGATCGGCCGGGGGCGCTGAAGGAGATGGTGCGAGTACTCAAGCCAGGAGGCCGCGCTGGGTTGAGCTTCTACAGCGCTATCGAGAACGCCAAGGAGCCCATGCTTTTGTGCAGGCGCTCGACAAGTATGTTGGAGCAGAGTCATCGCGAACCAAGCGCTCGGAACACCTCTCTTGCGATGCGTAGGAGGTCGAGGTTTGGGCGAAGCATGCTGGCTTCGATGTCGTTGAGCTTCTCGTGCAGGACCCACCACATCGGAGCGTCCTCTGTTACGAAAATGGCGGCTTGCCGTTGTCGGCTTTTACGGCTCTTTGCTTGCACTCATCCTGGTGTTTGCGGTTGCAACCACCAGCTCATGTGCAGTTCGCACGAACGGTCCCGCTGATCGCTTCTCAAAAGTGAGTTGACCGGTACGTCGATCTTGCGCCGACGTAAGCTTGCTAACGGCTCTATTTCGGAGCTCCGGTCTGGCTACTTGAACCCGTGGTCTGCTCACCTACCGGCCGGCCCGGAGGATGCGCAGAAGCGCCCGGCTTGTCTTAATCTGCCACATATCCGGAATCTCCAGAGTTGCGTGTCTTTACTCCTCTGTCTGCATCACGCTGCATCTGCTCATTCGGCTCGCTAGTCTTGAGCCCTTTGTCTACATCTCGGTGAATCTCCTCGTTGGTTTGCTCGCTAGGTGCGGCCTTTTGCTGTTGCGCCGTTGCTTGGAAGGCAATCGCGCTTCCGGCAACTACAATCATCACGAGAGTTGCAGTTCGCATGCTTCTGCTCCAGTGCGTCGCCCCAATCCTCTTTAACGCACGAGCTGTCCAACGTTTTCCTGGCTCCGCGATGCCGTTCTCGGAAGGTACCTTAGTGGTTCTGCGCTTTGCGAATTGGTGCGCGGACAAATTATCCGCTAGTCAGCAAAGCCTTAGGCCGGCGCGCCGCCGCGCTTCGGGGATTTCTCGGGGGGGGCGCGCGCCAGCTTCGCTTCCTCGCGTTGGGCCATTTTGAGTAATCGCTTTGCCTCCACGCGGAGCGCCTCCGCACGGCGAATAAGCCGATCAGCGGCCGCGCGCAGCTCCTTGATGCGAAACTTGCGGATCTCGCTAGACGTCGCTGCGAGCTTGCCCGACAGATCGCCAGAAACCGGCCGCCGACGCCTTATTTCGCCAGGGAGGTCGTCTGACCGCGGGGTGGGGGTGTTTGAACGCATGGGCAAGGCTCCCAGCGGGTTTCGGTCGCGGTGCTGATCGCAGTTGGCGTGCTCGGGTGTTGGCTGTCGTCATGGAGGCCCAACAGCACGAGCCGGGAGTCGAATAGGGGCGGCCAGGTTAGACCGGACTTCAGCTGGCGCGGGCCTGACCCGGCCGCCCCACTAGCCTGCTCAGAGCGCCCTCAAAGCGCCAATAGGTCACCGAGTTGGAAGCCCCACATTCGTTACAATGAAGGCTCTGCTCGCCTCGCATGTATCGTCCCCGGCGCGAGTTGGGTAAAGGCTCCCCTTAGGACAATAAGCATTCTGAAGCTGCGTACTTATGACCACAGCTTAGAGCGTAAGGATCAGCCAGACCATTAGACCGGCGTTGAGGGCGCCTACCGTGACAATGCCCGTCTGGATTAGCCGCTCGATCATGGCGCGCTCACCCGCTTCGGCGGGGCCTTGTCGTAGAGATCAAGTATTTCGAGCTGGCTCGCGAGCGCGCTCAGGCTTCGGGCGATGTTCCTCAGTGCAGTGGCCTTATTCGGGGCAAGGCCAGGGGCGCCGGCTTTCGCGCGGTACGCTTCCGCTAGCTCTCGATACTCGCCAGCACTGAGCACGAAGGCCCCCAACCATTGCCTGGTCAGGATGCTATGGCTCGAAGTAAGGGTCTATGCACCTTGTGCCAAGTCTGTATTGATTGGGATTTCTAGGGGTACTCCTTCGGTGGGCCAGGCGATCGCAGCGCTCATTCTGCTCGCCGCCTGGGCGGTCGAGGCCTGAAATTAAGCTCAGTATGTGCCTCGACATCGCCGGGCAGGGGTCTCCGGCATCTGACAGTAAAAGGCCCGCCGGTTCACGTTGGCGGGCCTAGCACTCCCGGCGCTCTAATCCGCAATTGGATCGGCAGCCGCGAGCATTGGGGGCTGGAAAGCGAGCCGTGCCATGTACTCCCATGGATGACATGATCTATTAGCGGACGGCGGGCCTTCATGGAAAGGCGCGAGGACTACCTGCTTCGCCTAGCGAGTGGTTTGGAAGGTCTCGCGATGGACGAGCGGCTGATAGTTCGCGACCCATACATTGAGCGCGCGTTCGGCGGCACGCGTGCCATCGCGATTGCAGAGGCGGAGGTCTTTGCCCGGGCGCACGGCTGCACTTTTCGCTACCGCATCAAGCGCCAAGGAGAGTTCACCCGTGCTTATCCGGCAGGCGGCAGGGCGTGAGGTGGCTCGTCGAGAGCGCGGGCTACTGCTGGTCGTTGGGTGCGGAAAAGCAAGTCCGGCGGCCGGTTCACGCTGGCGGGCCAGAACTTCAAGTAAGCATCCAGACGGAGAAAACGACACAGAGGCAGCTTGCACCTATGAATGCGAGACCCAAAAAGAAGCGCTCGGCAAGGTCCATTTCCATGGCGTTCCCCTCCGGCTGCCCGCGATAAGTAACATTCAATTCTGCTCCGAGGTTCCCGCGTTATCGCGTGGAACTTGTGTTCACTAGGGCACAGACCACGGAACTGCCCGCGCGTTAGGCTGCAACAACTCAAACCCAACGGTTAGGACCCGTAAGATCGAGGTGTGTCATGCAGCGACGCCGTCGTTTTAAACAAGCTGTGTCCCTCGAAGAACGTCTTGCCCAAGAAGCCGCACGCTTAAGAGAGCAAGCCAAGAAGCTCCCCGCCGGCTTCGAGCGAGAAGCTCTCCTCCGCAAGGCCAGACAGGCCGAGACCGGCTCGCACTTGAGCGAGTGGTTGAGATCGCCCGGGTTGCAGCCGCCGGAATAGGAACAGGTGGATATTTAATTCCATTGCTCTCCCTCGAATGAGGGCGGCGCATGACCCGGTACTACTTCGACATCCGGGACGACACCGGTTTGTACCCGGACGAGGAAGGTCTGGAATTCGACACTCAGCAAGAGGCCGAGGTCGAAGCCGCCAGGTCGCTTGCGAACTTGGCGAAGGACTTTGCCACCATACGGCAGGACGTTTCCGTTGAAGTGAGGACAGAAGTTGAGCGGGTGTTTCAAGCCGCATTCATTTTCGACAGAAGTAGGACGAAGCAGTAAGGACGGTTCCTATTTGCGAGTCAGCAGATCTTCCCCGGGCGGCATCAGCTTCACGTAGGTGCCGCTTTCATGCTTCGATAACCAGCCGCGCTCGATGGCGTATCTGAGCCCGGCGCCGAACTCGCTCCCGCTGCCCTTCAGCTCGATCATGAACTGCCCGTTGATCCGCTCGATGTAGATGCGGCCGTCCTGCACGGCCGCGACGCTGGCCGCGAGCTCGACGAGCTTGCGCGCGGCCGCATCCGGGTCTGCATAGGGTCGTTCTGCGGTGTGCTTCATCGGCGTGTCCCATTGGCCGCTCGCGCGGCGATGTGTGTTCGGTGCGGGTAGCTCTCAGCCGGTTTCCAGCTGCGAATGTGGTGCCGCAGACACAGCGCATAAGCGCCTCGCGCGCAGCTTCGAAGGTGGCGGCTATGCCACTCCGCCATGTGCCTGGCTCCATGCCACGATAGAAGCCGATGGACCAACCCCATTGATCGGCGTGGATCGGTACGCCGGCGCGCGCGCCGATGGTCCCGGTGCGGACGTCGGTGAAGTAGATCTGCCAAGATTCCTCGTGCGGATTGTTACCGCGGCGACGGGTGAGGGCGGTCATTCCACAAGAATAGGGGCAAGTCACGCGCGGGACCAGTCGCTGGATTTTGAGGCCTGCTCTGGTCTCAGGGCTCTATCTGTTGGTCAACGCTTAAGCGCTTCGTGCGGCCAGAGCTGCACCTTGTTATCGTGCGCCGCGTAGCGCTCCGGTGATCACGCCAGTGCGCGCCGCTCGCGCTCCTCAGCCCAAGCAGTAAACGTCGCATGCGCCCAGGCCGGCGAGGACGGCGGGATCGCACCTCGGGTCTGCACCCCTCCAGCCGATCGGAGAGCAACAGCACGTCAACATAGGCGACGCCATGTTCGCGCGCGATAGGGAGATGCGGGAATGTCGTCCGCCCAACAACGTGCTTTTCTATTTCCCATAAACGCGCCGCTGACAGCCGTGCCGACCCAAGGGCTGGTCGTTCAGTTCTTCAGTCTGGCAACACACGACTGGGAAGTTTCAGATGCACTGCCGGGCGTCATAAAAGCCACCCCGACCCTCCCAGTACGTCGGCGTCCCATAGTACCGGTGGGTGCGCGCTTCCCAGTCTCGATCCTGCCATGAGTCATCACTGAACTCAGGCGCGTCCCTCAGCTGTTGCTCGGTGATGTTGGTTCGAAAACCACCAAGCGCGACGTATCGCATTTTAGAGCGCCCCACGGAATGGGGTAATGGCTATGGCCCAATCCAACAAATCCACCCAAGCTCAAGACGGCATAAGCCACGCGACCTGTGACCTTGTCGATGATGAGGTGATCAATCTCACCGATGTTCTTTCGATCTGCTCCATAAACCTCGGTCCCTTGAATGTAGGTTTTGTCGGTCTAACTCGGCCACTCCAGGGGGTGTTCCTAGCTTCGGAGAATAGTGTCGCACGCCAATCATCAATCTATCGTCGTCGACATCGATTCAAACAACCTCCAGCTCCGATCCCATGGCGAAAACCTGTATCGGAAGGCGAAGTGGGCAAAGACGAGGATAATGAGGCCGCCAACTGAGCGGCCCTATTTTAGGTGGCGATTTTGGCCCCGGTGAACTCAGCCACTCGTCAATGTTGGCGCTGCTCTTGCGCGTCCGGAACGGAAGGCGCCATCCTTTGTTCAATCGTCCAGAGAGTTCAAAGGAGAAGGGCTATGATCGCTAACAGATTTATGATCTTGGGTGGGTTGCTCGCCTTCAGCGCCAACTCCGTTTATGCCGGTCCTTGCACCACGGTGAGCCGCGATGCAGGATCAGGAAATGTCCCGGGCTATACGGGACAAACCACTGGTTCCACAGCAACTGATTCTAAGCAGCAACCGCCGACATCTTCGATGAGCAAAGCCTCGGAGAATACCGCAACGTCGTCGGAAGATGCTCAGCGCCAGATGCAGAGCCAGCCGACCGCTGCCGAACAATCAAAGGCGACCCGCCCCGCACCCTCTGCCCAGTCACCGGATCGAACGGCAGGCACCGTCGAGCAGACCCGCCCCGCGCCCACGGAACAATCAAAGAAGGCGACGGCCGGTGCGGCCGAGCCCGCGCCGTCCCAGAAAAAGGTAACGGCGGCCGACCAGGACTGCGAGTAAGCGCGGGGGTCAATGGCTTCAAGAGGGAACACTGGCTAAACGCCTGATATGAAGTGGTCCTCTGCACCACTGGACCGGGCCGGTGCCGATTGCTTCCGCTTCCGGTCCGAGGTTGAAGTCAATCGGCGCACGTTGGCTGCAACCCATGACAGCCTTATGCGGTCACCGACCGCACAAGGGCGTGCCGACTGGTCGACGCTCGCGCGATCTTGCCGTCCGTGCCAAAGCCGACGACGTGGAAGACTTCCTTCCCGATGTCGATGCCGATCGAGGCCAGCGGCTGTGTGGTGGTGTCCATGGGATGTTTCTCCGGATGCTGCGGGGTAGTCTTTCCAGACTATCCCGCGGAGGAAGCAGCCGGTCCATCCCATTAGCGGACCTTGCGACGCGCTGGTTGATCGTCTCAGGAGTCGCGATACCCGGTCAGTTGTGCTGACTTTCGGATGAGCCGGAGATCATATAGTTTCTTTAATGCTGCTCATTGAGACGGGACATGCCGGCATCTCCGTTTTAGCGAATGGCAGCGCGATTGCCGTCCGCACGCATCGCCCTCTCAACGAAACCGACAGTCTCTTTGTGCGGTCACGAGGACTAACCGCGCGCACGGCACGCGAAGAGGGAAGGCCGCCGGGGCTGGCTGAGTTGGCGGGCCCTACTTTCAGCTAAGCAGCCACAGAGCGAAAGAAGCGCTCCCGTCCAATGTCGTGATCGAGCTTTAGGCACGGCTGAGACTGCCGTCGGGAAAGCCGGCGGCCGATTTAAGTTGTCTCGGATTGATCTGTGGCAAATGCTGACACCGGACCAAAGACTATACTGGAGACTGGTTTATGGAGCTCTGCCATGATCATAGAGCGCTTATCCCAAGAGCATCTCAACATTGAGAAGCTGCTGGCCATCCTCGAGCGGGAACTCGAGGTGTCAATCGGCCTGTAAATTTGACCCCTCATCGGCGTCCAATTTTGACCCCTTCGTGCGCCGCGGTTTGACGGTAGCGCTCGGCTCGTTGGAGCTGGCCGGGATAGCGGAGACGAGACGAGCGCGGGTGGCGTGATCGTCGTCGCGGCTTTTGAAGCGCCAGCTGTCATTGCCGGTCTCGACGATGTCACAGTGATGGGTCAACCGATCGAGCAGCGCGGTGGTCATTTTGGCGTCGCCGAACACGCTCGGCCATTCGCCGAAGGCGAGATTGGTGGTCACGATGACGGAGGCGCGCTCATAGAGCCGGCTGACGAGGTGGAAGAGAAGCTGGCCACCGGACTGGGCGAAGGGCAAATAGCCGAGTTCATCCAGCACAATGAAGTCCATCCGGGTCAGATGCTCGGCGAGCCGTCCTTGCCGTCCGTTGCGGGTCTCGGTCTCGAGGCGATTGACGAGGTCGACTACGTTGAAGAAGCGGCCGCGGGCACCGGATCGGATGCAGCTTCTGGCGATGGCAATGGCCAGGTGGGTTTTGCCTGTGCCGGTGCCGCCAACCAGCACGACGTTGCGTTGTTGGGCGATGAAGCCGCCGCCAGCAAGATCATTGACGAGAGTCTGATTGATCGGCGTGCCGTCGAACTGGAAGTCGGCGATGTCCTTGGCAAGCGGAAGCTTGGCAATGGTGAGCTGGTATTTGATCGACCTGGCTTGCTTCTCGTTGATCTCGGCGTTGAGCAGGTCGCCGACAATGCGCTGAGGTTCGTGCTGGCGCTTGACGGCAGTTGCCATGATCTCGTCGAAGGCAGCCTTCATGCCGTAGAGCTTGAGTTCGCCCATGAGGTCGAAGATTTGGGTTCGTTCCATCAGATGGTCCTCCGGAGGTTGTCGTAGCGGGCACAATCGGCGATCGGTGCATGACGGAGCGTCAGTGCGGCCGGCGTCATGATGTTGGCCGGTGGGGCGGGTTCACGTTGACGGGCCAGGATATTGAGAACGACATCGGCCGAATGGACGCTGTGACTGAGCGCTTCGGCACAGGCCGCTTCCACCGCGGGCAGACCGTCAGTCAGCACCGCGTTGAGGATGTCGACCATCTGCCGATTGCCGTCGTCGGTGCTGGCAAGCTTGCGCCGGATCCGCTCGATCGCGGCTGGCAGCACCCAGTCTTTGAAGGGAGCACCGTTGCGCAAGGCGCCGGGTTTGCGGGCGAGCACCGGCACATAATGCCAGGGGTCGTAGACGGTATCGCCGCGGCCAAAGGATCGCGGGTGCTCGGCAACGATGCGTCCATCCTGACGGATCACGATGCGATCGGCATAGGCTTGAACCTCGACCGGTCGTCCGACTGCGCTGGCTGCGACCGAGTACTTGTTGTTGTCGAAGCGCACCAGGCAGGTCTTCGAGACCGATGCCGTCACCGCATGGAAGCCGTCGAAGCGGCCGGCATAGGGAACGAGTTTGGGGCGTTCGGCTTCGAACACTTCCCAGATCGTCTGATCGACCAGCTCCGGATGGCGATGAACCTTGGCGTAGGCGATGCATTTGTCGAGCAGCCAGGCGTTTAACTCGTCGAGGTTTTTGAACCGCAGCCGCGGCGTGAAGAAGCGTTCCCTGACCAGCCCGACCTGGTTCTCGACCTGCCCCTTCTCCCAGCCCGACGCTGGCGTGCAGGCGACCGGATCGACCAGATAGTGGCTGCACATCTGCAGGAAGCGGCGATTGTAGAGACGCCCTTTACCGACGAAGATCGTCTCTACGGCGGTCTTCATGTTGTCGTAGATGCCGCGGGTGCAGGTGCCTTTGAACAGGGCGAACGCCCGGTCGTGGGCGTCGAACACCATCTCCTGCGTCTCCCGCGGATAGGCCCGCACGAACAGCATGCGGCTGTGACAGAGCCGGACATGGGCGGCCTTCACCATCACCGTGGTGCCGCTCAGCAAGACCACCTCGTGGCTCCAGTCGAACTGGTAGGCTTCGCCTGGGGCAAAGCTTAGCGGGACATAAGCAGCCGCGGTCGATTGCCCGCGTTCCTTGCTCCACCGCCTGGCGTAACGCCGCACCGCATCGTAGCCGCCGTCATAGCCACGGCTGCGCAGCTCTTCGAAGATCCGGATTAACGTCAGCTGTTCACGAGCCGGTTTGGCCGCGTTCGCCGCCAGCAGTCCGTCGAGCTCTACTGCCCATCGTCCCAGCTTTGGCCGCGGCTGCACTTGCCGCTCGTACTCGAAGGAGGTCTCTCCTGACCTCAGCACCTTCCGGACCGTGTTCCGCGACACCTTCAGGTCACGGGCAATCTCCTTGATCGTCTTGCCCTTGATGAAGTGCTCGCGCCGAATCCGCGCAATCGTCTCCACGATCAGCATCCTCGACCA
Source organism: Bradyrhizobium sp. 215_C5_N1_1 (assembly GCF_052075935.1). Taxonomy (NCBI): domain Bacteria; kingdom Pseudomonadati; phylum Pseudomonadota; class Alphaproteobacteria; order Hyphomicrobiales; family Nitrobacteraceae; genus Bradyrhizobium; species Bradyrhizobium sp. 215_C5_N1_1. Next base: position 8,236,696 of record NZ_CP197228.1, on the reverse strand, counting down.
CCTGCTTCATTCCAAAGCAGGCAGCGCAACAGACCAACCTATAGGGGGTCAATTTTGGACGCCGATCCCCCGGCTTAGGGGGTCAATATTGCAGGCCGAATGACAAAGGAAAGCAAGGCAGGCTGAAACCGGCTCGCACATCAGCGAGTGGCTGCGGACCCCCAGTCTAAGAGCCCCCACCTGAAAGTAAGGCCGCCTCAGTTGGCGTTGCGAGTTAGCAGATATTCACCCTACGACGTCAGCTTCACGTGCTCTCGTGCAGCTGGAGCCAGCCGCGCTCGATCGCGTGTTTGAGCCCGGCGCCGAACTCGCTGCCGCTTCCCTTCAGATCGAACATGAACGGCGCGTTGATCCGCTCGATATAAATGCGGCCATCCTGGACGGCCTCGACGCTGGCCGCTAGCTCGACGAGCTTGCGCGCGGCCGCCTCCGGGTCAGCATAGGGTCGTTCTTCGGCGTGCTTCATCGGCGTGTCCCATTGGCCGCCTGCGCCGCTGCTTGTGCGCGAGCGCCCTGTGACTCCGTCGCGCGAGAGCTTAGGACGTTCTCACTTGCGGGTCATCGAACCGCGCATCAAGGGTGGGGCCCGATGGGGAACAGTTTGACTGCTGATGCTCCGCCGGCCTTCGCGACCTGGATCAAAGGAGATCAATAATGACGCGCACCGCTCCCGCGACTGTGCGCCCGGAAGACAAGCCCGCCCGTCCCAAACCGATTTCGGCCAAAGTGCGCGAAGCGACCGCCAGCATGGTCGCTGGTGACTGCAAGACCGTAACGGCTGCTGCTGAGAAGGTCGGGATTACACGGGAGCATCTCAGCCGTGAGCTTAGCAAGCCACACGTGGCCGCATTCATGCACCAGAAGGTGCAGCGCAATCTCGCCATTGCGGCTACGCGAGCGGGTGCGGTCAAGGTCGACTTACTGGACTGCGACCACGCTCTTGTCCGTGATCGGGCAAGTTCGTTCGTTTTGGGGCCTGCAGGCATCCAGCCGAGCAGCCAGCCGAGCGTCAACGTCAACATCGAGGTCCGGGCCGGCTATGTCATCGACTTGTCGGACGATCCAGCGCCGGCGCCCAAGGTGATCAACCATGTCTGAAAAGGCCAAGCCGATTTCCAAGAAGATCCGGGCGGCTATCGACGCTCTTGTCGACGGTGAGAACATCACCGCAGCGGCGCGTATCGCGGGCCTCACTCGCGAGCACCTGTCCAGAGAATTAGGACGCCAACATATAGCGGCGCTGCTCCGTCAGAAGATCGAGCGGAACCTCGCCATCAATGCCGCCAAGGCTGGCGTCACCAAGGTCAGGTTGCTCTCCAGTGAAAACGGCATGGTTGCCGACCGCGCTAGTTCTTACATTCTCTCGCTGGCCGGCATCTCGCCGCAGACGGTGCCGCCGGCTCCATCCGGCCCCACGTCGCCAGGCGTGGTCATCCAGATCATTACTCACGATCCCAGGCCGCCCATGATCGACGTCACGCCGCAGGTCATCACGCCGTAACCATTCCGCTATCTCCGAGAAGTAGAACGCCGAATCGTATGGGCATGGGCTGGGGGTGTGTCATGGGGTCTGCGCCGATGGTGGGGGCAGCTCTATGGCGGAGTCAACGGCGCAGAGTAGGCTAGTCCCGCTCGGCTCTGGCAGCGCGTTTTGCTTGCGACGCGCCGAGGCGCCCAGAAGGGATGCATATTGGCACTCAGCGGGATTCGAGTTGCCGCGCGCTGAAGCCGCGCGCGACCCACAACCCCATCCAACCAAGGATGAACAAGAGCATTGGCGGAGCTAATACCAAGCCTGGATAAAATGCAGTCGGCATGGGGTGTTCTCGTGATCTTGCTGGCGCAAAGTCACACCACGGCCCCCGTTTCGAGCCATCGCTGCACTGAGCGTCATGCTCGCTCCAGATGCGGGCTGATTCCCGAGCGGAAGTGTCCGCGTTCCAGATCGCAAAAGCCACGCCGCCTCCGACGATCAGCCAGGTGATCGTGAGCACGAGCCAGAGTCGGAAGAGTCCCCGCCGCCAATTCATGTTGCCAGCGTCGCCCAACCGTAAGACGAGCGCAAGCGCCCCGAAAGGGAGATTTTTAACCAAATCAGTGATGGGATGTCCGTGGGCGTGAGAATCCGGACCAGAGCTATAGCCGCATCATGCCTGGTCCGCATACCGTCCCGATGGCGTTGGGAGGATCGCGGCTGAATGCAAGCGCGTTAGGACCCGCCCCGACTCAGGCCGCGCTGGTTCGCGGCAGGCTTTTCGCTATTGTGGCTCGCTCGGCTTATCTCGTTCATGGCTTTCGGCTTCGGCGGCCGCGCACGCGTCCATGCCATGGCACTTGCTTAGATAATACCGGGCACTCGCGGCGATCGAGCAAACAATCATCACGGAAACCAGCAGGAAGATCACCCACCGTCGGTTCGACATGATTAGCCTTCTGGCGAAAGAGGTGGGTTAACTCAATCCTTCGGCTTCGCCTTCAGTCGAGCCTCGCGCTCGAGCCGTTCGGCTTTTAGGCGCTTGAGATTTTCCTGAAACTCTGGAGCGGCCTGACTGTCCGCTATGGTCTGTCTCGACCCCACCGGGTTGAGGGCCCTTCGATCGGCATCGTCCGCAACCTGTTGCTTGGCGGACCGCGTGGGCTTGATCATTTGCTTTTTGCCTTCTGGCCGATATCCACCAACAATCGTAGCCTCCATTAGTTCATTTTCGATTTGGCCGGTCGCGTCGGATGTTTTGGAATTCCTCGGGCCCTTTGACGAGCCGTCGCTTGCGGCTCACCTGGTCATCCGGACTGGCCTAGGCGTCTTTGAGCTTGTCGATCGTGTTACCTGCCATCTCCCGAGCTCTGTCTGATGAGGCTTTGGCCGTGGGTGTAACCGCGCTAGCGCGAGCGGATTTGCCCAAGCCAAGCTCGACGAGGCGGCGGATTGCTTCGGAGCGAGGAGGTTCGTCCCCCTGTTCCTTCGCCCAGGCGTCGATGGCTGCAACCGTACCCTCAGGCCAACGCGTGCCAATTCCGCCTCGACCCTAACCTCGATCACAGAAGGGTATTCAAGATGACCGAAGCTGACAGCGTGCATAGCACGCCACCCTTAAACTCGTCCTCAATTCCGGACGGCAGTCCCACGCGGGAGCCGCGAGCGGAGTCCGTGGATTCGTTTTCGCCCGTCGCCGCTGTAGGGACAGCCTGAAATCGGCAAACGCACCAGCGACTCCCGCAAGCTCGCTGAAGACCTCTCCTGTGAGGAGGTGCGGCAATGAGCAACATCATCGATCTGTGTGCCGCGCGGGCGTTGGCCCACTGACGACGGCGTGTTCAGACACGGCCGGCGCTTATCCGTAGTTGCCCAAGGGTTCTAATTTGGAGGTGTCTTGTTGATTTGTGTCCGGTCCCGGACAGACAGGGAACGAGGACAAGAGTTTAATTTTTCCGGGGCAGTAGCGGTAAGAGTGGAGTGCCGTGCGATGGCACAGCTCAAGCACAATGCCACTTTTGAGGAGCTGCTAGCGGATGAGGCCCGGCGATTTAAGCAAGCGGCCGAAGAGCAACCTCCTGGTAGCACCGCTCGCGAGTTGCTTTTGCGCCGCGCGCGACAAGCCGAAACAGGCTCGCACTTGAAAGAGTGGCTACGGTCCCCGGGATTGCAGCCGCCGAAATGATTAGTTTATATAATCGTAGTCTGTTTGTTTTTCGCCGAGGGGGGCGATGCGAGACTACCGCGCATATGTCATGGGACCGGATGGTCACATAGAGGACCGCATCGAGTTTTGGTCCAAAGACGATGAAACAGCCAAAAAGCACGCCGAGCAGTACGCAGACGGCCACGACATAGAGTTATGGCACCAAGATAGAAAGATCGCAGAAATTAAAATCAGGCAGTAAATCCGCCGCCGATGAGGCGGGCAAGTTTGCCGTCGAGCAGAGATCAAAGTCGCAGCAAGGCTGGCCTAGATTAGAATAGCCGACTGGTCCACCAGTGTTTGATAGCACTCGCACGACATTCTCTCCAAAGTGGATCGATCCAGAATCGTAATTTGCCCGCGCGAGTAGGTAATGGCCCCCGCAGCCTGTATCTTGCTCGCAACTTCCGTGACCGAGGTACGGCGAACTCCAAGCATCTCGGCAAGAAATTCGTGGGTCAGCATCACGGTATCGCTTTCGGCGCGATCTGCGGATTGCAATAACCAGCGGCAGAACCTCGCCTCGACGGCATGCAACGCATTGCAGGCCGCGGTGATCCTGGCCTGAGAGAGAAGCACTTCATTATATTGGATACACATGTTTCGGGCTGCTTCGCTTTGAGCCACGGCTTTTCTGAATTGTGAAGCAGGAATTTTGCTCACCATCATCGGGAGCTGAACCACAACTCGAACGAGGGACTTGTAGAGCCCCAATCCTGCCATCGCGCCGACCACCCCCTCGCGCCCGACCGTCGCCGTCTCGATCGCTTTGCCGTCTCGCAGCACGGCAAGTAGCGAGAGCATTCCATTTTGGGGAAAGTAGACCTGATCGAATTCATCACCCGGCTCCGCCAAAACTTCGGCTTGCTGCAATGAAACGGTGGTCAGATGGTGCGCCAGCAAATCGAAGTGGTGGCGCGGCAGAGCCGCAAGCAGCTTGTTGTCCAACGGACGGCCTAAATTTTTGAGGTGCACTGCGATATTCCTGCCCGGTCGGTCGGGCCGATTCTCGCAGGGGGAAGGTGGAAGCCGCTCCGAAGGCGGTCCTCGCGGGAAGAACTTAATATAGTGACGAACGAAACGGATTGTCCGTCCGGTACCGTGCTTTGCGCCAACTCGTACGTTTGCAGTCGATCTGCGACGATCTGATTGTCTTGCAATACCTATCGCTTAGGTGGGGGCAAAGGGGCCGGATCTTAGGTCGAAAAATAATCGTCCGGTCCCGGACATATATTTCGATCAGCCAGGAACGTTGGCTGCTGGGACCCTTTGTCTAGATAGACCTTAAAAGGACGGGCGCCATGAGTTCTGCAAACGCAGCGAGGCGGCCCGTTGTCCTAATCGTCGAGGACGAGTTTCTGATCCGGTCCCACGCGGCTCAAATCATTGAAGATGCCGAGTTCGATGTGCTTGAGGCATCGAATGCAGATGAAGCCATTTCAATTCTTGAAGCCAGATCGGATATCGCCGTTCTATTTACGGACATTCAGATGCCGGGCAGCATGGATGGCCTAAAACTGGCCGCTGCGGTCAAAGGACGCTGGCCCCCGATTAAGATCGTTGCGACTTCCGGGTTCGTTAATGTGCGGCCAAACGACCTGCCTGAAGGCGGGCGGTTTCTTGCTAAGCCCTATCATCCGGCTCAACTGATGGCGACACTTCGGGAGTTGACGGTCGGTCCGTAGGTTTCGTGGAGTGTTCCTGCTACGCAGCTCCGGCGATGAGAGAAAGCAGGCCGAATCCGGTATGGTCTGGAGTTGGCCCTAAGCCGAAGGTCGCTTGAACCCGCGTCATGACGGCTTTCCGAGGCAAAGCCGACGGCACATCACCTCGCCATCGCGGGACATCAATCGCGCTAGGCTCCACAAGAGCTTGATCGAACCACAGTAAAGGGGCAGCTTGGCTGACCTCAGCAGCGAGACTGTCCCTCCGGCTACCTGTTCGCCACTCGGACGCCATTGTGTCGGGCACCGGACAGAGCTAGTTTAATCTCATCATCGGCCCGCCATAGGCATCCATCGGTGACTGAGAGTGCTTCATGCTCCCGCCTGAACTATTCGGCGCGACATGAACCAACACGATCCTCATTCTGATCCAGAGTTTCGGTTCACTCAGCGACTGCACTGGGGGACTGTGCATGTCGTTGACGACGATGCGACTTTCCTGAAAGCGACAGAGCGCTGTTTAAGGCACGCCGGTTATGCGATTGCGACTTACAATTCCTCTCAGCACCTGCTGGATTACCTGCCGCGCGAAAGTGCCCCAGGTTGTCTTCTCCTCAACGTGCAAATGCCCGGATTGGATGGCCTGGTACTTCAGTCTCGATTGAGCGAACTCGGCGCGACCCTGCCAATCGTCTTCGTTGCTGATTATCCCGACATCCCGACAACGGTGGCGGCGATAAAGGCGGGTGCGGTTGACTTTTTGATCAAGCCTATAACATCGAAGCAACTTCTTGAGGTCATTGAGCGGGCGATTGTGCAGCACGCCGCGGCGCGCGGCTTAAAGATCAAGTCGGATGTAGCTCATGCCCGTCTTGCGGCATTGACGCCGCGCGAACGACAGGTCTTCGACCTTATCGTTATCGGCAACACGAACAAGCATGCCTCCCGTGCGCTTGGCTGCACCGAACGTACAATCAAGGCCCATCGCCACATGGTCATGAAGAAAATGCAGGTCCAATCCGTTGCGCACCTCGTATCTTTTGCCGAGCGATCATCGAGCCGCTGAGGAAATCAGCGGAGGGAGATTTATAGCGTCGCTTACTGGTTGCGTTGGCCAAGGTCCGCATGTCCGCCTCTGGCCCTCTTGCGAAGTGGCTGCCGACACCGAGTATGTCCGATTAGCGGTGCAGACCCGAAGTGCGCAGGCCGTAGCCAAACCGGCGCTTTTGACCCGTCGCAGACACTTTCTGATGCGATCCAAGTCCCTTGTGGTTCCGCAGACTTAGCCCTTGACACCAGTCAGAATGCGGCGCGCAGTTGAGGGACGACCGAGAGGGCGGAGGGTCGATCTGCGCGGGTACGGTGAAGTTTGCGCTGGCCAAATTTCTTCTGTTGATCGCACAGCATTCGTTAACTCACGGGCGCAGCGATGCTTGTTAAGGTGAACGCAGCTAACCGTAATTCTGACGATCACTCACTTACCCTTGCGGGCGAGTGCGCGTTCTGTAGCGAGTTTAAGCATCGCAAAGGAACGGAAATCTTCGGCGAGGGAGGTGAGACTGAGTACGTCTATCAAATCATCTCTGGTGCGGTTCGGACCCACAGGCGGCTCGCAGATGGACGCCGTCAGATCAACTCGTTTCACCTTCCAGGTGATATGTTTGGGTTAGAAAATGGCGCAAAATATCGCTTTTCTGCCGAAGCTCTTGTCGAGACCAAAGTTCGTATCGTGAACCAGCGTAACCTTCTTGCTGCGTTCGAAAGTCGAGCAAACGGCAGAACCCAACTGCTCCGCCTCGTTACTCAAAGCCTTCGGCACGCTGAGAACCATATGCTTCTCTTGGGCCGAAAGACGGCGCTTGAGAAAGTGGCGGCGTTCATCCTTGAAATGGACGAACGGCAGGCGCATCCGGACGCAATGGTCTTGCCGATGGGCCGTCGCGATATCGCCGATTATCTCGGACTGTCGCTGGAAACAGTATCACGCGCTCTTTCGACCCTACAAGAAGAGGGGCTGTTGTGGTGCGACGGGGCGACCCGAAAACGGTTCATAATCCTAAGCCGGGCCGGACTTGCGAAATATGATGCGTAAAGCGACCCGCCAGCCGCGCTGACGATGTCGGCTTGTACATCGGACATCGCAACCGCGGTCGAGACCGGTGCGGTTCTGTAGTACGGTTGGTATTCTACGCAGGAAGGCGTTCTCGACGGACGCGACGTTTTGAACGCCCGCTCGGTTCGGGCCTGCTGGGGGATCTCCGAAGGCTCGGACATAGGCCGCATCAGTTGGAAATCGTGTCCCAGAATACACTTTTACGTCGGCTCCCCGCCATCTTTGGCGGTGTAGGATACCTGATCACCGCCCGCCCTCGGCTGTTATCGGTGACTGAGAGTGTTGCGCTCCCGCCGGATCGTAGGGGAGTGCATCGCATGCCGGAATCTCATTCCGCTCGCATGATCGAGCGGTCTCGCTGCCCCAAGTGCGAGATTTGCATGATGCTGGTCGGTGTCGAGCCCAGCTTTGCTGGTCCCGATTTGCGCACGCTTGAATGTCCTAAGTGCAAACTGGCCTACAAGGCGCTGGGAGGACCTATGAAACCGAGAACAAAGCGGGTTGGCTCAAAGGCGAACTAGGCCGGGGCGAGCAAGGCCGCCTGTTGGCTCCTCTTTCATATCGGGCTAAGCCTGCGATGTCGCCTTTTGGCCCCTTCAGAGACTTGCCGACCTCCACGGTGAACGTCCGCGTTCGAGGGCAAAGCGGAAAAAAATATCTCGCCCTGAATTCTTCTCAGTTTGACCCTGAGCGCGCGCTCGGCGATGTTTCACTTCCCTTTGCCCCGGGGCGGGGGCAGCTTGTCTCCCCCTAGAATTCCCAGTGGTCCGTTTTGGCGCGAACTGCGCAGGCTTTCGGCCTTAACCCGAGTTAGTTTAGGTCATGGGCAGTGAGCTAATGGTGCGTGTGGTCGGCGTTGTGGCGGGTGTCTTCGCCGAGGCCTCCGTCTCGGCGTTGATCCTCCACCATTGATCTATCTCAATTCACTTCCCACTCTCAGGTGCTGCTTGGTATGGGCGACCAAACCCGTATCGCGCATGCGACCATGACTCAATCGATGGTCTGGGCTCGCCAGTATCAGCATGCTCACTATGCTTTCTTTGATGCCTGAGGCGGCCTCCAGCTGAGAGGGGAACGGCAGATGAAAGTTCGTGAACTTGTGCAGGCGCTTCAAGCGCTGCCCGATCAGGATGCTACGGGGTTATTGGCGAGGGGAATAAGCCTGACGAGTGGCTTGTCGTATCGGGTTTAGCGCCGCGCAGGATCTTTCGATTGGACGATGACCACGCAAAACGCGGAAGCGATATGGCGGTTGAGATAGTTTAGATCGCCAACTGCCGCCACCTGCGGCGGCCTTACTTCTGTTCGTCTTTGACTACCATGTCAGGCTTTCAAGTTGGTGCGCCAGCGCTGTCCAACTACGTGAGATGCCAAGTAGCACAGTGGATCGGCGAGCAGAAATATGCGGTTCGCGCCCCAGAATTTTGTACTCGGCTGCATATGTTTTGCACTCATTGACGGAAATCATCGAAGGCCTCCCGATTGGTCCGGGAGCGACCGCGCCCTCAGTAATCGTAGGTTATTCGGTCGCGAGCGAACGACCTAACGATATCAGCTATGTCCGGACATAGCTAATTAGGGCTGTCTTGGTTCTGCGAGCGCGGGAGCATCTTGCGCAGCTTCCTGATGATCCGGCGCAGATCATCGGCATATTCCTCAGCGACTTCCCGGGCCTGATCGGCACGGGACAGTTTGGACCCTTTGCCGGTCGGTTTCTCGTCTAACGGATTTTTCATATCGGCGCATTCAACGAATGTTCCGCTCGGCAGTATAAAACTCTTCCCGGGTTTTGTCCGTCCGATAGCGGACAAATCAAGGAAACTGGCACGGTTGCGACGCGGCGTTGGCGATGAGGTCCATTTCGGGTCGACAGGCAAAATGCCGGACTTAGTTGCGTAGGTCTGCTTCACCCGGGCTTTTAGTGCTTGTGACGCGATTGCGTTCCTCCGAATCAAACGCAGCCAGAGTGCAATCTGGCGTTTCCATCGCCGATAAGATGCCAAAGGCCGGGCGGCGACGGTGACAACTTACCAGGCGCGGACCTTGAGTTCTTTAACCCATGTTATTGGGGCGCAGCGTGACGGATAGGTGCCCTAGTGGCAGCAGCTGCGTGGCAACTTGCTCTATCTCAGTATCTCAGATCCCCAGCTGCGCGTGCACAGCTATCAACGGCATCCACCACGGCATCGTACTCACCTCGGGTCCGGTCTCGGCGTTGGCACCACCGGAACTGAATAATCCGGAAACACGGCCGGCATCGGCGGTAGGTTGCCGACGTAGCGATTAACCACGCGGAACGGCGCGATGATCGCAGCTTTGTTCGTGGTGATGCTGTAGATGGGGTGATTGCGGTTGCTGCTCGAAAGGCTCAGCCTGGAAGGGAAGCCGGCGAGCCGGTGGCAGCAGGAGCGGGAACATGAAGCACTATGTCGGTCTGGATGTTTCGCTAAAGGAGACGGCTATCTGTGTTGTGGACGAGAATGGCGTCGTCATTCGCGAGGGCAAGGCACTTTCGGAACCGGAGGCTATTGTTGCCGGGCTCAACGAACGCGGATTGCCCATTGTCAAGATCGGGATTGAGATTGGTGGTCTCGCTCGTTGGCTGTACAGCGAACTGCGTGCTGCCGGCTTACACGCAGTCTGCATCGATCCCCGAAGACTGCGTGGCGTGACTAAGACGATGCCTATTAAGACCGATCGAAACGACGCTCGCGCCATTGCACAGGTAATGCGGGTCGGCTGGTACACCGTTGTTCATATCAAGGGTGACGTGAGCCAGGAGCTACGAATGCTTCTCAACAATCGCAAGACGCTTTTGATCAAGCAGATCGATATTGAGAACGAAATTCGCGGCGTCTTACGCGTCTTCGGCTTAAAGCTGTCTGGTCGTATATCTCAAGCGACGTTTGAGCAGCAGACCAATGAACTCACAGATGGCCATCCACGACTCGCGGCGATGCTGCGCCCAACGCTTCTGGCTCGAGCCGCGCTGCGTGAACAGTATGGCGTCCTGCACAAGATGGTACTTGAAATAGTACGCCGCGAATCGACATGTCAGCGGCTCATGACGATACCGGGCGTAGGTGCACTGACGGCAATCACGTTTCTAACAACCATTGATGACCCGGATCGCTTTCAACGATCCCGCGATGTTGGCGCGCATCTTGGCCTTACGCCACGCAAATACGCATCTGGGGAAACCGATCGGAATGGCGCTATTTCGAGGTGTGGCGATGTGATGCTCAGGACCATACTTTATCAGGCCGCGCTTGCACTTCTAACCCGCACCAAGCGTTGGTCCGCATTGAAAGCTTGGGGTGTAAGGGTGGCCAAGCGACGCGGTCTTCGCCGAGCGGTCGTAGCAGTCGCACGAAAATTAGCGATCGTGATGCATCGGATCTGGGGAGATGGAAGCGAGTTCCGATGGACCCGTGAGGAGGCGACCGCATGATCAATTAGCAATTCAGCGGATCCGCCGAAAAGGCGGGACGACGTCCTGCGAGGACGAGGTCGGGGTGACTGCACTGCAACCTCTGTGCCTGCAGCACGCGCCTAATAGATAGCAGCTCCCGATCTTCGGACTACCATCGTGAGGCGGCTATGAACGTCGACCTCGTAGACAAGAGCGAGCCTCGCAGGCTGTCGGTAACGAGCTGAACCCTTGTGCCAGCAACCGCAATCAGACAAGAGGTTGCACATGCGCTTTGCGGACTACCGCTTCTTAAAGTCCGTTAGCTTGCGCATGTAGTAACCCTGTCTCTGAATGGCGAGCTTAATGTCCTCGCTGACGCTCGCCGCTTTTTTCTTCTTACGCCACCCGCCTGGCGCGTCAGAAAGAGGAATTGGCAAACCACTACGCACAACCAACAGATCACGCTTAGTGTTCAGATACACATCGAACATCCTAAGGCCCCCCAGCCAATTGTCAGAATATCGCGGGGAGCAGAAATAGCAAACAACTCCGTCCGGCCACAATGGACAGGCAAGCCGCTACAGATTGCGGTGGCGTGCCGGGCACAACGGACGCGGCGCGGCACCCCGGCATCGGCATCAGCCTGCGCCATCGGCGGCGACGATCAGGCCCGCAACAGTGGCGGGGATAATGATTCTCGAGCCGAAAACATGATTTTACTGCAACGGCCACTGGTGGCTGAACCGGGACGGGACGGCACCGCCGCCCACAACCCGGAGCAAGCCAATGCGCGACCCGCGCCCCTTCGTCGTCATCCAGAGCGGCACGTTCTTATTCGTAATTCACGCCTACAGCGCGCGGCAGGCCCGCACGCTGGTCGCGGCCCGCCTCGCGAACACGACCGGCGTTCTCATCGTCGCGTCGCGCAAGGGTTCGCCGCGATGATCCCCGACAGCAAGAACGGCCTTCCCGCGATGGCCTGTGTCTCAGCGATGCAGAAGGCGATCAGGCGCGGCATGGAGCCGAAACGATGGAGTTCGCCGTCGAATTGATCCACACACGCGAAGGCGTTTCACTCGATGGTCCGCAATCGCCTCGAAGTCATTTGCCATGAAGACCTCGACACGTTGGCCGCGCCGCACTGTTTCCGTTCGTCGCCGCATCGCTCGCGGCATCGCGGGAGCGCTACAGTGAGAGTATCGGCGAAGCCCGCCTGATGGTGGGGCATCGCGATCCGCATGATGGCGTGCGCGCCGAAGTCCCGCGCGGGCTACCACTTCGCTGCCGCCATCGGCTTCGATCCTTGCTTGAGGACTACGCGCCGACGATCCCGACCGGGCCAACGATCAACACACACACGCCGGGAGAAGCTGGGCCGCGGTCTCGAACACTTCCGCAAGGAAGGCGCGAGGTTGATCCCGCCACCGACCGCCGACGATCCTTACGAGGACGAAGCCTACCGGCTGTGGGGTCGCGGACGGCAATATCGCGCGACTTATTCCAAGACGGTGCGATGCACCCGAACAACGATACGCTTGGCGAGCGCCTTAGGCTGTATGTCGAAAAGAACTTCCATAATGCTTGAAGAAGTTATCAAGCTTCACTGGTTTGCCGGTATCTCGCCAGAACAGTCTTTTACCGAGGCTGGCCGCCACTGCGAGGCGGTGGTGGCCGCCGATTAGAGTATGGTCATCGGATGCTTGGGCGATGATCTCGCCGTCTTCGTCCACAATGATTTTCATGGGCCGCCTCCAGTCCAACGCGCCGGTCAGCGCCGCCGCGATGGTGCGTAATCCATCTAACCTCGTGCCGGTCCCGACGTTCCTACCCATGAAGAGCACCGTTTCCGTATTCGACATGCCACATGGCGCACCGCCTTTGTGTGCCGACTGGCATAAAATTAAGCCTGGAATTCGCAACTGCAAATATCCTCAGAGGTCGCGGTCGCGCGGTCCCCGCAGTTTGGGGCGCTCTCCACAGTACCTGCGGCCCGATTGCGGAGGGCCGCCATCGTCGGAGGGCGGCCTTCTCGCGACCGTCCCCGCCAACATCATCTCGACGCGGCGGCGCATGGGTGGCGAGAACACGGCGTTGGCCCGCGCGTGACGTCGCGTAGGCCACGCCACAGCATCCCAAGGGTTGATCTAACGCAAGCACCTCCAAACTGGGTTCCGATACCCATGGACGCTATTGCTCGCCTACATCGAGAGGAGAACACAGATGAAGTGGATCATCCTGTTGTGGACGTCCTTCGTATCTGTCTTGATCGCGATTTATGCCTATGCGTGGCGCGATATGCTCAAGACCAAGCGGGTTGTGCGACCGTACATCGACGACATTCCGTTTCGGCCTAATCGCTATCGTCAGAGCGACTGACTTAAAGCGAACCAACCGGGTGCGGCCGGCGGACGGCACCACGTCATCGCGTCATCAGCACGCCGACGGCACAGGCCCTCCATCGATCTAGGTCAACGTCAGCGATCCTCTGGGGCCCACGCTAGGTTCAGCCGCACCGAGGCGGCTCCCGTCACCTTTCAGTGACGCAAGCGCGACGAGGGAGGTCCGCCATGCATCCGAGGAAGCGTCTTTCGATCAAGTCAGCGACTGTTGCCGGGATTGCTGTTAGCGCCTTGTTGGGGCTTGCAGGTCTCACTCTCGATCCAGCCCCAGCCAAGGCGGTCGTGTACTGCCAGTACGTTGAATATCCGACCGGCTGCGTTGGCGGGGCAGGGGTCGTGCTCAGGCCTCGTCCGGTGGCGCGCGCTGCGGTCCGTCATAACGCCGGTGGCAATGCAAATGGCGGCATCGATCGCGTTGGGGCGGGGCGGTAAGCCGCGCTGACCGGCGATGACGCCGAGCTTGATCGCGCGGAAGCGGCGTTGCGCGCGGCACAGGACCGCAGCACCACCTTGAAAGCGGCACTCACGGAAGTCGAACAGCAGTTGGAGGCCCTTGAGCGCACCAAGGCCGAGATGGCGGATCGCAAGGTGCGCGCTGAGACCGCCGCCGAGATTGGGTTGCTGGTTCGCGAGCTGACCCAGGTCGGCGCGGAATTCAACAGCACCGCGGCGCGCCTGTCCGAACATACGGCTCGCGCGGTGCCGGTGGTGTTCGACGCGCTCGGGCTCGGCAAGTTCTTGGCGATCTCGCGCGGAGGTGCCTGCGGCGTTGGAACTGGTTAGCGATCCGAAAAACGAGAACCACATCCCGGCCGCCGTGGCCGACATGATCGCTCGCGCGATGCCGCGACCGGGCGACAGCGTTTGTCGCGGCTACCCGCGCCCGCATGCTGGCGCGGCACAAGAAGGTGTTGGGCGATGTTTGAAGAGAACCCGGCCGAGGATGGCAAGGAGCAGCCCGCGACCTCTGTCGGCGGTCCGGGGGCCGCTGCCCAGGTCGAGGTTGGCGACGATGGCAGCGGCCCCGATGCGGAGGTTGACGAGTACGACGGCCTCCTCACCTCGCTCGGCCGCACTTACGACAAGGACTGCCGGATCGCCATTCACGAGGCGGGCGCCACATTGTCGCTGCGCGCCTGCGCGGCCATGCGTTGGGCGGTGCCACCGTCCATCCGGGTTCCGGCTACGAAGGCCGCTTATGGGGCGAGCGCCACGTGGAGGCGTTTGCGGAAGGCCGCGGCGACGCCTCCGATGTTCGCGAGGTTCTTTCTCCGCTGATGCCCAGCGCTGGCGAAGATCACAGCTCGGTCTCTGACGTCTTCGGCAATACCTATACGCAAGTGATCGAATTGATGGCGCCGAGCCGCTGAGCGCATGCTGCTGGATGGCGAGCCTGTGTCACCGGCAGATGATCTCCGGCAGGCGCGTGAACTGGCGCTGCTGTTCTGTAAGAGCGAGCAGGCGATTGAGACCTTCATCGAGCACACTGCGATGTTGCCGCCCGTGATCTGCTGATGCCGTATGGCGATGTCGTGATGGTGCTGTCCATCGTGTTGCGGATCAAACGCACGCTGGACGGTGCCGAGATCGACAAGGTCATTTGGGACGTGGAGACGCGCAAGGCGTTGGCGATAGAGCAGCGGCGTCGCGCTGAGTGGCGCAAGAGCGAGCTGGTCGCGAGCCGCTTTCGCGCGGAATGTGATTACCCTTGAAGCCGCGCGGTTGCCACATCTTGCCCCAAAGAAGGTGCCGTAATCAGTGACACGTTGATCGGAAGGCGCGGCGGAGGTACCCGTGCCTGACGATCTTGAAGGGCCCCGACGTGCAACATCGTCGGGGCCTTTTACTTGGCGCGTACTCGTTGACTGTCGGATATCGCCTCTTGGACGCGAAGCTGAGATAGAATTTGGCGACCCCGGCCGCATCCGAGTTTCATATTGTTTGCTTCTCACTCACCCACTATTTCGTGGCCTGTTTGCTCGGGTCATCGGCCGGGCTGACGTAGTTGATAGCGAACGGCCCGGATCCGGCGATCTGTACCACGGTCTCTTCCGTGGTCCAGGCATAGTGATTCATGCCTGCTGGCATTTCGCCAAAACCTCCGGCCTTGAGGGACTGCCCCTTGTCCATATCGAGCTTGTCGCCGAGACCGACACGGAAGTCACCGGAGATCACCGTCACGAACTCGTCGGTGGGATGGTTGTGGGCGGGGACTTTGTAGTTCGCAGGCATTTTTAACCGCATCGTGAACAGCCCCTCCTTGCTGGGGTCACCAGCTACGACGGCGAGCTGCGCGCCGGGCGGGATGGTCGGTGGAGCGGGACCCCACCTAATGTCTTCAACATTGACCGGAGGCTTCATTTGCATCTCGGCAGCCTGCGATGCCTCCTTCGGCAGGATTTGTGCTGCTGCTAGGACAGCAAGGCTAGAAGCAACAGCAAATGGTACGATTAGTCGCTTCATTTCCTTTCCCTCCTTGGTCTACTTCTCTTCACTCGTCACAAGCTAGGGGGGCGAGCATACCGCATACCCCTCGCAAGCCCTCAGATACGGTGGCTTATTTCTGTTCGACGGTGTCGTGATGATGCGGAGACCGGCATTACTTTGCCTTTCGGTCTTGCACCCATCTTAGCATGCCCGTCCTTCACGCCAAGCACGACCGCTTCGCCATCGAGCACAAACTGCTTCTACCTAATCTTGCTCGCGGCCTCGACGATCCAGGGATAGCGACTGGCCCAGTTGTAGCCGCCGCGCGTGATCAGGCGCACCCGGTCGCCATCGCGCTCCAAGCGGAGGCGATAGCCGTCGTACTTCACTTCATGGAGCCAATCGGAGCCGTCGGGGACCGCAATGCCCTTGGTCGGCAGGCACAAACGAACGCATGCGGGAAAATAGGCATGCTCGACCTTTTTGCGAGGTGGAGCCTCACCGGCTCGGCAGACCCTGGGTGGCGTCTCTGTTATCCGGAGTGCACTCGGCATAAACATACCTTTAAGTAGAGCGCCGGGGCTGGCATTTTCATTCCGAACAAAATTGTAACCGGCAAGGGGTCGCTGTGAGGCGGCCCCTTTCGATTTCCGGTATCCTCGCGCAGATTTAGGTCCATGCCGCAATTTCATTGAGCTTCAGCAAGCCGTACCGCTCGAATTGTTGCAGTGCGCACTGGGTTCCGATGGTAATGTTTTTGCAATTGAGGCACGGGTTCCGAGCGCGAGATGGCGATCTACTTGCATTTGCAAATCCACGGCATGGCGCCGGAAGAGGTTGCCTTCATTATTAAAGCATACGAACAAACGTTGCCTGCGCTCTGTGTCAAGGACCGCGACGACCCCCTCACGGAAATGATTGCGAAAACAATCATCAAGATCGCGCAGGCCGGCATCAAAGACGCTTCCCAGATTTCGGCTCTGGCGATCAAGGAACTCGAAATGCGCTAAGGCGCCTCGGGTCCAAGTTTGGAACTGAAACATTCTCCCACCTCTGGGAGTTTGGCTCTTGGCTTCGGGGCTTCGCAATTGCACGAGGCGCTATGACCCCTTTACCGGCGGGCGACGCAGTTCTCACTGTCGCTATCATGGGCATCACCTTCCTACTCGAGGTTGCTTTTTTCGCCTGGATCGGAGTGTTCTGAACGGGCCCCGCATGATCGAGCAACGGGAGCATGGGATCGAAACGGCGCTTCGGATGGCATTGCGGGTGGCAAGGCTGAACTCAGCCGCTCCGTTAAGTACTCCGATTAAATTGGAGGAAACGCCTTAGTTCTGGCCAAGATTTTTCAAAGTTCCCGGCAACCATTGCCTCGTTCGGCGTCATTGCTCAGTTGGGGAGCGCGTGATGGACGACGATGAGGAACAGCAAGACCTTCAAGATCAGATCATGGGCTACCGCATGATGGAGCGCGATGCCACCGATCCTCTCGCACGCGGCCTCATACAAGACATCGTTGCAGAATTGGAAGCGGCGCTGCAAGCACCCAACGAGTAGTCCGATGCAGGGCTTGCCTGAGCTTCCGTCAGCTCGCCAGCCATGAACGACCTTCTATTTCCCTTGAGCCACATTAAAGCGGCCTGATCGCAGGTTCGTGCTTGATGGGCCCGGGCCCTAGGCACCGCCCCGTTCGGACCGAAACCTTCAAGCCGAGACCGGCTCGCATATGAGCGAGTGGCTGAGATCGCCCGGATTGCAACCGCCAGAGTAAGGGAGCCTTGACTTAGCTCAAAAGTTTCCTTTGGCGCTATGCCGTCATCGCAGCATGAAATCACCGGAACCGCCACCGGCCAAAGATCAACCGTCGTCTCAATCGGCGCGGGTCGAAGAAGCGCGCCGGATCATCGATGAGTATTCAGCTTGGTGGCGTTGTGCCGTGAAGTAAGGCCACCTCAGTTGTCCTAGTTCGTGAATTTTTAGCGAATGAGCAAAACGATACTGCGGTTGAACTGCTAACTGTCCGGTTGAACGTGCGGAGGCGACACCAATGATGCCGGATCAACTAGCACGCCAAGAGCAAATAGGTTGTCTCTAGGCTTTGCAGAGGCATCAGACATGAAGCGGCGCGAGTTCATAACGGCACTCGGCGGCGCTGCGGTGTGGCCGCTGGCGGCTCAGGCGCAGCAATCTAAAAAGATTTACCGAATTGGATATCTGACGGCTAATTTGAGCAGCTATCCTTGGGTAAACGGCTTCGTTCGCGAATTAGGTGATCGCGGCTATTCGGAGGGCAAAAATCTCACCATCGAATGGCGGGAGGCAAAAGGACATTCGGAACTTCTGCCCGAGATGGCTGCCGATCTCGTCCGGCAGAATGTGGACGTGATCGTGGCTGTGGGAAATTACCCCGGACTTTTGGTGAAGAAGATTACTGCGACAATTCCCATTGTCGTGCTCTCGAGCCGCGGCGGCGTTGAAACCAAATTATACCCGTCTCTTTCACGTCCTGGCGGGAACCTTACGGGTATCGACAATCTCTCGCCTGATCGCGATGTCAAACGTGTCGAGTTCTTGAAAGAAATTGTTCCACAACTCTCGCGGTTGGCAGTTCTTTACAATCCGCTTCCCTCTTACGCCAGCAATCATCTCAACAGTATTTCTTCGGCATTTGAAAAATTGGGAATTGAAGCGCAGCCGTTTGAAGTTCGTTCACCGCCGGAATTTGAGGTCGCGTTTGCTTCAATCCTGCGCAAAAGGCAGGATACGATGATTGATGCGATGACTACTGTCACCGATCCGATGTTCGTCTTTGATCGCAAGAGGATTGTCGACTTCGGAATAGAAAACAAAATTCCGAACGCGCATGAATATCGAGAATGGGTGCAGATCGGCGGCCTGCTTGCCTATGGTCCGACAATTGATGGAATATGGCGCCGAGGCGCATATTTCGTCGAGAAGATCCTCAACGGGGCAAAGCCAAGTGATTTGCCCGTCGAAGGGCCGAGCGAATTCCATCTTGCCATCAACCTCAAAGCTGCCAAAGATATGGGCCTATCTGTTCCTCAGCATTTGACCGCGAGGGCTGACGAGTTGATTAAAGCGGACGTACGCTAAGCGCTCAGCGATGTCCGTTAATGACCACCCATTGCAGACCTCCCGGTTGAAGACCGGTAGCATTCCGATGTTCTCGAAGGTGAAGGCGCTCGGCATCGATATCCCTGCGACGCTGCGCGGCCGCGCCAACGAGGTGATTGAATAACGATCCTTCTGCGCTGCACGAGTCCGTTGTTGGGCCCTTTTCGGACCTGACAGACTTGGCTGATAATCCGGCTGAAGCGGGCATCAGGCGTGCAGTTTGAGGTCTGCTTCTGGCCGGTCGGCGCACACGGAATTTGTGTACCAATTCACATAAAATAAAGCCGGAATTGCGCGATTGCAAATACGCTTGCGCGGGGTCCGTCGCACGGTCCCCGCGCTTTTGGGCGCTCTCCAAAGGAGCCTGCCGACCGATTGCGGAGGGACCGCTCACAACTTCACGCGCCCGGACAGCGTCACGCGCCGCACGTCATTACTATCACGACAACTGCCAAGTTTACCTGTTCCGTTAACTTTTCATTAACTGGGTCCGCGCACCATCGATCCCGTTCTGAGGGGACACTGCGTCGCTTCTTGTCTTGTCGCCACGCAACGTCACCACGACGCGACCGTGCGTCAGCATCAAGCGCACGACCCTCACCAATCCCTCCCGCTGGTTTCCGGCGGCACGGCATCACGGCATGGTCAGCGTCACGGTTTTAGCAAGGTTTTACGGTTCAGACGCTATCGTTTCAGGAGCTTGCGCGTTTTCGGTCGCAATCGGTGTCTCGCAAGCGCACTGGGCATGTCTCGTCCAACATGCATCGCAACAAATCATCATTGATGAAGGGGGAACGCGATGTCCGCGCTCGATCCCGCCGCGATGCATGCTCTATCCGAGTTGTTCATCGCCTTAGCCGTGCTCGTTGGCTCCATTTGGCCAAACGGCGTTTTCGAGTAAGCGATTGGGGCGGGCAACAACGAGCGTTGCCCGCTTCAAACTAACCGGGCCGAAGCCGCCGCGCTTAACGGCCCGAAGGCGGGGGATAACCGCATCCGTCTATTGCTGATCGCTGCAAAGCTCTGCTCGATGCTCTCGCCGCCTAGACGGGCAGGCAAAGTGAGGAAGTCCCATGTTCACGCTGATCGGCATTGGCATGATAGTCGTAGTGGCCTTCCTCGCGAACAGAGAGCAGCACAAGGACACTAGCAGCACCGACGACTACATCCGACATACGCGGCAGGATATCACAGGCCTAAGATCAATCGCCCTAGATGTTCTACTTCCGGTTGTGGCCCCAAGCGGTCGACCCAGCATGTCCGCTAGACGTCTGTTCTCTGGGGTGAAGCGGACTCGACATACTCAACCTGAGTTCTTCCGCGTGTGACCCGAAGGCGACCTTAAACTCGTAACCAGCGAGAGGCTGATCGCAGCTTAGCAGAGTCCTTGGTGGGACTTAGCACAAGCGGCACGCTCCCCAGGATCCGCAGCAACCCGCGCAACCACCGAACCCCCAGCCACCATACCCCCAGTCATCGAACCCGATGTCGTCATAGAACCCGATGCTGAACCCGTAGCCGCCGCAACCGCAACCACGGAAGCCGCGGCAACCACGGAAGCCACCGCAACCACGAACGCCAACAAACCCACCACCACCGCAACCACGGACGCCAACAAACCCGCCACCACCGCAACCTCGGCCTCCAACAAACCCGCCGCCACCGCAACCTCGGCCGCCAACAAACCCACCACCACCGCAACCTCGGCCGCCGCCGCACCCGCCGCCACCATGGCCGCACCCGCAACCACCGCACCCGCGCGCTAGCTGCACGCCGCTGCCAAAGTTTTCTCTATCGAAAAGATGGAACGTGGCCAGACTGACGTCGGCCATTTCCTCTTCGCCAAGAAAGAAGCGCTGATTTGGCGAGGTATTGGATTGCGGGATATCGGCAGCGGGCATCGTGGATGCGGATGCACTACCCGCCAGCGAAAGACCCAGTAGACCATGCTACAAGTCGGCTCGGTCTTGGCGTTGGCGCCAAGGCTATGCAGGCGGCAGGTGATAGCATTGAGCACAGGATAGTCTGTCAGCCGAGCTTTCGGATGAACTCACCAAGCGCACCGAATGCGAAGCAAAAAGCCGAACATGACAAGATGTCAAAATGTTCGCGACACACATGATCGCAGACCACCAAAAGGATATCGCCGAATACAAGAAGGCATCCAAAAGTAAGGATGCTGCCGGAGAATATGCTTCCGGCCAGATAGATACGTTGCAAAAGCATTTGGAGACCGCAAAATCGTTGAAAGCCGGGAATACGCCGGGATTGCGTCGGCGGGACCGCGGCAACAAATGTTTGCCAGAACGCCGGGCGGAAGATCCCGGCGGACCATGTACGCAAAAATAAGAGACACGCGGCTGCCGGCGCTTGGGCGAGTTCGACTTCTTCGGCGAAGTGGTTGACGCGGGCGTTGAGACCGACGCGTACGGTCGCCGAGGCAGAGAGGAGGCGCGTAAGGCGTGCCAGCGGCTTCGGCGCCGGGTTCATGTGGACGTTCAAAATCGCATCAGCCTCGGGCACTCGAACAGTTCGGCCAGCCTTGATGCCCGCGCGCCTAAGACGAGACAAGCGGCGCTACACAACGAACATAACCGCAGAGGCCGTCGCGCGATTTCGGCGGGGCCTTGCCACCAGCGATCCTTACCAATTTCGCGAACTGAAGATCGCATTAGCCGCGGCGCTCGGGCGCTGCAACTTCCGCGCAAGCCCGCTGGATCGTGAGCCGCGGTCATTGCTCGGTTGCGACCGCGAGCCGGTCGAGGTGGTGATCGATCTTCGGTCGCAGCTGCTGAAGGGGATCGGGGGGAGCGCTTGTAGGCACCCATGGGCAGCGATTTAGGAGTCCGCTTCGACATGCTAAGTCCGCTGTTGCCAGATAGCCGACATGTTGTTGCAGAGCGGCGAAGCGACGCAAAGAAGCCAATTACGGACTTCCCTCGGAACCACCGGCGTCTTATTCTTACGCTGCAACCGCCATTAGTAACATCGGCGCGTAGGCAAGGAAACGATAGTTTGCGCTATTTGTTTGAGGATTTCGCTCTCGACACCGACCGACGTGAGTTGCGTCGGGCGGCTAACGTCGTCCAGACAGCGCCGCAGGTGTTTGATCTACTCGACTATTTGATCAGGCACAGAGACCGCGTCGTGAGCAAAGACGATCTCATCAACGCGGTTTGGAATGGACGCATTGTATCAGATGCTGCGCTGACGACCCGCCTGAATGCCGCTCGGACCGCAATCGGTGACGGCGGCGACAGGCAGCGCCTAATCAAGACATTTCCGCGTAAGGGCTTCCGCTTTGTTGGCACAGTGCACGAACTCGAAGGACGCACAATTGCGACGCATAGCGGCGCCGTGACGCCGACCCACGCTTCAGCCCCGCGTCTGTCCATGGTGGTGCTGCCGTTTGCGAATATTGGTGGCGATCCCGAGCAAGACTATTTCGTTGACGGCGTGACCGAGAGCCTGACCACAGACTTGTCGCGCATCAATGGCGCATTCGTGATTGGCCGACACACCGCATTTACGTTCAAAGGCAAAGCGGTTGATCTCAAGCAGATCGGACGCGAGTTAAACGTCCGCTACGTGCTGGAGGGCTCGGTGCAGCGTGGTGGCAACCGGCTTCGCGTGAATGTTCAGCTGATCGACGCCGAGACTGGCAAACACCTGTGGGCCGAACGGTTCGACAAGCCAGTCGCTGATCTATTCGATATGCAGGACGAAATCGTATCGAGGCTCGCTAACACGCTAAATACTCAACTTGTTGAAGCTGAGGCGCGGCGGGCGGAGCGTTCGCTGCATCCCGATGCGATGGATTTGATTTTCCAGGGCATGGCTTGCTTAAACAAGGGAAGGACTTCCGAGTATCTTGCGCAATCGCGCAGCTTTTTTGAACCAGCCTTGGCGCTCGATCCCAAAAATGTCGAAGCGCTGGTCGGATTGGCAGTTGTTGATGCGGCAGCTGTTGGCATGGCTTTGACCGTTGAGCGGGCCGCGCGTCTCGCAGCGGCTGAGACGGCCTTGATCATGGCTCTGTCCTTGGCCCCCCAGCACGCACGCGCCCACTGGCTTCTAGGAAACATCAAAATGTTCACAAACCGCGCGGCCCAAGGCATAGCTGAATGCGAGCAGGCATTGGCGCTGGATCGAAACCTAGCTAATGCGCACGCCTACATCGGTCGCGCCAAGTATCTTCTCGGTCGCGGCGAGGAGACTGAGGCCCATGTCCAAGAGGCACTCCGCCTCAGTCCTCGTGATACGGAGGCTTTTGTTTGGATGATCTTCGCGGGCTTCGCCAAGCTGCAGCTCGGCGCCGAACAGGAGGCGGTCGCACGGTTCCGTCGCTCGGTCGAGATCAACCAAAATCATCCACGCGCGCATATCTATCTTGCCACCGCGCTAGCGCGCCTCGGTCAGCTTGATGAGGCGCGATCCGCGGCCCAAGCAGGGCTTGCGCTCGACCCGACTTTCACCATCTCCCGCTTCCGCGCCAACGTGCCGAGCGACAATCCGACTTACCTCGCTGGACGCGAGCGCTTCTATGAGGGCATGCGCGTGGCCGGGGTGCCAGAGGGGTGATGTCGGATATGGGTCATTCGCGTCGATTTTGGCATGTCCGCAGCAGGTCCGGTTAGAGGGTAATCTCGGAAATTCCGATCGTCCGGTCTGAGAGCTCTTCTCCAACCGGCTGGGCTGTCTCGGTTCGCTCGTGGTTTCAGCCATCGTCACCGTCGCGCTACTTTTCCTGTTCGGAGCGCTAAGATTTTAAGGCCAGGCCGCTAAACCAAATGGGCGAGGGCGTGCTGTTGAAGAGAAGCCGCGTTGGCGCGCTCGGTTAGGCTTCTCCCGGCCCGGTGAAGATCGAGGTCGGTGGGATGCGCGGCACCGGCAGGGGGCGCTCGGCGCGCTGCGAGGCCTGGCCCGCGCGGCCCCCTTTCGCATCGTAACTCTCGGCGAGCTTCAGCAGGCGTCGCCTGGTAAAGGGGTCCGCTCTGTCTGCGAGGTCGCGCACGCGCTGTGCAAACCTTTAAAGAATTCCTGCTCCATATCACGCGCTTGGCGCTGCCGCTTTTCGGGCAATTCGGCACCGGCGCGAGGCCGCCGTCAAGGCTCGATTATAGTTTCGCATCTTATGCTGATTCTCCTTGAGACAGGCAGCCCCGCGGGCCTAACCTTTGATCGAGCGACCGTGCCGCCGAGCCGGACAAAAGCGTCAGAAAGGGCACGGTCCAGGCCGCCGAGACATGGCCGAGCAACACCATTCCAAGAACGGCCTGCGTGAACATCACGTAGACCTCCACCATGCGCCGGCCGAAGGCCGCCGCCGCATGGTGGCGCCGCCCGGGCGGAGCGGATCGTCGTTCTCGCCGTCGAGGCGCCGCAGCGCCGAGAGGATGTCGGCGAGCCTGATGGCGTGTCCCCTGTCGGGGATCTCGCGCAGCGCGGGACGGATTCGACGGCGTACATGTCGGACGCCCAGGACGACAGGATGACGCGTTTTTCCGAAGCCGAGAGGGTCTCGTTGTTCAGCACGTCGTCCGGAGACGCATAGTGCGCGGCGGGATGGAAGAGGGGATTGAGATCGCCGGAATTCGTTCTGACATTGGTCATCGTCGGCCTCCCTTCACTCCTTTCAATGGGCAGGTGTGATGGACGGCGGGCGCGAACCCTCCGTCGCCCTACAAGAAGCGCAGGACGGCTGTCCGAACCCGCCGGCCGGCGCACGAGCCGGACCCTTGAAGGCGTCTTGCACCGCTCTCGCGGCGAAAAATGAATTAGAAAAACGACAAGAGGTTTCAAGAGGACCGTCGGAAATTTTTTCGGGCCAACGTGATTTGGTCAACCCGGTGGCACAAGAATTCGCACGCTGCACCACTGCCATCTTGACAGCGGTTTCGCGCCGAATATTTTTGCGACGGGGAATTCGTTTTCCCGTTTCTCGCAGCTGAAAAGGACAAGAAGACCGTCAGGAGTGGCGACGATGCTCGATGAAGATTTTGCCCGTAGCCGTGCGCACCGCAACAACATCCACCGCTATCGCAGCCTGCTGAAGACCCGTCTCTCGGACCTCGAACGCCAGTTCATCGAACGGCGCCTCTCCGAGGAGACCGCATCGCTCGAGGCGCTGACTTCCGAAACCTTCCCCATCGCATTTGTCCTGCCTGAAAGGCCGAGCGCGGGGGTGGCGTCATGACCGATGTCAGGGACCTGCTGATCCGCGGCAGCGAGGAAGGTGATCGACCACTATCGACTGCTGCTGGCGAGCGCGAAGACAGAGCGGGAGCGCCAGCTCTACCTGAGCCGGATCGAGCGCGAGGAACGGCTTCTCGACCAGCTCCAGGGTGGGTTGCCGAACAGGGTGGCGGCGTGACTTCTCCGGACGGCGAGGATGGATTTGCGGGGTTCGACGTCGTGCTGAAGCGTCGCGGGCGGAGCCGATGGAAGTGGGCCGTCTGCACCGCCGCGGGCGAAGTCGTCATGTCCGGCTCGGAGTCCAGTCGCGCGGGCGCTAGGTACAAGGCCGAGCGCGCTCTCTTTCTCCTACTTTGCGCAAGCGCGTTCGTCAACGACGGGAAGAAGCCTGAAGAAGCGGCCGAGCTCGCCGGATATCACCCAAGTCGGTTTATAAGACAATGCGACTGCCAGCGGTCGCGGCTGCGATCTCGGAATCGATACAGCTTGACCTTGCGGTCGTAGGTGCCCCGCTTGCTTATCGAGTTGCGAAGTCGCTCCTCCAAGACACAAGCATTCGCGCCCGCGTCCGAGCCGATCTGTCGATCAAAGTTCTAGATCGGGCAGGGCACATCGCTCCAACTCGCAAGGATACGTCGTCACAACAGAAGGCGCTTTCTGAGATGTCGCGGGATGAGCTCGCCGCCTTCATTTGAGCTCCAACCATTTGACCCCAACCGTCTATAGTTGCGCCTCCAAGGCTGCCTTATCGATGACCGATCGAACGCGTATTATCTTGCAGCTATCGAATTCGTAGAAAACGTTCTCGTGAAAGGAAACTCGCCTGCTGTTTACTGGCAAGCCGAGAAAGACGCCTGTTGGAGAGCAATCGAACCGTAGCCGGCTTCCCAGGTGGGGATACTCACTAATCATTATTTCCACGTTGAAGCGAAGGTCGGGAATTGCCGCGTAATCCTGCTCCAGCATTTCTCGATACCCGGACAGGCCAAGGGGATTGTTGTTATGGACGACCTCGTCGGCGACGAACTTGCCCAAGCGTGACCAAGCTTGCTCATTCAGGCAGTCGATATAGTCGCGATAAATCTGCTTTAGATCCATTACTGAATAACCTTGGCGACCAGACCGTAGACGACGGCCGCGCCGTCTTGTAGGGAGCGACGCGGCCGAGAAGTAAACCTTACGAGAACCGAGCTTACTTCATGCTGCCTGGCGCCACCTTCGTGCCGCCCTGGTCGCTACCGGGGCCGGAGCCGCCTTGGCCGGACGCGTCGGGTTTCACCATTCTGCCTTTGGCCATGCCGTCCTTGCTCATGCCGGTGGTGCCCTTGGTCATCGAACCCTTCTCCGTGTTGTGCATGCCAGGCTTCTGCATGTTGCCGGACTGCGGAGCGGGGCCGGAAGTCTGAGCGAAGGCGGAGCCGCAGATGAGACCGAGGACGGCGGCAGCGATAATGATCTTCTCCATCGAATGCTCCTGTGTACGGGCCAACGAGAGCGCTGAAATCATGTTCCTATTGACTCGATGTTCCCGCTCTATTCTTGTGGACATTTCACAGGATGCCCATGCCTGACCTCAACTACATCCGCTTTGAGATCGAGCGCATGCGCGTGCAAGTAGGTCGCCAGCGCAAAGAGATCCTCCAGTTACGGCGTGCCGGGGTAGGGACCACCTCGGCGGAAGCTCTGCTAAGCCGAATGCAGGCCAAGGTCGATGGCCTTTGTTTGCAGCGGGATGAGATGAAGAAAACGCAGCCGCAGGAAACCCGTACGCGCGTTCTAGGAGGGCGGAAGTGGTAGTTGAACGACCGAAGTATTTCTCCGACATGCAGGATGTTCCGGAATTCCTGAAGTCACTCGACCAGACGCGGAGGCTGTCGACCCGTGAAGGTTGGTGTAGGGCGCACATCGAGGCCATCCAGGTTGCGATTGACCAGTATGCGGAAGCCGCTTTCGGCAACCGGGAGTTCTTCCTCAACAAGCCGCACAGCATCGGCCCGAGCCGAAGCAGGAGCGACATTCCTTAGCGCCGTTCTCTTTTATCACATCCCGTTCGCGCGCTGTTCGAGAACCGTTCTCAAAAATACAACCTGCAAAGGCGCTCGCGGTTGTGGGGGGCGTTGGGCTGTATTCACGGATGGAACCCATCTCCGGCCTCGAAGTTGGAGACTCGTTGAGTAAGGTAGGTAGACTGCCCGCCGCCGGCCCCAATACCGGCGGCGGTTTTTTGTGAGTAGCGTGAGTGACAAGGCGTACGAGACGCGCGATGCCGGGCTTCATCAAGCCCCAGCTTGCCACCCTCAAGATGAAAGCCCCTGCGGGCGAGGACTGGATTCACGAGATCAAGTACGACGGCTACCGCATCCAGCTTCACCTCGACGGTGACACCCACAAGGCCTTCACCCGCAACGGCCACGATTGGATTAAGCGCTTCTCCGTCATTGTCGGTGCCTTCGACCTTCCATACCAGGCCATCATCGACGGAGAGGTTGTGGTCATCCATGAAGGCCGTACCAACTTCTCCGAGCTACAGGCTGAACTCGCAGGCGGGCGGCAGGATCGTTTGCTGTACTACGCCTTCGACTTGCTATGGCTCGACGGCAAAGATTTAAGGAAAACGTCTCAGCTTGCCCGCAAGGAGTTGTTGAAGGAGCTGTTTGATACCCACGGCGTCGAAGCGCCCGCGCACTACAGCGACCACCTGATTGGCGACGGCCAAGAGATGTTCGAGCACGCGGCTCTGCTCAAATACGAGGGCATCATCTCGAAGCGCGTCGAAGCGCCGTACCGCTCCGACCGCAACGAAGGCTGGCTGAAAGTCAAAGCCGTCCAGCACGGCAAATTTCCTGTCGTCGGCTTCGTCAAAGACCCCTCAGGTGTCGCTGCCTTGTACCTCGGAAAGAAGGAGGGCAAAGAGCTGGTCTACATGGGCAAGGTCGGGACGGGGTGGTCTCGTACCGTCTCCAGCGAGATCCGCAAGAAGCTCGACACCGTCGTGAGCCCCAAGGCTAAGCTGACCAAACCGATCAGGAAGCCCAAGGCTACATGGGTCGAGCCGACGTTTTACGCCGATATCGAATTTCGAGACATCACCTCAGAAGGTCTATTGAGGGCGAGCTCGTTTAAGGGGTTGTCTCGGAAATAGGAGTGGCGAAAGCGCTACCCGCCAATTTGTTCGGTTGCTCGATCTTCAGCGGGTCACCGATCGGACGTGGGGCGGTCAATGGTGATCCCCCAGTCAGCTCGACGTCGCCAAGCAGACCGCGCGGCACTGTCGGCATGGTTCGAGCAGCGGAAGCGGTACCTCCGTTTCTGGGGGAAGACGAGATGGGGATCAGGGCCAGGACATCTGTTGGGATGCCAACTCAAAGGCCCGCTGGTTCACTGGCGGGCCTACCACCAATAAGCAACCCCTGCCGGTTTACGACAGGGGCTGCCGCGGATGGATGGCCTGAGGCTAGCGCCGGGGCGTCTAGGTGTCACGCCAAGGACCCGCTGAAAGTCAACGCCGCTCGGCGCCGCGCACAAATAAGCGACTTCTTAGGTCGCGTCGGGTTCGATCACGTGTACCAGGGCGGAATACACGTTTTGGTTTTAACAATTGTTCTGCAGTACGCATTGCGACCACCAGTCACGCTAGCGGTTCGCCAGCTTGACCGATCGAAAAGCGATCGCGCAAGCCGTGGTCCCCCGACACACGGGCTTTCTAACTCAACGATGCTGCGATATTTTAAAAGCCACGCCTCGGAGCGCAAACCGTAACCTGCCGAAATCTGCAGACCTATTGGCCGCCAAGGACGAGCTTCTTGCTGGTCGACGGATTGTCATTGGTGCTTCGGCTGGACCGCGCCTTAGCGGTAAGAAAGGCATCGTTCTTGGTCAGGGAGCGACGGCTACTCAGGTCAAGGTGCTCTTAGACGGTGCCAAGGGCTACGTGATTCTCCATGCGCGATACGTTGATCTATTCGAGGATCGATCCGCTACCGAGGGGGTCTAGAATGACCGAAATGAAGGCGCGGTACGTTGTTTGGTATGAGCGACCGGTAACCGGCCGGTTCACCGTACTGGATCTTTCACTAGATGTGCCTGCGATCGGAAAAGGCGGGAAGCCTCTGTCTGGCTTGTCGCACTCCACTGCTGAAGCAGAGTCCGATAGACTGAACGCTGCCCGCAGCCGACCGAGGGGCCCAGAAAGGGGATGGACGGAAAGGGGCAATTGAACCGCCGGGCCCCGATTGGGCAGGAGGCGCGCGACCGAACGCTCAGAATTCTCGCGTCATTGCCGGATGGGTCCGGTTCTTCACCTTGATCCAGTCTTTCGAGCGGCCGGCGCCATAACGCCGGTCGCGGCGTTTCGAGACCAGGCCCTCGAGGCCCATGCGGTAGGCGGCGGCGAATAGATCCGGACCGATCTCGGCAGCCTCGAACGGCGCGACGAATATGCCATCAGGCCGGCCGCGCAGCAGCCGCGCCAAATTGGTCTTGCGCATCGTCAATGGCAGCTGGCGCAGGTCCTCGCCGCCAAGCGCGAGGATGTCGAACGCATAGAGCTGAACCTCGTGATCATGCTTGCGCAAGTGCAGGGCATTGAAGTCCGAGGCGCCATCGACGCCGAGCACCACAGCCTCGCCGTCGATGGCGAACTGCTGCTCGCGGTTCTTCAGCGCGGCCTCGACGATCCAGGGGTATCGCTTGGTCCACGTGCGACCCGCCGTCTCGTCAGACTCACATTGCACCTCTAGTACAATGACCCAGGGGCACCCCTTATTATCGGCGCGAGGTGCGGTCCTTGCGGCAGTTGTTTGAGTCAATGCTGCCGGAAATGTATTCGACGTTGCTGGAGCAATGCCGCAAACGATCCGGGGCGCGGGGTGGCTGTGAGGTCAGTCGAAACCGATCGACACAGCCTGTGAGCCCGACTGCGCCAAGCGTCCCGTTCCTTCCTCACGTCTGACAATTCGTTGCGGAGCAGCTTGATAATTTGGCGCCGGGTGTCGATCTGCGCCTGTAGCAGAGCCATTTCTGCCCGTTCCCAGCCCGCAGCGTCTTGCCCCACTGACTCGCCGGAGGCATGTCCCTCGGCCGCTCCAAAGGCGTACACGCGGTGCAGCAGCAACTCGGCGGTGTCGATCTGGCCGATGTTCAAATTGCGGGATACCGGGGCAGCTTTCTTCAGCCTCAACATGGTGGACCTCGTTTTAGGTCACCCCCTTTGCAACCTCCCAGATCCGGCTTAACCATTCGTTAACCCTGGACCAGTGGCAGCGGCGCATCTTTGATCCTTAGGTCAATGTATCGTCTGGTGTGCGCCGACCGTTCCGACAAGAGACGTGCGCGTGGTTTCGCCGGCGAGATTTCTACGTGATGCCTCGATAGCGCGGCCAGGCCGCCCATCGCTCATGCATCGGCGATCTCGTCGGGCGAATTGATCTGCAATCGCGCGAGCAGCCTGGGCTTCCTGCTGTGAGACTTGCTTGGCGGTGCCGCCGAGCCTCCTCGCAATCTCCTTGT
Source organism: Bradyrhizobium sp. 215_C5_N1_1 (assembly GCF_052075935.1). Taxonomy (NCBI): domain Bacteria; kingdom Pseudomonadati; phylum Pseudomonadota; class Alphaproteobacteria; order Hyphomicrobiales; family Nitrobacteraceae; genus Bradyrhizobium; species Bradyrhizobium sp. 215_C5_N1_1. The sequence continues at coordinate 8,206,163 of NZ_CP197228.1, read as the reverse complement.
CACCAGATGTCAGCCTGAAGTCTCGCACGTTCGGTAGCCGCGCGACGGCCCCAATCCTCAGTCTCCCTTCCTCGTCGGCTATTTTGCGACCGCGCTTGTCATCGGCGCCTACGTCCCTCAGATCTGGCGCCTCTTGAGTGAGCAATGCTCCGCCGGAATCAGTGTGCGCGCGTACGCTCTATGGAAGTTGTCGTCAGCGCTCTTTCTCGGTCATTCGATCACCATAGGCGATGTGGTGCTCATGATGACACAGCTCGTGAACATAGTCGCGCTCGGGGTTATCCTGGTGCTTGCGCGGGGTTTCCGCAACCACATCTGCGCCGCACATGCGCGCCAGCTTCACGTCATACGAGAGTAGTTCTGGGCAACGCACAACGTCGCGACACTGGCTTCCAGCGCACCAAGCGGCCGAGCCGCAAGCTGGATAGGGTGACTAGCGCTTAGTCGAGAAAATCACCGATTGGTCATCGAATTCACTAGTCGGGAGCTGGCCTGCAGCCGCTGTTAGCTCTCCGATCAACATCGAGTTCGTCGCCACTACAGCTCGGTGGGAAGAGGGCCTGACTATCGCTGCGGTCGTGGCGGCAGCAAGGAGAACAACAGCTACCAATCCAGTGATCGTACGATGCTCGGTCATAGGAAATCTCCGTTCCCCACCCGACGGACGTAGGTCACGAGAGTCCTGCAAAGGTTCAACAACGCCGGACGGATCACGAGTTTTATAAGCGTCAGCGTGTTTGACTAGGGCAAGGCGCGGTACATGAATGGTGATCGAGCGGTTCGCACGACGGCGCGTTTGCCATTACCGGCCGACCGCGAACGGCTCGTCGAGGAGTGTTGGGCTTATTGCCCCATTGATCAGCGAAAGGGAGGATACCATGGTCCGTGACCTTTTGCTCCTCGTCGCCGTTTCGATTGTTATCTGGAGCGTCTTTGGAAATTCGCCACAGGACCCCGGCACCCGCGAGGTGAAACATCACTCTCCTTGAATGCCGCTCCGGATTTGCAGCGGACGTCTGAGTTCAGTCCGTATGTGAGGACAGAGCGCTGATAGTTCTGTCGCCCTGTGCCCAAGTCAGCACTCGCAGGCCAGTCTTGTATCTCCTACGCGCACTCTCGTGAGCCCGGCACGTTCTGCACAGGGTCAGCGGAGGATGGCTGTTGGGGTAGCTCCGGACCTCTCCCGCGGAGTAGCGGCACTTGTCGCTGTCGCAATTGGGGTTGTTGTTTGGATTATTCACATGGGCCCCGGTCAGGTCGCGATCTGCCTAAAGTGAACGAAGATTGTGACGAGTGCATGCATGGGAAAGACCTCACCGCGCCGAAAAGGCGGCTCCAGCGGTAGGGTCGCGAGCATGCTGGAGCCGCGCAGTTCACGATGTGCAAAGCGCTCCGGGACGAATTGGATCGGCGCGAAGCGTGATTCAAATGCTGTCGAGCGCCAGCGTTCCTATTGAAGACGTGTTGGGCGGGCTACCCCAAAATTTAATGTGGCAAGGTATCATTTGAGAGCGCGCGGACGCACCGAAAGCAGAGGGTGGTGCCAGTGCGCGTGACAAGCCGCGCGCTCGCGGCCCCGGCGTCCCGGCTCCTGTCCCAGGCCTCCCGGACGATTGGGGCCGTCGCGGCCGCGTCAGCGATCGAGCAGTGCGAGGACCATCAATGCCGGTGCAATCATCCCCAGCAGGATAATTAGCACGATGAACATTCGCTCGTTCACGGCGGCCTCCACCGGGCTAGAGACCTGAGGCGGGACGTCTAGGGTACTCCGACACAACACACAGGCGAAGAAAACGGCCCCGGCTGCAGGGGTTCAAGGGGGTAGACCAGGGCAGCCGGTTACGCAATACACAAAAAGCGCGGCCCGGCCATTCGATCAGTAAATTGCTACACAATCAAATCGTGAGTCGCATGGAGATCGGCGTGCCATGAGTGATCGTGGTGCGCATCTGAAATATCAATCCCGTCAGCATCCTGGACTGGCTCCGGCCCCTCGTGCGCAACAGCATGCTGACCATCTCCATAGGCTTTTCCATTTCCGTGGCTCAGCTGCTGAAGGTCATACATGCCTGAAGACGTATTGTCGGCGCCACTCTTAAAATGAAAGGAATCGCCAAGGTCGGTGCCAACCGCTGATTTGGCCTGATCTGCGTTGTCGGAAGAAGGCCCGCCCTTTCCTTCAGTCTTAATCTTCAATGCCGAATGTGCGTCGTTGGCAGAATTTACGGACGCCATTGGTATATCCTGCTCCGGTTTGCCAGTATCTAGATCAGCTGCCTGTGGATGCTGCGCGTGTTGCTTGCCGGCCGCGGAACCGTCTCCAAAAGTCTGCAAATCGCCGTGCGCTTGTCCGCGATTCGAATCTTCTCCCAGGGTCTCATGCTTGGCATGCCCCTTGGCGGCCATGGAGCCGTTGTCGGACTCATGCAGTGCCTTCTGCGATTGACCGTGATTTGAACTGTCTCCCGGGGCCTCATGCTTGGCATGCCCCTTGGCGGCCACGGAGCCGTTGTCGGACTCTTGGGGTGACTTCTCAGATTGACCATGATTTGAACCGTGTTCCGAGGCCTCATGCTTGGCGTGCCCCTTGGCAACTCCGGAGCCGTTGTCGGACTCATGCAAGGCTTTCTGCGATTGACCGTGATTTAAACCGTCTCCCGCGGCCTCATCCTTGGCGTGCCCCTTGGCAGCGCCGGAGCTGTGGTCGAACTTATGTAGCGTCTTCTGCGATTGACCGTGATTTAAATCGTCTCCCGGGGCCTCCCGCTTAGCGGCTTCGGAGCTGTTGTCGGAAGCGCGCAAATCGGATTGCGATCGACCCTGATTTGACCCGTTATCCCGGCCTGTCTGCGTTGGGTCACGCTGCGCGGCTTCGTTCGCGGCCGCCGCAACAACATCAACGGTCCCGGAGCCTGGGGGAATAAGAGTTTCTCGGTCACTGCCGCCATCCTCCGCATGGGCATTGCCGACATAAAGCTCGCTACCGTCTGTGGCGATTGTATCGCCTTGGGCGAACTTGAATGCGAACGCCCCATCGTACACGGCTGTGCCGCCGAAATTCGCGAAGCCGGGAAGTACGGATGCCGGTCCGTTGGCGTCGCTTGCGGTAGATGAAGTGACGATGTCATCGCTGAAATCGAACGCTTGCACGGCGTGGTTGGCACCATCGAGCTCGTAGATCAAGGCGGCGAAAGCTGCAACCATGAAGATGCTGTAGCTGCTCGAACCCGGCCTCGGCGCGTTCAGTGCTGCCTGCACAAATTGGCTCGCGGCAATCTCGGCCACAGGGTCGACGAGTTTGCCGGTCGGCGATGACGTCCCGGTTGCGGCGCCGGCGCGGTCCTTACTCGCGCCTCTGGCCGGGGTGCCACCTGATACTGCTTCCTTGCGGCTGATTTTAATGGTGACGACTTCCGCGCAGCCGTTCGCGGCCATGACCGTGAAACTTTCGGTTGCGGCGTGACCGGGCGAATCGTCCAACGCTGCCAGGATCGCAGCTGCCAGGATACTCATCGCGCCATAACGGCGCGACAGTGCCAGCGCGGCGAGCTCCGTCCGGCTGTGGATTCCGAGCTTCTGTCGCGCGTGGTCGATGTGAATCCTGACGATCTCCAGAGAGACACCGAGGACCCGAGCAATTTCACTGTCCGACAAACCTTCGGCGACGAGATCCATGATCGTCCGCTCGTTGACGGTCAAAACCGCCAGAACGTTATTGCCGAACGATGCGATTCCATTAGCTTCGTGACCGACCCTCGCCAGGTCTGACCCTGGTTTTTCCAGCCTCAGGGACTGGACCAGCGCTTCTGGTTGGGCGTTCATCGAAATCGCGCCGCAAGCACCGGTCGCCAGTGCCCTGGCAAGATCGCCGCAGGCGACAGTAGCAGTGAAGAACACCAGCCGGGAGGAAAGGGCTTCGTCATCCACGACGGCGAGAATGTCGGAGGCGGTTACATCGGTGAATCCGTCCTCCAGTAACACCACATCGGGCGTCAAACGGCGAATGGCCGCAAGGCAACTAGCTCCATCAAGACAGCACGCAACCACTTCGAAATCGGGCTGCGCTCCGAGCAGCGATGCAAAACCCTGCAGAACAATGGGACGTCGATCTGCTATCACAAGTCGAACGCGACGCATGGGCTTCCTTCGCTCGGCCTCGCAACACAACATGAGAAGCGGCGGTGTAACTCCGCTCGGTCGATTGCGTTCCAAATTGTCATAATGAATTCGTGCGGATGCTTCTGACGATGAGTCAATTAGTTCGTCGGGATAGCTCCATATGGCTCGCCCCCTTACGTCGCGCGCACGTCAGAGGTCGTGCCGCTCCAAGTGCGCACGGTGAGCAGGACTCTCTCCGATGTCGCTATTGCGCGAAAATTGCAGAAAAACAGGATCCCAGTCGACGACCCTTCACCGGCGCAAATCGATCTCGACTGCAATCCGGACGAGGTCGGAGTGATTTTTAGCGCCGAGCTTGGACTTCAGCATGGAGGTCGTGTTGGCAACGGTTTTATAGGAGATGCCGAGTTCGGACGCGACTTCTGAGATGCGGTCGCCACGACCCAAAAGCCTCAGGATCTCTAGTTCGCGTGGGCTCATCTGCGTCAAAGGGCTGGCCTTGATCGCCGCGCCCGCGAAGGTTGTCGCTTCCGTCAGACGCGGTGAGACGAAGCGCTCCCCGGCTGCAACCTTCCGGATGGCCTTGGCCAGGAGCCGAGGATCATCGCTCTTCGAGACATATCCCTGAATGCCCATCTCCACAGCGCGCACCACGAACGCCGGATCCTCACTCACGCTGAGCATGACTATTTTGGCGGCCGGATCATCCCTGCGGATTCGCCGGGTCAATTCGAAGCCGGTAAGATCGGGGAGGCTCACGTCAACCACGGTGACGTCGGGATGCTTCTGCAAGTACGCACGGTGGCCGTCCTTTGCATCGGAAGCCTCCAGGATCTCGACGGAAGGGTCCGACGTGAACAAAGCCCGGCAGCCGGTCACGACAACGGGATGGTCGTCGACGATCAATACCCTCATGTTGATCTGGTCCTCATTAGCACGCTGTCGCTTCCTCCAGTTGTGAAGAACGTCGCGAGCACTGTAATGGTTCAAATATCTGAGCGGGACGTCGGGCGAACCTACCGAAGGAGCACGAATTGCAGAAGATCTGGAATGTTCTTCTTTCGGCAGAGCCTGCTGTTTCCGATCACTTTGATGATCCTGAGCGCCCAGGAATCGGGGCACGCACGCGCCGTCGCGAGAGCCGTAAATGGAGCCCTTGAAGCTTCGCGCAATCCGGAGCAGACGCTGGACGCCTTTGGCAACCGGCTCGGGAAGCGAAACTCGAGGGCGACAATCTGCTGATCGAGATCGCGGATGATGTGCGCAAGACCCCCGGTATGAAATTCTGCCGCGGGTTGACCGGCATGTCCGAGCCTGTTCGGGCGCTCGACGGCAAGCTCCAATTTGCACGCGAAGACGAGCGCACCATCGTGCGCTGCACTCTGCCGATCGGTCACAAAGCAGACGTTCGCGGGACCTAAACGGGAGCAGAACCGGCGGTTCATACACCATTCAAGTCTCGGGGCCTAACGAGACCTGCCACCGGGGACAACTGTGAGGTGGACCATGTCGGGCTGGACTGCCGCGAGCGCCGCTTGGAGGACTTGCTGTCGCTCTATGCAGATCAGGCTACGCTTGATTGCTGCAGCGGAGAACGGTTCGTCGGCAGGCCGGCCTGCTTTGCTATTGGCCGGCCAAGCTACGTGGCGCAATTGAGGCCGCATTCGAACTGGACGAAGTCCATCGGGAGCCGGAATGCGTTCGGCTCGACTACCGAGATTATAACGGCAGCGCTGTGAGTACGAAATTCTGGTTCGACGCCGAAGGCAGTATCACCAGAACGCTTTGCGTACCTCTCCCCGGTGCGAGATCGAGGGCGGCCTAGCGATAGGGGACGAAGACAAGCGCACGATCGGGAAAAAGCGGCAATATTCTATCCTTGCTCAGGAACTTCAGCGCCGTGGTGAGGTTTTCGCTGCGTCGCATCTAGCGGCAAGGAGAACATGATGAAAAAATTGTTGCTGATGTCTGCGGCTGCCGCGCTGATCTCGACGGGCGCGATGGCACAGTCCACGGTCGTCACCACCACCACCGGCGCCGGCCACGCCGCCGCGGTGCAGATCGAGCCGGAATACCGCACTAAGATCCGGACCTACGTGACCGAACACAAGGTCCGTCCGGTGGAGACCCGCGAGAAGATCGTGATCGGCCAGCCGGTGCCGCGCGAGGTCGAGCTCGAGGCCGTCCCCGCCGACTGGGGTCCCTCGCTCACCAAGTATCGTTACGTCTACTCGGGCGAACGCGTGATGCTAGTCGATCCATCGACGCGCACGGTCGTCCAGGAGATCGACTGAGTCCTTCGAGGCGGGTCGCCCAAAAGGCGGCCCGCCTCGACGTCAATCCGGCCCCGCCGATACCCCATTCCTTCCTTGCGAGCGGCCGTCCATGCCCATCGGTCGATACTTCGTCTTTGTCGGCGCGCTGCTGCTGGCGCTGCTCTTCGCCGCCGACCGCTATCTGCCGGCTCCCGTCGAGCACGCGGCGGCGGCCGATCCTGACAGGACCATCATCCGGATAGCCTCGGCAAGAAGCCTTCCGGAGAAGATCATCTTTGACACGCGTCCGCGCACGGATGTTCCGATGATCGCGCAGGTCCATCCGGCCCGTGAAGAACCGTATCCGGTGCGCGAAGCCATGGCCTCCATGCCTGCAGCACCTACCGTCGAGATCAAGAAAGACCCGCCAACACGCCTCTCCGCAGCGTCCCGCCCGCATCCGAAGCGCTCGGCAAAGCCGTCGAAGAGAGCGGCCGAGCGGCAGCTTGCCTTCGATCGACACGACTCATTCACCGGTGGATGGTGGTGAGCCGGAAGGAAAAGGCCGCGCCTTGCAGAGCGCGGCCTCCATCGCGTCCGATCGACCGGTCACCAGTGGTGGTGGCGATGCCAGCGATGACGTACGACCGGATAGGAGCCGCGATAATAGGCGTAGGCGGGACGAACGACCCGGCGATAGCGATAGCCGTAGGAGACGGGCGCCGTGTAGTAGGTGGTGGTGTAGCCGCCGCCCCAGCGATAAGGCTCGCCATAGCCATAGTCGTAGGTGTGTGGGCCGCCGTAATAGCCCGCGCCGTAGTAGCCGGGGCTGCCGTAATAGTCGTAGCCGGGTCCCCGGCCGTACGCCGAGGACGCAATCCCGCCGATCACGGCACCCGCAACCAGGCCGCCGGCGATACCCGGCCCCCAGCCGCCCCAACTGTCGTGGCCACCGACGCCAGACCGAGGGCGCCGACCGTCAGCGCCGACATTGCAATATTCTTCATCGGAACTCCTTTTAGATTGCGGATGCCCCGCCGATAACGGGAAAAATAGGCAATGGTTGCTGACCCGGCGACGAGGGCAATCGGAGCACCGCGCCGGGACAGCGTCGCTCGAAGCACCAAGCCTGGAGCAGCAACGGTCATTGCAGCCGAGTCAGGACCGGAATGCTGCGGCGCGAGAGAGGGACTACCGACGTGGCGAGGTTAACAATGTTGAATTCGCCGACGGACTTTTCTGCGCTAGGCTTCGCTCTCGCCTTTCTCGGGGGTCCGATGTTCGATCCGGCCACGACCGCGCTTCTGCGCGCCGTCCTCGACGATGTCTGCGCAGACATCTCGCGCTTCGAAACCGGCGCTCGCGCGCACGTCGCTTCCAGGATTCTGCAAGCCGTCGCCGAGGGCAACGTCGCGCTGGAAAACCTGAAGAAGGTCGGTCGCGAGACTTCGCGACGCGCCGACGATGTGGCGCTGATCAGGGGCGGGGCGTGAACTTCCAGGTCACGGTTCTCAAGATCCTGGTGAGCTATCCCGACGGCTTCGCCGTCATGGCGGACCTCAAGCGCGACATGGCCATCCTGGCCACCAGCGGGCGCGACTGGACCGAACGGACCAAGCGCCTCGCCGCACGCGTCCCCGATCTCGACATTTTCTCGCAGGCGCTGGTCGAGCGCCTGAACGGCGGATGGCGGATCACCGAGAACGGCCGGACGGTCCTCGACTTCATGGAAGCCAGGTCTTCCGAGCCGCAAGTGGAACGGGCCGACGCTCCCGTCGAGCGCCTCGCGGCCGTAGAGCCCGCGCCGCGACTTCTCGCCTCCATAAGGGCTGCCCGAAGCCGGCGCCTGCAGCGCCGCCGGGCGGCGCGCGAACGAGCACGGGCGAAGGCGTCCTGATACGTCCTTCGCCCACGATCGGGAAAAACCGGAAACTTTCGCAAGCGCGCCGAGTTGGCACCGACTGGTTGCGGCCCCGGAGCGCGTAGATGGTCGACGATGTCGTGTTGAAGATGGCCGCGGAGACCGCATGGACGGTGTACCGATTGAGGCGCCCCGATATCAATTCGCGAGATGACCGACGCTGTCTGCTGCAGCGTCACCTGCAGAGGAGATGGGAAGAGCGGCGGAGCGATTCCGAAGAGCTCGCAAGCTTGGGGATAGCCTATCTCGACCGGCTTCCCGACGAAGAATGCTGAGGGACATGAAGATGTTCGTCGCGCGGGTGGCCTGCGGAAGCACACAGCCCGGTTGGACGCTGCTCGCGATTTCCTTCCTGCTTTCGGCCGTTGTGGTGGTGATCATGCGCTTCGTTCTGGGAGCCTAGCCGATGCGGATCGCACAGCTTGCCCCCTTGGCCGAGAGCGTCCCACCGAGACTTTACGGTGGGACGGAGCGCGTGATTGCTTGGCTGGTGGATGAGCTCGTCGAGCTCGGACACGACGTCACCTTGTTCGCAAGCGGCGATTCGAGGACGAAGGCAAAGCTCTACCCAGTGTGGCCACGTGCTCTGCGATTGGGACGGATGGGCGTGGATCCCAACGCCGCCTGTGCGATGCTGGTCGAAGCTATCGCTGAACACGCTGCCGGCTTCGACCTGATCCACTCTCACGTCGACTGGCTGCCCCTTCCCGTGCTGAGCCGGACGGATGTCCCGTATCTCACGACGATGCATGGCCGCCTCGACCTTCCCGGGCTCCCCGACGTCATCGGAGCCTTTCCGAAAGCGCCTTTCGTCTCGATCTCCGACAACCAGCGCCGGCCGCTTCTGGAGGCGAACTGGATCGCTACGATCCAGCACGGTCTGCCGAAGGATCTCTTTCGGCCGTCCTATGAGCCTGGTTCGTACCTGGCCTTTCTTGGGCGGCTGACGGTCGACAAGGGCCCCGAAGACGCGATGCGCATCGCACGTGCTGCCGGGATGCCGCTGCGGATCGCCGCCAAGATACCGCGCGCGGAGACGGCTTACTTCAAGAAGAAGCTCGAACCGAACATCGACGGCGAGAAAATCGAGCTCGTCGGCGAAGTCGACGAGGCGCGGAAGCAACCGTTTCTCGCCGGCGCCGCGGCCCTGCTGTTTCCGATCGACTGGCCCGAGCCGTTCGGCCTAGTCATGATCGAGGCGATGGCCTGCGGGACGCCCGTCATCGCTTACCGCTCCGGCTCGGTGCCGGAAGTGGTGGAGGACGGCGTCACCGGCTTCGTCGTCGAGAACGCCGCGAAGGCGATCGAGGCTGTGAACGATCTCGGCCGTCTCGACAGAAGAGCCGTCCGCGCCCGGTTCGAGGAGCGCTTCGTCGCGAGCCGGATGGCGCGGGAGTACGAAAGCCGGTATCGCGAGTTGATCGCGCGCGTGACGCCGTCTCGAAGGTAGGCGCCCTCCGATGAGGAGGGCGGGCTCCGCAGGCTCCAAAGACGTCTTCTGAATTCGCTCGTCGCGAATCCTTCACTGAACTCCCAGAGTCGAGCGCTGCATCGGGAACAAGCGGAACCTCCTCGCGTTGTGGAGCGCGGCATCCGACCGGACGCCGACGTCGCTGGAGGAGATAGAAGATGAAAAGCGTTCTTGCCGTCGCCCTGCTTGGCGATGCCGTGATCGGCGGCGCTGCGTTCGCGCAATCCACGCAGCCGGCCGATCGCGCCGCTACCGCGACCACGGGCCAGCCGGCTCATGCGCAGATGGCTCTCAAGGGAAGCTGGCGCGCCTCGAAGCTGATGGGTCTGAACGTCTACAACGAGGCCAACGAGAAGCTAGGCGACATCAACGAACTGCTGGTCGACAAGAGCGGCAAGATCGAAGCCGTGGTGATCGGCGTCGGCGGCTTCCTGGGAATGGGCGAGCACGATATTGCGGTCTCCATGGACAAGTTGAAGTTCGTCGAGGAGCCGGTCCGGACCACCTCCAGCGGCAACTCGACTGCGCGTGACACGACCACCGGCGCCGCTTCCACGAACACCACCCATCGCAACACGAACGATTGGGTGCCTGACCACGCTGTCATGAATGGCAACAAGGAGCAGTTGAAGGCGCTGCCGCAGTTCAAATACTCAGACTACAATTAGGCAAGCAAACGCTCGCGGAACAGGGGCCCCACGGGCCCCTTTTTTGCGCATCCGCAACCACGGAAATCCAAAGAAAACGGCCCGCCCGGGTTCGCCGGACGGGCCGCTTTAGCGTCAATTCGCTCAGTGCATGTCAACCAGGAAACGCCACACGATCAATACGGGCGTGCGCTCCTCCAAACCTGTTCCGAACGATTACATCGGGGCAACGACGCCTGGTGTTTATTACTGTTCAGTGCAGACCTTCGTGGTCTTCACGGCGGACTCGGCTTCGGTCTTGGTCTTGTACACACCGTCTCCCACGACGGTGGTGGTCGTGGTCGTCGGCTTGGTGTCGACGACGGTGCACTTCTTGGTGGTCGCGTCGCGGACGATGTAGAACTCTGCGGCGCTGGCTGCCTGTGTGCCGAGGGCGAAAGCGGCAAGAGCGCCGCATACGATCAGCTTCTTCATGATGTCCTCCTCCAATGGCGTTAAGTAGTCACTGCCAACAACACGCCCAGTTAGAAGTTCCACTTATTCCCGAAAGATGATGGACGGCGTGCTATCGGCGCGGTCGCAGCGTGGCCATATTCGCAGTGAAACTCGAGATGGGAGCAGAGACCAATTACCGAATTATCCCGATTTGGAACTCGCCATGCCACCGCGTGTTATCGGGCGACCAAATTGGGAGGTTTTCAGATGAACAAACGTTTATTCTTAGCCACGACCGCCGCAGTCGCGATCGCAACGTCGGCTTTCGCGCAGTCGTCGCCCAGCACTTCGAGCTCGAATCCGCCAACGACGCAGCGGCAGGACTCCACATCCACGACGACGCCGTCATCATCGTCCACGACCCCGTCGTCCAGCTCGTCCGGGCAGACCACGAATCCTTCGACGAATTCCAGCACCGGCACCAACGCCACGGAGGCGCCGACCTCGCGCCAGGCCCAGACCAACCAGCCCGCGACGCCTTCGAACCAGGCGCAGACCAACCCTCCGTCGAACACGAACACCCAGTCGCAGAGCACCAATCCGCCCGCCTCGGGCACCAACCAGGCGCAGTCGCCGACGGGCAGCGGTTCAACCAACACGGCGCAGCAGCCAAACGACCGGCAGAACACGGCGGATCGCTCTTCGAACACCAACGTGAACGCGTCGGTGAACGTCAACGATCAACAGCGGACCCGCATCAGCGCGTCGATCTCGCGCCTGAACGTGCAGCCCCTCGCCAACGTGAACTTCTCGCTCTCGGTCGGCACCGTCGTGCCGCGCGACGTCCGTCTGCAGTCGCTGCCGACGGAGGTGGTCGAGATTGTGCCGCAGTATCGGGGCTACGACTTCGTCCTGGTGAAGGACGAGATCGTCATCGTAGAACCGTCCAGCTCCAAGATCGTGGCGGTCATGCCGTATTCGGGTCGCTCCACGGCTGCCGCCCCGGCACGCACCGAGCAGCGCAAGGTCACCTTCAGCGATCGCGACCGTGAGGTGATCCGCAAGCAGGCCAAGGCGCGCCAAGTCGAGCGCGAGCGCCGCACGACCGGCAGCACCGTCCGCACCGAGATCCGGACCGGCGAGCGTGTGCCCGAAGGCGTGGAGATCGAAGCGTTTTCGGAAGAAGTCTATCGGGATGCTCCGACCTTGCGCGAGTACCGATACATCAACCGGGACAGCCGCACCTATATCGTCGAACCTCATGAGCGTCGCATCATCGAAGAGATCGACTGATCTCGCCACGGAAAGGAGAACATCCATGAAGACTATCGTACTGGGACTGTTCGCCGCCTCCCTTCTGGGATCGGCTGCGATCGCCGCTCCGCTCAATCCGACCGCCCCAGGCCCGACCGGGCTTTCCTCTGGAACGAAGCAGGTCCGGCTCGTCTGCAACGAGTACGGGCGTTGTTTCCGGACCCGCGGTCCGCGCTACGTTCAGCGCTACTACGGCGACGACGACGCCTACGTCGCGCGCCGCAGCTACGGCTACTACGGCGGACCTGGTTACTACGACCGCGGCTACGGCTACTACGGCGGCGGGCCGAGCATCGGGTTCAGCTTCGGTACCCGGAGCTGGTGAGTAAGACAAGGGCCGCTCTCCGAGCGGCCCTTTCGCTGGTAATCTACGGTGAAAAGATGTCCGCTCTTGCGAAGCTGATAGTACAAAAAGAGCAATTGCTGGCGCGGCTCGAAGCCGATCCCCCCCGAACGAGCGCGCCGAAATCCAGGCACTGCTCACCGCTTTCAAGCTGCTGGAGCCACAGGGCGCTCCTCTGACGAGCGGCGAATAGCGAGACTCACTCAGCATTTGAGGCGATGACGATGATGCGATTAGTTGCCAACTTGACGGCGGGCTGTCTAGCCGTCGCCTATATCAATGGCGCCGAGGCCCGCTCCTCGTTCGGCAGAGGCCGCCGAGATTCAGCGCATTTCGGGCGGAGAAATGCTGGAAGTTGCGAAGACACTCGACCGGCTGTGGGAGGGCGGGCTCATCGAGCGGGAAACGCTGGACATAGGCATCGGCGCGCGGCGCAAAGATGGAGGAGCACAATTGCGACGCATCAGGTATAGGCGCAAAATGTCGAAGCCATAACGATTTCGTTTCAGCACCGGGATCTGTCGCGCGACGTGCCGTCGGCGGCCTGTCATCGGCGAGAGCCCAGGGTGGGTGCACCGGTAGGCGCCCGCGCCGGGTCCATCAGGCCAGCCTGCAATTCCGCGCGCCTCTCCGCCACAGCATGATCGAAAAGTTCGAGGGCCAGGGCAAAGGCAGCCAGGTCCTCTTGTTCGATGGCCCCCTCGTCGAAACAAGTGAGGGCTTCCTTGATGATGGCATCGACCTCGCGTTGAGTCGCCGCGAACTCGCTATCGGATTGGACGGCGCGAATCTCGGAAGCCGCGGCAAGGATCCGGTTGCGATGGACGGTGTTTTCGTCCCGTTCGTCCCGGTTGAGATAACGACGCAGCCATGCAGCGGCCGAACCAATGCCGGACAGCAGCAACAAGGCGAACCAAATGTAGTCGCTGTACTTGTCCAGGAATGTCCGTTCCGTGCCGTTGATGACGGCGGCGGCGCCGCGGTGCACGGACGGCTCGGCCTCCTTCTCGGTCTCCGGCTTGGTGATATGGGCGGCGCCGGCGGCATGCTGGGTGATGGTATCCCGGACCGCGAAAAGCTGCCGATAGAAGGCCGCCGCCTTGGCTTCGGAAAGCCCTTTTCTGGCCAGAATCAAGTGGCTGACAGCGATCGTATCGACCTTTTCCTCGGGCCATGCCGGTTTCGCGTTGAAGACGCTGGGCGGAATCTCCTCGGCCTCATAGCGCGAGTGCTTCAACGCGATGGCCTCAGATGCGTCGATCGGGAGGAACTTCGGCGTGCCGCGCGTGCGGGCTGTCGCCGCGATCGCGTCGGCTGTGATCTTGCTGTCGAGCGGCCCCACGGCCAGGTACGCTTCGATCGTGCGATCTTGCGCGAGTTTTTCGATCTCGTCCGTGCTGAACTGCGCCACGCCGACCTTGTCCGGCTCCACGCCGGACCCATCGAGGATAACCCGCAGGACCGACGCGTTTGCTGCGGTCCTGCCTATGACGCCGACCTTGCGTCCGGCGAGGTCAGCTATTTCAGCGATCTTTGTAGCGTTCTTCTTTTTCGCGACCTTGCCGCCTGGTCCGGAAAATGACCACAGGACGACGTAGTTCTTGCGCAGCACGGCGAGCGTCTGTGCGTCCGAAGGCATGCTCAGATCAGCGCGGCCGACCGCGAGCTCGGCCTTGCCATTGCCGAGCAGGGCGAGCGATTCGGCCGCGCCAGCGGTCGTTACCGGGGACAGCATCACGGTACGGCTTTCGTCGGCGAACGCCTCGGCCATGGCCTCTACCACCGCGTGGTCTTCGCTGCCGGTCGGTCCCACGGCGACCCGAAGCGTCGTGGGCTGCAGGACGTAATAGAGAGCTCCGCCAGCGGCCAGAAAGACCGCGAATCCAACGGCCAGGACCAGCAACAACGAGCGGGCCTTTCGCCGCTGAATATCTTGCCTGTTGCTGCCACTGGAGGAGGACATTTGCTCTCCGATGGTCCGCTTTCTGCACGTCCCGCGTCCCAGCTCTCTATCGGGAACTTGCGGATCTCCGAGCCGTTCCCGAACCGGCGCACTTCTTGGATGTATGGACAAGGGCGTCCACCCTAGAGGGCCGGTAGATCACGAAAGACAGAAGGAAGCCGAATTCGCGCGCTATCGCCAGCCGCGACCCTTCCCCCGACCCTTACCACGCCCAGCACCCCGCATTTGAACCGAGGGCCCGGTTTTGCCGACGAGAGCACATGCCGCCTCAGACCGGTCCGGAAGCGGTCGATGAGGACACACGGCGTCCGGAGGCCGGTCAGCTCCACGATCGCAGCGGGTCCAAGCTCGATGAGCGTCCCGAGCGGCATCCGCTCGAGGTCCAGGCCGGCAGTGGTGATGTTCTCGTCCAGGTCTCCCGCTCCGACCTTGAAGCCCGCATCCGAGAGGGAGGCGAAGAGTTCGGACGGGATCAGGTGAACCTGCCGGAGATTGGCTAGGCGGGGCTGGCGGCGGGCGAGATAGCGGTGCCGGACAAACGGGCCGGCGTGGGCGTCGCCTTCGACACCATGGCCTTCCACCAGCACGATCCGGTCCTGCGGCGGTTTGCTGAAGTGGTGACCGCGATCGGCGGCGACCGCGACCACGGTGCCCTCCAGGGAGAGCGCCTGCGGCATCAGGCCGCCCGGGCGCGAGCGCCGCTTCTGACGCAGGTAGCGCGTGATCTGCGGAAGGGCCATCGCGTTCAGGACCCGGTCGGCAGGGACACCGCCCTTCCGGGCCATCTCGACGCCCCAGTGCATGTGGTCGAGCTCGGGGATCGAGTGCGCGTCCGGATTGATGCTCAGCATGCAGCCGAAGTCGAGGGCGGCCTGGTGCCAGCGCCAATCCAAGTCGAGGCGCCACGGGTGGGCATCGATCTCGACCACGACGTCGTGCTTGGCGCAGGCGTGCAGCACCTTCTCGACATCGATTTCGTAGCCTGGACGCCGCGCAGCGGGAGCACGACGGGCCGTCGGAAAGCCTGGAAGCGGAGCGGCGCGACATCGACAAGCGGATCGAGGCCGAGGATCGGCGATGGGAAAGCGAGAGGGAGAAGCTGAAGGACGCCTTGCGCCGCGCGCGGGAATAGGCGGCAAGACCGGATTAACCGTCCCGAGTCCTTGGGCAACAAAATTTGCGTGACACCCTTGAAACTTTTTTCGGCCTTCCAAATTTCTTCGGCGTCGCCACTCCGGCGATCGGGACGCCGTCAGGGTCCCGCCACTCGAGACGGGCACCGGTCGTGTCCGGTGCCGCTCAACCATTTTGCTCCTTGGAGGATCTGGCTATGCGCACTGCAGATTTTTCGCCCCTGTTCCGGTCGGCCATCGGCTTCGACCGTCTTTTCGACCTGGCCGAAGCCGCCCAGCGCGCAGGCGAGGAAAGCTATCCCCCCTACAACATCGAACGCCTCGACGAGAACCGCTTCCAGATTTCCGTCGCGCTCGCCGGTTTCAAGCCGGACGAGGTCGATCTGACGGTCGAGCAGAACGTATTGACGCTCGAGAGCCGCAAGAGCGACAAGGAAGAGCGGACTTTCCTGCATCGCGGCATCTCGGCCCGCAACTTCAAGCGCCAGTTCACCCTCGCCGATCACGTAGAGGTCAAGGGCGCCAGCTTCGAGAACGGCCTGCTCGTCATTGACCTGCAGCGCGAAATCCCCGAGGCGAAAAAGCCGCGCCGCATCGCTATCAATGGCGTTGGACCCAATAACGTCGATCAGATCGAAGCCAAGGCGGCCTGACAACAACGGACATAGGCATGATCATAGCCGCGCGGGCGCGCCCCGCGCGGATCCCCCATAACGCGTCTCGGTTGGAGGTAGCCATGCGGCCGACGACTGCACTCGACGACAAGGTCATCGATCTCAACGCCGTCCTGCATCCCGGTACGGTATTCGAACATCCGCGGGACGTTGTCTCGCATCCCGCCCTCAGTCTCTCGGAGAAGC
The DNA here is from genome assembly GCF_052075935.1 of Bradyrhizobium sp. 215_C5_N1_1. Taxonomy (NCBI): domain Bacteria; kingdom Pseudomonadati; phylum Pseudomonadota; class Alphaproteobacteria; order Hyphomicrobiales; family Nitrobacteraceae; genus Bradyrhizobium; species Bradyrhizobium sp. 215_C5_N1_1. The sequence continues at coordinate 8,189,702 of NZ_CP197228.1, read as the reverse complement.
GCGCTATCCTGGCGTCATGGGCCTCGGACGCCTCCGCCATCGCGTCTTGCCCCTCGCTGCGGGCTCCCCAAGGTTTGAAGGCTCCCGTGACGATCGACGAGATCCTGGAGGCGCTTCGTGCGTTGGACGGTGGTCCTCGCAATCCGCCCGGCGGGAAGCCGATGCGTCTGCGGCCGGCCGATCGGGCTGCCGCCTAAACAGGGAAGACGATGCAGATCCCCGAAATGTCGCAAGACAAACCTGAAGCCATCGAACCGGATCTCGCGCGCGAACTGCAGCGGCAGGTCGCCGAGTGGAAGGCGATGCGGGCTCCGCTGCGGTCTCGCACCGCCTCTGGTGTGCAGGTCGAACGTCGGTTCAAACGCCGGCCTGTCATCTCCTCGCTTCAGGTCTGACGAACCGATGGCCACCGCCTTCGCTCGATCGGGCGGTCCCGAGGTGGCCGAAGGCAACGCTGCCTAGAAGGGGAAAGCGGCGCAATACGGCTATCGGACAGAAGGAGATGCTGATGCCGATCGCCGGCAAGAAGCCGGCGAAAACCCGCGCCCAAGTGGGATCGAGCGCCACGGAACGGCGCCACTCGCGAAACGGTCGCGACAGCGCAGGCGCCGCCGGCAAAGCGCAGCTGGCGCGATGCCCAACGGACCGCCGGAGAGCGCGAATTTATAGCGGAGATGGGGAAAAATGATGTCGCCGGCGAAACACGCTGCACCAAAGTTAGGGCTGGCTATGTGTCAGTAATTGAAAGAAGGTCCAATCATCTAAGGAACGGCCTTAAAGGGATTTCGCCACGTGAGCGCCTCGGAACCCGACGAACATTTCCCGTTCGGTGGCGGTGAAAATGGCGCCCTTATTCGTTCCCTCGATTGGTCGAACACCAGCTTGGGGCCGATCTTTGAGTGGCCAGAAAACCTGAAGACCACGGTCGGAATACTGCTGCGCTCACCCGTCCCCATCGTGCTCCTATGGGGACCGGACGGCATCATGATCTACAATGACGCCTACTCGATTTTTGCTGGAGGTCGCCATCCCTTCCTGTTTGGATCCAAGGTGCGGGAAGGTTGGCCTGAGGTGGCCGACTTCAACGACAACGTGATGAAGGTGGGCTTGGGGGGGGGCACGCTGTCTTACCGAAATCAAGAGCTGACGCTTCACCGCTCAGGCGTTCCTGAGCAGGTCTGGATGAACCTGGATTACAGCCCGGTGCTGGGGGAGAATGGCCGTCCGGAAGGCGTTCTCGCCGTGGTCGTGGAAACGACGCAACAGGTTTTAGCGGAGCGAGCGTTAGCGAAAGCCGAGGAGCGACTACGCCAGGCGCTGAACGCCTCCGGTATGGTGGGTACGTTCGCCTGGCATGTGCGGTCCGACACCTTCTATTCCGATGCTCGATTTGCGGGAATGTTCTCGGTCGATCCTGCCAAGGGAGACGAAGGCGCTCCGTTGTCGGACTACCTTGCGGGCATTCATCCAGAGGACGTTCGGCGGATCGCCGACGCTGTCAACCGCACCATCGTCACCGGAGAAAAGTATGTGCAGGAGTACCGGCTTTTGCGGAAGGACGGAAATATCCGCTGGGTCGAGGCTCGCGGCGAGTGCTTGTATGGTGAGGACGGCAAACCCGATCGCTTCGTCGGCGTCGTGGTGGACGTGACCAATCAGAAGAATGCACAAGAGCGTCAACGGTTGCTTGCTCGGGAAGCCGATCACCGAGTGAAGAACATCTTCGCCAATTTCCACTCGATGATTACGCTCAGTGTTCGGTCTGCCGGAAGCCCGAAGGAGATGGCTCACGCTCTTCGTGGTCGATTGGATGCGCTGTTGCGAGCTAAGGATCTCGTCCGTCCTGGCATCATGGGCACGGAGCACGAAAGCGAGCAGACGACGATGGACACGCTGGTGCGCACTGTGTTGCAGCCCTATGAAGATGGCTCGCCCGACCGCATCGTCCTGAGCGGACCTGATGTGCCTGTCGGAGCGAAGGCCGTGACAGGGCTCGCATTGGTGTTGCATGAGACTGCGACGAATGCGGTTAAGTACGGGGCTCTCTCTCGACCGGATGGTTCGATCCACGTCACATGGGCTGCGAGCGGTGATGACTTCCGCCTTGACTGGGACGAGAGCGGCGGTCCGGAGATCAATGTAAAACCGCATGCTCGCGGTTTTGGCAGTATTCTGACCGAGCGCAGCGTGACTGGCGAGCTTGGGGGCCGGATCGAGCACGACTGGCGGCGAAATGGCCTTAGGCTGAAGTTGAGCATACCATTGAAGCGCCTCGCGGCTTGAAGATGTTTACTCGCATCTCTATTCGGTCCGTCAGCGGTCTTCGCTCGGACACTCCGGGCAGGTCTCACCGTTTGAGTCGGATCCGCCCCCAACGGTCTGCATCTGATCCAGGATCGCGATCAGCTTGGTGATCGAGCATCGAGCGCACTCCGGTCATGCGTCGGTTCGATGGTGACGCCGGTGCATCAGGAAGACGCGGCGCAATACGCGACAGCGTGCTTCGACCGGAGGCTTGGATGACCTTTACCGTCGGCATCATCTCGGATACGCACGGCCTGCTTAGGCCAGAGGCTCTTCGTTTTCCGGCCCATGTCGACCACATCATTCACGGCGGTGACATCGGCGACCCCGGAATCATCCCCACGCTGCGGAGAATTGCTCCTGTCACGGCAATCAGAGGGAACGTGGATACGGGCGAGTGGGCCACTGAATTTGCCGAAAACGAGTCGGTGCGGCTCGCCGGACGGCTGTTCTACGTTCTGCACGACCTCAATACCCTGCAGGTCAATCCTGCAGCTGAGGGCATCGATGTAATTGTTTCCGGCCACTCCCACGTGCCGAAGATCGCTACCGTCGAGGGCGCGCTTTATCTGAATCCTGGCAGTGCCGGACGCCGGCGCTTCAAGCTACCGATCACGCTTGCGAGCCTCGAAGTCACGCCCGACGGACTGAAACCGATCATCCACGATCTTGAGGTTGGATAGACCGCGGCGCCGCACGTCCAGTCAGGCGAGACTTTCGGTGCCGTTTCGGCCGCCTGGGCGTCGAGCCAGTCGCGGACCGATGGATGCGGTTCGGGCTTCATCGCCTCGGAGACCACATTGGTATTGAGCAAGATAATGGCACCTCATTGGACAATGGCGTTAAAAAGCTAGCAGAAATCTGACGTCCAAGAAGGCTGCTCGCGCCCGCCAAAAACTTGTCATAGGAGGGGCGTCTATTCGCCCATCCCGGTGACACAGTGCGGTTGTAGATCGGTTGATAGGGATAGACCGGAAATTTGCGGTTGAGAGCCAAACCGACGCGATTGACCTTAGCTAACCTTGCCGCACTGCCTGCCGACCTCAGCTGGTGGACTCTTAGCTGGCCCCAACCTCTAGCCGCTTTAAAACTTCGCAACCGTTCGCATCCCAAGGACGATGGCGTCCTTCAACGACACGCCCGGCATGGTCCCGGTCGGGTTGGTTGCACCACCACCGGGGCGGCGAATGTACTGGAAGTTAGGTTGCAATGTGAGGCCGGCGCGCACCTCATACTGATAGACGGCGGTCAACAGGCCTTCAGACGTCCGCACCGGCCAATTGGGTCCGTACCGAGACTGGAAGTCGTGGTCCAACGCCGTTGCCCATTGCGATACATGGGCGTAGGCGACGGCGACGCCGAACTTATCGTGCGGCCGCGTATCCGCGAGACCGACGAATTCAAATCCCCCGTCGGCGTAGACATCGATCAGGTTGCGGTCCGGTGGCGAGTACGACGCACGTGCGAACACGCCGATGCCGCGGTCGTCGTCGCCACGAACGCGGAAAATCTTCTGTTCGAAGACACCGTAGATCCCGTAGTCACCCCCGAACCTGGCCGGCGTTTCCGACGTCGCGGGGTCTGCGAGCGAAAGCCCACTTGTATCGAAGCGCTCGCTGTCAAAACTGCCAAGATGACGCCAGCCGCCTAGCTTGAGCTTGCCGTCGAGACCGGGATCGCCCTTCGTCGCATTCCACAGAAACTGAGCCTCAGTGAGCAGCAGCGGAGGATCGTTGACGCGAAAATTCAGCCCGTACCGGTCGCGAAGCTGCGGATCGTCGGAACCCGGGCCGGCGGGATTGCCGACGAAGACCGCTCCGATAAGGGTCAAATTGTCAGTCACATCAGCACGGAGCCGCGCGCCGACGGCTGCCAGTGGAGGTGAGGGGCCGCCGCTCGGCATATTCAAGGCGAAGATGCCGGGCCAACCGAGTGAGGCATTCGTGAACACGTCAGTGTATTTCGCGGTCGCAAACTCGGAATCGGCAGCAAGCTGCCCGGCGCGCAATGCGAGCTTGTCGTCGTTCCACTTCTTCTCGAACCACATTTCGTAGAGACGCGTGGTCGGAAGTGCCTCTATGCCGCTCACATCGAGGAAATTCAGCAACGACCCGCGCGAGAGGCCGCCCCCGTCGATCCGGAAGACGTTGGCATGAAACGTAAATCCGTTCAGCCCGACCATCTTCTGGAGATCGACGTCCATGGCAAAATTGATGCGATCTTCGTAGATCGCACTCTGCTTCGCGCCGCCCGAGGGATTGCCGAGTACCTCGCCGATATATGTCACGGCGAACTTGATGCCGTTTTTCTCGAAAGGATTTGGCAGAAGGCCGAGGGTCGATTCCTGCACCGTGCTCTCGCCGGTATCGGGATCGGATGGCTTCAGATCGTCGGTCTTCTTGTCTTCCTGCGCGAAGGCGCTCCCTGCAAGGCGCGCAACGAGCGTCAGTGCCAGCAGCCAAGCGCGCATCGTTTGACCTACCCCTCGGCCCGCATGTTGCAGTGTTCGGCGGGCCGCCACAAATCCTTTCGGCACCGCCGACCATCCTCGTGAGTTACAAAGTGTACACAGCCCGCAACCACCACCTTCTCGGATAGTCGTTTCGCAAGTGGAACCTTCGAGTTCCGCTACCGTTATCTCGCGCAGGTTTTCGGAAGATCAGATGGGATTGATGATGTCGGCGGCGACCGAAAAACGCAGTGACAAAGGCTCCAGCGGTTCGGCGCGCGAGCGCGCCGGAAAGCTCTTTGGCGACATCGCCAACCGCACATCCCAGGCCGCCGGCCGCGCACTGACCTTCATGATTGCCGCCGCCGTTGTGATCATTTGGGCGATCACTGGCCCGATCTTCCATTACTCCGACACGTGGCAATTGGTGATCAATACCGGCACTACGATCGTGACGTTCCTGATGGTCTTCCTGATCCAGAATTCCCAGAATCGCGATAGCGCGGCGATCCAGGTGAAGCTGGACGAGCTCGTCAGGGTGAGTGCCGTGCACAACTCGTTCGTCGGGATCGAGCACCTGACCGACGATGAGCTCGACGAAATACGCTCGAAATGCGAGGTCCGGGCCAAGGCCGAAAAAGCCGGAGAGCAGACCGTAGAGAGTGCCAGGAAGAAAGCGCGTCGCGCCGCGGACCTCGTCACCGAATGAACGGTGAAGCCGATCATGACCGCGGTATCCGACACAGCGCGGTTTCGAGGAATATTGACTGCGTTGTCGAGCTGGAAAAGGAAGAGGAACGAAAACTATCGAGGTTTCATAGGGCTTCTCACATGGTCGGATGGTTCGTCGGGACCATTGATTTCGTGATCCTTCAGCTCCTTCTCGTCGTCGGATGGGTCGTTTGGAATACCTACGGGTCCGCTCGCTTCGATGCTTACCCGTTCAATTTCCTGTCGGCGGTCCTCGCGCTCGAAGCCGTGCTTTTGACGTCCTTCGTTCTGATCCGCCAGAACGCCATGGATCAACGCTCCGAGCAGCGTAATCACCTCGATCTTCAGATCAACCTCCTGGCGGAGAAAGAGGCGACCAGCATTCTCCATAAGTTGGATGCCATCGCTGCGAAGTTCGGCGTGGAATTACCACAGGATCTCGAGGCCACAGAGCTTGCGAAGGATACCCAGGTGGAAAGCATTGCGCGCGATATACGCTCAAAGAACGACAAGACGTCCTTCTAACCTTTGGGTGAGGTGAAAGTCAGCTCTCTGGAGCTAGAAAGCTGAACGTGATGCCACCTCCGCGCAGCCAAAAAAGCAGCAAGGAAATCTAGGCACTGGGGGATCTGCCAATCAGGGGCACTCCAGGCGCTCTAATCCGCAATTGGATCGGCAGCCGGGAGCATTGGGGGCTGGAAAGCGAGCCGTGCCACGTTCGCCCTCTAACTGCAATCTCGAGCTTTGCTGAGCCGGCATTTTACGGAATTCCATTTCGGTACGGGATGTTTTATTGAAACAATCGGGGCGCGGACAAATTATCCGCTAGTCAGCAAAGCCTTAGGCCGGCGCGCCGCCGCGCTTCGGGGATTTCTCCGGGGGGGGGCGCGCGCCAGCTTCGCTTCCTCGCGCCGGGCTATTTTGAGTAATCGCTTTGCCTCCACCCGGAGCGCCTCCGCACGGCGAACAAGCCGATCAGCGGCCGCGCGCAGCTCCTTGATGCGAAACTTGCGGATCTCGCTAGACGTCTCTGTGAGCTTGCCCGACAGATCGCCAGAAACCGGCCGCCGACGCCTTATTTCGCCAGGGAGGTCGTCTGACCGCGGGGTGGGGGTGTTTGAACGCATGGGCAAAGCTCCCAGCGGGTTTCTGTCGCGGTGCTGATCGCAGTTGGCGTGCTCGGGCTGTTGGCTGTCGTCATCGAGGCCCAACAGCACGAGCCGGGAGTCGAATAGGGGCGCCCAGGTTAGACCGGACTTCAGCTGGCGCGGGCCTGACCCGGCCGCCCCACTAGCCTGCTCAGAGCGCCCTCCTCTGCTCGCCTCGCATGTATCGTCCTCGGCGCGAGTTGGGTAAAGGCTCCTTTTAGGACAATAAGCATTCTGAAACTGCGTACTTATGACCACAGCTTAGAGCGTAAGGATCAGCCAGACCATTAGACCTGCCGTAGCGGCTTGAGCATGCTGGGAATGAGAATGATGGACCTGGTCATGGCTTCCCAATCACCGGCACCGTTGAACGTTCCGGAATGGGTTGTGGGTGACTGCTTGCGTTCACCTGGATTAATGCGGGTGCTCTCGATTTCCTTCATCATGCCGGTGCCTAGTCGGTTTCCACCGCGCGCCTGCAACAGGGCGAGTGTTTTTGAGAACCTGAGCATGTTCCTCCAAGAGGATGCGAAGACCGCGGTCATTGATGGCGAAAGCGCAGCGCCCAGAATGGACGCCAGTGCAACTCAGATCGATCGTCGCCTGTCACACCACTCAACGCTCGGTCTACTCGCCCCGCGCGCTGATTTCCCTTTCCGCCTCAAGCCAAAAATCCAAGTCCTTCCCAGCGGGGCGCCCAGCCTGCTCCCACAGCTCATAGGCGCGCGCCGTGATCTGGCGCCGCTGGGAAGATGGGAATAGCTTCTGCCTCAGTTGATCTGCGAAACGTCTAAGCCTGCTCGCGGTGCTCTCATCAGCGGTGCAGGCCGCTACGCGGGTAGCCAGTGCGATCTGGTGCTTCAGTTTTTTCCGGTCGTCCATGGTCGCCGCCTCCTTCCTCCTCTCGAGGGAGACGACTCCGGGGCCGCGCAATGGTTTCGAACGCAATCGCCCCGGGCCCAAATTGCGAGGGCTCCCTCTCCGCCACCTAACAATCAGCGCCGATTGATGCCCGGTAACATCGCCCAAGCGACAAGGCTGAAATTGCGCGGTTTTGAGGGATTGAGCTTCGCGTTACGGTAACAAACCCTAGCAATTTCAACGGTTCTGACCAGACTACGAATCTGAGGGTCGGACGTTCGAATCGTTCCGGGCGCGCCATTCCGCTACAAAACTGGGCACTCCAAAACCTCCCATTTCTGCGCCGGGCGAGATCATCGCGCCGCTGCTCATGTTCGTCACCGCGTAAGCCTGGAGCTGGTGACGGCCTTTCCGGCCGGCCTCGGCGGAGCGAAAAATCGCGTGGCATCGCCGAATGTGCGGCCGGTGCGCTTGGTCGGCCGCAGCGTCATGGCACCACGGCGAAGCAGTGGTTCCCGTCTTTATCGGCCGTGTGGCGCCGGTTAGATTGAGGACTCGCCAGAGACGCCTGGACATGTCGGTGAATATGGAGATGACCCATGAAGCTCGCGCATGACGGAATCCAGCTGTCCTTCGACATTGCCGGCGCGGGACCGCTTCAATTCCTGTTCGTCCATGGCCTCGGCGGGGATCGCACGCATTTTGCGCCGCAGATGGAGTATTTCGCCAGTCAAGGTCGGGCATTGAATGCCGAGCTGCGCGGGCATGGTGAGAGCGACAAGCCGCAACAGGCGTATTCGATCGAAAGCTTCGCCGATGATCTCGTCTTTCTGTGCAACCGACAGCAGATCACAAAGCCGATCATCGTGGGTCAAAGCATGGGTGGCAACATGGCGCTCGAAATCGCCGCCCGCTATCCGGACTTTCCTGCAGGCCTGGTGCTGCTCGACTCAGGGGTGCTCTTCCCTGCCTCGGCAGGGACGGTGTTCGCCGGGTATCTGGAGGGCTTAAGGGGCGCGAATTTTGCGGACGAGGTACGGAAAATCGTAGCGGACTCCTGTCTGCCGACCGACAGATGCCGCGCCCATGTTGAACAGACCTTTCTGGCGACGCCACAGCACGTGCTGGTGTCCACGTTTACAAGTCTGTTTCCCTGGGATGTGCATCGGGCGCGTGAATGCGCCCAGGCGTGCCGGGTCCCGGTGCTCTACATCGAAGCGGCCCATCGGCTCGCGGATCTGGATCGTTTTGCGGAGCTGTGCCCGCAGCTGGTCACGGCCAAGGCCGTCGGCTCCGGACATTTCCTGTCGCTGGAGGTGCCGGAGCAGATCAACCCGATGATCGACCGGTTTATCTCGCTCTACGTGCGAAGACCCGGGTAAGCTTCGCCTTCGGCCGTGACGCGCCGCGACCGGCGTCCGTCGGGAAGCCACAATGCGCTGCCGGGCAAGGACGAAACCCTTTGCCGGCCGGGCGAAGCCGGCCGGAAACAAACCGGGCCTAACCTCCCCGGAGCTTTCCCGTCCAACCCGATTCAAGGGAGGATTTTATGAAAGCAGCGCTCTTGGTCCTGTCGCTTCTTGGCCAGCCCACGATTCCGATTTCAGACCGTGTGCCCATCTTCAATGTGGAAGCCCTTTGCCGGGACGTTTCCGCCGACGACAAGGCCTCAGGGCTCACCCTGGCGCAGGACGCCGGCGAGTGCGTGCGTGACGAGACAATTGCGCAGCAACAGCTGAGCTCGACCTGGCTGACTGTTCCGGGCCCCGCGCGCGATAGTTGCGAAGGCGAGGCTGCTGCAGAGGGAATAGAAAGCTATGTCGATCTGCTCACCTGCCTGCAGATGGCAGGCTGGGCGAATCCGACTCCGCCGCCGAAGCCCCCGCTCAGGGGAGCGAGCAAGATGCGGAACGCCAAGAATGAGCTGCGGAACGAATTGAAGAATTAGCTGCGCAGGTGACAATGGGGACGAGAAGACGGCGGAGCAGCTTCTTGGCAGGTCGCGTATCATAGCGTGCGCGTTCGCCGGCAGCGGGGTCCTGCGAGCGATGCGACGAAGTTCCGGGCGCCGGGTGGCGGTCGCCATCAATGATGGGCCGACACGCCCTTGATGCATTGGGTCAACAGATCAACGCTGGCGAATTGGCTGACATCGCCCAGGCTGATCATGCCGACCATCCGCCTGCTCTTGTTGATCACGGGCAGCCTGCGGATTTTCAGCGTCTCCATGTGATGCACGGCTTTCGCCAGATCGTCGTCTTCCCGGCAGCAATGGATGCCTTCGGTCATCACGTCCCGCGCCGTCATGCGCGCGGCGTTGAAGTTCTTGCTCGCGAGGCCTTTGCAGACGATGTCGCGATCGGTCACCATCCCGATCAGATGGTCGTCATCGCCGATCGGAATGCAGCCGATGTCGTGCCCTTGCATCAACTTCGCGATCTCGGTGATCGGGGTGTCCGGGCTGACCCAATCGACACCCTTGTGCATCACGTCCTTGACCTTCATGGAGGACCTCCGTTGCGAACGCAGCCCCCGTGACGCGATTATACTACGAACCGGGCGCGACCGCACGCGCGCCGCGACGAAGGCGCAGGAAAAATCATCCCGCTGCCATGCTGCGTCAACCGTGCGTGCTGAAGCGTCCATGCGGCGCACTGGCCGTCAGCCGTTCGAACTGTGCATGCGTCAGGTGAAGCAGCGTCTCATGGTCGCCGGCTTCGATATAGATCTCGGGCTGCGCCCGGATGCTGTCATCGACGATGAGATCGAGCCCGTAGCATCGGCCTACCGCCGGAACGGCTCCATGCGCGCAGTCCGCGAACAGCCTGTTGATCTCGGTTTCGTTCGCCATCACGAGATCCGCGCCGAGCTTCTCCTTCAAGTCCGGCAAGTTGAGACGGTGCGATGCCGGAACGATCGCGAGCATATAGCCGCCGTCATGGCGCAGCACGACGGCCTTGGCGAAACGATCGCCCGAGACGTGGCAGGCCTGCGCCGTGCGCGCGGATGACATGGTGAAAACGTGCGGGATCTCGACATACTGGATGTTCTCGGCAGCCAGGTATCGGTGGAGCGTGGGGGCAATGGTCATAGCGTAGCCTTTCGGATGGATATGCGAGCCATCCATCGTGAGGCTGCCCCGCCGCACGATGGGCGGCCGCGTGATTGCCGGATGCCAGCATAGGCCTCGCGCTCGAATGCGGCAATCGAGTCGGGGGTTCAGATCGTTCCGGGCGCGCCTTTCCGCTTCGTTTGCCGCCGATCGATTGTGGCTTTTGCTGCGCTTCTCGTGTCTTACGGGATCCTTGCCACAACGTTGGGCCGGTTCTCCCTGAGCCACGCGACGGCCTCGGGTCCATCGACGACGCACGCGAAGGTTTCCCAGGTCGGGTCCTCCAGGGACTCCGATTGCAGTCGCTTCGCCGCATACTCGACGAGATCGTGCAAGCCCTCGTATCCTCGTCGGTGCTCGAGGGACTCTGCAATCGCCGTGCTGGTCCAGCCTCGTCGGGCCAGATCGACAATGCTCGGAGCGTCAGCCTCGCTGAACCAAGGTGTGGCATCGAACTCGATGCAGCGGACATTATCGGCGGTGTGGCAAGTGGCGTGGATCATGGGATTCCTCCGTTCGCCGGCTAGGTTTCACATCGCTGCCTCGCACGCGCTCAGACTTTGACCAGGTCCCCCAGCAGGTTCGCCGCCACCGTCAGCTTGGCAAGCGTCAGGCCGCTGGCCGCAATCTCCTCGACCGAGCGGCGGATGCGCGCCGCTTCGGGGTGAGCCGCGAGCCAGGTCTCGACGGCCTGCTGGCCGGACTGGCCGGTTGCCAGCATATCCGCGGCCAGTCTTCGTTCGGCGCCGGCGATCTGCTCGACGGCGCGATCGACCGCCATGCGTTCGAAATAATCATTTGCCGGCACGCTGCGCGCGGCGGCGATGATGCGGTCGAGACGGAAATTGGCTTCCGCAGCGAAGAAGGTTGCGGCAGCATCGCCGATGGCGCGGGAGGTGCGCTCGGCGACCGTCACGATATCGGGTGCCGCGATCAGAGGGTCGAGATCGGCGAGCTCACCGGCGAGGCCGGCCGGGACGCCGGCATCGGTGAGCTCCTGGCGCCGCTTGCCGCGCGCGGCCTGCAGGTCCGGCGGCAGGGTGGTGTCGAGGGAGGCCGCGATCTCGCGGATACCCGGGCCAAAACGTCCGATCACCGCCTCGAGGCCGTCCTTGAAATCGACATTGCGCACGTACCAGACCATGCGGGAAATCAGGAGGTCCTGGACCGTCGCGTAGAGGCCGAGCTGCACCTGCCCGTCGATGCGGGTGTCGAGCGCGTCGATCGCGTCATTGAGCCGCCTGAGCTCGTAGATCGCGTCCACCGCCACCTGCGCCATGACGATGGTGGAGATATCGGCGTCGGTCTCGTCGGTCAGGCGCACGATACACGCCGGGCCGCCGCGGTTGATCACGGCATTGACGAGACTGGTCGCGATGATCTCGCGTCGCAGGCGATGGAGCTCGACCGCGGCCGGGAATCTATCGGGAACCTCGCGCGGAAAATACAGGGACAGTCTGCGGGCGAGATAAGGATCATCAGGCACGCTGGTGAGGAGCAGGTCCTCGTAGAGCGTCAGCTTGGCGTAGGCGAGCAGCACGGCAAGCTCGGGCCGTGTCAGGGCCTGGCCGCGCCGTGTACGCTCGGTGAGCGCTGCGTCGTCGGGCAGGAACTCCACGGCGCGGCTGAGCAGGCCGCGCTGCTCGAGCGACTGCATCAGGCGGGTGAGGAAGCCGGTCTCGGCCACGCCCTTGCGCTCGGCGAGCGAGAGCGCCAGCGTCTGCAGATAGTTGTTGCGCAGCACCAGCGTGCCGACCTCGTCGGTCATCGCGGCCAGCAGGCTGTTGCGATCGGCGAAGCTGAGGCGGCCCTCGCGCTCGGGGCGCGCCAGCGCGACCTTGATATTGACCTCGACGTCGGAGGTGTTGACGCCGGCCGAATTGTCGATGGCGTCGGTGTTGAGCTTGACGCCCTTCTGCGCCGCTTCGATGCGGCCGCGCTGGGTGACGCCGAGATTGGCGCCCTCGCCGATCACCCGGGCGCGAACGTCAGTGCCTGCGATGCGGATCGGATCGTTGGCACGGTCGCCGGCCTGATCGTCGCTCTCTGCAGATGCGCGGATATAGGTGCCGATGCCGCCAAACCACAGCAGGTCCGTGCGCGCTTTCAGGATCGCCGTCATCACCTCGAACGGCGTGGCCTGCTCCTTGTCGAGATCGAGCAGGCTGCGGACTTCCGGTGCGAGCGGGATCGCCTTGAGCGTGCGCGAGAACACGCCGCCGCCCTGCGAGATCAGCGACTTGTTGTAGTCCTGCCAGCTCGATCGCGGCAGGTCGAACAGACGCTTGCGCTCGGCGAAGCTGGTCGAAGGGTCGGGGGAGGGATCGATGAAGATGTCGCGGTGATCGAACGCCGCCACGAGCCTTGTCGCCGGCGAGAGCAGCATGCCATTGCCGAAGACGTCGCCGGACATGTCGCCGACGCCGGCAGCCGTGAACGGCATGGTCTGAATGTCGGTGCCGAGCTCGCGGAAGTGGCGCTTGACCGCCTCCCAGGCGCCGCGCGCCGTGATCCCCATCTTCTTGTGGTCGTAGCCCTGGCTGCCGCCGGAGGCGAAGGCGTCGCCGAGCCAATGGTTCTTCTCGGCCGAGATCGCGTTGGCGACATCGGAGAAGGTGGCGGTGCCCTTGTCGGCGGCGACCACGAGGTAGGGGTCGTCGCCGTCATTGCGCACAGTGGAATCGGGCGGCACGACGGCGTCGCCGTCGAGATTGTCGGTGAGCTCGAGCAGCGAGCGCACGAAGATGCGATAGGCCTCGGTGCCTTCCGCGAGCCAGGCGTCGCGATTGGACGGCGGCGGCAGCCGCTTGGGCACGAAACCGCCCTTGGCGCCGACCGGCACGATCACGGCGTTCTTGACCTGCTGCGCCTTCACGAGACCCAGGATCTCGGTGCGGAAATCCTGCGGCCGGTCGGACCAGCGCAAGCCGCCGCGCGCGACCTTGCCGAAGCGCAGGTGAATGCCTTCGACCCGCGGCGAGGAGACGAAGATCTCGTAGAGAGGCCGCGGCGCCGGCAAATCGTCGATCCGCCGCGCGTCGAACTTGAAGGAGATGACCGGACGCGGATGTCCATCGTCGCCGATCTGCCACAGATTGGTGCGGATGGTTGACTGCACCAGATTGGTGAAGCGGCGCAGGATGCGGTCTTCATCGAGCGAGGCGACGGATTTGAGCTGCTCCTCGATCTCGGCAAGGAGTGCCGTCTCGCGCGCCGAACGCTCGCGATCGGTAAGCACGAGGCGTGGATCGAGGCGGGTCTGGAACAGTGCGACGAGGGTGGCCGTGATCGCGGCGTTCTTGCGCAAGGTCTCCCACATGTAATCCTGGGTGAACGGAGCGCGGATCTGGTGCAGATAGCGCGACAGCGCCCGGATCGTCGAGACCTCGCGCCAGCCCAGCGCGGTGCGCAGGATCAGGGCGTTGTATCCGTCGGATTCGGCGCGATCTGTGACCACCGCCATGATCGAGGCTTCCAGGCGATGGCTGAATTCCGGATTGATCTCGATCGGCTGGCCGTCGCTGGTCTCGATCGTCATCTCATGCAGCCAGACCGGCTCCGGCCTGTTGCCGGGCACGATCTGATAGGTGCGTTCGTCGACCACGCGCAGGCCGTGATTTTCGATCACCGGCACGCGATAGGACAGCGATAGCGGTGCGGCGTCGGAGAACACCTTCAGGCCGAAGCGCCTGGGATCGTCCTCGCCCTTGTCGCGGTGCACCGAAATCGTCACCGGGCGGGCCGGCGTCAGCCTTTCGATGGTGGCGATGTCGGCGATGGCCTGCTCCGCCGTGAAAACCTCGGTATAGCCGCCGCTAAAGGCCTGGGCATAACGATTGGCGATCATGCGCGCCCGCATGCCGTCGGTCGACGCGGTGAGCGCGGCCTTCAGCTTGTCGGTCCAGGTCGCGGCAATGGCGCTGATGCCGGCTTCGAGCGCGGCGCGCTCGACGACGGGCGTTTTGCCTTCATAGCGCCCGATGATGAAGTGGACGCGCGCAAGTGCGCCCTCAGGGAACGATACGTAGGACGCCGACAGGGTCCCCTTGTAGACCTGCGACAGGAAGGCTCCGACCCGCGTGCGGACGTCGGTGTCGTATTTGTCGCGCGGAATGAAGGTGAGAATGGAGACGAAGCGATCGAACTTGTCGACCCGCGCCAGCGCCCGGACGCGCGGGCGCTCGTAGAGGATCAGGACCTCGATGACGAAATTGTAGAGCGTGTCGACGTCGATCTGGAACAGCTCGTCACGCGGATAATCTTCCAGGATATGCATGAGCGCCTTGCCCGAATGGCCGTTCGGGTCGAAGCCGGCGCGCTGCAGCACCCGCGAAACCTTGTGGCGCACATAAGGGATCTGCCGCACCGAGCGGGTATAGGCGCCGGAGGTAAACAGGCCGACGACGCGCAATTCGCCCTCGAGCCGGCCGTCGGGTGCATAGAGCTTGATCCCCACATAATCCATCCGGATGCGCCGATGGACGAGGCTTGAGACATTGGCCTTGATGACGATCAGCAGGGTCGGCTCGTGCATGAACTCGCGGATTTCCGACGTCATCACCACCATTTCGTTGCCGCGTCGCAGGACCTTCACGTCGGGATCGCGCAGGATGCCGAGGCCTTCGCCGCTGGTGATGTCGTCGGACGCATCGCTGTCGGGCGAGAAGCGATATTCGCGCACGCCGAGGAAAGTGAAATTGTCCGCGCAGAGCCATTGCAGGAACTGACTGGCCTCGGCGACCTCGTCGATCGGCAGCGGCGGCGGATTGGAAGCGAACGTCTTGATTGCTTCCTCGACGCGGTCACGCATGGCGCGCCAGTCGGTGACGCAGGCGCGGACGTTGTTCAACGCCCTGGTCAGTCCGTCGATCAGCTTCTGGCGATCGGCGTCGGCGTCCAGGCGGGTGATGTGGAGGTGGATCAGGCTTTCGCGCGCGCCTCTTGCGCCCTCCGGCAGTGCCTCGCCGTAGAACCGCAGCAGCTTGCCCTCGGCATCGCGCTCCACGGCGATGATCGGGTGGGCGACGAGGGTGACTTCGATGCCCTGCTCGGCGAGCTCCGCCATCGTGGAGTCGTACAGGAAAGGCATGTTGTCGTTGAGAATCTCGAGCACGGAAATCTCGCGCCCGTTCGGCAACGTCGGATTGACCACGCGGATATCGGCGCTGCCCGACGTGCGCCGCTGCACATGCTCCCAGGCTTGCTCCGCCAGGACGGCGAGCGAGGCGGCGTCGTAATTGTCGAGATCCTCGATATTGCTGTAGCCGAACAAGGGCTCGGCAAAGGCCCGCGGGCTCTTGCCCGGCGGCACGCTGCCTGCTGCATCGCGGATCAGGGTTGCCCGGGCCTTGTCGTCACGCCACGCCATCATGTCCTCCATTTGCCGCGCCGTCCGACCGCAGTCGCGATCCTCAGCCTAATTCTGGAGTGCATCTCGTCGAGCGCCGCGATCGCGTGGATAGGCAAGATCCCCGGTCTCGTGCGTCGGCAGCTTCCGACGACAATACTACGATCCCGGAGCGAAAGGCGCACGCTGTTGTGAGGCGTGCCGGAATTTCCGACAGTGGCTGGCGAGGCCGCCGAATCATCGAGGTGAGAAAATTACGAGCAATTTCAATTGTGTATGAGCTCGTGTTTTTATTCTCAATGGCGCGCTGGAGCACCGTTCCGATTGCGCTGCAGCGGCTCTAGTGATTGCGGGTCAGCTCCACGCCATCGACCACCATTTTCCATGTTCCCGCCTCCTGGTGAGGCGGCGTCGACACCTCGAATGTCGTCGGGAGGAATGCAATGCCGACGACGAAATGATCGCCTCGAACCGCCGCAGCGGGGCGTTGATCGACGTCGTGGTGGTCGCGCCAGCCCGGATCAACCGCACGCGCCGATGCCGCGCGGCGCATCGGCGCGCGCGTTAACAGATTGTTCATCGACCACGGCGCGGCAGCCGTAACCGCCGGTTAACCATGGATATTTACGGTGTAGCAAGCCTCTGAACCGGGGCTGTCAGTTGATTTCGAGTCCAATCCTATGGCGTTCGGTCGAAGCGCATCTCCGCGAAGCATCGCCCCGACGGAGCCTGCGGCTTCGTGGGAAGCGCCGCGGGCTGCGACGGCGAAGCCTGACAGCGCTGCTCCTGCGCTGATCAAGGGATCGCTGACCGTCACCGGTGCGCTCTCTTTCCTGCGCGAGAATGGCCGGCGCATCCTGACGCTGGCGCTGGCGCTGTTCGCCCTGGGCGTCATTGTCCTGATGGTCTTGCCGGTTCGATATGCCGCGACAGCCCTGGTCGTCGTCGATCCCCGCGAGCTGCGCGTCACCTCGGAGCAGGACGTGCTGCCGGGCATCGGCCAGGATGCCGCGGCACTCCAAAGCCAGATCGAGATCGCCAAATCGGACGGCTTTCTCCGCCCCCTGATCGAGCAGCTCAAGATCGCCGACGACGCGGACATCGCGGGCGGTTACACCGACATGACGCGCCTGCTCGAAAAATTTCGCAACCGTCTCGATATCTCGCGCCGCGGACTGACCTACGTCATTGCGATTTCATTCACCTCGAACAATGCGGAACGGGCCGCGCATTACGCCAATGCCATCGCCGAGGCGTTCGTCGCGAGCCAAGGCCGTGTCCGCACCGAGGCGACGGACGAGGCGGCCGACTGGCTCAAGGACCGGCTGAAGGCATTGAACGAGCGCCTGCGCGTATCAGAAGATGCCGTTGCCGCCTTCAGGTTCGAGCACAAGATCCTCAATGCCGGCAAGGATTCCACGACCCAGCAATTGCGGGTGACCGATCTCAATCAGCAGGTCTCCGCCGCTCGCGCGCGTACCGAGGAAGCCAAGGCGCGTTACGAGCAGGTGCAACGCGATCTCAAGGCCAATGTCGAAGGTCCGGTGAAGCAGGACCTTCTGAGCATGCTGCGCGCGCAGCGCTCGACCCTGAACGATCAGATCGCGCAGAAGAAAGCGGTGTACGGCGACCGCCATCCCGACCTCGCGATCTCCTACAGCCAGCTGGCTGACATCAACAGGCAGATCGAGGTCGAGCGGAAGAAGAACATCGACACGGTGAAGTCCGAATACGAGGCCCAGCTGGAGCAGCAGAACGCGCTGGAAAAGCAGCTCAGGGCGGTCGAGACGCAGATGCTGGTCGACGGCCAGGCGCTCGTGAAGCTGCAGGAGCTGCAGCGTGACGCCGATGCCAACAAGAACATCTACGAGCAGTTCCTGTCGCGGTTCAAGACGACCAACGAGCAGCGCCAGCTGCAGAGCTCCCAGACCAAGATCGCCTCGCTCGCCATTCCGCCGATGCGCTCGACGCGTCCGCCCCTCGCCTTGCTGCTCGCGGCGCTCGCGATCGGCTCGATCCTGACCTCGACGGCGGCCGTTGCGGCGATGGGAAGCATGTCCGACGGGCCTGCGCCTGCCGAGGCTCCTGCTCAAACTCCTGCTCAGACTCTTGCGCGTGCTGAAGCGGCGGAGACGCAAGTCCAGCGACCGGGCCCGGCCGCGCGCCAGCCCGAGGCGATGCCGAACCTGCCTGTCTGGGCCCGCATTCCCGATCTGGCGCCTGGCGCCGTGGCCAACACCGTGTGGCAAAGGCCGATCACTGCCTCGGCCGAGCTCGACCTCGGCGCGTATCTGCGTCCGCTTCTCGAGCGGATCGATCGCGCGCCGGTGCGCGGCTGCAAGGTCGCCCTCGTGTTGTCGGTCGGCAAAGGCGCCGGCGGTAACACCGTTGCGCGCTCGCTCAATCGCGCGGCGGTGAATCGGGGCATGATGAGCGTGCTGATCCGGCTCCAGCCGGAATTCGCAGGTCACCAGCCTCCGGTAACCGAATGGCAGGACGGCTCCACCACGGCGGGGCTGCAGTCGATCGACGAGCTGTTGAGCGCCGGCAGAAAAGCCGATGCGCGGCCCGAGGACGATATTCGCTCGGAGTTCGATCTGATCGTCGTCCATGCGAGCAATCTCGCACTTCAGCCCGACGCCATCGCGCTGGCCGCGCACGCGGATCTGATCATCCCGGTGGTGCGCGCCGGCGAGCTCGGTTCGGCGGCGATGCGGCGGGTGACCGCTGCGCTGTCGAGATATGGCACCGTGCCGACCGGTCTCGTCGTCAATCACGCGCCGGCGGGTTCAGTGGCGCCTCACCCTGAGGGCAGCGCGTTGAGCCGGGCGGTTTGACGATGCCGACCGCTGGCAAGGCTGCGGCTCATGCCTGAGGCGCAGCGCGCAAGCGCACCTGTAATCTGCTTCACACGCAAACGCGCCCAATGACGCTAGATGAACTAGGGCCCGCCTCCGCGCGGCCCGGTTCGGAGCTGGCGATGATGGCTGCACTGGCAAAGGCGATATCCCGCGCGACGAGAACCAACGTTGATGTCGAAACCGTAAAGGTGCTCGTGATCTTCTCGGGCGCGGGCTTGCTGCTCTCTCTCGTGGCCGCGATGATCTACGGACAGGCCCTCAACGCCGCCTTGTTCTGAGATCGCGCGAGGCGACCGCGCTTCGACCCGAAGCAGGTCCTCATCCCCAGGAGCCCGCCCGAAGCGGGCATCTCGAAGGTATCCGCCTGCATTCGAGCCGTCATTGACGCCGCGAGGCGGCGCCCGCAGGATGCAGCGTCTCCAATGCACGACTATCTCGGCTCGGGATTGCGGCGATGACCTGTCAAGCTCACTCCGTAACGCTGGTGCTCATTGCCCGCATACCGCCCGAGGGTATCGAGGCCTTCCGCGCCTACGAGGATGCCGTCCTGCCGCTACTCCCTTCGTTCAACGGGCGTGTGGAGCGTCGTCTTCGAAATCCGGATGGCACGATCGAGGTGCACATCGTCAGCTTCGCATCCGATGCGGACTTTCAAGACTATCGCAATGATCCCCGGCGCCTTGCGCAAGCCGGGTTGCTGGAAAAATCATCCGCGAAGCTGGAATTGCTTGCGATGGCGGACGTCTCGCAATGGCCGGTGACATCGGCGCAGGGATGATCGGCGGCGCAATGACCGGGATGTAACCGGGCGCGCCGGGCATCATCGAACTGTCATCGCTTCGTCATGCGCGCTCTATGGATCGCTGCTCCCTTGGCCGCGCATCGTGGGGGCTGATATGCATCTGAATGAGACAATGTCGTCCGACCGCCGGTCGATCCTGAAGGGCCTCGCGGCCGCAGCCGTCACGTCCCTGGCGGCACCGGCCATGGCAGCCGATGGTCTGCCGGCGCAGCCGAGCGGCGCGGCGGCCGCCATCGCGACCGACAATGCCTATTGGACGGCGGTGAAGGCGCTCTATTCAGTGACGCCGGATGTCGTCAATCTGGAGAACGGCTTTTGGGGCATCATGGCCGAGCCGGTGAGGCGCGAGTTCATTCGCCAGACCGACATGGTCAACTATCAGAACACCTACTACGCGCGGCAGCGCGCGGGTGCGGATTTCGAGGCCGTGCGCATCAAGGTGGCCCAGGCGGTCGGCGCGGCGCCCGAGGAGATCGCGCTCACTCGCGGCGCGACCGAAGCGCTGCAGCTCCTGATCGGCGGCTACAACAAGCTGAAGCCGGGCGACAGCGTGCTCTACGCCGACCTCGACTACGATTCGATGCAGTACGCGATGAACGCGCTTAAGGCGCGTCGCGGTGTCGACGTGGTCAGGTTCGATGTGCCGGAGCCGGCCACCCGCCAGGCCGTGCTCGACGCCTATGCCCGTGCCCTCGAGGCGAATCCCAGGACCAGGCTCCTCCTCCTCACCCATGTCAGCCATCGCACCGGCCTCGTCATGCCGGTCGCCGAGATCGCCCGCATGGCCAGGGCCAAGGGCATCGACACAATCGTCGACGCCGCCCATTCCTGGGGGCAGATCGACTTCAGGGTGGGCGAGCTCGAGGTCGATTTCGTCGGCTTCAACCTGCACAAATGGATCGGCGCGCCGCTCGGCGTGGGCTTCCTCTACATCAGGAAGGACCGTCTCGCCGACATCGACCGCGACATGGGCGACGAGGACTTTGCGGAGACCGATATCCGCTCGCGGGTTCATACCGGCACGGTCAATTTCGCGACGGTCCTGACGGTGCCCGCGGCCGTGGCGCTCCATCAGCAGATCGGCGCGGCGGCAAAGCAAGCCCGCCTCCGCTATTTGCGTGATTACTGGGTGAGCCGCGCCCGCGGATTCAAGGACATCGAGATCCTGACGCCGGATGAGGTCGGCTCATATGGCGCGATCACGTCCTTCCGTCTCGCCGGAAAGACCAGCAAGGCGGACAACGACGCTATCGTCGTGAAGCTGAGGGACAGCCACAAGGTCATGACGGTGCGCCGGGCCGGCGTTGCCAAGGGCCAATGCATCCGTGTGACGCCGGCGCTCTTTACCGAGGAGGCCGATCTCGACCGCCTCGTCGAGGCGCTCGCCGTGGTCACGGGGACGAAGACGGGGTAGGCCCGGGCGCGGGACTGACATCACCACGAATTCACGGGACTTCATCCTCCGCGCATCTGACAAATGTCAGATGTGGGGCGTCCGTCAGTCTCCGCCGCCCCATTTTATCGGCCCACGGTCTGGTTTATCTCTGTCACTCCGGTGCCCTGCGCAAGGAGGAGACGCGTGCTCGACCATATTCTCAGATTCGTGACGCTCGGATCGATCATCGTTGGCATGGCTGCGATCTATGCGGCGCTACACACCAACAATCGGCGTCTGGGCGCGGACATCTTCCTTCGATATTCCGACCGGGTCTCCGACCTGCGACGCCGCCTTCCGGTCGCGGCATTCCTCGAGCGAGGGGCTGCCGGCGACATTGAGATCACACCGGAAGAGCGCCGGGCGGTACACGAGATCATTCATTCGATCTTCGAGCTCTACGAACTCAAGGTGCATGGCTTCTTTCCGCCGGCGATCTGGAAGATCAGGGAGCCCGATATCGAACGGCTGCTCTCGCTGCCGGTCTTTCAGCAGGAACTGGCGGGCCTGGAGGGCCGATATACGAGACATCCGCGTTTGACAGCTTGGCTTGAGAAGATCAGGGGTCAGCAAGAGACGGCCTGACTTTCTCAGTGAACCGGTCGACGGTCTCACCGCCAGCCAAGCGCCGGCGCGACGTGCTTCAAGATCGCCTCGATCGCATGGGCGCAATAGTCGACACCGAGCTGGTTCGGGATCGTCAGCAGCAGCGTATCGGCTTCGGCAACCGCCTCGTCCTGCTTGAGCTGCTCGATCAGTGCGTCCGGCTCGGCCGCATAACTCCGGCCGAAGATCGCGCGCGTTTGCGGGTCGATGAAGCCGATCTGGTCTTCGCCTCCGCGCTCCCCGCCGAAATAGGCGCGGTCGCGATCGTTCATCAGCGCGAAGATGCTGCGGCTGACGGACACGCGGGGCTCACGGGTGTGGCCTGCCTCCGTCCACGCGGCGCGATAGCTACGGATTTGCGCCGCCTGCTGCACATGAAAAGCTTCGCCGGTCTCGTCGTTCTTCAGCGTCGAGCTCTGCAGATTCATGCCGAGCTTCGCCGCCCACACCGCGGTCGCGTTCGAGCCGGCGCCCCACCAGATGCGTTCGCGCAGGCCTGCCGCATGTGGTTCGAGGCGCAGCAGTCCCGGCGGATTGGGAAACATCGGCTGCGGATTGGGCTCGGCAAAACCTTCGCCGCGCAACAGGTCCAGAAAGACCTCCGCGTGGCGCCGGCCCATGTCGGCATCGCTCTGGCCGTCAGCCGGGCGATAACCAAAGTAGCGCCAGCCGTCGATCACCTGCTCCGGCGAGCCGCGGCTGATGCCGAGCTGGAGCCTCCCGCCGGCGATGAGATCGGCGCTACCCGCATCCTCGATCATGTAAAGCGGGTTTTCGTAGCGCATGTCGATCACGGCCGTGCCGATCTCGATTGTGCTGGTTCTCGCGCCGACGGCGGCGAGTAGCGGGAAGGGCGAGGCCAGCTGGCGCGCGAAGTGATGCACGCGGAAATAGGCGCCATCCGCGCCGAGCTGTTCCGCCGCGACGGCCAGCTCGATGGATTGCAGCAGCGTGTCCGCCGCCGAGCGGGTCTGCGATTGCGGCGAGGGCGTCCAGTGTCCGAAGGACAGAAATCCGATCTTTTTCATGGGCGTCATTTAATGATGGCAGGGGCGGCGTCAACCGCCTGCTCTGGCGACGGGGGTATGCGACGGGGCTGGCGCGAAATGCTCGGCCCGTTCGACCAGGAGATCCAGGAAGGTTCGCGCGCGCAGCGACATCCACTGCGTCTCCGGATAGACCGCATGCAGGGGCAGCGCGGCGATGGTGTAGTCCGGAAGCACATGTTCGAGCTCGCCGCTGCGAAGGCCCTCCGCGGCATTCCACTCGGGCAGGATCGCGATGCCGAGATGCTGCATCGTCGCCTCCTGCATCGCATCGGCATCGTCGACGTGAATGGGTCCGTTGATCGATGCGACATGACGGCCGTGCTCGGATTCGAAGGCCCATTGGTGCGCCGGCGACATCCGTGAATAGACGATGCACTGGTGCGAGCTGAGATCGTCAGGTGTCCTCGGCAGCGGGCGGCCGTGCAGATAGGTGGGGGTCGCGACCAGATGGCGCTGCACGGTCCCGAGCCGGCGGGCGACCAGCGTGCTCGCCTCCAGGTTTCCAATGCGCAGCGCCAGCTCGATGCCTTCTTCCACCAGATTGACGAACCGCTCGCTGAAGCGGATGTCGACCCGCACTTCCGGATAATTCCGAACGTACTCGGCGATGACGGGCATCACGTAGCGCCGTCCGAACGACGACGGCACGCCGATCCGGAGCGTGCCGGTGGGGCGGGGTGCGGCCTGTTCGACACTCGACCGCGCCATGTCGAAGCTGTCGAGGATCTGCCGCGCGAGATCGTAGATCCGGTGCGCTTCGGCCGTCGGCTTCAGCGTGCGCGTCGTGCGCGAAAACAGCTGCGTGCCGAATTCGCTTTCAAGCATCGCAATGCGCTTGCTGATCGCGGGCTGGCCGATCCCGAGCTCCTTGGCCGCAGCCGAGAAGCTGCCGCCCTCCAGGGCGCGAACGAAAGCGCGCAGGCAATCGATCCGGTCCATAATTCATTCCGATCTGGAATAAATTATATCCCATTTATTCCGTGGTGCGCAACTCGGCGGGTCGCTAGGCTCCCTCAAAACAAGCATTCACAGGGGAGGAGACGAAATTGGCACGCCATATCGGAATTGTCGGCGCCGGCATCGCCGGCCTGCATCTCGCGCTTTACCTGCAGAAGCACGGCGTGGACGCGACAATCATCACGGATCGACCGCCCGAGGAATACAAGAACATCCGCCTGCTCAACACCGTCGCGCATCACCACGTGACGATCGCGCGCGAGGACTATCTCGGCGTCAATCATTGGAGCGATCCGAAGGACCATTATTACTACCACGACCACGTCTTCAATTTTCCGCAGCCGCTGAGTTTTCGCGGTGATTTCTCGAAGCCGAGCCGCGCCGTCGACTATCGGATCTATCTTCCTGCCCTGATGCAGGATTTTGTCAGCCGCGGCGGCAAGATCGAATACCGCCGCATCGAAGAGCGCGACATTCGTCCGCTGGTCGCCCGCTTCGATCTCCTGGTCGTCTCGACCGGGAAGGGCCCGCTGGGCCAGCTCTTCACTTACCGGCCGGAGCACACGCCCTATTCGCAGCCGCAACGGCGGCTGTGCGTCGGGCTTTACACCGGCGTGCGGCAGCCCGATCCCATGAACGTCACGCTCTCGGTGTCTCCAAGCCATGGCGAGATGATCGTGATCCCGACCATTACGTTCGGCGGTGTCGCCAACGCGCTGTTGATGGAGAATGTGCCGGGCGGCGACATGGAGGAACTGGCCACGCTCAGCTACGACGACAACCCGAAGCACTTCTTGAAGGTGCTGCTGGGCAAGCTCGAGAAGCACCACCCGACGACCTACGACCGCATCGACACCGCGCGGTTCGATCTCGCGCAGCCGCAGGACCTGCTGCAAGGCGGCGTGGTCCCGACGGTGCGCAACACTGTGGTCGAGTTCGACGACGGCAAATGCGCGATCGCGCTCGGCGACGTCCATGCGATCGTCGATCCCATGATGGGCCAGGGCGCCAATATCGCGTCCTATGCGGCCTTCGTGCTCGGCGAGGAGATCGTCAACGCCGACGCGCTCGACGTGCGCCTGTGCGAGAAGATCGAGCTGAAGCGACAGGATCGCGTGCTGGCGGCATCGCGCTGGACCAATGTGATGCTGCAGCCGCCGACGGAAGCGCTGGGCATGCTGATCGGCGCGATGAGCCAGAACCCGGCGCTGGCCAACGAGTTCACCGAGAATTTCAACTACCCGGACCGGCAGTGGGATCGCATCTGCACGCCGCAGCGCATCCAGGCCTGGATCGAGCGCATGTCGGCGCCGCCTGAGCCGGTCAGGGCGATTGCGTGAGGCCCGATGCGAGCGGAGGCTGAGGTGCAGCGCGCCAATCCGGCGTCATTCCGCGAAGCCGCGTCGCGCTTTGCGACCGGCGTCGCGGTGCTGACCGCGCTGGACGAGCACGGCCGCGTCTGCGGCATGACCGCGAACAGCTTTGTCACCGTCAGCTTGTCCCCGCCGACCGTGCTGGTGTCGGTCATGCCGGGACGCATGCACCGGGCGATCTCGGCGACTGGACGCTACTGCGTCAACGTCCTGCCCGAGCATGGCCGGGACCTGTCGCGGCACTTCGCGAGCCAGCCGAACACCGGCGCTGCTCCTGATTACGACATCGTCGACGGCCTGCCGCGTCTCTCCGGCTGCATGGCCTGGTTCGCCTGCGAGGTCACACGCCACGTCGATGTCAGAGACCACACGCTGATCATCGCCGAAGTTTCGAGCTGCGACTATCGCGACACCACGCCGCTGGTGTTCTTTTCCAGCCGGTATCATCTCGGGCCGGGCGTGCCGGTGGATCGGTGAGGGTTGCAGCGGTCCGCGGCTTGAGCGGATCTGGTGTTTTCCTGGCTGCATCGGGGCGCTTTGGCGTTACCGCCGGGACTAGCTTGCCCTGGCGTTCTTTGCGCGAGGGGGCGTATCGTTGACGTTGTCGGCGCGCTTGGGATCGTCCGCGGCACGCCATTGTCGTGGCGTCATTCCGGTCCAGCGCCTGAAGGCGTGGGTGAATGCGCTGACTTCGCCATAGCCGAGCAGCCAGGCGGTTTGCGAAATCGGCAACTCGTCCTTTTTCAAATAGCTTTTGGCGAGGTCGATTTTCAGCTCGTCCATAATGCCGGTGAAGGTCAGTCCTTCCGACGCGAGGCGCCGCGCCAACGTGCGGTGGCTCATGCCGAGCCGGCGCGCGATCTCCTCAGCCCGTGCCTCGCGATGGGGAAGCAGTGGCGCGATGGCATTCTCGACGCTCGATCTGAGCGAAACTCCCCCAGGCTTCCGATGTGCAAGCGCCTCCTCGCAGAAGGTCACCAGCAGATCGTTCAAGTGGTGATCGGCACTTTCGATGGGCATCTGTCCCACGGACTGAGGGAAGGCGATCTCATCGACGTCTGATCCGAACTCGATCTCGCAACCAAGGAACGACCTGACCTCCGCGGGCATCGCTCGACGGCGATGGGCGACTTTGACACGGCTTGGCACCACGCGGCGGTTGGTCAGTGCGCGGTTGATTCGAATGATAGAGGTCACCCAGAATTCGATCTGGTGCCGATCTGACCGCCGTTCCACGCCGACATAGCTCAACGCAATCGCCATGTCCTTCGCGGCAAATCGCAGTGAAATTCCCTCGTTCGCGAGGCGGCAATAGCGCTCCGTCTTTGACAAGGCTTCAGCGACTGTCCCGGATGAGGCCGCGACATAGTAGAGCAGGCCGATCTCACGAAGGTCGAAGTCCCGTGCCAGGTGAAATCCCAGGGCGTCGTCGTGCAGCGCCTCGGCACCAAGCTCCAGAAACTTGATCTGGCTTTCAACGCTCAGCCGCGCCTTGCGGTCTTGGATCTGCTCGAGGGTCAATCTGGCCTTGGACAGCAAGCCGTCCGCCTGAATGCCGGCTTCGCGCAGGCGGGCCCACACCAGGCGGGCGATGCCGCCGGTCGCACTGGGCATGGCTTGCAATTGGGGCGAACGGGCAGCAGCCACATCGAACCCTTTCGTCGTTGCCGCTGCGGCCTTGAGTTCTCGGCTCGCGCATCGGGATCGCGGCATAGAAAATCAAGTTATTGGCTCACGATAACAAGAAACCGGGTGTCATGTGACTTAAATCGGCGATCTGTCCCCCTAGGTGCGTCGTCTGTACTCGGGGGCGAACCCACCCCGAAAAAGCCCGAAGGCCTTGATGTCCAGCTGCGATGGCGCGCCGCCTATAAACGTGAAGATATTGCGAAGTTACGGAAAATTGCTCGGAATTCCTCATATCGCTCATGGCCCACGGACGGTTGCGCTTGAGCGCGTTGGCGATTGCGAGATCAACATGTTCGAAACGCTTGAAACCGGTTCAGCTGCGGCGCCCCTGTTCTGGATGGAGCTGTTCGATCTTCGCGTTCACGCCTCGCGCGACAGCCGCGGATGCCACAACATGAGCGACGCAGTCGCAGCGTTCAACGATTTTGCTTCGCAGGCGAGCCGCCTGGCGGAGGTGCCGCCGTGCGACACCGGCGAAGCCGTAGGCTGACAATTGCCGCGTCCACCGAGAGTATTCCCAGCGGAAAACGCAGCGCTTCTGACGCGCGGCCAGATTCTTGGCTACGACACGGAGCGGATGGCGTTTCTGTTTACGATGACGTATGGCGCCAGCATCGTCGACTGCGAGATAAGCAGCGTCGCGCTGGACGACCTTCACGGCTCGAAGGGCACGCGTCCCGACGAAAGGGAGACCCAATTCAGGTGTCTCCGCGACGCGGTCGAGCGCCTTGCATCATACGCTTTCGAACAGCAGGGCAGGCGGCAGCGCGAGCGGCTCCGCATCTTCTCCAAGCACGTCAAGGCGCTCTGACGACCGCCAAAGCAAGGCCGCCGCCAACAACGGCAACGCATATGCAATTTGTGCCACGTGAGATGCTCGACATCTCCCTCTTAAACATTTCACTCGACCATGGTCTGCAAGACCGGGTTCCGCAGTTGTCGCCGGCTGGGTGTTGCCGCGCCGTGACATCCAGGCACGCTCAGCCGGCATAGACTGGTCGATATCCGGTGCCCCTTCCGTTGCCCGGATGGTGAGTTATCGCGCTCTTGCGTCCAGTTGTGAGTGTTGCCGGTGGTCCGGACGAGTCGCATCAGTGCTCCAGCAGTTTTGTTGGCTTTGTCGATCGCAGCAGTCCTGGGCGGCTGTGCAGGACGTCCGTCGCAGGGCGTGCTTGTTCCGACAGCGCAGGTCGCCCCCGGAAACACAAATGTCCCGATCTACGTCGTCACCAATCGCAAGCGATCCGACGTCGATCCCGGTGAGATGTTCAGCGGGGACCGTTCGGACGAGTTGTCCTTTGCCGAGGTGACTGTCTCGATCCCGCCAGATGCCGCGCGGAAGATCGGCGAAGTGCAGTGGCCCGCGAGCCTGCCCGGCGACCCCCAACGGGATTTCACGACTGTGTCGGCCGACTATCTCGACAAGACGCATTTCGCTGCGTCTGTCGCCGCGGCGATGAAGCAGTCCGGTCGCAACAAGGTGCTTGTCTTCGTCCACGGCTTCAACAACCGCTTCGATGATGCGGTCTATCGCTTCGCGCAGATCGTGCACGACTCCAAAGTGCCGGTCGTTCCCGTGCTTTTCACCTGGCCATCGCGCGGCGAGCTGAGGCTGCGCGCGTATACCTATGACCGGGAAAGTGCCAATTTTTCGCGTGACGCGCTCGACAATCTGTTGAGCACGCTCGACGCCTCGCCTGCCGTCGGCGAAGTTTATCTTCTGGCTCATTCGATGGGCAATTGGATCGCACTGGAAGCACTGCGAACGCGGGCGATCCGCGCCCCGGCTGTCGCGTCGAAGCGCAGCAAGCTGAAGAATGTGATGCTGGTGGCACCCGACGTGGATGTCGATGTCTTCCGCTCGCAACTGAACCGGATGAGCGGCGCGCGGCCCCCCATCTCGTTGTTCGTCTCGCGTGACGACGGCGCGCTCTCGCTGTCGAAGACGATCTGGGGAGACGTCGCCCGCCTGGGCGATATCGACCCGACCCAGGAGCCTTATCGAACTGAGCTCGCGCGCGACCGGATCGACGTCTACGACCTGACGAAACTGGCGGTCGCCGGCGACGACGCCCACGACCGGGCTTTCGAGCAGGTAGGCCCGGTTGTCGCAATGATCCGCCAACGCATGGCCCAGGGCCAAGCGCTGGGTGAACAGAAGGCGGCCGCGGGCCCGCTCGCGCGGCTTGCGGAGTAGCGCGAGAGGCAGGCCCTGCCTGGCTTTTTCATGGCGACGTGTCGACGAGGCCGTGACGTCTCAGGCGTAGGCCACCCAGCCGCGGAACGTGAAGCCGGTATAGAACAGGGTCGGGTCGGAGAAGCCTGCGTCGCGCAAGATCACGACGTCCTGCTCTGGTGCCAGAATGCTCAACTGGCCGTCGACCGCCTTTCGCGCGGCGGCCGCCTTGTCGGGCTCGACTCCGGCTGCGGCGAGAAAGGCCGAATAGCGCGAGAGCCAAAGCGGCCGTTCATCGTCGTTGCCGGGGATGCTGAAATGGGCCGCGACGAACGGCGCGCCGGGCTTGAGGCGGCGGCGGATTTCGGACGCTATTCGCAGCCGTTCCTCGACATCGACGAAATGCAGGGTCAACAGGCACGTCGCGCCGTCGAACGGCCCCTCCGGCGCATCGTCGATATAGCCTTGATGCAGATGCGCGCGCGACACGAGCGGGCCCAGCGTCTGCTTCGCGAGATTCAGCATCGCCGCGGACGGGTCCACGCCATCAAAGGTCCAGCGCGGCTGCGCTTGCGCAAAGGCATTCAGCTCCAGGCCGCCGCCGGCGCCAAGAACAAGTATTCGCGCATCTTCACGCGCACGCTCGCCCAAAAGGATCGCCGCCATGGACAGCATCGAATTGTAGCCGGGAACAAACCGTGGCGGCCCTTCGGTGTACTTCGCCACCATCTGCGGATCGGAGAACGCGTTTTGAATGTCGGTCACGATGTTGTCCTGCTGAGGGGAGTCGGTCACGCGTGATGCGCGCTCATGCTGTGAAGCTTTCGCGCACCCAGGCGCTTGCGCAGATCGTCGCTCAGCATCGCCAGCGACACTTCGGCAAAGCGCGACAGCAACAACGCCTCTGCATCGTCAAAGGCCTGATCGAGCGCGGCATTGACGGCCTGCTCGACCAGGCAGCCAGGCGCCTCGGTCCGGTTGCCCATGGCCAGAATCGAGGGGCTGCCGAGCGCGGTGTAGACATCGCGCAGCGTCACCTTCGACAGATCGCAAGCCAGCGTCCAGCCGCCGCCGTGCCCCTTCTCGGAGCGGACGTAACCGAGGTCGCGCAGGCCCGCCATGATGCGGCGGATCACCACCGGGTTGGTGTCCATGGCCTTCGCCAGGGTCTCGGACGTGAACGGGCCAGGCTGCTGCGCCATGTGCAGCAGGACGTGGAGCACGCCTGATAATCGGCTGTCTCGCTTCATGTAACTTCATATGTTACATGATGGCGCCGAGGTCAACCCGTTTCGGTGCGAGCGTAAGGGGCGCGTTGCCATCCCGCGCCCGTTTTGCCCGACGGGTCAACGTCGCCGCAGACCGCCTAAGCCATTGATCCCGCTCATGCCGTCTACTGTGCATGGGGTTGTTTTCGACATTTTTGCTTTGGGGACACAACAGCCGCGGGCTGAACCGGATCTCATCCGGCTCTGCCGCTACTTCATCACCCGCAGGCCCTTGGTCGTAAACCGCTGCGTCTTGCCGCCGGGGCGCACCGGTCGCCGTGTGCCGGCGGCCTTGCCGGTGCCGGGCGGCTGATGCGCGGGCACGAGCTGGTCGGGACGCGAGCCGATCAGGTCGCGGCGGCCCATCTCGATCAAGGCCTCGCGGAGCACCGGCCAATTGTCGGGGTCGTGATAGCGCAGGAAGGCCTTGTGCAGCCTTCGCTGGCGCAGGCCCTTGATCGCCTCGACCTTGTCGCTGCCGCCGCGGCGTACGCCGCGCAGCGGGTTGACGCCGGTGTGGTACATCGCGGTTGCGGTCGCCATCGGCGAGGGCAGGAAGGTCTGCACCTGATCGGCGCGATAGCGGTTCTTCTTGAGCCAGAGCGCGAGGTTCATCATGTCCTCGTCGGTCGTGCCCGGATGCGCCGCGATGAAATAGGGGATCAGGTAATATTTCTTGCCGGCCTGCTCGGCCGCGGCATCGAACATCCGCTTGAACTGGTTGTAGGCGCCGATGCCCGGCTTCATCATCTTGTCGAGCGGGCCGCGCTCGGTATGTTCAGGGGCGATCTTCAGATAGCCGCCGACGTGATGGGTGACGAGCTCCTTGATGTATTCGGGGCTCTCGACCGCGAGGTCGTAGCGCACGCCCGAAGCGACCATCACCTTCTTGATGCCCTTGGTCTCGCGCACCTTGCGATAGAGCCGGATCAGATCGTCATGCGAGGTGTTGAGGTTCGGGCAGATCTCCGGGAAGACGCAGGACGGCCGCCGGCACGCCGCCTCGACCTTCGGATCCTTGCACGCCATCCGGTACATGTTGGCCGTGGGGCCGCCGATGTCGGAGATCACGCCGGTGAAGCCCGGCGTCTTGTCGCGGATCTTCTCGATCTCACGCAGGATCGAGCCTTCCGAGCGGTTCTGGATGATGCGGCCCTCGTGCTCGGTGATCGAGCAGAAGGTGCAGCCGCCGAAGCAGCCGCGCATGATCGTGACCGAGAACTTGATCATGTCCCAGGCGGGGATTTTTGCTTCGCCATAGGACGGATGCGGCGCGCGCGCATAGGGCAGGTCGTAGACCGCGTCCATCTCGTCGCTGGTCAGCGGGATCGGCGGCGGGTTGAGCCAGAGATCGCGATCGCCGTGACGCTGCACCAGCGGGCGGGCATTGCCGGGATTGCTTTCACGATGCAGCACGCGCGAGGCGCGCGCATAGGCTTCCTTGTCCTGCTCGACTTGCTCCAGCGCCGGCAGCCGGATGACGGTCGCACCCTTCTGGCGCGTTGCGCCCTCGTCGGCGGAATCGAGATCGTCGGCGTGCAGTTCGCTGTAGTCCTCCGGGACGCGGCGGAACAGCGCGACGCCCCTGATGTCGCTGAGCTCGCGCGGTGCTTCGCCGGCGGCAAGACGGTTGGCCACCTCGACGACGGCACGCTCGGCATTGCCATAGAGCAGCAGGTCCGCCTTGGCGTCGGCCAGCACCGAGCGGCGCACCTTGTCGGACCAGTAATCGTAATGTGCGATCCGGCGCAGCGAGGCCTCGATGCCGCCGAGCACGATCGGGACATCCTTGAACGCCTCGCGGCAGCGCTGCGCGTAGACGACGGTGCAGCGGTCCGGCCGCTTGCCGCCTTCGCCGCCGGCCGTATAGGCGTCGTCGCTGCGGATGCGCCGGTCCGCGGTGTAGCGGTTCACCATGGAGTCCATGTTGCCGCCGGTGACGCCGAAAAACACTTTTGGCTTGCCGAGCGCCTTGAACGGATCGGCCGAATGCCAGTCGGGCTGGGAGATGATGCCGACCCGAAAGCCCTGCGCCTCCAGCAGCCGGCCGATGATGGCCATGCCAAAACTCGGATGGTCGACATAGGCATCGCCTGTCACCAGCACGATGTCGCAGGCATCCCAGCCGAGCGCGTCCATCTCGGCGCGGCTCATGGGAAGGAACGGCGCCGGCTTGCGCGGGCGCGCCTGCGCCATCAGGGGCTTTTCGGCGGTGATGATCTGGATGTCCATGGCGCCTACGCATAGGACTCCGGGCGTACGAATACAACCGACGGACGCGTGAAGATTTGCGGTTCCGCCAGGGGCTATCCGGCTTGCGGGAGTGCGTTAACCGTTCGCGAACCCTTGCCGGACCTCGGCAGTCGTGGCCGGCTCGCCGCCATGCTGGCGGACCATCCGCACGGCATTCCCGACGAGGCGGAGATTGGTCACCGTCGAGCCCGGCAGCGCCGCCTCGATCCAGACCTTGCGCAAGGCGAGCATCGCCTCGCCGCCCGGAACAGTGCGCGTGCCGCATATGCATATGAGCGATCCGTCTTCCGGGTTCTCACCGCGGCCGACATCGGATATCCGATTGCTCCATGGGCAAGGAAATTTCCGACGGCGGTGACGACGCCGGTGCGGCGCCGTCCACCGAGGCCTGGCTCGGTGCGGTTGCGCTGATCGGCTTCATCCTGGTGGCGACCGCGCAGGCCTCAAATCAGATTCTGGCGCGGGGCCTCGCGGGCTCCGTCCCGCCCTTCGCGCTCGCCTTCTTCCGCTGGAGCATCGTTGCCATCGGGCTCGCGCCGATCGCGTTCGCCGAAATCCGCGCCGGCCGCGTGCCACTTGGCAAGAACATCTGGCCGATCCTCGCCGCCGGCTTCGTGGGCATGTTCCTCTGCGGCGGCCCGGTCTATGCCGCGGGCATCTCGACGACGGCGATCCACATCGCGTTGATCATGGCGCTGTCGCCGGTCACGGTGCTGATGATCTCTGCGGTGCTCGGCATCGAGCAGGTCGGCCCGCTGCAATGGCTCGGCACGGCGCTTGCGCTCGCCGGCGCCTTGCTCATCATCTCCGGCGGTCATCCGGAGACCTTGTTCGCACTGGAGACCGCAGCGGGCGACGGCCTGGTCGTGATCGCGATGCTCGGCTGGTCCGGCTACACGCTGCTGCAATCGCGCGCGGCGCCCAAGGCGTCGCTGCTGGCGCGCATGAGCCTGTTCGCAGGCGCCGGCGCGCTGTTCTCGCTGCCGCAGGCGCTGATCGAGATGTGGACCACGCCGGCGCAGGTCTTCAGCACGAAAGCGGTGTCGGCTTACGTCTTCGCCGGGATCGTTCCCGGGCTGCTCGCCTATGCCGGCTTTGCCTGGCTCGGCGGCAAATTCGGTTCGGTCCGAACCTCGCTTGTGCTTTATCTCGGACCGATCGCGAGCGCCCTTCTGTCGTTCGCAATTCTCGGTGAACCGCCAAAACTGATCCATCTGTTCGGCGGTGTGCTGATCCTCGGCGGGGTCTGGGCGAGCCTGCGCAAATAGTTCCATTGATCGGAGTTGTGGTTCATCCGCAGGAACCAACCGCCTCCGCGAACATTCTGATCAAGGGACCGGTGCGAGCCATGCTCGCGCGCGCCCCGACCATCCCGGCGCCAGTGCCGTAACCGGATTTTGCCTCGACGCTTCGTTTCGGGGCGATGGGGGACTTGTGAGTACGGTCATAGAGAACTTGTTGTCACGGAAGCAGAAGCTTGTGGAACAGCTCGAGAAGGCGCAGTCGGTCGACGATCGCGACAAGATCGAGCACCAGCTCGAACAGATCAACACCGCGCTGGATTTTCTGGACAGGCCGGGATCGAAGGACGCGGGGTAGTAGCGCTCAGTCCACCTTCAGCGCCTCCACTATCAAGGCCTCCACTTTCAAGGCCTTGGCATAGGCCAGGCCGGAATTGGTGATGTGCGTCGTCATCAGCGCTTCGAACGCCGCGAACTCGCCGCGCGCGAACAGATCGAGCAGCTTGCGATGCTCGTCGAAGGACGAGCGGGTGCGCACGTCGATCGGCGACGTCAGGTTGGTGCGCAGCGCGGCGACGCGGCCCGAGACGAGCTGGTAGGATTCGATGAGATAGCGGTTGCCGCAATGCGCGAACAACCCTTCGTGAAAGCTCGCATCGGCGCGGCCATAGGCGATGTTGTCCTTCGCCGCGATCGCCGGCTCCATCGCCGCGATTGCCTCGCTCATCGTCGCAATTGCGCCGTCGCGATCGTGACGAAACGCGAGCTCGGCGGCCTTGGGCTCGAGCGCGATCCGGAAGGTGCAGAGCGCAGTGATGTCCTCCGCGCTCGGCGTGAACACGAAGCTGCCGACCTGCGGCCGGATCACGACCAGCCCCTGCGCCTGCAACTGGCCCATCGCCTCGCGCACCGGCGTGCGGCTGACGCCGAAGGAATTCGCCACCATCTCCTCGGAGATGGCGGCGCCGAGCGCGAACTCGCCGTCGATGATGGCCTGGCGCAGCCGCAGCACCACCCGCTGCGACAGCGATTTCGGCGTATCGAGCTTGAGCGATCGCATCTGCTGTCTCAGATCACCTTGCCGGGATTGAGCAGGTGATCGGGGTCGAGCGCGGCCTTCAGCGTCCGCATCAACGCGATCTCGGCTTCGCTCCTGGCATGGCCCAGCCACTTCTTCTTCAGCGTGCCGATGCCGTGCTCGGCGGAGACGCTGCCGCCCAGCTCGCGCACCAGACCGTAGATGATCGCGTCCATCTCTTCCTTCGGCTGCTGCTCGACGGAAAGACCGGTGACCCAGGACACGAGATGCAGATTGCCGTCGCCGATATGGCCGTAATAGACGCTCTCGCACCCCTTGATGCCGGAGGCCAACGCGGCCTTGCAGCGCGTGACGAATTCGTCCATGCGCGCCACCGCAAGCCCGATGTCGTAGGAGATGTGCGGGCCCAGCACCTGGCCGAACTCGGCGCAGATGTCGCGCACGCGCCAGAACGCCTGCGTCTGCGCCAGCGATTGCGCCACGGCGGCATCTGCGAGCAGCCCGCGCTCCATCAGCTCTTCGAGCCAGGCCTGGAAACGCGGTGCATCCAGGCTCTCGTCGGTGCCTTGGGCCTCGACGAGCACGTAGAGACCGTGGCCTGCGGCGACCGGCGGCTTCACGCCGGCGCGATTCGTGATCACGTCCCAGTAATCCGGCCACATCACCTCGAAGGCCGACAGCAGCGGGCCGAGCCCGCTGCGCGCGGCACCGAGCAAGTCGATCACCGCGGCATAGTCCTTCAGCGCGCACAGCGCCGCCATGGTCGAGCGCGGTTTCGGGAACAGCCGCAACACCACGCGGGTGATGATGCCGAGCGTGCCTTCGGAGCCGATGAAGAGATGCTTGAGGTCATAGCCCGCGTTGTTCTTCATCAGCTTGTTGAGGCTGGTGATGATGGTGCCGTCGGGCAGCACCACCTCCAGGCCGAGCACCAGTTCGCGCGTCATGCCGTAGCGGATCACGCGGTTGCCGCCGGCATTGGTGGAGAGATTGCCGCCGATCGCGCAGGAGCCGCGCGAGCCGAGGTCGAGCGGAAAGAAGAAACCGGCTTCGTCCGCGGCCTTCTGGATCGTCTCCAGCGGCGTGCCCGATTTCACCGTCATCGTCATTGACGCCCGATCGATCTCCTCGATGCCGGTCATGCGCTCGAGCGAGATCGCGACCCAGCCTGCTTCGGGCGATGCGCCGCGGCACAGCCCGGTCAATCCACCCTGCGGCACGAAGGGCAGTCGCGCCTGCCGGCAGGTCCCAATCGCATCGGCAACGCCTTGCGCATCGACCGGTCGGATCACCGCAAGCGGCGCTTGTGGCAGGCTCGCGCTCCAGTCGTTGCAATTGCGCGCCGGCACGTCGGTGCCAACAAGCACGGCGGCCGCGCCGAGCTTGTCGCGCAAGGCGCCGAGCAACTGATCGGGACGCTCAATGGGGCTCACCATGTTCATGCGAGACCTCCTCGGAATCTGGCTGCGTCTCATGCGCGCCGTGATGGTGGAAAGGATTTGCGTCCGCCTTGTATGTAAGGTACAACATAAAAAGTAAAGCAAAAACAAGGCTCGGAAGGCTTCCTAAGATCGTTCGAGATCAGGGGTTTAGTCCGGGACCGCAGCTAATGGGTGGTGAGATGACGGAGGCAATTCGCGGGTTCTGGGTGGCGTCGGCGACGCCGCTGGCGACGGATGGCAGCGTGGACTCCGCCAAGCTCGCCGCCCACGCTAGGCAGCTCTTCAGTAAGGGCGTCGATGGCGTCGTGCTGTTCGGCACCACCGGCGAGGGCACCTCCTTCAATGTCACCGAGCGTGTCGCGACCATCGAGGCCGTGCTCAAGGCCGGCGTCGCGCCTGAGCGGATCGGCATCGGCGGCGGCTTTCCCGCCATCACCGACAGCATCGCGCTGACGCGCACCGTGCTCGGCCTCGGCCTGCGCCACGTGCTGTATCTGCCGCCCTATTTCGACCGTGGTGTCACGCCCGAAGGCATCGAGGATGCTTTTGCTGCGATCATCGACGGCGTCGCCGACGATCGCCTGCGCGCCTCGCTCTATCACATCCCGCAGGTCTCCGGCGTTGCGATCCCGACCGGTGTCGCGGCAAACTTGCGCAAGCGTTACGGCGAGGTGGTTGCGGGCCTGAAGGACTCCAGCGGCGACTTCAAGCAGTTCCAGGCGTTCCGTAGTGCTGCTCCCGATCTCGCCATCACCGTCGGCAACGAAGCCGACATCACCCGCGCGATCGCCGCCGGCGGCGCCGGCACCATCTGCGGCATGGCCAACGTCGTGCCCGAGCTGGTCAAGGGCATGGTTGATGGCAAGGACGTCGAGGCGCGCATGCAAGCCGCGACCGATGTCGTGCTGAACACGCCGTCGTTCCTTGCGACGCTGAAGGCAATCCTCGCCGCACAGACGGGCGACGCGGGCTGGCTGCGCGTGCGCCCGCCATTCCGTGCCTCGTCCGATGGCGCAGCGCTCAAGCGAAAGATTGACGAGCTGATTGCTCCTGCCATCGCGTGAGATGCGAAACTTTCGTGACACGTTGTCGCGAATTCGCGTGCAGCGTGTTGCGATCCCTGCGACGTCAATCGGTAATTGCCGCTTAGTGCGCTGATGCGCTTAGAACGATTCAACACTAGAGCGATTCAAGCTCGCCTACGGTTCTCTTCGATCCCGCCGACTGTTACAGGCGCACACTTCAATGTTCTTGACTTGAAGTGGAATGAAAGTGCGTGCCCCCGTGGATGGCCAACGCGTCAGCGGCCATCGTCATCATGCCGGCAAGAGCCGTGCAGGTCTTCTCCTCGGCGCAGCGGTGCTGCTCGTCGAATCCCCCTCGAACACGACGACCGCGCAGGCGCAGTCAGCGCTGCCGCCGGTGACAGTGGAAGCGCCGGTGCAGCGGCCGAAACCGGCCCGCGCATCCGAATCGCCCCAGCGCCGGACGCAAGCCGCCGCGCGCCAGCGCAGCCGGAATGCCGCCACACCAGCAGCACCGACAATATCGGAACGTGCAGCAGCGGCGGCCGCCGCGCAGCAGGCTGCCAAGCTCGGTTACCGCGCGATGCCGAGTTCGACCACGCTGCGCAGCGGCGCATCGCCCCTCGATACCTCGCAGGCGGTCAACGTCGTGCCTGAGCAGGTGTTGAAGGACCAGCTCCCGCGGAACATCGACGATGCGCTCATCAATGTCTCCGGCATCACCCAGACCAACACGCTCGCCGGCAGCCAGGACGCGGTGATCCGCCGCGGCTTCGGCGATAATCGTGATGGTTCGATCATGCGCAACGGCATGCCGCTGGTGCAGGGCCGCAGCTTCAATCCCGCGGTCGAAAGCGTCGAGGTGCTGAAGGGGCCGGCCTCGCTGCTCTACGGCATCATGGATCCCGGCGGCATCGTCAACACCATCAGCAAGCGGCCGGAGCTCTATCAGCACGGCTCGGTCACGCTGCTCGGCTCGACATTCAGTGCCTCGAAAACCGGCGCCGACGGCCTGCTCGATGTTACCGGTCCGATCGGCGATCAGGGCCTTGCCTATCGCTTCATCGGCTACGGCGTCAGCGAGGATTACTGGCGCAATTTCGGCCGTCACCGCGAGATGCTGGTCGCACCGTCGCTGGCCTGGTACGGCCAGGACACCACGGTCCAGCTCAACTACGAGCATCGCGAGTTCATCTATCCGTTCGATCGCGGCACGGCGTTCAATCCGGTGACGAAAGCGCCGCTGGCGGTTCCCGCCGACCGCCGGCTCGACGAACCTTTCAACAACACATGGGGCACGTCGGACCTGTTGCAGGCCTCGGTCGAGCACCGCTTCAACCAGGACTGGAAGCTCTACGCTGGCTACAGCTACAACACCGAGACCTTCAGCGCCAACCAGCTCCGCATCACCGGCATCAACTTCACGACCGGTGCGGAGACGCGCAGCAATGACGGCACGCGCGGCTCGCTCAGCAATGTCAGCTACGGAACATCCTACGTCTCGGGCAGCTTCTGGCTCGGCAACATGCGCAACGAGGTGGTGTTCGGCGGCGACGGCCAGTATCGCACCATCTACCGCGATAGCCTGATCCGGCAAGCAACGCCCGCCATCAACATCTACAATCCGGTCTATGGGTTGGTCGGGCCGGGCACGACCGTGGTGCCCGGTGACAGCGCCCAGACCGACAAGCTCGGACAGTGGTCGCTGTTCGTCCAGGATACGCTGCATTTGACCGAGCGGTTCGCGCTGGTCGGCGGCGCGCGCTACATGGACTACGATCAGATCGCCGGGCGCGGGAAGGCACTGTTCTACACCAATACCAACGTGTCCCAGGACAAGGTGCTTCCCCTCGGCGGCGCCATCTTCAAGCTGACCGACGAGATCTCGCTGTATGTGAGCTACACCGAATCGCTGAAGCCCAACTCGACCATCGCGCCGATCGGCATCGTGATCGATTCCAATGTCGCGCCCGAAGAAGGCGTGTCATACGAGACCGGCGTGAAGTTCGATCTGAACAAGCGCATCTCCGGTACGCTGGCGCTCTACGATCTCGACAAGAAGAACGTGCAGACGACGAAGACGAACAGCGCTGGCGTGGTGGAACTCCATACCGTCGGCCGCGCCCGCTCGCGCGGCGTCGAGCTGGACGTGACCGGCAGGCTCACCGACAGTTGGGCCCTGATCGGCAGCTATGGCTATACCGACGCGCGGGTGACGGCATCCGAAGATCGGTCGCTCTACGGCATGAAGCTGCAGAACGTCGCGCTGAACACGGCCTCGCTCTATCTGGTCTACGACTTCGGCACGGCTCTGCCGGGACAGCTCCGCCTCGGCGGCGGCGCGCGCTATGTCGGCGATCGTCCCGGTGATGCGATCAACAGCTTCTTCTTGCCGTCCTATGTGGTCGCCGATATTTTCGCGACCTATGAGACGAAATACCAGAACACGCCGGTGATCTATCAGCTCAACGTCAAAAACCTGTTCGACACCGTCTATTATCCCTCCGCCGTCAACAATCTGAACGTCGCGATCGGCGATGCGCGCCGCGTGTCGCTGTCGGCAACGGTGAAGTTCTAGCGATGGCGGTGCGGCACAAAGCCATCGCGGTCCTGATCGCGGCGGCGTCTGCCTGCCTCGCTGCCACAGGTGCGAGCCGCGCCGAGGAAATCACGCTCTATTCGACCAGGGAGGCTGCCCTGGTCGAGCCTGTCGTTGCGGCCTTCACGGAAGCCAGCGGCGTCAAGGTGAAAATCGTCTTCGTCGAGGACGGCCTCGTCAAGCGACTTACGTCGGAAGGCGCCGCATCGCCCGCCGATGTCCTGTTGACGATCGGGCTGGACAAGACCACGCAGCCTGCCGTCAGCGGCCTGACGCAGGCGATGTCGTCGACGCGGATCGAGCAAGCTGTGCCGGCAAATCTGCGAGGCGGCGGACAGTGGATTGCGCTCGCCATACGCCCCCGCGTCGTGATGGCGCGCAGGGACGATGCCCTTGCGGCTGTCGACTACGAAGACCTCGCGAGTCCGCAATGGCGCGGCAAGCTCTGCATACGCTCGCCGCTGCATCAGAACAATGTCGCGCTGGTTGCGGCCTATCTCGTCCATCACGGCGAGGCCGCGACGGAGGCCTGGCTCGCCGGCCTGAAGGCCAATCTCGCCCACAAGCCTGATCGCAAGGACAACGACGTGATCCGCGAGATCGCACAAGGCGCGTGCAAGATCGGCATCGGCAACACCGTGGCATTGGCGCAATTGCGCGACGGACGCGAAGGGGCCGACTGGCGTGCCTGGGCGATGGAGGTCAAGGCGGTGCCATCGACATTCAAGGGCGGCGGCACGCATGTGAACCTCACCGGCGCGGCCATCGCGAAACAGGCGCCGCATCCGGCGTTGGCGCGACAATTCCTCGAATTCCTTGTCACGCCGGCAGCGCAGCGGATCTTTGCCGCTGCCGAGTTGGAATACCCCGTGCTTGCAGCAGCGGAGCGTGCACCGATCGTTGCCGAAATGGGCACGTTCATCGCCGATGCAATTTCGATCGACCAGATCGCCGCACGTCAGCAGGCCGCGATCTCGCTTATCAAGAAGGTTGGCTTCGATGAGTAGGGTGGGGCATTACATCAAGGCCGCTCTGCACCAGATTCACTCGATCGCGGGCCTCGTGCTTGCGCTGCTGCTGGCCTTGATCGCGCTGACCGGCGCGATCATGAGCTTCGAGGACGAGATCGGCGACTATCTGAATAGCGGTATCATGCAGGTCGCGCCGCGCCAGGTGCCGGCGTTGATGCCGGACGAACTGGTGGCCCGGCTCAAGGCGGGGCAGGACCTCGGCAAGGTCTCGGCCGTCACGCTGTCGAGCGATCCGGCCGCGGCGGTGCGTGTCCGCTTCGCGCGCGACGAGCAGGGCGCGCGGCCGACATCGCTCTATGTCGATCCCTACGACGCGCACGTGCTGGGTGCGCCGCGTGGCGAGGAGTTCTTCGCGACCGTCCGCAGGCTGCATCGCTGGCTGCTGATCCCCGGCGATGCCAAGGGCTGGGGACGCCAGATCACCGGCATTGCCGCGCTCGGTCTGATCGTCATGCTCATCTCGGGCCTCGTGCTGCGCTGGCCGCGCCGCGCCGGCAGCGTGAAGATGTGGCTGAAACCCAATCTCGGACTCAGCGGCCGCGGACTGCACCGTTCGCTGCACGCCGTCATCGGCACCTGGGTGCTGCCGGTCTATCTGGTGATGACGCTGACTGGGCTGTGGTACTCGTTCGACTGGTACAAGGACGGCGTCGTCTGGCTGTTGTCGCGCCCGCACGTTGCCGCCGCGAAGATGCAGCCGAAGCAGCCGCGTGCGGCAGGGCGTCCTGAGCCGGTTCAGGCGGTGGGATTTGATCGTGCCTGGTCGACGCTCCAGCACGAGGAGGGCGATCGTTTCTCCAAAGCGCTGCTGACGCTGCCCGCCGGACCCGGCA
This sequence comes from Bradyrhizobium sp. 215_C5_N1_1, assembly GCF_052075935.1. Taxonomy (NCBI): domain Bacteria; kingdom Pseudomonadati; phylum Pseudomonadota; class Alphaproteobacteria; order Hyphomicrobiales; family Nitrobacteraceae; genus Bradyrhizobium; species Bradyrhizobium sp. 215_C5_N1_1. The sequence continues at coordinate 8,148,091 of NZ_CP197228.1, read as the reverse complement.
CGGTCATCCGGATCCGGTCGTGGCCGAAGGATTCGACGCTCGATACCACGCGTGACGAATTCCGCGTGGATGCGGTCACGGGGCAGGTGATCTCGGCGGAGCGCTATGCCGACAAGACGTTTGGCGAGAAGATCATCGCGAGCGTGCTCGACATCCATCGCGGCGCGTTCCTGGGCTGGCCCGGCAAGCTCGCCTTCATGATTGCAGCAGCATTGATGCCGCTGTTCTCGGTCACCGGCATTTTGCTTTATCTGTCGCGCCGCAGGCTGCGGCGTCCCGCGCCGCCGCCGCTCGGGCGGCTGGTTCCGGGCGAGTGAACGGTCGCGAAGGCTAGCCAAGCGCGCGGCAATCGTTCAAAAGCCCTTGGCCGTACTTGCCAGGGTTCACGCCATGAAACTCCCCACCGTCACCCCCGCCGATATCCGCCGCGCGCTGCTGCTCCGCGAGGAGATCGCGCTGCTTGATCTCAGGTACGAGGCCGGCTTCGCCACCGGCCATCCGCTGTTTGCCGCCAACATGGCCGCGGACCGGATCGCGATCGAGGCCGAGCTGCGGTTGCCGCGCAAGGACGTCGCGATCGTGCTCTATGATGATGCCGAGGGACTTGTTGCAACCGGCGCCGAGCGGCTTGCCGCGCTCGGCTACAGCAATGTCCGTGCGCTTGACGGCGGGCTGAAGGGCTGGCGCGCGGCGGGCTATCAGGTGTTCGAGGACGTCAATTCCTATTCCAAGGCATTCGGCGAGCTGGTCGAGGCGCGGCGGCACACGCCGTCGTTCAGCGCCGACGAAGTGGCAAAGCTGATCGCGGACAGGGCCAACATCGCCATCCTCGACGTCCGCCGCTTCGACGAATATGCGACCATGAACATTCCGGGCTCGGTCAGCGTGCCCGGTGCTGAGCTGGTACTGCGGGCAGGGCAGGCCGCGCCCGACCCTGAGACCACCATCATCGTCAATTGCGCCGGGCGCACGCGCTCGATCATCGGCACGCAGTCGCTGATCAATGCCGGCGTGCCCAACAAAGTGCGGGCGCTGCGCAACGGTACCATCGGCTGGACGCTGGCGCGGCACACGCTCGATCACGGTGCCGACAGGCGTGGCGCGATCGGGCCGTTCGAGGGCGGCCCGGCCAATACCCGCGACGTCGCCTATCGCGCCGGTGTTCGCCACATCGGCGCGAACGAGGCGAAGGCACTCGCAGCGCAGACCGATCGCACGCTCTATCGTTTCGACGTGCGCGACTCAGAGGAATTTGCGGCCGGCCATTTCCCCGGCTTCCGTCATTACCCCGGCGGCCAGCTCGTCCAGGAAACCGACATGGCCGCGCCCGTGCGCGGCGCGCGCATCCTCTTGACCGACGACCAGGGCGTGCGTGCCGACATGACGGCGTCATGGCTCGCGCAGATGGGCTGGGAGGTCTATGTGCTCGAAGGCGGTTACGGGGGTGAGCTCGAGGTCGGCCCGCCGCGCGTGCTGCCCAAGCCCGACCCGGCGCATCGCTACCGCCGGCCCTATGAGGGCACTGACGTCGCCGAGCGCGCGATGCAGGCCTATCTCGACTGGGAATACGGTCTCGTCGAGCAACTCCGGCTCGACGGTACGCACGGGTTTTACGTCATTTGACTGGGCGGCCACCGTAAACACTTACCGCCCCGCCATCTTCTCCCCATATCCAAACCCTATTGTGCTGCATCTCCCCCGCGGTCTATGAGCTGCGGCAAAGCTGTGACCTACGGAGATTCCATGCCAGCCCCAGGCCAAAGCCCCGAGCGGAACGCGAAGGCGCTGTTGCTCGAAGGCGTCAATGACAGCGCTGTCGACCTGTTCCGGAGCGCGGGCTTCACCAATGTCGAGCGGTTGACCAAGGCGCTGGACGGCGAAGACCTGCGGCGCGCGCTGAAGGGCGTGTCGCTGCTCGGCATCCGCTCGCGCACCCAGATAACCGATGAGGTGCTCGCGGCCGCGGACGGGCTTCTCGCGGTCGGCTGCTTCAGCGTCGGCACCAACCAGGTCGATCTCCTGGCGGCCCGCAAGCGCGGCATTCCCGTGTTCAACGCGCCGTTCTCCAACACGCGCAGCGTCGCCGAGCTCGTGATCGGCGAGATCGTGATGCTGCTGCGGCGCATCTTCCCGCGTTCGGTGTCGGCGCATGAGGGCGGCTGGGACAAGTCGGCGACCGGCAGCCGCGAGGTGCGCGGCCGCACGCTCGGCATCATCGGCTACGGCAATATCGGCTCGCAGCTGTCGACGCTGGCCGAAGCGATCGGCATGCGCGTGATCTATTTCGACCGCACCGACAAGCTGCGCCACGGCAACACCGAGCCGGTCGAGAAGCTGGAAGAGCTGCTGGCGCAGAGCGATGTCGTCAGCCTTCACGTGCCCGAGACGCCGGAGACCGCAGGCATGATCGGCGAGACGGAGCTGCGGGCGATGAAATCAGGCTCGTTCCTGATCAACAATAGCCGCGGCACCGTGGTCGATCTCGATGCGCTCGCCGGCGCCTTGCGCGACGGCCATCTCGCCGGCGCAGCCATTGACGTGTTTCCGGTCGAGCCGTCCTCGAACTCGGATCGCTTCACGAGCCCGGTGCAGGGCCTCGAGAACGTCATCCTCACCCCGCATATCGGCGGCTCGACCGAGGAAGCACAAGAGCGCATCGGCGGGGAAGTCGCGCGAAAACTGGTCGACTATTTCATCACGGGATCGACCATGGGCGCGGTGAACTTCCCGGAGGTGCAACTGCACTTACGTCCCGCCGGTGCGCGCTTCAGCCATGTCCATCGCAACGTGCCGGGCATGCTGAGGCGGCTGAACGAGGTCTTTCTCCAGCGCGACATCAACATTGTCGCGCAATACCTGGAGACTGCCGGCGACCTCGGCTACGTCGTGCTCGACGCCGACCTGGCAGGCCAGGATTCAGATGCATTGCTTCAGCAGATCCGCGCGCTCGACGGAACGGTCGGCGCGCGGCTGGTGTTCGAGCACTAGGCCGGCGTCACGTTCCAGTTGCATTACGCTGCCAAGGTTCTCTAAACTGTCGTTATTCTCGGCGTGTGACAAATCGCGTCGAATTTGAGCTTCAGTTGCGTGGGTGCCGCCATGGAACGGGACGCCGTACTGATCGATCTCGCGCTTCAAGGAGGCGGCTCGCACGGCGCCTTCACCTGGGGCGTGCTCGACCGTCTTCTGGAAGAGAAGTGGCTCACCATCGCCGCGATCTCCGGCACCTCCGCGGGCGCGATGAATGCGGCCGTGCTCGCAGACGGGTGGATCGCGGGTGGCGCCGAGGGCGCGCGCGACGCGCTCGAAAAATACTGGCGCCGCGTTTCGAAGGCTGCCGCCTTTAGTCCGCTCCAGCGCTCGCCGCTCGATCGACTGATGGGGCGCTGGACGCTCGATACGTCGCCCTTCTACATCCTCACCGATTTGATGTCGCGCGTGCTGTCGCCCTACGATCTCAATCCGACAGGCTACAATCCGCTGCGCGCGGTGCTGGCCGAGAGCATCGATTTCGAGCGGCTCGCGAGCTCGCCAATAAAGCTGTTCGTCACCGCGACGCGGGTGCGCACCGGCCGTGGCCGCATCTTCCGCAATGCCGAGATCACGGCGGACGTGCTGTTGGCATCGGCCTGCCTGCCGACCATGTTCCGCGCGATCGACATCGACGGCGAGCCCTATTGGGACGGCGGCTTCGCCGGCAACCCCACGATCACGCCGCTCATTCGCGAAAGCGATGCGCACGACACGATCCTGGTGCAGATCAATCCGACCGAAACGCTCGAAGAGCCGCGGACGGCTGCGGAGATTCTCAATCGATTGAACGAGATTTCGTTCAATTCACCCCTGATGAAGGAATTGCGCATGATCGCGCTGCTGCGCCAGGCGGCCGACCCCGGCAGCGGCGAGGGCGCGCGCTGGGCAAAGATGCGGACCCACCGCGTCAAGAGCGACATGCTGGCGAAGTTCGGCGCGTCATCCAAGCTCAACGCCGAATGGGAGTTCGTCTCGATGCTGCGCGCCGAGGGGCGCCTGGCCGCGGACGCGTTTCTCGCCGCGCACGGTGCCGACATCGGCCGGCAATCGACCGCCGATCTCGACGTCCTGCTGTCGGAGTGCTGAGACATGGGTCTTCTCGGCCTCCTCGTCGGGCTCGCCCTGCTCGTCCTGTTCGCTTTTCGCGGCTGGAGCGTGCTTCTGCTGGCGCCGTTTGCAGCGCTCGTTGCCGCGTTGTTCGGCGGCGAGCCGCTGCTTGCGAACCTGACCCAGGTGTTCATGGTGCATGCGGCGGGATTTCTGGCCCAGTTCTTCCCGATCTTCCTGCTTGGCGCGGTCTTCGGCAAGCTGATGGACGATAGCGGCGCGGTCACGTCGGTCGCCGCCTTCATGGCGGAGCGCCTCGGCGAGCGTCGCGTGATCCTGGCGGTGGTGCTCGCCGGTGCCGCGGTGACCTATGGCGGCGTCAGCCTGTTCGTTGCATTTTTCGTCATCGTCCCCATGGCCCGCTCGCTGTTTCACGCGGCTTCGATCCCGCGTCGCCTGATCCCGGCTGCGATTGTGCTGGGGACGTCGACCTTCACCATGTCGGCCTTGCCGGGCACGCCGTCGATCCAGAATGCGATCCCGATGCCGTTCTTCGGCACGACGCCGTTCGCAGCGCCAGGTCTCGGCATCATCGCCTCGCTCATCATGCTCGTGACAGGGTTGTGGTGGCTGCACCGCGCTGAAGCCGCAGCGCGCCGCGCCGGAGAAGGCTATGGCGACGACATCGAGGGCGCGACCGAGCGCGCCGCCGCCGACGAGCTCGTGCGCGAGCGCGCCACGACCGCGCGCGAGTTCGATCCGGCGGAACTCCAGCACGGTCAGCGCAGCGAGCGGCCGTCGCCCGTGTGGAGTGCGATCGCGCCGCTGATCGTGGTCGTCATCGTGAATTTGGTGATGTCGCTCGTGGTGCTGCCGCGGCTCGATGTCAGCTATCTCGCCGAGCAGCGTTTTGGTGAAACGACGCTCGCGGCCGTCGCAGGCGTGTGGTCGGTCGCGGTCGCGCTGACTGCGGCCATCGTCACGACCATCGTGCTGAACCGGGCCCGCCTGCCGGCGCTTCGCCGCACCATGGACGCCGGGGCCAATGCATCCGTCCTGCCCGCGTTCAGCGTCGCCAGCCTCGTCGGGTTCGGCGCGGTCGTCGCCTCGCTGCCGGCGTTCACGATCGTGCGCGACTGGGTGCTTGCGATCGAAGGCGGACCCCTGGTCTCGCTAGCGGTTGCGACCAACATCCTGGCCGCGCTGACCGGGTCGGCGTCAGGCGGCCTGACCATTGCGCTGGACGCGCTCGGCCAGACCTATGTCGAGCTCGCCGCGCGCACCGGCATCGCCCCTGCGTTGATGCACCGCGTCGCGGTGATCGGCTCGGGGACGCTCGACATCCTGCCGCACAATGGCGCAGTGGTCAGCCTGCTCGCGATCTGCGGCCTGACGCACCGCGACAGCTATTTCGACATCGTGATGGTCGGCATCGCGACGTCGCTGCTGGCGCTGGTGGCTGTGATCGCCCTGGGCAGCGCGCTGGGATCGTTCTGAAGGAAGGCCAGCGCAAGCGATTGACGGAAGGGCGAAGGTTGCATTGAATGCGGCCAACCGTCGGATACAAAAATAGGGAAAGCCAGGGTGGAAACGATGACGCGAAAGAACGCGAAGCGGTGTGCATTGCTCGTGGGTGCGGCGGTCGCGCTGAGTGCGAATGCCGTGTCGGCGGCGACGCTGGCGGAGGATGCGGAGATGGTCTGCAAAAGCCTCGCTGGCGGCGCCGATGCCGTGAAGATCGTTTCCGCGACATTGCTGGCGCCGTCGCAACTGGCTGTCGCCGAGCGCGGGCCGACGCCGTCTGGGCGCATCACGCCGGCCAATCCCGGTTTCTGCAAGGTGCTGGGTCACATCGACCCAACCGATCCCAAGGCGCCGCCGATTAAATTCCAGGTCAACCTTCCCGTCGAATGGAACGGGCGCTCCGTTCAGTATGGCGGTGGGGGCTTTAACGGCGTGCTGATCACCGGCCTTGGGCTGCCGCCGGCCTATCCGTTCGACAAGCCGTCGCCGCTGGCGCGCGGCTTCGTCACCTACGGCACCGATTCCGGCCATGAGTCCAAGCCAGGCGAGCCGCCGCAACTGTTCGCGCTGAATGACGAAGCCTTCGAGAATTTCGCCCACCGTGCCTACAAGAAGGTGCGCGACGCCGCGGTTGGGCTGATGGAGCGCACATACGGCAAGAAGCCGGAAAAAATGTACTTCATGGGCTCGTCCGAGGGCGGCCGCGAAGGCCTCACCATGGCGCAGCGTTACCCTGATGATTTCGATGGCATCTTCGCCCGCGTGCCCGTGATCAACTGGGTCGGCCTGCAGCATGCCGGCACGCGCTCGGGGCTCGCGACCATGGGGGAGGGCTGGATCAATCCGGCGCAGGTCAAGCTCGTGGCCGATTCCGTGCGGCAGGCTTGCGACAAGGCCGACGGCTCCGATAATGCGCTGGTGCAGGACCCCGTAGCCTGCAAGGCAGCGTTCAAGGTCGAGACGCTGCGTTGTGCGGCGGGCCAGAGCGGCGATCAGTGCCTCACCGATGCACAGATCAAGGCCGTGAACACGCTGCACGGGACCTACAAATTCCCGTTCGCGCTCGCCAACGGGCTCGACGATTATCCGGGCTGGGGCGTGTCGGGCGAGGATGCGGCGGCGATCGGACCGACCGGTGGCTGGGTGGCGTGGTGGCTTGGCACAGCGCCACCCGCGCAGCCGCCTGCCCCCAACAACGGCATCGCCTGGATTTACGGCGCCGGCGGCATTCAACATGTGTTCGCACGCGATCCCAAGCTCGACGTCACCACCTACAAGGTCGAGGAGCACAAGGCGCGGCTGCTAGAGGTCTCGAGCCTGATGGATTCGACCGATCCGGATCTCAGCCGTTTTCGCGGACGCGGCGGCCGGCTGATCATGCTCGAGCACATGGCCGACTATGCGCAGAGCCCCTATGCCGGCATCCGCTATTTCGAAAGCGTCGAGCGCAAGCTCGGCAAGGCCGAGACGGCGGAATTCGCGCGGCTCTACACCGCCCCCGGCGTCGACCATGTCGGCTCCGGCGCGCCGGCCAATGTCGACATGCTGAGCGCATTGGTCGACTGGGTCGAGAAGGGCAAGGCGCCCGGCGATCTCGAAGTTAGCGAGCAGAAGGTCGAGGCGCCGTCGTTTGCCGTGTTGCGCGCGATGCCGCTGTGCCGCTGGCCGTCCTGGCCGCGTTACAAGAGCGGCCCGGTCACGGAGGCGTCCAGCTTCACCTGCGCGCCGTGAGGCGGCTCTTCACCTCTCCCGCTTGCGGGGAGAGGTCGGATCGCTCTTGCGATCCGGGTGAGGGGGTACAGGTCCCTCGACGATCTCACGTGTGGAGAGAGGCCCCTCACCCCGACCTTCTCCCCGTAAGAACGGGGAGAGGGGGAAGAAGAGCCTAATGCACCGGCCCACCGGCCGCCTTCACGCGCCGCGTCAGCAGCACCGCGATCGCGGCGATCACCAGCACGATGCCGATCACGGCAAAGGCGTCGGAATAGCCCATCACCAGCGCCTGGCGCTTGACCGTCTTGCCGAGCGCGATGATGGCCTGCTCGCGCGCGGCGTGGGGGTCGGGCACGCCGTGGGCCATGAAGTAATCCGTCATCTGCGCGATGCGGGTGCGGACTTCCTCGCGGCCGAGCGTGACCGACTGGCCGATGATGTTGGAGTGGAACTGCTCGCGCTTGGTGATGATGGTCGCGAGCGTCGCCGTGCCGATCGCGCCGCCGAGATTGCGGAACATGTTGCTGATGCCGGAGGCCGCGGCCGCGTCCTGCGGCGCGATGCCGCCTGTCAGCACCGAGGTCAGCGGCGTCAGCACCATGGCCTGTCCCACGGCACGCACGATGTTCGGAATCCAGAGCTGGTCGCCGGCATAGTCCGGCGACATCGCCGTGTTCATGAAGCAGCTATAGGCGAAGATCAGAAGGCCGGTGATCGCGATATAGCGCGTGTCGAAGCGTTGCATCAGCTTCGGGATCAGCGGGATCAGCACGAGCTGCGGCAGGCCGGTCCAGGCCAGCACGTTGCCGATCTGCTCGGCGTTGTAGCCCTGCGCCTGGCCGAGATAGGCGGGCAGGATATAGACCGAGCCGAACAGCGCGAAGCCGACCATCGTCATCGCAATGGTGCCGAAGCCGAAATTACGCTGCGTCAGGAGACGCAGCCGGATCAGTGGCTTCTCGATCGTGAGCTCGATCGTGACGAACAGCGTGAGGCTGACGGCCGCGATGATCGCCAGCTTGACGATGAAGGGCGAGGAAAACCAGTCATCCTTGTTGCCCTCCTCCAGCACGGCCTGCAGTGCCGACAGCCCGATCGCCATGGTGAAGATGCCGGCCCAGTCGCCTTCCTTCAACAGACTGAGCTGCATCTTCTGCTTCTCCAGCGTCAGATAGAGCGCGGCCACCATCACCGCGGTCGGAATCACGTTGACGAAGAAGATGGTACGCCAGCCGTAGTTCTCGGTGAGATAGCCGCCGATGGTCGGGCCGATCGCGGGGGCGAAGGTGACGGACAGTGCGAAGATCGCAAGACCGACGGGCTGCTGCGGCTTCGGCAGCTTGGTCAATACGAGCGTGAACGCCATCGGGATCAGCACGCCGCCGGCAAAGCCCTGCAGGCCGCGCATCGCGATCATCGACGGCAAATCATGGGTGAAGGCGCAGGCGACCGAGAACGCCGCGAACAGCGTCGCGCTCGCCAGCATGTAGCGGCGGAACGAGAACACGCGGCTCAAATAGTCGGTCAGGGGGATCACGATGATCTCGCCGATCAGATACGACGTCGAGATCCAGGAGCCGTTGTCGGCGCCGGTTCCGATGCCGCCCTCGATGTTGGCCAGCGAGGCGTTGGTGATCTGGATGTTCAGGATCGCCATGAACGAGCCGATCATGGCGGCGAGCACGGCGATCCAGATCGCGGCACTCGCGCGGTTCGGGTCGGCTATTGCCGGATCAGGCGTCGCGGCCGGTGTTGCTGGCGTCGAAAGTGAGAGGCTGTTTGACATGGCACGACCCTCCGGAAACGAGCTTCGCCTTTACGTTTGCCTTGGGCGCCGCGGCCGCATTGGCGGTCGGCGCGGTCGAACGTGTTGCAATGGTTGGGATCACGGACATGCCGGGGCGCAGCGCGATCGCGGGACCGTGCGCGGCATCGAGCGCGATCTTGACGGGGATGCGTTGCACCACCTTGGTGAAATTGCCGGTGGCGTTGTCGGGCGGCAGCAGCGCGAATTCCTGGCCGCTCGCCGGCGCGATGGAATCGACGTGGCCGTGCACGACCTGACCCGGGAAGGTGTCGACCTCGATATCGACGGCCTGGCCGGCCTGCACGTGGGTCAGCTGCGTCTCCTTGAAATTGGCGACGACATAGGCGCCCTCGGCCGGCACGATCGCCATCAGCTGGGTGCCCGCCTGCACGAACTGGCCGACGCGCAAGGAGCGGTTGCCGACCACGCCGTCGATCGGGGAGACGATCGTGGTGTAGCCCAGATTGAGCTCGGCCTGACGCTGGAGTGCGGCCGCGCGTGCGGCGGCGGCCCTGGCTTGCAATATCTCGGCGTTGAGGAGATCGACCTGCTTCAAGGCGGAGGTGAGATTGGCGATATCGCGCTGGATCGCCGCGTCTGCGCCGGCGTCGCGCGCTTGCGCCTGCTGCGCGTTCTGCACGCTGCCGAAACCCGTTGCCGCGAGATCGGTGTAGCGCTTGTTCTCCTGCTTCGCGAAAACCTTCGCGGCATTGTCGACATCGATGGTCGCTCTTGCCGCCGCGATCACGGCTTGCTGGACCTCGAGCTGCGCTTGCTTGCTCGTCACCGTCGCATTCGCGGCGGCGACATCGGCCTTGGCCTGGTCGAGCGCGACCCGGAAGTCGCGATCGTCGATCCTGGCGAGTACCTGGCCGGCCTTCACATGCTCGTTATCGCCGACCAGGACGCGGTCGAGGTAGCCGCTGACCTTTGGCGCGATGGTGGTGTTGTCGGCCTTCACATAGGCGTCATCGGTGGAGACGAGGTACTGCCCAACGGTCCAGTAGTCGTAGCCGTACCAGCTCGCGCCGGCCAGCGCGACGATCGTCGCACCCATCAGCAACAGCTTGCGGAGATTGAGTTTTTGCCGGCGGATGCCGGTCGGGGCGGTGGGCAGCACGCCCTCCGGCACGGTTGCTGGAATAGCGGTTTGGGTCGCAGCGGATGGGGTGGTGTGGACGGACATGGCCGGCTCCCCTGAATTAGGAAACTTGACGATTTCCAAAATGAGACTAGCTTTGGAATTGTCAATGGAATGACAGGCGTCATCTAAAAGCATGGCTCAGGCAAAACCTTCAGGTGAATGCCGCCCCCGCGGGCGGCCGCAACTGCGCAGCGACGAGGAGACGAGGCGGATCGTCTTCGATGCAGCGCGCAACGCCTTCGCCGTCGACGGCTATGCCGCGACCAGCACCGAAGAGCTGGCACGTCGCGCCGGCGTCTCGACCAAGACGCTCTATCGCCTGTTTCCGGGCAAGGCCGCACTGTTCGAGGCGATGTGCGCGGACAGGCTCGAGCGGCTGCTCTCCGCCGTGGATCTGCAAGGAAGCGACGAGGTCGATATCGCGACGGGCCTGCGTGCCGCGCTGCTGGCCTGCGCCGATCTCGCACTCGATCCGGAGGTCGTGGCGCTGCAGCGCATGGTGCTGCAGGAATCCGCCGCGTTCCCCGAGCTCGCCGCCAACTTCTACAACAACGGCATTTCCCGCACCGTCAGGACGCTCGCGGGCTGGCTGCGCGTCCAGGTCAAGCGCAAGCGCATCGCCATCGATGATGCGGAGGAAGTTGCCGGCATGCTGATCGGCATGGTCGCATCGGCGCCGCAGCGCGCGGCGATCTATGGCGACATGCCGCTGCCGTCACGCAAGCAGATCGAGCGCCGCGTGCAGACCTGCGCGGCCCTGTTCCTCGATGGCTGCCGCGCCCCCGTAGCCGTCTCCCTTTGACAATCCGGTTCGGCTCGGCTATCTATTTCGCATGCGAAATAAAGAAGCCGCAGCGAGGCATCATCGGCTTATTTACCTCCTGAACGTCGCGCAACGCCGTTTGCAGCGCTGGATGGCGGCGCAGCCGCAGAACGAGGTCACGCCGGCGCAGGCGGGGCTGTTGTTCATCCTCGGCAAGCAGGACGGCGTGCTGATGGGCGAGGCAGGCGCGGCGCTCGACATGGGGCCGGCCGGAATTTCAGGGCTCGTCGATCGCAGTGCTGCGGCGAGGCTGGTCGAGCGGCGGGCCGATCGCGAGGACGGCCGGGCCTGGCGCGTATGGCTGACGCCGAAGGGGCGCACCGTGCTGGCGCAGGCGAAGACTGACGCGGCGCAGATCAACGCCGCGTTGACGGACGGATTTACCAGCGCGGAGATCGACATCGTCGCGCGCTGGCTGACCAGCATTCAGGACAAGTTTCCAAGACCTTCAGACGACTAAAGGAGAGACCCATGACCGAGCACGTCCGGATCGAGAACAACAATGGAATTCTCACCATCACGCTGGCGCGCCCCGACAAGAAGAACGCGCTGACGGATGCGATGTACGGCAAGCTCGCCGACACCATCGAATCCGCCGAGTTCGATCCGTCCACCCGCGTGGTCCTGATCCGCGGCGAGGGTGACATGTTCACCGCCGGCAACGATGTCGGCGAATTCGCCGCCGTCGCAGCCGGCAAGTCCGAAGGCAGCCGCAACGTCGTGCGCTTCATCCAGTCGCTGGCGCGCTGCACCCGGCCGCTGGTCGCGGCCGTGCAGGGCCGCGCCGTCGGCGTCGGCACCACGATGCTGCTGCATTGCGACCTCGTCGTGCTCGCCGACAATGCGCAATTGTCGACGCCCTTCGTCAGCCTCGCGCTGGTGCCGGAGGCCGCCTCGAGCCTGCTGATGCCGGCACGCATCGGCTACGCCCGCGCCTACGAGATGTTCGCGCTGGGCGAGACCGTACCGGCCCGGTCGGCGCTGGAATGGGGCCTTGCCAATCGCGTGGTGCCGCTCGACAAGCTCGATGCCGAGGCGCTTGCGCTCGCGCAGCGGCTCGCTCGCCAGCCGGCCGGCGCGCTTACTGCGACCAAGAAGTTGATGCGCAACGGCGAGGCGCTGGTCGCACAGATGCAGGCCGAAGGCGAGCAATTCGCGCAGCGTTTGCGCACGGCGGAAGCACGCGAGGCCTTCACCGCCTTCGCCGAGCGCCGGCCGCCGGATTTCACCAAGGTTGCCTGATTTCGCTAGTCTTAAACCGCTTACAGACCGGGCACTTCCGGCAATTTGACTAAAACCTTAACCGATCCTTGGCATGTCGCGATGCAGGGTGGCCGGCAGTACAATGCAGGCCCCCTGACTCATGGCAATGTTTAAGAAATCGGTAAGCTCGCTTCTCCTGACCTTGATGGCCCTGCTGGCCGCCGGTGCGCTGGCCTCTACGGCGATCCAGATGTTCGGAGCGTTCGGTCGCTACAGCGACAGTCTCGAGACGGCGCGGCTCGCCGCTGCCGACAAGGCGATCTTCCATGGCGTGCTCGCGTTGCGCAACAATCGTGGCGATGCCCAGAGCGCCATCCTTGGCGAGGACGATCCCAAGGCAAAACTCGCTGAAGCCGAGAAGGCCGAGCAGGGCGGCTATGAAGGGATCAGCGCCGCGCTCTCGACCGTCGATTTCGCACGCCGCGACGAGCTCGCCAGCACGCTGAAGCAGCGCTGGAACGAAGCCGCGCCGCAATTCCAGCTGTTCTACGACGAGGCCAAGCTTCCGCGCGCCGAGCGCAAGATGGAGCGGACCAATTCCTGGTACGACGCCGTCACCAAGGTCATCGACACAGCGAACCTCGCCTCCACCGCGGTGTCGAACCGCGCCTGGATGAACGATCCCTACATCGCCCGCATGATCCAGGTCCGCCGCTTCGCCTGGCAGGTGCGCGACCGTTATGGGGTCCATTGTTCGTCGCTTCGCTCGAACATCAACAGCAGCAAGCCGCTCGACGACGTTCAGAAGCGGTCGGTGGCGCAATGGGATGGCACGATCACCTCCGGCTGGGCGGGCATGGCCGAGTTGCTGGCTGCGCCCGACGTGACGGCGGAGCTGGTGACGGCAGCGTCGGACGCGAAGACCAAGACCGATGGCGTCCTGAAGCAGATCGGCGATCTCACCAAGAATCTCGACGGCAGCGGCAAGCCCGCGATGCCTGCCTCGGAGTGGAATACGCTCTGCCAGTCGCCGTTCCCGCTCATTGTCGGGGTCGCGACCAAAGCGCTGGATCAGTCGATCGCGCGTGCCGAGGCCGTGCAGACCAAGGCGCTCACCAACCTCATCGTGCAGTCGCTCGCGTTTCTGCTCGCGCTCGCCGTGACCCTCGCCGGCGTCTACGTGGTGCGCAATCGCCTGATGCGCCCGGTCCGCGCCATCCTCGACGCCATCGCGCGAATCGGCGCCCGTGATTATGCGACGCCCGTGCCGCGATCCCGATATCCCGACGAGTTCGGCACCATGGCTGCCGCGCTCGAGAGCCTGCGCGAGAGCGCGGCGACCGCCGAGCGGCTGGGCCAGGAACGCGAATCGCAGCAGGCGTTGCAACTCGCCCGCTCCGGCACCGTGGACGACGCATGCCGCAGCTTCGACGACACCGTGCAGGCGGTGATCCACAGTGTCGCGGCGTCGGCGAGGGAGCTCGATGCCACCGCGACCGATGTGCGCACGCTGGTATCAGAGTCGACCAGCCAGACCGCGGCAGTCTCTTCCGCAGCCGAGCAGGCCACCAACAATCTCGAGACCATCGCGGCCGCGACCGAGGAACTCTCCGCATCCGTCGGCGAGATCTCCGCACAGGTGCAGTTGAGCGCCCGCGAGGCGCGCGAGGCGGTGTCGCAGGCCGAGCGGACCAACGCGACGGTCGAGATCCTCGATCAGACCGCGAGCCGGATCGGCGAGGTCGTGAAGATGATCAACGCCATCGCCGGCCAGACCAATCTCCTGGCGCTGAACGCGACCATCGAGGCGGCGCGTGCGGGCGAGGCCGGCCGCGGCTTTGCCGTGGTCGCCGGCGAGGTCAAGAGCCTCGCCGCGCAGACCGCAACCGCAACCGAAGAAATCTCGCGCCAGGTCGAGGAGATCCAGAGCGCGACGGGCCAGGCCGTGACCGCCATCCGCTCGATCGGGGGCGCCATCAGCGGCATCGACGAGAAGATGACGGCGATCGCAGCCGCCGTCGAGGAGCAGCGCGCGGCCACCACCGAGATCTCGCGCAACTTCCAGCAGGCCGCTCAGGGCACCCGCGAGGTCACCGACACCATCGGCAGCGTCGCGAGACTCAACCAGGAAACCGGCAACGCCGGCACGGTGCTGTCCGAATCCGTGAAGAAGATGTCGGGCGATGCCGATCGTCTTCGCGTCGCGGTCGAAGGCTTTTTGGGGGCCGTGAAGACCGCATAACTTCGATCGTCATCCGTCTGGGCGTCGCGCGAACGGCATTGCCGCCGCTTCACGCGGCGGGTACATCTGTGCCGCTGCGGGAGTGCAGCAACAGACGTATCAAGGATGGAGAGTTCGATGCCGGTCACCCCACACAAGGCCCAGCGCCCCTATCGCGGCGTGTTCCCGGTTGCGCCCACCATCTTCGACGAGCGCGGCGAGCTCGACCTCGAGGGCCAGCGCCGCTGCATCGATTTCATGATCGATGCGGGCTCGAACGGTCTCTGTATCCTCGCCAATTTCTCCGAGCAGTTCGTGCTCACCGATGCCGAGCGCGAAACCGTGATGCATGCGGTGCTGGAGCATGTCGCGGGCCGGGTTCCCGTGATCGTCACCACCACGCATTTCAGCTCGGCCGTCTGCGCCGCACGCAGCCAGCAGGCGGAGGCGGCGGGGGCCGCCATGGTGATGGTGATGCCGCCCTATCACGGCGCGACCTTCCGCGTGCCCGAGAAGGGCATCGTCGAATTCTTCAAGGTGCTCTCGGGCGCGATCAACATTCCCGTCATGATCCAGGACGCGCCTGTCGCCGGAACGCCGCTGTCGGTCGAGCTGCTCGCGCGGCTGGCGCGCGACTTCGCCAACATCCGCTATTTCAAGATCGAGGTGCCGGGCGCGGCGGCAAAGCTGCGCAGCCTGATCGAGGCGGGCGGCAAGGATATCGAAGGCCCGTGGGATGGCGAGGAAGCCATCACGCTGCTCGCCGATCTCGACGCCGGCGCCACCGGCGCGATGACGGGCGGCGGCTATCCCGACGGCATCCGCCAGATCATCGATCCCTATTTCGCCGGCAAGCGCGAGGAGGCAAAGGCCGCCTATGAGCGCTGGCTGCCGCTGATCAACTACGAAAACCGCCAATGCGGCCTGATCGCCTGCAAGGCCATGATGCAGGCCGGCGGCGTGATCAAATCGGACACCGTGCGGCATCCGCTCCAGCCGCTGCACCCGGCGACGCGGGCAGGGCTGCTGGAGCTCGCCAAGGAGCGGGATGCGCTGGCGTTGCGGTGGGGGAAGTAGCGCCGTACCCACTCGGTAGTCGCCAGGTCTCTCGGCAGTCCCCGCCTACGCGGGGACGATGCCGAGTGTGAGGTGCGCGCTGGCCTGATCCCGCCGGTTTCCGTCTGGCTGAGGGCGTCGAATTAGCGCGGTTCGGGCGGTTTTCCGCACGCCGGCGATGACATATTGTACGCTCCTTGCACGCTCGCCAACCAGGTCCGCGGAGCTTCTCAAGACGTCGCTGAGCAGCTCTTCATTATGCCGCTATTCCGAGCCAGGTTGGAGCGAGCCGACGAAACAGGGAGGCAGTGCCATGACGATGAGGCCGGATCCCACCTTTCACGCATCGCCCAAGCTGGCGATGGAAGCACCAGCGGAGAACTTTGCATACACGTTGCTGCTCAGTCCGGATTTCTCAAAGCCGGATGCTCTCGCGGTCATCGACGTCAAGCCGGGATCGCCGACCTACAGCCAAATCGTCCACACGGTGACGATGCCCAACAAGGGCGATGAGTTTCATCACTTCGGCTGGAACGCCTGCTCCTCCGCCTTGTCGCCGCTCGCGGGACATGCCTTCATCGAGCGGCGCTATCTCATCATCCCCGGGATACGCTCGTCGCGGATCTACATCATCGATACCAAGCCCGATCCGACCAAAGCCAAAATCCACAAGATCATCGAGCCCGAGGAAATCTTCAAGAAGACCGGCTACTCGCGGCCGCATACCATCCATTGCGGGCCGGACGGCGTCTATGTGAGCACGCTGGGCGGCGGCGGCAAGGACGGCACCAACGGGCCTCCAGGCGTCTTCATCATGGATTGCGAGACGTTCGAGGTCCTTGGGCGGTGGGAGATCGACCGCGGTCCGCAGACGCTGCACTATGATTTCTGGTGGAACCTGCCGCGCGACTACATGGTGACGAGCGAATGGGCGTTGCCGCCGCAGTTCGAGAACGGGATCGTCGCGGAAGATCTGCTGGCGAACAAATATGGCCATCGTCTCCACTTCTGGGATCTCCGCGCCCGTCGCAACGTGCAGACCATCGACCTCGGCGCCAATCATCAGATGGCGTTGGAGGTGCGGCCCGCGCACGATCCGGTTCGCGAATACGGCTTCGTTGGCGTTGTGGTCGACACCACCAACCTCGAAGCATCGATCTGGACCTGGTGGCGCGAAGGCGGAAAATTCCACGCGGAGAAGACGGCGACGATTCCGCCCGAACCCGCGCCAAAGGAGCAGCTCCCGCCGCTGCTGCAGGGATTTGGCGCCGTGCCGCCGCTGGTGACCGACATCGACCTGTCGATGGATGACCGGTTTCTCTATGTCTCGTGCTGGGGCACGGGTGAAATGCGCCAGTACGATGTGAGTGATCCGCGAAAGCCGAAGCTTGCGGGCTCGGTTCACATCGGCGGCATCGCGCGCCGCACGCCCCATCCGAACGGCAAGGCATTTGCGGCCGGTCCGCAGATGGTCGAGATCAGCCGCGACGGCAAGCGCGTGTACTGGACCAATTCGCTGTATTCCACCTGGGATGACCAATTCTATCCCGATGGGGTTCCGGGCGTGGAAGTCATGGCCAATGTCGGTCGCGACGGCGGCCTCGAGCTCGCCAAGGACTATTTCGTGAGCTTCCCCGACGGATATCGCGCGCACCAGATCAGGCTGGAGGGCGGCGATTGTTCGACGGACTCCTTTTGCTACCCGTCGGCCTAGGCTGGCAGCACGGGAGTTGGCCGCTCGGCTGGCTGTGGCTCGCTCTTGTTGCGAGCGGTCTTTATCACGGGGTCAATCCGGGAATGGGATGGCCGCTCGCCGTGTCGGCCGGGCTCATGGACAAGAGCCCGCGCGCGCTGTTCCGCGCGTTGTGGGCTCTGGCGGCCGGACATCTCCTGGCAACACTTCTCGTGCTGCTGCCATTTGCGTTCCTGCTCGTGCTGGCCGAGTGGCAGCGTTCGATCCAGCTCGGCGCGAGCCTTCTCGTCATCGGCTTCGGCGTCTATCGGCTGATCGAGCGACGCCATCCGCGCACGCTGGCACGAATTCCGCCGACGCAATTGGCGCTCTGGTCATTCGCCGTTGCCATTGCTCACGGCGCGGCCTTGATGCTCGTGCCGATCTATCTCGGGCTCTGCCAGGCCTTCGAGCTCGATGCCGGCCATGAGGCGGCGGGCGCGCTGATGAAGGCAAGTCTTCTGAAGACAAGTCTCGGGATGGCGGTGCTGGTGTCCCTGGTGCACGTTGTCGCCATGGTCAGTGCCGGCGGGTGTCTGGCGTGGCTGGTCTACCGCTATCTGGGATTGAGGTTCGTCGCGCGAAGTTGGTTCAATCTGGATGCAATCTGGGCAACCAGCCTCATTCTGGTTGGCGCCGTGGCGCTCGCCTTCAATCTCGCGAGCTGGCGCTGAGGCCTACTTCGCCAACGCCCACTCGCCGACAAAGCGGAAGCGCGCCCTGGCATCATCCTGCTTGAACAGCGCGATCCGGTCGATCGCCAGCGTCTCGAGACCGAGCGCCGAAAACCTCGCGCGCAACATCTCCAGGATCGGCCCGCGCCGCTCCGCATCCAGCCGTCCCGTCAGCGTCATGTGGAAGCGGAATTCTTCCATCACGTACGGGTAACCCCAGCGGTCGAGATAGTCGCGTTGCCGCTCGGTGAGTTTGTCGGGCTTGCGCCGCGCGCGGTCTTCCGCCGTCATGGGCGCGCGGAAGTCGTCGAATTCGCGGACGCAATCGGCGGCAAGCTGCTGGAGCGTACCCACGGGCTCGGTCGGAATCACCGCAATGAAGCCGCTGATGGAGTCGACGACCGGACGGATTGACGGCATCGGCCGCGCCTTGCCGGCAAAGGCGGCGCAGACTGCGATGAGCTCGGCTTCAGTCCTGCCGGGCGCCAGCGCCATCGGCGCCTTCAGCGTGCCGTGGAAGCCGTATTTGCGGGGATCGGCCGTGACGTCGCGCCAGTCCGGCGCAACACGCGATGCGTCGGCTGGGAACGGCATCTCGTCGCCGGTGTAGACATCGTAGCCGAGCAACTCGGCGCCGAAGCGGGAGAGGGCGCTGTCGGCGCCGGCGGCAAAATAGATCGCGTAGCGGGGAAAATCTGTCATCGTCCGAGCATAACCGGTTCAGGCCGCAACGACAGCCTCGCGCGGCGTCGCCGCCGCAGCGAGCAGTCGCGTCGCATCGGTGAGATGCACGAGCTTTCCGCCTGATACCACCGCGATCAGCCGCGGCCGCAGCGGCACGCTGTCGTCGACCAGCAGCATGTCGGCGCGGCGTCCTTCCGCGAGCACGCCGCGATCGGCAAGGCCGGTCGCGCGCGCTGGTCCCGCAGAGACCAGATCCCAGGCCTTCGGCAGCGGCAGCACGCCGTCGGCGACAAGGCGGAACGCGGCGAGCAGCTGCGCGGGATAGTAATAGTCCGACGCCAGCACCGAGCAGAGCCCCTTCGCGATCATGTCGGATGCCCGGGTCCAGCCGGTATGGCTGCCGCCGCGCACGACGTTCGGCGCACCGTAGACGATGGCATCGCCCGCGGACGCGGCCGCCCGCGCGGTCTCCTCGTTGATCGGAAACTCCGCGATGTCAGCGCCCAACTCGCGAAACTCCTGCCGCATCGCCGGCGTCGCATCGTCATGCGAGAGCATCCGCACCTCGGCTGCGCGAGCAGTTGCGGCAAGCCGCGACACGGAAGCCGGCACTTCACTGGCCCGCGAAAGCACACGCTCGACCAGCCGGTCGAATTCCTCGCCCGAGAGGCCGGTGCGCTCGACCATGCGGTTGCGCTTGCGCGGCTTGGCCATGTCGGCAACGGTGCCGTCCATGTGGTCGTTGAAGGCGAACAGGTCGACGCGGCCCTCGGCGAGCCACTGGCCGATCTCGGCCTCTGCATCGAGATTGTAGGTCTCGTGCCGCAGGTGGAAACGGGTATCGGCGGCGAATTGCGGGCGCTGCCGCTCGATCGCCTCCATCAGGGTGCGCGCATTGCCGGCGCTGCGCAGGCCCGGCTCCCACGAACAGGTCGTGGCGTGAAACACCGTGGTGATGCCGTTGCTGATCGCCTGGCGGTCACTGTCGGCGAGCGCGACGTCGATCGGGAAGTCGACGCCGGCGCGCGGCATCATCTGCCGCTCGAAGGCATCGCCATGCAGATCGACGATGCCGGGCAGCACCAGCAGGTTGCGCGCATCGATCGCCAGCCGCGCACGGCCGCGAGAGGCATCGACCTGCGCAATGTCCGCGCCGGACACCAGAATGGAAGTTTCGACGAGCTCGGAGCCGATCAGGGCCCGGCCGCCCTCAAGGAAGATGTCTGTCAAGCGACCGCGCTTCGTTTGCTGGCAGGGGAACGGGTGAGGGAGCTTGCCCGTGCTTCATATGCCGAGAGGAAATCTTCAATCCCGAGCTTGCGGAAATCGGGCAGTGCTTCACGCAATTTGTCGTGATCCCAGTCCCACCAGGCGAGTCGGGCCAGCCGTCCGGCGACGTCTTCCGAGAACCGCCGCCGCACGATGCGCGCCGGATTGCCGGCGACGATGGTGTAGGCCGGCACGTCCTTGGTGACGATGGCGCCCGCCGCGATCACCGCGCCGGTGCCGATGTTGCGGCCGGGCAGCACGATCGCGCCATGGCCGATCCAGACGTCGTGGCCAATATGGACGTGATGCTGGCGCCGCCAGTCGAAGAACTCGGTGTCGTCGCTCTCGCCTTCGAAGTAGGCGCTGGAACGATAGGTGAAATGCGCCTGCGTCGCGCGATGCATCGGATGATTGCCGGGATTGATGCGGGTCATCGCCGCGATCGAGCAGAATTTTCCGATCGTGGTGTAGGTGATCTGGGCGTCGTTCACGACATAGGAGTAATCGCCCATCGCGACTTCAGTGAGGATCGTGCGCGCACCGACTTCGGTATAGGTGCCGAGCCTGGTCTCATGCAGCTTCGCCGAAGGGTCGATGGTCGGTTGAACCGAGAGCGTTTTGCCGGCCATGCTGCATCCGATAGGTCGAGGGCGGGCGTACCTCTTCGAGCGGCCTGATGACAATGTCATGACGATGCGATGACAGGGGAAGAGGTGTGTAGGATCGCCGCACCGCAACGCCGGTGTCACACAAGTGTCAAGTGCCAGCGCTAGCGGTGGCAGCCAGCTACTCTGGAGCCCTCTATGCTGGTGGTTGAAGGTCTGACGTGCCGCTTCGGCGCAAAAGCCGCGGTGGACGACGCTTCGTTTCAAATCTCCCCCGGCGGCTTCGTCGGTGTGATCGGGCGCTCCGGCGCCGGCAAGTCGACCATGCTGCGCATGATCAATCGCCTGGCGACGCCGACGCAGGGCCGCATCCTGTTCGACGGCCTCGACGTCACCGCGCTGCGCGGCAAGGAGCTGCGGCAGTGGCGGGCGCGCTCGGCGATGATTTTCCAGCAGTTCAACCTGGTCGGCCGGCTCGATGTGCTCACCAACGTGCTGATGGGGCGTCTTGCCACGATGCCGGCCTGGCGCTCGCTGACGCAGACCTGGCCCGAGCACGACAAGGCGCTGGCGATGTCGGCGCTCGAACAGTTCGATATCGCCTCACTCGCCGCCCAGCGCGCCGACCAGCTCTCCGGCGGCCAGCAGCAGCGTGTTGCGATCGCCCGCGCGCTGGTGCAGCAGCCCGACATCATCCTCGCCGACGAGCCGATCGCCTCGCTCGACCCGCGCAACACCAAGATCGTGATGGATGCGCTGCTGCGCATCAACAAGCATTTCGGCATCACCGTGCTCTGCAACCTGCATTCGCTCGATCTGGCGCGCAGCTATTGCGATCGCCTGATCGGCATGGCGCAGGGGCGCGTGGTGTTCGACGGCGCGCCGGCCGAATTGACCGACCACGTCGCGCGCGAGCTCTACGATCTCGAAGCCTCCGACGTCATGGGCGGAATGCCTGTGCCGGCGCCTGAAGGCGTGCCGGCGCTCGGAACGGCCGCGGCCGCCTGAGCTGCGCCTGTAACTGCCAATTTTTGCGTCAACCGACCCCAACCGATGAAGAGGGTATCATGATCACTCGCAGACTGGTTCTTGCCGGCGCCGCCGCGCTCGCGTTCACGACTTCGGCCTCCGCCGACGACTGGAAAGCCAAATATCCCGAACTGACCTTCGCGGTCATTCCGGCGGAAAACGCCTCGGGCGTGACCGAGCGCTGGGCGCCGTTCATGAACTATCTCTCCAAGGAATTGGGCGTGAAGGTCACGCTGCGCATCGCCAACGACTACGCCGCCGTCATCGAGGGCCAGCGCGCCGGCAACATCCATATCGCCAGCTACGGCTCGGCGTCGTTCGCCCGCGCCCGTCTGACCGGCGTCAAGACCGATGCCTTCGCCAACGACATCAACGCCGACGGTTCGACCGGCTACTACTCGGTGTTCTTCGTCAAGGCGAGCAGCCCCTACAAGAGCGTCGACCAGCTCAAGGGCAAGAACCTCGGCCTCGTCGACCCGAACTCGACCTCCGGCAACAATGTGCCGCGCTTCGAGCTCGACAAGATGGGCATCACGGATGCCGACACCTATTTCAGCAAGGTCGTCTTCACCGGTAGCCACGAGAACGCGATCCTGGCGCTGGCGCAGGGCACGGTCGACGTTGCGGCCAACCAGTGGACCAGCGATGACGATTCCACGCTGGCGCAGATGCTGACCAAGGGCATGCTGAAGAATGCCGACGGCTCGCCGATGAAGAAGGACGATTTCCGCATCATCCACAAGTCGGCGCCGATCATCAACGGCCCCTACGCCTACAATTCCGACCTGCCGGAAGATGCCAAGGCGGCGATCGCCAAGGCGTTCTTCGACGCGCCGGCCAAGGACAAGGCGGCCTTCGATCGCCTCCAGGACGGCCAGAAGAAGGGTTTCCATCCCGCCACCACCAAGGACTGGGATGGCACGATCGAGCTGATCAAGTTCGTCGATGCACTGCGTAAGAAGAAGGCGTCCTGAGTTTCGGGACGATCGCACTGGAGCCGGGTCGATGGACCCGGCTCTTTCTCTTTGATCGACCACCTTCCCTGGCCAGATGACCGTCGCGGTTTCGATCCTCCCCGAGCAGCAGCTCGCCGTGCTGAACGCGGCCTATCGCCAGGCGGTCGCGCGCAAGCGGCTCCGACTCCTGTTGGGGCTGGTGATCTTTGCCGCAGCGCTATTTCTTGCCGCGATCGGCGCGGAAGTGAACCTGCGCACCTTCTTCGCCCATTTCGGCAATTTCATCAGCTATTTCGACCGCATTCTCACGCTCGAGAGCGGCCAGCGGGTCTGGACCGATGCCGGCGAATGGCTGTGGGGCTGGCGCAAATGGCTGAAGATGCTGGGCGAGACGTTGCTGATCTCCTATGTCGGCACGCTGATCGGCGCGACCTTGGCCTTCGCCTTGAATTTCTTCGCGGCTGAGAACACCTCACCGTTGCCCTGGCTGCGCTTCGTGGTGCGCCGCCTGCTCGAATTCGCCCGCACCGTGCCGGGCATCGTCTTCGCGCTGATCTTCGTGATCGCCTTCGGCCTCGGGCCGATGGCCGGCGTGCTCGCGATCGCGATCCACTCCACCGGCGCGCTCGGCAAGTTGTTCTCCGAGATCGTTGAGAATGCCGACATGAAGCCGGTTGAAGGCATCCGCTCGACCGGCGCGAGCTGGCTCTCCTGCATGCGCTTCGCCGTGGTGCCGCAGGTGACCGCGGGCTATGCCAGCTATGCGCTGCTGCGCTTCGAGATCAACGTCCGCGAGGCCTCGGTCATGGGCTTCGTCGGTGCCGGCGGGATCGGCCAGGAGCTCGTCGTCGCCATCCGCAAGTTCTATTACTCCGACGTCAGTGCCATCCTGCTCACCATCATCATCACGGTCTTCATCATCGACATCAGCACGGGCTGGCTGCGCGGCCGTCTGTTCGGCAAGGAGGCGCGGACGTGACGAGACCGCAGGAGGTCGACACGCGAGAGCTTCGCGCACGCTACCCCGATGTGTTCGACCGCCCCGCCTCGGCGCGGCTCGCGATGCCGGCGATGATCGTCGCGGCGTTTGCGATTCTGGTCTACGGCCTCGTCGATCTCGACTTCTCGCCGTCGCGATTCTTTGCAGGGCTGAGCCAGCTCGGCTGGATCAGCCTGATGATGATCCCGCCCGATCCTGGTTCCTCGCTGCCGGTCTATCTGAAGGCGCTGGGCGAGACGCTGTCGATCGCGCTGCTCGGCACGACGCTGGCGGCGGTGTTCGCGCTTCCGGTCAGCCTGCTGGCCGCGCGCAACGTCATACCCTCGCAGATCCTGCGTTTTCCGGTTCGCCGCTTCCTGGATTCGATCCGCGGCGTGGACACCCTGATCTGGGCGCTGGTCTGGATCAATGTCGTCGGCCTCGGCCCGTTCGCCGGTGTGCTGGCGATTGCCGTGTCGGATTTCGGTGCGTTCGGAAAACTGTTCTCGGAGGCGATCGAAGGCGCCGACCAGAAGCAGGTCGAAGGCGTCCGCGCCTCCGGCGGCAGTGCTTTGCACGAAATCCGCTTCGGCCTGCTGCCGCAGGTGCTGCCCGTGATCGCCGGCCAGGTGCTCTATTTCATCGAATCCAACACGCGCTCGGCAACGATCATCGGCATCGTCGGCGCCGGCGGCATCGGCCTCCAGCTCGCCGAGCAGATCCGCGTGCTGGAATGGCAGCGGGTGTCGTTCCTGATCCTGATGATTCTGGTCGCCGTCGCCGCGATCGATTTCATCTCGAGCAAGTTGCGGTTTGCGATCATTGGGCGCAGGGCGGTGGCGTAGCTTTCTTCCTTCTCCCCTTGTGGGAGAAGGTGGCGCGAAGCGCCGGATGAGGGGTCTGCCTCCTCAAACTCAGATCGGTGTTTGCAGAGACATACCCCTCACCCGTCTCGTCGCTTCGCGACGAGCCACCCTCTCCCACAAGGGGCCTGTTGCGTAATTCGTCAATTGTGATTCCCTAGGGCAAAGCCTTGGAGGGTAGCGATGGCGGTCAAGCGGACGGGACAGCCGAGCTTTGTGGAAGCGCTGATGCCGAAGGGAGCCGGCGCCAATGCGGCGCTGGATCGGCTGGCTGGCCTGGTCAAGTGGTACCGGTTCGAGAAGCTGATCGGCCATTTGCGGGATGAAGGGGGGCCCGGTCGACCAGGCTATCCGGTGCTGGTGCTGTTTCGTGCTGTGCTGTTGCAGTCGCTGTATGGTCTTTCGGAGCGCGAACTCGAGGAAGCGCTGGGCGACCGGTTGTCGTTCAAGCGCTTCGTCGGTTTGAGCCTTGAGGATGCGACGCCCGACCACACGGTCCTGAACCGCTTCCGGAACCAGCTCGTTGAACAAGGCCTGCTGGAGAAGCTGTTTGGCGAACTGGATCGTCAGCTTGAGAATGCCGGCGTGATCCTCAAGCGCGGCACGATGCTGGATGCGACCTTGATCCAGGCAGTCTCGGCTCCGCCCAAGGAGGATCGCCCCTCAAACGATCCTGATGCCCGGTTTGCCAAACGGCAGGGCAAAAGCGGCTCGACCTTCGGCTACAAGGCCCATGTCGGTGTCGACGAAGGATCCGGCTTGATCCGCGCGGTGTTGACCACACCCGCTAACGTCAACGATACGACACCGGCGGACGCTTTGATCCGCGGCGATGAAGCCGTGGTCTGGGCCGATGCGGCTTACGACACCCATGCCCGACGGGCCCGGCTGAAGGCGGAAGGCAAGAAGCCCCGCATCGCTCGTCGGCCCAACAGACATCACCCGGAACTGCCGCCCAGGCTCAAACGCTACAACCTCCTCATCGCGCGTCGACGAGCCCAGGTCGAGACCACCTTCGCTACTCTCAAACGCCGCATGCGGCTGACCTGCATCCGCTACGTCGGTCTGATCAAGGCGACCGGGCAAGTCCTGCTCGCCTCGATCGCCTTCAACATGAGGCGGTGGGCCACGATCGCCGCGTGAGCTGCCCGCTCAGGGCGACAACTACAGATCTTGCCAGGCAATTGCCGGGACCAGGGCACTCGCTCCTGACGTCTTCAGCCTCAAGAGCCGATAACGCAACAGGCCCACAAGGGGAGAGGGGAAGAGAGCGCCGCTCACCCGTTCTCCACCAGAAACTCCACCCGCTCCGCCGCGAACCGCGAATGCTTCGTCACCAGCGGCTTGCCGGCGAGATCGTGGTCGGTCGCGTCGACCACCAGGATCGGCCGTCCCAGCGGCAGATCGAGCCGCGCGGCATCGGTTGCGTCCACGATGCCGGCGGTGATCCGGGTCGCGCCGCGACTGTAGTCGCGGACGCCGTAGTGCTCGAGCAGTTTCGTCATCGAGCGCGTCGCGGCGAATACCTCACCCGCGCCCGGGAACAATTCCGCTGACAGCCAGGTGGTGGAGACGCAGATCGGCGTGCGGTCGGCGAGGCGGATCGCCTCGATTCGCACCAGCGGTGCGCCGGCCTTCAATCCCAGTTCGCGCGCGAGTTCGCGGGTTGCGACGTCGCCGGACGCTTCGATCAGCCGGCCATGCGGTTCGCGGCCATCGGCGCCGACGATCTCGGAGAAGCGGGTGCGCGAGCGCAAGGGATAAGCGAGGCGCTGCGCCTCGACATAGGTTCCGCTGCCGCGTTCGGCGCGCACGATGCCGCGCTCGGCAAGCGCGGCCAGCGCGCGCCGCACGGTGTGGCGGTTCACCCGATAGGTTTCGGCGATCTCCATCTCGCCCGGCAGCTTGTCGCCGGCGGCAAAGCGGCCGTCGGCGATGCCGCGCTCGATGCCGTCGGCAACGAGGCGCCACAGCGCGACGCCCGAAGAGGCTGTGTCCTGCATGCTCATGTCGCCGAGAAGCCTACTTCAGAAATCACACGTTTGTCACGAAACAGTCATGGCGCTTCCGTATCAAGTTGTCTATTATCATAGACAACTTGGATTCGGCAAGTTCTGCAGAAAAGTTCGGTGGATTTGGTGACCCAGCACAACAACCAGCAAGTCCAGCGCAAGGCCGCGATGGCCGTGCTGGCGCACGCGGAGGCGGGCGAGATCGCCGCTCGCCTCCGCGCTCTCGCCCTGCCGGCGCATCAGGAGCTACGCGCGCCGGAAAACGGTCTCGTCATGCTGCGCGGCCGGGTCGGCGGCGACGGCGCGCCGTTCAATGTCGGTGAAGCCACGGTGTCTCGCGCAGCGGTCCGGCTCGCGAGCGGCGAGGTCGGCTTCGGCTACACGCTGGGGCGCGATGGCGAAAAGGCGCGGCTGATCGCGCTGTGCGACGCACTGGCGCAGTCCAGTGATTTCGGCGAGGCGGTGGAGCGTGACGTTATCGCGCCGTTGCGCGAGCAGCTTATGATCCAGCGCAAGCAGGCGGCCGCCGAGACCGCTGCGACGAAGGTTGATTTCTACACCATGGTGCGCGGTGAGGGGTGAGGCCATGACCACGATTGCGGAACTACCGCCGGGTTTCGTCGACAAGGTTCTGTCGGCCCAATCGACCTTTCGTTCGGTGATGGACGCGATGGCGCGGCCGGGCACGGTCCAGCGCATTGTGCCGATGGCGGGATCGCCCGGCCCGATGATGCGCGGCACCGCCGCGATCGCGCTGACGCTGTTCGATCACGACACGCCGCTCTGGCTCGATGCAAGGATGGCGGAGAGATCGGACGTGGTGAAATGGCTCAAGTTCCACACCGGCGCGCCGGTGGTGCAGGACTCTTCGATTGCGAGTTTCGCGCTGATCAGCGACGGCGCCTTGCTTCCGGCGCTCGAACGCTTCGCGCTCGGCACCAACGAATATCCGGATCGCTCGACCACAGTGATCCTTCAGGTCGAGAGCCTGGATTCGGGGCGCAGCTTCGAATTGCGTGGCCCCGGCATCGACGGTGTCGCGACGCTTCAGGCCTCGATCAGGCCTTTCGACCTGTTCGAACGGCTGCAGTTCAACGAGGCGCTGTTTCCGCGCGGCATCGATTTGGTGCTGGTCGCCGATGATGCCGTGGTTGCGATCCCGCGCACCACGCGTGTCGTGAACAAGGGAAGCTAGTCGCATGTATGTCGCAGTCAAAGGCGGCGAGCGCGCCATCGAGAACGCCCATCGCCTGCTCGCCAATGCGCGGCGTGGCGACCAGAGCGTTTCCGAGGTCACGCTGGATCAGATCTCGGAGCAGCTTGGCCTCGCCGTGGACCGCGTCATGAGCGAAGGGTCGCTCTATGACCGCGAGCTCGCGGCGCTCGCGATCAAGCAGGCGCGCGGGGACCTGATCGAGGCGATCTTCCTGGTCCGCGCCTTCCGCGCCACCCTGCCGCGCTTCGGCGCCAGCGAGCCGGTCGAGACCGGCGCGATGCGGGTGCAGCGGCGGGTGTCGGCGACCTTCAAGGACATTCCCGGCGGCCAGATCCTCGGGCCGACCTTCGACTACACGCATCGTCTGCTCGATCCCTCGCTTGGCCAGGGCTTTGTGCCTGAAGTGCCGGCGACGGCCGAAGCTTCGACGGCGCCCACGCCGCGTGTGACCGACATTCTGGGCCGCGACGGGCTGATCGAGTCCTCTCCGCGGGCCGAAGACGGCGCCAGCGTCGGCGATCTCACGCGCGAACCGCTGAACTTCCCGGCCGATCGCGACCTGCGCCTGCAAAACCTCGCGCGCGGTGACGAAGGCTTTCTGCTGGCGATGGGTTATTCCACCCAGCGTGGTTACGGCCGTAACCATCCCTTCGTCGGCGAGATCCGCTTCGGCGAGGTCGAGGTCGAATTTTTCGCGGAAGACGTCGGCTTCGCGGTGCCGCTCGGCTCCATCGAGCTCACCGAGTGCCAGATGGTCAACCAGTTCAAGGGTTCGGCGACGGAAGCGCCGTGCTTCACCCGCGGCTATGGTCTTGCCTTCGGCCAGAGCGAGCGCAAGACCATGTCGATGGCGCTGGTCGACCGGGCGCTGCGTGCCCGCGAGCTCGGCGAAGAGGCCGTAGCCCCGGCGCAAGATGAAGAATTCGTGATGTCGCATTCGGACAACGTCCAGGCGACCGGCTTCGTCGAGCATCTGAAGCTGCCGCATTATGTCGACTTCCAGTCCGAGCTCGGCCTCCTTCGCAAGCTGCGCAAGGAATTTGCCGAGGCCAATGCGCCCGACGCCATGAAGGAGGCCGCGGAATGAACGCGCCCGCCTACAATTTCGCCTATCTCGACGAGCAGACCAAGCGGATGATCCGCCGCGCGATCCTCAAGGCGATTGCTATTCCGGGTTATCAGGTGCCGTTCGCCAGCCGTGAAATGCCGATGCCCTATGGCTGGGGCACCGGCGGCGTGCAGGTGACCGCGGCGATCCTGGGGCCGCAGGATGTGCTGAAGGTGATCGACCAGGGTTCCGACGACACGACGAATGCGATCTCGATCCGCAAATTCTTCGCCAAGACCGCCGGCGTCGCCACGACCACGGCAACAGAAGATGCGACCGTGATCCAGACCCGTCACCGCATCCCGGAGACCGCGCTGCACGCGAACCAGGTGCTGGTCTATCAGGTGCCGATCCCGGAGCCGTTGCGTTTCCTCGAACCGCGCGAGACCGAGACGCGGCGCATGCATGCGCTGGCCGAATACGGCCTGATGCATGTGAAGCTCTACGAGGACATCGCCCGCTTCGGCCACATCGCCACCGCCTACGCCTATCCGGTGAAGGTGAACGCGCGCTACGTGATGGACCCGTCGCCGACGCCGAAATTCGACAATCCCAAGATGGACAATTGCCCGGCGCTGCAATTGTTCGGCGCCGGTCGCGAGAAGCGCATCTATGCGATCCCGCCCTATACGCAGGTGGTGTCGCTCGATTTCGAGGATCACCCGTTCGAGCCGTACCGCTTCAACGCGCCCTGCGCGCTGTGCGCGGCCGAGAATTCCTATCTCGACGAGATCGTCACCGACGACAAGGGCGGGCGCATGTTCGTGTGCTCGGACACCGACTATTGCGAGGGCCGCCAGGCCGCCGGCCATCACGGCAGCCTCAGCGCCGCGCCGTACAAGGACAAGGCGGGCTCACATGGCTGATCAAGACATGGCTGATCTCGATAAGCTCGAAAACGACCAGCCGCTGCTGGTCGCAGAATCCCTCAGCAAATCCTATGGCCGCATCGCCGCGTGCCGCGACGTGTCGTTCTCGCTCTACCCCGGCGAGGTGCTGGCGATCGTCGGCGAGTCCGGCTCGGGCAAGTCGACGCTGCTGCAAATGCTGTCGGGCCAGCTCGCGCCGAGCGCCGGCCAGGTGTCGTACCGGATGCGTGACGGCGTCACCCGCGATCTCACGAGCCTTGGCGAAGCCGAGCGACGCTTCCTGTTCCGCACCGACTGGGGCTATGTCCACCAGGATCCCGCGCAGGGCCTGCGCATGGCGGTCTCGGCCGGCGCCAATGTCGGCGAGCGGCTGATGGCGGTGGGCTGGAATCACTACGGCCGCATTCGCGATACCGCGTCGGACTGGCTCACCCGCGTCGAGATCGACATCGCGCGCATCGACGATGCACCGCGCACCTATTCCGGCGGCATGCGCCAGCGTCTCCAGATCGCGCGCAACCTCGTCACCGAGCCGCGGCTGGTGTTCATGGACGAGCCGACCGGCGGTCTGGACGTGTCTGTCCAGGCGCGCCTGCTCGACCTCGTGCGCAGCCTCGTCGCGGAGCTGCACCTCGCCGTCATCATCGTCACCCACGATCTCGCGGTCGCGCGACTGCTGTCGCATCGCGTGATGGTGATGAAGGGCGGCCGTGTCATCGAGACCGGTCTCACCGACCAGGTGCTCGATGACCCCCGCGAGCCCTATACCCAGCTCCTCGTCTCCTCGATTTTGCCGCCATAAGCCTTCCAAGATGAGTTTTCCGATGACCGCCATGATCGACATCGCCGCCGCGAAAAAGACCTTTACGATGCACCTGCAGGGCGGCATCGAATTGCCTGTCGTCAGCGGCGTGACCTTCCACGTCAACCCGGGCGAATGCGTCGTGCTCTCAGGCCCGTCCGGGGCCGGCAAGTCGTCGATCCTGAAGATGATCTTTGGCAACTACCGCTGCGACTCCGGCCGCATCGGCATCCGCCACCGCGGCGCGGTGGTCGATCTCGCCACCGCCGAGCCGCGGCAGGTCCTCAACATCCGCCGCTCCACCATCGGCTACGTCAGCCAGTTTTTGCGGGCGGTGCCGCGTGTTGCGACCATCGACGTCGTCGCGGAGCCACTGATCGTGAACGGCACGGCCCGCGCCGACGCACAGGCCCGCGCCGGCGAGTTGCTGCACCGCCTCAACATTCCTGAAAGACTCTGGCAGTTGCCGCCCGCGACTTTCTCCGGCGGCGAGCAGCAGCGCGTCAACATCGCGCGCGGCTTCATCTCGGAGCTGCCGATCCTGCTGCTGGACGAGCCGACCGCCTCGCTCGATGCCGCCAACCGCGCCGTCGTGGTCGATCTGGTCGCGGAGAAGAAGTGCCAGGGCGTCGCCATGGTCGCCATTGTCCACGACGACGAAATCCGCCATTTGATTGCCGACCGTATTGTTGACGTCACCAGCTTTGCCGCCGCCGCCTGAAGGAAATGGAAATGAACGCCAAGCCGAAGGACACAGTGATCGCCAACGCCAGGATCGTGCTGGCTGACCGGGTGATCGAGCAGGGCTGGCTCGCTCTCGCGGATGGACGCATCGCCGAGATCGGCGAGGGCAGGGCGCCTGCGGGCGCCGAGGATGCCGGCGGCGACCTCATCATGCCCGGCCTGATCGAGCTCCACACCGACCACCTCGAAGCGCATTACGTGCCGCGCCCAAAGGTGTTCTGGAACCCGGTCGCTGCCGTCATCTCCTATGACGGCCAGCTCGCGACGTCAGGCATCACCACCGTGTTCGACTCGCTCCGGGTCTGGCGCGAGGACGGCGCCGAGGAAGTCGATGGCCGCGCCGGCGTGCTCGCCGCCGCCATCACGACCGCCCGCGATGCCGACCTGCTGCGCGCCGACCACTTCCTGCATCTGCGCTGCGAAATCCCGATGCCGAGCGTGGTGGAGGAGGCCAAGGAGCTGATCGATCGTCCCGACGTCAAGCTGATGTCGCTGATGGACCACACGCCCGGCCAGCGCCAGTTCCGCGACGAGGTCAAGCTGCGCGACTATTATCGCGGCAAGGGCGGCGGCAAGACCGATGCCGAGCTCGACGAGCTGTTCGCGAAGCGCTTCGAGTATCAGAAGCTCTATGCCGCGACCAACATGCGCGAGATCGTGTCGCTGGCGCACAAATACAACATTCCGCTGGCGAGCCACGACGACACCACCGAGGAGAACGTCGTGGACGCCGTGCGCGATCGCGTCTCGGTGGCGGAGTTCCCGACGACGCTGGAGGCCGCGCGCGGCCTGCATCAGGCCGGCATCGACATCCTGATGGGTGCGCCGAACGTCGTGCGCGGCGGCTCGCACTCCGGCAACATCGCCGCGGTCGATCTCGCCCGCGAGGGCCTGCTCGACATCCTGTCGTCGGACTACATCCCGTCCAGCCTCCTGATGGCCGCGCTGCAATTGCCGGAGCATGTGCCCGCGATCAGCCTGCCGGCGGCGGTTCGTACCGTGACGAAGGCGCCGGCCGAGGCGGTTGGCCTTTTGGATCGTGGCGAGGTCGCGATCGGCAAGCGCGCCGACCTGATCCGCGTGCATGTCGCAGGCGACGTTCCCGTGGTCCGCAGCGTCTGGCGCGAAGGAAACCGCGTCGCATGAGCGAGACCGCGACCATGGCACACGATGAGGCCAGCGGGATCGGACCCGGGCGGCTCGTGCTCGTGGTCGGTCCCAGCGGTGCCGGCAAGGACACGCTGTTGCGGCTCGCACAGGCGGCCTGCGTCGACGATCGCGACATCGTCTTTCCGCGCCGTGTCGTGACGCGCGAATCTTCCGAAACCGAAGACAACATGGCGATGAGCCAGGACGAATTCCGCCGCGCGCGCGAGCACGGCGATTTCGCCGTGCACTGGGAAGCACACGGTCATTCCTACGCTCTTCCGCTCGAAATCAATGATGACATCCTCGCCGGCCGGGCCGTCGTCGCCAATGTCTCGCGCACGGTGATCGGCGCGCTCCGCCAGGCCTATACCAACGTCGTCGTGGTCGCGATCACGGCGCCGCCTGACGTGCTGGCGCAGCGGCTTGCTGCCCGGGCCCGGCACAGCGACGGCAATATCGCGGATCGCCTCGCGCGCAGCGTCGACGACGCATCGGCCAATGCCGATGTCACCATCCTCAACGCGGGCAGCGCGGACTATCACAGCCGCCAGCTCGTGCGTGTGATCAGGAACGAAGGCTGGCACGAATAGCCGGCGCAACAAGGAGAACGGAATGTCGGTGATTGAAACGGTCGAACAGCTGGAGGCCATCTACGGTGCCGTTGGTGATGCCTCGACCGTGAAAGTCGCCGACCACGTTACCCCGCTCTACCGCATCTTCATCGAGAAGGCGCCGTTTGCCGCGCTCGCCACCATCGGGCCGGAAGGGATCGACTGCTCGCCGCGGGGCGATCTCCCCGGCTTCGTTCGCATCCATGATCCGAAGACGCTGATGCTGCCGGATCGCCGCGGCAACAACCGGGTCGACTCCTTGCGCAACATCGTGCGCGATCCCAGGGTGTCGCTGATGTTCCTGATCCCCGGTTCCGGCAATGCGGTGCGGGCCAACGGCCGCGCTTGTCTCTCCGTCGATCCCGAGCTGCTCGCCTCGTTCAAGGTCGAGGGCAAGGCGCCGCGCAGCGTCATGGTGATGAATGTGGACGAAATCTATTTCCAGTGCGCCCGCGCCATCGTCCGCTCCGACCTCTGGAATCCCGACAAGCGGATCGATCCGAAGACGCTGCCGACGCCCGGCCAGATTCTCGCCGAGATGAGCGAGAACAAGGTCGGCGGCGCGGAGTACGACCGCATCTGGCCGGAGCGCGCTGCGGCGACGATGTGGTAGCTCTCTCTTACCCTCTCCCCCTTGTGGGAGAGGGTGGATCGCCGCGAAGCGGCGAGACGGGTGAGGGGTATCTCTCCTCACGAAAAGGAGCCGTAGGGTGGGCAAAGGCGCACTTGCGCCGTGCCCACCACCCATCCAACACCGCGATAGAAATGGTGGGCACGCTCCGCTTTGCCCACCCTACGGCTCACGAAGAGCGGTGCGCGCCGAGAGATACCCCTCATCCGGCGCTTCGCGCCACCTTCTCCCGCAAGGGGAGAAGGAAAGGCGGCACCATCTTCGCTCCTAGTTAAACGCCATCCCGCCACTCAGCGCGATGGTCTGCCCGGTCATGTAGGCATTGTCGACCAGCAGCATCACGGTTTTCGCCACCTCATCGGCCGTGCCGAAGCGGCCGAGCGGGATGCGGCTGACGAGCTGGGGCTGGCCGCTCATCATGTCGGTCTCGATCAGTGACGGAGCTACCGCGTTGACGGTGATGCCTTCCTTCACCAACCGCGCCGCATAACCGCGCGTAAGGCCCTCCATGCCGGCCTTGGATGCATTGTAGTGCGGGCCGATCGAGCCGGCACCGCGCGCCGCGCCCGAGGAGATGTTGACGATGCGGCCCCATTTCCGTGCGCGCATCGACGGCAGCACCGCCTGCGTGCACAGGAAGACTGATTTCAGGTTGACCAGGATGGTACGGTCGAAATCGTCCTCGGTGAGATCGTCAACGCCGCGCGTGATGGCGATGCCGGCATTGTTGACGAGGATGTCGATCGGTCCGAGCCCGGCCGTGACGCGCTCGACCATTGTAGCCACGGCGTCGCGCTGCGAGACGTCGGCGGCAGCGACAATGGCGCGTCCGCCTTGCTTGCCGATTTCGCCTGCCAGCTTTTCGGCTTGCCCGATCTGCTCCCGGCAGTTGATCGCCACCGCCGCGCCTGATGCGGCCAGGGCGCGACAGACGGCTGCGCCAATCCCGCGCGAGCCACCGGTGACGAGCGCGGTGCGCCCCTTCAGATCATCCGCCATGTCCGGATCTCCCAAATTGTCTGTTTTGACGTCGCGCGAGCGTACCATGCCCGCCGCCCGCGCCTGTTGAACTCATTGCGAGATGAATCCGTCTGTCGGTGCTTGCACCGGGAGAAGCGCGCCAGCGCGCTCGTGCCAAATATGGATAGCCATTTCATTGACCGAACGCGCCAATCGCTCAATATTCGCAGCATCGAAACTGCTCCTCGGGCTTGATGTCGCGATATGAGAACCGATCACCAGCGTAATCCCAGCGACATGCACGCGTGCATGACGCGGCGCTGTTTCTCGGCGGCAACCGGCGCCTGTTGTTGTTGCTGATCGCCTCCTAGCAACCTCCCACAGCACAAATCCCACGACAGGAACGCCGAGATTCCGGCGAACGAGCAGTCATGTCCCAAATCCAGTCCAACGCCTACATCATTGAAATCCAAGACCGCGCCGCCGGCATCATCACAAGAGATGAGCGCGGCTTCCGCTTTTTCTCCTCCGAGCGCCTGTTCGACAGCCTCGAAGGCCGCCAGTTCCGCTCGGCGCGCGAGGCCGAACGAGCCGCGCGTGCGGTGTTTTCGGAGCGGAGCCGCCGTGCCAATTCCCCACTCTTCGCCAACTGAACCTGACGCAAAGGACCGCAACATGATTGCACGACGACATATCCTGACCGCAGCGCTTCTCCTCGCAACCGCCCTGGCCGCACCCGCACGCGCCGAGGAAAAGCCGGCGGAAATCCGCATCGGCACCCAGAAGGGCGGCTTCTTCCCGGCGGTGCGCCAGCGTCAAACGCTCGAAAACGCCTTCAGGCCGCTCGGCATCGAAGTCAGATGGATCGACTTCCAGTTCGGTCCGCCGCTGCTGGAGGCCATCAACGTCGGCAGCGTCGATTTCGGCTTCGTCGGCGACACGCCGCCGATCTTCGCGCAAGCCGGCGGCGCAAAAATAAAATATGTCGCGGCCGTGAAGTCCGAGGGCGACAACCAGGCGATCATCGTGCCGAAGGATTCAGCCATCAAGACGCTCGCCGATCTCAAAGGCAAGCGCGTCGCCTTCGGCAAGGGATCGAGCGCGCACAATCTCCTGGTCGCCTCGCTCGAAAAGGCCGGCCTGTCCTGGTCCGACATCACGCCCGCGCCGCTCGCGCCGGCCGATGCGACGGCGGCCTTCGTGAAAGGCTCGGTCGACGCCTGGTCGATCTGGGATCCCTATCTCGCGCTCGCTGAATTGAAGGAGAACGCCCGCGTTCTCGTCTTCGACAAGGACGTGCACAAGCCGAACGCCTACTACATCGCCAACACCGACTTCGTCGAGAAATATCCGTCGCTGGTCGCGAAGCTCAACACGACCTTCGCCTCCGAAGGCAAGTGGGCGGAGCAGCATCACGAGGAGGTCGCAAAGGCGCAGGCCGAGGCGACCGGCGTCGACATCGAAGCTGTCAGGCGCTTCGTCAACCGCTCCGTCTACAGCGTGGTGCCGCTCGACGCGGAGGTGATCAGGACGCAGCAGGCCGTCGCCGACCGTTTTGCAAAGCTCGGCCTGATCCCGAAGCCGGTCAACGTCTCCGACATCGTCTGGAAGTGGACGCCGGGTTCGTAAGATGAGGCTAGGAAGACGTCGTCATGCCCGGGCTTGTCCCGGGCATCCACGTTCTTCGTCCCGAATAGCTAGACGTGGATGGCCGGGACAAGCCCGGCCATGACGCCCGTGGAGGCTGTCTTCTATCTAAACCCTCAGCCCCTCAACGCCGTCAGCAATTCATCCGGGCGCTCTGCCATGATCATGTGGCCCGCGCCCGGCACCACGACGGTCTTCGCATGCGGGATCGCCGCGGCGAGCGCCTTGCCCGCCTTCGCCGGTGTCATCATGTCGCGTTCGCCGAGGATGAGCGTCGTCGCCACCTTGACGCTCGCGGCAGCAGTCAGCGCATTCGCGTAAGCATTGCAGGCCGACAAATCCCTGAACAGCACGCCCGGCTCGCAAGACTTCAGCACCGCCTGTGCGCCGCCATGCATCCACAGGCCCGGCGCGAGGCTGCCGCCGAGCTCGGCGTTGAAGCCGAGGCCCCAGATCGACACCATGTCGTTGGCATCCTGCGAGTTGGCCTCGGCCGCTTTCAGCAGATCCGGGCCGACTGACATGGTCGCGGCGGTGCCGATCAGGCTCAGCGCGGACACCTTGTCGGGGTGACGCGCCGCCGTCTCCAGCGAGATCAGCGATCCCATGGAATGGCCGATCAGGTGCGCCTTAGCCACGCCGGCCGCGGCGAGCAATGCCGCCGTCCAGTCCGCCATCTCGGCGATCGTTGACAGCGAAGGTCCGGCCGAGCGGCCGTGGCCGGGCAGGTCGGGCGCCAGCACGGAAAATCCGTGATGGGCGAACCAGCGCGTATGCAGCGCCCAGGTCGAGTGATCGAAGCCGGCGCCGTGGATGAACGCGACCGCGGGCAGGGACTTGTCGAACTCGCGGCCGCCGTTTGCGACAAACACCTCGGCGCCGTTGACAGTGAGCTTCATGGTGTCAGACCTTTTGCGAGATGCGCAGCGCCTGCGCAAGATCGTCGATGATGTCGCTTGCCGTCTCGATGCCGACCGACAGCCGCACCAGCTCTTCGCCGATGCCGGCGGCCTTGAGCTGTTCGGCATCCATCTGCTGATGCGTGGTCGAGGCCGGGTGGATCACCAGTGTCTTGGCGTCGCCGACATTGGCGAGGTGGCTGATCATGCGCAGCGACTCGATGAATTTTCGGCCGGCGGGTCGCCCGCCCTTGATGCCGAAGGAGACGATCGAGCCTGCGCCGCGCGGCAGCAATTGCTTTGCAAGCTGGTAGTCCGTGTGATCCTCCAGCGAAGGATGTAGCACCCAATCGACGGCCTTGTTCGACTTCAGCGCCTCCAGCACCAGATGTGTGTTCTGGATATGCCGGTCCATGCGCACGCCGAGCGTCTCCACGCCCTGCAAGAGCTGGAAGGCGTTGGTCGGGGACAAGCAGGCGCCGAAATCGCGCAGGCCCTCGGTGCGCGCGCGCATGATGAAGGCGCTCGTGCCGAACTGTTCGTCGAAAACGATGCCGTGATAACCGCCATAGGGCTCGGTCAGCACGCCGAACTTTCCGGAGCTACGCCAGTCGAACCGGCCGCCGTCGACGATGGCGCCGCCGATCGCGATGCCGTGGCCGCCGATCCATTTGGTTGCCGAATGCATTACGATGTCGGCGCCTAACTCGATGGGACGGCTGAGATAGGGCGTGGCAAACGTATTGTCGATCAGCAGCGGAATCTTTGCCTCATGCGCGATCGCCGCGACCTTCGGAATGTCCAGCACCTCGAGCCCGGGATTGCCGATGGTCTCGCCGATCACGAGCCGGGTGTTCGGCCTGATCGCCGCACGGAACGCGTCGAGATCGCGCGGCTTGACGAAGGTCGTGGTGATGCCGAAACGCGGCAGCGTGTGCGCCAGCAAATTGATGGTGCCGCCATAGAGCGAGCTCGACGCCACGATATGGTCGCCGGCATTCAAAAGCGTCGCGATGGCCAGATGCAGCGCGGCCATGCCGCTTGCGGTGCAGATCGCGCCGACGCCGCCTTCGAGCGCCGCGAGCCGCTCTTCCAGCACACCGGTGGTCGGATTGGAGATGCGCGTATAGATGTGGCCGGCGCGCTCCAGATTGAACAGCGCGGCGGCGTGGTCGGAATCCTGGAACACATAGGACGTGGTCTGGTAGATCGGCACCGCGCGGGCGCCGGTCGCGGGATCCGGATGCTGTCCCGCGTGCAGGCTCAGGGTCTCGAAGGCTGGCGGTTTCGGCGCGGGCATGCGTGGCCTCGTTGGTCGGTCGGCGGAGGCGGCCGTTGTGCCACAAAATGGTGCGCGAAGTCAGCCCATTGACAGCGCCGCCTAACCCCGGATCGCCTGCTCGATCGTGCGCGCCTCCCGCAGCAGGATCTCCACGACTTCCTGCTCGCGGCGGGGGCCGAGCCTCGTCCGAACGGCGGAGACCGTCATCGCTGCGGCCGGCTGTCCGTCCGGGGTCTTGATCCAGGTGGAGATCGATTTCGTGCCCTGCACGAGGCCGATCTCCCGCATGCCATACCCCAGCCGTCTCGCGGCGGTGACCTGGCCGAGCACCGTCGCGACGTCGGTCCGGTAGGCCCCGAATCGCTTCTCGTTGGCCGCGACGATTTTTCGCGCGTCCTGCGCCGGCATCGCGGCGAGGATGGCGACGCCTGCGCTAGAGACGCCGAGCGGCCGGCGCGCGCCGACCTCGATCGACAGCACCTGGATCGGATAGATGCCGATCCTGCGATCGACGCACAGCGTGTCGTTGCCGGTCCGCACCGTCAGGAACAGCGTGTCGCCGATCTCGGTGGAGGCACGCCGCAGCGACGGATTTGCCGCGACCAGCAGCCGCGACGGCCGCGGGCGCGCAAGTGCGAGCTCCGGCACCTGGTTGCCGATCGCGTAGCGGCCGGTTCGCTCGTAACGTTCGACGATGCCTTCCTCGATCAGCACGTGGACGATGCGATGCACCGTCGGGCGGGTGAGGCCGGTCGCGCGCACGACCTCGGCCAGTGGCACGCCGTCTTCGCGGCCTGCGGCAAGAATACGCAGCACCGCGAGGGCGCGCCGGATCGCCTGCGCGCCCTGTCGCGGCTCTGCCGTTCCGCGGGCGGATGTTGCGGAGTTTGTCTTGTCCATATTATGGACAAGAACGCCACAATTCACTCGACAGGTAAAGCGCTCATCTGGAGATTGCGCCGCGATCGAGCGCCATGCGCGACGTCACGGCATTCGATATGGAATTGGAAGCGCCGCCGGGAGGTTAACATGAGATTAATCTGGATTGCCATAGCTGCCGCAGCCGCGATGCTGGCGGGACCCGCATCGGGCCAGCAATGGCCGGCGCGCAGCGTCAAGCTGATCGTGCCCTATCCGGCCGGCGGTAATGTCGACAGCGCCGCGCGCATCGTCGCCGACAAGCTCCAGGAAAAGCTCGGCCAGCCCTTCATCATCGAGAACAAGGCCGGCGCCGGCGGCATGATCGCGGGCGAAGCCTTCGCGAAATCGGCGCCCGACGGTTACACGCTGTTCGTCGGTGCCAACGGTCCGGTGCTGTTCGCGACTGAGATCAACAAGCGCGAGGCCTATAACTGGAAGAAGGATTTTCTTCCGATCTCGACGATCTCGATGACGCCGCTGGTGCTCGAAGTGCACCCGTCCGTGCAGGCCACGACGTTCAAGGAATTCATCGAGCTCGCCAAGCGCGAGCCCGGCAAGCTGACCATGGCCTCGCCCGGCCCCGGCACCACCAACCATCTGCTCAGCGAGCTGATGCAGTCGAGCCTCGATCTGCAATGGGTCACCGCGCATTACCGCGGCAACGCGCCGGCGATCAACGATCTCCTGGGCGGACAGGTGCAGTTCGCATTCGACCAGCTCACGGTCAGCCTCCAGCACATCAAGGCCGGCCTGTTCCGCGCGCTCGCCGTCACCAGCCCGCATCGCCTGAAGTCGCTGCCTGACGTGCCGACCTTCGCCGAGCTCGGCTACAAGGATTTCGACGGCCAGACCTTTACGGGCCTGTTCGCGCCTGCCGGCACGCCGGCGCCGATCGTCGACAAACTTCACGAGACGCTGGTTGCGATCCTGAAAGATCCCGGTGTGATCGACAAGTTCGAGAAGCTTGGCGGCGAATCCACCCCGATGACGCCGGACGAGTTCAAGGCCTATCTCGCGCGCGAGGACGCCAAGTGGATTCCGGTCGTGCGCAAGGCCAACATCAAGGCTGACTGATCGATGCGGATCGACCCCACCGAGCTCGGCGCGGAGCGCATCTACCGGCTGATGACCGGCATCGTGGTGCCGCGCCCGATCGCGTGGGTCACGAGCCTGTCGCGCTCCGGCGTGCTCAACCTCGCCCCCTTCAGCGCCTTCACCTTCGTCTCGCAGAAGCCGCCGATGCTGGCCATCAGCGTCGGCCGCAAGGGCGCTGACTACAAGGACACCGCGCACAACATCCTCGACACCGAGGAATACGTGATCCACATAGCCGATACCCCGCTGATGTCTGCGGTGCACGACAGCTCCGTCGAGCATCCGCCTGAAATCAGCGAGGTCGAGCATCTCGGGCTGGAGACGCTGCCGTGCGAGCGGATCAAGGTGTCGCGGCTTGCGGCAGCACCGGTGGCGATGGAATGTCGCTTCCGGCAGTGCCTCGAATTCGGCGATGCCCGCAGCCGGCTGATCGTCGGCGAGGTCGTGATGTTCCACATCCGCGACGGCCTCGTGAACGACGGCAAGGTCGAGACCGCGGCGCTCGACCCGATCGCGCGCATCGGCGGCCCGCGCTACGCCCGCCTCGGCGAGATCGTGACGCTGAACACTGTCTTCCAGACGCCCAAATCCAAAGACTGAGCGCGCGGCCCATCGCGCGGGCCCTCGTGCCTGAAGACCATTGGAGAACACGACAATGCGACTCGTAAGCTATCTCTTGGACGGAGAGCCGCGCTATGGCGCGGCGGTGGATGGCGGCGTCGTCGATCTGACCAGGCGGATCGGCCGCGACTTCTCCGACGTGAAAGCGCTGATCGCGGCCAACGCGCTCGCGGACGCGAAGGAAGCGGTGGCCGGACAAAAACCCGACCACGCGCTGGAAAGCCTCGTCCTGCTTCCGCCGGTGCTGGCGCCGGAAAAGCTCTGGTGCATCGGCGTCAACTACGCCGAGCGCAATGCCGAGTATAAAGACAGTTCGGACCTGCCTAAATATCCCAGCCTGTTCGTGCGCAGCATGTCGTCGATGACGGGCTCCGGCCAGCCGATCGAGAAGCC
The DNA here is from genome assembly GCF_052075935.1 of Bradyrhizobium sp. 215_C5_N1_1. Classification (NCBI taxonomy): domain Bacteria; kingdom Pseudomonadati; phylum Pseudomonadota; class Alphaproteobacteria; order Hyphomicrobiales; family Nitrobacteraceae; genus Bradyrhizobium; species Bradyrhizobium sp. 215_C5_N1_1. The sequence continues at coordinate 8,106,769 of NZ_CP197228.1, read as the reverse complement.
GCATGTGTCCGACCAGCTCGACTATGAAGGCGAGCTCGTCATCGTGATCGGCCGGGGCGGCCGTCACATCCCGCGCGAACAGGCCTTCGCCCACATCTTCGGCATGACCCTGTGCAATGAGGGCACGATCCGCGACTGGCTGCGCCACGGCAAGTTCAACGTCACCCAGGGCAAGAATTTCGATCGCTCCGGCAGCATCGGGCCGTGGATCGTCACGTCTGACGAGCTCGATCCGCGCGGGCCTCATGACATCATCACGCGCGTCAACGGCGAGGTGCGGCAGCAGGACACGACCGAGCGGCTGATGTTCCCGTTCGATTTCCTAATCTCCTATCTCTCCACCTTTGCCACCCTGAAGCCCGGCGACATGATCGTAACAGGCACGCCGACGGGCGCGGGCGCGCGTTTCGATCCGCCGCGCTGGCTGAGGGTGGGCGACGTCGTCGAGGTCGAGTCTACTGGCATCGGCGTGCTGCGCAACACCGTCGCCGCGGAGCAGTAAGCCATGCTTGATACCGCCACGATCGAACGCCTGGCCGCGCGCCTGGATGAGGCCGAGCGCAGCAAGACGCTGATCCCGATGTTCTCGAAGGAATATCCCGACTTCGCCATCGAGGATGCCTACGCCATCCAGCGCGCCTGGACGAAACTTCAGCTCGGCCGCGGCCGCGTCATCAAGGGACACAAGATCGGCCTGACCTCGAAGGCGATGCAGAACGCGGTCGGCATCTCCGAGCCCGATTACGGCGTGCTGTTCGCCGACATGTTCTATGCCGACGCCACGCCCATTCCGTTCGACCGCTTTCACGCGCCGCGCATCGAGGTCGAGCTCGCCTTCGTGCTGAAGGCGCCGCTGCGCGGACCTGACTGCACCATCTTCGACGTGCTCAACGCCACCGACTACGTCACGCCTGCGCTCGAAATCCTGGAGACGCGCATGCATCGCGTCGATCCCGAGACCGGCAAAACGCGGAAGGTCATGGACACGATCTCGGACAACGCGGCCAATGCCGCGCTGGTGCTTGGCGGCCGCCCGTTCCGTCCCATGGACGCGGACCTGCGCTGGATCGGCGCGCTGCTGTTCCGCAATGGTGAGGTCGAGGAGACCGGGCTTGCCGCCGGCGTGCTCAATCATCCCGCCAATGGCATCGCCTGGCTCGCCAACCGCCTTGCGCCGCATGACGAATATCTTGCGGCCGGCGAGGTGGTGCTGGCGGGATCGTTCACCCGTCCCGTCGACATCCGCCGCGGCGACACGTTCCATGCCGACTATGGCGCGTTCGGCTCGGTGTCGTGCCAGTTCGTCTAAACCAATAAGAGAGAGGGAGCGCACCATGACGGGTCAAACGCGGCGCAAGAGCATCCACATCGGCGGCTTCAAGCACGCCAACCCGATTCCCAACGCCTGCCGCATCGGCAATCTCGTGATGTCCGGTGTCATCCTCGGCCGTGATGCGGCCGGCGTGATGCCTGCGAGCCTGGACGCGCAATGCGCCAACATGTTCGCGCATATGAAGGCGACGGTGGAAGCCGCCGGCGGCACCACGGACGACATCATCAAGATGACGGTGTGGCTGAAGGACCGTACGCAGCGCGGCCCGGTCAATGTCGAGTGGCTGAAAATGTTTCCGGACGAGCATTCGCGCCCGGCGCGCCACGCGCTGCCGATGGACAATATGGACGGCGGCGCACTGGTACAGTGCGACTTCACCGCCGTGATCGACTGAAGGAGCATTTGCATGCCGACCTATCTGCCGTTCGATCCGAACCCCCGCCGCCCGGTCAAGGCGCCGCCGCCGAAGACTGTCGACAGCCAGTTTCACGTGCTCGGACCCATCGACAAATATCCGGAGCGCCCCGGCGCGGCCTATCGGATGCCGAGCGCGACCTGGGAAGCAGCGCTGCGCGTGCACAAGACGCTCGGCATCGAGCGCGGCATCATCGTGCAGACCACGACCTATGGTGCGGATCATTCCGTCGTGCTCGACGGCCTCGCCGCGATGGGCCCGAATTATCGCGGCTGCGCCAACGCACTGGTGTTCGCGGAGGCGAACGACGCTTATCTCGCCAAGCTGCATGACGCGGGCGTGCGCGGCGCGCGCTTCAGTTTCCGCCAGGAGCTCGGCGCCGTGCTGTCGGACGCCGATTTCGCCCGCGCCATCGCGCGCATCCGCGAGCTCGGCTGGTACGTGAAGATCCAGCCCGAGAAGGACGGCATCGTCTCCAGCGTCGCCAAGTACGAGAATCTCGACGTTCCGGTGCTGATCGACCACATGGCGCGGCCCGATCCGGAAGCCGGCAAGGCCGACCCGAACCTGCGCAAGATGCTCGAGCTGCTCGCCAAGGGCAATTTCTGGGTGATGCTGTCGCTCGGCGAGAAGACCTCGAAGGCCGGCCCGCCTTACGACGACGTCATCCCGATCGCGCACGCCTATATCGAGGCCGCAATCGACCGCTGCGTCTGGGCCAGCGACTGGCCGCATCCCGTCTCCGTCAAGCAGCCGCCCAACGACGCCGACCTGCTCGAGCTGATGTATCGCTACGTGCCCGACCAGGCCGAGCTGGAGAAGATCCTGGTGCACAATCCGGCAAAGCTGTTCGGCTTTCCGGACTAGGGCGGACTTGATTCACACCGCCGGCTGCTTCGCCAACCTATCCCGCACCTCGGCTGCGATCTCGAACGAGCGCAGCCGCGCGGCGTGATCGTAGATCTGGCCTGTTGTCATCAGCTCGTCCGCGCCGGTCTCGGCGATTAGCGCCTTCAGCCTGTCCTCGACCACGGCAGGCGAGCCGACGGCGGAGCAGGACAGCGACTGGCCGACCATGGCCTTCTCGGCCGGCGACCACAGCGCATCCATGTCGTCGACCGGCGGCGGCAGCGGGCCGGGCGTGCCGCGGCGCAGATTGATGAACTGCTGCTGAAGCGAGGAGAACATCCGCTGCGCCTCCGCGTCGCTCTCGGCGGCGAACACGTTGACGCCGACCATCGCATAGGGTTTGTCGAGCTGCGCCGACGGCTCGAAGCGCGCCCGATATTCGCGCAGCGCCGGCATCATCATTTGAGGCGCGAAATGCGAGGCGAACGCGAAGGGCAGCCCGAGCATCGCGGCAAGCTGCGCGCCGAAGGTGCTCGATCCCAGGATCCAGAGCGGCACCTTCGTCCCAAAGCCGGGCACGGCGCGGATCGCCTGGTTCGGCTGGACATCACCGAGCAGCGCCTGCAACTCCAGCACGTCGTGTGGAAAGTTTTCGGAACTCGTCGCGAGGTCGCGCCGCAATGCCCGCGCCGTGAACTGATCGGTGCCCGGCGCGCGGCCGAGCCCGAGATCGATCCGCCCGGGATAGAGCGACTCCAGCGTGCCAAACTGCTCGGCGATGACCAGCGGCGAATGGTTCGGCAGCATGATCCCGCCGGACCCGACCCGGATCGTCCTGGTCCCGCCCGCGACATGTCCGATCACCACCGACGTTGCCGCGCTGGCGATGCCCGTCATGTTGTGATGCTCGGCCAGCCAGAACCGCTTAAAACCCCAGCGCTCGGCATGCTGGGCGAGATCGAGCGAATTGCGAAATGCCTGCGCCGCATCGCCACCTCTTCGGATGGGAGCGAGGTCGAGCACGGAGAAGGGGATCATGGTGGGTACCGGGTGGGTGTGCGATGTGCGCTGCGGCCTCACATGTAGTGGCTTAATATGGAAATGTTAGCGCGGCCGTAGCGCGCAAATGCAATCCAAACCTGCTGTGCTAACGTCAGAAACGACGTAGCGGGCCAGGATTTACCTTTTTGCTTCTCAAGAGCGAAATCGTCCTCCGTTTACTAGTTTTGGCTCCATCTCGTGAATTGTTCTGCCGTTCCTATTCCACGTCTCTGGGGTCGAGGGACGAACCTCCATGATTGTCGGTTCGGTCGAGATGTGGCCGGCACCTTTCCCGTTGGCAGCAGCTACAGCAAGCCGCGCTTGTGCTGGATGATGATGATAACGCGAATGATGCAGTCCGATACTGACTCGCCGGGCCGGCGTGCCTTGTGCAGCATTTGCCACGTCACCTCATCGATCTGTATCTGCCATTTGCCGCTTGCCAGGCGTTGTCCAGTATCGTCGGACGGGAACTCGGCCGCAATCAGAGCGCGGCACTCGTCGGTGATTTCAATTTCCGGCATAGTTGGTCGTTCTCGCGGACGGTGTGCTCGCGTGCAGCCCTCGCCCGATCCGGAGAGATCAGCCAGTTAAATCGCGGTAACAACCGATCCAGCCGAAGCCGATGCCGATCGTCCTGACCATGGACGATGAGCGCGACATCTGGACGCAGTCGCGGTAGGGCGCTGCGGCGCCACCAGTGGATGCTTGCTGAATATTGAGGGACGCGGCGCTGACAAGAAGGATCATTCAATGGCTTGGGTCTCGTTCGCGCAGCCGTGACGCTTGAGTCGTCGGGCTCCCGTCGTCGCCGGACATTGCCGATCCTTCACAACCTTAATGCGATTTAACGAGGTTTCCGTAAGCGGTGTGGGTAAACCGCGAGTTGCGGGGGCGTCCTCCAGACACGAGATGACGCCGTGAAGTTTGACGAACAGGAACGCACCGCGCTGACGGACGCTGGGTTTTCCGTCGCCGACAACAGCAAGGCTGCCTACGTCGAAGCCGTCGTGGTGATCGCCGCGTACGACGCCGAAACCTATTGGCTGACGTTCGCCCTGCCGAATGATGCCCAGATCGTGTGCGTTGTGCCACGCGACCAGATTGCCGACGCGATCGCAACTCGTAACTACGCAGCTCGGCGGAACCAACTTCAGTGAAGCTGACCTTCCCTCATGCGAGGCTGAAGGCGCTCTGGAACGAGGCCGTCCGGCAATGGCCGGTTTCGGTGCGAGCCATGAACGGTCGAGATTCGCCCGGTTTCTGGCTTGTCGGTGGCCAAGGCATCTATCTCGTGCATAACGGCGCCAGGCCTCGGGGCAGCGTGACTCTGGCCTACGCAAACGAATGCGACCCGGTCAGGGTGCCGGTCCAAAGTTGGTTGGGTATCAAGCGCGCCATCTTCGGCGATAACGATGGGAGGGAATTCGTCGATCTGGTGATGATCGGCACTGCCGTCGATGCCGGCGCCGACCTCGAGGTGACCTTCGAGCCCGACACGATGACGGTGGCTGTCGTCGAAAAAGGGACGGCGAGCATACGACTGCAATCGCTGCGCATCCGGGACAAAAATGATACCACGTCAGGACGCAGTTGTCGGGTTTGAGTCTGAATCTCGGCTAAGGACCAGACGCGGTATCTTGGCCCGCTACTCTCTCCAAGCCCTGCACATCGTCGTCCTCCCAGTCCTCCCATTCCACGTTGTTGGTTTCGAGATAGCGGGCGACGGCTACGCCGATTGTCGGGAAGAAGTAATTCTCTCCAAGCTGCGCGAAGAGGCCAAATCTTTTCAGCTTGTCCTTCACGGGATCTTTGAGTTCGGCAAAACAAAACTCTATGCCTTGCGCGTGCAACGATCGGTCCAGTTCGGCAACCACGTCGCAGGCGGTGACGTCTACGCTCGTGACCGGCTCCGCGGCAACAACTAGCCAACGCACGGGTGTTGGCGATGTCGCTACGGCATCCAGGACGCGTTCCCTGAAGAATTCGGCGTTGGCAAAAAACAGAGGTGCATCCCAGCGAAACAGGACCAGCCCGGGGACCCGGCGCGCATCCGGATATCGTGTGATGTCGTGATAGCCTTTGACGCCGTGGGCGCGCCCCAATACGGCGGAGTGTGGGCGCCAACCGTCCCACAGGAACTCGATGATAGCGATTGCGATCGCAAGACCAATTCCTGGAATGACTCCGAGCACTGCTACGCCGACAAAGCAGACGATCGCCAGCCAGAATTCCCACCGCTGAATGCGATAGATTCGTTTGAGGTCGGCAACTTCAATCAAGCCAATCGCCGATGCGATGACGACGGCGGCCAATGCGGCGGTGGGTAAATGTTGGAGCAGGCTCGGCGCGACCAGGAGGAGCAACGCGATGGCAAGCGCGCCTACGACGCTGGTGAGTTGAGTGCGGGCACCGGCGGCTTCCGCAACGGGTGTCCGTGAACTACTGCTGCTGATCGGGAAGCCCTGGAAAAATCCCGTCGCCAGATTGGCGGCACCGAGCCCGACCATCTCTTGGTTGGGATCGACCCGAGACCCCAATCGCGCAGCATAGGCACGTGAAAGTACGCTCGTATCGGCAAACGAAACCATCGCTACTGCACAACCGCCGATCAGCACCGGCACGAGGTCGCTGGAGGTGATCCATGGGACAACGAAACCCGGCAGGCCCTGGGGAAGGGGGCCCAGCACCTTGACGCCGTATTGCGTCCCGAGATCAAGCACCCCGACGACGAGCGTAGCCCCAACGACCGCAATCAGAAGGCCCGGTACCCGCTTGTTGTTCCTGAGAAGCAGGATCACGATCAACGTGGCGAGGCCAATCGCGAACGCGACCCAGTTTATCTGCCCCCCAAGGATCGCGCTGACAATCGCCCACAGGCTTCGCAGTGGCCCCTCGCTCTCGATGGAAAAGCCGAAGAGCTTGGGCAGCTGGCTGATCAATACGGTCAGGGCAATTCCGTTCATATACCCGTAGCGTATCGGCTTCGAGAGAAGCTCGGTGATAAAGCCAAGGCGCGCGACACCTGCCAGGATACAGACCGTCCCTGAGACAATCGCCATCATGCCCGCGAGTGTCACGGCCCGCAGGGGATCGCCCTGAGCCAAGGGAGCGATGACTCCAAGGAGTATTGCCGCCAGCGCCGAGTCCGGGCCAAGGACGAGAATGCGGCTTGGGCCGAACAGCGCGTAGGCCAGCAGCGGCACGATCGTTGCGTACAAACCGTAGATGCCCGGCAGGCCCGATGCAGCTGCATAGGCAATGCCGACCGGGACCAGCATTGTCGCCAGGACGATGCCGGCGAAGATATCGTGCGGAAGCCATGCTGCTTCATATTGACGGAGAGTGTCGAGTCCGGGCAACCAGCGCTTCATTGATGGTCTCTCCCAGCCCGCATTGAGCAAGTTTGCCCCGCATGATGTGTTGGACCGATCAGGCTATTACGCCCGCAGCAGGCTGAACAGTGGCCCGGCGCTATGGCCGAAGCAGCACAGCGGGCCATGGGTGCCAGCCGGCACCAAGTCTTCCCTGCACCCTCTTCACGGACGAGCGGGAAGGACCAAAACCGAACTCGGGCGTTTCATGCCGCGAGAATGGCGTTCGTTCGCGGCTGTTTGAGTGGCCGGCACCTCCGTTCACAACCCTGTTATTGCGACCCATGGCGCCCTTTGTCTCAACTGGGCGTTTTGCGCCTGTTGTTGTACCCTTGGTGAAACAACTGCTGGGGTCGCGAGGAGGAACTGACATGACCATGGTCGTACTCAACCGACGCTATCTCCTCGCCGCCGGCGGCTCGGTCCTGGCGGCCGGGGTGTCCGGGCTCCTGTTGCCGGCCCGTGCCGAAGGCCTCGCACCGACCGAGTCGATGTCGGGTGGCGCGAACAATTACCGGAAGGGCGCGGCGATCGTGGACCGGATCGGCAAGGGCGGCTTCTGGATGAGCGGCACCGTACGCCGCGCAGGCGACGGGGCGCCGCTCGCCGGGCAGCGCATCCAGATCTGGGCGCACACGACCGAAGGGCAGGAGCAGGAGCCGCAGAGTCATGGCGCCACGCTCACCGACAAGGACGGCAAGTTCCGGCTCGAGATGCCGCAGATCATTCCGATCTTCGGCCAGCCGCACGGTCACCTCGCCTATGACAGCGGCGAGTTCAAGACCGTCTTTCTGCGGCCGGTGATGCGGAGCGCGAAGGAGACGAGCCTGGAAGCGCACTTCGTCCTGCAGCCGGGCTGACCGGGTTGCGAATGAAGGGGTGGAGACTGGCCCGGGTGATCCTGATCTGGGTCGCCCTTGCTTTGGCAATTGGCGTGCCGATCGCCGCGGCAGCGGGAAGCGAGCAGCTCGCATGGCGCGGTTCGCTTTACATCCTGGCCGGGTTTGCGGGGATTGTTGCCCTCGGCCTCGTGCTCGTTCAGCCCCTGCTGATCGGCGGATATCTGCCGGGATTTCCGGCCTATCGCGGACGGCGCGCACATCACTGGATTGGCGGCGCGCTGGTCGCAGCGATCGTGATCCATGTCGTTGGCCTCTGGATCACCAGCCCGCCCGACATGATCGACGCGCTGACTTTCTCATCGCCGACGCCGTTCTCTCCCTTTGGCGTGACCGCGATGTGGGCCATCTTCGCGGTCGCGCTTTTGGCCGCCCTGCGCCGGCGATTGGGACTGCGACCACGAACCTGGCGCTTCATTCACATGCCGCTGGCGATCGTCATCGTCGCAGGCAGCGTGGTCCATTGCCTGCTAATCGAGGGGACGATGGAGACGATCTCTAAGGCGGCACTCTGCGCGCTCGTCCTCGCGGCAACCGTAAAAGTCATGATCGACCTGCAGGTGTGGCGAAAGCGAAGGACCTTGCGCGGCGAGAGCACTGCGCCGCGGTGACATGGCCGCGCGTAGCGCGTAGTAGAGCGAAGCGAAACCCATCGCACTTTGTCCGCGCGGAAGCATGATGGGTTTCGCAAGCGCTCTACCATCCTACGAAACTTTTGCTGACCGCCTTGTTCAAACACGTTCGGCGTCGTCAGCGCCGATCTCCGCTCCGCTTGTCGCAGATAGCGACGGGGCGTATCCTAGCGCGATGGTTGTCAGTGCCCCCGAGCTGAAAACGTTCCTGCTCGCGACGCCGTTCTTCGGCGGTCTTCCGGACCCGAGCCTCGACCTGCTGATTTCGATGCTGGTCGAGTGCCGCTTTGATGCCGGCGCGACCGTCGTGGCGGAAAGCGAGCCGGGACGCTCGCTGTTCATCGTCAAGTCCGGCCGGCTGGCGGTGAGCAAGCGGGCGAACTCGGGGAACGTCATCCCGATTTCCGTTCTGGAGGCTGGCGATTTCTTCGGTGAAATGACGCTGATTGAAATGCAGAATCGCTCCGCCACGGTGGTCGCGGAGAGTCCGACGGTGCTGTACGAGCTGACGGCGCAAAAGCTCTACGCTTGCTACAAGGCCGATATCCACGCCTATGTGATCGTCCTGCAGAACGTCAATCGAGAGCTATGCCGGCGGCTGCGCCGTGCCGACGATCGCCTCACCGGACACCAGGCGGACGAAGACGAAACCCCCGCGAGATGACTGTGCTTCTCTGCGCCGCCGCAAGTTCGCTCCGCGGCTGACGGTCCCGGATTACGCTCGCGCTCCATCCGGGCCACGCCACTTCGCGTGGGACGTTCAGCCCACCGGTCCCGGGATCCAATCGTCCCCTGAAAGTGGGATCACCCTTACGCCAACAATGACTCCGAGTTCCAGGCTTGGATCGAAATGGCGCATCGTCCGCTCGTTGAGGTCGATGATGCGGCCAGGCCTTAATGGCCCCACGTCATTTATCTTGACGATGACCTTCTTGCCGACGGCCTCGACGAGCGCATATTTCGGCCTCGCGCCAAATTGGACCCCACCAAATTTCCCGCGCAAATTCGTCTTGATGGCAGCCGCCCAGACAGAGGGATCATAGCGCTCGCCGGAGGCTGTGTTCGGACCGCCCTCTTCCTTGCCGGGCTTGAATGGATTGTACATGGATGCGGCGCCAACGATCGCCTCCCCGGAGGCGGCATCGACGACGGCGCTTGAGTGAACTTCACACGCTTCACTTCGATCAACGGGAACAGAAACGGCAAGCGCAACCAGGGCGCCGCAAATTGCGGCGCTCGAGCGGAACAGCATTATAACTCCTGTGATTTTTTCGATCGTCCGGTTCCGACACCGCAAACATGGTCAAGCGAACGCGGAAGCGTTCACGAACTTGCACCAGTGCTTTGCGGATTCGAGCCAACCCCTGGCTACGGAACCGATGTGCGAACCAGAGCGGTCCGCACGCAGTGTTTTAGGTTGTCCCCGACTAAGACAGAGAATGCGTCAGCAGCATGACCTGATGGAACCTGCGGCGAGTGACAAATGCGATGTCGCCAAAAGCCGACACGCTCGCGCTAATTGATGCGTCGGGCAAAACACCCGCCGCTCGCACAAACCCGTCAATCCTCTTCAGTAAAAATATTCCACTTTACCGAAATTCGGAATTGCGGCATTCTCTCCGCCATCCCGGCCCGAGAAGAGGGGCGATCGTACGTCGTCACGAACGTGGGCCGGGGTGCGGTGGACGCGGCAGTGCCGGGCACGCGAATGCGGGACCAGGGCGAGATGAACCTCGTGAGGGCCTTGACTGCGTGCGGGACGGACGGCGCCTGTGTCCGGCGAAGCCCTTGGGCGGAGCTGGATCGCTGCGTACGGCGAAAACGCGTGGTCCTGACCGTCGTTGCTACGGTCAAGCCTTGCGGAGATGGATCGGGGCTCTACCGGGTTTCGAGGCATCGCCAATTCGCGAGGTGACGGAGGCCAGAAGGAACTCGGCTCCGGGGAGAGCGCGCATAAGCCGTCAGACCATCGCGCAGGGAAGGCCGGGTGTTTTTCCGGCCCACCTGTTTCCCGCCTGCGCATTTGCGTGTGCAAATTCCTGGCGCAGCGGATCATGGGTGCCAGCCGGCACCCGGCCTTCCCTGCGCCCTCTTCACGGAAGAGAGCGAAAGAGGAGAGCAAAACTCGGGCGTTTCATGCCGCGAGAATGCCGCTTCATGCGTGAATTGAGAATCGTTTTGCCCGATGGGATTGATCGAGACGCGGGGTGCGTGTCGCTCAAAATCCACATGCGTTCGTAATCGCCAGCTTAGGTGCCTCAAACGGTCGCATCCGCGGACGCGATATCTTTGCGATGGCCTGACCAGGTTCCATAGTGTCAGCGATGATTTGCAACCGAGGGGCGGGGTATCAAATGACAGCGCGTAAATGTTTCATCGTGGCCGCGGGATTGATGACGGCGAGCGCCGCCCATGCCGAGGACGTTCCCTCCAACGCCGAACTGTTTCGCATGCTGAAAGCGCAGCAGCAGACCATCTCCGAGCTGCGCGCCGAATTGAAGGAGGCCAAACAGGAGCGGCGCACGGTCACTCCGCGAGAGGCGACTGCACCGGCAGCCAAGCCAGCCGGACGCGACGCCGCGAGGGAGACGGTTGCGGTAGCACCGCCCGCGCAGGCTTATGCGATGTACAACAAGGGACCCGCAGTCGTGCCGGCGCGCACCGGCGGTGCCTATGTCGGTGTGTTCGGTGGCGGCGGCAGTCGCGGCGGCACTGACGTCAGCCAGCTCGGCACCGTCTTTTTCGTTGAGGCCGTCGGGGGCCCCTTGGCTGTCGACGCCACAGGGCGGACCAGCAGCGGCGGCGTCGGGTTCGGTGGCGCGCATCTCGGTTATGAATGGTCGTATGGTACGTATCTGCGGCCCGCTTTGGAGATCGAAGGTTTCTATCTGGCAGGTAACCAGCCGCGTGCGACGTTGGTGACCCCCACAGACCGATTTGCAGAGCACTCCTTCGACACGACTTTCCCGACGCGCACCACGGTGCTGCTGGCGAACATGGTTGTCGGTTTCAACACGCCCTATCAAGGCATCACGCCCTATATCGGTGGCGGGATCGGGGCCGCGAACGTCTCCATCAACGGCGCCACGTCCACACAGACCGACCCGGCCGAGCCTGGCATCAACCACTTCAACGCGCGTCCGGACTCCTCAGCCTGGACCTTTGCGGCACAGGCCAAGGCCGGTGCGCGCTTCGCCCTCGGCAACAGCGGCGCTTACCTGTTCGGCGAGTACCGCTATCTGTACGTCGGCGATGTGAATCAGGTTTTCGGCTCCACCGTGAATCCCGCTCATGCTGCGACCAGCCCGTGGACGGCCAGCTTCGGCGGCACATCGCACCATCTCGCAGCCGGCGGCATCGGCTTCGGCTTCTAGCTGAGCTCGATCACTGCGAGAATCGGAGGGGGCGGACGACACGTCCGGCCCCTCCCAGGAGGCAACCGGGCAACGGAAGAAGGCGATTTTCTGAGGAAACTGGTGCTGCCAGACAGGATTGAACTGTCGACCTCTCCATTACCAATGGAGTGCTCTACCACTGAGCTACGGCAGCATGTGCTGGGATGAGAATCGGCCGCCAAGGGGGCCTACCAAGCGGGCCGATATCTGCCACAAGCCCCCCTCCTGTGCAAGCTTGCTAGCTCCGCCAAAACGAGAAAATCGGGTCGATATCGGGGCCAAAATGCCCGTTTTCAGGTGAAAGTACCGACTTTCCGCCGATTTCGGTTCCGATATCCCCGGCCAACTGGCCAGTTGGCCGCGGCATGGCATTCGGCCCATTTTGGATTTCGCACGAACAGTTCGTGAGGGGCCTCTTGAGCTGCCGCATTCTCCGGGCATGTTATCGCGGATCGCTGGTATGGACCGCTAATGGCTGACGAGAACGACAAGAGCACGAGACAGGCGAGGGGGGCGCGGGACGACCGGCTGAAATCGGCGCTGCGCGAAAACCTGAAGCGACGGAAAGTGCAGGCGCGCGAACGCGCCGCAATCACCGACCCCTCGCAGAACGACGATGCTTCCCTAGATGAGGGGACCGCCGGCAAGACCGGCGATTGAAGTCTGGCGATTAGATTTTTTGGAGTGCATGGACGTGGCAATGGGGCAGGACGAGCAGCAACGAGACGATGGTGACGCGCAGATGTCGCGGTTCACGCGCCCTGAGCAGACCTTTCCGGCGCTGACATCGGCCGAGATCGAGCGCATGCGGAATTTCGGCGAGGTCCGCACCTACGCTGACGGCGAATTCCTATTCGAGACCGGCAAGCCCGGACCGGGCATGTTCGTCGTGCTGAAGGGCCACGTCGCCATCACCCAGCGCGACGGGCTCGGCAATGTCACGCCGCTGATCGACCAGGGGCCGGGGCAATTTCTGGCCGAGCTCAGCCAGCTCTCGGGCCGGCCGGCGCTGGTCGACGGCCGCGCCGAAGGCGAGGTCGAGACGCTGCTGCTGCCGCCGCCCCGCCTGCGCGCGCTGCTGGTCGCCGAGGCCGAGCTCGGCGAGCGCATCATGCGCGCGCTGATCCTGCGCCGGGTCAATCTGCTTCAGGCCGGCGTCGGCGGTGTGGTGCTGATCGGTCCCTCGTATTCGGCCGGCGTGGTGCGCTTGCAGGGCTTCCTCACCCGCAACGGCCAGCCGCATCATCTGCTCGATCCCGAGCGTGACCGCGACGCCGCCGAGGTGATCGCGCGCTATTCGCCGAAGCCGGAAGACTGGCCGCTGGTCGTCGCGGCGAGCGGCGAGGTGCTGCGCAACCCCAGCGAAACCGAGGTTGCGCGCGCGATCGGCATGATCGGCGGCCCCCGCAACGACCGCATCTACGATGTCGCGATCGTCGGCTGCGGACCCGCGGGGCTGGCGACCGCGGTGTATGCCGCCTCCGAAGGGCTTTCGGTCGCCGTGCTCGACACCCGCGCCTTCGGCGGCCAGGCCGGCGCCAGCGCGCGCATCGAAAACTATCTGGGCTTTCCGACCGGCATTTCCGGCCAGGCCCTGACCGCGCGCGCGTTCAACCAGGCGCAGAAGTTCGGCGCCGACATCATGATCCCCGTCACGGTGAAGTCGCTCGACTGCACGCGCCGGGACGGCGCCTTTGCGGTGACGCTCGACGGCAGCGATCCCTTGCGTTCGCGCGCAGTCGTGGTTGCGAGCGGCGCGCGTTATCGCCGCCCCGAGATCGAGAACCTCGACAAGTTCGAGGGCCGCGGCGTCTGGTATTGGGCCTCTCCGGTCGAGGCGCGGCTCTGCGCCGGCGAGGAGGTGGCCCTGGTCGGCGCCGGCAATTCGGCGGGCCAGGCGGCCGTGTTCCTGTCGGGACACGCCAAGAAGGTGCTGATGATCATCCGCGGCGGCGGGCTTGGGGCCAGCATGTCGCGCTATCTCATCGAGCGCATCGAAGCGACACCCAACATCGAATTGATGTTCAACACCGAGATCACCGCGCTCGAGGGCGACGAGGCTTCGCTGCTGCGGCGCATCCGCTGGAAGAGCCGGCTGTCGAGCGATGAAGACTCCGCCGACATCAAGAATCTCTTTTTGTTCGTCGGTGCCGATCCCGCCACCAGCTGGCTCGACGGCTGCGGCGTCACGCTCGATCGCGGCGGCTTCGTCGTGACGGGCGCGCAGTCCGAGCTGAACCAGGGCAAGCTGGTGGCCCCACTGGAGACCTCGGTGCCCGGCGTCTACGCGGTCGGCGACGTCCGCTCCGGCTCGGTCAAGCGCGTCGGCGGCGCCATTGGCGAAGGCGCGCAGGTCGTGGCCTCCCTGCACGGCTATCTCGGCGACGCCGCAAAACCGGCGCTTTAGTCAAGGACAAGACAAGCAGACGGCAAGCGGAATCTCACTTGCCATCTTGCCGTGTCCCACGGACTATCGCCCCGTCGCGAGGCCAATCGCGCGTGGAAGAACAAAAGATTCACAAGGGAGGACTAAATGGCCGAACTCGTCGTGCTCTACAAGACGCCCAAGGACGCCGCCGCCTTCGACAAGCATTATGCCGAGACCCACATTCCGCTCGCGAAGAAACTTCCCGGCCTGAAGAAATACGCCGTCAGTACGGGCGCAGTCGGCTCGCCCGCCGGACCATCGGGCGTCCACCTCGTCGCCATTCTCAGCTTCGACAGCGTGGGCGACATCCAGAAGGCCTTCGGCAGCGAAGCTGGCAAGGCGGCCGCGGGCGACGTGCCGAAATTCGCCAGCGGCGGCGCCGATCTGCTGATCTTCGACACCAAGGAAGTCTGAGCGCGCGCGAAGCGTCTCGCCAAATTCGATTCAACTTTCGTCGAAGACCTGCAAGCTCGTAGCCCGGATTTAGCTTCGCCCCATCCGGGCTACAAACTGCTCTCGTTTGTGACAGCGGTGCAAAAAATTCAGTCATGCGTTTGTCGATTCGCACGACGGCGCATGGCTCCGCACGAGCCTGTGACATCGCGCATGTAGCCATTCAATGAGGGCCGTAATACCATCCAAAGCTTCCAAACGGAGAGAGTGAGATGATGCTTGGATTGAGCCTGCCCGCCTTCACGTTGGTCCATGTCATCATCAGCCTGATCGGCATCGTCGCCGGCCTGGTCGTGATGTTCGGCCTGCTCGGGTCGAAGCCGATGCCGGGCCTCACCGCGATCTTCCTGCTGTTCACGATCCTCACCAGCGTCACCGGCTTCCTGTTTCCGTTCAAGGAGCTGCTGCCCTCGTACATCATCGCCGGCATCTCGCTGGTGCTGCTCGCGATCGCCTGCCTCGCGCTCTACGGAATGAAGCTCAAAGGGGTCTGGCGTCCCGTCTACATCGTGACCGCGATGATCTCGCTCTATTTCAACGTCTTCGTGCTGGTGATCCAGTCGTTCCTGAAGGTGCCGGCGCTCGCCGCGCTCGCGCCTGCCGTGCCGCCGAATCCGCCGGGAGGCCCCGTGTTCGCCGTGGTGCAGGGCATCGTGCTGGTGTTCTTCGTGGTGCTGACCATCGGCGCCTGGCGCCGCTACAAGCCGATGACGTTTGCCTGATCGCACGTTCACGGTCGGTGCGCGGCATCGACCTCGTGACATCGCCCGACCATCTCCGGATCGCCGGCTCGCGTTTTGCGAGCCCCGGATTGATTTTCACTGAAGGAGCCATTCATGCCCACCATCACCACCAAGGACGGCGTCGAGATCTTTTTCAAGGATTGGGGCTCGGGCCAGCCGATCGTGTTCAGCCATGGCTGGCCGCTGTCGGCCGACGACTGGGACACGCAGATGATATTCTTCGCCAATCACGGCTACCGCGTCATCGCCCATGACCGCCGCGGCCACGGCCGCTCCTCGCAGGTCGCCGACGGCCACGACATGGATCACTATGCCGACGATCTCGCGGCGGTGACCGCGCATCTCGACCTCAAGAACGCCATCCATGTCGGCCACTCCACCGGCGGCGGCGAGGTCGTGCACTACATCGCGCGTCACGGCGAGAGCCGGGTGGCGAAGGCTGCGATCCTCTCCGCGGTGCCGCCGCTGATGGTGCAGACGGCGGCCAATCCCGGCGGCCTGCCGAAGAGCGTGTTCGACGATCTCCAGAAGCAGCTCGCCGCCAGCCGCACCGGCTTCTACCGCGACGTCGCTTCCGGTCCTTTCTACGGCTACAACCGTCCCGGCGCAAAGCCGTCGGAAGCGGTGATCCAGAACTGGTGGCGCCAGGGCATGATGGGCGGCGCGAAGGCGCATTACGATGGCATCGTCGCGTTCTCGCAGACCGATTTCACCGAGGACCTGAAGAAGATCAGCGTGCCCGTGCTGGTGATGCACGGCGACGACGACCAGATCGTTCCCTACGCCGATTCCGGCCCGCTGTCGGCCAAGCTGCTGAAGAACGGCACGCTCAAGACCTACAAGGGCTTCCCGCACGGCATGCCGACCACGCACGCCGAAACCATCAACGCGGACCTGCTCGCGTTCTTCAAGGGGTGAGGGAGTCTTCCTTCTCCCCTTGTGGGAGAAGGTGGCATAGGCGGCCTTCGGCCGCCGTTCTTAAGAACGCCGATGCTCTGCATCGGCTATGACGCCGGATAAGGGGTCTGCTTCAACGAGTCGAACTGCAAGAGTTCACGCGCGGAGACAACCCCTCACCCGTCTCAATCGCGCGAAGCGCGATTGATCCACCCTCTCCCACAAGGGGAGAGGGGAAGAGCGTCACTTCAAGATCGCCCTGATCGCATCGAACGTGCGCTTCACGAAAACCTCCGGCTTCTCGCGCACACCTTCGCCGATCCAGCTTTCGCCGCCGACGCGCATCGCGCCGGTGGCGATCATGGCGACGAGCCGTGCCTTGAGCCTGTCCGATTTGGTTTTGGCACGCTGCGAAAGCCCTTCGGCCAGTGCGCGCTCGAGCTTCTCGTATTTGAGCTGGTCGCGCGCCTGCAGCGCGGGATTGTCGCGCTTGAGCCGCGACATCGCCGCCGCTTCCGCCGGGTCGATCCGCCTGACCGCCGCCGCGATCGCATTCTCCGCCGCCGTCAGCATGGTTTCGCCCGCTGGCCGCGCCACGACCTCTGCGACCAGCGCGCTTGCTGCGCCCTCCTGCCAGGCGGCGACCACGTCCTCCTTCGACGCGAAGTAGTGGAAGAAGCTGCGGCGTGACACGTCGGCCGCGGTCGCGATGTCGTCGATGGTCGTGGCCTCGAAGCCGCGCTCCAGGAACAGCGCCATCGCCGCACGGGTCAGCCGCTCGCGGGTCTCTTGCAATTTACGCTGGCGCAGGCCGGGGCCGTCAGGGGATTTTGCTCCTGCCGGCAATGGCTTGGCGCCTGTCCTGACCGATTTCCCGCCGGGCTTTGAAGCCTTCAAATTATTTCACCTCTTGCAAACTTGCACTCAGTGCACATTTAGACCGGTCGCGGGCCTCATTCCAGCCCCGAACGGAGATACGGCATGACCGACTGGAGCACGGCAGACATCCCCTCCCTCAGCGGCAAGACCGCCGTCGTGACCGGGGCGACGGGCGGCCTCGGCTACGAGACGGCGATGGCGCTGGCGGGCGCCGGTGCCATTGTCATACTCACCGGACGCAACGACGCAAAGGGCCTGCGGGCGATCGAGGGCATTTGCGAGCGGTTTCCCAACGCATTGATCGCCTACGAGCATCTCGATCTCGCCAGTCTCGCCTCCGTCGCCGATTTTACCAGGCGCTTTGCCGCCAGCAATGAGCAGCTCGATCTCCTCATCAACAATGCCGGCGTGATGGCGCTGCCGAAGCGGCAGCAGACAGAGGATGGTTTCGAGATGCAGCTCGGCACCAACTATCTCGGCCATTACGCGCTGACAGCACAGCTGTTGCCGCAGCTTCGCCGCGCGAAAGCGCCTCGCATCGTCAATCTGTCGAGCCTCGCGCACCGCTCCGGCGCGATCAATTTCGACGATCTGCAAGGCAAGCGTTCCTATCGTCCCTGGCGTGCCTATTGCCAGTCCAAGCTGGCGATGCTGATGTTTTCGCTGGAGCTGCAGCGCCGCAGCCTCGCCGCCGGCTGGGGCCTGACGAGCCTTGCTGCCCATCCCGGCTACGCGCGGACCGATCTCATTCCGAACGGGCCGGGCGCCAACAGCTTCCAGTGGCGTGTGAGCCGTTGGCTCCAGCCTTTCATAAGCCACTCCGCAGCCGAAGGCGCGCTGCCCACGCTGTTCGCGGCAACCTCTCCGGCTGCAGAGCCCGGTGGCTATTACGGTCCGAACTGGTTCTACGAATTGAAGGGGCCGCCCGCGCCGGCGAAGATCATGCCGCAGGCGAAGGATTTCGCCGCGGCCGCCATGCTGTGGGATGTCTCGGCGACGTTGACCGGTGTATCCTTCGACGAGATCGCGGTCGCCGCATGAGCCACGGGCCGGTTGGGGACGTCACGATGCAAGTCATCATCTTCGGCGCGACCGGCATGGTCGGGCAGGGCGTATTGCGCGAATGCCTGATCGACACCGGCATCGACCGCGTGCTCGTGGTCGGCCGCAGCCCGACCGGCGTCCGCAATGCCAAGCTCACCGAAATCACGCACGGCGATTTCACCGACTACTCGGCGATCGAAGCGCAGCTCACGGGCTTCGATGCCTGCTTCTTCTGCCTCGGCGTCTCCTCGATCGGCATGAGCGAGGATCGCTATCGCCATCTCACCTACGATCTCACGCTCGCGGCGGCGACGACGCTCGCGAAGCTCAATCCGCAGATGACGTTCGTCTACGTCACCGGCGCCGGCACCGATTCCACCGAGCAGGGATCGCGGATGTGGGCGCGGATCAAGGGCAAGACCGAAAACGATCTGCTCAAGCTGCCGTTCCGGGGCGCCTACATGTTCCGTCCAGGCGCGATCCAGCCCCTGCACGGCGCCCGCTCGAAGACCGCCTGGGTGCAGGCCGTGTATGCCACAACCGGGCCGCTCTGGTCGGCGCTGCGCCGGATCTCGCCGCGGCTCGTCACCTCGACCGAGCAGATGGGCCGCGCCATGATTCGTGTCGCCCGGGAGGGGTATCCGCGGAAGGTGCTGGAGATGGAGGATATCAATAGCCTCTAGCCGGCTGGCCCGTTAGTTTCACGGAAATTTCCGCGTCCGCGCGCGTTGAGCCTTATCGGCCCCCGAGGAGAAATGCCGGCGATGTCGCCCCAGCTCAAACTGATCGCGCTCGACGCCGACGATCTCGCCGTGATCTCGACCCATGTGCAGGACGCCCGCGTCCAGGCCGCCGACATCATCTGGCGGCAAAGCGAGAAGCGGCTGGTGGTCGGGATGAGCCGGCTGGACTGGGAGCAGTCACTGGACGGCGAGGCCGAACCCCGCCGGCTGGTCGCCGCGCTCCGCTTCGACCGCGTGCTCGCCTGCAAGTCGCGCAACATCGACCTCGGCGCGCCGGACGAGGTTCTGGACCTCGTCGGCATCGAGTTTCACTCCCAGGACGGCCGCGACGAGGAGCCCGGCGGCAGCGCCCTGCTGCTGTTCGCCCATGGCGGCGCCATCCGCCTCGACGTCGAATGTCTGGAATGCGAGTTGACCGATCTGGGGGCGGACGCGCTCGGGGCCGGACTGGGCCTCGAGGAGGAGGGGTGAGCTGGCCGGTATACCAGTCAAGCCAGGTCGGGCCGCTGCCGGAACGGCATCTCCCGAGGGTTGACGCAGCTTCCCCGCCGCGCCATTGAGCAGGGGGTCGGGTGAGCCAATCCGCCCCAAAGACCAGCCGGAAGCCAAGCCAAAAATGCCCGTTCGTCTCGACCGCAGCAGCGCCGATTTTGACCAGCGATTCGCGGCCTTCCTCGCCGCCAA
The DNA here is from genome assembly GCF_052075935.1 of Bradyrhizobium sp. 215_C5_N1_1. Lineage (NCBI taxonomy): Bacteria > Pseudomonadati > Pseudomonadota > Alphaproteobacteria > Hyphomicrobiales > Nitrobacteraceae > Bradyrhizobium > Bradyrhizobium sp. 215_C5_N1_1. The sequence goes on along the minus strand of NZ_CP197228.1, from coordinate 8,086,960 downwards.
GCGCGAGGTCTCGGCCGACGTCGAGGCCGTCGTGCGCACCATCGTCGACGACGTCGCCCGGCGGGGCGATGCGGCCCTGCTCGAGGCCACGGCAAAGTTCGACCGGCTGAAGCTGGATGCATCCGGCCTGCGCGTCACCGCCGCCGAAATCGAGACGGCCGTCAAGGCCTGCGATGCCGCGACACTGGATGCGCTCAAGCTCGCGCGCGACCGCATCGAGACCTATCACCGCCGCCAGCTTCCGAAGGACGAGCGCTTCACCGATCCGCTCGGTGTCGAGCTCGGCTGGCGCTATACCGCGATCGAATCCGCGGGCCTCTATGTGCCCGGCGGCACCGCGGCCTATCCGTCCTCGGTGCTAATGAACGCGGTCCCCGCGAAGGTCGCCGGCGTCGCGCGCCTCGTCATGGTGGTGCCGTCACCGGACGGCAAGCTCAACCCGCTGGTGCTGGCGGCCGCTTCGCTTGGCGGCGTCAGCGAGATCTACCGGGTCGGCGGCGCGCAGGCCGTGGCGGCGCTCGCGCACGGTACCGCCACGATCGCGCCGGTGGCCAAGATCGTCGGCCCCGGCAACGCCTATGTCGCCGCCGCAAAGCGCCTGGTGTTCGGCAAGGTCGGTATCGATATGATCGCGGGACCCTCCGAGGTGCTGGTGATTGCCGACGACACCGGCAATGCCGACTGGATCGCCGCTGATCTGCTGGCGCAGGCCGAGCATGATGCCAGCGCGCAATCGATCCTGATCACGGATTCCGCGCGTCTCGCCGCGGATGTCGAAAAGGCCGTCGAAGCGCAACTGAAGACATTGCCGCGCGCCGCGATCGCCGGCACGTCGTGGGCCGATTTCGGCGCCATCATCATGGTCAAGAATCTTGCCGACGCCATTCCGCTCGCGGATGCGATCGCGGCCGAGCATCTCGAGATCATGACTGATGATCCCGACGCGCTTGCCGGAAAGATCCGCAACGCCGGCGCGGTGTTCCTCGGGGCGCATACGCCGGAGGCGATCGGCGACTATGTCGGCGGCTCCAACCACGTGCTGCCGACGGCGCGCTCGGCGCGGTTCTCCTCAGGCCTCGGAGTTGCCGACTTCATGAAGCGCACCTCAATCCTGAAATGCGGTCCGGACCAGCTGCGTGCGCTCGGACCTGCCGCGATGACGCTCGGACAAGCGGAGGGGCTGGACGCTCATTCGCGCTCGATTGGATTGCGCCTCAATCTGTCATGACCCAGCCGCCCGAACAGGACGACTCGACCAATCGCATCGTCGCGGTCACCCTCGACGAGGACTCGATCGGCCGTTCCGGGCCGGACATCGAGCACGAGCGCGCGATCGCGATCTACGATCTGATCGAGCAGAATTTGTTCGCGCCCGATGGCGCCGACGGGAAGGGGCCGTTCACGCTGCATATCGGCATCACCGGCAGCCGGCTGATGTTCGACATTCGCCGCGAGGAAGGCACGCCCGTGGTCGCGCATCTGTTGTCGCTGACGCCGTTCCGGCGGATCGTGAAGGACTATTTCATGATCTGCGACAGCTACTATCAGGCGATCCGGACAGCTACGCCGGACAAGATCGAGGCCATCGACATGGGCCGCCGCGGCATCCATGACGAGGGATCGCGCACGCTCCAGGAGCGGCTGAAGGGCAAGGTGCGGGTCGACTTCGAGACCTCGCGCCGGCTGTTCACGCTCATCACCGTCCTGCACTGGAAGGGTTAGGCGCATGATCCCGAAAAGTGGGCACCGGTTTTCGGACCAGATCATGCGCGAGACAAACGGCTTAATGGCCCGGAAAAATGTGCAGCGGTTTTCCGACAAGGCCATGCCCTCTTTCAAAAGAGGCTAGGCGCGATGGCGGGTCCGCCACGCGCACGCGATCCGCAATCGGTGCTGTTCGCCTGCGCGATGAACAGCGTGCGCTCGCCGATGGCCGAGAGCCTGCTCCGGCACATGTTTCCGCAGGGCCTCTACGTGAAGTCGGCCGGCGCCAGGAAAGGCGAGCTCGATCCCTTCGTGGTCGCCGTGATGGACGAGCTGGGGCAGGACATCTCCACCCACAAGCCGCAGACCTTCGAGGAGCTGGAGGATTGGGAGGGGCTGAATTTCGACCTCATCATCACGCTCTCGCCCGAAGCGCACCACAAGGCGCTGGAGCTGACCCGCACGCTCGCCGCCGACGTCGAATACTGGCCGACGCAGGATCCCACCACCATCGAAGGCACCCGCGACCAGAAGCTCGCCGCCTACCGCGAGGTCTGCGACCAGCTCCTGATGCGCATCCGCAGGCGTTTTGCGAAGGTCGGCGCGGCGAGCGGTTAGCCGTAACACCCGCGTCACAGACCGAGGGCACACGCATGTTGGACGCCTCGAATCAGTAAAGTCCGGGTTCCCGGGTTGTGAAATCAGCCCCCTTCCGATAGGTTCCGCGCGCAATTCATCCCCTGCTTCATCCCCCAAATCACCTGATGCTCGGCCGCCCCAAATTCGTACTTGCCTCCGGTTCGCCGCGGCGCCTGTCGCTGCTCAACCAGGCCGGCATCGAGCCGGACGCGCTCCGGCCGGCCGACGTCGACGAGACGCCGAAGCGGGGCGAGCTGCCGCGCGCCTGCGCCAACCGTCTCGCAAGGGCCAAGGCCGATGCGGCGCTGAAATCGGTGCAGCTCGACGACGAGCTGCGCGGCGCCTTCATCCTCGCCGCCGACACGGTTGTGGCGGTCGGCCGCCGCATCCTGCCCAAGGCCAATCTGGTGGACGAGGCGGCGCAGTGCCTGCGGCTGCTGTCGGGCCGCAACCACCGCGTCTACACCGCGATCTGCCTGGTGACGCCGCGCGAGGCCTTCCGCCAGCGCCTGGTCGAGACCCGCGTCCGCTTCAAGCGCCTCTCCGAGGACGACATCCAAGCCTATATCGGCTCCGGCGAATGGCGCGGCAAAGCCGGCGGTTACGCCGTGCAGGGCATCGCCGGCTCCTTCGTGGTCAAGATGGTCGGGTCCTACAGCAACGTCGTCGGCCTGCCGCTCTACGAGACCACGACGCTGCTCGGCGGCGAAGGTTTTCCGATCCGCTTCGGCTGGCTCAACGCCACGGCCATCTAGCGCGCCGACAAAAATCTCGAAAACAACCCCATGCACAGTAGAATGGGCCCGCTTGACCCGGCCCGCGACGCCTGCGCGACCGCCCGAGGAACCGCTTTACCGACAGGCTCTTGAACGCCTTCACCCCGAGTAAGCTGCCGACATCATGGACGACCACGTCAAAAAGCCCGCCGGCCCGCTCAAAACCTGCCCGATCTGCGGCAAGCCGCAGTCGGAAGCCACCCGCCCGTTCTGCTCCTCGCGCTGCCGCGACGTCGACCTGAACCGCTGGCTGAAAGGCTCCTACGTCATCCCCGGCCGCGATGACGAGGCGGATGGCGAAGAATAGCCAATAATATCAGATGTTTATTTCGACTTCCGATTCGCCGCGCACCAGCCGCAGCAAGCCCGCCCCACCTTGTGCACAGCCGGGCCGCGCCCGGCGAAGCCACTTGGCGAAGCCGGGTGGACATGCCGCTCCGAGCCCACTATAAACCGCCCGCTCGATGGGCCTTGGCCCCTCTTTGGAGCACGCCCAGGTAGCTCAGTTGGTAGAGCATGCGACTGAAAATCGCAGTGTCGGTGGTTCGATTCCGCCCCTGGGCACCATCCTGGTGTTTGCCCTCGTTCTCCGGCATCCGCTGACGCCAATTTCTCCGGCCTATTCCAGGAACGCCACCGTGGCTGAGCGCGAACTTTGGTTTAGCGGGCGCGGTGCTGCTGACGATGCTCATTCATGGCTGCGCCCGCTTCAAGGCGGAATGCAACGATGATTTCCGCCCGCTCCAGGAGCCAAACCTCATCGTCGTCGCCATCGCGGTCGCCGTTCTGATGACGTTCTTCCAGTGGTTGATCACCACGGGCGGATGACGAGAGCGGCCGAATCAAGTTGCAGGGTTCGGCGATGCAACTTCAATCGGCGCGTGATATCCTCGTCTCGGGGGATGGAATGGACTGTCCCTCCGCATCTGGAAGGACATGGCCATGACGTTGTCGTCACGCTTCGTTGCGCGTCCCGCTGTCACATTCCCATCGATTGCACTGTTGCTGTGCGGCCTGAGCGGCACGGCAATGTCTCAACCGACGCCCACCGAGACTCAGCTTCCCAGCATCACGGTCGACGCGCCGAGACAGGTGGCGAGGCCGCACAAGCCAACGCATCACGTGGCCATCCGCAGCACCGGGTATCGGACATCGCCAGCCACATCGACGGCCGTGGCGGCGCCGATGTCGGATGCCGCGAGGCTCGCCAAGCTCGAACGCGAAACGAGCAGCTGTGCCGGCGGTTGCCAATCGAGCTTCAAGACGGGAAATCAGCCCTGGGTCGGCTGCAACGCTTCGGGCGGCGTGTACTCCTTCACGTGCCGGAACGTCGGCAACTTCAAGACTTACGACGAGTGCAAGGAAGCCGGACGGGTCACCGGCTGGCGATCGGGCGAGACCTCGGCGTATTGCAGCAGCCTGGCGTTGAAGTAGGGGCGGCTGGGGGTTGAGGAGGCTCGTCGGCTAGGCCAGCCTCCTCCGATCGGACTGGGCACAGTCGCCCGCGCACCTCGATGGTTGATGCGAGAGCGATCCGGTGGGCAACCTGCAAACCCGCAAGACGAAGTCTGCCTTCTAATTCCCTTTGGGCCCGGGCGGTCCGATCGGGCCCGCAGGTCCGGCCGGCCCTGGAGGACCCGCTGGCCCGGGGAGGCCGCAATTCTGTATCACCACGTCTCTCGTATCCGGTCCGGACGTGATCTTTACGATACAAGTCGATGGAAACTCCGGTCCAATCCACCGAAATCCTCCGGTCGAAGTGCTCTCGACTTTCACGGTTTTGCTCGGACTGATCTTGATTTCCACGCTGGACTCGCGGGGCCGTCTTACTCTTCCGACGATGACCAACTCGCCCTGCGATATGGTGGCGGTTGTTATGAATATTTCCGCATGCGCGCTTTCAGTCCACGCAATTGCAAAGCCAGCAATAAGAGCTCCAACGGTGCCAAAAGGCTTTGCGAACATCATGGGCCTCCCCGCTTCCCTCACCGATGGTTAGGAGACCAGCTTGGTGCGAAGGCGCCCGTACTCGGTATCGGTTATAGATCCCGATTTTTTGAGCTGATCGAGCTTGGAAAGCTCGTCGGCGACACTAAAGCCGACGATGTGCCGTAATTCCTCGCGCGCCCGCTGAGCCTGCTCAGCGCTGCGTTCCGCCATCCCCCTGCCTTGGGTGATGAGGTAAGCAAAGATGCCGAGGTAGGAGGTCAGAACAAGTGCAAGCACCCACAGTGCCTTACCCCATCCGGAAATGTCGTGGCGCCTGAACAGGTCGCCATAGATGACAATGAGCAGCCAGAACCAAACGACAAATGCGAATACAGCAATTATATCCATCAGAAAATTTCGATATGTGAATCCTTCCTGAGCGAAGAACATTGCGATCCCCTTATTGAGTTGCCGTTCTCGATCTTTCCTGTAGGCCAGTCGCACGGCCCGCTACGCGAAGGCTCAACGGCAGTACCGATGCGACACGCGGTGCGACCTTCCGCTGGTCGAGCGGTACCAGCAGTTGCCGTTCCTCCAATAATATCGATGCCAATGTTGATGTCGCCGGTGGGCGCCCGCGATGGCTCCGGCCGTCGCCCCTATGGCAGCGCCGCGGCGACCACCAACAGCACCACCGATGACGGCACCTCGAAGCGCACTCTGAGCAAATGATTCGCTGGAAGGGACCATTCCTGCGAACGAGAGCAGGATGACGAACAGTGCAAGCTTTCGCATCGGGGGCCTTCCCTTGATTGACTGCTTCTGCCATGCCGTGCCGCCGAATAGCTCCGAGCGGTGATTAGCGCCGCCGCGGAGCGGCATAGCGCGGGTTGATGCCGCAATATGCGTTCGTGCCAGAAGCAGCAGCCAGGCATTGCGAGCGGGTGGCGAACTGACAATTGCCCGGAAAGCCCCAATTGCGACCTCGCAGGCAGTATCGATCCGCCTCGGCAGCTCGGACTGGCTCCAAAAAAGCAAGGAATACAGCGGCAGTGAGTAACGTCAGCATCGGAGCGACACGATGCATATCGATCTCCGTGGATGGATGGAGGTGAATATACTGGCGGCGCGAGGGGAATACCGCCAGTAAAAGCCCTTGCCAGACGCTGGGGCGTTTATTGATGCTACCTGGCGCGAAAAGCGCTCATGCTATTCAGGCTCGGAACCGCTTGTAGGTAAACGTAACAATTGCCATTGCGTGTCCTTGAATGCGGACCGCTGGCCGGATGACGTACGGCTTTCGGATATCGAGCCCCGTTTCATCTGCGCCGCCTGCGGCAGGCGGGCGCCGATGTCGCGCCAGATGGAGCCGCAGAGACATGGTTCGGGGAGAACGATCCCGAGGGCGTGGCGTTTGAATATGAGGTTCTTGAATGAACCGGATCGGCCGCAGGACTATCTACGCCATGTCAGTAATCGTTGTGCTGCTGATCGTCTGGTAGATTCTCGCACCGCTTTGAAGGAGTGAGACGTCGTCGCGCAAGGCCAATGAACCTTGCATACTTGTAACGAGGCGGACACCGAAGCGCCTTCTGGGTGGCCAAATGCTGGCGGAATGTGAGGGCTTATAAAAGCCGACCCTGGCCCACGGGATTTACTCCGATGTTATTTCAAGCGGCGATTATTTGCCTGATCGTACTCAGCATCGGCGTTCTCGTCGCCCACGCGGTTGACGCTCTCAGAACGTAGCGAGCCCGCCAGCGTGAACCGGCGGGCCTCCACCTCGGTCTTCTCAGTTCACGCCCAGAGTCTGGCGTTGAAGTAGATGCGGCTGGGGTTGAGGAGGTTCGTCGGCTAGGCCAGGCTCCTCCGATCGGACTGGGGTACAGTCGCCCGCGCATCGATAATCACGGCGTGATCGCGGATACACATCATCGCACCGGCATGTCGCTTTCGCTCATGCGAGCTGCTCGCCCGCTTGCGTCGCCTACCGCCCCGCCTTCGCCAAGCCCGCCCGGCTCGCCGCCAGCTCATCGCTTCGGAACGGCTTCGTCAGCAGCGACAGGTCCGGCGTGATGCCCTCGTTGTTGGCGTAGCCTGACACGACGAGGATCTGGAGCTCGGGATATTGATTGCGCAGCGCGAGGCCGAGGTCTGTTCCGCTCATGCCGGGCATCAAATGGTCGGTGACGAGCAGGTTCGGCCGCAGGCCTTCCCTGACGCGCTGAAGCGCGTCCTCCGCCGAGGCGGCTTCGACGACGTTGTAGCCGAGCTCGCCCAGCATCTCGGCGGTGCTCATGCGCACCAGCGGTTCGTCATCCACCAGCAGAGCCGTGCCGACGGGCTGTGGCCGCAGTTTTGATTGCGGGACGGCATCAATGGCGCTCGCGACGGCGTGGCTGACCGGCAGCCACAGCTCGACCGTCGTCCCAGCCCCCATGGCGCTCCTGATCGTCAGCGCGCCGCCGAGCTGTGACGCAAGGCCGTGGACCATCGAGAGGCCAAGACCGGTGCCTCGCCCGACGCCCTTGGTCGAGAAGAACGGTTCGACGGCGTGGGCCAGTGTGAACTCGTCCATGCCGATGCCGGTATCGGCGACGGAGATGCAGACATAGGCGCCCGGTGCCAATTCCGAATTGTGAGAGTCTCCAATCGTCCGGGCCTTCGCCGAGATGCGCAGCTTGCCGCCGCCGGGCATGGCATCCCTGGCGTTCACGCTGAGGTTCAGGATCGCCATCTCGATCTGGTTGGGATCGGCCATGGCCGCGGGAAGGTCTTCCGGCGTGTCCACCGTCACCTGGATCTGCGGCCCGGTCGTGCTCGAGATCAGGTCGCCCATCTCGGCAACGAGGAGACCAATGTTGACGGGAATGGCCTGAAGCGGTTGCCGGCGCGCGAAAGCGAGCAGGCGCTGAACCAGCGTCTTGGCGCGCTCGGCCGCCTGTGCTGCGCCGGCGATGAGGCGATGCTCGCGCTCGCCGCCGATGCCCTTGCGCTGAAACAGGTCGAGCAGGCCGACGATCGGCGTGAGCAGATTGTTGAAGTCGTGCGCGACGCCGCCCGTGAGCTGGCCCATGGCCTCCATCTTCTGGGCCTGGCGGAGCGCTTCCTCGGCCTGCGCGAGCCGCGCCTGCTCCTCCAGGCGATCCGTCACGTCGACCCCGGTCAGGAACGCGCCGATCCGCGTGCCGTCCGGAGCGCGGAGCGCCTCGAACTTCATCTCGTAGACGCGGCGGTCGAACCGGGGATCGCCGAACTCATCGATGTTGGTGAAGGCTTCGCCGGCCAGCGCCCGGCTCCAGATCGCGGTTGCCGCCGCGAGATGCTCGGGCCGGTCGGCCAGGAACTGCTGCAGGGAATCGCCGATCTGCGGCCGCTTGCCGTAGATGCGCTGATAGGCATCGGCGCAGGACGTGTTGATCGCCAGCCAGCGATAATCGAGATCGAGCGCCTGGATCTGTCCGTCGGTGGTTTCCACGATCGTCGCCAGCAAATGACGCTCGGCGGTGCGTTCGGCGACGCGCTGCTCGAGGGTCGTGGTCAGCTCCCTGTATCGCGCTTCGCTCGCCCGCAGCCGCGTCTCGCCCAGCACGCGCTCCGTCGTCTCGGACACGATGCAAAGCACTCCGCCGACCGAGCCGTCATCGTCCCGCACGGCCGAGTAGGAGACGTCCCAGTAGCTGGTTTCGCCGTAGCCGTGGCGCTCGACGTAGAACGGTCGATCCTTGGCGGCGAATGTCTTTCTGGTTCGGCGCACGCCTGATAGCAGCGGTTCGAGATCGTCCCACAGCTCGCCCCAGTTTTCGATCGCGGGGCGACCGAGGGCGCGGGGATGATTGGCGCCGATGCCCGGGGCGTAGGCGTCATTGTAGAGCGCGACGAAGTCGGGCCCCCAGAACAGGACGATCTGGGCTTGCGCGGCCAGCAGCATGCTGACCGTCGTTTTCAGCGCCTGAGACCAATCGCGGGGATGACCGAGCGGTGAATCCGACCAGTCGCGGGCGCTCATCATCGCGCCCAGCTTGCCTCCGTCAGCGAGGAAGCCCAATTCAATCGACCGCCGAGCAGCCTTCTCAGACAGCACCGGATCCCCCGCTACGCGTGACACGGGCGTCCTTGCCCATTCGAGCCGGCTTTCGAGGGCTCGTGCTCAAGCGCAGATAACACCCGGCGCGCGCTCTGGTTCCATTCCAGTCGATTCCCGCCGTCCTTGTGCTATTGCTGCTCCCCGCAACTTGACGCGAGGTTCCCATGCTCCCCATTCCCGCCGACATCTTCACCGAGCCCGAGGACGTTTCGCCCGACGGCCTTGCCAATCTCGGCCCGCTCCGCCGTCTCGCAGGGAGCTGGCAGGCGGACAAGGGCATCGACATCAATCCGAAGGCGGAGGGGCCGGAGCGGCGGACCTTCATCGAGCGCATCCGCATGGACCCGATCGACCCGCAGGCCAACGGGCCGCAGCTGTTTTACGGGCTGCGCTATCACATCCACATCAACACGCCCGAGGAAGACATCACCTTCCACGACCAGGTCGGCTATTGGCTGTGGGAGCCCGCGACCGGGCTGATCATGCAGACGCTCGCGATTCCGCGCGGACAGGTCTTGCTCGCCTCGGGCAAGGCCGGGCCGGATGACAGGAAGATATCGGTCACGGCGAAGCGCGGCGACACGGCTTACGGAATCTGCTCGACCGATTTCCTGGAACAGGCCTTCCGCACCGATTCCTATCGCTGCGACATCACCTTCAACGATGACGGAAGCTGGAGCTATCTGATCCAGACCGAGTTGTTCGTGCGCGGCGCGCCGTTCAATCATCACGACAGCAACACGCTGAAGCTCGTCGCGCCGCCCAAGCTCAATCCGCTGGCGGTGATCGTGAAGGATCGCGCCGGGCGCGATGGATCAGCGGCCTGAAGCGTACCCGGAGAATTGCATGAAGCCCTACGTCATTTGCCTGATGCATTCCAGCCTGGACGGCCGCACGCATCCCAGCCGCTGGCGGCCGAAGGGGGCGGGCACAGACTGGTTCGAGAAGATCCATGACGAACTCGGCGGCGACGCCTGGGTGATCGGCCGCGTCACCGGCTCCGAGTTCGCCAAGGGCAAGCCCTATCCCGCAACGGCGGGCGAGACATTTCCCCGCCAAAGCTGGTTCGCGCGGCGCGATGCGAAAACCTATGGCGTCGTGCTCGACGCGCAGGGCAAGATCGGCTGGGGCCGGTCAGACATTGGCGGTGACCCGATCGTCGTGGTGCTGACCGAGGGCGTGCCGGATTCGCATCTGGCCGGGCTGCGCGGCGAGGGTGTGTCCTACATCTTCGCCGGCAAGTCCGAGATCGACCTGGCGCTGACGCTGGACATCCTCAATCGCGAGCTCGGCGTGAAGCGCTTGCTGGTCGAGGGCGGCGGCGTCGCCAATGGGGCCTTCCTGCGCGCCGGTCTCATCGACGAATTCAACCTGATCCTCAGCCCCGCGATCGATGGCGCCAGGGGCGCACCCTTCGTGTTCGATTCGACGGACGCGGACAGCGACAAGCGCGCGCCGCTCGCCGCGATGACGCTGGAGAGCACGCGCGACCTCGGCAGTGGCGTTCTGCTGCTGCGGTATCTGATCAAGAACGACCCGCAAGCGATGCCCAAGTAAGGCATCGGCATGGGACAATTGGAGCACATCGTCATCGTCGGTGCCGGCGCGGCCGGGCTGATGGCGGCGCGCGAGCTGGCACGCGTGGGCAGGACGGTCACGATCCTGGAGGCGCGCGAGCGCTGCGGCGGGCGCATCGATCCGCTGCCGGCGTCGGAGTTCGGCTACCCCGCCGATGGCGGCGCGGAATTCGTCCATGGCGAGGCGCCGGTCACGCGCAAGCTTGTGCGCGAGGCGGGGCTGTCGCTGCAGGAGATCGAAGGCACCCAGTGGAGCTTTGACGGCACGAGGCTCTCCCACGAAGACCGTCACGATCCGCACGAGGCAGAGCTGTACGCCGCGCTAGGGGCGTTGAAGGATGATCTCACGGTTGCCGATTTCCTCCGCGGCCACTTCGCCGGGCCTAGGTATGACCGGCTGCGCCATTCGATCGAGCGCATGGTCGAGGGCTACGACGCCGCCGACCCCGAGCGCGCCTCGACGCTGGCGCTGCGCGAGGAATGGATGGACGGCGGGCATCACACCCAAGCGCGCATCGTCGGCGGCTACGGCGCGCTGATCGATTTTCTGGCGAGCGAGTGCCGCGGGCTTGGCGTGACGTTTCGCTTCGGCCGCGCGGTGTCGGCGATCGAGGAGACGGGCGGCGCGCTGGCCGTCCGCTGTGCCGGCGGCGACGTGCATGGCTGTGATCGCGCGATCCTCACCGTCCCGCTGCCGTTGTTGCGCGAGATCGCGCTTCCGGAGCCCGCACGCGCGAAGGCTGCGGCAGCTGACGATATCGGCTTCGGCAGCGTGATAAAAATCCTGCTGCGGTTCGCGCGGCCGTGGTGGCGCGAGCGAAACGAAGACCTCGCGGACATGACCTTCCTGCTCTCGGACCAGTCGATTCCGGTGTGGTGGACGCGGCATCCGGACCAGCATCCCGTGCTCACCGGCTGGTTCGGCGGGCCGCGCACGGCCGAGCTTGCGAAGCTCGATCGGCAAGGGCTGATCGATGCCGGGGTCGATTCGCTTGCGGTCATCTTCGGCGTGTCGCGCGACGACATCGCGCGCGATCTCGTGGCGGCTGCGGCGACCAACTGGCTGCACGATCCCTTCGCCCGCGGCGCCTATTCCTGGGCGACGCCGCGGACGCGCGAGGCCCAGGCGATCCTTGCGCGCGCCGACGGTCCGGTACTGTTCTCCGGCGAAGCGCTCTATCGCGGCCGCGACATGGGGACAGTCGAGGCGGCGCTGGCGAGCGGGCTGGAGACCGCAGAGATGATTTTGCGGGGATGAAAAAAGGCCCGCACAAGGCGGGCCTTAACTCTCACCAGCGGCCGCCGCCGAAGCTGAACGTCACGCCGGGACCTCCGCCACCATAATAGCCGTACGGTCCGCCGCCGTAATAGCCGTGGTGCCGCGGGTAATAGCCATAGTTCCGGTAGTGCGGACGATAATAGCCGTGGTGGTGATGGCGCCATTGGTGATGGCGATGGCCGTGGTGGTGGTGCCTGTGCTGCGCGCTGATGTCGGTGGACTGGCCGGCTGGCGCGTTCTGCTTCGCGCTGGCCTTGCCCGCCGCGTTGGCCGTGGATCCGCCGGCGAGCGCCGCAGCACCTACAGCCATCGCGACAAAGAGATACTTCATGTCATCACTCCAGTTGAGAAGTCGCGTGATAACAGATGGCTGTCCGCTGCGTTCCGGCCAGTGCGGGCGTCGAAACGACGCAGACGTAGTTCCGATCGACGTGTGAATGATGTGGCGCGATCTATTGTCGCATCGCTTCGAGCGAAGCGATCACGTCGGCGGCGGCGACGATGCGCGCAAATTCGTCGTTGAGATTCGACAGCGTCATCGCATGAATTTCTTCAGCCGAATGCTTGTCGCCATCTGGTCCGATCCGGTCGAAGGTCCAGGTCGCATCGCGCACGAGGCTCGCGTCGAAGCCGAGATTGCCGGCCATCCGCGTCGTCGTCTCGACGCAATGATTGGTGGTGGCGCCGCAGATTACCAGCGTCGTGATGTTGCCTGCGCGCAGGCGTGTCTCGAGATCGGTGCCGATGAAGGCGCTGTTGACGCGCTTGACGACCACCGCCTCGCCCGGCGCTTCGCGCGCCTCGTCCTTGACCGCGTAGCCGGAGCTTTGCGGCAGGAACGACGAATTCGGCTTCGTGCCCTCGTGGCGGATGTGGAAGATCGGCGCGCCGCGCTTCCTGAATGCCTTCAGCAGATCGGCGATGCGCGCCACCGCGTCCGGATTGTTGCGCCGCTTGCCGGCCGCCTCCCATTCGTCGAATGCGCGCTGGACGTCGACGACGACGAGGGCGGGGAGGGAGTGGGACATAAGGAGCGGCTTCCAGACTTGCTTGCTGCGCGAAGTATGCGGGGCGACCGACGTGGCAGGCAATGTCGATTTTCCCTCGTTTCGCGACAGCTCTCGTGCCCCGGCTCTGCGGAGCGGCGCTACGCGCCGCACTGCGTCCGGGACACGGAGAGCTGCGCGCGTGCTCGGCCCTCACGGATGCGGATCGGGAAACCCGTGGCGTTCAGTGAGCGCGGCGAGGATCGCGTCCTTGTCGGCAATGAAGGTGCGGCCGTGGTGACTGCCGGTCTGATGCGGCGACGTCGTCCCGTCGGCCAGCACGAGCAGCGGCAGCGACTGGTTCTCCTCGCCGACCAGCGCGATCACCGGCAGCCTTGGCCGCGGCCATGCGATGCGCTCAACGTCGAGCTGTTCGGCGAGCTGCGGAAACGAGGCGAGCACGCCCTCGATCAGCGCGCAATGCCAGCAATAGAAGCGCTGACCCGGAAAGGCGGGGTCCTCGAAGCCAGGGCGCAGCAGAAACAGGCGGTCGCGCGTCATGAATCGCTCCAAAGCATGGCGCGATCATACATGCCGGCAGCAGCGGATGATGCCGTTACTTGAACGGATCCTGGATCGATGGCGACGATTGCCGGATGCGACGTACGCTCACCGGCTTGCCGTCGGAGACGAACAGCAGCTCGTATCGGCGGCCCTCGCTGTCGGTCGCCGTGCAGGTGACGTCCGTCACCTTCCTTGCGGCGAAATTGCCGGTCTGGCGGCAGACGCCGGTCGAGGTCTGCTCGGCCGGCACCGGCAGGCCGTCGACCTTGGGCCGGTCCTTGGAATTGAGCAGCATGCGGTCGATTCGCAGCTCGTAGGAATTGTCGTCCGCGCGCTGGCCGTTCTCGCCGGAGAACGACACGACATGGTTGGCGTCGGAGGGATCGTCGACGGCGACCGCGAAATTGACCCGGCCCTTGTCACCATGGGCGTAAGCCACCGTCTTGCACGCGAAGGTGCGCCCCGCGACCTTCAGCGTCTTGCAGTGGCCCGACATCAGCGCCAGCAGGTCGATGAAGGCGTTCTGCGCCGGCGGGTTGTTGACGGGGATGGGCGCGGAAGACTCGGCAAAACAAGGGCTTGCGAGAGTCGCGAGGGCCGCGGCGAGGACCGGTCGGCGGAGGCGCATCATCAGGCTCGTATGCCAGGGGGCCACGGCGGCGGAAAAGTTCCGCTCAACAACGAGCGAACCACAAATTGGTTGCGATCCCGTTTGTTCAGCTAAACCCGACTGGAATACCACCGCACCACCCATCGGCGATTCATCCGATCGCCCCATCCCGTCCTAGCAGGCCACTTGCTGCCAGACCGATGTTTTTTTCGTGGCAGAGCTAAACGGTCGCCGCCTGCCAGCGCGTATCGCGAAGCGAGGGCCGGCGGTGCAGGCGGGCGTCGAGCAGCGCGCGGGCGCGGGGCAGCTCGCCGCTGCGCATGAGCGCGACGATGTAGGTATCCTCGATCAGTTCGCGCTGGGCATGGCTGCCGCCGATGCGCACGACCTCGCCGAGGACGGGCCCGAGCGTTCGCACGCATGAGGTGTAATCCTCGCGGGCAAAGGCCACGAGCGCACGGCAGATTGCCGGCACCACGGGACCGGCCGGCAGCCTGCCGTCGCCGAGCCGCTGCTCGATCGCCGCGAGGCGCGCGGCGAGCGCCTCCTGGTTCTGCGTCGCCGCAGCGAACAGTGCCATGTGGACGTCGGCAAAGGGCAGGCTCGATTTTGGAAACAGTTTTTGCGCGGTGGCATCGGCCTCGAGCCAGAGCGCTTCCGGCACGGTGTGGCCGTAAGCCGACAGGCGCCAGAGCAGCGAGGCGCCGTCGGTGACGACGTTGAGCGGCGGCGCCTTCGTGGCGGAGGGCCGAAGTACGTCGGCATAGATCGCAAGCGCGCGCGCCGCATCGCCATGCTCGAGCGCGCCGAGCGCCTGGTGCCAGCGAATATGGCCGTGCAGGATGCCGGTACGGTCGTAAGAGGGGATCCATGCGTCGACGAGACGGTCAGCCGCGTCGATCGAGCCGTCCTCGAACATCGCATGCAGCACGGCGTGCGCGGCGTGGGCATTCTGGCGGCGCAGGTCAAAACCGCGCTCGGTGACGCCGCGGCCGCGCGCGACGTCGCCATTCTCCGTCATCGCCCAGCCGGACATGGTGAGAAACCACCAGTCCTCGCCATAATGCTGCGCGACGCGCTCGCACAGCTCGTGCCGGGCGCGGTCGTGATCGGGCATGCCGGAAAACGCGAACAGGCCGAACGCGCCGAGCGGCAGCGACAGCACCACAGCGTCGCGCGGCCAGCTCTCGACATGCTTCAGCGTCGATGCGATGGCCTCGGGCAGCCGGCCCTCGATCGCAAGCGCCAGCGTCTCGACATGCGAGCGCTCGCGCTCCGTGCCGCGTTTCGCTGTGAGCTCGCGCGCGCGTGCCGCCTTCTGCCGCGCGAGGTCGCCCTGCTGATAGAAGGCATGCACGCGGGCGCGGGCGATATGGGGAAGCGCGAAATCCGGATCGGCCGCAATCGCGCGTTCCAGCGCCTCCGCCGTACCGGTCCAACCGGCCAGCATGAGATCGACGCCTTCGCGATAGGCGCTTGCCGCCTCGTGCGAAGACGTCGAGAGTGAAAGGCCGTAGCGGTCTTCGTGCGCCGTCATCGTCTTCAGCTCTCAAGCCGTCCGCGCGCGGCGTCCCTCGATCGGATAGGCGGGGTCGTTGTAGCCCGGCGTCGAGGGATGGCCCGGCACGACCAGCCGGTCGATCAGCGCCTCGTCATTCGCCGTGAAGCGGTAGTCGAGCGCGCGGATGTAGCCGTCCCACTGCTCCTCGGTGCGTGGGCCGGCGACGATCGAGCTGACAAAGGCGGAGTTCAGCACCCAGGCGACCGCGAACTGGCCGGCGGTGATGCCTTTCTTCTCGGCGTGGGTCTTGATCTCCTGCGCGAGCTGGAGCGATTCCGGTCGCCATTCCGTCTGCATCATGCGGGTGTCGTTGCGGCCGGCGCGTGTCTCCTTGTCCGGCGCGGCGTCGGGCTTGTACTTGCCGGTGAGCACGCCGCGCGCCAGCGGGCTGTAGGGCACGATGCCGAGGCCGTAGTAGGAACAGGCCGGGAAGTGCTCGACCTCCGGCATGCGATTCATCGCGTTGTAATAGGGCTGGCTCACCGCGGGCCGGTCGATGCCGAGCCGGTCGCAGATGTTGCAGATCTCGGCGACGCGCCAGGCGCGGTAGTTCGAGACGCCGAAATAGCGCACCTTGCCGGCGCGGATCAGATCGCCCATCGCGCGCACCGTCTCCTCCAGCGGTGTCGCATGGTCTTCCTTGTGCAGATAGTAGATGTCGATGTGGTCGGTGCCGAGCCGCTTCAGGCTCTCATCGGCGGCCTGCAACACCCAGCGCCGCGACAGGCCGACACGGTTGGGATCGTCACCCATGGGGTTGGCGAGTTTTGTGGCGAGCACCCAGGCGTGCCGGTTGTTGCCGATGGCGCGGCCGACGACCTCCTCGGATGCGCCCTTCGAATAGGCATCCGCCGTGTCGATGAAATTGATCCCGGCCTCATGCGCTTTCGCGATGATCCGGTTTGATGCGGCTTCATCGGTCGGCCCGCCGAACATCATGGTGCCCAGACAGATCGGCGAGACTTTCAGGCCGGTGCGGCCGAGCTGGCGGTATTGCATGGGCTGTTTCCTCAACGCTATCGAAGCTGGCAGCATAGCCAGCTAATTCCGTCATTGCGAGCGCAGCGAAGCAATCCAGAGATGCATCCGCGGAGAGATACTGGATTGCTTCGCTGCGCTCGCAATGACGAGATTGGGGAGGCCGCTTGCCAAACTCTCAGCTGTCATCGCCCGACTTGATCGGGCGATCCAGTATTCCGAGGAGGCAAAGATTGAACCGATAGGCCGCGGCGTACTGGATTCCCCGCTTTCGCCGGGAATGACGGCGGTGGGTGTGGTTGGAGCGGCAGCCCGACCGCGCGCCGCTACCCCGGCCCCTTCAAGATCTTGAACACGCCATTCGCCATCACGATGCAGCGGCCGTCGACGGTGACTTCGGTGCTCATGAAGATGAGGCTGCGCGTCGAGCGCACCACGCGGGGGCGGGAGATCAGGATGTCGCCGATCTGCCCGGCCTCGACGAAATGGGTGTCGAGCTGCACCGTCGCCATGAATTCCTTGCCGGAAACGTAGCGGGCGGTCATGCCGCAGGTGCGGTCCGCGAACGTCATCATCACGCCGCCCTGGACCATGCCGCGGCGATTGTGGTGCTTGTCCTCGGTGGCGAGCGCGAATTCGTAATGGCCGTCGACCTTGCGCTCCCACAAGGGGCCGATCAGGTGCAGGAAGCCCGTGGTCTCCAGGATGCTCCAGCCGTCCGATTTGAGCCTTGCGGCGGCCTTGTTGGTCATGTCGTCGTCCATTGCTGCGCGGGCCTTGCGAGCTCATTTCATCGGGGCCTGACGTGGTGTAGTCAAGCATCATGAGACCGTTCGACGATGCCACACGGCGGAATATCGCGGCTGCCTGCGCGGCCTTCACGCGCCTGCCGGAGGATGATGCGCCCGCCGCATTGAAGCACGCCGCGGTGGCGGTCGCGCTGACCGCGGCGAGTGACGGCGATGACACCGCATTCCTGCTCACGCTGCGCGCGTCACACCTGCGCGCCCATCGCGGCCAATGGGCCTTGCCGGGCGGCCGCTGCGATGCCGGCGAGACGCCGGTCGAAGCGGCGCTGCGCGAGCTTGATGAGGAGCTTGGCCTCCGCCTTTCGCATGCGGAGGTGCTCGGCACGCTCGACGATTATCCGACTCGCTCCGGCTATCTGATCACGCCGGTGGTGGTCTGGACGGCCGACAGTGCCGCGATCCGGCCGAACCCGGATGAGGTCGCCTCGGTCCACCGCATCGCGCTCGCGACGATCGAGCGCGAAGACGCGTTCGACTTCATCGCGATTCCCGAAAGCTCCCGCCGCGTGATCCGCTTCCATCACGAGAAGAGCCTGATCCACGCGCCGACCGCGGCGCTGATCTACCAGTTCCGTGAGGTGCTGGCGGGACGTCACACCCGCGTCACCGAGCTGGAACAGCCGGTGTTCGCCTGGAAGTGACGATGGTAAACGGCGCGTTAACGTGACGGTTACCGGATGCCTGCTAAGAGGGCAGCATGCATCATTCGATTCGAAAACATCTCGCGCTAGTTCCATTCGCGCTCGTCCTGCTCGCGCCCACTGCGCGAGGCGGCGAGGCCGACGCGCTGCCGCCGGCCGTCCGCGATGCCAAGGCCCAGTTGCTGTCGCAGTTCTTTGCGCAGGGTGGCGCGTCGCCGGCCGTGCTCGAATATCGCCGCAAGCTGCAGGAATATCAGGCGGCGCGCGGGGCCTTCGACGAAGAGGCGGGTGCCTATTGGAGCCAGATCTCCGAGAAGCGGAAAGGCCGCAACGCCAAGCGGCGCAGCGGACAGCAGGTGACGCTTGACGATTATGTGCTGCAGCATCCGCCGCTCTATAACGGGCCGAAGCGGCCGGTGAATCCGGAGCCGGAAGAAACGCCGGATCGTCCGACCAGAAAGCCGATACCGGTGGTCGCCGATCTCCTGCAGGCGGCACGCGAGCTCTATCAGTTCACGCCGCAGCGGCCGTCCAGCGAGGTCGAGTTCAAGCGCGCCTATGCGCGCTACGCGCTCGCCTCGGGGCTGACGCGCGAGCAGGCGGTGCGGGTCTATTCGTTCGAGACCGGCGGCACCGGCAATTACGACGTGCAGGCGGGTATTGAGCATGGCGGCAAGCGCGCGATCTCGACCGCGATGGGCTACAACCAGCTCCTGACCACCAACAGCGTCGAGCTGCTGGCCGAGCAGGGCCATGAACTCATCCGCGCGCTTTCCGACAAGGTGGCGCGGACGTCCGGGCCGGCGCGCCAGCCGCTCGAGCACAAGCTTGCCGTGCTGAAGAAGATGGTGGCGCAGGCGAAATCGGTGCCGGACACCTGGTCGGAGCACGAGAAGATCGGCAACACCGCGCAGGGCTGGGCCATGCATGCCATGGTGCTGGACATCGATATCGGCCCGATGCTGCAAACCCATAAGCTTTTGACTTCGGTGCTGTTCGCGCGCACCAAGGGCTACACCCGGCCGCTCACCGCCGCCGAGCTCGAGATGATGAACCTCACCGGCGACGGCACCGGCCTCGACATGGTGACGATGCCGCAGGCGATGCGCGAGCAGGTGCCGACCTCGAACTTCTTCCAGCGCGGCGGCTACGAGCGCAACCCGGTCGCGATCCGCCACAACACGGTGGCCAAGCTGCTGGCGGTGACGGATACGCGGATGGACTCGAACAGCAACAATGCCGGCGCACGGGAGCTGGCGGGGGCGTTCTAGTCCTCGCTGCCACATCCTCCGCTGTCATGCCCCGGCTTGACCGGGGCATCCAGTACGCCGCAGCCTCTCGATTGAAGCACAACGGCCTCTGGAATACTGGATCACCCGCCCCAGTGCGCAAGCGCGCACAAGGCGGGTGATGACACCGAGTGCTTGGGTTGGCCGTCGCCCCTTACTGATCCGACCCGAACTTGAACTTGCCGTCGCCTTCGAGATACGGGCCGCTGCGCATGTAGAGCTGGCCGTTGTGGCCGATGAAGAACAGCGTGCCTTTCGGCACCTTCTTGGCGCCCTTCAGGAGTTCACCGGCATTGTTGGTGCCCATCTTGTAGGAGAAGGTCTTGCCGTCCTTGTCATAGGCATAGCCGGTGTCGGGCTTGAGCTCCCAGGGCGTTGCCGCGGTCTGCGCCAATGCGGGTGCGCTGAATGCGCCGAGCGTTGCTGTGAGTGCAAGTGCAAATGTCTTCGTTGAAAATGCCATCATCCCATCCTCCCCATCGTTGGGGTTGCCATCTTGAACAAATCACGAACGGCGTTTACAGGTCAATTTGCGAAAGCGCCGCAGCGCATCACGTCCTGCCCAGCAGTTTGTGATTTTCCCTTCGTCCCCGCGCGACTATGTTCCGCTTTCAGTCTAGAACGCAATTCGACAAAAATATTGGTAGGGGGATGATTCGGATGAACCAAGTCGTGAAAGCCTGCTCAGCCGCCGCGCTGTTGGTGACGGCGCTGGCGCCCGTCGCCCGGGCGGATGACTACCAACTCAGCCACAACCAGCGGATTTCGTGCAGCCGTGGCCTCGCCCCGGGCAAGCTGAACACCGCGACCTGCAAGTCTTACACCTACCTGTTCAACACCAAGACCTCGGAATATTTCCGCTGCCAGGTCTCGCTGGCGCTGACCCGCGACAACAAGGAAGTCATCAACGTCCAGACCGACGGCGGCTGCACCAAGAAGCCGCGCATCTTCGAGACCGACGGCAAATACGATTTCGACGCGACCGAGACCGAACCGCCGAACACCAACTCGTTCTTCGGCCCCGGCGGCTATTCGGTCTGGGCCGCCGACGTCACCGCGCAGAAGGTGCGCGGCTGCATCATCATCTCCTCCGGCCTCGGCTCCGACATCTCCAAGTGCCTGGACATGACCTTCCAATAAGGGCTTGCCAGCAAGAGCTTGCCAGTAAGGCTTGCCGGCGAGGGCGAGACACGCGCCAGACCCTGATTGCGCCACCTCGCCGCACCCGCGGGTTCCCCAAAAATCGAGCCGGGTCAGCCGTTTACCGCAGTCCTGTTGTGACTTTTGGATGGGTTGACCCGCTTCCCCCATCCGGCCAATTTCCCGGCCGGTTTGGGGAGTACAACAACCATGAAACGGACGATTTTCGGCGCGGCCGCGGCTCTTGCCCTGGCGGCGTCGGCACCTTGCGCGCATGCGCAATCCTTCATCAACGTGCTGACCGGCGGCACCTCCGGCGTCTACTATCCGCTCGGGGTCGCGATCGGAAAGATCTACGGCGACAAGATTCCGAATGTGAAGACGCAGGTGCAGGCCACCAAGGCGTCGGTCGAGAACCTGATCCTGCTCCAGCAGGGCCGCGGTGAAATTGCGTTCACGCTGGGTGACTCGCTCAAAGCCGCCTGGGAGGGCGACGAGGAAGCCGGCTTCAAGTCCAAGCTGGACAAGCTGCGCACCATCGGCGCGATCTATCCGAACTACATCCAGATTGTCGCGACCGCCGAATCGGGCATCAAGACGCTCGCAGACCTCAAGGGCAAGAGCCTCTCGGTCGGCGCGCCGAAGTCGGGCACCGAGCTCAATTCCCGTGCGATCCTCGCGGCCGCAGGTATGACCTATAAGGACCTCGGCAAGGTCGAATATCTGCCGTTCGCCGAATCCGTCGACCTCATGAAGAACCGCCAGTTGGGCGCGACGCTTCAATCGGCCGGCCTTGGCGTCGCCTCGCTGAAGGATCTCTCGAGTTCGGCCTCGATCACCGTGGTGTCGGTGCCGAAGGAGA
Organism: Bradyrhizobium sp. 215_C5_N1_1; assembly: GCF_052075935.1. Taxonomy (NCBI): domain Bacteria; kingdom Pseudomonadati; phylum Pseudomonadota; class Alphaproteobacteria; order Hyphomicrobiales; family Nitrobacteraceae; genus Bradyrhizobium; species Bradyrhizobium sp. 215_C5_N1_1. The sequence continues at coordinate 8,065,529 of NZ_CP197228.1, read as the reverse complement.
CCATCGACAAGATCGGCCCGCCCTTCATCTCGGCAATCATTCCGGCCAATACCTATACCGGCCAGGAGAAGGACGTGCCGACCGCGGCCGTGGTCAACTATCTCGTGACGAGCTCCGCGGTGTCGGACGACCTCGCCTACCAGATGACCAAGCTGATCTTCGAGTCGCTGCCCGAATTGCAGAACGCCCATGCCGCGGGCAAGGAGATCAAGCTCGAGGCGGCCGCCACCGGCAGCCCGGTTCCGCTGCATCCCGGCGCGATCCGCTATTACAAGGAAAAAGGGCTGATCAAGTAAGATCAGCTCCATTCGTGTCGTCATGCCCGGGCAAAAGCGCGAAGCGCGTCTTCGCGCAGATGTCCCGGGCATCCACGTTCTTGGCGACACCGTAGGCCGTGGATGGCCGGGACAAGCCCGGCCATGACGCGTGCGGTGGCACTGCCAATGTTATAATGACGCACCATAAGGGCTCGGGGACATATCGATGTTGCAGGCAGAGGGCTCCGCAGGGCCTATCAAGGTTGAATTCGACAATTTCGAGCACGGTTTTCCGGAAGGTTTTGGTCCGGGCTGGTGGGGCACTCTCGCCTACTGGATCGGCATTGCCTTCGCCACCTTCCAGCTCTATGTCGCCGCCTTCAACTATCTGCCGAGCCAGGTGGTGCGCGGGGTACATGTCGGTTTCCTCGTTCTCCTCACTTTCGGCCTGATCGCCAACTTCACCGCGAAGAGCGATGTCGGTCGCGCGCTTGGCTGGGTGATCGGCGGCGCCGGCTTCTTCTGCGGCCTCTATCAATGGATCTTCTATGCCGACCTGATTGCGCGCGACGGCGATCCGACGCGGCTCGATCTCGCGGTCGGCACGCTGCTCGCGGTGCTGATCTTCGAGGGCACGCGGCGCCTGATGGGCGCGGCGCTACCGCTGATGTGCGGCGCGTGTCTCGTCTACTGGTTCTTCGGGCAATATCTGCCGTCGCCGCTCAACCATCGCGGCTACGACTTCGACCAGATCGTCACGCATCTGTCGTTCGGCACCGAAGGTTTTTACGGCGTGCCGATCTACGTCTCGGCGACCTACATCTTCCTGTTCATCCTGTTCGGCTCGTTCCTGGAACGCGCCGGCATGATCCAGCTCTTCACCGATGTCTCGCTCGGCCTGTTCGGCAGGACGCGCGGCGGACCTGCGAAGGTTGCGGTGTTCGCCTCGGGCATGATGGGCACCATCTCCGGCTCCGGCGTCGCCAACGTCGTCACCGTCGGCCAGTTCACGATTCCGCTGATGATCAGGTTCGGCTATCGCCGCGCCTTTGCCGCCGGTGTCGAGGCGACGGCCTCGATGGGCGGGCAGATCATGCCGCCGGTGATGGGCGCGGTCGCCTTCATCATGGCGGAGACGCTCGGCGTCCAGTACTCGGAAATCGTCAAGGCGGCGGCGATCCCCGCCATCCTCTATTTCGCGTCCGCCTTCTGGATGGTGCATCTGGAAGCCGGCAAGCACGGCCTCGTCGGCATGAAGCGCTCGGAGATTCCGAGCGCCTGGAAGGCGCTGGTGACGCGTTGGTATCTCGTGCTGCCGCTCGCGGCGCTCGTCTACATGCTGTTCGAGGGCTTTACGCCGCTCTATGCTGGCAGCATGGGCCTTGCGCTCACGGTGACACTGATCCTCGGCGCCAGCATCACGGCCGGCGCCTCCTCGATGGTCGTCCGCTCCATCTTCTGGATCGGACTTGCGCTCGTCGTCGGCGCGCTGTCGCGCGACGGTCTCCAGATCGTGCCGGTCGCGAGCGTCGTCGTCGGGCTGATCGTGATCACGGCGTTCGTGCGCGGCGGGTTCGCGGCCTTGCGCGAATGCCGCAATGCGCTGGCCGAGAGTGCGAAGTCGGCGATTACGGTGGGTATGGCCTGCGCCATCGTCGGCGTCATCATCGGCATGATGTCGCAGACCGGCGTCGGCACCATTTTTGGCAGCTGGGTGATCGGTCTCGGCGAGAAGAGCCTGTTCCTGGCGTTGATCATGACCATGCTGCTGTCGATCCTGCTCGGCACCGGCATTCCGACCATCCCGACCTACATCATCACCGCCGCGCTCGCCGCGCCGGCGCTGGCGAAGCTCGGCGTGCCCCTGATCGCGAGCCACATGTTCGCGTTCTATTACGGCATCATGGCCGACCTCTCGCCGCCGGTGGCACTCGCCGCATTGGCGGCGGCGCCGATCGCGAAGGAGAATCCGGACAAGATCGGCTGGGAGGCGATGCGTATCGCGCTAGCCGGCTACGTCATTCCGTTCATCTTCGTCTATTCGCCGGCGCTGATGCTGCAGGCCGGCGATCCCATGGCGGCCAAGCTCGGCTTCTATGGTGCGGTGGCGCTCGCGACCTTCAAGGCGCTGGTGGCGATCGGCCTGTTCGGCATGGTCGCGATCGGTTTTCTGTTCACGCGCATGACGCTGCTCGAACGCGTGCTCGCGCTCGGAGCCGCGCTCTGCCTGCTCGGTGACTTCGCCTTCAGCGACACCGCCGGCTTCGTGCTCTCCGCCGCGCTCTTGCTGTGGCAGTGGCGGCAGCGTCCGCCCGCCGTCGTCGAAGCCGCGTGAGCCTCTGCTTCGCAACAGCGGGTGGCGTGAAAGCGCTGGCGCTTTCCGCCTTCACGCTGGTGTGGACGCATTCGATCGCGAAGGTCGACTGGCAGGAGGACTGGCGCGTCACGCCTGCCGGCCTCGACCTGGTGCAGGCGCGGGTCAAAGGCACCGGGCCCGGCATGGAGCCGCCGCCCGAGGCGCGCCTCGTCGACGGCTGGTTTCAATGGCAGCCGCAGCGTGCACCGATGCAGGAGGTCGTGCTTGGCAATTCCGGCGCGGCCGGGGAATGGCGGTTATGCCATGATGGAAGCTGCCGGACTCTTTCGGAGATTGTCGGGCATCCCATCGGTGCTAACGTCACCACGATGAAGGTCTGTAACGATCCGTAGCTCGCCACGCCCGGGCTACAATTAACAACAACACGGGAGACACGCGATGGATCGGCTCAAGGGCAAGGTTGCGATGGTGGTGGGCGCCGGCTCGATCGGGCCCGGCTGGGGCAACGGCAAGGCGACCGCGGTGACCTTTGCGCGCGAGGGCGCGCAGGTGTTTTGCGTCGATCGCAACGGTGCCGCAGCCGAGGAGACCGCGAAGATCATCACGGGTGAGGGCGGCAATGCGACTGCCTTCACCGCGGACGTCTCGCGCGCGAGCGAGATCGAGGCGATGGTGGCGGCGTGCCTGAAAGCCTATGGCCGCATCGATGTGCTCGACAACAATGTCGGCATCGCCGAGATGGGCAGCGTGGTCGAGGTCGCCGAGGAGAGCTGGGACCGCGTCTTCACTGTCAACCTCAAGAGCGCCTATCTCGCCATGAAGCACATCGTCCCCGTGATGGTGAAGCAGGGCGGCGGCTCGATCATCAACATCTCCTCGATCGCCTCGATCCGGCATGTCGGGATTTCCTATGTCAGCTACAACGCCAGCAAGGCGGCAATGAACCAGCTGACGCGCTCCACCGCGATCGAGTTCGCGAAGAACCATGTGCGGGTGAATGCAATCCTGCCCGGCCTGATGAAGACGCCGATGGTGGAGCATTCCGCGGGTCTCGCGAACAGCTACGCCAAGGGCGACGTCGAAGCGATGTGGCGCGCGCGCGATGCGCAGGTGCCGATGGGGCACATGGGCGAGGCCTGGGACGTCGCCAATGCCGCGCTGTTCCTGGCGTCGGACGAGTCGAAATATGTGACGGGGATCGAGCTGGTGGTCGACGGCGGGATCACGTGCAAGGCGGGGGCGTAGCTCCAATTTCCTTCGTCGTCCCGGGACGCGCAAAGCGCGAACCCGGGACCCATAGCCACAGGACGAAGTTGCCGCGCGAGCTAGCAACTCCGAGTCTTCGCCAAACCACGTCCTGTGGCTATGGATCCCGGATCTGCGCTGCGCTTGTCCGGGACGACAGCGGTGACTACTGCGCCAGCGCCAGGATGCCTCCGGCAAACGAATGCCACGCCGCACTCTCGCTGATCGGCCAGTTCAGCACCTTCACCGCCAGCAGCGCGAGCGTACCGTAGATGTAGACCGGGTGCACGCGGCCATCGGTGCGCCAGTCGCGCACCATAGCGACGACGAGCAGGAGCGAAGCGACCACGGCCGGGGCGATCGTGACGGGCACCGGCGGCGGGCCGGGCGGTCCGGGAGGCGCGAGGAAGGTAATGAACCAGCGCGCGATCGCGGCGTCGAGGATCGAGACCGCGGCAAGCAGCATAAGGCGCTTGTGAATCTCGGGCTTTCGCGTGTTGATGATCGCGAGCACGAACACCACCGCGAAGAACGCGATGCCGCTCATCGGCACGATCGAGAAGCCGATGCCGGCATCCTTCTGCCCAAGTGCGGCGGCGTGCTGCATCACGTGCACCGAGGCGAGGAAGCCGAAGATCGTCATCGCGGTCGCAAGCGACACGCCGGCAATCCCGAGCGCGCGGTGATTGACCACGCGGCCCGACGCCGCGAGCCAGGTCTGGATCACGAAATAGAGAGACCAGGTGAAGAACAGGAGTCCGTGAAAATGAATCACCGGGCTCGCGGAAAACGTCCGCTGCGCGAGCGGTACGAAATAGGTCGGCGCGAAGCCGAGAAACGCGGTGGCCGCGCAGGCCAGTGCCATATTGAGATAAAAATATCGTGCAGGCGACGCATCACGCGCGCGTACACGACGGTCGTCGATCAAGGTCGTCATCTGGAATGAGTCTGGAGAGGCGGTGTTTGGTTCAAGCTCCTGACCACCTGGATAGGCCGGGACGCCGCTCAACGCTCGAGCGGAGTTTAACCGCCCGCGCTCAACTCTGCGCGATCGAGCTCTTCCTCGATCCGGTGAAACGCGTCGTCGCCGATCACTTCGGTATCGCGAAGGCCGAGGATCGATTTGCGCGCGGCCTCGATGGCGCGGCGGCGCAGCGGATCGGCGGGCAATTCGCCGCTGGCGATGCCGCCGTGCGGATCGTCGTCGGCCTGCATCAGGATGGCGCGGTATTCGAGCCGCAGGATTTCCGCCTCCTCCGACGGATCGTCCTCGATCGCATCGAGCGCGGCGCGATAGGCGACTGCGCGGGCGCGCGCGACCTCGATACCGACGGGATCGTCGTCCTTGAGGCCGAAGGCGAGAATCAGCGGCCGCAGCGTCAGGCCCTGGATGACCAGCGAGCCCAGCACCACCGCAAAGGCGATGAAGACGATGAAGTCGCGATAGGGGAAGCTTTCCGGCAGGGCGAAGGCGGTGGCGAGCGTGACGAGACCGCGCATGCCGCACCAGGAGATGATGAGGCCACCCTTCGGCGAGGCAACCTGCTTGGGATCCTTCGGATGATAGAGCCCGTGCGCGATCAGGACGCGCAGCGTCGCGCGGTAGAACGTGATCCAGGCAAGCCGCACCAGGACCACTGTGAGCAGGATCCAGGCGGCCGCCACGCAATATTCCCAGCGGACCTCCGCGTCGAGCCGCGTCCAGATCGGCCGCATCTGCATGCCGATCAGCATGAAGGCGAGCACGTTGAGCACGAACACCATCGTCTCCCAGACCGCATAGGACGGCACCCGCAACCGCGCCGGCATGCGCGCCCCCGCGGTGCGCGCGACGGTGATGGCGTAGACGACGATGGTGAGGATGCCGGAGAGGCCGAGATGCTCGGCTGCGATCCAGACCATGAAGGTGGTGGCGAACTGCACGATGATCGCGCTCGGCGCTTCCTTCACGCGTTCCAGGAACAGCGGGATGATGCGCCCGGCCAAAAGACCGGCGAGGACGCTGCCGACCAGCCCGAGTGCAATCGTCGGCGCGACCTCGCTCCATTTCAGATGCTCCATGACGACAGCGCCGACCGCGATGCGATAGATCAGAAGCGCGCTGGCGTCGTTGAGCAGGCTCTCGCCTTCCAGCACCTTCACCATGCGATAGGGCAGCTTGACCTGGCTCAGGATCGCGACCGCGGCCGCCGCATCCGGCGGGGCCACGATGGCGCCGAGCGCAATGGCGGCGGCCCAGGGCATGTCAGGCATCAGCCGGTGCGCGACGAAGGCCACGCCGACCGTGGTCAGGCCGACCGCGGCGACCACCAGGGTCGAGACCGGAACCCAGTTGTTGCGGAGATCGCGCAGCGAGGTGTCGAAGGCGGCATCCATCAGCACCGGTGCGACAAAAAGCGCCAATGCCAGGTCGGGTTCGAGCGTCCAGGACGGGCTGTTCGGCACGAACGCGATCAGCGCGCCGCCGATGGCGAGAAAGGTCGGGTAGGGGACCTTGATCCGCCGCGCCAGCGCCGATAATGCAACGGCGCCGAGCAGAAGCACGATGATCCATTCGAATGTCGACACGTTGATCCCCGAAACCGATTTTGGCTGTGCCACAAGCTAGCACCAATCCGGCCGTATGATGGATAGTGCACCCTCAAGGCAAGGCTCAAGCCAAGACCCAAGCCAAGACCCAGGCCAAGATTCAAGCCAAGACTTTCCGACTGCAGCTAGCATGCGTTCTCAAAATCTCATTCGATTGTCCGGTGCGGTGGCGCTCTTTGCGCTTTCGCTCGGGGCGGCCCGTGCCGCGACCGGCGGCGAGCCCGCCGCCGTCGTGCAGGTCGATGTCGCGCCGTGCCTCGCTGCTGCTGCCGCCGACGACATGGACAAGGCCGGCTCCGCCTGCGCCTCCGTCATCGACAACGAGAAGACGGCCAAGGCGGACCTGGTCAAGGCGCTGGTCGCGCGCGGCGCGCTTTATGCGCGGCATGACCAGGTCGACCGTGCGATCGCCGACGACAGCCGCGCTCTTCAACTCGATCCGACCCTGGCCGACCTCTTCAACGCCCGCGGCGAGCTCTGGCTGAAGAAGGGCGACAAGCCGAAGGCGGTGCAGGATTTCGGCGCCGCACTGAAGATTGATCCGAACCACGAGAAGGCCAAGGCCAATCACAAGGCGATGGCGCGCGAGCTCGAGCGGATCGGCGCGCAGATGGCTGTGGCCGGCAAGCCAAGCTTCAATTGCAAGAGTGCGGCCCGGGCGGTCGAGAAGGCGATCTGCGCCAACCGCGAGCTCGCCGATCTCGATCGGGAGATTTTTGCATCGAATGCCCGCGTGGTCCGGGAGGCGCGCAATCCTGCGGAAGCCAAGGCACTTCAGCGCGAGCAGGACGAATTCATTGCCCGCCGCAATGCTGGTTATGGGCGGGCCGGGTACGATCTGAAGAAGGCGATGCAGGAGCGGCTGCAGCGGATCAACGGGGTGGACGGGTATTGAGGGCTTCCTTCGCCTCTCCCCGCAAACCGGGCGAGGGAGTGCAGGCGCCCGTGCGTCCCTAACAGGCCCGAATTGAACCCATTCCTCGCCCGCCGCGACAATGGTGAACACCTGATGTCACGGAGTCTTCCCGATGTGCGGCACGCGTTCTTCCGCGCAAATGTTCCCGTTTGCCAAAATCCCGCTTCGCGCCTTCCTGCTCAGCGCCGCGATGAGCCTTATCCTCGCCGCCCCGGCCTCTGCTACCGTCGATTGCGTGATGGGCAGCAAGACTGCGCCCGCCGAACTGATCACGGCGTGCGGCGCCATCATCGACCAAACCACCAATTCGAGCTCCGACCGCGCCGCCGCGCTGCTGGTGCGCGCCGCCGCCAATGCGCGAACCTCAGGCGGCCTCACGCAGGCGCTGCGGGATATCGACCGCGCCATCGCGTTGGACGGCAAGAACGCAAAGGCCTGGCGCCTGCGCGGCGACCTGCTGCGCGAGGCCGGCGGCGATCTCAACCGTGCCGCGGCTGATCTCAGCAAGGCCATCGAACTCGATCCGCAGGACGCGGAAGCCTACGAGCTGCGCGGCGTCGTCTACACCAATCAGCGCCGGCTCGACCGCGCGCTCGCCGATTACGATCAGGCGATCAAGCTGAAGCCGGATGATGCGCAGGCCTGGTCCGACCGCGGCGTGAACTATTATCTCGGTGGCGACAACGAGAAGGCGATCCGCGATCTCAGCGAGGCGCTGCGGCTCGATCCGAACCGGCCGCGCGCCTACACCAATCGCGGCGCGGCCTACAAGAAGCTCGGTCAGCTCGACAAGGCGGTCGCCGACGACGGCGAGGCGATCAAGCTCGATCCGAAGGTCCCCGAATATTACGACAATCGTGGCCTGGTGCTGGCCGCGATGGGTGAGTACGACAAGGCGATCGCCGACTACGACCAGGCGCTGCGGCTGGCGCCGCGGCCGAACTTCTTCACCAACCGCGGCGACTCTTACCAGCTCAAGGGCGAGCTTGGCGCGGCGCTCAGCGACTACGAGGCTGCGCTCAAGATCGATCCGAATTTCGCGCAGACCTTCAACAACCGCGCGGTGCTTTACAAGAAGATGGGCGAGCGCAAGAAGGCGCTGGCCGATTACGAGACGGCGCTGAAGCTCGATCCCGGCAACGAGAACGCGGCCAACGGCCGCCGCACCATGATGGCGGAGATCGCGAAGTTCGGCGCCGAGCCGCTGCGTCCGCTCGCGGCGAATTCCGGCAACGGCCCGTCGTTCGATTGCGCCACGGCGAAGCGCGAGGTCGAGAAGGTGATCTGCGCCGATCCGCAACTCGGCGTGCTCGATCGCCAGATCGCCGAGACCTATGAGCGCGTGCTGAAGGCCACGAAAGGCCGTTCGGCCGGCGACCTGCGCAAGACCCAGCGCGATTTCCTCGCCACGCGGAATACGAGCTTCGGCCGGCCCGGCTATGATCTGAGGAAGGTCATGCAGGAACGGTTGCAGCGGCTGAATGCGATGGAGAGTTGAGGCGCCTCTACGCGCACACTGCGTTCCCTCCCCCCTTGCGGGGGAGGGTTAGGGAGAGGGGTGGCCACAAACTCCAGACAGAGTTCGTGGCCACCCCTCTCTCCCGCTCTCCCCCGCAAGGGGGGAGAGGGCTCACCTTTGTCGTGGCTCCAGCTTGCTGCGATGGCCTTTCTTCCCTCCCTCCCAAAGACCCATCCTTTTCAGCTTGAACCGCGGCCCGTTCCCGGGAAAATACCTCTCAAACAACGCCGGCACTTGATCCCTGTCATGGCGGGACGCTCGTCCTGTCGGTCAAGTCAAGGCTAGGCGAAAGGGATGGGAGCGCGGGAATGAACGTCAAGGGAACGAGCCTCTATCACGAGGTCCATGCGCGCTCGCTGGCTGATCCCCAGGGCTTCTGGGCCGAGGCGGCCACGGAGATCGACTGGATCGAGCCGCCGAAGACGATCTTCGATGCCTCGCAGGGCGTCTACGGCCGCTGGTTCATGGGAGGCGTCGTCAACACCTGCTACAACGCGCTCGACCGCCATGTCGAACGCGGCCGCGCCGACCAGGTCGCGCTGATCCATGATTCGCCGCTGACGGGCTCGGTCACCAGGTTCACCTATGCCGAGCTATTGGGGGAGGTGCAGGCGCTCGCCGCCATCATGCAGGATTTTGGCGTCGCCAAGGGCGATCGCGTCATCCTCTATATGCCGATGGTGCCGGAGGCCGTCGTCGCGATGCTCGCCTGCGCGCGCATCGGCGCGGTGCACTCGGTGGTGTTCGGCGGCTTTGCCGCCAAGGAACTCGCCACCCGCATCGACGACGCTCAGCCGAAGCTCATTCTCTCCGCAAGCTGCGGCATCGAGCCCGGCCGGATCGTGCAGTACAAGCCGCTGCTCGACGAGGCGATCAAGCTTGCGAGCACGAAGCCGAAGGCCTGCATCGTACTGCAACGTTCCCAGCATATCTGCGACCTCACACCGGGCCGCGACTACGATTGGGAGAGCCTTCGCCGCAAGGCGATGAACGACGGCAAGAAGGCCCCTTGCGTGCCTGTCGCCGCCACCGATCCGCTCTACATCCTCTACACCTCAGGCACGACCGGCATCCCCAAGGGCGTGGTGCGCGACAATGGCGGCCATCTCGTCGCGGTCAAATGGTCGATGTTCAATCTCTATGGCGTCAAGCCGGGCGAGGTCTGGTGGTGTGGCTCCGACATCGGCTGGGTGGTCGGCCACAGCTACATCATCTATGGCCCGCTGCTGCATGGTGCGACGTCGATCATGTACGAGGGCAAGCCAATCGGCACGCCCGATGCCGGCGCGTTCTGGCGCGTCATCAGCGAGCACAAGGCGGTCGCCTTCTTCACCGCACCGACGGCGTTCCGCGCGATCCGCAAGGAGGATCCGGAAGGCAAGTTCATCCGGCAATACGACCTGTCGCAATTCCGCACGCTGTTCCTCGCCGGCGAGCGCGCCGATCCGCCGACGGTGGAATGGGCGGAGCAGCAGTTGAAGGTGCCGGTGATCGACCATTGGTGGCAGACCGAGACGGGCTGGTGCATCGCCGGCAATCCGGTCGGTCTCGGCATGCTGCCGGTGAAGCATGGCTCGCCGACGGTGCCGATGCCGGGCTACCAGGTCGACGTCGTCGACGAAGCCGCAAAGCCCGTCGGCCCCAACACCATGGGCTCGATCGTCATCAAGCTGCCGATGCCGCCGGGTTGCCTGCCGACGTTGTGGAATCAGGACGCGCGCTTCAAGGACGCCTACCTCACTGAATTCCCCGGCTACTACAAAACCTCGGACGCCGGCTACAAGGATGAGGACGGCTATGTCTTCGTGATGGGCCGCACCGACGACATCATCAACGTCGCCGGCCACAGGCTCTCCACCGGCGGCATGGAGGAGATTTTGGCCTCGCATCCGGACGTCGCCGAATGCGCCGTGCTCGGCGTCAAGGACGCGATCAAGGGCGAGGTGCCCTGCGGCTTCCTGGTGCTCAAGGCCGGCGTGAAGCGCGCGCCTGCGGAGATCGAAAAGGAGATCGTCGCGCTGGTGCGCGACAGGCTCGGCCCCGTCGCCGCCTTCAAGCTCGCCATCACCGTCGGCCGCCTGCCGAAGACGCGCTCGGGGAAGATCCTGCGCGGCACCATCAAGAAGATCGCCGATGGCGAAGCCTGGACCATGCCGGCCACGATCGAGGATCCCAAGGTGCTGGACGAGATCGGCGAGGCGCTGAAGGGCAGGGTGTGAGGCGATCTCCGCTGTCATCACCCGCGAAAGCGGGTGATCCAGTACGCCGCGGCCGGAGTTGTGTGACCCAATGACCGCCGCGGAGTACTGGATTCCCCGCCTGCCGCCTACGCTAAAGCTTCGGCGCCCCTGGACCTCAACCCCGGCGAAGCCTTGGCGTAGCCGGGTCGCGGGGAATGACAGCGCGTGGAGAACGACGCCCAGGGACTTACAATCTCCTCATTCCGGGCTAAACAGGGCCGGCCAACAGGGGACCTCGTATGCCACTCGCCACCGCGCCGCGCCTGCTTGTCGCCGTGCTGCTCGCCATCGCTGTCTCCGCCTGCTCCGCGCGCTACCAGACGCCGGTGGCGGTGGGCGGTGACGATGACGACGCGGTCTGTCAGAGTCGCGGCTATGCGCAGGGCTCGCCCGAATACGTGGCATGCCGCAAGGACCGCGACGTCCAGCGCAACGCTGCCACCGCCCGGTCCGACCGCCGTCAGCGCGATCTCGGCGAGTACATGGTGAACCATCCCGAGCGGCCGTGACATCGGCTACGGAATTATCCTGCGCATTCATTCGCGTTTCTCGTGACACATCGGCAACGCCACAACCAAATCGTGTCGCGTCAGTCCTGATTTGATCGGCGTCAAATCCATCACCATCCCCTTTCTGCTCTGACGCTGATGTCGCGCAACGACGCGCGAGAGATGGCTGAAGGGGAATGCAATGAACGGAACGACAAAAAACCTGGCGCGGCTTGCGACGGTTGGCGCGATGCTCGTGGGGACTTTTGGCTCGGTGCAGGCGGCCGATCTGCCTGTCTATAAGAAGGCACCGCCGCCGGTAGAAGCGTTCAATCCGTGGATGGTGCGTCTGCGCGTGCTCGGCGTGTTGCCGGATGCCGGTGGCTCAACCGTCAATGTCGCAGGCGTGCCGTCGCTGTCGTCGCCGAATTCCGGGCTCTCGATCAGCGACCAGGTCGTGCCCGAGCTCGACATCAGCTATTTCTTCACCAAGAACATCGCGGCCGAGCTGATCCTCGGCGTGACCAGGCACTCGATCAGCGGCAACGGCTCGCTCGCGAACCTGCCGATCGGCAAGACCACGCTGCTGCCGCCGACGCTGACCTTGCAATATCACTTCGACAATTTCGGCGCGTTCAAGCCGTATATCGGCGCCGGCGTGAACTACACCGTGTTCTTCAACAATTCGGCTGCCAATGCGCCAGCCGCCATCGTCGGTCCGCCCGCGATCGTTGCCACCACCACCAGCGTGCACGTCAGCAACGCCTGGGGCGGCGCCGTGCAGTTCGGCTTTGACTACATGCTCGACCGGCACTGGGGTCTCAACGTCGACGTCAAGAAGCTCTGGCTGCGGCCGGATTACTCAGCGACCGTCAGCGGCCTGCCGGTCACAGGCACCGCGCATATCGATCCGTGGCTGGTCGGTGGTGGTGTGACGTACAAGTTTTGACGCGTTGTTTGAAGACGAGCTGTGGCCGCGGTTGACCCTGCGCTCCCTCCCCCCTTGCGGGGGAGGGCGGGGGAGAGGGGCAGCCCAGCAAAAGGCGCGAGAGAGCTTCGCCAGACGCTTTGAATTGATGGAGGAAGTCCCCGTGGGGCAACCCCTCTCCCTAACCCTCCCCCGCAAGGGGGGAGGGGACTGCAGCTTGCGTGTGGCTGCATCTGTGCCGATCGCGAGGGTCTCCGCAAAACAAAAACGCGGCAGGTTTCCCTGCCGCGTTCGAATTGCGTTCGATCGTAACCGGGAGCGGAGCCTTACTCCTCCTCCTCGTCCTGCTTCTTGCCGCCGAGCGTCTTCAGCTTGGCGAACACGGCGTCGACGTTGAGATCGTCGTTCGATCGCTCCGCCGGCTCGAACTCGTCCTTCTTGGTGGTCTCGGAGGCCGGCAGCAGGGTGGCGCCGCCATAGGCTGTGTCGATCGGCTTTTCCTTCGCCGCGCGCGCCACTTCGAAATCGAGCTCGATCTGCGAGCAAAGGCCAAGGGTCACCGGGTCGATCGGGGTCAGCTGGGAGGTGTTCCAGTGGGTGCGGTCGCGAACGCTGGCGATGGTGCTCTTGGTGGTGCCGACCAGGCGCATGATCTGGGCGTCCTTGAGCTCTGGATGGCTGCGCAGCAGCCAGAGGATGGCGCTCGGGCGCTCGTGGCGGCGGGAGACCGGGGTGTAGCGCGGGCCCTTGCGCTTGGGCTGGGGCGGCAGCACGACCTTGCTCTCCTGAAGGCGGAGCCGGTAATCCGGGTTCTTCTCGCCCTTTTCGATCTCCTCGCGGGTCAGCTGGCCGTTGGAGAGGGGGTCCATGCCCTTGATGCCCTGGGCAGCGTCGCCGTCGGCGATCGCGCGCACCTCGAGGGGATGCATCTTGGTGAAATCGGCGACCTGGTCGAAGGTCAGCGCGGTGTTGTCGAGCAGCCAGACGGCGGTCGCCTTGGGCATCAGAGGTGCGTTGCTCATGGCAAATCTCCTTTGTGCTTCGCCCACCCCTCTGGAGGCGAAACCGGTGGTCATCAGCGATGACAGGGAATTCGCGCTATATAAGCCCGGAGGGGCTAGCCACGCAATGGTTCTGCTATAGATAGTGCCTTGACAGAGCCCGAAAGGGGGCCCAATTCCCTTGGAAGCGCCTGTAAAGTCCTAGCAGACCCATTAAAGCCCAATTCCATCCATTGACCGCCCCCGCCAGAAGGCGAAACGGGTGATTCGGTCCCGAGATCGCTCAATGTCAGCCAAACCAGACCTCAAGATCGTGCTTTGTTCTCCCCGCGGCTTCTGCGCCGGGGTGGTCCGGGCGATCGACACCGTGGAACGGGCGCTCGATAAATACGGCGCCCCCGTCTATGTTCGCCATGAGATTGTGCACAACAAATACGTCGTCGACGGGTTGAAGAAGAAGGGCGCGATCTTCGTCGAAGAGCTCGCCGAAATCCCGGAAAACACCACCGCGCCGGTGGTGTTCTCGGCCCATGGCGTGCCGAAATCGGTGCCGGCCGACGCCACCTCCCGCAATTTGTTCTCGCTGGATGCGACCTGCCCGCTGGTGACCAAGGTGCACCGCGAGGCCGCGATCCACTTCAAGCGTGGCCGCGAGATCTTCCTGATCGGCCACTCCCACCACCCCGAAGTGGTCGGCACGCTCGGCCAGCTTCCGGTCGGCGCCGTAACCCTGATCGAGACCGCCGAGGACGCCAAGACCATCGTCCCGAAGAACCCCGACAACATCGCCTTCGTGACGCAGACCACGCTGTCGATCGACGACACCGCGGAGATCGTGGCGCTGCTCAAGGAGCGTTTCCCGAACATCAACGGCCCGCACAAGGAAGACATCTGCTACGCCACCACCAACCGCCAGCTCGCGGTGAAGAAGGTGGCGCCGGTGGTCGACGCCCTGATCGTGGTCGGTGCGCCGAACTCGTCGAATTCGCAGCGCCTGCGTGAGGTCGCTGAGCGCGAAGGCTGCGGGATCGCGGTACTGGCGCAGCGCGCCACCGACATCGACTGGACCAGGTTTGGCAACATCAAGAGCCTCGGCATCACCGCGGGCGCGTCCGCGCCGGAAGTGATCGTCGAGGAGATCATGGATGCGTTCGCCGAGCGCTACACGCTGCATGTGGAGACGGTCTCGGCCGCGGAAGAGAACGAGTTCTTCCCGCTGCCGCGCCAGGTGCGCCCCGAAGCCGCCGCCGAGTAGACTTTTATGGCGGTCTACACCGACGTTGCCGCCGACGAGCTTGCGGATTTCCTGAAGCAATACGATCTCGGCGAATTGCTCTCCTACAAGGGCATCGCCGAGGGCGTCGAAAACACCAACTTCCTGCTGCACACCAGCAAGGGCTCGTTCATCCTCACGCTCTATGAGAAGCGCGTGGCGAAGACCGACCTGCCGTTCTTTCTCGCGCTGATGACGCATCTCGCTGAGCACGGCGTCACCTGCCCGCTGCCGGTGAAGGCCGGGGACGGCGAGGCGTTGCGCGAGCTGTCGGGCCGGCCGGCCGCGATCATCACCTTTCTCGAAGGCGTCTGGCCGCGCAAGCCGAACGTGGCCCATTGCGCCGGCGTCGGCGAGGGGCTGGCCAGGATGCATCTGGCCGGCGCCAATTTTGCGATCAAGCGTGGCAATGCGCTGTCGGTCTCCGGCTGGCGGCCGCTGTTCGACGCGGCGGCAAGCCGCGCCGACGAGGTCCAGCCGGGCCTGCATGCGTTTCTCGCCGCCGAGCTCGACTATCTCTCGAGCGGGGTCTGGCCGAGCAATCTGCCGGAGGGCGTGATCCACGCCGATCTCTTCAACGACAACGTCTTCTTCCTCGGCGACAAGCTCTCCGGCATCATCGACTTCACCTTCGCCTGCAACGACATGCTGGCCTATGACGTCGCGATCTGCCTGAATGCCTGGTGTTTCGAGCCGGACCATTCGTTCAACGTCACCAAGGCGCGCGCCTTCCTCAATGCCTATCGCCGGGTGCGAAAACTCTCCGAGGCGGAAGAAGCCGCGCTGCCGCTGCTCGCGCGCGGCGCCGCGATCCGCTTCCTGCTGACGCGGCTGGTCGACTGGCTCAACGTGCCTCCGGGGGCGCTGGTCAAGCCCAAGGATCCGCTGGAATATTTTCGCAAGCTGCGCTTCCACCAGAGCGTTTCCAGCGTGCGCGACTACGGGCTGATGCCGTCAGGACTGGTCGCGTGAGCGAGCTTCCCCTCGTCACGATCTATACCGACGGCGCCTGCTCGGGAAATCCCGGGCCCGGCGGCTGGGGCGCGATCCTGAAGTTCGGCGACAAGGAAAAAGAGCTGAACGGCGGCGAACGCCACACCACCAACAACCAGATGGAATTGATGGCGGCGATCTCCGCGCTCGAAGCGCTGAAGAAGCCGTGCACCGTCGATCTCTACACCGACAGCCAGTATGTGCGGCAGGGCATCACCGGCTGGATCCACGGCTGGAAGCGCAACGGCTGGCGCACCGCCGACAAGAAGCCGGTGAAGAATGTCGAGCTATGGCAGCGCCTCGATGCGGCGCTGAAGCAGCACGAGGTCCGCTGGCACTGGGTCAAGGGCCACGCCGGGCACCCGGAGAACGAGCGCGCGGATCAACTGGCGCGCGACGGGATCGTGAAGGCGCGGTTGCAGCAGCGGGTGGCGGAGTAGGCGACGCGCTGTCGGCGGCGTCGCCCGGTTTCGTGGGGTGGGCAAAGCGAAGCGTGCCCACGGCTTTTTCTCAATCGAGGAAAGATGGTGGGCACGGCGCTGACGCGCCTTTGCCCACCCTACGGGACTTCCTGCTTGGAAGGAGCCGGGGCCTAAAGCTTACAGCTGCCCCAGCAGCGTATCGCCACCGGAGACCTCGACCTTGCCGGGCATCGCTTCGAGGTTCAGCTTCTTCACCACGCCGTCCTCGACCAGCATCGAATAGCGCTTGGAGCGGATGCCGAGGCCGTTGCCGGAGGCGTCCAGCTCCATGCCGATCGCCTTGGCGAAGTCGGCATTGCCGTCGGCGAGGAAGATGGCCTCGTCGCGCTGGTCAGTATCGCGCTTCCAGGCGTTCATGACGAAAGCGTCGTTGACGGAGACGATGGCGATGGTGTCGACGCCCTTGTCCTTCATGGCATAGGCGTTGAGGAAGATGCTCGGCAGATGCATCTTGTGGCAGGTGCCGGTGTAGGCGCCGGGCACTGCGAACAGCGCCACTTTCTTGCCCTTGAAGATGTCGTCGGTGGTCTTCACCTGCGGACCCTCGGCCGTCATCACGCGGAATTTCGCCTCGGGCAGCTTGTCGCCAGTCTGGATCGCCATCGTCAGTCTCCCTGAAAATCGGTCCCGCTTTTTAGACCGTGCGGCGGCGCTGCACAACATTGGCGGCGAGGGTCGTGGTCCTTCACCGTTATGTCATCAGCCGGCAAAACCGCCGGCGTCGAGGAAGGCCTGTTCTTCCTCGGTGGTGGCGCGGTCGAGCAGGCGGTTGCGGTGGGGAAAGCGGCCGAACCGCTGGATGATGTCGGCGTGCTCCCGCGCGTATTTCAGGTTCTCGGCATTGTCTGTGTTCTGAAACAGCGCGACGCAATGTAACTGGTCGGGCAGGTGCTCGGAATGCATGAAGGGCAGATAGAGGAATTCGAGCAGGATGGGATCGATCCTGCGATCGACGCCCCGATCGATTGCGCGGCGGGCGACGTCGCGCGCCGGCGCGTCGCTGGCAAAGGCTTCCGGCGTGCCGCGAAACATGTTGCGGGGAAACTGGTCGAGCGCGATGATGAGCGCGAGCGCGCCCTCGTCGCTTTCTTCCCAGGAGGCCAGCTCGCCGGCGGTCGCCCGCTTCCATAGCGGAAGAAAGCGACGCCCGACCTCCGCGTCGAAAGCGTCGCTGCGCTTGTACCAGCGCTCGCGGCCGGCCTCGCGCCAGAAGGCGAGAATGCCTGATGGCGTGATGTCGCCGACGTCAGTCATGAACCCAAGGCGCGGCTTACGCCGCCTCCGCCTTCTTCTCGTCGCGGAGCTGCCGGCGCAGGATCTTGCCGACATTGGTCTTCGGCAGGTCGGTGCGGAATTCGATGTGCTTGGGCACCTTGTAGCCGGTGAGCTGCTCCTGACAGAACTTGATCACGGCTTCCGCGGTGAGGTTGGGATCCTTCTTCACCACGAACGCCTTCACCGCCTCGCCCGACTTGGAATCGGGGATGCCGATCACGGCGCATTCGAGCACGCCCGGATTGCTCGCGATCACTTCCTCGATCTCGTTCGGATAGACGTTGAAGCCCGAGACCAGGATCATGTCCTTCTTGCGGTCGACGATCTTGGTGTAGCCCTTCTCGTCCATCACGCCGATGTCGCCGGTGCGGAAATAGCCGTCGGCGGTCATCACCTTGTCGGTCTCTTCCGGCCTGTTCCAGTAGCCCGACATCACCTGCGGGCCCTTGGCGCAGATCTCGCCGGGCTGGCCGAGCGGGACTTCGTTGCCGTCGTCGTCGCGGATCGAGATCCAGGTCGAAGGCACGGGGATGCCGATCGATCCCGAGAACTCGGTCGTGGTCGCGGGATTGCAGGTCAGTGTCGGCGAGGTCTCCGAGAGGCCGTAGCCTTCGGCGATGAAGCAGCCGGTCACGGCCTTCCACTGCTCGGCGACGGGGCGCTGCACCGCCATGCCGCCGCCGTTCGAGATCTTCAGCTTGGAGAAGTCGAGCTTCTTGAAGTCGGGATGGTGCATCAACCCGTTGTAGAGCGTGTTCACGGCCGGGAAGCTGTTGACCTGGTACTTCGCCAGCTCCTTGACGAAGCCCGCGATGTCGCGCGGATTGGGGATCAGCAGATTGCAGCCGCCGGCGCGCACCGCGAGCAGGTAGCAGGCCGTCAGCGCGAAGATGTGATAGAGCGGCAGCGCGCAGACGATCATCAGCTGATCGACATGCGGCGGCGCGGCGAGTGCCGGCTGGAGCCAGGCGTCGTTCTGCAGCACGTTGGCGACGATGTTGCGGTGGAGCAGGGTGGCGCCCTTGGAGACGCCGGTGGTGCCGCCGGTATATTGCAGGAAGGCGACGTCGCCCGGCGACAGCTTCGGCTTGTTGAACGTCAGGCTGCGGCCGGCCGATACCGCGTCGTTGAAGGACACCGCGCCTGGCAGCGACCAGGCCGGCACCATCTTCTTGACGCGGCGGACGACGACGTTGACGATCATGCCCTTGAAGCCGAGCAGGTCGCCCATGCTGCCGACGATGACATGCTTGACTTGCGTCTTCGCGATCACCTGCTCGACCGTGTGGGCGAAATTCTCCAGCACGATGATGGCTTCGGCGCCGGAATCCTTGAGCTGATGCTCGAGCTCGCGCGGCGTGTAGAGCGGGTTGACGTTGACCACCGCGAAACCGGCGCGCAGCACGGCAGCGGTCGCGACCGGATATTGCAGCACGTTCGGCATCATGATCGCGACGCGGGCGCCACGTTGCAGGCCACGGCCCTGTAAATAGGAGGCGAGCGCCAGCGACATCTGGTCGAGGTCGCGATAGCTGATCGCCTTGTCCATGCAGATGAATGCCTTGCGGTCGGCGAACTTGGCGAAGCTCTCCTCCAGAAGGTCGACCAGCGATGCGTATTGGGTCGGCTCGATATCAGCAGGGACGCCGGGCGGATATTGCTTGAGCCAGATGCGCTCCATGGAAAACTCCCCTCAATTTACCAGAGCCCGTTGTGTCTCGGGCTTGCCTCATTGCGGCCAGTATCGAGCCTGCCGGAACGGGTGGCAAGCCGGTCGAGGCTTAGGACAAAGGTCAGGGAGTGGCTACTGGAATTGTCGCAAGCCGCTCTGCCGCAGGTGCGAAGCGCGGGCGCGGCTTGCGATGGGTGCCGTTAACTGTTGTTGGCCGGCTTGGCGGCGGGCTTGGTCGCGGCCTTGGGCTTGGCGGGCTTGGCCGCCTGATCGCCGCCTGCCGCAGGCTTCTCGGCGGGTTTCGCCGCCGCATCGTGCTTGGCCGCGGCATGCTTGGTCCCGGCCGGCTTCGCAGCGGACTTGGTATCGCTCTTGGCGTCAGGCTTGGCGGCAGCCGGCTTTGCCGCCGCCGTCTTGGCATCCTTCGGCTTGTCGGCTGGCTTGTCGGTCGCGTCGGGCTTCCTGGCGACGCGCGACTTCTTGCCACGCGGCTTTGGCGTGGCCTGCTGGTCGGCATCGGCCGCGACCGCCGCGATCAGGGCAGTGCCGGTGCGGGTCGGGCCGGTATAGACCAGCACGGGCTCGGCCGCCGCGGGCGCCGTGGCCATCAGCTCGGAGGCCTTCATCAGGGGCGGCTGAAGGCCCGCGGTGAAGAAGGTCACCTGGGCTTCGCCGCCGGTGGCGGAGGCCGATCCGGACGTGCCGCCATTGGTGGCGATCAGCGCGTCGTCATCGTCGCTGGCCGGCCGCTTGCGATGACCGCCGCACATGTCCTCGCGCAGGTTCGGCGGCGAGGCGTCGACCGGCACCAGCCTGTCGACGGTGCCGAGCGAGGGGCGGAGCCAGGTAAGATTGTCCTGGCTGAAGCCGCGCTCGAGCAGCTGCGCCGCCTTCACCGCACGCGCAGTGCCGGAGTTGGCGCCGAGCACGACGGCGATCAGCCGGCGGCCGTTGCGCGTGGCCGACGCCACGAGATTGTAGCCGGAGGCGCAGATGAAGCCGGTCTTGAAACCGTCGGCCCCGGGGTAGCGGCCGATCAGCTTGTTGAAATTGCCGGTGACGCGCTTGCCGAAGCGGATTGCCGGGATGTGTACGAAATATTCGTATTCCGGCAGGTCGCGCAGGAACGAGCGCGCGAGAATGCCGAGGTCGCGCGCGGACGTGATCTGGCCGTCAGCGGGCAGGCCGTTCGGATTGACGTAGCTCGTCTGCGTCATGCCGAGCTTCTGCGCGGTGTCGTTCATCATCGCCGAGAAGCCGTCGATCGAGCCGCCGACGCCTTCGGCGAGCACCACGGCCATGTCGTTCGCCGACTTCACCATCATCATCTTCAGCGCGTTGTCGACGGTGAGCTGCGTTCCCGGACGGAACCCCATCTTCGACGGCGATTGCGAAGCCGCCGTCGGCGACACCGTGATCAGCGTGTCGAGCGTGAGCCTGCCGTCCTTCACCGCCTTCAGCGTCACGTAGGCCGTCATGATTTTGGTGACGGAGGCCGGATACCACGGGATGGTCGCGTTCTCGGCCTGCAGCACCTTGCCGCTGTCGGCTTCGATCAGCAGCAGTGCTTCGGCGCTGGCCGTGCGCGGCGCAAGCAGCACCGCGGATGCGAGGGCCGCGGCGAACAGGTTGAACAGGGACTTGCGAAGCAGCGGGCGAAGGGCGTGCACTATCCGATTCCGGTCCTTGGAGACCCGCCGGTTCCGGTCGGCTCTCGTGATCTGATGTTCGGTTCTGAAATCCGGCGCCGCCGCTTGCGGCGTCGCAAACCTATACCGGCTTGTGCGTCGAGAATAGGGGCTTCGGCCGGGTATTCCGTGATGAAATAGGCCGAATTTCGACGATGCTATGGGGACTTGACCGCAGTCGCCGCAGCCTCAGCGGCCGTCACGCTGGCCCGTGCATTTTCCTGAACCATGAACTGGGCCCTGGCGAGCTCGGCAAAATGGCCGCCTTTGGCCACGAGTTCATCGAAAGTTCCGCTTTCGATCACGCGGCCGTTCTCGAACACCAGGATCCGCGTGGCGTTGCGGATGGTGGAGAGACGGTGGGCGATCACGAACGTGGTACGTCCCTTCATCACTTCGTCGAGAGCGGCGTTCACCTTGGCCTCGGTGACGGCGTCGAGCGCGCTGGTGGCCTCGTCCAGGATCAGGATCGGCGGATCCTTCAGCAGCGCGCGGGCGATCGACAGCCGCTGGCGCTCGCCGCCGGAGAGCATGCGGCCGCGCTCGCCGGCGTTGGTCTCGAAGCCGCCGCTGCGCTCGATGAATTCGAGCGCCTGCGCGCGCTCCGCGGCCTTGCGCATCTCCGCTTCGGTCGCATCCGGCTTGCCGACGTGCAAATTCTCCGCGATCGAGCGGTTGAACAGCAGCGCCTCCTGGAACACCACGCCGATGTTCCGGCGCAGCGACGTCAGCGTCACGCCGCGGACGTCCATGCCGTCGATCCTGATGAAGCCGGACTGCGGATCGAAGGCGCGATGCAGAAGCGCGATCGCGGTCGACTTGCCGGCGCCGGTCGCACCGACCAGCGCGATGGTCTGGCCGGGCAGCGCGGTGAAGGAGAGGTCCTCGACCGCCGGCCGCTTGCCGTCATAGGAGAAGGTGACGTCGTTGAATTCGACGAGGCCGGAGAGCCGCCCCGCATCGATCGCGTCGGGGCGGTCGTGGACTGTGGGCACGGCGTCGAGCACGTTGAAGAACTCGCGCAGCCGCGGGGCTTCCATGAACACGTTGTTGATGAAGCTCACGACCTGCTCGAGCTTCTGGATCAGCATCGTCGCGAAGCTCACGAACATCACGATCTCGCCGACGGAGGTCAGCCCCTGGTCGTGCAGCGCGATGCCGAGCGTGAAGATCGCGAGCACCGTGATGGTGGTGGAGGCGCGCGTGATGACGGTGACGAGCGCCCACCACGACAGCACCGGCATCTGCGCCGCGAGCAGGTCATCAGCGACGGAGCGCAAGCCCTTCACCTCGGATTCGACGCGCACAAAACTCTGCACCAGCGCGACGTTGCCGAGCGCGTCGGAGGCGCGCGCGGAGAGCTCGCTGTAGTGCTCCTCGACCTGCATCTGCATGCCGAAGGTTCGGCGCACGACGAAGGTCGTCAGCGCGGTGAAGACGACGCAGAGCACGAACAGCAGGACCGCGAGCCGCCAGTTCAGGTAGAGCGACAATGGCAGCAGCACCACGACCGACAGGATCGCGGCAAAGTGCTCGCGGAAGAAGCCGAGCCACAACCGCCACAGCGCATCGGTGCCGTTGAGCATCACCTTCATGAGCCGGCCCGAATGGGTGCCTGAGTGGAAGGTCAGCGGCAGTTGCAGAATATGCTCGAAATAGTCGGTCAGCACCGCTTGGCGCTGGCGGTGGGAGAGCCGGTCGGCTTGCAAAGCCACGATCGCGCTGCAGCCGATGGTGAACAGCCCGAACGCCACCCAGGCCAGCAGGAACGGCCAGGCCGAATTCGACCCGGCGACCGACTTGCCGGAGAGCACGTCGACGATCCGGCCGAACAGCACGGGTTCCGCGAACTGCGAGGCGGCGAGCAGCAGATTGGCGAACGCCAGCAGCCAGCCCAGCCGCGCCTCCTTGCCGAGCAGCTCGAGAACGCGGGTGTAGAGGCTGAAAATGGACATGCGGGCGAGGAACTCAGGCGGATCGAACGAGGTGAGTCCACATTCTAATCAGGGATCGCCCGCGAGATACAGCGGAAGCTGCGGGTTTTGCTCAGTTGATCAGTCGTCCCGCGACCGGCGGCAGGAACCGGTCGTCGAAGATATCGCCGGCCGCCGGCCGTTTGCGAAATTTGAAATCCTGCGCGATCTGGTCGATCGAGCGGTCCAGGCGCGCCGGGTCGATGCCGCCGAGGCCGTTGCGCTTGACCTCGTCCGTCAGGATGTTGTCGATGAGCACGCTGCGCAGGCGTTCCCGCTCGAGGTCGCGGTCGCCGTCGTCGATCCGGCTCGTGGCTTCGTCCGCCGCACGGGCCGGCTCTTTGATGGTCGCGTTGACGCCGGCGATCAATGCGCGGACGAAGCCCTTCACGGCGTCGGGCTTCGCGGCGGCGAAAGCGGGGTTGGCCACAACGGCGAAGCCGTAGGCCTCGCAGCCATAGTCGGCATAGCGGAGTACCACGAGATCGCCACCGGGAACGCCGCGGTCGCGCAGGTTCACCGCCGAGAGATAGCTGAAGCCGGCGACGGCATCGACCTGGCCCGCGGAGAGGAGCGGCTCGCGGACCGCGGCGCTGATCTTGTGGAATTTCACTTGCGACGCGTTGATGCCGTTCTGCTGCGCCAGCGCCGGCCACAGCCGCATCGACAGATCGCCGTCGGCGACGCCGACGGTCTTGCCGTCGAGGTCGGGCAGCAAGTGAATGCCGCGGCTCCTGCGCGCGACGATCGCGTAAGGCGCGCGATTGAACAACACGAACACGGCTTTGACCGGCGCCGCATCGTCCTTGTCGCGAAAGCGGATCAGCTCGTTGATGTCGACGAGCGCGAGCTCGCTGTCGCCCTTGGCGACGCGCGCGAGCGCCTCCGGCGATCCGGTGGCGCTCTTGAAGGACACGTTGAGACGCTCGGCGCCGAAATTGCCGTCCTTCGCGGCAAGGAAGAACGGCGCCATGCTCGCATCGACAGGACGATCGAATGTGAAGTGGATCGCGGTGGACGGCGCAGCAGTCTCGGCCGCGCTGACGTCGCGCGCAGCCAGCGCGGCGAGCGAGATTGCAATGGCCAGCAGGCCGCGAAGGGCGATCGTCTTGAATGCAAACATCAGTGGCGCCGGTCCCGCATTGTTGTGGTTTCGTGACGCTCGCAGCGCCGGCCAGCGACGAGCCTGCGCGCGCCAACATGAACGGCGGATGAGCGGGGGTTGCGTGATCATGACGCAACCCCGTTCAGCTTCTGTTGGGGTTCCGGAACCCAACATGGGCTGCGGGTGTTTGAAAGACATGAGCCTGTCGTCAGGCACCATTCGAGGTCCCAAGGAGGGTCCAGGACATGTTTGACCGATTTTCGAGATTTGCCGGCCGCAAGGCCGTCTTTGCCACCGCCGCGGTGCTGGCGCTGACCGCGGTCGCCCCGACCGCCTCATACGCAGGCGGCCGCCACTGGCATGGCGGTGGCGGCGGTGCTGCGGCTGCCGCGGCCTTTGCCGGCATCATCGGCACCGGCCTTGCGATCGCTGCGACCCGTGACGCCTACGCTTATGATTACGGTCCGGGTCCGGGTTATGGCTATTACGGCGGCCCTGCCTATTACAGTGGCCCCGCCTACGGTCCTTACTTCGGCCCGGGCCCGAACTACCAATATCAGCGCTATGGCGGCACGGCTCCGTCGGAGCTCTGTGGCCAGGGCTACATGCAGAACTGCTACTAGCCTTGGCTACCAAGTCCTTGGCTACCAAGTCTTGACCACAACGGGCCGTCGCGCTTGCCGCGGCGGCCTGTTTTTCGCTTTTAACCCTGCGCGTTAACGCGCTCGCCATTGGTTTAGGGTAGTTTTGAGTACCATGAGTGATTCGCTTGAGCGGCTATATCTGGCTGTGCTCGCGGCCAAGGATCTTGATCCGGCAACATCGCGTACCGCCCGGCTGTTTCAGCGTGGGCCATCCAAAATGGCGAAGAAACTGGCCGAAGAAGCCATTGAGGTCGTCATCGACGCGGTCAATGGCGATAGCGAGGCCGTGATCCGGGAAAGCGCCGACCTGCTCTACAATCTCACGGTGCTCTGGGCCTCGGCCGGCGTGCGCCCGGAGGATGTCTGGCGCGAGATGGCGCGGCGGGAAGACATGCTCGGCATTGCCGAGAAGCTGCCGAAGTCGCCGATGAAGCTGCCCAAAGTCGCGTCACCGCGCGTTGCCGCCAGGCGGCCAATTGTCGCGCTGGAAGGGCGCGTCTCGCGCAAGCGCCACTAAAGCGCGGTGAAACCGGAGCAAAGCGTCATCGCGCTTTAGGTTGTTGTTTGCGCGCGATCTTTCGGAAAACCGCGACACACTGTTCCGGATCACGCCAAATCGTCACAAAACTCGCGATGGACAAATCCGTCCCATGGTGCTTCATCGCGGCGCCATGCTGAAACGTATCTACGACTGGTGCATCGACGCCGCCCACAAGCCCTACGCGCTCTGGATCATGGGAGCCGTGGCTTTCGCAGAAAGCTCCTTCTTTCCGGTCCCGCCGGATGTGATGCTGATCCCGATGTCGCTGGCGCGCCCGCAGCGCGCCTGGCTCTACGCCGCGGTCTGCACCGCGACCTCGGTGGTGGGCGGTCTGCTGGGCTACGCCATCGGTGCGCTGCTGTTTGACTCGGTCGGCCATTGGCTGATCCAGGTCTATGGTCTCGGCGACAAGGTCGATGCCTTCCGCGCCTCCTATGCGGAATGGGGCGCGGTGATCATCCTGCTCAAGGGCCTGACACCGATCCCCTACAAGCTCGTCACCATCACCTCGGGCTTTGCCGGTTACAATATCGGCCTGTTCATCCTGTGCTCGATCGTCGCGCGCGGCGGCCGTTTCTTCATCGTCGCGATCCTGCTCAACCGCTATGGCGACTGGATCCGCGTCAGGATCGAGAAGCATCTCGGTCTCTGGGTGGCGCTCGGCGCCGCCGTGCTGGTGCTCGGCTTCGTCGTAGCGGTCAAGCTGATCTAGGGAATGATCCGGACCCGAAGGGCCGCCTCAGCGCAACGTGTGAAGCCGTTCTCCGCAAAGATCATGTTCGCTCAATAACCCCGCGCTTTGCCGCTGCGCCGGGTTCGGCTACGGTTGCCGTCATGATGGTTCGATCCGGCAATCCGGTCCTCCGACCGGGGACGCTGATATTCGCAGTGCTTTCGCTCCTGCTCGGTGCCGGCAGCACCAGCTGGCCGCAATCCGCGCCGCCGGCGCTCGGCTTGCAGGAGCAGGGACCGCAGACCGCGCCGCCGCCCTCGACATCAGCTCCTTCGTCGCCGCCGGCGCGCGAGGAAAATCCCGGACTGATCAACGAAATGGGCAAGCTGTTCGACAAGCTGCCCTCGATCCTGCCACCGATCAAAAGCCCGAGCGAGACCATGAACGACCTGTCGCGGCTGGCGACGCCGTCGGCCATGGTGTCGGGGCGCATGGCCTGCCCCGCCTCGTCGAATGGCGCGCCCGACTGCAAGCAGGCCGCCGACCAGCTCTGCCAGAGCAAGGGCTACAAGGAAGGCAAGAGCCTGAACGCCGATTCCGCGGAAAAATGCTCGGCCAAGGTTCTGATCCCGGGCCGGCAACGCAAACCGGATGACTGCCGCACCGATACCTTCGTCACCAGCGCGCTGTGCCAGAACTGAGGACGTAGCGCCAGCAAAGGAGCGCCCATGAGCCGCACGGAGCAGGACTTCCTCGGACAGCGCGAGATCGCCGACGACATCTACTACGGCGTCCAGACCATCCGCGGGAAGGAGAACTTCCACATCACCGGCATTCCGATGAACCAGGAGCCTTACTTCGTGAAGGCGCTCGGTTACGTCAAGAAGGCTGCCGCGATGGCCAACCGCGACCTCGGCGCGGTCGATGCGAAAGTTGCGGACGCGATCATCCAGGGCTGCGACCGCGTCATCGCCGGCGACATGATGGATCAGTTCGTCACCGACTTCATCCAGGGCGGCGCCGGCACCTCCACCAACATGAACGCCAACGAGGTGATCGCCAATCTCGCGCTGGAATCGCTCGGCTTCAGCAAGGGCGACTACCAGCATGTCAGCCCGAACGACCATGTCAATTACGGCCAGTCGACCAACGACACCTATCCGACCGCGTTCCGGCTGGCGCTGATCCTGCGGCTCGAGAGCTACATGACGGCGCTGCGCCAGCTCCAGGAGGCCTTCTTCACCAAGGGCCGCGAGTTCGAGCGCGTGCTGAAGATGGGGCGCACGCATCTTCAGGACGCCGTGCCGATGTCGCTCGGCGCCGAATTCCGCGGTTGGGGCACCACGATCGGCGAGGAGGTCGACCGCATCTCCGAGGCGCGCGCGCTGCTGCGCGAGATCAATCTCGGCGCCACCGCGATCGGCACCTCCGTCACTGCGGCTGTCGGCTATCCAAAACTCGCGGTCCGGCATTTGAGCGCGCTGACCGGCGTCGACTTCATCCTCGCCGGCGATCTCGTCGAGGCGACCTCGGACACCGGCGCCTATGTGCAGCTCTCCGGCGTGCTCAAGCGCACGGCGAGCAAGCTGACGAAGATCTGCAACGACATCCGCCTGCTGGCCTCGGGCCCGCGCGCCGGCTTCAACGAGATCAACCTGCCGCAGCTCCAGCCGGGCTCGTCGATCATGCCGGGCAAGGTCAACCCTGTCATCCCCGAGGTCGTCAACCAGACCAGCTTCCTCGTCATCGGCCTCGACACCACGGTGACGCTGGCCGCAAGTGCCGGCCAGCTTCAGCTCAACGTGATGGAGCCGGTGATCTCGTTCGCGCTGTTCTTCTCGATCCGCACCATGGAGCGCGCGGTCAACAGCCTGCGCGAGAACTGTGTTGTCGGCATCACCGCCAACGAGGAGCACACCCGCAACATGGTGCTGAACTCGCTCGGCATCGTTACGGTGCTGAAGCCGCTGCTCGGCTACAAGCAATGCGCCGAGATCGCGCGCGAGGGCTACAAGAGCGGCAAGTCGCTGCACCAGATCGTGGTGGTCGAACGCAAGCTGCTGACGCAGGAGAAATGGGACGAGATGTTCTCGTTCGAGCGGCTGATCAATCCGGATTTGATCGGGTGATGCCGCCCGCGTTTGCGTAGCGAATTCCGCATGTTGGAATTGCGGTAACGGCATCCGCCACGGCGTCAAAACGCAATACTTGACAGTGGAAAGATTGCCTTGTTGGTATGGCCTCCAGCTTTCGATTTGCTCGCCACCAAAGGATCGTTTCGCCTATGTCCATGCCTGCCTTGTTCAAGGGGCGCTTGTCGATCCCCGTGATCGGTTCGCCGCTCTTCATCATCTCGGTGCCCGATCTCGTGATCGCGCAGTGCAAGGCCGGCGTGGTCGGCTCGTTTCCGTCGCTGAACGCACGGCCGCCGGAGCTGCTCGACGAATGGCTGGCGCGGATCACCGAAGAGCTCGCGGCCCATGACCGTGCCCATCCCGACAAGCCGTCGGCGCCGTTCGCGGTGAACCAGATCGTGCACAAGTCGAACAACCGGCTCGATCACGACATGCAGCTCTGCGCCAAGTACAAGGTGCCGATGATCATCTCGTCGCTCGGCGCGCGCGAGGAGCTCAATCAAGCGGTGCACGGCTGGGGCGGCATCGTCTTCCACGACGTGATCAACCAGAAGTTCGCCCACAAGGCGATCGAGAAGGGCGCCGATGGCCTGATCCTGGTTGCGGCCGGCGCCGGCGGCCATGCCGGCACCATCTCGCCGCTGGCCTTCGTTGCAGAAACGCGAAAATGGTTCGATGGCCCGATCGCGCTGTCGGGTGCGATCGGCAACGGCAAGGCGATCCGCGCCGCGCGCATCCTCGGCGCCGACTTCGCCTATATCGGCTCGGCCTTCATTGCGACCAAGGAAGCCAACGCGGTCGAGAAATACAAGGAGATGATCGCGGGCTCGACGGCCGACGACATCGTCTACTCCAACCTCTTCACCGGCGTGCACGGCAACTATCTGAAGCCGTCGATCCTCGCGGCCGGCATGGATCCGGAAAACCTGCCGACGTCCGATCCGTCCAAGATGAACTTCGGCACGGATGCCTCCGGCGAGCGCGCCAAGCCGAAAGCCTGGAAGGAGATCTGGGGTTCGGGCCAGGGCATCGGCAGCGTCGACGGCATCATCCCCGCCGCCGATCTGATCGCGCGCTTCAAGAAGGAATATGACGAGGCGATCGATCCGCCGCTCTAACCGCTCTCGTGTCCCGGACGCGCTGCAGCGCGCAACGCTGCTGCGCAGAGCCGGGACCCATCGCTGCAGCACATGACCCCGGCGCTGCGCTGCGTCCGGGGGACGCCAGCCGAGATACCGTGCAAACATGACCGCCATCTACCGCGTCGACGGCAACAACGTCGTCACCAGCCCTAATGCTGCCGGTCCGTGGGACCGGCGCATGCAGCACGGCTCAGCGCCGTCCGCGCTGGTGACGTGGGCGGCGGAACGCATTCCGACGCCGGTGCCGATGAATGTTGCGCGCGTCACCATCGACTTGATGCGCCCGGTGCCGGTGGCGCCGCTCACGATCGAGAGCGAGGTTTTGCGCGAGGGGCGCAAGATCCAGCTCTGCGAGATCAAGTTGTTCGCCGACGGTATTCAGGTCGTCGATGCCACCGTGCTCAAGATCAAGCGGCAATCACAGCCTTTGCCGGACGACGTCAAGGAGTTGCCGGTCACGCTGCCGTCGCCCGAGGACTCGCTGGTCGAGGACGGCCATGGCGCGACCAGTCCGTTCGCAGGCATGGTCTCGATGCGCGCCGCGCGCGGCCGGTTCGGCCAGGCCGGGGCCGGCGCGATCTGGTTTCGCCTCGACCATCCGCTGGTCGAAGGCGAAGCGGTCTCGCAGGCGATGCGCGCCGTGGTCGCTGCCGATTTCTCCAACGGCACCGCCTCGACGCTCGACTTCCGCGCCTGGACCTACATCAATGCCGACCTTACTGTGAACCTATCGCGCCAGCCGGTCGGCGAGTGGATCTTGCTCGACGGCGAATCCTGGATCGGTCCCGACGGCGCCGGCCTCGCGATGTCGCGGCTCGCGGATCGTCGCGGCTATTTCGGCCGGGCGGTGCAGAGTCTGGTGATCGAAAAGCGGTAAGCGTGTCGGCAAGCGCCGTGATCGCTCCTTGCGCCGATGGAACGGCAGACTTCCGCCGCCGCGGAAGGGATGCCCTGGTCGCGAACCTCTTCTTGTCCGGAGGTCTCTGTTCGACGCCAGCGTCCTGCCAGTTCAGCTGCCGTAGACGATCTTGATCTCCCACAGCAGGACGATGATAGCCGTGATCAACGTGATCGCGGCCAACGCACTTTCCAAGGAAGCGACTCTCATTTGATACTCCGCTTCCCAGCCCCGTCAGCGGTCTAATTGATTCGTTGATTCGCCTGCAATTGCGCGGACGGCGTGCCTGAAAAGTCCCTTCCGAGCTGTTGTTCGCGGGTCACAGCGACCCGTAGAACCCCGGAGTGCGGCCGCGGGAATACGTGCGGTGCTACCTGCCACAAGTTGCAGATCGGGGATGACTACCCCACCATCCGGTCCCGTCCACTCCAGAAGCCCGCGCGCAGCACCTTCTTGTCGACCTTGCCGACGCCGGTCATCGGCAGCTGCTTGACGAACTGGATCTGCTTCGGTGCATGTGCCGAGCCTTTTCGCGTCCTCACCAGATTGATCAGCTCGTCCGGATCGGGCTGTGCCCCCTCACGCGGCACGACGATGGCGGTAACGGCTTCGCCCCATTTCTCGTCGGGAATGCCGACGACCGCGACCATCGCGACATCCGCATGCTGCGACAGCACGTCCTCGACCTCGCGCGGAAAAATGTTGAAGCCGCCGGAGACGATCATGTCCTTCTTGCGGTCGAGGATGAACATGTAGCCGCGCTCGTCCTTGCGCGCGACGTCGCCGGTGTGGACCCAACCATGCTTCAGCGTCTCGGCCGTGATGTCGGGCCGCTTCCAGTATTCGGCCATGACATGCGGCGCGCGCACGCAGATCTCGCCGGCTTCGCCCGTCTTTACTTCCTGGTCGTTGTCGTCGAGAATCCTGACCTCGCAGGTCGAGATCGGGAAGCCGCAGGACAGGAACAGCTCCGGCGTCCTGGGATCGTGATCAGCCTTTCGCAGCACCGAAATCGGATAGCATTCGGTCTGCCCGTAAAGCTGCGAGAACACCGGCCCAATGCGTTCGATGCCCTCGACCAGCCGGCTCGGCGACATCGCGGAGGCGCCGTAGAGCACGAGCTCGAGTGAGGACAGATCGGTCCTGCTCAGCGCGGGATGATCGAGCAGCACATAGATCATGGTCGGCACGAACAGCGTGAAATTGATGCGCTCGCGCGCGATCGTCGCCAGCACCGCCTCGGGATCGAAGCCTTTCAGCATGTGCACGGTGCCCCCGCGCATCAGGGTCGGCACTACTTTCGTGCCGGCGACATGGCTGATCGGGGCAACCGCGAGGTAGTGCGGGGTGTCAGGGATCTCGAAGTCGGCGAGGATCGCGGCAGCACCACCGGCGTTCTCGCGGTGATAGCGCAGTGCGCCCTTGGATTTTCCGGTCGTGCCACCGGTGTAATTCAGCGTTGAGAGATCGTCGGGGCCGGCGAAGCAATGCGCGCCGGCGTAGCCTTCGATCTCGATCGCCTGCAACAGGTCGACGCCATAGTCGGCCGGTCCCGTGGTGAAGACCGCCTTGAGCCGGCTCGCACTCGCGGCAAGCTCGCCGCCGCGATCGCGGAAGGTGGCGGCATCGACCACCAGCATCTCGGCCTCGGAATCCTCGAGCTGGAAGAGCTGGTCTGCCCTCGATCCCAGCGGATGCAGCCAGGTGACGCAGAGCCTGGATAATTGCGCGGCGACACCGGCGCACCAGGTGTCGGCACGGTTCGCGGTGAGGAACGCGACGCGCGCGCCGGGCTGCAAGCCCAGCCGCATGAACACGGCCTGGATGCGTCCGATCAGGTCGATGGTGCCCTGATAGCTCAGCGATCCACCGGGCCAGGCGAAAGCGGTGCGGCCGGGATAGCGCGACAGTGCCCGCAGCGTCTGCGCGCAAGTCGGGGACGATGCGTGGAGCGGATCGGACATATGTTTCCCCGTTGTTTTGTCATCGGCTTTTGACGTGCCAATGTTTGTGCGCAACGCTAGCACAGAGAATGCGGGATGGAACGACAAAGCCCGTGCAAGGAGGCGTGAGTGACATCCGATCGACTGCAACACTTCCGTGATCGTCTCGCTCTGCCCTTGATCGCGGCGCCGATGTTTCTGGTGTCGGGCGTCGAGCTCATGGTCGCGGCCTGTCGCAATGGCGTGATCGGCAGCTTCCCCACCGTGAATTGCCGCGGCACGGAACAGCTCGAGGCGTGGCTCACCGAGATCGAAACGCGACTGCGGCAACACGAAGATCACACAGGTCGTAAGGCCGCGCCGCTTTGCCCGAACCTGATCGTGCATCGCTCCAACGCGCGGCTGGAGCAGGATCTCGCGGTGCTGCTGCGACACAAGCCGGAGATCGTCATCACCTCTGTTGGATCGCCCGCGCCGGTGTTGAAGCCGCTGCACGATGCCGGCGCGCTGGTGCTGGCGGACGTGGCCTCGATCCGCCACGCCCAGCGTGCGGCGGAAGCCGGCGCCGACGGGCTGGTGCTGCTCACCGCGGGCGCAGGCGGGCAGACCGGCTGGCTCAATCCGTTCGCTTTCGTCCGCGCGGTGCGCGCATTCTTTGACGGCATCATCGTGCTCGCCGGAGGCATCAGCGACGGCCGCGCGCTGCGTGCGGCTGAAGTCCTCGGCTGCGATCTCGGCTACATGGGCACGAAATTCATCGCGACGCGCGAGAGCATGGCGGACGAGCGCCACAAGGAGATGCTGGTCGACAGCAGCGCCGACGACATCCTGCTGACCACCGCGTTCACGGGGTTGCAGACCAGCATGCTGAAGCCGTCGATCTTGGCTGCGGGCCTCGATCCCGACGATCTGCCGGCACGTGGCGCGATCGATATAGGCAAGGACATTGACGTCGACGCGCGCGAAAACCGCCCGAAACGCTGGCGCGATATCTGGAGCGGGGGACACGCGACATCGGGCGTGACCGACGTGATGGCGGTCGACGATCTCGTGGCGCGGACCCTCGCCGAATATCGCGATGCGGGCGGGCGGTAGGCGGCGTCCTTCCCCTCGCCCAGCTTGCGGGGGAGGGAGAGGAGGGGCCGTCGCTCCCGATCACAGTTAATCGAGCGCTCCTCCGCGGCCCCGTACTTAACGGCAGATTAACCAACGCCCGCCAAGAATCCCCCTCACGGCCGCCAATCAGGACCGAGAGGGACAGGCGATGGACTTCGATTTTCTCAATAGCAAGACAGCCGCGACGCTGGACGAAATCCGGGTCCGCGTGGCCCATGCTCTGGCCCGTCATCCGCTGTGCCGCAACGTGCGCTTCGACATCCTCAGCGTCCCCCGCACCCGCCGGGGCGGCAATTGGACGGTGACGCTGCAATCGGTCGAGCCGCGCGCGGTCTGGGAGGCCTCCGAGATCGTCGCCGACATCCAGGATGCCTACGACCTGGCGCTAGCTGCCTGATTTCCTTGAGATTTCGGGGCATGTCGCCACAGTCCGCGCGATTGCCGTCGCGATGGCTCGGTTAAGCCTTATTTACCGCCCAGTTTCCGGGCACTCGTCACGTGGACTTGAAGCTGGGCCTGGAGAGACGTTTGTCCAAAGCCATCACCATCGTCGTGCTGACCTGTTTCCTCGTCCTCGGCGCCGCCACCACCGCCATCCTCGGCCGTGACAGCGTGCCCAGCGTCAGCGCGGAGATGATCACGCAGGCCCCGCCGCCCAAGCAGCTTTCGACAAATCGCGCCGCCAAGGCCGACCGCCTGGTCCCGACGCTGGCACTGGCCTCGGCCGCGATCGATCCGGTCCAGGTCTCCGCCGACAAGCTTTCGCAGGCGCCGGTGCTGACCGAGCCGCTGCGCCAGGCGTTTGCCGCCGCAACGCCCGCCGATTTCCCGATGCCCAAGGCGAGTGTGCATGAAGCGCCCGCTGCCGCAGAGGCTCCCGTCGAAGCTCCGGCCAAGCCGAAAGCCGCCGCCAAGCCGCAGCCGCAGAAAAACTATTCGTTGCTGTCCGACGTGCAGATCGCGGGCATCAGAGATCGCCTGAAACTGTCGTCGTCGCAGGAATATTACTGGCCCTCGGTCGAGACCGCGCTGCGCAATGTCGTCCGCAAGATCTCCGCGAACAAGCTCTCCAATCCGAACGCGCCGGGCGTGCCGATCGATCCGAACTGCGACGAGGTCCAGCAGTTGAAGTCGGCCGCAATGCCGCTGCTGTTCCAGCTGCGCGAGGATCAGAAGGAAGAAGTTCGCAAGCTCGCCCGAATCATCGGGCTTGAAAAAGTCGCGCAGCAGATCTGACGCGCAAGTTCCTCCGGGAACTGCGTCCCGCATCGGGAACATCCGGCAATCGACAAACGTTGCCCGCTCCAAAGAGGGAGTGGACCAATGCGCGCCTCGACAGCTTATTTCGTCGGTGCCGGAACGATCGTCGCGGCCATCGCCATTGGTCTCGGTGGCGGCATCGTCGCCGGCAATATCATGAATCCGGTCGCGCCCAAGCAGGGGCCGGACACGAGCAAGATGGCGCAGCGCGCTGAAGCTGCCAAACCCGCGATGACGGACGCGCCTTCCGAGCGCTTGCAATATCTCACCGGCTCGCAAGCCTTCGGCGCCATGATCGCCGCGCCGGCGCAGGCCGAAGCCAAATCCGAACCCGCAAAGCCCGACACGCAGGCAAGGCAAGCGAACGCCGAGCCGCCAGCGCCGCAGCCTTCCCAGGCGGCCGCGGCCGAGCCGCCCAAGCCGGCACCGGCATTGCCTCCGCAAGTCGCAAAGCCTGCCGAGCAGCAGGCATCGACAGAGCCGCCATCCTCACCCGACAACGCCTATGCCAAGGCCAGAGATTCCGACATGAAGCGCGCCGCGTCCGAACGGCGCCGCATGGAGCGCCGCGAGCGCTGGGCCGAGCGCCGGCACTACGATCCCCGCGAGCCGCGCGGCATGCGCGACCGCACCGATTGGGATGACGTCGCGCGCAACATCCGCGAAGATTCCGATGCGCGCGATGTCGCGAGCCGGCCGCGCAGCGGCTTGCCGCAGATCAGGCTGTTCGGGCCCGACGACGACTAGCGCCCATCCTCGCCGTCGTGCACGCGATCGTGAGCGACGGTTCGTTCTGCGGACGCGCTTGCCTCGAATTTCAACTTCCAGACGATCTCCGTTCAATGCATGATTGGCGTGGCTAGCCAAAGGCCTCGTCATGGGCGTAGCGCTGTTAGCTCGGGGTCGCTTCTTCGCGCCGTACCGCGAAGGCGTCACCGTGCCGACGCCGGTTGATAGAGCCGGCATTGCCTGGCTGCTCCACTTTCTCGCGCGACACGCGCGGAATCGCGGTTTCACCGCGCTGCAATTGCCCTCGAAGGCGGACGACGGGGCGGCCTTCTCGACTGACCTCACTTATCTCGCATTGCAAACCTTTTAGAGGTTTCCATGTCGATACATCTGTTGTGGACGTCCGCGGACAGTCTCATCGTGGCCTTTGCGCTCGCACTCATCGTTCCGCAACCGCATGTGCTGCCGCTCATTCTGATGTTCGGCGCTTGCGATGCGCTGGGTTCCGCGCTCGGCGTCACGATGCCGGTCGCGGGCGGGCTCGCAGCGATCCTGTTGATCGCGTGCGGCGCATCGCTGGTGGTGCGCCACCCCATCGCGCAACGTCTTTTGAATGCGCCGGGGTGGTTCTATGTGCTGCCACCGCTGCTGGCGATCGACAATCTCGTGTCGCGCACGCCTGATGCGCCGGCCGTTGCCGCACTGTCGAGCGCGATGATGGCCGGGCTCGGCTTTGCCTGCGGAGCCGTCGTGTCGCGCGGGTGGCGCGCAGGCTTGCGCGACGTACGACCGCTTGCAGCGGCTTGCCTGATTGCGGCCGGAAGCCTCCTCGCCTACGGAGCCTGAGCATGGTCGCCTCCGTCACGACCCGCAGCTACGACCGTGCCCGTACCGGTACGAACAATTCCGAGACGGTGCTGACGGCGACCGCCGTCCGCAGCAGGGGCATCGTCAAACTCTTCAGCCTTCCGATTCCCGACGATCCCAGGCTCGAGGCGCAGCCGCTGGCGGTCGGCGGCCTGCACACAGCCGACGGCAAGATCCGCGACCTGATCTTCCAGGCCAGCATGGGCAATTGGGTCTATGCATTCGACGCTGTGACCGGCGAGAAGATCTGGGCGACCAACTTGGGGCGTCCCATCGTCGGAACGAGGGCGATCGACGGCCACATGACCAACGTCCATTGGGGCATTCTCTCGACCCCGGTGATCGACGAGGGGGCGGGCATTCTCTATGCCTGCGCCTGGATCAGCGACGACGGCAGCGTCGCCAAGGGGCAGCATTTCCTCGCGGCGCTGCGGATCCGCGACGGCTCGAAGGTGCACGGGCTGCTGAACCTGGAGGGCGCGGTCTACACGCCGCCGAGCGGCCTGCCGGTGCAGAAATTCGTCTCGGCCCAGCGCAAGCAGCGCAGCGCCCTGACGCTGACGCGGAACCACGTGCTGATCCCCTTCGGCACGATCGCCGAGACCTCGAAGACGGCGCGCGGCTGGCTGCTCGCGGTCGACGTCCATGCCTGGCGGCTCGCTGCGTCGTGGTGCTCCACCGTCACCGGCTCCGGCGGCGGGCTGTGGCAGAGCGGGGCCGGCCCGGCCCTCGCTCCCGACGGTTCAATCTACGTCATCACCGGCAACGGAGCGTTCTCGCCGCAGCATGGCGATTTCGGCGAGAGCATCGTGCGGCTCGCCTTGCACACCGGAAGCCATGCGCATTTCGAAGTCATGTCGTGGTGGGCGCCATGGACCGACGCCAACCGGGTCGGCGCGGCTGCGGACGCAGCAACCGCCGACGATGACGACAATGACGAACTGCCGCTGCCGTCGAACGTTTCCCTGCCCTCCGTGATCGCGCATGCAAGGCGTATGGGAATGACGCTGAAGCCTCGGTATGCGCGCGAGATGCCGCATGTCGCGGTCACCTCGGGTCGCAGTGCAACCGATGCGCAGATCGCGCCGGTCGTGGCGCATCACATGGAGGCGATGAACGAGTCGATGTGGGGCGACCAGGATTTCGGTTCCGGCGGTCCGGTCTATGTCGCCTCCGCCCATGCCATTCTGGCCGCGGGCAAGGACGGCATCCTCTACACCGGCAATGCCAATGCGCTCGGCAAGACGCAGCCGGGCGAACTTGCGGCCGGCCATTTCGCGGCGAACTACAACAGGCTTCTCATGCCACCGATCCTGTACACGTATTTCGATCCCGCCGTGCCGCCTGCGCCGGCGTCACCGATGGAGCTGAACGTGTTTCCCGGCGGCGCGACGCGGCATCTGCATGGCACGCCGCTGCTGTTCCAGTCCGCCACCCACGGCACCATGCATTTCGTCGGCGGCGAGAACAGCGCCTTGCGGGCATGGTCGATTGCGGCCGACGGGAGAACGACCTATCTCGCCGGGGGCAACGAGATCGCCTCGCCGCAATCGCCGCGTCCGCCGGGCGGCATGCCCGGCTGGAGCATCACGCTTGCCGCCAACAACGGCACTGATGGCATCATCGTGGCGATGGTGCCCTATCAGGACAGCAACATGATTCTCAGTCCGGGCCGCTTCCTGGTCTACGATGCGCAGAATTTCGCCACCAATCCGGATGGTTCCAAACGGCTCCAGGTGATCTGGGACAGCGAGGACTGGGGCCCGGAGCACGCCTTCATGCATCCCAAGTTCAACCGTCCGATCGTCTGGAAAGGCCGCATCTATCGCCCGACTTATGACGGCCGCATCGACGTCTATGGCCTGACGAATTAGCTGCTGTCCCTCTCCCTTCTTCGCGGGAGAGGGTGGCTCGCGGCAGAGAGTCTCTGCTCTTGGTGCGTCGAGGCAGCTCTCATCCGCCTTGCCATCGGCAAGGCACCTCCCACAGGAGGGAAGGAAGAAGATCACCCGCCGTGCGACTCCACCACCTTGCGGCAGGCGTCCGAGAGCTTTGTCTTGTTCTCGCGCAGGCAGGCATTCATCTGCGGCGGCTTGCCGATATGTTCGGCGCAGAATTTGCCGGCGTCGCCGCGGCAGGCCATCTGCTCCTGCGGCGTCGGACCGGATTGGGCAGCGGCGGGCAGGATGGCCGCAGCGAGCAGCAGCGCGGCAAGAACTGAAGTCTTCATGAAACACCTCTTTGGGATTGTGAAGGGTCCCGCTGGGATCGGGTGAGCCGGACCATCTCGCGGAGGGCCGTTGCCGGTCCATGCCATGTTCATGGCATCGGCTCGCTCGGCGCACCCCCATCTTCATGGCATGTATCCGCGCGCCGTCTTTTGCCATTCAGGCTGCACGTCGGCTGCGAAACCCGGTGATTGCATCGGGGCGCCGAACGGGAAGCAGGAGAGCAAGATGTCGAAAAACGTGGGAGCGCTGAGCGCCGGGCTGACGGTCATGATGCTCGCGGGCGCGGCGATGGTGTCGCTGGGCACGAGCCCGGCGCAGGCGGTGGTCTATTGCAAGACGGTCGGCGTGCCCAAGGGCTGCGTGGTGCGGCCGGCCGGGGCGGTGGTGGTCGCGCCGGCCGCCGCGGTCGCGGTGGCGACGCCCGGAGTCGGCGCGCCCGGCGTCGGCGTTCGTGCGGGAACGCCGATGAATCGCGGAGGCCCGGTCAATCGCGTCGGCGTGCGCTGACGATCTCGTTTGATTGAGTTGATTGCATTGCTTCGGGCGAAAGGATGATCTGCGGACGACCCCCCCGTCCTCCGCATGACGATAATCCGGCCCGTCCCCTCTCTCCGTGCGTCCCACACGTTCGGGGAGGGGGCTTTTCAGCCCGCGGCGGCGGCGTCGCTATCGGGAAAGATTTTCGGCAGTTGCAGCCGCACGCGCGTCCCCGAGGAATCCGAGGCCAGATCCAGCACCGCGCCGCAGCGCGCGGCGCGGCTTCGCATGTTGCGCAGACCCCGCGCGGTCTGGCCCGCACTGCCGGCTTCGCCGTTGCCGGACAGGGCAAAGCCCTTGCCGTCGTCCGCGACGCTGATCATGCCACACGGCCGGTCACCATCTCCTTGGCCATCGTCGAGCGTCTCGATGGTAACAACGATATGGCGCGCCTGCGCGTGCTTGACCGCGTTGGTCACGGCCTCGTCGAGGATGCGCACGATCTGGATGACGTGCCATGGCCGCAGTTCGGGATGGAGCGGCAGGCCCTGCGGCGTCGCCACGTGCCATTCGAGTGCGACGTCGTGTGGCCGCAATTGTGCCGCCGCACGCTCGCGCCAGGAGCCGAGCGCAAGCATCAGGTCGCCGCCGATGTCGTCCATGGAATCGATGACCAGGCGCAGATCCTTCAGCGCGGCGCGCGCAGCGTCCGTGATGGTCGCGCCCTCGTGTCCACGCTCGGAGAGCGCGACGATGCTGACGAGCTGACCGCCGAGGCCGTCATGCAGGTCGCGCATCAAGCGCGTGCGCTCGTTGGCGAGTGCGGCGGCACGGGCGCGCTCTTCTTCGCGGGCGAAGCTTGCCTTCAGCCGCTCCTCCGCCTCGCGCACGCGTGCGATGAGCTGGCCGGCGAAGCTGTCGACCTCGTTGAGCGCGCGGGCGAAGCGCCAGGTCAGTCCGGCGCCTATCGCCACCAGCATCGCGGAATAGGACAGCCGCGTGACGAAGGTGCGATCGTCCGGCACGAACTCGAACGCCGAGAGCATGTCGTGAAACCAGCAGGTCAGCACGATGGTCACGGCGCAGCCGAAGGTAAAGCTCGCCGCGTCCTGCCGCCTGATCACCGCCCACGTCAGGATGACGACCAGCAGCATCAGGCACAGGCCCACGGTCGGCACGCCGAGGAACAGGAAGGTGATGCGCGGGATCGGCTGGCCCGCAAAGAGCCCGACCAGCAGGATGACGAGCCCCGGCGCGAACAACAGCAGCCCGTAGCGCGGCCAGCGCCAGCCGAAGAACAGCACCGCGAACGTCACGACCAGCGCGCTCTCGATCGGCGCGGACGCCAGCAGGATGGCGGCCAGCCGCGGATAAGGCGCGGGCGGCAGCGGCGCCGGCGCGAAGGCCTGCATCGCGCCGACGAGCATTCCTGCCGCCAGCACGCCATAGACCGGCTCGCGGCGTCGCATCAGCCACATGATGGCGAGGATCACCGCCAGCAACGATTGCCAGGCCGAGAACACCACGGGCAGCGTCACGAACAGCAGCGTGCGCGTCTCGTAGGCTCCCCGCAGGCTTTCGTCCGGCCCGACATAGACGGTGTCGAGGAAGCCTCGCAGCGGACCCCACACCAATAGCCGCACGGTGATGGCGTTGCTGCCGTCGCGCAGCAGCGACGACGGGATCACTGTGATCTCCGGCGTGTTGCGGTCGGGCCGGTTGGCGGTGGGATCGCGCCGGGAGTCCAGGATCGCGACGCCGTTGACCGCGACCTCCACGCCATTGCTGAAGCGCGGCAGAAAGACCGACCAGGCCGTGTTTGCCGCATCGGGCTTGAAGACGAACGTGCCCGAATAGAGCGGCGGGTCCTGGAGCGCGTAGCGCGACGACGTGAAATGCGGCAACGTCACCGCCCGGGTCGTGCCGTCCTCCCGCAGCGAAAATTCGCTCACGGCAAAATCGTCGGGGTCGCTGGGCTGGAGCAGCCGCAGCCCCTGGATGGTGACGATCACGATCAGCGCCTGGAGCAGCAGATAGGGCACGAGGCGCGCCGCGATCAGCCGGCGCCGCGGTCGCGCAGGTGCTTTCGCTGCAATCTCGCTCACAGCTTGATCAGGCCCTGCTGCACCGCCTCGAACACCGCTTCGCTGCGCGTGTGCACTTCGAGCTTGCGATAGATGTTCTTGATGTGGCCGGGCACGGTCTGCCTGGACAGGCCGAGATGGCTAGCGATCTCGGCGTAGCTGAAACCCTTTGCGATGCCCCAGAGGATATCGATCTCGCGCGGGGTGAGTCGTGCGGTGTTGAGCACGGGCCCGCGCGGCGGCTCGGCCGAACTCGGCGCGGCGCCTTGCGTTCTGCGCACGATGAAACGGGCGATCGAGGCCGAGATCGGCGAATGGCCGGCGACCAGATCGCGCACGGTGGTGGCGATGTCGGTCGGGAAGGCGTCCTTCAGGAGATAGCCGGTGGCGCCGACGGTGATCGCCGAGATCACGCTCTCCTCGTCGCCGAGCGCCGAGATCACCATGATCTCGGTGTCGGGAAAGCGCTGCCGGGTCTCGCGGATCAGCTCGATGCCATGGCCGTCGGGCAGCCGCAGATCGGTCAGCAGCACGCGCGGTGCGCCGCCGTTCAGGGCCTGGCGCGCCTCGCCGAGCGTTCCTGCGCTGCGCACCTTGTAGCCGGCCTTGACCAGCGCATCCTGGAGCCGCCAGCAGGTCGGCGCGTCGTCCTCGACGAGGAGGATGGTGATGGCCTCACCCGTCTCGCCCTGTTCGCTCATGTTCATCGTCCCGCACCGCGTGTCCCCCGCGGCGCGAGGCCAAGTTTAGCCGCGGCGCGGACGCCGCGACACCCATAATCATGGGGGCGTTGTCACTCTTCCGCTCCGGTGTGGCCGGCGCCTACTGCTTTGCCGCAGCCGATGGCGTCGGCGGCGCGGGCAGACGCTGTACCGTGATCCGCGCCGTGCCGCTGTTGTTCTTGTAGTATTGTTCGTCCGGCCCGAAATAGTCGACGTATTTTGCCGGGGCCAGCCATCGCAGGAAGCCCGGGACGATCTGCACGGCGTCGTTGACGTAGAAGAACAGCTCGCCGGAATCAGGTGCGGTGAATTCGGCCACCATCCGGTCTGCAAGTTTCTGCGTGTCCCAGACCTTGCGTGCCGACTCGTCTGGCGGAAGCGCATCGAATGTGCCCATCTTCGCGATGTCAGCCTTGAGTGTCGTCAGCTTCGCCGCATCGTCCGTGCTCGATTCCTCAGCGTTTTCGATGCGGACGGGATATCTGTTTTTTGGCTCATCCTGAGCATTTTCCTCGGGAAGGGTCGGGTCAATGCGGCGCGGCAGTTCATCTGCCGACATCACGTTCATGGCCTGCAGCGGCTGATCGTTCAGGCCCTTCTCGCCGACGCGTACGACCGGCTGGAACCAGTCCGCGCCGAACAGTCGCCGGGTCGGGAGAGCGAGGTAATGGTGGTTTTCGTAGGTCTGGAATCCGGTGACGCCGGTCATGATCGTGCGGTCGAACCAGCGTTGGTCGATATCGATCCAGACCCGGTATTTGCGGCCCTTCTCCACGGCGAGCCTGCTTGCCCAACAGAACTGGTTGACGTTGAAAAGCTCGACCGCAGGAAGCGCGTTGTCGCCCACCGGCTTGGCAGGCGGAATGTCTACCGCGACGTTCGCTCCCTTTCTCTTCGCCTCTGCGGCTTTTGTTTCCGGGGTTTCACAAACCTGTCCGGTCGCGACGCGCCAGGTGAAGAAGCTGCTCGAGGCGATCAGCAAGGCCGCGGCGTAGATGACGACGATGGAGACGATGGGAAAGATGATCTTGGTGAACGGAAAGCTCATCCACCGCGCATTTCGCTGCATCAAACCGCCAAACCTGAACAACAAACTCATCCGGCTGAGGTTTTTTGCGCTCGCCTTCCGTTCCGGCCGGTACCAGGCGAGTCGCGCCCGCTCCTGGATGCCATCACGCAGCGAGGCGTTGATGCTCCAGACCCACCACGTGACCAGCACGACGAGTGCGGTCGCGACAGGATAATAGAGTGCGATATTGAGCCATGGCCCCGCATAGGAGGGCAACACGTTCTTGAGCAGGTTCGCGACGGAGCCGAGTATGGCGCTGAAACCCCAGTCGATGTTGCTGACAAAATCGCGCAGGCTCTTGCCGGATGTATCTATGATCTTGCGGGCGATCCACGGCCAGGCGGCGATGATGCCCGTCATGATCAGGAGCGAGAAATAGGCCACGCGTCGCCACCACACGGCGCCGCGCGCCAGATTCGCCATGTCCGCGTCTGGCGCTTTCATTCCAGTGAAGGCGTCGGATTCCTCCTTGCTTATCGGGCGCCTCGCTTTCTTCGCGTAGGCGTCATGCATGGCTTGGTGCGCGCCGTCATTGGTGAGCTCCCTGATGCTTCCGTCGGGCATCAGCACCCGCGCGTTCGCCGGCAGCATGATCGGCGCATAATCGTCGCATCCGAACAGCATTCGTTCGACCACGGCGAAGTGAACGACCGGTTTGCCGCCGTTCACATCGCCTTCGAGGATCGGCCGCGGACCGTAGCGGTAAAGCACGGCGGCGCCGCTGCGTGAATCGTGCTTTGGCCCGATCGCCGATTGATACTCGCGGAAGCGCTCGATCGTGCCGTTCTGGAAGCGCAATTGGCCACCGAGCTGCTCGGTCATCCAGACCAGCGGAACGAAGGAGAGGGTGGATTCCGGGTAACCGCCGCCAATGTCGGAATGGACGCCCGCGAACCACACCTCCTTGACAGTCTGGTCATTCGCTAGACGGCTCTGGTCGATCCGCAGCGGATGAAAGGTGGTGCGCTCGTCGTCGAGCGCGAGCGCGTGACAGATGTGCTTCGCCTTGCGCGAGGGCCGGTGATTGCGGAACGAAATCGGCCAAATTGCCCAGTCGATCGCGACGCGCAGCTCCTCGATCGGTACGCCGAAAGCCTCGACGGTGTCGAACAGCCCGAGGAATTCGATCTTGACGTTCTTGCGGCCGGCCATGGCCTTGCGGACCGTGCAATAGGAGCGGTGCCCGCAGACGAAATGGTAGATGATGAGCAGCAGGTCGCGAATCCAGCGCGTAATCCAGATCGTCGGCAGGCTGCGATAGCCCACCGATTCCTTGCGGTATTCCCGCCATGCGGACATGGCGTTGCGCTCCATCTCGGCATGCGAGACCGGCTCGCCCTTGATTTCCGCCGGCACTAACCCCTGACTCGCGATCAGCGCCGCCAGCGTGCGCGCAGTGAAGGCGCCGCGGCTGAAGCCGAAGATGTAGATCTCGTCGCCCTCGCGCCAGTTCCAGCACAGGAAGCGGTAGAGCTTGCGGACGTTGGAGGGAACGCCGATGCCGGTGGCGCCGTCGATGGCTGCGAGCGGCGCCCAGCCGGCGGTGCCGACACCCTTGATGTAGTGGGCGATCTGGTCCGGCTGGGTGTGGTCGAGCGCTTCATAGAGCCGCCAGACGCTGGATTCCTGGGCGGTGAACGCGTTGCCCGTGCCGTCGGCGAACAGCACCAGCTTGCGCTTCGACAGGGTGGTGGCGGTCGTCCCGCCGGCGCTTGCATCGTCATGCGTGTGCTTGGGTCTGGCAGAATCACCATTCTGCGCGCCATCATGCTGGGTCATGGGGCCCCTCTGGCAATCGACGGTGAAGCACTTCGGGCTGGAGCCGTTCAGCACTCCACGATTTCAATCAATGGTTGTGTTATGAAAAACAGGTGCATTCTGTGCATAGTCCCGTTGAGGTAGCAAGCGGGATCGCGCCGCCGCCCTGCCGCGGTCGGACGCCGCGGCATGACGGTTACGAAAACGTTTGGTCTTGCTGGTGCCGGTGGCGAGAGGCGTGATGTCGGCGGACGCCTCTCCCCTGCGAGCGGGGAGAGGCGGAGTGTTCAGCTCCTACCTGCCATTGCCGCGGCAAGCGCCGCCGGGGCCGATATGGTAGCCGCGCGGGCAGGCATGCGCGGCGGGGTTGGCGTAGTTCCTGAGGCAGCCGCCATAGGGGCCGCGGTGCCAGCCGGGGCCGCAGCCGCCGGCGACCGCGATGACGTCGCCGTTCGCGCCTGCGTTGAGCAGGGTGAGCGGCATGGCCTGGGCAACGCCCGTGATCACGCCGAGCGTGAGAGCCGTGGCAAACAGGGTGCGTATCATGTCTTCCTCCCGAATGCCCTTGCTTCAATGGCCGGCGGCGAACGCGATGCCGGCGCGTACTTCGGCG
Source organism: Bradyrhizobium sp. 215_C5_N1_1 (assembly GCF_052075935.1). Classification (NCBI taxonomy): domain Bacteria; kingdom Pseudomonadati; phylum Pseudomonadota; class Alphaproteobacteria; order Hyphomicrobiales; family Nitrobacteraceae; genus Bradyrhizobium; species Bradyrhizobium sp. 215_C5_N1_1. Next base: position 8,020,666 of record NZ_CP197228.1, on the reverse strand, counting down.
ATCGCCTGGTCGATCATCCCGATCGCCTTCTCGCGATGACCGCCCTTGTTCGGCTCTGCCTTGCCGAGCTCGGCGCGGGCCGATTGCAGGATCGCGATGGCTTCGTCCATGTGCGGCTGCGCGCCAAGCGCGTAACCGATGCAGAGGCTGGTCGCGATGGCGCCGCCGAGCACGAGGCTGCGGGGTAGAGAGGTTCGCATGTCGTTGTCTCCTCCAGCGGGCGTCAGGCTGGGGCCGCCCGTTTGCCCGGATGCAGTCCTTGTGTGGCGTGCCGCATCCGCTGCCTGAATAGGGCCCGCTTGTGTGGGGCGTCTTGGACTGTCCGGCGCCAGCGCCGTCGCAGCTTGGACTGACCGGCGCGGCTTGATTCACGTTGGCGTGCTGATAGCTTGCGGTATGCTGGTCTTCTGCGGGCGTCTGTTTGGCGTGCGAGGTTCGGCGAGCGCCAAGCCTTTTTTTAAGAACTTAGAAAAGCCATTCTCGAAAAGTCGTTCTCGATGTCCGTCATCAGGAAGTCGCTCTCGACCGAGATGCTGCCACAGGACTTGTCCGACCGGCAGCGCTTCATCCGCTTCGCGGAGCTGTTCGAGCATTTCTCCAACACCGGCGAGCTCGATCCGGCGTCCGACGTGCCGTTTCGCGCCACGATGAACTCGATCCATATCGGCACCACCATGCTCGGCCGTTGCGACGGCAGCTTCGTCACGGTCCGGCGCGAGAAGCGCCAGGTGATCGAGACCGGCGACGACCGCTTTTGCCTCGCGCGCAACACCGGAGATCTTCCGTCTCAGGTGATCCATCGTGGCCGCGAATTCACCATGCGGCCGGGAGCGATGGTGCTGCTCAAGCTGGACGAGCCGTTCTTCGCGGCCGACGGCGCGAGCCAAAAGCGTTTCACCAACGTGCATCTGCCGGTCGATACGCTGCGCGCGATGGTCGCCGACATCGACGATCTCGTCGGCTGCGAGCTCGAGCCCGGCGGCGCGCTGTTGCTGGCGATGGATTACAGCGATCTCCTCCTCCGCAATCCCACGGCCGCCGACGAGGCCGGCATGGCGATCGCCGGCCATCTGCTCGACCTTGCCGCGATCGGTCTCGGTGCCCGCAGCGATATCGCCACTGCCGCGCGACGCGGGGGCCTGCGCGCCGTGCGGCTCAAGGCCGTGCTGTCGATTCTTGAGGCGCGCTTCCACGAGCCGGGTTTTTCCGCCCAGAAGCTTGCCGCCGCCGGCGGCCTTTCCGAGCGCTACGTCAACGAGCTGCTGTTCGAGGCCGGCGCCAGCTTCACCACCCGCCTCACTGAGCTGCGTCTGCGCAAGGCCGCCGACCTCCTGGCACATCGCGAGGGCCGCATCAGCGACATCGCCTTTGCCTGCGGCTTCAACGATCTCTCTTATTTCAACCGCTGCTTCCGCAGGCGGTTTGGGTTGACGCCGACCGCGGCGAGGGGGAAGTGAGAGAGCGCTAGGTCTCCACCCTCGGTGGCGGATAGCGGCGCGCCAGCGCTGACAGCGGCAGGTGCCGTTCGCCTTCCGGCAGCTCGAGAAAGGCCAGCACTTGCGGCCGCTTCCAGTCACCGATGCCGAAATCCATCGCCATCCATTTCTGCGGCTCGGGGCCTTCGAGGCCCCGGACCCAGACGAAATAGCGGGGGAGGTCGTCGGCGTCCGCTTCCGTCGTGCGTCTCCTGGCCATCGAAGCTGCTCACTGCATCACCATTTCGTTGCGATAGGATATAGGTATCGGCTCGCTGAAGTCGAACTCCCGGCTGCGGGTCCTGAGAGGCTGGGCCGGCTGGTTAATTGCGCAGGTCTGAAGATATGAATGAAGTGATGATCGACGGCTGGGGTGACGCCTCGGACGTCACGAAAAGGCTGATCGGCTCGTGGTCCTTCAACCGTGTCATCGAAGGCCAGGCTACGATGCAGGGTATCGCGATCTTCACGCCACTGGACGGGGGGCGGTTGGCCTATCGCGAGCAGGGACATCTGAAGCTCGCGAACGGCGCCATTGTGCAGGCCGAACGCGAATACGTCTTCAGCAACAGCGAGGGCGGATTCAAGGTCTTCTTCAGGGAAGATCCGCCGCGGCTGTTTCACGAGATTTCATTGTCCGCATCTTCCGGGGGAGAGCTGAGCGGACGTGCGCGCCATCTTTGCAAGCACGACGACTATCAGTCGGCCTACATGTTTCGGCCGGATGGAACGTTCGTCGTCCGTCATGTCGTATCGGGTCCACGCAAGGACTACACGATGAACACGACCTACACGCGTCTCGCGTGATCAAGCCGGGGCGATGGCGACGGCCGTGCCGCCTCTCACCGCCAGAGCTCACTCTCCGCCACGCGGTTGATGTCGGCGAGCCGGCGGTCGGCGTCGCCGTGAATATCGATGCTCTCGACCAGCGTTAGCAGACGCTGATATGCGCCATCGGCGATTTCGACCGGCAGCGGCTCCTCGTCAAAGGCCTCGACATAGCTGCCGACGAGGCCGCTCAACAGGCGGCAAAGACCGCGCTGGGCGGGATCGTCCCGGCCGAGCGTCTCGAGCTTTTGCTGAAATGTCCGGAAGGTGCGCAGGCCGTGGTGCTGCTGCGAAAGCCACGTATGCAGGTCGTTCATGTGAGCTCCTTCGAGTTACAGAAGAAGCTACCGGTTTATACAGGTTGGATGTGACGATTGGAAGGGGAGGGAAATACCGGACTCGTTGATCTAGTCCGCCTTCGCCAAGGCTTCGGCGGGACAGCCTTCCCTGCTTCGCATGGATAGACCTCCGCCCGGCTCGCCCAGCCGTAGCTGCGAAGCAGCGAAGGCTGGTGCCCCTGGCCGGAATCGAACCAGCACTCCTTGCGGAACTCGATTTTGAGTCGAGCGCGTCTACCAATTCCGCCACAGGGGCTCCCGGTCGGCCCCTGGAAAAGGGCCTCGCAAAGCGGGCGGACTATAGCCATGGACAGGGCAGGGTCAACCCGCGCCAAAGTGATCCCGGCCGTTCTCGACAGCCGCCTGGGCCGGGGTTAGAGCCTTAAGAAAGCGACCCATCCGGAAGAGGCTGCCGTGACGACCCAGAGTGCCGCAATACCTGCATTCAGGCCGGCTGGGACCGGTCCCGCGCTGACCGCCTCGGTGCTCGTCACGCTGATTGCCGCCGCGACCATCGCCGGCGCCTGGTTCTTCCAGCTCGTGCTGGAGATCCTGCCCTGTCCGCTGTGCCTGGAGCAGCGCTACGCCTATTATCTCGCGATCCCGGTCGGTGTGCTCACGGCGCTTGCGGCGCGGAGCGGGGCGCCGCGGCCGCTGCTGCTCGCGGGCCTTGCGATCCTCGCGCTGGCGACACTCGCCAATGCCGGCCTCGGCACCTACCACTCCGGCGTCGAATGGGGTTTCTGGAAGGGCCCGACCGATTGCTCCGGTCCCGTCATCAATCTCGGCAATGCCGCCGACCTTCTGTCCAAGCTCGATACCGTGAAGGTGGTGCGCTGCGACGAGGTGCAGTGGCGGTTTCTCGGCCTTTCGCTCGCCGGCTACAACGTGCTGATCTCGCTGTTGATGGCCGCGATCGCGGCGTGGGGATTTTTGCGGACGGCGAGGCGTTAGGTAAGCTGCCGTAGGGTGGGCAAAGCGACTTGTCCGCCGTAGCTCGAAGAGCGAAGGCGGAAGCGTGCCCACCATTTTTAGCGATATTGCGGGAGCATAGTGGGCACGGCGCTAGCGCGCCTTTGCCCATCCTACGAGACCGGAGCTCCGCTACGACTGCGGCGCTTCGCTAATCATCCACATCGTCCTGCGTGCGGCCGAACAGGTGCACGATGCCCGGGGTCGCGATCGTCACGAACACGAAGCGCGACAAATGATGGGCGCCGACGAAGATCGGGTCGATGTGCAGCGTGAGCGCGAGCGCCAGCATCGCATCCATCGCGCCCGGCGCGAAGGCGACGACGACATCCGATAATTTCACCTGCGCGGTGAGCGCGACGATGCCGACGAAGATGGCCGAGACGGCGATGGCCACGGCAAACGAGCCCAGCGCCGCATGGATGTGGCCGGCGAGCGTCTTGATCCGCATCCGCGCGAAACGGCTGCCGATCAGCGCGCCGATGCCGATCAGCGCCACGCCGCGCACCCAGTTCGGCAGGCCGCCCTCGACCCAGCCTGCGCCATGCAGCACGCTGGAGGCGATCATCGCGCCGAACATCCAGCTCGCCGGAAACTTGATCAGCCGCAGCAGGAGCGCCGCGGCCAGCGAGGCCGCGACCAGCTCCACGAGCTCGAGCGGCGAGGCGATCGTCGTCGTCAGCGACGGCGCGACGGAGGGCGCCACGCCCGCGAACGCGAGCACCATCGGCAGCGCCGCGGTGAGGATGATCACGCGCAGGGTCTGCACCACCGCGATGCCGGGCAGGTCGGCGCCGCGCTCGACCGCCAGGATCGTGATCTGCGACAGCGCGCCGGGGCTGCCGGCGAGGAAGGCCGAGGTGCGGTCCCAGCCATGAATGCGCTGGAGGTAATAGCTCGAGCCGAAGGTCGAGCAGAAGGTCGCGAGCGCAAGCAGGCCGATGGTGAGGGGATAGGCGCTGACCTGTTGCAGCAGGTGGCGCGAGACGACCGAGCCCAGTGAAATGCCGAGCAGCACCAGCACGGTCTGGGTCAGGATCGGCGGCAGTGCCAGCTGGCGGCCGGCGATCGCGGCGATCCCGACCGCGATCATCGAGCCCGAGATCAGTCCCCCGGGAAGTCCGGCGACCAGAAACACGAGGCCGCCGGCGGTGCCGATGACGAGCGTCTCCACCGTGCTCAAGATCTTGGCACGGCTTGGCCATTCGAACGGCAGGGAGGCGGTGATTTGCTTCACGCCACCTTATCGCAAATCAACGAGAGGCGCACAATTGCAGCCTCGTCATGCCGCAATGCGCGCGCCTCTCACGGATGCTCGCGAGCCGTAGTGTGACGGATTTACTTCTTGTCGGCGGCGGGGGCGGCGGTGCCGGCCTTCGCTTCCTTCATGCACTCACGGCGGAATTTTTTGCGCTCCTTGCCCTTCAGTGCCTTGGCGTCCGCTTGCTTGGAGCATTCGAGCGACTCCGCCGAGCGCTCCTTCGACGCCTTCTTGTCGGCGGGGGCGGCGGCAGTTGTGGTCTTGGCGTCGGTCTTGGCAGCCGGCGCGGCGGTCTGCGCGAAGGCGGTGCCGGTGGCGAGCAGGGAGGTCAGGGCGACGATGGCGAGGCGAGACGTGAAGGTCATGGTGGTGCACTCTTGCGAGATTGCGGAGGGTTGGGAACGTCGGCTCGCCTTGCTGAACGCGACATGAATAATCCGAACCGGGGGGATCACTATATTTTGGCGGCAGGCGCCATCGCTTCCTTGTCGCGGCCGGGCGGCACGCTAGGATAGCAATCCTCGTTTCGCTTCCGTCGGGGAAGACCAAGGAGGAGGACCAAGGATGACCATTCAATCAAAATTGCTGTGTGCGGTTGCATTGACGGGCTTTGCCGCGCTGGTCGCGAGCGCGCCGGCGCAGGCGCTGACCTCGCAGGAGTGCAGTGCGAAATACCAGGCCGCCAAGAAGGACGGCTCGCTTGGCACAACGAAGTGGAATGACTTCCGCAAGGCCCAGTGCGGAGCGGATGCGACGCCTGCCGCCGCGCCGGCCGCCGCTGCTCCGGCTGCGCCCGCCGCTCCCGCCGAGCCGAAGCAGGCGAAGAAGGAGGCGGCCCCCGCTGCCGCGCCAACCCTGCCGGCCGGACCTGCGATCTATCCGAACGCCGTCGATCCGAAATACGCCAAGGAGACCGCCGGCAAGGCGCGCCTCCACACCTGCGTCGACCAGTACAACGCCAACAAGACCACCAACGGCAATGGCGGCATGAAGTGGATCGAGAAGGGCGGCGGCTATTACAGCGAGTGCAACAAGAAGCTGAAGGGCGCCGCCTGAGCTTCGACATGATGCGATGGCCGGAGCAAAGCTCCGGCCATTAGCCCAACAGCTTCTCGGCCGACTTCGCCACGAGCTGCGAGCGTTTGCGCGGACCGCGCTCGACGAACAGCAAGCTCTGGCCGAAGATGAAGCAATAGAAAAGGAAGGCCTGCGCCTCGGCCGCCTCGGCCTCGAGGCCGGTGGCGCGGTAGAGCTCGGCGACGTGCTTGAGCCGCGCCGCGTCCACGCTCGCGACTGCCGTGGCGGCGTTTTCGTCCGAGCGGGCCCATTGCCGGATCGCGAGCTCGATCGCCATACCCTCCGGATTGAGCCGCTCGGAATAGAGCTGGATCACCGCCTTCAGCCGCTCGCGGGGCTCTTGTCCATCGAGGCTTGTCTGCTGCGCGATCGACGCCGCGCGTCCCTCGCGCCAGCGTTCCAGCATGGCATCGAGCAGCGTGGCACGGTCGGCGAAGCGGCGGTAGAAGCCGCCCTTGGTGACGCCGAGATTCTTGGCGAGCACCTCGACCCTGACACCCTCGACCCCCGAGCGGGCAAGCTCGGTAAACCCTGCCTCGACCCAGACATCGCCCTTGCCGTCGTTCATGAAGGAAGCCTCACCGGTTCTTGATACGGTGCCGTATTGCTAACGCGAGGAGGCGCTGATACGCTACCGTATCAATGATCAGAGGGTGGAAAAACAGCAGGAGGAATTGCGATGCAGGAGGCGACCTATCGCGGCACGGTCTATCCGTGGCAGTGCGATCATGTCGGTCACATGAACATCATGTGGTATGTCGGCAAGTTCGACGAGGCCAACTGGAATCTGTTCGCCCGCCTCGGGCTGACGCCGAGCTATCTGCGCTCTTCCGGCCGCGGCATGGCCGCCGTGCAGCAGAACATCACCTACAGGCGGGAGCTGCTTGCCGGCGACATCGTCGAGATCCGCAGCCATTTGCTGGAGGTCCGCGACAAGTCGATCCGCTTCCGGCACGACATGACCAATGCCGAGACCGGCGAGATCGCCGCGTTCTGCGACATCACCGGCGTGCACATGGACCGCAGCCAGCGGAAGTCGGCGCCATTCACGGATGCGATCCGCGCGGTCGCTCTGCAGCATCTTGCCGAGCCGGCCGAGGCCTGAGCCATGGCCGCGTTCGAGCCGAAAAATCCGGGCTATCGCGCTGCTACCATTGCCATGTTCGACGGCCAGCCGGCGATGCGCACGCTCGGCATCGTGATCGTCCGCCTCGCGCCGGGCGAGGTCGAACTGGCCATGCTGCATTCGGCGGCCTTCACGCAGCAGAACGGTTTTGTCCATGCCGGCATCATCACGGCAGGCCTCGACAATGCCTGCGGCGTCGCCGCCTTCACCCTGATGCCGCGCGAGGCCGACATCCTGACCGTCGAGTTCAAGACCACGCTGCTGGCACCCGCCCGCGGCACGCGCTTCGTCTTCAAGGCCGAGGTGGTCAAGCCCGGCCGCACGCTCACCTTCTGCGAGGCCCGGGCCTTTGCCGAGCACGAGGGTAACACCACGCTGATCGCCACCATGACCGGGACGCTGATGGCGATGCTGCCCCGCGCGGCGGCTTCGCCAGCGCCGGCGGCGATCCGCGCATAGCATGGCGATGACATCGCGCCCGCAACGCTCTATATGACGCGTAACAGGTCCCGGTCGCGAACCGTATTTGCAGCGATGGGACCGAAACGGGACGAGATATGGCTGGATTCAGGAACAAGGGCCTCGTGGCGACGCGGCGTGCGGCGCTGACGCTGATCGGGGCTGGTGCCCTTGCGGCAGGTCGGATCACCTCTGCGCGCGCGGCCGCCGCCGATGACGAGGTGCTGACCGAAGCCAAGGTGTTGCGCGACCCCGATGTTCCCGTCGCCGGTAATCCCGACGGCAACATCAGCATTATCGAATGGTCCGACTACAATTGTCCCTATTGCCGCAAGCTCGAACCGGAGCTGCGCCAGGTGGTCCAGGACGACGGCAAGGTGAGGCTGGTGATGAAGGATTGGCCGATCCTCGGGCCGGTCTCGGTCACCGCGGCGCGGATCGCGCTCGCGGCAAAATTCCAGGACAAATACCATCAGGCGCATGATGCCATGATGGGTGTCAGCTCGCGCCTGACAGAGCCGCGCATCAACGAGCTGCTCGCGGCCGCCGGCGTCGACATGGACCGCCTGAAGCGCGATCTCACCGACCGTGCCAAGGACATCGACGCCGTCCTCAAGCGCAACAACGAGCAGGCCGAAGCCTTCGGCTTTAGCGGTACCCCCTCCTTCATCGTCGGCAAGTATCGCGTGCCGGGCGTGCTCAGCATGACCGAGTTCGAGCAGGTCATCGCCGATGCCCGCAAGGCCAAGATGAACTGACGCGACCGCATCGATCGCCGTCAATACAAAGGCGCCGCCGCGGACCCGCGACGGCGCCTTGTTCGTGATACGGCGTCGTTACTTCGACGAGATGCGGACCCAGTCCTTGTGCGCGCGATCGCGCAGCGCATCCCAATCGGCCTTGGCGACGTCCCAGTTCACGATGGTGCGATTGGACGTCGCGACCTCGCCATTGGCGACCGACGACGTCTGCATGGAGTCATAGACGTACACGCCGCAACCGAGCAGCAGCGCGCCCAAAATCATTCCGAAAAACGTCTGCATCTGCGAACCTCCGGTGACGGGCGATAACGTCGGCCCGGAGTGATGGTTCCGCGGCAGTACGGCGCAGATAAGGACGACCCGTTCATCCGCGGTTCAGCCACTCCAGCAGCTCTGCGTTGATCTCGCGCGGATAGGTGTGGCTGAGGTCGTCGATCTCGCGATAGGTGACATCGGCGCCGGTGGCGGAGAGGGCCGCCTGCGTCTGGCGCGCGGTCTGTACCGGAAACATCCAGTCGAGCTTGCCGTGGGTGATGAAGATCGGCAGCCCCTGCAGGCGCACGGCGTCCGCCATCTCCGCCATCAGCGGATGGAAGGTCGCCGACACCGGCGCGAGATGCGTGAAGGGCGAGGCGCCGTCGAGCCCGGTGACGTAGCAGAAGGTGCCGCCGTCACTCATGCCGGTCAGCAGCAGGCGCGAGCCGTCGATGGTCCAGCGGCTGCGCACCGTATCGAGAATGCGCATGAGGTTCGGCGTGTCGCTATCGTCGCCCATCAGCGCCCATGTCGGGCCGGTCGCGGTCGGCGCCACCAGGATCGCGCCAAGGCTGCGGGCATCGCGCAGCCAGCTCCAGAGAAAACCGCGGCCGTTGCCGCTGCCGCCATGCAGCGCCATCACCAGCGGCATGGCGCGCTCCGGCGAATAATATTCTGGCACATAGACCGAGAAGCCGCCGCGGCTGCCGGGCTCGTTGTGGTCGTGGAAGATGCCGGTGTGTTCGTCCGCGCCGGCTTCCAGCCGCGCCAGCAGATCGTCATTCTCGCGATTGGCGGCATTGAGGAAGAAGCTGCTCACCGGCGGAAACTGGGTCGACAGCGGATACAGCGCCTCCTGCGCACGAGGCAGATGGCGTAGCGCGCGGAAGACCGCGACGAGATCGCCATTGCCGCGCTCGACCTCGCGTATGCCGGCAAAGGCGGCGAGCGTCTCGTTGCAGGCGCGGTCGAGCCGCTCGCGCAGCCCCGTGAACTGCTCGGGCCAGGCGCCGATCGCAGCGTGCGCCGCCTGCAGCGCCGCGTCGGGCGCGCCGATCGCATTCATCACCGAGGCAAAGGCCGGCGGATGCAGATTCCGGGTGAAGAAGCCGAGTGCTTCCAGCGCGTTGAGCAGCGGCGGCAGCACGGTCACGATGTCGTCAACGACGGCCTCGCTCATCGCCGCTTTCCTTGCCTGATGTCGGTTCGATCTCGTCAGTGCAGCTTCGGCGCCTTCAAGAGCTTGAAGCGGTCGGTCGACGTCACCGTGACGTCGAAGGTGACACCTTCATGATGCACGGTCAGCGGCACGTCGACGCCGGCGGCGCCGAGCGCCCACATCGTCTTGTAGAAGGCGGTCTGGCTCGTCACCTCCTGGCCGTCCACCGCAAGGATGACATCGCCGGTCTTCAGCTCCGCGCGCGCGGCCGGGCCGTTGGTGGAAATCCCGATCACCACCAGGCGGTTGTCGATTTCGGTCGAATAGAGCCCGAGCCAGGGGCGCGACGGCTTGTTGACGCGGCCGAATTTGCGCAGATCGTCGAGCACCGGCTTCAACAGGTCGATCGGCACGATCATGTTGACGTGCTCGGCCTTGCCTTCGCGTTCGCGTTCGAGCTGCAGCGAGCCGATGCCGATCAGCTCCCCGCGCTCGTTGAGCAGCGCCGTGCCGCCCCAGTTCGGATGTGCGGGATAGGTGAACACGGCCTCGTCCAGCAGATATTCCCAATAGCCGGCGAATTCCTGCTTGGCCACGATCTGGCTCGCGACCGATCGGGTGCGCCCGCCGGCGCCGCCGACCACGACGCGGTCGCCGACCCTTGTTTTCGCCGAGTTGCCGAGCGGCAAGGGTTCGACGTCGAGCTGACCGAGCGCCTGCACGAGGCCGAAGCCGGTGACGGAATCGAAACCGAGCGCATGCCCTTCGACGACGCGCCCGTCGGCGAGATGCAGCCACACCGATTCCGCCTCGGTAATGAGGTAGCCGATGGTGAGCACCAGCCCGTTGTCGATCACGACGCCGTTGCCGGCGCGTTCGGTGCCCAGCGTTTCGGCACTGAAGGCGTCGGGCGGGATGATGGCGTGCAGGCCGACGACGGACGCGAGCGAGCGGTCGAGATCGAAACCGTAGTCGCTCGCGCGCGGCTGATTGGCCGGCGGCACTCTCCATTCGGTCAGGGCGGGCATGGAGTTCTCCTGGCTGAGAGCATTGCTCCGCCTTGGCCGGCGGAACGACGCGCGAAGCACTCATAATTTAGGCTGGAGGAGGCCGTCTTGAAAGCCTCGTTCCCAACTATTCCGGAGATCGCCGCGTGAAATCTTCGACAGGCACAGGACGCCCGCACAGGTGGCAAGCGGCCGCGCGATCCAGCACCGGCCGCATGGCTGCTGTCCCGCGACGTGCTAGGCGGGGTGCAATGAAGCTGCTAACCATTGCCGCTTCGTTTGACCAAGAGATCACGGACCGAAGCATGGATAACCGCAGCGACATCTGGCGTGGCGTCGACACGATCAAGGCGCGTTTCATCGACCTCAGCGACAGGGTCTGGGGCATGCCCGAGGTGTGCTACACCGAGGCGCGGTCCGCCGCCGAGCATCTCGCCGAGCTGCGCCACCAGGGTTTCCGCGTCACCGAGAACGTCGCGGGCATCCCGACCGCGGTGATGGGCGAGTGGGGTGAGGGCGGTCCGGTCATTGCCTTCATGGGTGAATATGACGCGTTGCCGGGCCTTAGCCAGGAGGCCGGCGTCGCCGAGCACCGTCCGGTCGAGACCGGCGGCCATGGCCATGGTTGCGGCCACAACCTGCTTGGTTCCGCGGCCCTGCTCGCCGCGACCGCGATGAAGGACTGGCTCGCCGAGAACAAGGTGCCCGGCCGCGTTCGCTATTACGGCTGCCCGGCGGAAGAGGGCGGCGCAGCCAAGGCCTTCATGGTGCGCTCGGGCGTGTTTGAAGACGCCGACATCGCCATCACCTGGCATCCGCATAGCTTCTGGGAAGTCGCGGTAACGCCGTCGCTCGCCAACACGCGTGCGGATTTCATCTTCACCGGTCGTACGTCGCACGCGGCGGCCTCGCCGCATCTCGGCCGCTCCGCGCTCGACGCGGTGGAGCTGATGAATGTCGGCGTGAACTACATGCGCGAGCATATGCCGAGCGACGCCCGCGTGCATTACGCCGTGCTCGACACCGGCGGCATCGCTCCCAACGTGGTGCAGGCACATGCGCGCGTGCGCTATTCGATCCGCGCCCGCGATCTGCCCGGCATGAACGAGCTGGTCGGACGCGTCAGCAAGATCGCAGAAGGCGCAGCGTTGATGACCGAGACCAAGGTCGAGATGAAGATCATCTCCGCGGTCTCCAACATCCTGCCGAATACGCCGCTGGAGCAGGCCTTGCACCGGGTGATGGAAGAGCTGGGGCCGCCGCATTTCGACGACGCCGACAAGGGGTTTGCCAGCCAGATCCGCGCGACGCTCAGCGACAAGGACATCGCGTCGGTCTATTACGCGATCGGCATGGAGCCGACCGATCGGCCGCTGGCCGACTTCCTGGTGCCGCTCGATGCCAAGCGCAACCCGCTGGTCGGCTCGACCGACGTCGGCGACGTGAGCTGGGTGGTGCCGACCGTGCAGGTTCACGCACCGACGGTTGCAATCGGCACGCCGTTCCACACCTGGCAGGTGGTGGCGCAGGGCAAGAGCGGACACGCTCATAAGGCCATGGTGCAGGCGGCCAAGGCGATGGCCGGGATCGGCATCAAGGCGTTGACCGATCCGGAGCTGATCAAGGCCGCGAAAGCGGACTTGCAGAAGCGGACCGCCAAGACACCTTATGTCTGCCCGCTGCCGGACCACGTCGCGCCGCCGCTGACCATGTCCGTGGCGTAGAATTTCGCCTCGATACTTCGTCTGATGCCGCGAACAAATTTTCCGCAGTGCAACGTGGATTCCGGCGCGATTTAGCGCCGGATTGCCGAACGCTTGGGCTGCGGAACAGAGTTTTGCCCAACAGACAGCCAGAACACCGTTTGCATACACATGGTCGCAGTTGACGCGCGGCCTATTCGGTGTGCCATCTACCGCCAGCAAAAACCCGGCGGCCGCGGTGCGGCTGCCTGCATCCATACGGGAACCAGACGGGGGACAACCATGCTGGATAAAGAACTGCGTTCGATGATCGGTGACGTGAAGGACGGCCGGATGGACCGCCGTGCCTTCATCATGCGTATGGCCGCGGTCGGCCTCACCGCCCCCCTCGCCAACCAGATCCTCGCGCTCGGCGGCGTCGCCATGGCGGAAGGTGCCCAGACCTACAAGCCGACCAAGCGCGGCGGCGGCGGTGCGCTGAAGCTGCTGTGGTGGCAGGGGCCGACCCTGCTCAATCCGCATTTCGCCACCGGCACCAAGGACCAGGACGGCGCGCGCCTGTTCTACGAGCCCCTCGCCTGCTGGGATCCCGACGGCAACATGAAGCTGGTTCTGGCGGCCGAAATTCCCTCGATCGAGAACGGCGGCCTCGCCGCCGACGGCAAGTCGGTGACCTGGAAGCTCAAACCAGGCGTCAAATGGCATGACGGCAAGCCGTTCACCGCCGATGACGTCGTGTTCAACTGGGAATATGCCAGGGATCCGGCGACCTCCGCCCTGACCATCGCGACGCTCCGCGACATCACGGTCGAGAAGGTGGATGACCTCACGGTTCGCATCCTCTTTAACAAGCCGACGCCGTTCTGGGCCGACGCCTTTGTCGGGGCTCCCAACACCATCATCCCCAAACATTTGTTCGCCGACTACAAGGGGTCCAAATCGCGGGAAGCGCCCACCAACCTCTCGCCGGTCGGCACTGGCCCCTACAAGTTCGTCGAGTTCAAGCCGGGCGATCTCGTCCGCGGCCAGCTCAATCCCGATTACCACATGCCGAACCGGCCTTATTTCGACACGGTCGAGATGAAGGGCGGCGGCGACGCCGTCTCTGCGGCGCGCGCGGTGATCCAGACCGGCGAATATGATTTCGGATGGAACATCCAGGTCGAGGACGACGTGCTGCTGCGCCTCGAAAAGGGCGGCAAGGGCAAGACCGTTTATGCCGTGGGCGGCGACACCGAATTCATCGCGCTCAACTTCACCGATCCGAACACCGAGGTCGATGGCGAGCGCTCCTCGATGAAGACCAAGCATCCGCTGTTCTCCGATCCGGCGGTACGCAAGGCGCTGTCGATGCTGGTCGACCGCGAGTCCATCAAGAAGGCGATCTACGGCCGCGCCGGCCGCACCACCGCCAACTTCCTCAACGGTCCCGAGAAGTTCGTCTCCAAGAACACGACCTGGGAATTCAGCATCGAGAAGGCCTCGAAGCTGCTCGACGACGCCGGCTGGAAGCCCGGCGCGGATGGCATCCGCGAGAAGGACGGCAAGAAGCTGAAGCTTCTGTACCAGACCTCGATCAACGGACCGCGTCAGAAGACCCAGGCGATCGTCAAGCAGGCCTGTCAGAAGGCCGGCATCGACGTCGAGCTGAAGTCGGTGGTGGCGTCCGTGTTCTTCTCCTCCGATGTCGCCAACCCCGACACCTACGCGCATTTCTACGCCGATCTCCAGATGTTCCAGATCCCGCTGAGCCAGCCGGATCCGTCTCAGCATATGCGCCGCTATCTGTCGACCAACGTCGCCACGAAGGAGAACAAGTGGCAGGGCACGAACTTCCCGCGCTGGGTCAACAAGGACTATGACGCAGCGATCGAAGCAGCCGAAGGCGAAATGGATCCGGTCAAGCGCGCGGCGCACTATATCAAGGCCAACGACCTCATGTTCCAGGACACCGTGTTCATCCCGGCGCAGCATCGCCTAAAGGTGGAAGCGGCAGCCAACAATCTGCGCCCGATCATCAGCGGCTGGGCCAACGAAACCGACAATCTGCACGATTGGTACCGCGAGGAATGATCCCCCAGCTCTAGACGGGGTCTTTCCCTATGAGTCAGTACGTCCTGCGTCGCCTCCTGATCGCGATTCCGAGTCTTCTCGGAATCTCGGTTGTGCTGTTCGTCGTGCTGGCGCTTGCGCCAGGCGATCCGTTCTCGGAACTGGCGACGAACCCGAACGTCCCGCCCGAGGTGCAGGCCGCACTTCGGGCCAAGTTCGGCCTCGACGATCCGATCCACCTCCGTTACCTGCACTGGCTCAACGCGATGCTGCACGGCGACTGGGGTTTCTCCTTCGTCAGCCGGATGAATGTCGACACGCTGATCCTCCAGCGTCTGCCGGCGACGCTCTACGTGATCGGCTCGGCGCAGATCCTGGCGCTGCTGATCGCGATCCCCGTCGGTGTCTATGCGGCAACAAAGCCCTATTCGCTGTTCGACCAGATCGCCAATACGCTCGCCTTCGTCGGCTTCTCGCTGCCGACCTTCTTCACCGGCATTCTGTTCATCCTGATCTTCTCGGTTACGCTGGACTGGCTGCCTTTCGTCTATACGACCGACATCAAGGGCACCGGCATCCATTGGGTGCTGGAGATGATCCGGCAGGCGATCATGCCGGTGGCGGTGCTCGGTCTGTTTCAGGCGGCGTCGATGACGCGTTTCGTTCGCTCGGCGATGCTCGACGTGATCCGGCTCGACTACGTCACCACGGCGCGCGCGAAGGGCCTCGGACAGGCCACGGTCATCGTGAAGCACGTGATGCGAAACGCGATGATCCCGGTCGTCACCCTGATTGCGCTGCAGATGCCGGCCGTGTTCGGCGGCGCCATCGTCACCGAGCAGATCTTCCGCATCCCCGGCATCGGCTCGCTGCTGATCTCCTCCATCCTTTCCAACGACACGCCGGTGGTGATGGCCGTTACCTTCGTCTTCGCGTGCCTCGTCGTGCTGTTCAATCTCATCGCGGACGTCCTTTATGGCTGGCTTGACCCTCGCATCTCCCTCCGCTGAGCGGCGCGTCTACTCGCCCTGGCGCGAGATGTGGCGGCGCTACAGCCGCCACAAGCTCGCCGTGGTCAGTGCGTTTCTGCTCCTCATTCTGATCCTGGCGGTGGTGGCCGGCCCCTTCGTCTGGCGGGTCAAGATCGACGACATCGATATCGTGGCGGGCATGCAGGGGCCGTCGCTTGCCCATCCGTTCGGCACCGACGATCTCGGGCAAGACATCCTGGCCCGCATGATCTATGGCGGCCGCATCTCGCTCGCGGTCGGCCTTGCCGCGATGCTGGTCTCGGTCTTTATCGGTGTCCTGATCGGTGCGCTCGCCGGCATGTCGCGCGGCGCGCTCGGCCACGGCCTGATGTGGCTCACCGATCTCTTCCTGTCCCTGCCGCAACTTCCGCTGCTGCTGCTGCTGATCTATCTCTTCCGCGACGGGCTGAAGCAGATGTTCGGTCCCGAGGGCGGCATCTTCATCCTGATCGTGCTCGTGATCGGCGGCTTGCGCTGGATGCCGGTCGCGCGGCTGGTGCGCGCACAGTTCCTGTCGATCCGCGAGAAGGAGTTCGTCGAGGCCGCCCGTGCGCTCGGCGCAAGTCCGGTGCGCCAGGTGGTGCGGCACATCCTGCCCAATGCGCTCGGTCCCGTGATCATCGCCGGCACCATCGACGTCGCTGCCGCCATCATCGCGGAATCGACGCTGTCCTTCCTCGGCCTCGGCTTCCCGCCGGATACGCCGACCTGGGGCCGGCTCTTGTACGATGCCAAGGATTTCCTCGACATCGGCCCGCACTGGGCGCTGTTTCCGGGCGGCGCGATCTTCATCGCGGTGGTCGCCATCAACTTCATCGGCGACGGCCTGCGTGACGCGCTCGATGCGCGACGGGTGATCTGATGGCGCCGCTGCTGGAAATCAAAGGGCTGAAAACCCACTTCTCGACCGACGACGGCATCCTGCAGGCCGTCGACGGTGTCGACATCTCCATCAACAAGGGCGAGACGCTCTGTGTCGTCGGCGAATCCGGCTGCGGCAAGACCGTGACCGCGATGTCGATCCTGAAGCTGATCGCCATGCCGCCGGGCCGCATCGCGGCGGGCCAGATCATCTTCGAGGGCCGCGATCTCGTGCCGCTGACGAGCCGTCAGCTCGACGAGATCAGGGCCAAGGAGATCGGCTTCATCTTCCAGGAGCCGATGACCTCGCTCAATCCGGTGCTCACCATCGGCGAGCAGATCGCCGAGAGCCTGCGCCGCCATGAAGCGGTGACGAAGAAGCAGGCGCTCGAGCGCACCATCGAGATGCTGAAGCTGGTGCAGATCCCCAACGCCGAAGGCCGCGTGCACAACTATCCGCATCAGTTCTCAGGCGGCATGCGCCAGCGCGTGATGATCGCGATGGCGCTTGCCTGCAGGCCGAAGCTGATCATCGCCGACGAGCCCACCACCGCGCTCGACGTCACCATCCAGGCGCAGATCCTCGACCTCCTGCAGGATATGAAGGAGCGCTTCGGCATGGCGGTGATGCTGATCACCCACGCCATGGGCGTCGTCGCCGAGACCGCGCAGCGCGTCGTCGTGATGTATGCCGGCAAGGTGGTGGAGGAAGCGCTCGTCGACGACCTCTTCGGCAATCCCGGTCATCCGTATACACAGGGCCTGATCCGCTCGATCCCGCGCATCGATCTCGACAGCGAGCACAAGACAAGGCTCGAAGCGATCGGCGGCTCGGTCCCGATCCTGATCAATCCGCCGGTCGGTTGCCGCTTCGCCCCGCGCTGCAAGTTTGCCATGAACGTCTGCACCGAGAAGGAGCCGCTGCTGCGCGAGATCGCGCCCGGCCACCGCATGGCCTGTCATTTGGGAGATACGCAGTTGGGAGGCACGGCATGACCGAGCCCTTGCTCCGCGTCAGCGGCCTGAAGAAATATTTCCCCGTGCACGGCGGCCTGTTGTCGCGCCAGGTCGGCAGCGTCTATGCGGTCGACGGGGTCTCGTTCTCGGTCAACCGCGGCGAGACGCTCGGCCTCGTCGGCGAATCCGGGTGCGGCAAGTCCACCACCGGCCGCTGCGTGCTGCGCCTGATCGAGCCGACCGACGGCGAGGTCGTGTTCGACGGCCAGGACGTGCGCCAGCTCAGCGGCAATGATTTGCGCGCGATGCGGCGGAACATGCAGCTGGTGTTCCAGGATCCGTTCGCCTCGCTCAATCCGCGCATGACGGTCGGCGCCATCCTCGGTGAGGCCCTGATCATCCATAAGCTCGGGTCGTCGGCCAAGGAGCGCGAGGAGCGCGTCGCCAGCCTGCTCGTGAAGGTCGGCCTCAAGGCCGAGCACATGCGCCGCTACCCGCACGAATTCTCGGGCGGCCAACGCCAGCGCATCGTGATCGCGCGGGCGCTCGCGGTCGAGCCGAAGCTGATCGTCTGCGACGAGCCGGTGTCCGCGCTCGACGTGTCGATCCAGGCGCAGGTGATCAATCTGCTGGAGGATCTCCAGGCGGAGCTGAACCTCACCTATCTGTTCGTCGCGCACGACCTGTCGGTGGTCGAGCACATCTCCGACCGCGTCGCCGTGATGTATCTCGGCCGGATCGTCGAGCTGGCGAAAGCGAGCGATCTCTACCGCAATCCGCAGCATCCCTACACCAGGGCGCTGTTGTCGGCGGTGCCGGTGCCCGATCCCAAGCTGAAGCGTGAACGCATTCGCCTCAAGGGCGACGTGCCGAGCCCGATGAAGCCGCCATCCGGCTGCCACTTCCACACCCGCTGCCCGATCGCCCAGCCGCGCTGCGCGGAAAGCGCACCCGAGCTGAAGGAAGGGGCGGGCGGGCACTTCGTGGCGTGCCACCTCGCCTGACGTCGCGCGAGGCGGTGCGCCCGTTCATCCGTCCCTGAGCAGGCCGTGCGCCGAAAGGGCCTGCCGGAAAGCCTCCACCGACGTGTGATGATGCGCGGAGAGGCCCGCTTCCCGCGCGCCGGCGACATTTGCCGCGAGGTCGTCGACGAACAGAACGGTCTGCGGCGTCCTCTGTAGCTCCGACAGGCAGAGGCGATAGCAGCGCGGGTCCGGCTTGGCCGCCTTGAACCGGGCCGACGTGTAGATGCGGGAGCCGAACAGCGGACGCAGTTCCGGCAGCAGCGTGTCGATATGGTCGGCGACCAGCGTGGTATTGTTGGTCAGGACGGCAACATCGACGGTTTCATGCAGGCGGCGGGCAATCTCCAGCACCGCGCGATCGGCCTTCATCGAACGGCGGCGTGCCTCCACCCACTCATCGAGCGACAGGGGATAGCCGATGCGCTCGCCAAATCCCCGCAAATAGTCGGCGGCATCGAGGGTGCCGGAGTCGCCTAGAAGCTCGAATCCGCTCTCCCAGATCGCCTTGTAGACGAACTCACTGGTGGTCCCCGCAAGCTCCGCCAGAAACGCGACGCGCCTTCCTCTGTCGTATTCGCAGAGGACATTGTCCATATCAAAGAGGACAAGCTTGATCTCGTCAGGCACGGGAACGCTCCCGGCCGGACCGAAACATCCGGCCGTGCTCAAAGTCATATCCCACTGGAACGCGGGCGACAAATCCGGGCACAAAGGCCGGACGTTGCGATACTGGTGTCGAGCGTAGCAGCTTCATGGCTACGAGGTGCGGCGGCGGGCCAGTTGATGCAGCACCGTGTCGATGGTCGGGACCGCACCGGTCTCGCGGAGCCAATTGTCGGCCAGCTCCCTCAGTTCGCCCGGCGTCAAGCCGAACTTGCGGCGGAATGCGCGAATGAATGTGGAATCGCTGCTGAAGCGCATGCCGACGGCGAGGTCGATCAGCCGCGTGTCCTCCGCGGACGGCGATATCAGCTGGCGGAAAGCGAGATTGAGGCGCTGCTCCCTCACATAGTGCGAGAGCCCGCCATCCGCCTCGAACAGCCGATAGAGGGTCGCGCGCGAGATCTGGAAGTGGCGGCACAATTCGTCTGCGGTGAGCGCGTCGGTCTCGAGATTATCCGCGATGCGGCGCTTGATCACCGCAAGATAAAGATGTCGCTCGGCGCGTTCGACTCCGGCCGCAATGTCGGCGGTCCCGCCGGCGGCCGCGGCAACGATGTCGGCGATCGCGTCGATCGTAGCCTCGGCGCTGCCCGCCTCGGGCTCGGGTGGCAGCGTAAGCGCCGCGTAATGGCTGGCAAGCAGGCGCGTATGAGGATGGTTTGACGGCAGCAAGGTAGCCGTCGCCGAATCCGGATGAGCAAGCCGTGGTGCCAGCATGGCGCGTTGCAGGATGATCGCCATCAGGCGGGTACGACTGCCGCCGCCGCGCAACACCGTCCGGTTCGGCTGCGCCATGTCGATCAGGCAGATGGCGCCGGGCCCCATCGTCACCTCGCGCCGGCCCGAGCTGAACCGCATCTCGCCTTCGACACACAAGGTGATCTGAAAGTGGTCCATCGCACCGCGGGCGACGTGCGCGGGCGTCCGGTCGTATTCCTGATCGGTCGCGCGGGTATCGACCAGCAACGCATTGCGGGTCATCATCGTCACGGTGGTGACATGGAAGTCGTCCTCCGTGGTGAGCGGAACGACATCGCAGATGTCGGCTGTCATGGCGCGCAACTGTCTCAGCGCGTCCACCCCGCGCCCCGGGATGTCCGCCGGCATGGTCTCGTTCACGGCCGTCTCGTCTGCATTGCCCCACGATGAGGCCGTGCCGCATGGACCCGATCGTCGAAGTCCGGCGGCCCCCCAACATCGCCTCGGGATGTAGCCATTCAGAAATCAGTGCGCAAGCGATGGTGGGCAGGAATTGGCGCGCGCCGACGTGCCGCATGTGCACACCGCGTTAGCCGCGCTTGCCAGCTACGCAGGAAAGGGCGGCGTTCGCTACGCCTGGCAGGATTCGTCACGCGCTCTTCGCGGGCCAGGGCACGACCTGTCCCGACATCACCATACGGTCGCGGCCGCTGTCCTTGGCGGCGTAGAGTGCGCGGTCGGCGCCGGCGACCAGCGTGTTGCAGTCCAGCGCGGTCTGAGATGGAAGGCTTGTCGCAGCGCCGATGCTTGCCGTAACCAGCCGGGAGGGCGGATTCTGCGCATGCAGCATGGCGAGGTCGTGCAGTGCCTCGCGAATCCCTTCGCCGACTTCGGCGCAACCATCCGGGCCGGTGTTCGGCAACAGAACGGCGAATTCCTCGCCGCCGTAGCGCGCCGCGAGGTCAGCCGGGCGCCTGGCCTGAGCGGACAGGATCCGGCCGAGCGCGCGCAGGCAGCCGTCGCCCGCCTGATGTCCGTAATGATCGTTGAATTTCTTGAACTGATCGACGTCGATCAACAGGAGCGAGATCTGCGTGCCGTCGCGCCGGGCGCGCGCCCATTCCTCCGCGAGGCGTTCGTCGAACGCGCGGCGGTTGGCAAGGCCGGTCAGGCCATCGGTGGTCGCGAGCGATGCCAGTTTGTCCTGCAAGTCCTTCTGCTCGGTCATGTCGCGCACGACCGCGACGACACCGTCGACCTCGCCGCTGTCGGAGGCTCGGGTCACGTGCAAGGCCGCCTCGGCCCAGATATCGCCCTTGTCGCGATGGCGCTGGCGATAGACGAACCGCGCTTCCTCGGCCTCGCCGTTCTTCAGCGCTGCGATAGCCTGCTCGACCCGCTCCATGTCGTCCGCGTGGATACCGGCCACCGCCGACGTGCCGAGCAGCTCCTCGGGAGACCAGCCGGTGATGCGCGCGCACGAGGGAGAGACGTAGAGCAGCCGGTTATCCAGCCCGATCCGGGATACCATGTCGCTGGATTGCTCGGCGAGCAGGCGGAAATGGGCTTCATTCGCGACTAGGGCCTGCGCCATTCGCTGCCGCTGCCAGAGCTGGCGGACCAGGTAGAAGCCGATCACCGCGATCAGCGCGACGAGGCCGAGCACGAAGGCCGTGCGTGCGGCTGCCGCGCGTCGCCAGGGCGCCAGCACGTCGTCCTGCGACTTGCTCGCCAGCACCATCAGCGGATAGCGGCTGCTGCGCTGATAGTAGCTCAGCCGCTGCACGCCATCGAGCGGCGACTTGAAATAGTAGACCGCAGCCGCCGGGCGACTTTTCCATTCCCTGAACAGCGGCGCATTGGAGAGGTCGCGCCCGATGAAGGCGCCGCTCTCGTCGTGGCTGCGCGCCAGCATGATACCGGCGTCGTTGAGCAGCGATGCCGAGCCGTTCGACCCGACGTCGAAGCGCTCGTAGAATTTCGCGAAATAGGCGACGTCGATCGTGAGCAGCGCGACACCGGCAAAGCTGCCGTCGGGGTGGTTGATCCGGCGTGACGCGGTGATGATCCACTGGCCGCCGGCGCGGCTCTTGATGGGCCGCCCGATCAGCGTGTCCTTCGCCGGGGAATCACGGTGCTGCCGGAAATATTCGCGATCGCTGTTGTTGAGCTTGGAGAAGTCGACATGCTCGGTCGTGGCAAGCCATCGGCCGGTTTCGTCATAGACGAAGATGCCGCGGATGCGCTCCGATGATTTGCGGGTCGGCAGGTAAGTCTGGAGCTTCGCGATCGTGTCCGGGCCGGTTCCGTCGAGTTCGAGCCGATGGACCAGTCCGACCAGGATCGTATCGGCGAGCTCGAACGTGTCGTCCGCGTGCTGGACCAGCGAATGCGCGAGGTTGGCGACGTCGATCTCGGCGTTCCTGAGATCGGCGTTGTGCGTTTCCCATTCGCGCCAGACGCTCAAGCCGAGGATCGCCACGCAGATCAGCACGACGAATCCCGCCGCCCAGAGCGGAAGGCGCGTCTTGCCGAGTTCGCGGTCCGTGACCATCGGCTTGCTCCAAATCGGAGCAAACCTCTCACTTTGGTCTTAACGGCCTGTTGCAACTTCCGCGATGATTTTGCGCGTCCGTAGTCAGCCGGAGGAGATCGTCGATATTTTGATCGACTCTCATCGTCGGATGTTAACTACGCCGCCGCGGCGTGATGTTTCGTGCGGCGTCTGCCGCGTCAGTCCATCAGCGTGAAGCCGACGCGCAGCGTCACCTGGTAGTGGCGGACGGCGCCATTCTCGATGTGACCGCGTGTCTGCACCACCTCGAACCATTTCATCTCGCGAACGGTCTTGGCGGCGCGGCTGATCGCGTTCTTGATCGCATCCTCGATCGAGGTCTCGGATGATCCGACCAGCTCCAGGATCTTGTAGACGTGATCCGACTCGGCTGTGGGCATGGTACGTCTCCCTCGTTTGCGTTGCGGCACCACCGCCACCCGCTCCCATTTGAACGGGTACCGGCGTTCCGGGTTCCATCGTCCGCCATGGCCCGCATGCGCCAGCCGAGGTGGAGTGCGCCGCACCCGCCTGCTAAGCGCTGTCCATGGATACGGCGCGGCGCGACAGGACGATCGGCTCTCTCTGCCTCGGCGTGACGGCGTTCGGCTGGGCGCTGAACTGGCCATTGATGAAGCTGCTGCTCCAGCAATGGCCGCCGCTGTTCGCGCGCGGGCTGGCCGGCGTCTGCGCCTCGCTCATTCTCGGCGCGCTGGCACTGAGCCGGAAGGAATCCTTCGCCGTTCCGCGCGAGGCGATTCCGCGGCTGTTGTTTGCGACCCTCACCAACGTCCTTGCCTGGATGGGGCTCGGCACGGTCGCGATGAAATATGTGACCGTGAGCGAGGGGGCTCTGCTCGCCTATACGATGCCGATCTGGGCCATGCTGTTCGCCTGGCCGGTGCTGGGTACGCGGCCGACCATGCGGGATATTTTGGGTCTCGTCCTCGGTGTCGCCGGCGTCGCGCTGCTGCTCGGCGGCAACGGCTTTGCGTTCGGCGCCGACAAGCTGCTCGGCATTGCGCTCGCACTGCTCTGCGCCATCCTGTTCGCGCTCGGCAATGTGCTCAACCGCAAGCCGCTGCCGATGCCGCCGCTCGTGGTCGTCGCCTGGCAGGTTGGGCTCGGCTGCGCCACGATGCTGATCCTCGGTATCCTGTTCGAGCATCCCGACATCACCGCGATCACCCCGCTGGGACTCGGCTGCTTCGTCTATATGACGCTGGTGCCGATGGGCGTCTGTTACGTCACCTGGTTCGAGACGCTGCGCCGCCTGCCGCCAACCTCCGCCTCGACCGGCATGCTGATCGTCCCCGTGATCGGCGTCGTCTCCGCCGCGGTCATCCTGGGCGAGCCGCTGGGCCTGCGCGAATGGGCGGCGATGGCGCTCACGCTCGGCGGCGTGACGCTGGCGTTGCAGCGGGCGTAGAGGCGTTATTCCGCGGCCTGCGACAGGATGGGCGCCGACTGCGTCCCGCGCCACAGCAGCCGCAGCAGCAGGACCAGGAGCGCCATCAGGGCGAAGCCGCCCAGGGCGGGCGCGAAATGTTGGTCGGGATCGGCCTTCTGCCCGAATTGCACTGCGAGCCGCCCCGATTGCAACAGCCCATAGGCTCCGGCGAACAGGATCAGCCCGTATATGACGCTCCGCTCGCGCGGGCTCGCCATCCTGGCGAGATCGGGCAGCATCAGGGCCAGGCCGATCCCGACCATCGGCAGATCGTAATCATACGCATAGGGGCTGATCATCACGGATACCATTACGGCGGCACCGAGCGTGAAGGCCGGTGAAGCGCCCCGCGCCGCACCGAGAAGGACGGCGAACAAGGCCAGCCCGGCAACGGCCGTCTGTCCCCAGAAGGCGGCGCTTGCGGGAAGGCCGGCCTTGTACAGCGCCGCATAGGTCGAGATCATGCGGAAGAGTGGGTAGAAGCCCTGCTCGAGATAGCCCGCCGATTCCCTGATCGCTCCGAGCCACGCGAACCAGATCTGCCACCCGAAGAGGAGCGTGCAGAGCAGTGAGCTCGTCAATACGACGGCCGCGGCCGTTCCGAGCGCAATCCAGCGCCGCGTCACCAGCAGATAGACGCCGGCGGCAATCGCCAGGTGCGGCTTGATCACCATGGCGCCGAGCGCGAGGCCGGCCAACAGCTGACGACGCTCAACGTTGAGGCAGACGAGCCCGATCAGCGCCCCCGTCAGAAAGCCGTTCTGCCCGCAGCCGATGGTGATCGCCATCGCCGGAAACAGGATCACCAGCACCTGCGCGAAATTCCGGTCGGCGATCGCCCGGAGCGTCACGAGATAGAGCGCAAGTGTCGCGGCGGTGAAGAGGAGATAACCGACGCCGACCGGCAGGAATGCGAACGGCGCGAGCAGGAGGTCGTATTGCGGCGGATAGGTCCAGGGCATGAAACCGGTGGCGCCGCCGGCGGCCTCCATCTGCATCTTCAGCAGGGCATCGAAATGATAGACTTGGTCGAGATCGCCGCGCCAGACGTGCTGCGCGACGATGTGAAAGGCATCGAAATCGGCGAGCTCGCGATCCGTCCAGCCGCCGAAACGTGCGAACCAGAAGGTCTTGAAGACGGCGATCGACGCCAGCGCCGCCAGCACGTAGCGGATATAGGCAGTCCGCTTCGACGGCGAGGACTGAACCGCTTCCAGCGTCTCGGCAAACATGAGCGACGACCTTGGACCTGATGGATCGGCGGTTGGGCGGGCAGGGCCGCGGATCCCGCCCAAACTGCCATCGGAGGCTTAAGGGACGGTAACGAATGCGGAAGGATTTGGCGCCGGCGCCCCTCTGGCGGAGCCGGGCGCGCGGAACTGGCCCGGTTAACCGCCGATCTTGCGCCGGGGTGACGCGATTCCCGGCCGGCCCGAATGCGATGTCGAGATGACCATTTCGAAATCGCCCGCCGGCACAGATGGCCGTGCTTGCCCGCTCGAAGACAGGCGAGCTAACCTGCGCATATCCTGCGAAGCTTTCTGCCAAGTTCGATGTGCGGTGATGATCGACAGTTGGACGAAGGGCGCTCTGGTTGCGATCGGCCTGTCTGCCGTGCCTGCGCCGGGCGTCGCGCAGGACGATCTCGATGCTGCGCCCGGCACGATGACGCTGCAAGTGACCACCGATCCCTCCATGATCGAGTGCCGCAAGCTTGAGACGGTCAATCCCGCCTTGCTCGCGTTCCTGCCGCTGCGCCGGACTTTCAACGATGACTTTGACGAGCATCCGCTTGCGACAGGTCGCTGGGTGCCGCATTACGCCGGCGGTGCGGCGTGGCCGGAAGCGCGCTATTGGGGCGGTGACGGCTCCGACTTCAAGCGCAAGACCAGCGCCAATGGCGAGCAGCAGATCTACGTCGATCCGCGCTATTCGGGGCGTGCGGGGATGCCGCTTGGGCTCGATCCGTTCAAGGTGAAAGACGGTGTGCTCTCGATCGTCGCCAGCCGCACGCCGCCGGAACTGAAGTCCGTTCTGTTCAACAACGAGTACATCTCGGGAATCCTGACCACGCAGGGCACGTTCGCGCAGAAGCACGGCTATTTCGAAATCCGCGCCAAGGTGCCGGTCGGTCACGCCGTGTGGCCGGCGTTCTGGATGCTGGCGGACGACGGCGGCTGGCCGCCGGAGGTCGACGTGCTGGAAGGCCGGGGCGAACGGCCCGGCGATCTCGTGATGACGACGCATTGGCGGATTCCGTCGACCCAGAAGATTCAGTCCTGCGGCTTTGACTATGCGGTCGGCGATGCCTCCAGCGTGTTCCACAATTACGGTGTGCTGTGGGAGGAGGATCGCCTGGTCTATTTCATCGACCGCAAGCCGGTCTCCGACATCAAGGTGCCGATCGGCTTCGACGATCCCATGTACATGATCGTCAATCTCGCGATCGGATCGAAATTCTTTCTCGGTGTCGGTCCGGTCGATGCGGAATCACCGCCCACCGTCGCATTCGAGATCGACCGGATTTCCGCCTATCAGATCGACATGGAGCAGGCTCGGAGATAGCGATGTCAGCTGATGTCTCGCGGCGCGATCTTGCGAAGCTCGCGGGGCTCGCCGCGCTTGGTGCAGCGGCGGGTGCCAAAGCTGCAGATAACAAGGCTGCGGATAACAAGGCTGCAGATAATGAGACGCCCGCATCGGCCGATCGCCACGCGCCCTTTCCCAAGGACTTTTTGTGGGGCACAGCGACCTCGTCCTACCAGATCGAAGGCGCCGTCGATGAGGACGGCCGCGGCCAATCGATCTGGGATGTCTTCAGCCACACGCCCGGCAAGATCGAGGACGGCTCGACTGGCGACCGCGCCAACGAGCATTATCACCGCTACAAGGACGACGTCGCGCTGATTAAGGCGCTCGGCGTCAAGGCCTACCGCTTCTCGATTGCGTGGCCGCGGGTGTTTCCGGATGGATCGGGCCAGCCCAATCCGAAGGGGCTCGATTTCTACAACCGGCTCGTTGACGAGCTGCTCGCGAACGGCATCGAGCCCTATGCGACGCTCTATCATTGGGACCTGCCACAGGTGCTCCAGGATCGCGTCGGCGGCTGGCAGTCGAGCGACACGTCGAAGGCTTTTGCAGATTACGCCGCCTATGTCGCCGCGCGCCTGACCGATCGCGTCAAAACCATCTTCACCGTGAATGAGGTCGGGCGCTTCGTAAATTTCGGCTATGGCTGGGGCATCGACGCGCCCGGCCTCAAGCTGCCGGCGGCGCAGCTCAACCAGGCGCGCCATCACGTCGCGCTGGCGCATGGGCTTGCCGTGCAGGCGATCCGCGCGTCGGGCCGCGCCGGCACCCGCGTCGGTGCCGCCGAAAACATCGCGGCCTGCGTGCCCGCGATCGCAACGCCGGAAAATATCCGCGCCGCCGAGATCGCGACGCGTGAGCTCAACGCCGGCTTTCTTGGCGTGGTGCTGGAGGGCAAGTACACCGACGGCTTCCTCGCCTATGCCGGCGCGGATGCGCCGAAATTCACCCCTGAGGAATTGAAGATCATCGGCACGCCCAACGATTTCGTCGGGCTCAACATCTACGCGCCGCAATACTACGTCACGGCCTCTGATCGCGCGCCGGGCGTCCGCGTGCTGCCGTTCCCAACCTCGTTCCCGCACATGAACTCGGAATGGCTGCGGGTCGGCCCTGAGGTGATCTACTGGGCCCCGCGTCTCGCCGCAAAAATCTGGAACATCGAGACCATCTATATCAGCGAGAACGGCACCTCGTCCGAGGACAAGATTTCCGCCGACGGCCAGGTTTACGATCTCGACCGCATCATGTTCCTGCGCAATTACCTGACCCAGATGCAGCGTGCGATCGCCGAGGGCGTGCCGATTCGCGGCTATTTCCTGTGGAGCCTGATGGACAATTTCGAGTGGATCTACGGCTACGGCAAGCGCTTCGGCCTCTACCGGGTCGACTTCGAGACCCAAGCGCGCGTGCCGAAGCTGAGCGCGGCGTTCTATCGCGACGTGGTGATGCGGAATGCGATCGGGGTGTGAGCCGAAGGCGACGCTTCTATCGTCGTCTTGCGCACATCGAACTTACGGCTCGATCTTGCATTCGAACGGGGGCGCCAGGGATGGCGCGGGATTGACATCGGAGCATGCGATCCCCGGGACCGAATGGTTGCGCCGGTCGATCGGGCACCATCTACCTTCTTGCCTGGCCCAGGCGATGCCACGATTGCGTGGCGCGAAATAGACGGGTTCGTCATATTGCGGCTCGACCATCACGTGTCCTGCCGTGTCGACCAGCCCCCATTTGCCGTTTCTCAAGAACGTCAGAAGTCCGAAGTCGAGATTGGCGCCGACGCGCTCGGCATCGGCGTCGATCCAAACCTCGCCGGCGGGAGACAGGATCACGCGCTTTCCGCCAGCCTGCGACATGAGCGCGCTGCTGATATCGCACATGACGCCCGGGCGAGGTTGCATGACCCAGGATTGATCCTTGAGCCGCATGATGCCTGTCGCTCCGTCGGTCGAAGCAAAGACGGTGCCGTCTTGTCGGATTCGAACGGCGTCGAATTTGGGCTCGATCAGCCATGTCCCATCCGATTTCATGACGCCGCGCTTACCGTCAATGGACGCGACAAAGGGATCGGGATTGGTCGAAAGGTAGTCGAATCGGGGCTCGACGAGCCAACTCCCGTCGGACCTGATGCGTCCCCATTTGCCATCGACTTTGGCATTCCTGGCATCCCGTCCAATTCGCACGACTGCCTCGAACTGCATCGGCGCGATAGGCTGCAAGCGTGCGTCAACAAGCTGGAACGTGTCTCCGGTTTGCAGGGTGTACGGCGGTGCGGCGCCGCATGTCGCATCGATCAACCGGCTTCCAGGAGGTTGCAGAGGATTTCCGCCTTCCGTGAAATACAGCCATTGCTTGTTCTTGTAGGCGATCAGCCGCTTGTCTTCACAATGCTGGACGGGTTGATCGAACGCTGCGTCGAGCACAGTACGGCCGTCGAGGTCCAGAAGACCCCAGTGGTCCGCCTGCTTGAAGTGCCATCCGTACGGCACCTCGGAGGAGCCTTCGTTACGGGCAATCGCCAGATAAATTTGCTGGTGACTGGTTTGGAATATCCAGGATCCGGACTTGTCAATCACGCCGAAGCTGCCGTCTCGTTCTGCCGATGTGCGCCCAACGCCGAGCCTGAACGGCCAGGCCGTGTCGAAGACGGGCTCGATGGCGAATTTCCCTGTGCCATCAATGAAGCCAACCTTGCTGCTGAGAGTCACGCGCGCCAGGCCGTCACTTAGGGCTTCCGCCCGCTGAAACTTCGGCTCGACCAGCCAGCTTCCATCGGCTTGCAACAACCCCCACAATCCGCCTCTTTCGACCCAGCGAACTGATGGACTTGTCTTGTCGAATTCGCGCGATGGCGGCGCCGCCGGTTCTATCCATTGTCCGGAGAGATCGATCACGCCATTCGTCTTGAATTCGAAGGGGGCGGAGACACTGACGCTGTTTGAGGTGTAGGTGGTCCTTATCCCCGAGAAATCCTCGGCGCCAATGGTTCCGCCGCGTCGCGGAAAATCCGACACGCGGAAGCGGTCGGGACCGATCGCCTCGATGAAGCCGTATGTCGGCGCGAAGATCATCTTGCCGTCACGATCGATCAGGCCCGACTTGCCCCCGACCTCGACTTGCGCAAAGCCAAACTTGTAGTCGTCCACGAGGCCGTATTGCGGTGCGGCGACCTCGTGCCCCTCGTCGTCGACGAAGCCGTACAGTCCTCCGCTGCGAACTGCGGCGCGTTTGTCCGAGAAGTCGCCGACCCAATCGTATCGCGGCGGCACGGCCACCGAACCGTCAGGCCGAACCGCGCCGCACAGGCCGCCCGGGAAGGTGCACACGGCCAACGGAGAGTCCACCGGCTTGCCGGATCCCGAGCGGTCCTTGGCCGCGATCTCGGCTTGAAGGACGGCCTTGCCGACAGGCGTAAGCTCCGACGGCATGTCCTGTGCAGTCGCGCCATTCGTGAACGCGAGAACAAACAATGCGACTCTGAACCAGCTGCATGCACCCATCGCGACTTTCCCGGTATTCCGATTTTGGTCGAATACCGATGATCCGTGGCGAGAACGTGTCAGAACATGGTGTTGCAACCTAAGAGATTGCGCCGCATCGAGTCTGGCGAGTACCGCAGCTGAACGCGGCGTTCTGTCGTAACGCTTGGGCATCGCGGCCGCTCCGTTGCAATCGAAACAAAGATCCCGCGATTGGAAACATTCCCGTAGTGCGGTCCACGCACAGAAAGGTGGTGAATCGAACCAAAGGAATAAGTATGAGCCGTCATTTTGGGCAACGCGCGGTTGTCATCGGAGCGGGGATTGGAGGATTGTCTGCCGCCGGTGCGCTTTCTTCCGCCTTCCAGGAAGTCGTCATTCTCGAACGCGATGTCCTGCCGGCTTCGATCATGTCCCGCGCCGGCGTTCCCCAGGATCGGCATCCGCATCTTCTTCTGGCCGGTGGGCTGCAGGCCCTCGACTCCCTTTTCCCGGGTTTCGCGCAGGATCTTGCCGCCGCCGGTGCAGTTCCCGTGAATGTCTTCAAGGACGTCCAGTACGAGCGGCCAGATGTCGGCGCGCTGCCAAGGCGCGACTGCGGGACGTCGCTGCTGTGCGGCTCGCGGCCGCTGATCGAGCATACGCTGCGCCGAAAGGTGACTGCGATCGCCAATGTCAAAGTGCAATCGCAGAGCCGCGTGATGGAGATTGTGCCGGCTGCAACCCGGCCGATGGTGAAGTTCGAGAACGACGCAGGCGTTGGTGCGGCGATCGAGGCGGATCTCGTGGTGGACGCATCCGGCCGCGGCGCGCCGACGCTCGGCCTGCTCGATGTGCTTGGCTGGGAGCGGCCGCAGGAGACCGTCGTGGGCGTCGACATCAGCTACACCACCGCGGTTCTGCGGCCGGGGCGAACCTCGTTCGACTGGCAAAATCTGGTCACGTTGCCCGATCCCGCCGCGTCGGCGACAGCCGGCTTGATCATTCCTCTCGAAGGCGGGCGCTGGTTTACATCGATCTCCCATCACGGCGCGACGAATTGCCCCGGCACGTGGGAGGACTATCTTGCGGCTGCGCGCCAATTGAAGACGCCGGCGATCTACAACGCAGTCTACAAGCTCTTGCCACCCGGAGGCCTCCGGCATTTCGTGTTTGACGCGAGCCGCTGGCGGCATTTTGAACGGCTCAAGCGGCTGCCGCGCGGGATTCTCCCCGTGGCGGACTCGCTGTGCCGGTTCAATCCGGTCTACGGGCAGGGCATGACGGTCGCCGCGCGAGAGGCAAAGTTGCTGCGCGAGATCCTGGATCGCGTCGCCGGGGAGGCGGACCCGATCGAGGCCCTCCAGGCTGGGTTCATGTCCGAAGTGGGCGCGCTGCTTCAGGCACCCTGGAACATGGGCGTGAACGCTGACTTCGCCTATCCAACCACGCGCGGCGAGCGCCCGGAGCGGTACGAGGAAAGCCGGCAGTTCGAAGCCGCTCTATTCCGGGCTGTCGTGGCCGATCCGGTGGTCCAGCGCGCGTTCTCGGATGTCGTGCAACTCATGGAGCCGTTCGACCTGATCAATTCGCCCGATATCCGCCAACGAATCGAGGCTCATTCGCTGGCGCAGAATGCGTGACGTTCGATAAAACGAACCGAGGACCCGACGGGTCCTCGATCTTTCGATTTCAGCAGGTCGCACGAACGGCCGAGCGCGAACAGCGTCGCCCTACGGATCCAGCTCCGTATCCCAGTAGAGATAATCCAGCCAGCTGTCGTGCAGATAGTTCGGCGGGAACAGGCGGCCGTTGCGGTGGAGCTGGTGCACGGTCGGCGCGAACGCGCTCTGGCGCGGAAACATTTTTGCCTGCGCCGGCGTCAGATTACCCTTGCGCAGATTACAGGGCGAGCACGCCGCGACCACGTTCTCCCAGGTGGTCTGGCCGCCTTTGCTGCGCGGGACGATGTGGTCGAAGGTGAGGTCTTCGGGCGAGCCGCAATATTGGCAGGCAAAACGATCGCGCAGGAAGACGTTGAATCGGGTGAACGCGGGATGCGTGGTCGGCTTGACGAAGGATTTGAGCGAGACGACGCTGGGCAGCTGCATTTGCAGCGTGGGACTGTGGACCGCCTGATCGTAATGCGCGACGATGTTGACGCGGTCGAGGAACACCGCCTTGATCGCGTCCTGCCACGACCAGAGAGACAGCGGGTAGTAACTCAGCGGCCGGAAGTCCGCATTCAGCACCAACACCGGCCAACTGCCTTGCGAGACATGTGCGTTCAAGTAACGCTCCTGGCCTCCAATATACGCTGCGAAGCAGCATGTACTGACATACTACATGCAGCGTGACGGGATTGTGAAGCCCGTTGAGCGACTTATTCAGATGCACGCAATGCGGCGGCGGGGTGGCAAAGCGCTCAAAACCGCCGTGATTTGGGGGGCGAGGACGACGCCGGGGGGAGGCAGGGTCGGCCCGACAGCGCATCGCGGCTTCGCCCGCCCAACTATTCCCGCACCCGCTCCAGCTTCTGCAAGCACCGCGTGGCGCGCACCACGGCCGGCATCTCCTGGTCCGGAAAACTCGTCTTCCAGTCGGTGACGCCGACCTCGCCGACATAGATGTCGCCCTTCGAATCCAGCGCGATGCCGTGCGGAGCCAGGAATTTTCCGCTGGCGACACCCGGCCCTTCTTCGCCGCCGAGCCGCGCGATGCGTTTGCCTTGTGCGTCCACGATCGACAGCCGCGGGCCGAGATTGGGCACCTTGCGGTTGACGGCGAGGCCCGGGCCGAGCTCGCCGATTACGAATGTCGGGCTCTTGCCGCCACCACAGCAGCACAGTGCGCAGGGCCGGTGCAGGTTGTTCCACTGCGTCTCGTACCTGCCCTCCCCATCGAACACCTGCACGCGATGGTTCTCGCGGTCGGCGACATAGACAAAACCGTCGGCGTCGGCGGCGATGTTGTGCACGATGTTGAACTGGCCGGGATCGGTGCCGGGCTCGCCCCAGCTCTTGAGCAGCTTGCCGTCCGGCGTGAACTTGTGCACGCGCGCATTGCCATAGCCGTCGGAGACGTAGATATCGCCCTTCGGCGACAGCGCGGTATGGGTGCAGCGATGGAACGGATCGCCGCTCATGAACGGCGACGGCTTCTCGGGGATGCCGATCGTCAGCAGGACCTTGCCGTCGGTGGTGCATTTGCGCACGGTGTGGTCGCCGTCATCGGTGCAGTAGAGATTGTCGTCGGCATCGATGTGCAGGCCGTGCGCGCGGGAGAACAGGCCTTCACCCCAGCTTCGGAGGAAATTGCCCTCGCGATCCAGCACCACCATCGGATGGCCCCCCCGGTTGAAGACGTAGACGCGGTCCTTGCTGTCGACGGCGACCGAGGCGACGTCGGTCAGCGTCCAGCCGTCGGGCAGCTTCGCAAAATTGTCGACGACGCGGTAGCGGTGCTCGCCGGTGCCGAGAATGGCAGGCATTTGTTTTTCCTCTTCTTCGTTTCAGCGGCGCGATCGTCTCTACACTGTCATTGCGAGCGCAGCGAAGCAATCCAGACTGTCTTCGCGGAAAGATCCTGGATTGCTTCGCTGCGCTCGCAATGACGAGGCTTAAGCGGCGCCCGCCTCACGCCCCAAAATCCCTTCCTCGATCGCCTTGATCTGGAGCGCGAGATATTTCGAGTTGATCCGGCACTGCGCGAGGCTGCCGGCGATGAACCACAGGCCGGGCTGCTTCGTCCGCGCGTACATGTTGCGCAGCTCCAGGCCGTCGCCAAAGCCCCAGACCGGGCCGACGCGGTCGGCGACGCCGTCGCCGAACAGTTTTCGCACCAGATATTCCTGCGGCTTGTAGCCGGTGGAGAGCACGATGAGGTCGGCCGGAATGGTCGCGCCGTCCTTCATCCGTGCGCCTTCGGCCGTGAAGCTCTCGACGTCTGCAAACTGCCTGAGCCCGATCGCGCCCTCGACGATCAGGTTGGAGCAGCCGACATTGAAATAATAGCCACCACCGCGGGTGAGGTATTTGAACTGCCAGCCGGTGCCGGCCTCGCCGAAGTCGAGCTTGAATCCGACTTTGCGCAGGCCGTCGAGCAGCTCCTTGTCGAGCTCCTTCGACTGCTCGGTCAGCATCACATGGGTTTTCTTCGCGAGCGGCGTCGGCATCGAGGTCGCGATCAGGTCGTTGTCCTCGAGCGTGCCTTCGTTGTAGGTCGCATAGGCGAGCTGGGCCGACGGCTCGATATTGGTGACCAGCGTCGGCGAGCGCTGCACCAGTGTCACCTCGGCGCCGCTGGAGCAGAGATCCTGCGCGATGTCATGGCCGCTGTTGCCGGTGCCGATCACGATGGCGCGCTTGCCGGTCCAGTTCTCGCCGTCCTCGTAGCGGCTCGAATGCAGCAGCGTGCCTTTGAAATTGGCGAGGGTCGGAATATCAGGCACATTCGCGATGCCGCTGACGCCAGTCGCCATCACCACATGGCGCGGCCGCATGGTGCGCTTGCTGCCGTCGGCGCGCCGCAGCGTGACGGTCCAGCAGCCCTTCGCGTCGTCATAGCTGCCGCCCTCGAACTCGGCGCCGGTCCAGAAATCCAGCTCCATCGCGTCGACATAGGCTTCGAACCAGTTGGCGAGCTTGTCCTTCGGGATGTAGGTCGGCCAGTTCGGCGGGAACGGCATGTAGGGCAAATGATTGACCTGCACCTGGTTATGCAGGGTCAGCGCGTGATAGCGCTTGCGCCAATTGTCGCCGATCCGCGTCTCGCGATCGACGATCAGCGTGTCGATCTTCAATTGCTTCAGCCGTGCTGCAATCGCAAGGCCGGCCTGGCCGCCGCCGACCACCAGCACGGCAGGATCGCGATCGGCGTAGTCGCGGGCTGCGTTACGCAAATCGAGCCAGTTCGGCCCGCGGAAATCGCGTGAATAGGCCTGCCCCCGCGGACGCGACGTGCCGAGTTGCTCCTCGAAGCCTTTGAGCTCATCGAGCGCGGTGAGCAGCGTCCACGCCTTCAGCCGGTCGCCATCGGCGGTATCGGGCACGAGCCGGACGATGCCGCTGCCGCGACCGATCACGGTCTCGAAATTGAAGATGATCTCGATATTGCTGGTGCCGGCGCGCGTAACCCAGCGCGGCGCCGCGCGGTTGGGCGCGATCGTGAAGCTGGTCGGCGCCGCCCGTGGCGCGAGCGCCCTCAGCGCTTGGGCAATCCGGTCGTGGCCCGCGATCGTTTGCAGGTTCCAGCTCAGCGCCAGCACATCGCGCCAAAAACTGTCGGCGAGGAAGAGATGGTCCAGTGCGGCCGGATCAGGCTTGCCGAGCGAGCGCTCGAACTCATCGAGCCAGGCTTGCGCCGAGACGGAAATATCCTTCGTCTTGTCCAGCATGCGCGACCTCGTGGCCGTCTTCGCGGCGTTTCCTCTGAGGTTGACGCTATACCGGTTCGAGGAGCCTCGAAAGCGGTTTACCCGAGCAGAGAGAGCATGTGGCCCTGCTCCGGCGGAATACGCCCTTTCAGCGTATCGAGAAACACCTGCCGCACCGCGTCGGGTCCGCGGCTCTCGACCACGGTCAGGCTTCTCTCCAGGAGCGGCGCAAAGCCGGACCATGCCGCGCCAAAGCGCTGCTCGATGCCGCCCGGGCCCCATTCCTTGGCGCGCTTGCGGATCTGGTCGGGCGCGAAGAACCAGCGCGGCTTTGCACCGGGCAGCTCGCCTTCGTCGGGCTCGGTGGCGCGATGCGTCAATCCGACGCGTACGGAGCATTTCATCCGGTCGCCGAAGTGCCGATGCAATCCGGCGCGCAGCGCACTGTTGCCGGCCATGTCAACGAAGGCGATCGGCGCGCCCGATGGCAACGACGCAATGCGGTCATAGGTGACGACCTCGTCACAGCAACCGAGCGACGAGACAAAGTCGACATTGCCGGCGGACGTCAGCCCGATCACCTTGCGGCCGCGCGCGTGCAACAGATGCGCAAGGCCGAACGCGGTCTTGCTCGAGGCGCTGGAGAGCAGCACGGTGCGGGCGCCGAAATCGTCGTTCTCGGCCAGAAAGTCGTCGACCAGGAACGACAGCATGAATAGCGGCCGCAGCAGCGCCTGGTAATCGCCCTTCCGGCCGGCGTAAGCGGGATCGCCGCTGACGCGGGCATAGGCGTTGTAGACCGGCGCCACGCCCTGCCGGTGTGCGGCACCGTCGCGAAGGCCGCGCTTGCTCACGTCGGTCGCCTCGATGACGAGATGCGTCGCCATCGGGAAATAGCCGAACAGGCGCTCGCCCACGGCGATGTTCGGATGACTGGACGCGAGCACCTCGCCAAAGCCCCATACCGGAATGTTGCCAAAACCGTTCGGCGCGGGAAAGAGCTGCCAGTATTTCAACTCGTCGCCCATCACCGCATAGGTGATGTTGTTGGCGGTGAAGGCGAAGCGGTCGACCTTCACGAGCAGGGCGTCAGGCGGCAGCGTATCCGCGCCGGGAAGCTCGGTCGTGACCACCTTGCACTGGTCGAGGTTATCTTTCGCAACGACGAAGTCGATCGATGTCATGGCTTTGATCCGGGCTCTGTCTGCGCCGGCATTTCATCGTTCACCCATGATCTTTTTGCAACAGCAACATAGTTTAAAACGCCGTTCGCAGCCGTTCGTTACGCGCCGGCGCGTGCGTGGCCCGCCCAATAGGGCTCACGCAGCTTGCGCTTGAAGATCTTTCCCGTCGCCTCGCGCGGCAGCGCGTCGCGGAATTCGACGTCCTTCGGCACCTTGAAATTGGCAAGCCGCTCGCGCAGGAACGACTGGACCGCCGCGGACGAGAGCGCTGCGCCCGGCTCCGGCTCGACATAGGCGCAGAGCCGCTCGCCAAATTCCGCGTCGGGAATACCGAACACCGCGCAATCGCGCACGCCGGGCATTCCGATCAGCGCATTCTCGATCTCCGCCGGATAGATGTTGACGCCGCCGGAGATCACCATGTCGCGCTTGCGGTCGCACAGGAACAGATAGCCGTCCTCGTCGAGATAGCCGACGTCGCCGACGCTGACGAGACCGTCGCGGCCCGCCTCGGCGCGGGCCTCGGCCTTGCCGTGATAGTCGAAATCCGGCACCGAGGCCTGCCGCATGTAGATTTCACCGGGTTCGTTGACGTCGCACGGGCTGCCGTCGGCGCGGAAGATCTTGACGACACCGCCCTCGATGGCGCGGCCGACGGTGCCGGGCTTCTTCAGCGCCTCCGCCGCGGAGTGCCACACCGGAATTCCGGTCTCGGTCGAGCCGAAATATTCGTTGATGACGCCACCCCACCAATCGATCATCGCCTTCTTCACGTCGGGCGGGCAGGGCGCCGCGCCATGAACGACAAAGCGCAGCGACGACAGGTCGTAACGCCGCTTCACGTCGTCGGGCAGCCGCAGCAAGCGGACGAACATCGTCGGAACCATATGCATGTGCGTGACGCGATGGCGCTCGATCAGTTGCAGCAGGTCTTCGGGATCGAAGCGCGGCTCCAGCACGATGGTGCAGCCACTGCGATAGGCTAGCATGCCGTAGGAGTGCGGAGCGGAATGGTACATCGGGCCGTTCATCAGCACGACCTGATCCTCGTTCGGCTTCACACCGTAGGCGATCGCCCCGACGCGCTCGGAGGCTGCGACCTGCTCGGGGCGCATCGGCATGCGCCGCACCCCCTTCGGCATGCCCGTCGTGCCCGACGTGTAGAACATCGGCGCGCTGCGGCGTGGCGGCTGGGTGAGTTCCGCCTGGCTGTCCCGCCATTTGTCCCAATCGGTCAATCCGTCCGGCACCTTTGCGAGTGCAGCGGGGATGTCGAACGCGCCGGCGATCTCCGGCGGCGTCGGCACGACCATCAGCGCCAGTTCCTCCGGCAGGCCGTCGCGAATCTGCGGCAGCAGGTCGGCATGGCAGATCAGGATGTCGGCGCCGCTGTCGGCCAGGATATAGCGGACTTCGGCAGCCTTCAGATGCCAGTTGATCGGCACCACCGGTCGGCCGAGCGCGGCGGAAGCCGCGACCACCTCGAACAGGGCGAAGTCATTGCGCAGCATCATGGCGACCGGCGTGCCCTCGCGCCCGCCGAGCGCGCTGATCCCGCCTGCGGCCCGCCTGATCCGCGCATGGAGTTCTGCATAATCGATCCTGCGCTCGCCGCTGATGATCATGGGATGTCCTCTACCGGTCATCGAGAATGCCGCCGAACGGCACCCAGCTCTTGCCGTTGAAGCGGCGGAGCTGCAGCTGCTGGAACGGCAGATAGTCGTCCGGACCGGTCGACACGCTCATTCCGGGCAACAGCAGCGGCAGCTTCACCTCTTTCAGCGACGCGGCCTGCTTCAAGATGTTGTCGCGGCTGACATCGTCCTTGCAGGCGTTCAGCACCGTCATCAGCAGCGTGGCATAGTGATAGCCCGCGGCGTAGTTGGAGTTCGAGAGATCCGCGGTCGGCATGTATTGCTTCATGAACGCGAAATATGACTTCACGCCGGGATCGTCGGCCCATTGCGGGTCCATCGTGTCCTTCTGGTTGCTCGACGAGATCAGCCCGACCGCATTGTCCAGTCCCGCCGGCTCCAGGAACGAGATCGAGGAGGCCGAGGTCGGCACGAACAACAGCTCCGGCTTCCAGCCGATCTCGGCTACACCCTTGACCATCTGCGAGGTGAACTTGCCGAGC
This sequence comes from Bradyrhizobium sp. 215_C5_N1_1, assembly GCF_052075935.1. Classification (NCBI taxonomy): domain Bacteria; kingdom Pseudomonadati; phylum Pseudomonadota; class Alphaproteobacteria; order Hyphomicrobiales; family Nitrobacteraceae; genus Bradyrhizobium; species Bradyrhizobium sp. 215_C5_N1_1. The sequence goes on along the minus strand of NZ_CP197228.1, from coordinate 7,982,208 downwards.
ACCACGCCAAACAGCACGTTGGCGCCTGACGCTTTCAGCGTCGAGAGCTGCGAGCTGATCGTCGGCGCGCTGGTCTCGTAGCTCGCCTCCGCGATGATCATGCTTGCGGCCTTGGGCCCGAGCGCGCGCTTGAAGCCCGCGACATAGTCGCGGCCGAAATCGTCGTTCTGGGACAGGATCGCGATCTTCGCGTCGGGCTTGGCCTGCAAGATATACTTGGCATAGACGACGCCCTCGGATTCGTAGGCCGCCATGCCTGGCATCGTCCAGGGATTCTTCTGCGGATCGGCCCATTTGGTGGCGCCCGAGAGCACGAACAGCTGCGGCACCTTCTTGGCGTTGAGGTAACGCTGCACGGCGCTGTTGGTGGCGGTGCCGAGCGAGCCGAACATCATCAGCACCTCGTCCTGCTCCACCAGCTTGCGGGTCTGCTCGACCGTCTTCGGCGGCGAGTAGGCGTCGTCCAGCGTGATGAACTTGACCTTGCGGCCGTTGATGCCGCCCTCCGCGTTGACCTTCTCGAAGAACGCCTCCTGCGTCCGTCCGATCGCGCCGAAGCCGGATGCCGGACCGCTATAGGGCAGGGTCTGCCCGATCCGGATCTCGTCCGCACCGGCGCTGCCGGCGGCAAGCGTCAGCAAAGACAGGCCTGTCAGCGCGGCTGTCAGCTTCATGATGTCCTCCCGTTTGTCTTGTCAGTCCAATTTTCTTGTCGGACCAAGCCGTCAGGCGCTGGCGCGCATCAGGAAATCCTGCCGGGCCTGATCGAATTCGCCCTTCATCCGGTCGACCAGCTCGGCCACCGGCGGCGCATCCAGGATCTGGCCGATGCCCTGGCCCGAGCCCCAGATGTCGCGCCACGCCTTGGATTTCATGTTGCCGCCGGAGCCGAAGTTCATTTTCGTCTTGTCGGCAACCGGGAGATTGTCCGGATCGAGCCCGGCGGCGGCAATCGAGGGGCCGAGATAGTTGCCGTGCACGCCGGTGAACAGGTTGGTGTAGACGATGTCGTGCGCGGCGTGCTGCGTCAGCGCGGACTTGTAGGCTTCGTCGGCATTGGCTTCCTGTGTCGCGATGAAGCGCGTGCCCATATAGGCGAGGTCAGCGCCCAGCGTCAGCGCGGAGGCGATACCAAAACCGTCGCTGATTGCGCCCGACAGCAGGATCGCGCCGTCGAACCATTGCTTGACCTCGCGCACCAGCGCGAAAGGCGACAGCATGCCGGCATGCCCACCCGCGCCGGCGCAGACCAGGATCAGGCCGTCGACGCCCTGCTCGGCGGCTTTCCGCGCGTGCTTGACGTTGATGACATCGTGGAACACCAGCCCGCCATAGGAGTGCGCGGCCTCGACGATCTCGGCGGGCGGCCGCAGCGAGGTGATGATGATGGGCGCCCTGTGCTTCACACAGGTTTCCATGTCCTTCATCAAGCGGTCGTTGGAGGCATGGCAGATCTGGTTGACGGCGTAGGGCGCGACCTTCTTGCCGGGATTGCGCGATTTGTATTCGCCGAGCTCGTCCTCGATGCGGCTCAGCCACTCGTCGAGCTTTTCCACCGGACGGGCGTTGAGCGCCGGAAACGAGCCGACGACACCGGCCTTGCATTGGGCGATCACCAGCTCCGGCCCGGAGACGATGAAGAGGGGCGAGCCGACCACGGGCAGCTCCAGATTGTTCTTGAGCAGAGCGGGCAGTGCCATCCGATCCTCCTGACGACGCGCGTCAACGGCCTGCCGGCCGGGGTGAGCGCTTCCATGTCGATTGTCGCGCCGGCGGGGTGTCCGCCGCTTGCGTGTTTGACCCCACTATAGGGTTGGACGGCGCGCAGGGGATCGTTCAATATTGAACAAGCGGATATTCAGATTTGTACGGAGCCGGCGGTGGATTGGGATCTCTGCAAGACCTTCGTCGCGGTCGCCGACACCGGCAGCTTCACCGCGGCGGCAAAGCGCCTGCACGCCAGCCATCCGACCGTCAGCCGCAAGATCGCGGCGCTGGAGGCGCAGCTCGGCACCAAGCTGCTGGCGCGGGCCGCCGATGGCTTCGTGCTTACCGCCGATGGACGTACGCTGCGAGAGCATGCCGAGGCGATGGCGGCTGCCGCGCTCCGCGCCGAAGCCGCCGTAGGCGCCGGCGGGCGTAAGGCGCGCGGCACGGTCAAGCTGTCGATCGGCGCAACGCTGGCCTCGCACTGGCTGATGCCGCGGCTGCGCTCTTTTCTCAGCGCACATGATCACATTCGGCTCGAGATCATCACCCATCCGTTTCCGGCCAGCGTGCGCCGCCGGGAAGCCGACGTCGTGCTGCGCCCGGTCGACAGCGGTGAGGAAAATCTGGTCGGTCGCAGGGTCGGCCGCCTCGGCACCGGCTTCTATGCCTCGCGCGACTATGCCGCGGGCCGGTCCATGCCGGAGCGGAGCAGCGAGTGGAAGGGGCACAGCGTCATCGGCTTCGCCGACCAGGATTCGAACGCGCAGCTGGCGCGCTGGAGCGATGCGATCACCCGGCAAGGCACCATGGTGATGCGCTGCTCGTCGCAGGGCGACATGCTGGCGGCGGTGCGCGCCGGAATCGGAATCTCTGCGCTGTCCTGCTTCGTCGCGGAGAGCTATCCGGACCTCGTGCGCGTCGCGCCGCAGAAACTCGTCAGCGTCGCCGATCTCTGGCTGCTCGCCCATCCCGATCTGGTCGAGTTGTCCGCGGTGCGGGCCGTCGTCGACTTCGTGGCCGAATGCGCCCGCGCCGATCGCGAGCGGCTGCGAGGCTAGGGGGCCTGGTGCCCCGGACGCAGCGCAGCACGCAGTGATGCGCTGCTGAGCCGGGGCCCATGCTCCAACTCGCCAAGCCCATGGGTCCCGGCTCTGCGGTGCGTCACTTCGTGCCGCACCGCGTCCGGGACACGACCTATCTGTCGTCGTCAGGCCTGACCTGCGATGACACCTTCGCGCTTCTTGATCACGCGATAATAGCTCCACCACAGATGCGCGGCTGCTCCGCGCAGGGGACGCCAGGGTTCGGCGAGTGGCGCCATCTGCTTTTCCGTCGGCCGCGCCTTGAGCCCCAGGCCAACTTTGATCCCCTCCTGCACGGCGATGTCGCCGGCCGGCCAGGCATCGCCGTGTCCAAGGCAGAACAGCAGATAGACATCGGCCGTCCACGGACCGATGCCGGGCAGCGCGATCAGCGTATGGTGCGCGGCCTCGGCGTCTTCCTCGGCGAGCACGTCGAGGTTCAGCCGCTGCGCATTGATCTCGCGCGCGAGATGTTTCAGCGTCTTGATCTTGGCGGCGGACAGGCCGAGCCGTCCCAGCCGGTCGGTGCGGGCGCGGCTCACGGCCTCATGGTCGAACGGATCGAACGCGGCCGACAGCCGCCCCCAGATCGCTGCGGCGCTCGCGGTCGAAAGCTGCTGCCCGCAAACGATGTGGGCGAGCCCCGTAAAACCCGGCTCACGCCGCCGCAAGGCGGGCATGCCGGCGATCTCGAGCACGGGCTTGAGGCGCGGGTCGCGCTTGATCAGCGCGTGGACGGCCTCTTCGAGATCGGACTGGGTTTCGAGGTGGATGGTCATTTGGGTCGGCAAACTCTCTCCGGCGTCAGGGCCGGGCTTGACCCGGCCATCCACGTCTCTCTAACCACACGACATGTCTAGCATGGGTGACAGTGTTCGTATCTGTCCACGACTTGACACGATCGCTGTATCGCACCGAAGAACGTGGATGGCCGGGACATAGGCGAGCGGAAGCGACGCCGTCCCTTCGGACGGCTATGCCCGGCCATGACGAGTTTCACCGCATGGCGCCACCCGTTTTCCGTTTTGCCCCCAGTCCGAATGGCCTCTTGCATCTCGGCCACGCCTATTCGGCGCTGCTCAATTTCGACCGCGCGCGCGAGACCGGCGGGCGGCTGTTGCTGCGGATCGAGGACATCGACGCGACGCGCTGCCGGCCGGAATATGAGACGGCGATCTACGACGACCTCGCCTGGCTCGGCATCGCCTGGGAAACGCCGGTGCGGCGGCAGTCGGAGCATCTCGCGGTTTATCGCGCCGCGCTCGAAAAACTCTCTGCACTTGGTCTCGTCTATCCCGCGTTCGAAAGCCGCGCGGAGATCGCCAGGCTCGTGACCGCGCGCGAGGCCGCCGGGCCATGGCCGCGCGATCCCGATGGCGCGCCGCTTTATCCGGGTGACGCCAGATCGCTGTCGGCCGGCGAGCGCGACCGGCTCATTGCATCTGGCGTGCCTTACGCGCTCCGGCTCGACATGGCGGCCGCCTGCCGACACGTTGCCGGTCTGACCTGGAACGAGCTTGGCGAGGGGCCCGATGGCGCGCGCGGCATCGTCGCGGCGCGACCGGAGGCCTGGGGCGACGTCATCCTGGCCCGCAAGGAGACGCCGACCAGCTACCATTTGTCCGTCGTCGTCGACGACGCGCTCCAGGGCATCAGCGAGGTCGTGCGGGGGCAGGACCTGTTTCACGCCACCTCGGTTCACCGCCTGCTCCAGGTCCTGCTCGATCTGCCGGAACCCGCCTATCGCCACCACGCGCTGATTCTGGACGAGGCGGGCCGGAAGTTGTCGAAATCGGGTCGCTCGACCGGCCTGCGCGAGCTGCGCGCTGCCGGCGCCACGCCCGCCGGCATCCGCCGGTTGGTGGGATTAGGTTAAGTTTCTCTGGGGGTTAGCGAAACGCCGCCGTGACTCCAGGGGTTCCGCCGTGCGATGCTTGCTTGAGAGCCTGGGGATCGAAGGGGACCCTTCGAAGGGATTCATGGCGGCGAAAACGCGCTCAGCGCGCACCACGCGAACGTCCAGGCGACCGCCTCGGAAGCGGTCCGGGGCGACCGGCCGGTTGCGCAAGCGCAGCGCCAAGGCCGTGGCGCCGGACGTGGTCCAGGCCGCGCTCGCCGCCTTCGCCCATGAGGTCCGTACCCCCCTGACCGGCATTCTCGCGATCAGCGACCTGCTCGCCACCTCCGATCTCGGCGAGCGGGAGCGGCGCTGGGCCGACACCATCAAGGCCGGTGCCGAGCATCTGGCGAGCCTTGCCACCCTGTTCGTCGATGCCGCCAGGACCGGCAAGGGGGCGGGCAAGGGTGGAAGTGCCTTGCGGCAGGACTTGTTCGATCTGCGCGCGCTCGCCCGCAGCGCCGGCGATTCGCTCGCCGGACGCGCCGCGGCCAAGGGCCTCCAGGCCCAGGTCGATATCTCCGAGAAGCTGCCGGGGCTGGTGGTCGGCGATTCCGTCCGCCTGCGCGCCGCGCTCGAGAACCTGATCGACAATGCCGTCAAATTTACCGAGCAGGGCGGTGTCGCGCTCGCGGTCGCGCCTTGGCGTCCCGCCAAAGGCAAGGCCAGAGACAAGGCGAAGGGCAAGGTCGGCGTCGCCTTCGCGGTGTCCGACAGCGGCATCGGCCTGACCATGGCCGAGATCAAGCGGCTGTTCCGCCCCTTCACCCAGGCCAATGTCACCATCGCCTCGCGCTTCGGCGGCGCCGGCTTGGGCCTTTCCTCGGTCAAGCAACTGGCGCGCGCGATGGGCGGCGACATCACGGTCGCACCGCGGCGCGGCGGCGGCGCCACCTTCACGTTGACGATGTCGCTCGACGCGACGGAATCGCGCAAGTCCCGCAAGTCGAAGGGCGAAGCCGAGGCGGATGCGATAGCCGCGCTGCGCGTGCTCAGTGTCGAGGACAATCCGTTCGGCCGCGTCGTGCTCAACACCATCCTGACCGAGCTCGGCCACCATGCCGAGTTCATCGGGCGCGGCGAGGACGCGGTGAACCGGCTCGCGCAGGGCGCGTTCGATGCGGTGCTGATGGACATGGTGCTGCCTGGCATCGACGGCGTCGAGGCCATCAGGCGGATCCGGACCATGCCGGCGCCGCTGGCTCAGATCCCCATCATCGGCGTGTCCGGCCGTGGCGAGGACGAGGCGGCCTCGCGCGAGGCCGGCGCCGACGCCTTCCTGGTCAAGCCTGTGTCTCCGCGCGCTTTAGCGACTGCGCTGCTTGAAGCGAAACGCCGTGAGGAAGCTGCGACTTGATGATCGCGGCGTTGAGTTCGCCGCCGTAGACGAATATCGCGGCGATGAAATACAGGAACACCAGCGCGATGATCACCGAGGCGAGCCCCGCATACATCGTCACGTAGTTGTTGGCGAAGCGCGCCAGATATTGGCCGAACACGATGCCCGAGATCAGCGACGCCACGATGGTGAAGACGATGCCGGGCAGGATCTGGAGGAAGGTGCGCCGTCCCGCCGGCAGCCAGGCATGCAGGATGATCAGCGCCACCACCAGCGCACCCACGGTGATGCCGTAGCGCAGCCAGGTGAGGATGCTCTCGTTCGACTCGACGACCAGCGGGATATGGCGCCGCGCCGCCTCGATGAAGAGCGGGCCAAGCACGATCAGGAACGCCATGGCGAGCGCGGTGAAGGCCGCGACCAGCGTGTAGCCGATCGATTCAAGGCGCAGCCAGTACCAGCGCCGCATCTCCACCACCGCATAGGCGCGGTTCAGCGCGACGCGCAGCGCCTCGACGCCGTTGGAGGCGAAATACACCGACAGCGCTGCGCCGATCGTCAGCACGCCGGTGCGGGTCGTGGTCAAAACGTCGTGGACTTCCCCCGAGATCGAATCGGCGACCTGCTTGGGCCAGACCTGAAGCATCAGGCTTGCGGCCTGATCGGCAAGTTCCTTGGAGCCGAAGAAGCCGGCGAGCGAGGTCAGCACGATCAGGAACGGGAACAGCGCCATCAGCGTCGACAGCGCGATATGGCTCGCGATCGCCCAGCCGTCGTCGGCGAGGAAGGTGTAGAAGGCGTCTTCCACGACGACGTAGATGGTGCGGATTGCCCTCACGCGCCCACCTACACGACAGGTGCCGCTCGCTCGCCCCGTGCGCGGGGAGAGGCGAAAAAGCCGGGCAATTGGCGCAGACCAGAAATCATCGCACTACCATCTGATATTATTGACCTAAAAGCCAGATCGCGAAGCGCCCCCGCCGTCATTCCGGGCTCGATGCTTCGCATCGCCCCGGAATGACGGCGGCGGCTGCCGCGGCACCATGGCGCATCCGCAAGCACGGTGTTATCTACCCCAAATGGCATCTCTCCTGAGTACTTTCATCCTGCCGGTAGCGGCCGGCGCCGTGGCGGTGGTGCTGCTGCTCGGTCTCGTCAACATGATGCGCGGCGGCTCGCCAAACACCTCGCAGAAGCTGATGCGCTGGCGCGTGCTGCTTCAGTTCGTGGCGATCGTGATTGCCATGCTCTCGGTCTGGGCGATGGGGCGTTAAAAATGGTCACGCTGAATCGCATCTATACGAAGACCGGTGACGACGGCACGACGGCGCTCGGAACGGGCGAGCGCCGTCCGAAATACGATCTGCGCATCGAAGCCTATGGCACCGTGGACGAGACCAATGCCGCGATCGGCGTTGTCAGGCTCCACACCCATGACATGTCCGAGTTCGACGCGATGCTCGGCCGCATCCAGAATGATCTGTTCGACCTCGGCGCGGACCTCGCGGTGCCCGAGCGTGAAGGCAAGGCCGAGCGGCTGCGGGTGGTGGCAAGCCAGGTCGAGCGGCTCGAACGCGACATCGACGCGCTCAACGACAAGCTGGCGCCGCTCACCTCCTTCGTGCTGCCGGGCGGCACGCCGGCCGCCGCCTACCTCCACGTTGCCCGTACGATTTGCCGCAGGGCGGAACGCGTGATGGTGGAACTGGCGGCCCGGCCCGGCGAGCCCGTGGGCGCTGCTGGCATCCAGTATATGAACCGCCTGTCGGACTTCCTGTTCGTTGCCAGCCGTGCCGCCAACGATAATGGTGCCGGCGACGTGCTCTGGGTTCCGGGCCAGAATCGCTGACCCATTGAGGTCGATATTTCTAAGGTCTAAAATTTGGCCCTGTCGCGCGTTGACCGGGCCGGATCAGGCCTTTAGGTTCCGCGCCAGTTGATAACCCCCCTCCCAAATTGAGTGAAAGAGGATCGATGAAGGTCTTGGTGCCGGTAAAGCGGGTGGTTGATTACAACGTCAAGGTCCGCGTCAAGGGCGATGGATCGGGCGTTGAACTCGCCAACGTGAAGATGTCGATGAACCCGTTCGACGAAATCGCGGTCGAGGAAGCGTTGCGCCTGAAGGAAGGCGGCAAGGCCACCGAGGTCGTCGTGGTTTCCATTGGACCGGCGCAGGCCTCGGAGACGATCCGCACCGGTCTCGCCATGGGCGCCGACCGCGGCATCCTGGTGAAGGTTGATGGCACCGTCGAGCCGCTCGCGGTCGCGAAGATTCTGAAGAAGATCGCCGACGAAGAGCAGCCCGGCCTGATCATTCTCGGCAAGCAGGCGATCGATGACGACAGCAACCAGACCGGTCAGATGCTGGCCGCGCTGCTCGGCTGGTCGCAGGCGACGTTTGCTTCGAAGCTCGAGGTCGAAGGTTCTGACTTCAAGGTCACCCGCGAAGTCGACGGCGGTCTGCAGACCGTCAAGCTGAAGGGACCGGCGATCGTCACCACGGATCTCCGTCTCAACGAGCCGCGCTATGCCTCGCTGCCCAACATCATGAAGGCCAAGAAGAAGCCGATCGCGGAGAAGACCGTCGCCGATTACGGCGTCGACGTCGCCGCGCGTCTCGAGGTTCTCAAGACGACGGAGCCGGCGGGCCGCAAGGCGGGCGTCAAGGTCAAGGACGTCGCCGAGCTGGTGTCGAAACTCAAGAACGAAGCCGGGGTGCTCTGATGACGACGCTTCTGATTGCCGAACACGACAATGCGTCGCTGAAGGACGCGACCAACAAGGCCCTGACCGCGGCTGCCGCACTCGGCGCGGATGTCGACGTGCTGGTGGCCGGCCAGAACGCCAAGGCTGCGGCGGATGCCGCCGCCAAGCTTGCCGGCGTGAAGAAGGTGCTGCTTGCCGAGGGCGAGACCTACGCCCACGATCTTGCCGAGCCGCTGGCCGCGCTGATCGTCTCGCTGGCTTCCGGCTATGACGCGATCGTCGCGCCCGCGACCTCGCGCTTCAAGAACGTGATGCCGCGTGTCGCAGCCCTGCTCGACGTCATGCAGGTCTCCGAGATCACCAAGGTGGTCGCCCCCGACACCTATGAGCGCCCGATCTATGCCGGCAACGCCATCCAGACGGTGAAGTCGAAGGACGCCAAGAAGGTCATCACGGTGCGCACCTCGACCTTTGCGGCGGCGGGTGAAGGCGGCAGCGCCGCCGTCGAGAACGTCGCTGCGGCGGCCGATCCGGGCCTGTCGTCCTTCGTCGGCGAGGAAGTCGCCAAGAGCGACCGCCCCGAGCTGACCTCGGCCAAGATCATCGTCTCCGGTGGCCGTGCCATGCAGAGCCGCGAGAACTTCGCCAAGTACATCGAGCCGCTCGCCGACAAGCTCGGTGCCGGCGTCGGTGCCTCGCGCGCGGCGGTGGATGCCGGCTATGCGCCGAACGACTGGCAGGTCGGCCAGACCGGCAAGGTGGTGGCCCCCGAGCTCTATGTCGCGGTGGGCATTTCCGGCGCGATCCAGCATCTGGCCGGCATGAAGGACTCCAAGGTGATCGTCGCGATCAACAAGGACGAGGACGCGCCGATCTTCCAGGTCGCCGATTACGGCCTGGTCGCCGACCTCTACCAGGCGGTTCCTGAGCTCACCGAAGCGCTCGCCAAGCTCGGCAAGTAAAAACGCGCTAAAAACACCGGCCGGAGTGGTACACTCCGGCCGGTTTTTCTTTTTCAAGGCGTTTTCTTTGGCGTGGGGCACGCCGGGGAAGCGATCCAATCTAGGTTTCGAGCCAGGATTCTGATCTAATCGAGTTTCTGATTAAATCGGACCTCCCGGCTCGGGGGATGAGGCAGGCGCGATCTGCGCGCCGTTCCGGTGGATGACATTATGGCGGCAGTGATCAAGAAGGTCGGCGTGATCGGCGCGGGTCAGATGGGCAATGGCATCGCGCATGTCGCGGCGCTGGCCGGTTTCGACGTGGTGCTCAACGACGTCTCGGCCGACCGGCTCAAGTCGGGCATGGCCACCATCAATGGCAATCTGGCGCGCCAGGTCTCCAAGAAGGCCGTCAGCGAGGACGACAAGACCAAGGCGATGGCGCGCATCAAGCTCGCCGAGAAGCTCGACGACCTCGCCGATTGCGACCTCGTGATCGAGACCGCGGTCGAGAAGGAAGAGGTCAAGCGCAAGATCTTCCACGAGCTCTGCGCGGTGCTGAAGCCGGAGGCGATCGTCGCCTCCGATACCTCCTCGATCTCGATCACGCGGCTAGCCGCCGCCACCGACCGGCCCGAGCGCTTCATCGGCATTCACTTCATGAATCCGGTGCCGCTGATGGAGCTGGTCGAGCTGATCCGCGGCATCGCCACCGACGACCAGACCTTCGAGGCGTCCAAGGAATTCGTCTCCAAGCTCGGCAAGCAGGTCGCGGTCTCCGAGGATTTCCCGGCCTTCATCGTCAATCGTATCCTGCTGCCGATGATCAACGAGGCGATCTACACGCTGTATGAAGGCGTCGGCAATGTCGAGGCCATCGACGCGGCGATGAAGCTTGGCGCGCATCATCCGATGGGCCCGCTCGAGCTCGCCGATTTCATCGGCCTCGATACCTGCCTGTCGATCATGCAGGTGCTGCATGAGGGCCTCGCCGACTCCAAATATCGCCCGTGCCCGCTGCTGGTGAAATACGTCGAGGCCGGCTGGCTCGGTCGCAAGACCCAGCGCGGCTTCTACGACTACCGCGGCGCCAAGCCGGTTCCGACGCGCTGATCCAATTTCCGGTGCCGTAGGGTGGGCAAAGGCGCAAAGCGCCGTGCCCACCATCTCTCCAATGATGCGGTGGAAATTGGTGGGCACGCTTCCGCCTTCGCTCTTCGAGCTACGGCGGACAAGCCGCTTTGCCCACCCTACGGCGCTCTCGCCCTCCGGCCGCGCATCCGCACCGTGACAATTCATGTCGCATTAACCCATCGCCCCTAGGCTGCGCCCGGTAAGAGGGTTTGCGTAATGGACATGATGGCGATGGTCAGCACCATGCTGGCCGCTCAGCAAGGCGCGCTGCAGTCGAATATCACGGCGACGCTGATGAAGCAGAATGCGGACGCGGAAAAATCCACCGTCCTGACGCTGCTCGGCGCTGGTCAGCCCTCGCTCGCCAATGTCGGCGCCGGCGTCGGCGGCAACCTCAACGTCACCGCTTAAGACACACCGCCTAGAGCGACGCGGCGGCCTTGCCCGTCGCAGCCCGGATCAGCTTGAGCGCGTCCTCGCTCGCCCATTCCGCCGGCCCCGCGATCGTCGCGATCTCGCAGCCCTGCGGGTCGACCAGCACCGAGGTCGGCATGCCCAGGGCCCGGCCTATGGCTTTAAGATCCTGGAAAACCTTGGCTTTCTGATCGCTAAAATAGCCGAGCCGGGTCAGATTGGCCTCTTTCAGGAACGTCTTGGGCTTCTCGGCGTCGCGGGTGTCGATGTTGATCGCCACCACCTCGAAATTCGGGCCCGAAAGCTTGCCCTGGAGCTCGTCCAGCGCCGGCATTTCCTTGCGGCAGGGCACGCACCAGGTGGCCCAGAGGTTGACCAGCAGCGTCTTGCCGCGGAAATCGGACAGCTTCTTCGGCTTGCCGTCAGCGTCCTCGAAGACCAGGTCGGGCAGTTTTAGCGGCGCGCTCGCCACGGTCAGGGCGGCCAATTCTCCATGGGCGAGGGGAGCGATTTTTTGCGCCGTTGCCACCGCGGCCCGGCAGGCCGGATCGCCTGAGGGCGCCCGGTTCAGGCCCAGCCCGTACAGCGCGGCGAAGCCGGCCAGCCCCCCGATCGCCACAGTGGCGATGACGAGGGGGATCCGGCGCGTGGCGGAGGGCGTCTTGTCGAGCATATCGTTTGTCATCCGGTCGCAGATATGGCTATCAGGGGCCTCTTAATACGGCTGGCTCCGGCCAGCAAACGTGCGGCAGCAGCGGCAAGCAAGGCGTGAGCAGGGGATCATGAGCAACAAGATGTGGGGCGGCCGGTTCTCGGAGCGCCCCGATGAGATCATGGAAGAGATCAACGTCTCCATCGACGTCGATCGTCACCTCTTTGCCCAGGACATTGCCGCATCCAAGGCGCACGCCGCGATGCTTGCCGCGCAGGGCATCATCACGGGCTCTGATGCGAAAAATATCGGCAAGGGTCTAGACACGATTTTGTCAGAGATCGGCAAGGGCGGCTTCACGTTCAAGCGCGCGCTCGAAGATATCCATATGAACGTCGAGAGCCGCCTGTCCGAGCTGATCGGCCCCGCCGCCGGCCGGCTGCACACCGCGCGTTCGCGCAACGACCAGGTTGCGACCGATTTCCGTCTCTATGTCCGCGACGTTCTCGACGAGACCGATGCCGCGCTCGCCGCATTCCAGGCCGCGCTCGTCAATCGCGCGCTCGAACATGCCGCGACCGTCATGCCCGGCTTCACGCATCTGCAGACCGCGCAGCCCGTGACCTTCGGCCATCATCTGCTTGCCTATGTCGAGATGGCCGCGCGCGACCGCGGTCGTTTCCAGGACGCCCGCAAGCGGCTCAATGAATCGCCGCTCGGCGCCGCCGCGCTCGCCGGCACCTCGTTCCCGATCGATCGCCACGCCACCGCGAAGGCGCTCGGTTTCGACCGCCCGATGGCGAATTCCCTCGATGCGGTCTCCGATCGCGACTTCGTGCTGGAGACGCTGTCGGCGGCCTCGATCTGCGCCGTGCACATGTCGCGCTTTGCCGAGGAGATCGTGATCTGGACCTCGCCGCTGGTCGGTCTCATCCGCCTCAGCGACAAGTTCACCACGGGATCCTCGATCATGCCGCAGAAGCGCAACCCGGATGCCGCCGAGCTCGTGCGCGCCAAGACCGGCCGCGTCATCGGCGCGCTCAACGGCCTCCTGATCGTGATGAAGGGCCTGCCGCTCGCCTATCAAAAGGACATGCAGGAGGACAAGCAGGGCGCGATGGAGGGCTTTGCTGCCCTGTCGCTCGCGATCCGCGCCATGACCGGCATGGTCCGCGATCTCGTGCCCGACGAAGCGAAGATGAGGGCGGCGGCGGGCGAGGGCTATGCCACCGCGACCGACCTTGCCGACTGGCTGGTGCGGACGCTGAAGATGCCGTTCCGCGACGCCCACCACGTCACCGGCCGTATCGTGGCGAAGGCCGCCGAGGGCGGCGTGGCGCTACACGAGCTGCCACTGAAGGAGATGCAGGCGATCGAGCCAAAAATCACCAAGGACGTGCTCGGCGTGCTCTCGGTCGAATCGTCGGTGAAGAGCCGGACCAGCTACGGCGGCACCGCGCCGAAGAACGTGGCGTCGCAGGCCAAGGCCTGGGCGAAGCGGCTGGAAAAAGAGCGAAAATTGGGCTGAGGGCAAAATTTCGCTTATGTTTCATGGTCATCCGGCTCTCGCCAGAGCGTGCCAATCTCTGTATGGTGCGGCCCGCGTAGTGGGGATTTCGTCGTGACGTCAAAGTTTCGCCCGGCCGGCTCGGGGTGGGCCATCATTGTCTTGAGCCTGACGGCGCTCGCGCTTGCCGGCTGCGGCCGCAAGGGCCCGCTGGATCTGCCGCCGACCGCCTCCAGTGCATCCACGGCCAATGTCGCAGCTCCAACCGACACCGAGACCGAAGCCCAGAGGACGCCGAGCGTGTTCAATCCCGGCTACGGTGCGGACGCAGCGCCTGCCGCCGCCAAGGGCAAGAAGAAATCGTTTATCCTCGACCCGCTCCTGGACGAACCTCCCGGCAAAAAATGAGCCGGGATAGCTGAGCCGACGCCATGAACCATTTTGACTATCGCAACGGCGTGCTGCACGCCGAGGCCGTGAACCTGTCCGAGCTGGCCGCAACCGTCGGTACGCCGTTCTATTGCTATTCGACCGCGACGCTCGAGCGGCACTACCGCGTCTTCGCCGACGCCTTCGCCGGCGAGAAGGTGCTGGTCTGCTACGCCATGAAGGCGAATTCCAACCAGTCGGTGCTGCGCACGCTGGCCAAGCTCGGGGCCGGCGCCGACGTGGTCTCCGGCGGCGAATTGAAGCGCGCGCTGGCCGCCGGCATCCCCGCCAGCAAGATCCTGTTCTCCGGCGTCGGCAAGACCGAAACCGAATTACGTGCCGCGCTGGCCACCGACATCCTCTGCCTCAACGTCGAATCCGAGCCCGAGCTCGAGCTGTTGTCGCGGCTTGCGACCGAGATGGGCAAGACCGCGCGCATCTCTGTGCGCGTCAATCCCGACGTCGATGCCGGCACGCATGCCAAGATCTCGACCGGCAAGTCCGAGAACAAGTTCGGTATTCCGATCGCCTATGCCCGCGAGGTCTATGCGCGCGCTGCAAAACTTCCGGGCATCGAGGTCACAGGCACCGACGTGCATATCGGCAGCCAGATCACCGATCTCTCCAAGATGGAGACCGCGTTCCGTATCCTCTCCGAATTCGTGCAGACGCTGCGCAGCGACGGCCACAACATCTCGCATGTCGATTTCGGCGGCGGCCTCGGCATTCCCTATTACATGGACCGCGAGGCGCCGCCGGCGCCCGACGCCTATGCCGCCATGGTCAAGCGCGTCAGCCACAATCTCGGCTGCACGCTGATGTTCGAGCCGGGCCGCATGATCGTCGGCAATGCCGGCATCCTGGTCGCCAGGGTGATCTATGTGAAGCACGGCGACGGCAAGAATTTCGTCATCATCGACGCCGCCATGAACGATTTGATCCGCCCGACGCTGTACGAGGCGCATCACGACATTCTGCCGGTGACGCAGCCGGCCGCGGGCGCCGCCACGATCATGGCCGACGTCGTCGGCCCGGTCTGCGAGACCGGCGACTATCTCGCACTGGATCGCACGCTGCCGACGCCGAAGCCTGGCGATCTCATCGCCATCATGACCGCGGGCGCCTATGGCGCGGTGCAGGCCGGCACCTACAACACGCGGGCGCTGGTGCCGGAAGTGCTGGTGAAGGGCGATCAATACGCCGTGGTGCGCCCGCGTATCGAGGTCGAGCAGCTGATCGCGATGGACACGCCGGCGCCGTGGTTGTGAGGGATTGAGGGGCGGTAAGGCCGCGCCTCATCCTCGCTGTCGTCCCCGCCTAGTGCGCAATTGCGCACGGGGGGCGGGGACCCATAACCACAAGAAGTGGTTGTTTGGCTAAGCTGTAACTCCGAGTCCCCGTTACCATATCAGCCTGTGGTTATGGGTCCCGGGCTCGCGCTTCGCGCGCCCCGGGACGACGAGCTGAGTGTGTGGCGCTACTTCCCGGCCAATCCACCTTTCGCGCCGCCAACCACAACCCCCGCCTTCTTCTCGATCGGCTTGATCGCCGCGGTGAAATCGGACTCGGCGCCTTCCGCGCTGATTACGGTCTCCCATAGCCGTCCGACCGCGTCCGCGACCTCCATCGACAGGCCGAGCGACTTCATCTCCTCCAGCGCCAGCCGCACGTCCTTCACCATCAATCCGGTGGCGAAGCCGAAGTCGAACGTTCGCGGCAAAACCGAGCGCGGAAACTTGTCGCGGCTCGCGGTGTTCATGCCGGAGCCGGCATTGATGACGTCGATCATCACGGCGGGATCGAGCCCCGCCTTGACGCCCATCACCACCGCTTCCGAGGTCGCCACGATCGCGGTCGCCGACAGGAAATTGTTGGCGAGCTTCATGGTCTGCGCCGCGCCCGGCTTCTCGCCGATGAAGAACACTTTTCCGATCACGTCGAGCGCGGGCTTGAGCAGCTCGAACTCGGCTTTGGGCCCTGAGACCATCACCGCCAGGGTGCCCTTCTCGGCGCCGCCGACGCCGCCGGAGACGGGGCAGTCGATCTGCACGATGTCGCGTTTTGCCAGCAGGCCGTGGATCTTCGCCGCCATCGTCGAGCCGACGGTGGAGAGATCGATGAAGCGTCTGGCGCGGCTCCCTTCGATCACGCCGTTTGCTCCCGTGGCGACCTCGAGCGACGCCTGCAGCGAGGGCAGGCTCGCCATGACCGTCTCGACCTGGTCGGCAACGTCCTTCGGCGAGGTTGCAGCGGTGGCACCGCGCGCCACGAGCTTGTCGACGACCTCCTTGCGCGTGTCGAACACGACGAGCTTGTGCCCCGCCTCGATCAGCCGCCGCGCCATCGGGAAACCCATGTTTCCGAGGCCGATGAATCCGATGTGCATGGTGTTTCCTTCTTTCTTCTTCGTTGTTCGTTGGATGTGAAACGGCGATCATTCTCCGCTCGTCGTCCCGGGCTCGCGCTCGGCACCCCCCGGGACGACGGCGGAGAGAGGTCGGCCTCACGCCTTGCCGTCGATCTCCGCGAACACCTCGCGCGCGATGCGAAAGCTGTCGACTGCGGCCGGCATGCCGCCATAGATCGCGACCTGCATCAGGATCTCGCGGATCTCGTCGCGGGAGACGCCGTTGGTCAGCGCGCCCTTGAGATGCGCGCGAAACTCGTGCTGGCGGTTGAGGATCGCGATCATGGCGATGTTGAGCATGCTGCGGGTCTTGCGCGGCAGCTCCTCGCGGCCCCACACGGTGCCCCAGCAATATTCGTTGAGCATCTCCTGGAACGGACGGTTGAAATCGTCGACGTTCTTCAGGGCATTGTTGACATAGGCCTCGCCCAGCACCGCTTTGCGGACTTCCAGGCCCTTGTCGTGCATCTTCTTGTCCATGGCGTTCCCTCTATTTCCCTTGCGTTTCCATTGGGAATGGCGCGTGGAAATTACGGGGTTGCGCCCGGCCAGTCACGTCCTCGTGTTATGCGGGAAAAGGGGTCTCTCCCGTACCGGAACGGATGCCTCAGTGCTGCCGTTGTGATACGCTTCTCTACCGGGCAACCTGGAGAATTGATTGAACGGCGTCACCCCCGACCCGTCAGACCCGATCCGCGATGGCGACGCTCTGTCGCGGCTGAAGCTGACGCAGGCCCTCGATCGGGCTATTTATGCCATCGCGTGGGAACGTGCCTGGCCACATCTGGCGCGGGTGTTGACTGTCGTTGGCCTGTTCCTTGTGGTGTCGTGGGCCGGCCTCTGGCTGGCGCTGCCGTCCGTCATCCGTGCCATCGGTCTCGTGGTTTTTGCCGGCGCCGCAATCGCCGCTCTGGTCCCGCTGCTTCGTTTCCGCTGGCCGGGCCGCGACGAGGCTCTGAGCCGGCTCGACCGTGGCTCCGGTATCCGTCACCGCCCGGCGACGACGCTGACGGACACGCTGAGCTCGAAAGACCCGGTTGCGCTGGCGCTGTGGCAGGCGCAGCGCGAGCGCACGCTGGCTTCGCTCAAGCGCATCCGTGCCGGCTTGCCGCATCCGCGCCTCGCCCTGCACGATCCCTGGGCGCTACGCGCGCTGGTCATGGTGATGCTGGTCGCGACCTTCTTCGCCGCCGGCGACGAACGCGCGATGCGGTTGGGTGCCGCGTTCGACTGGAACGGCGTGCTGGCGCCGACCAACGTCCGCGTCGATGCCTGGATCACCCCGCCGCTCTACACCGGCAAGCCGCCGGTCATCCTGTCGGCCGCCAACAAGGAGGCCGCAGCGCTGCCTGCCAGCGGCCCACTCGCAGTTCCGGCCGGCTCGACCCTGATCGTGCGCTCCTCCGGTAGCAGCCTCGATGTCGTCACCTCCGGCGGCCTCAAGGAGGTTGCGCCCAGCGAGGCCGCGCCGAAGGGTACCAACGAGAAGCATTTTACCATCACCGGCGACGGCACCGCGCATGTCCGCGCGCCCTCCGGCCAGCCGCAATGGGCCTTCGCGGCGACGCCCGACCGCCCGCCGACGATCGCGCTCGCCAAGGATCCCGAGCGTCAGGCCTACGGCGCGTTGCAGCTCTCCTACAAGATCGAGGACGATTACGGCGTCACGGGCGCCGCCGCGCAATTCGTTCCGCGCGCAACCGAAGACAAGGACGGAACCAAGGACGCGGACGGCAAGGCCGCGCGGCCGCTGTTCCAGCCGCCGCAATTCGCGCTGACCCTGCCCAATGCGCGGACCCGCAACGGCGTCGGCCAGACCGTGAAGGACCTCAGCGAGGATCCTTATTCCGGTGCGGACGTGACGCTGACGCTCACCGCCAAGGACGAGGCCGGCAACGAGGCGAAGAGCGAGCCCTTCAACATGCGCTTGCCGGGCCGGCTGTTCACCAAGCCGCTCGCCCGCGCGCTGATCGAGCAGCGCCGCATCCTCGCGCTCGACGCCAACAAGAATTCCGACGTCTACGCCGCGCTCGACGCGCTGATGATCGCGCCCGAGATGTTCACGCCGGAAGCCGGGCAGTATCTCGGTCTGCACAGCGTCGCACGCCAGCTCGAGGCGGCGCGCACCGACGATTCCCTGCGTGAGGTCGTGGCGAGCCTGTGGGCGCTTGCGGTGACGATCGAGGACGGCAACATCAGCGACGTCGCCAAGGCGTTGCGCGCGGCGCAGGACGCACTCAAGCAGGCGCTTCAGCGCGGCGCCAGCGACGAAGAGCTCAAGAAGCTCATGGACAATCTGCGGACCGCGCTCGACAATTACATGCGCCAGTACGCGCAGCAGATGCGCAGCAATCCGCTGGCGCGGCCGGCCATCGGCCTCGACGACCAGATGAAGCGCATCGAGCGGCTGATCCAGCGCGGCAATCGCGAAGCGGCGGCGCGCGAGCTGGACCGCCTGGCCCGCGCGCTGGAAAATCCTCCGGGGCCGCCCAGCGCCGAGCAGAAAGAGATGGACGAGATTGCGCGCGAGCTGAACGACCTGCTCCGGGAGCAGAACGCGCTTCGCGACGAAACCGACCGGCAGAGCAAGGACTCCAAGCGCGGCCAACGTACCAAGCCTCTGCCGCCCAAGGTTGCGGAGATCCTGCGCAAATCGAGAGAGCTGCGGCAGAAGACGCGCGGCGCGACCAGCGATCAGCTGGAGGACCTGGCAAGGCAGCAGGACGCCTTGCGCGAAGAGCTCAGGACCTGGCGTGAATCCCAGGGAGCGAGATAGCTCATGAAACACACCTCAATCTGGCAGAACGGCAAGGTCGCGCGCGGAAGGCTCGCCACGGCTTGTCTCGTGCTTATGCTGTCCTGTTCCACGGCTTCGATTGGCCTCGCCCAGTCGTCGCGCGCCGACCAAAAGAGTCTGGATGCACTGCTCGACAGCGCCGAGCGGTCGATGAAGCAATCCGCCGACAACCTGAAGGACAAGAACTCGGACGAGAGCATTGGCCAGCAGTCCCGGGCGATCCGGGACATGGAGAAGTATCTCTATCCCGATCCGAACGATCCCTCGGCGTCGCGCGAAGGGTCGCAGGATACGCAGGGCCGGCAGGAGCAATTGAAGAAGCGGCTGGAGGCCCTCAAGAAGAAGCTCGCCGAGATGGGCTTGCAGCAGGATGGCCAGAAAGGCCAGCGCGGGCAGAAACAGCCGGGGCAGCAGGGCCAACAAGGTCAGCAGGGCCAAGGTCAGGGTCAGGACGGCGACCAGGATGGCGATGACGGCTTCGACGCCGCCGAGAACGCCATGGGAGATGCCGGCAATCAGATCGGCGAGGGCGATGCCGACGGTGCGACGGCATCGCAGGGCAAGGCCATCGACGCCCTGCGCAAGGGCATGCAGGATCTCGCCGACGCGCTCGGCGGGCAGCAGAACGGCGAAGGCCAGGATCCGGGCGACGGTGACGGCCCCGGTCAGGCTGTCGGCCGCCAGCAGAGCGGCGGCGAACGGACCGACCCGCTGGGCCGGCCACTGCGCGGCAAGGAATACAGCGACGACTACACGGTCAAGATTCCCGGCGAGATCGATGCCCAGCGCGCGCGCCGCATCCTCGAAGAGCTCCGCCGCCGCCTGAGCGATCCCGCGCGTCCGCAGATCGAGCTCGATTACCTCGAGCGTCTGCTGAAGGATTTTTGACGTCACACTCGGTGTCATCGCCCGCGCAGTGTTTAGCCCGGAGACATGGCTGACACCTGTTCGGACACATCACTGACAGGTTGGCCATTGGTCAAGTCGATCGATGCGACCTGCCAGCTGGCGAAGAAGATTCCGTAGTGGCCGTCACGATCCAGCGGCCGGATGGCAAGGCGTTCGCGGGCGAAGGCCTGGGGAACTTTCCAGAAGTGTCCCTTGAAGGAGATGTAGGGTCTTGTCGATGAGACCCTGCGCACGATCTCGCCGCTGTCGTATTCGACGTTCGGAACGCGGGCCGGCATGGGGCGAGCACTTGGCCGGAAGCGATCGGCAGGGACCTGCATATCGAGGCCTTGGTGAGGCCGCTCCAGATTGTAGACCGGCCGCCAGGCGTCGAAGGCGCGCTGGACTTCCGGGAGAGTTCGGAAGCGGCGCATTGCAAACACCTCGGCCTTCAGGGTGCGATGGAAGCGTTCGTTCTTGCCGCGGGCCTGTGGGTGGCATGGCCTTGCGTGCACCACCCTGACGCCAAGCTTGAGCAGCCACACCTTCAGTCCGGTCCAACGAATGCCGGACGTATCGCCCCAGGGTGAGCCATTGTCGGTGTAGAAGGCCTCCGGCAGGCCATAGCAGCGGAACGTCGTCGACAGGTGATTCTGCACGGTGAGGCGCTGCTCGTCGGCACATGCCTTCAGGCACAGCACGTAGCGCGAGTGATCGTCGACGATCGTTAGCGGATGGCACCGCGTCCCATTGGCGAGCGGCAGGTGACCCTTGAAGTCCATCTGCCACAGCAGGTTGGGAGCTTCCTTCTCGAACCGGTGGCCCGGATTGGGCGGCGCATTCTCACTCGGTTTGATCCGGTCGTTCCGACACAGGATCTGGTGCACCGTTGATGGCACAGGCACCGTCTGCCCGCCCCGCTTCAGGCAATGGGCAATCTTCCGTGCTCCCCAAGCCGGATGCTTGTCGCGTACAGCCAGGACTTCTGCCTCGACCGCAGCCTCACTCCGCTTGGGCATCGCATGCGGGCGCCGGGAACAGTCGGCCAGCTCCCGATCGCCGGCCTGCCAGCGCGCCAGCCACTTGTAGCCGACGTCAGGACTGATGTTGAACCGACGGCACAGTTCGCGCCGGTTGGCGCCCTCCTGCAAAGCCAGCCGCACAAACTCGTGGCGCTGATCCATCACTGACACCTCGCTCCAAGGCATGGACGGCCTCCCGAATCGGACCAATCCAGCCAATGTTGATGTGTCAGCTATGTCTCCGAACACCCGTCAGTGATCTGTCCGGGCTAAACAGCAGGCGGGCGATCCAGTATTCCAGAAACGGTTGTGATTGAATGAGAGGCCGCGGCGTACTGGATGCCCCGGTCAAGGCCGGGGCATGACAGCGGAATACGCCGTGCCGCTACGCCTTCTTCGCTGCCAGCGCGTCCGCGACCGCCGTACGGATGTCGGCCACCGAGAACGGCTTGGTCACGACGTCATGCACCAGCGCATTCAAATTCGAGGCGCGCTCGCGCTGGTCGGCAAAGCCGGTCATCAGCAAAATGGTCAGGTCGGGGAAATCGCGCGCGGCGGAGAGCGCCAGCGCGATGCCGTCCATCACCGGCATCTGGATGTCGGTGAGCAGGAGATCGAACGCGCCGTTCTCGCGGGTCAGGATTTCCAGCGCCTCGGCGCCGTCCTGCGCGGTGACGGTCTCGTGGCCGTCCATGGCGATAGCGCGCGCAACCAGCTGGCGCATCGAGTCCTCGTCGTCGGCGATCAGGATTTTCGGCATGAGACCAACCTTGAGACCAATCTTGGGACCAGCCTCCCGTGCGGGATATGCAAAATCGATTATACGCTGCCGCCGGCAATGTCGCGCCGGTTGAAGAAGCGAACGTCGATATTGCGACCCTCCGGCGGCGGCGAGGCCAGGCGCGAGCGGAAGAAGGCGCGCTCACCCGGCTGCAGCACGGTCTGCTCCAGCACGGTGTTCCAGGCGTAGATTTCCGCTCCCTGCGCGTCGCGCACCGCAAAGCGCAGCCGCGGGATATCGAGCGGCTTCTTGCTTTGACCCACGATCACGCCCTCGATCACCAGCACCTGCTTACCGTCCACGGTCTCGCTGGAGAGCTTGACGTCCTTGAACGCCAGCCCGCGCAAATTAACTTCGAGTCCGACCATCTTGTAGAACGCCGCCGTCTGCGGCAGCAGTCGGACCATGTCGCCGCGCCAGATGACCAGCGCCAGCACCAGCGCGCCCATGGCGGCGCAGGCGGTCGGCAGACCGAAATGGGATTTTCGCGGAGCCTCGGTGGGGGCCTGACGCCTCACCCGCGCCCCGCGGCGGCTGAACAGGCTGCGGAACCAAGACTGGTGCTGCGCGCCGACGACGTCATCCTCGGCGGCGCGGGCCGCCGCTGACCATTCGTCCTCGGTCGCCTGGGCGTCCTCGGCCGGCCAGTCGCTGGCGATCGAGGGGCTGTCGACGACAGGCGTGTCAGCGGCGCCGTCGTCCCTGGCGTAGGAGTTCCACTGATCGGCGAGGTCGGACTGGTCGTCGGCCTGGCTGGCGGCCGCCATGGCCGGGACGGACGCCTCCTCGATGGCATCCTCGGCATAGGCGACCCAGGTCTCCTTGCAGCGGGAGCAGCGGACCGTTCGTCCGTTCGCCCCCAGGCTCGCGGGCTTGATGGCGTAGGATGTCGTACAATGGGGGCAGACGATATGCATGGACACGAGCCTTGATGCACGGACTGGTCTTGACGATGCTTCGGTCGCGGAGAACCGGGCATCCCAGATGCTACAGAGCGACCGTTAACGAACCGGAAACCATAACGGTCGCAAAACCCGTTGATCGCGTGTGGCGGAGCGCAGCAGCGCGGCCCGCGCCCCCTCTCGAACGGAGCTGAGCTTGGTTCGGTTCGAAAATGTCGGATTGCGTTACGGACTGGGGCCGGAGATTCTGCGCGACCTCAGTTTCGAGATTCCGGCGCATTCCTTCCAGTTTCTCACCGGCCCGTCCGGCGCCGGCAAGACCTCGCTGCTGCGTTTGCTGTTCCTGTCGCACCGGCCGACGCGCGGCCTCGTCAACCTGTTCGGCCACGACATCTCGCAGCTCGGCAAGGACGAGATCGCGGATTTGCGCAAGCGCATCGGAATCGTGCTCCAGGACTTCCGCCTGCTCGACCACATGACGACCTATGAGAACGTCGCCTTGCCGTTCCGCGTCATGGGCCGCAGCGAGTCGAGCTATCGCAAGGAGGTGATCGACCTGTTGCGCTGGGTCGGCCTCGGTGACCGCATGGACGCGCTGCCGCCGATCCTGTCCGGCGGCGAGAAGCAGCGCGCGGCGATCGCGCGCGCCGTGATCTCGCGGCCGCAACTCCTGCTCGCCGACGAGCCGACCGGCAGCGTCGATCCGACGCTCGGCCGCCGGCTGCTGAGGCTGTTCATCGAGCTCAACAAATCAGGCACCGCCGTCATCATCGCCACCCACGACATCGGCCTGATGGACCAGTACGAGGCGCGACGCTTCGTGCTGCACCAGGGGCGGCTGCACGTCTATGAGTAGGCCCGACGACCGCGGCGTGCTGGTAGATCTCGGACAGGAGCGTCCGCAGCTTCCGCCCAAGGCGCGCAACATGTCGCCGATCGTGCCGCGCGCCTCGATCCACGGCCGCGCGCTGGTTGCCGTCGTCGCCATCATGACCTTCCTCGCCTCGATGACCACGGGCACGGTGCTGCTCGTCAGTGCCTCCGCCGCGGAATGGCAGTCGGACGTTGCAAGCGAAATCACCATCCAGGTCCGCCCGCAGACCGGCCGCGATCTCGATCGCGACACGGCGGCAGTGACGGAGGCCATCCGCGCGCAGGCCGGCATCATCGAGGTCAAGCCGTTCACCAAGGACGAGAGCGGCAAGCTGCTCGAGCCCTGGCTCGGCACCGGCCTGTCGATGGACGATTTGCCGGTGCCGCGGATGATCATCGCGCGCGTGCAGCCCGGCACGCCGCTCGATCTCGGCGCCTTGCGCGCGCGCGTGACCCAGGCCGCCCCAAGCGCCAGCGTCGACGATCACCGCGCCTGGATCGAGCGGATGCGCTCGATGACCAACGCCACCGTGCTCGCCGGCATCGGTATCCTCGCCCTCGTCATCATCGCGACCATCATCTCGGTCTCGTTCGCGACCCGCGGCGCCATGGCGGCGAACCAACCGATCGTCGAGGTCCTGCATTTCGTCGGTGCCGGCGACCGTTACATCGCCAACCGCTTCCTGCGTCACTTCCTCAGGCTGGGCCTGGAGGGTGGCGTGATCGGCGGCGGCGCCGCCATGCTGGTGTTCGGCTTCTCCGAGTCGATCGCCGGCTGGTTTTCCGGGACCCCCGTCGGCGACCAGTTCGCAGCTCTGCTCGGCACCTTTTCGCTGCGGCCGTCGGGCTACATCGTGCTCGCGGTGCAGGCGGTGCTGATCGGCGCCATCACCGCGGTTGCTTCGCGCCAGACGCTGTTCGCGACGCTGAATGATGTCGATTGAGCCCGATAAACCGGACTCCACTTCGCCTCAAAACGTCCTAAAATCATCCGGGGAAGGGATCACCGACATCATATGACCTTGCCGACCGACGATCGATCGCCGAAATTGCCGCGCGGCTGGCTGCGCGCGGCATTGGTATCGACGATCGCGTTCGTCTTCGTCGGCGCGGCGGCGGGCTTCATCGCCTTCCTGGCGCAATTGCGCGGCGCCGAGATCGCGCCGGACCGCAAGGCGGACGGCATCGTGGTCCTGACCGGCGGCTCCTCGCGGGTGTCGGATGCGATGGAGCTCCTGGCGGCCGGCTACGGCAAGCGGCTCCTGATCTCCGGCGTGCACCCGACCTCGACGGCGAGCGACATTTCCCGGACGCTGCCGGAGAACCAGTCCTTCATGCATTGCTGTGTCGATCTCGACCGCACTGCGGTCTCGACCCGCGGCAACGCGGCGGAAGCGCGGCGCTGGGCCGAGGGGCGCGGCTTCAGATCGCTGATCGTCGTCACCTCGAACTATCACATGCCGCGCGCGCTGGTGGAGTTCTCGCATGCGATGCCCGAGACCACGCTGATCCCGTTCGCGGTGGTCGGCGAAAAATGGCGTGAGGAGCCGTGGTGGACCTCGGCCTCCACCTTGCGGCTGCTCTTGTCCGAATACGTCAAGTACATCGCCGCCGAGCTGAGGGTGCGGCTGGAGGATTTCGGGATTGACCTTTCCCCCGAGATGTCGGAGCAGCCTGCTGGCGTGGCGCCGAAGCGGCCCGCCACGGCACAGGCCAATTGATCGGACCATCGATGTTTTTGATTTTCCTGCGCTCGCTCCTGTTCAACGTGCTGTTCTACGCCGTGCTCGTATGCCTCGCGATCGTGGCGCTGCCGACCTTCGCATTGCCGCCGCGCGCCATGCTGACGATCGCGCAATGGTGGGCGAAGGCGACGCTGTTCCTGATGCGCGTGATCTGCAACATCAAGGTCGAATTCCGTGGGCTGGAGAAGATTCCGGCAGGGCCACTGGTGATCGCGGCGAAGCATCAGTCGTTCTGGGAGACGTTCGTGCTGCCGGGCTTCTTCAACCGTCCGATCTTCATCCTCAAGCGTCAGCTCATGCAGATCCCGGTCTTCGGCCAGTTCCTGGTCAAGACCGGAATGATCGCGATCGACCGCAAGGCCGGCGTGAAGGCGCTGCTGGACATGACGCGGCGGGCGCGCGACGCGGTGCGCGCAGGCGGGCAGCTCGTGATCTTTCCGGAAGGCACACGCCGGGCGCCCGGCGCCGCGCCCGATTACAAGACCGGCTTTGCGCAGATCTATTCGTCCTGCGGCGTGCGGTGCCTGCCGATCGCGCTCAATTCCGGCCTGTTCTGGCCGCGCCGCACCTTCATGCGCTATCCCGGCACGCTGGTGGTCGAGTTCCTCGATCCGCTGCCATCAGGCCTTCCGAAAGACGAGTTTCTCTCGCGCGTGCAAACCGCCATCGAAGACGCGACCGGCCGCCTCGTCGAAGCGGGCCGGAAAGAGCAGGAGCAGTTGATCGGCTCGTCGCCGAGCTACGCGCCGTCGCAGAGCTAGCGGTTCTCTCGATCTTCTGCGGGAGCCGGCGCGTGCAGCGAATGCGCATCACCGTGCAGCATGGTCGCGAGCTGATGCAATTGCGTGTCGCGAAAACCTTCGGCCTCGATCGCCTTCACCGTTGCCGTCACGTAGTCGCGGTTGGCGCCGGACTGGCCATGACCCTGGACGACATGGCGATGCTGGTCGGCGAGCGACAGCCGGCCGGCATACTGGACGTGGCCGCGATCGACGACATAGGCGAGCGCGGAGACGCGCTGTCGCGCATCGTTCTCAAGCCACACCGAGCGCATCACCTCGCGATAGACGGAGGTGACCTGCTCGCGCGCCCGCAGATAGGCGACGACGTCGGCGCGGTCCTTCTCGGCGACGCGAAAAGCAATGCCGCGGCAGGCGCCGCCGCGGTCGAGCCCGAGCACCAGGCCCGGCTGCTCCGGCGTGCCGCGATGCACGAAGGAATAGACGCACAGCGCGCGGTGCTCGCCGACCAGCCGCGCCGGGACGCGTTCCCTGAATTCGAAGCCCGGCCGCCACATGAGCGAGCCATAGCCGAACACCCAGAGGTCGCCCTTGGCTGTGGTGACGGAGGGGAGGGTGATTTCCGACATTTCGGGCACGGCTACCAGAACGACGCCCCCAAGCGAAGCGAATTCTCGGCCTTTCGGCGCGGCCGAACCCCGCTTACATTTGACAAAATCTGGGGTCAAAGGGTCGCCGCATGTCAGATATGACCGTTGCCACAGGCCGCCGCCCCCGTTGGGGCCTTTTCATCGCCCCCATTATCCTCCTGATCCTCGCCGTCGCGTGGAGCTGTTTCTGGTTCTATGCGGCCTCGCAGGCCGAAATCGCCGCAGACGCCTGGCGGGCGCAGGAGGCCAAGTCCGGCCGCATCTATGATTGCGCCAAGCGCTCGATCGCCGGCTTCCCGTTCCGCTTCGAGGTCCAGTGCTCCGGCGCCAGCGTCGCCCTGGTGTCGCAGAACGCCAGCAAGACGCCGTTCACGGCGAAGCTCGACAACATCCTGGTCGTCGCCCAGGTCTACGATCCCAAGCGCGTCATCGCCGAATTCTCCGCGCCGGCGACGCTCACCGACGGCGTCACGCAAAACACCTTCGTGGTGAATTGGAGCAAGGGCCGCAGCAGCGTGTTCGGCCTGCCGGCGGTGCCGGATCGCGCCTCCATCGTGTTCGACGATCCCGTCATCAATCGTCTCGACGGCAGCGTGCAGGTGCCGCTCGCGAGCGCCAAGCAGGTCGAGCTGCACGGTCGCCTCGCAGACGGGTCGCGGTCGGATCATCCTGTGATCGAGACCGTGCTGCACGTCGCGCAGGGCAGCATCCAGGGCGTTCATCCCTTGCTCGCCGAGCCGTTCGAGGCGGATACGCGTGCGAAGATCACGGGCCTCTCCGACCTCACCCCAAAGCCGTGGCCGCAACGCTTCCGCGAGATCCAGGCCGCCGGCGGTCACATCGAGATCGTGCAGTCGCGCGTCCAGCAGGGCGAGATGATCGCGGTTGCGGCCGGCACGCTCGGCCTCTCGGCCAATGGCCGACTCGACGGCGAATTGCAGATGACCGTGACCGGCCTCGAGCGCGTGATCCCGGCGCTCGGCATCGAGAAGATGCTGGAGGAGGGGGTGCCGCAGGCAACCCTCGACCGCGTTGCGCCGGGCGTGAAGTCGCAGGACCTCAACAATCTGTTCGGCGCCCTCGACCGCGCCGTTCCCGGCCTCGGCAAGGTCATCAAGCAGAACGCCAATGCCGGCGTTGCGGCCGGCATCAATTCGATCGGCACCGAGAGCACGCTTGAAGGCAAGAAGGCGAGGAGCTTCCCGCTGAAGTTCGTCGACGGTGCCGTGCTGCTCGGCCCGGTCAAGGTCGGGCAGATCCCGCCGCTGTATTGATCCCCGTCATTGCGAGCGAAGCGAAGCAATCCAGACTTTCTCTTCCTCTTCGGAAACAGTCTGGATTGCTTCGTCGCTACGCTCCTCGCAATGACGAAGGCGAGAGGGGTGCTACGGCTTCTTGCCGAGCTGCGCATGCGGCCGGCCGAAATCCGGCGCTGCCGAATCCTGGCCGATCTCGACGATGCCGCGGCGGATGGCGCGCGTGCGCGTGAAGTGGTCGAACAGCGCCTCGCCGTCGCCGCGCCGGATCGCGCGGGTGAGCTTGGCGAGATCCTCGGTGAAGGTGCCGAGCATCTCCAGCACGGCTTCCTTGTTGGCGAGGAAGACGTCGCGCCACATCGTCGGGTCGGACGCTGCGATGCGGGTGAAGTCGCGGAAGCCGCCGGCCGAGAACTTGATGACCTCGGACTCCGTCACCTGCGCCAGCTCGTCGGCGGTGCCGACGATGGTGTAGGCGATCAGATGCGGCAGGTGGCTGGTGATCGCGAGCACGAGATCATGATGATCCGGCGTCATGATCTCGACCTTGGCGCCCATCGCCGCCCAGAACGCGCGCAGACGATCGGTGGCCGCCGCATCGACGCCTTCCGGCGGCGTCAGGATGCACCAGCGGTTGATGAAGAGCTCGGCGAAACCGGAATCGG
Organism: Bradyrhizobium sp. 215_C5_N1_1; assembly: GCF_052075935.1. Lineage (NCBI taxonomy): Bacteria > Pseudomonadati > Pseudomonadota > Alphaproteobacteria > Hyphomicrobiales > Nitrobacteraceae > Bradyrhizobium > Bradyrhizobium sp. 215_C5_N1_1. Next base: position 7,953,671 of record NZ_CP197228.1, on the reverse strand, counting down.
GACCCGAATGCTCGGTGCCGGCGACGGGATGCGCGGGCACGAAATGAATGGTCTTCGGCAGATGCGGCGCCATGTCCCTGACGATCGCGCCCTTGACCGAGCCGACGTCGGAGACGATCGCGCCCGGCTTGAGATGCGCAGCGATCTCCTGCGCCACCGGCCCGCAGGCGCCGACGGGAATGCAGAGGATGACGAGATCGGCATCCTTCACCGCTTCCGCATTGGTCGCCACGACCTGGTCGACGATGCCGAGCTCCAGCACCCGCGCGCGCGTCTTCTCCGAGCGCGCGGTGGTGACGATCTCGGAGGCCAAGCCCTGGAGCTTCGCAGCGCGCGCGATCGAGCCGCCGATCAGGCCGAAGCCGATCAGCGCAACGCGCTGGAAGTGCGGTGTGGTGCTCATTTGCCGGCCATGAAGTCGCGCAGGCCCTCGACGACGAGGCGGTTGGCCTCCTCGGTGCCGATGGTCATGCGCAGCGAATGCGGCAGGCGGTAGTTCTTCAGCGCGCGCAACACCAGCCCGCGCTTGGTAAGATACGCGTCGGCCTCGTCCGCGGTCTTGCCATTTTCCGGGAAGTGGATCAGCACGAAATTGGCGACGCCGGGCGTCACCTTCAGTCCGAGCTTGCCGATCTCCTCGGAGAGCCAGTTGCGCCAGGTCTCGGTGAACTGCTTCGACATCGCCTGGTGCGCAGTGTCCTCGATCGCTGCGACCGCGGCATACATCGCCGGTGTCGACACGTTGAAGGGACCGCGGATGCGGTTGACCGCGTCGATGATGTGCTCCGGACCGAACATCCAGCCGACGCGCAGCGCGGCGAGGCCGTGGATCTTGGAGAAGGTGTGCGTCACCACGGTGTTCTCGGTGGTGGCGACGAGCTCGATCCCCATCTCGTAGTCGTTGCGCGAGACGTAATCGGAATAGGCGGCATCGAGCACCAGCAGCACGTGCGACGGCAGGCCGGCGCGCAGCCGCTTGACCTCGTCGAACGGCACATAGGTGCCGGTCGGATTGTTGGGATTGGCGAGCCAGACCAGCTTTGTCTTCGGCGTCACCGCCTTGAGGATGGCGTCGACATTGCAGGTGAGGTTGGTCTCCTGCGCGACCACGTTCTTGGCGCCGACCGCCATGGTCGCGATCGGGTAGACCAGGAAGCCGTGCGTGGTCGAGATCGCCTCGTCGCCGTGGCTGAGATAGGTGTGGGCGAGCAGATTGAGGATCTCGTCCGAGCCGGCGCCGCAGATGATGCGGTTGGGGTCGAGCCCGAAAGAGCGCCCGATCGCTTCGCGCAGCACGCGCGAGGTTCCTTCCGGATAGTCTTCCAGATGCGCCGCCACGTTCCTGAACGCCTCGATCGCCTTGGGCGAGGGCCCGAACGGCGTCTCGTTGGCCGAGAGCTTGAACACCTTGCGGCCCGGCTCAGCCACCGGGCTCTTGCCGGGCGTGTAGGGCGCAATATCGAGAATGCGGGGATTCGGCACGGGGCGGGACATCTTCAACTCCGGAAGTAGCTTTAGGCGGTTCGCGATCTACGATTTCGACCCGGTCGAGGGCACCGTATAGCGCGTTGCGTGGCTGCCGACGAGGGCCGTGGAGCGCACCGAGGCCCCCGCTTCGATCAGGGCAGCCTTGATCTTGTCGATGCTGGTCGCGCTCGTGACCGAGACCAGCAGCGCTGCGCCGTCGAAGGCGGTATCGGGCACTGCCACGATCTCGGCGAGCGGCGACAGCGCCCGCGCGACCTCGGCGTTCCACCCGGACACGCGCACGCTGAAGGTCTCGACCTCCGTCACCACGGCGCTGTCGGCGACGCGGGAGATCGCGAACACCGGCAGCGCGGCCGGATGGTCGGCGCGCTCGACGAAGGGCATCCGCGCGATGATCTTCGGTGCGCCGTCCGCTTCCAGCTCCAGCCACCATGGCGTGCGGCTCGAGGTCGCCGAGACCAGCGCCAGATCGCCCTTGGACTTCGCCACCGCTTCGACCGCGGCCTGCGCGCTGAAATGCGCGACGTAAGGCACCGTGAAGCCGAAATGGAAGCGCACGGAATCGCGCATCGCCGGCTCGCTCACCGAGATGTCGGCATGCACGGAGAACGGCGCTTGGACGTAAGTGAACGTCGAGATGATGACGCGCCAGATGCTCTCGACCGTGTCGAGCGGCAGGATGCCGCGATGACGCTGGACGATGTCACGCATCATGGCGGCCTCGCGCGCCGGGCGGAACGCCGAGCCGACCTCCTGGGTCTGCTTTACCTGGATCAGGCGGTCGATGATGTCGCCGCGCTGCATCAGGAGACGATGCATGCCCTCGTCGATCGCGTCGATCTCCTTGCGCAATTCCTGGAGCGATGGTGGCGCGGGCGGACGGTGGGACATATCTGACTGGACTGTTGAGAGGCGTTCCAATGCGGATCGGCCAGGCAAGCTGGTAGGTTCGGATCCGCTGCGATCGATATCCTGATTAGGCAGTCGGGGCGGCGAAAGCAAAGAGAAATGACGTCCTTTTGGGCTGATGTGACAGAGACGAATTTGGCTAATCCGGACCGCGACTTGACGAAAACCGCCCAAGACAGTAGGTTTTGCCTGTTCCGTGGTCATTTGAGCCGGCCGGCTTGCAGCCACGTTAAAAAACTCGCTAAACAGGCCGGGGACCCTTTCGATCCCGGCCGAACCTATCGTTCAGGCCGGGTTTTTCATGGCCTGATGTCACTGCGATCGAACGTCTGATCGCAAACGAGGGCGATGTCAGAGATGGGTGGCGTCAAGTCTGTGCCGAGTCCCGCGATCAGTGCCGACGACCGGTCGCATGAGGCGGATCATCCGAATTCGCAGGTCGCGCAGTTCGGCGCCGAGCAGCCGCTGCGGCTCGATTGCGGCATCGATCTCACCCCGTTCCAGATCGCCTACCAGACCTATGGCGAGCTCAACGCTGATCGCTCCAACGCGGTGCTGATCTGCCATGCGCTGACCGGCGATCAGCATGTCGCCAACGTGCATCCCGTCACCGGCAAGTCGGGTTGGTGGGAGACGCTGGTCGGTCCCGGCCGACCTCTTGATCCTCAGCACTACTTCATCATTTGCGCCAACGTGATCGGCGGCTGCATGGGCTCGACCGGGCCGGCCTCGATCAATCCCGCGACCGGCAAGGTGTGGGGCCTGGATTTCCCCGTCATCACCATTCCCGACATGGTGCGCGCGCAGGCGATGCTGATCGACCGGCTCGGCATCGACACGTTGTTCGCGGTGGTCGGCGGCTCGATGGGCGGCATGCAGGTGCTGCAATGGACCGCGGCCTATCCCAAGCGCGTGTACTCCGCGCTGGCGATTGCCTGTTCGACACGGCACTCGGCGCAGAACATCGCCTTCCACGAGCTCGGCCGCCAGGCCGTGATGGCCGATCCCGACTGGCACAACGGCCGCTACACGGATCAGGGCATCCATCCGCATCGCGGACTTGCGGTGGCACGGATGGCCGCGCACATCACTTATCTCTCCGACGCCGCGCTGCATCGCAAGTTCGGCCGCCGCATGCAGGACCGCGAGCTGCCGACGTTCTCGTTCGACGCCGACTTCCAGGTCGAGAGCTATCTGCGCTACCAGGGCTCGTCCTTCGTCGAGCGGTTCGACGCCAACTCCTATCTCTATCTGACCCGTGCGATGGACTATTTCGACATCGCCGGCGACCATGGCGGCGTGCTGGCGAAGGCGTTCGCGGGCATCGAGACGCGCTTCTGCGTGGTCTCCTTCACCAGCGACTGGCTGTTCCCGACCGCGGAATCGCGCGCACTGGTGCATGCGCTGAACGCGTCGAGCGCGCGGGTGTCGTTCGCCGAGATCGAGACCGATCGCGGCCATGACGCCTTCCTGCTCGACGTGCCAGAATTCTTCGATATCGCCCGTGCTTTCCTGCAATCGGCAGGGAAGGCGCGCGGGCTCACCGGCAGGATTGACTGACAAGGACGGCTAGCGATGTCTGTGCAGGAAGTGCTGCCGCTGGGCGGCGTTGCGACGGAGCAGTCAGGCCAGTTTCGCGCCGATCATCTGCTGGTCGCCGAGATGGTCAAGCCCGGCTCGAAAGTGCTCGACGTCGGCTGCGGCGAGGGCGATTTGCTCCAGCTTCTGGAGACCCGCGGCATCGACGGGCGCGGCATCGAGCTGTCGCGCGAGGGCGTCAATCGCTGCGTCGCCAAGGGCCTCGCGGTGGTGCAGGGCGATGCCGACACCGATCTCGTCAATTATCCCGACGACGCCTTCGATTACGTCATCCTGTCGCAGACGCTGCAGGCGACGCGGCAGCCGCGGGTCGTGCTGGAGAATCTGCTGCGCATCGGCCGCCGCGCCATCGTGTCGTTCCCGAATTTCGGCTTCTGGAAGATGCGGCTCCAGCTCCTGGTCGGCGGCCACATGCCGCGCACCGAGAATCTGCCGGCGACCTGGTACGACACCGCCAACATCCATTTCTGCACCATCAAGGATTTCGTCGAGCTCTGCGACGCGATCGACGTCAAGATGGAGCGCGCCGAGGCGCTGGATCTCTACGGCCGTCCATTGCGGCTGCGGTTGCCGTGGTGGGTGTGGAACATGTTCGGCGAGCAGGGTGTGTTCTTGCTCACGCGCGGGCAGGGGAAGTAGCTGCCGTCATTCCGGGCCTGCGCCTGTCGGCGCATCCCGGAATGACAGCGGCTGGCAGTCTAATGCGCCGCCAGCGACCGCGGATCGCGCACCGGCCAGCGCCCGGCTTCCACCAGCGTCACGAACCGCTCCACGCTCTCGTTGAACAGCGCGGGCTCTTCGAGATTGAGCACGTGGCCGGATTTCGGAAACATCGCGAGGCCCGCCGCGGGCAGGTGCTTCTTCAGGAACAGGCTTGCTCCGACGCAGGGATCGTCTTCGTCGCCGCAGATGATCAGCGCCGGTGTCGCTACGCCTCTGATCGCGTCGGTCATCGCAAAGATCGATGGCCTGCCGCCCTGGAAGCCGCGCATCGTGTTCGCGGAGCCCTTGGCATCGTGGCGCGCCAGTGCGGCGTAGAAATCGGCATGGCCGCGCGGATCCTTGACCAGGAAGGGAATCCGGCTCGGCGCCTCGCGCGTGACCTTTGCGACCTCGGCGGAGCCGAGCGTCTCGAACTGCTCGGCGTTGGCGCGGCACTGCTTGCGCCAGTTGTCGAGATTCTCGATCTCCGATCCTGAGCCCACGCCGGCCAGCGTCATCGACAGCGCGCGCTGCGGCGCGTTCAACCCGATCTGGAGTGACGAATAGGCGCCCATCGACAGGCCGACGAGATGCGCGCGCTCGATCTTGAGATGATCGAGTACCGCGAGCGCGTCGGTGTAGAAATGCTTGTAGGTGTAGACCTCGCCATCAGGCACGTCCGACGGCGTGTAGCCGCGCGCGGAATAGGTGATGCAGCGATGGCTGCGCGAGAAGTAGCGCATCTGCGGCTCCCAATTGGTGTAGTCGGCCGCGAACTCATGCAGAAAAATAATCGGCGTTCCCTGACCCGCTTCTTCGAAATAGATGCGGACGTCGTCTCTGGTCGTGGCGTGGGGCATTAACTGTTTCCCTCTCTTCAAGCCGCCTTTGGAGAATTGCAGTTAACGTTGTTGTCCGCAATGCGGCAGCCTCAAGCCAGCACCGGCACAAAATCATCGCAGCTATTCGCGGGCGTGGCGTCTTTTTCTCGCCACATCCGGCGGCTTAACGGCCAGACGGATGCCGGCCATCGCACGGGCCGATTGGGGAAGTGGGGTGTCAAGAAGGATGAAGTATGTTGGAGTTGTTTGCGTCTCGCCTGTCGCGTTGTGTTGTCGCGCTGGCGATTTTCTTCGCGGCGGTTGCCGCGTTCGTTTCTCCGGCCTCAGCGCGGCCGCATCATCGTCATAGCGCAGAGCGGCACGCTTACGTGCATCACGCCAGACATCATCATTACCGTCATTATCGCCACCATGCCCGCAGCTCGCGCTTCGAGCGCGGCGCGGCGCAGTTGCAGGCGAGCGGCTTCGCCGACACCCAGGCGAGCTACAATCCGAACGCCAATGTCGGCGGCATGGCCAACAACGGAATGACCAATCCTGGAATGGCCAATAGCGGTGGCGGCTTCGGCGGCGGATCCGGCCTCGTGTCCGAGGCGCGTCGCTATATCGGCGGCAATCCGACCGGGCGCGGCAGCCTGTGGTGCGCGCGCTTCATGAACATGGTGCTGCAGCACACCGGCCATCAGGGCACCGGCTCCGACATGGCGAGCTCGTTCGCGCGCTACGGCACGCGTGTCTCCGGTCCGCAGGTCGGCGCCATCGCGGTCATGTCGCGCGGTCGCCGGGGCGGCCATGTCGGCATCATCACCGGCGTGGACGCGCAGGGCAATCCGATCATGATTTCCGGCAACAACGGCAATCGTGTTCGCGAGGCGCCGGTCTCGCGCGGCCGGATCTATGCGTATGTGATGCCGAACTGACGACGGAGCCGTAGGGTGGGCAAAGGCGCGCAAGCGTCGTGCCCACCGGCGGTGCAACGGAGTTAGATGGACCGGAGTGGTGGGCACGCTTTCGCTTTGCCCACACTACGGCAGCGGCGGACGGCTCACACCAGCTTCGGCGCTTCCACCGCGATCGCGTCACCGACGCCGATCTCGCCATCGGCGATGACCTCGGCATAGATGCCGCAATCCATGTGGCCGAGATTGCGCGACAGCGTCGGCGGTATCTCGAGATCGCGCTGCGCGGTCTTGGGATCGACGTTGACCGCCGGGCAGCGGACGATGCGCTTGACCACCTTGAGCCGGGCCTCGCCGATCGCCAGCGTCTCGCCGACGAGCTCGAGCTCGGACCAGGCCGGCCAGCCCTTCACGTAGAGATTGGCGCGGAAGCGCAGCGGATTGACTGCGGCGCCGCCGAGCATGGTCTCGATCGCCCGGACACTGCCGAGGTTGATGATCGACACGACCTTGCGGGCGACGTCGGAAAAGCTGTGGTCGCGGCCGGACAGAACTTTTGGCGGGCCCTTCAGCTCCGGCTGAAAATTCTCCGTGAAATAATCCTCGATGGCGGCGCGCCCGGCAGTGGTCTCGAGGTTCCCGCTGGCGACGATCTGGCCGTCCTTGCGGATGGTCAGGCGGTTGGTCGCGTCCTCGAACCGGCTGTCGAGGGACGCCAGCCGCTCATTGCGTGCCAACATCAGGAACTGGATTTTCGGCTTCCAGGCCGGCGCCTCCGGATCGAAGCCGCTCGGTCCGTTCTCGATGGCGTAGCGGCGGTCGGCGGGCAGGGTCTGGCCGGTCCGCAGGGGGACCCGGGGCAGGGATTCCGGCGTCAGGCCTTTGATCGGGTAACGGTAAAGGCCGGTGATTTCGGCGGTCTGGCTGGCTGTCATGTCGCTACTTAAGGGATTCGACCTGCTGGCGCCAAGCAGGCGGACCCGTGCACGAAATTGTGAACGCGCCTCTTCCGATCCGAGGCCAAGCTTCCCACATCTGGGTCAGGCCGGCGCCAGCGCCGGCTGATAACGACCGCTGCCGGTTGAGGAACGTCAACGCGTCCAGCGGAAACCCAATGAAGATGCCGTTTGGAGTGCCTTAGAGGGCTCCAGGGGCAGGCCGAGGGAAAGAAAAGACATGAACATCGACAAGTACACCGAACGCTCCAGGGGCTTCGTTCAGTCCGCGCAATCGCTTGCGGTACGCGAGGGGCATCAGCAGTTTTCGACCCTGCACGTCCTGAAGGTTCTGCTGGACGACAATGAGGGCCTCGCTGCCGGGCTGATCGACCGCGCCGGCGGCAATTCCCGCGCCATCCTGAAGGCGACCGAGGACGCCCTCAACAAGGTGCCGAAGGTCTCCGGCGGCGGCGCCGGCCAGATCTATCTGGCGCCCGAGCTCGCCCGCACTTTCGACGCCGCCGAAAAGGCCGGCGAGAAGGCCGGCGACAGCTTTGTCACCGTCGAGCGGCTGCTGCTCGGCCTTGCGCTGGAAAAGACCAGCGAGGCCGGCACGATCCTGGCCAAGGGCGGCGTCACCCCGCAAAATCTCAATGCTGCGATCGAGGCGCTGCGCAAGGGCCGCACGGCGGACTCCGCGACCGCCGAGAACGCCTATGACGCGCTGAAGAAATATGCCCGCGACCTGACCCAGGCTGCGCGCGACGGCAAGCTCGACCCGGTCATCGGCCGCGACGAGGAGATCCGCCGCACCATCCAGGTGCTGTCGCGCCGGACCAAGAACAATCCCGTGCTGATCGGTGAGCCCGGCGTCGGCAAGACCGCCATCGCCGAGGGCCTCGCGCTGCGCATCGTCAACGGCGACGTGCCCGAGACCCTCCAGGACAAGAAGCTGCTCTCGCTCGATCTCGGCGCGCTGATTGCGGGTGCGAAGTACCGCGGCGAGTTCGAGGAGCGGCTGAAGGCCGTGCTCCAGGAAGTCACCGCGAGCGAGGGCAATTTCATCCTGTTCATCGACGAGATGCATACGCTGATCGGCGCCGGCAAGGGTGACGGCGCGATGGACGCATCCAACCTGCTCAAGCCCGCGCTCGCGCGCGGCGAGCTGCACTGCATCGGCGCCACCACGCTCGACGAGTACCGCAAGCACGTCGAAAAGGATGCGGCGCTGGCGCGGCGCTTCCAGCCGATCTTCGTCAGCGAGCCCTCCGTCGAGGACACCATCTCGATCCTCCGCGGGTTGAAAGATAAGTACGAGCAGCACCATGGCGTGCGGATCACCGATTCCGCGCTCGTGGCGGCGACGACGCTGTCCAACCGCTACATCACCGACCGCTTCCTGCCGGACAAGGCGATCGACCTCATGGACGAGGCGGCCGCGCGGCTGAAGATGCAGGTCGATTCCAAGCCGGAAGAGCTGGATTCGCTCGACCGCGAGATCATCCGGCTCAAGATCGAGCAGGAAGCTCTCAAGAAGGAGAGCGATCTCGGCTCCAAGACCCGTCTCGAGGGGCTTCAGAAGGAGCTCATCGAACTCGAAGAGAAATCCGCGGCCCTGACGTCGCGCTGGAGCGCGGAGAAGAACAAGCTCTCCAACGCCCAGAAGCTGAAGTCAGAGCTGGACGCGCTGCGTGTCGATCTCGCCGACGCACAGCGACGCGGCGAATTCCAGAAGGCCGGCGAGCTGGCCTATGGCCGGATCCCGCAGCTCGAGAAGCAGCTCGCGGACATCGAGGCGCGTGAGGGCTCCGGCGATATGATGGAGGAGGCGGTCACCGCCAACCACATCGCGCAGGTGGTGTCGCGCTGGACCGGCGTGCCCGTCGACAAGATGCTGGAGGGCGAGAAGGAGAAGCTCCTGAAGATGGAGGAGCAGCTCGGCAAGCGCGTCGTCGGCCAGGCCGAGGCCGTGCGTGCGGTCGCGACCGCCGTGCGCCGCTCGCGTGCGGGCCTGCAGGACCCGAACCGGCCGACCGGCTCGTTCATGTTCCTGGGGCCGACCGGCGTCGGCAAGACCGAGCTGACCAAGGCGCTGGCGGAGTACCTGTTCAACGACGAGACCGCGATGGTCCGCCTCGACATGTCCGAGTACATGGAGAAGCACTCGGTCTCGCGGCTGATCGGTGCGCCTCCCGGCTATGTCGGCTATGACGAGGGCGGCGCGCTCACCGAAGCGGTGCGGCGCCGGCCCTATCAGGTGGTGCTGTTCGACGAGATCGAGAAGGCGCATCCTGACGTCTTCAACGTCCTGTTGCAGGTGCTCGACGACGGCCGCCTGACCGATGGCCAGGGTCGCACCGTCGATTTCCGCAACACGCTGATCATCATGACCTCGAACCTCGGTTCGGAGTATTTGGTGAATCAACCGGAGGGCGAAGACACCTCAGCGGTGCGTGAACAGGTGATGGGAATGGTGCGTGGGCATTTCCGGCCCGAGTTCCTGAACCGTGTCGACGAGATCATCCTGTTCCACCGCCTGCAGAGGAGCGAGATGGGCCGGATCGTCGAGATCCAGTTCGCCCGGCTGCAAAAGCTCCTGACCGATCGCAAGATCGTGCTGACGCTCGATGCCGCCGGCCGCGACTGGCTCGCTGCCAAAGGCTGGGATCCCGCCTACGGCGCAAGGCCGCTGAAGCGGGTGGTCCAGCGCTACGTGCAGGATCCGCTCGCCGAAATGATTCTGGCTGGCGATATCAGGGACGGCGACACGGTCGCGATCTCCGCCGCAGGCAACGTGCTGACCTTCAACGGCAACGCGCCGCAGACCGCGGAGATCGCCCAGTTCGAGGCGCCGGTGTCGAAGCGGAAATTGAACTGATCGTCGCGCTCACTGCAAAACGAAAAATCGCCCCGGAGAGGCCAACTCTCCGGGGCGAATTGCTTTGACGAGGTTCGCTCTAGTTGACCGCGGATGTTGAGCCGGGTTCGGCTGGACCTTGCTCGTCGCTGTCCTCATCGAGCTCCGACAGGATGTCGACAAGCTCGCGCACGCGTCCGTGCGCCAGCGGGCGCAAATCATTGATCATCGGCTCGTCATTGGCGAGCCAGGCCTGGGCTTCGGCGAGTTCCTCGACCGTCGCGCCGGTTCCGATGATCTGGGCGATGGTGACTTCGTCGGCTCGATCCACGGTCTTGACGACATCGTCGCGTGAGAGGCGCCGCATGGGGATCCTCCTGTTGGTCGGCTTCCGTCAGCATTTAACCGGGAAACGCGTGTGCCGGTTCCACCGGGCTGGTTTCCTCCGCGCTACTTCCTGGTGACCTTGTAGATCGCGTTCTCGATATCGGAGGAGAAGTAGATGACGCCGGAGGCGCCGATGGCGACGCCAGTCGGGATGTTGCTGGGCAGGCCCCCGGGTGCGCCCATCAGCCCGATCGGAAGATTGGCAGCGATCTCGGTGACCTTGCCGCTGTCCGGCGCGATCTCGATTAGTCGCCTGGCGCCCACTTCCGCCACGATCAGCCTGCCGTCGCTCCCGCGCGCGATGCCTTGATGCCGCTTTGGCAAACGAAACTTGACGTTGTAACGCCGTGAAACGACGTCGCATCCAGATCATGTTTTCCAGAGATGTCCGGTCGATTTCGGCCGGTTAGGGATCAGCGGTTGGTGACCTGCAACGGGCCGCCGGTTGCGTCCGAAATGCGGGCGATGGCGCCGTTGCGGCCGCTCATCATGGCGTCGAGCCGGTCGCGTTCCTTCTCGAAGCCCGCGAGCACCGTGCCTTCCAGCGAACGGCCGCGCGGCAGTTTCACGCGCAGCGGATCGACGAAGCGGCCGTTGACCAGGATTTCGTAGTGGACGTGAGGGCCGGTCGACTGGCCGGTCGAACCGACGAAGCCGATCACCTGACCCTGCCGCACCTTCTTGCCGATCTCCATGCCCTTGGCGAAGGCCGACATGTGGCCGTAGGCGGTCTCGTAGCCGTTGGAGTGCTTGATGCGGATATATTTGCCGTAGCCGCCTTCGGGGCCGACCTTCTCGAGCACGCCGTTGCCGGAAGCGAAGATCGGCGTGCCGTAGGAGGTGGCCCAGTCAACGCCGGTGTGCATCTTCACATAGCCCAGGATCGGATGGCGGCGGCCGCCGAAGCCGGAGCGCATGATCGCGTTGTTGACGGGCTTCCTGACCAGGAATTTTTTCGCGCTCTTGCCGGTCTCGTCATAGTAGTCGACGACGCCGTCGTCGGGGCTCTGGTAGCGGTAGTATTTCTTGGTCTCGCCGCCGACCGTGAGGGAGGCGAACAGCACGTCGTTCTTTTCGTTCGACGTCGTGCCCTCTTCTTCGCCGGCGTAGAACACGTCGAATGAATCGCCCGGCGCGACCTTGCGCTGGAAATCGACGTCGTAGGAGTAGATCTTGATCATGTCCTCGATGACCGGCATCGGGACTTTGTTGCGCATCGCGGTCTCGTAGATGCTCTGGTAGAGCCGCACGCCGGTGCCGTCATCGTCGTCATCGTCGTCGCTGTTGGCGCTGGCCGCGGCATCGGCGACGGTGTTCATGCTGGAGACGTCGACCGCGACGTATTTGCCGAGATCGGACAGCGCCGCGATCGCCTCGACCATGGTGTCGTTTGCAACCACGACGCGATAGGGTTGGAGGCGGGCGCCGGGGCTTGCGGGCGCCATCAGGATGCGGAGCTTTTCGCCTTCCTTCAGGCCGCCGTCGCGGCCGCGCGGACCGAGCGTCGCGGTGATCGCCTTGATCTCCTCGGCCGTCGCGCCGAGATCGCGCAGGACGGAGCCGACGCTGTCGCCCTTCTTGACCACGTGGACGCGTTCGCCGTTGGGATTGCCGCCGGTGATCTGCTCCTTGGTCTTCGGCAGCAGCGTGACGTTTTCCGGCACCACGCGCGTCTCGAAGCCGGCATAGGGATCGGACGCCGACGCTTCGGTGGCGTAGGCCATCTTCATGTCGGAGGGGCCGGTCGCGCCGGAGACGTCGGCGGTGGCATTGGCGAGCGAGGCGTAGCGCACCCCGCCATTGCCGCGCCAGTTGGCGGCGTCGCGCACCCGCATCAGGATGTCGTCGAGCGCCACCACGGCGGAAATCTTGGCCTTCGGCAGCACCGGCGACAGGTCCTTGGTGACGAAGGAGACTTCGGCATCGGGCTCGACGGCTTCGGGATTGTTCGGATCTTCCGCCGCGGTCTTCGGATCGGAGCCGACATCGGTGAGCAGGCGCTGGGCGTTGAACGGCGGGATTTTCGCCGACAGATCGCTCGTCGTCATCGACAGATTGCCGGCGATCCGGACGAACGGGCGCACTCGCATCACGTCGCGGTTGCCGACGCGGGCGACGGTGGAGACGCGCACGATGTTGCGCGAGGCCGTGGATTCGTTCGGCGGCGGCAGGCGGTCGCTCTTGTGCAGCGTGGCGGCGCGATCGGCCGCGCCGAATGCGCCGCGCAGCGCGCCTTCGACGCGCTCAGGCACCTTGGCGAAGGTCATCTCACCGTCGAGAGAAGCGAAAACGGCGCCGCCGATCAGGGCTGCGCCGCAGAGTCCGGTCAGAATTGTCCCGCTGAACCATTGCACGGAAACGCGGCGGCGATCGATGACGGCGGCCTCGGAACCATCGACGGACAGCGGCGGCTCGTGGCCGAGATCGATGATCCCGGTCTCACGCCCGTAAGCGCCGCGCGACGTCCTGTGGTTCAAACCAAGTCCCCCAATCAACGACCCAAGATGCCTGCTTTCGAACCCTTCCTGGCCGCCCTCTTGAAGGGGGATCGCCGGAAAAGGCAAGCCGCACAGGCGCCCGCGCTCAGAAGGCCCTCGATGGGGCCGGCCGAAATTACGAACAGCTGGACGGGTAAAGGTCTCTCGATGTCTCTCGAATGTCGAAGGAAGGCCGCGTCATCTGCAAGATGCCTTCCTCTGACCCCATGAAAATCGCCGGCAGCCCCCACTGGCATCCCGCGATTCAAGCTTGTCTGTACCAGAACGCCGCGGGATTGTGGCTCTAGTACGGCGCCTAATATGGAAAAAGTTTCCTGAACGGCCGGGCGCAAGAAGCCCGTCTGGCCGGGTCCGGGGGACTAGGTTTGGCCTGGGGTGGAGCTCGGTCCAGCCTTGGATGGGGCTCGTCTGCCATGGACGAGGGCTCGGTCCGGCCTGGATGGGCCTCCGCCTGTCCGGCCCCGGGGGCGTCTGGAAGGACGCAGGGGGAGGGTGCCTGGAGAGGCGTCCAAAGCCCCCTCCGGAGCCGGCCGGCGGGCAAACTTTTTTCGAGATTTTTTGCGGTGCAGCTTTGATCCGGCCATTGGCGGCCCTTCTAATTGACTGGAATCGCGGGATTTTTTTTCGATGATCCACCGTGCGACGATTTGTTGACAATGGGCGTTGACAATCCCGGGCGGGGGGGCCTATAACCCGACCACTGAGCGCGGCGCCGCCGGGTCACTGACCGAGGCGAGCGAACGCGCCACTGATGCTCCTCACCTTGTTGAGTGACACAACAGTCGACGTAAGTCGATTGGAGTTCATTCATCGTCGGTAAGGGTGTCGGAACCCTTCCACTCTGGAAGGTTGGGGCCTCGTGGTCCCGGGCTGTTTGACAAGTGAAGATGAAGAAAGAGAAACGTGGACGGCGGAGTCCTTGCGCCTCTCGGACACTGAAGAGCTTCGGCTTTTGAGTTCTGAGAGGGGACGAAAGACTTCGGCGGTACACGTTTTAAAGGAAACACCATCGCTGCCAGCGATGTGAATCGCGGGCAGCTCGGCGACTTCGGTTGTCGAAATAATGGTGGGACCTCGTCAAACGTTGTGATCAGCCGGTTCAAAGTTCAAGTCCAACTTGAGAGTTTGATCCTGGCTCAGAGCGAACGCTGGCGGCAGGCTTAACACATGCAAGTCGAGCGGGCGTAGCAATACGTCAGCGGCAGACGGGTGAGTAACGCGTGGGAACGTACCTTTTGGTTCGGAACAACACAGGGAAACTTGTGCTAATACCGGATAAGCCCTTACGGGGAAAGATTTATCGCCGAAAGATCGGCCCGCGTCTGATTAGCTAGTTGGTGAGGTAATGGCTCACCAAGGCGACGATCAGTAGCTGGTCTGAGAGGATGATCAGCCACATTGGGACTGAGACACGGCCCAAACTCCTACGGGAGGCAGCAGTGGGGAATATTGGACAATGGGGGCAACCCTGATCCAGCCATGCCGCGTGAGTGATGAAGGCCCTAGGGTTGTAAAGCTCTTTTGTGCGGGAAGATAATGACGGTACCGCAAGAATAAGCCCCGGCTAACTTCGTGCCAGCAGCCGCGGTAATACGAAGGGGGCTAGCGTTGCTCGGAATCACTGGGCGTAAAGGGTGCGTAGGCGGGTCTTTAAGTCAGGGGTGAAATCCTGGAGCTCAACTCCAGAACTGCCTTTGATACTGAAGATCTTGAGTTCGGGAGAGGTGAGTGGAACTGCGAGTGTAGAGGTGAAATTCGTAGATATTCGCAAGAACACCAGTGGCGAAGGCGGCTCACTGGCCCGATACTGACGCTGAGGCACGAAAGCGTGGGGAGCAAACAGGATTAGATACCCTGGTAGTCCACGCCGTAAACGATGAATGCCAGCCGTTAGTGGGTTTACTCACTAGTGGCGCAGCTAACGCTTTAAGCATTCCGCCTGGGGAGTACGGTCGCAAGATTAAAACTCAAAGGAATTGACGGGGGCCCGCACAAGCGGTGGAGCATGTGGTTTAATTCGACGCAACGCGCAGAACCTTACCAGCCCTTGACATGTCCAGGACCGGTCGCAGAGATGTGACCTTCTCTTCGGAGCCTGGAACACAGGTGCTGCATGGCTGTCGTCAGCTCGTGTCGTGAGATGTTGGGTTAAGTCCCGCAACGAGCGCAACCCCCGTCCTTAGTTGCTACCATTTAGTTGAGCACTCTAAGGAGACTGCCGGTGATAAGCCGCGAGGAAGGTGGGGATGACGTCAAGTCCTCATGGCCCTTACGGGCTGGGCTACACACGTGCTACAATGGCGGTGACAATGGGATGCTAAGGGGCGACCCTTCGCAAATCTCAAAAAGCCGTCTCAGTTCGGATTGGGCTCTGCAACTCGAGCCCATGAAGTTGGAATCGCTAGTAATCGTGGATCAGCACGCCACGGTGAATACGTTCCCGGGCCTTGTACACACCGCCCGTCACACCATGGGAGTTGGTTTTACCTGAAGACGGTGCGCTAACCAGCAATGGAGGCAGCCGGCCACGGTAGGGTCAGCGACTGGGGTGAAGTCGTAACAAGGTAGCCGTAGGGGAACCTGCGGCTGGATCACCTCCTTTCTAAGGATGGTTCTTCAGAAGCTTGCTTCTATCGAACCGTTTTAGAAACATCAGTGGCCAACGATCGTCAGGATTGTTGAGCTGCATTGGCGGGATTTCGCCGTCTTCGTTTCTCTTTCTTCGCGGACGAACACGCGCTGGGGCTGCAGGCTTGCAGAATCCCTGGTCCTTGACTGGATATGCGTTAGGGGCTTGTAGCTCAGTTGGTTAGAGCGCGCGCTTGATAAGCGTGAGGTCGGAAGTTCAAGTCTTCCCAGGCCCACCACACTCATCGAGTGAGCATTCGTCTTCTGGTTACGGGGCCATAGCTCAGCTGGGAGAGCGCGTGCTTTGCAAGCATGAGGTCGTCGGTTCGATCCCGTCTGGCTCCACCAGATGGTTTGATCATCGACTGATCGTGCATCTAAATCGTCCGCGAAACATCACTTCGCACTTACTAGTCCGGATGGA
>NZ_CP197228.1:7222500-7932500 GCF_052075935.1 Bradyrhizobium sp. 215_C5_N1_1 | reverse complement strand
TTCCTGAACGCCGACAGGCTCGTGTACATCTTGTTGAAGTGCGGATTGGTCTTGCTGAGATCGGCGTAGATCTCGTTGGCGGCGTTGTAGCAGGCCTCCAGGACTTCCTGCGGGAACGGCTTCAGGACCGCACCGGCCACCAGCAGGCGCTTCAACGCAGACGGGTTGACGTAGTCGTATTTGCCGGTGACCCAGGTGAAGGTATCGCGTGACGCCATCTCGACCACGGCCTGATAGTGCTTCGGCAGCGCGTTCCACTTGTCGCGATTTATGACGTTGTGGCCCTGGCCGGTGCCTTCCCACCAGCCCGGATAATAATAGTATTTCGCGACCTTCACGAAGCCGAGCTTCTCGTCGTCATAGGGCCCGACCCATTCGGCGGCGTCGATCGTGCCCTTCTCCAGCGCCGGATAGATGTCGCCGCCCGCGATCTGCTGCGGCACGCCGCCGACCTTGGCGATGATCGTGCCGGCGAAGCCGCCGACGCGGAATTTCAGTCCCCTGAAATCCTCCATCGACTTGATCTCCTTCCGGAACCAGCCGCCCATCTGGGCGCCGGTCGAGCCGGTGGGAATGCCGACCGTGTTGTATTCCTTCAGCAGGTCGTTGAGCATTTCCGTGCCGCCGCCGAACAGCAGCCAGGAGATATGCGCCCGCGTGTTCAGTCCGAACGGCAGCGAGGTGCCGAACGTGAAGGCGGGGTTCTTGCCCCAGTAATAATACAGCGCCGTGTTGCCCATCTCGACCGTGCCGTTCGAGACGGCATCGAGCACCTGCAGGCCCGGCACGATCTCGCCGGACGCGAACGGCTGGATCTGGAATTTGTTGTCGGTGGCCTCGGCCACGCGCTTGCAGAAATATTCGCAGCCGCCGTAGAGCGTATCGAGCGCCTTGGGCCAGCTCGCGGCGAGCCGCCATCTCACTTCCGGCGAAGATTGCGCGATGGCCGGCGCAGCAACCGCTGTGCTTGCCGCCAGGCCAGCGCCTGTCACTTTCAGAAATTCACGACGTTTCATGCGTATCCCTCCGTTGTGCCGATTGCTCGACTAAGGGAACGATCTTCGTGTCGTCTTTTGCTTCGCCGAGAACCGAACTTGTCTTTGGTGATGGTGTGAGCGTGTCCGACGGCCCTTCAGGGCTCTTTGTGGATCCCGTACGTTGCGGTTCCCGCCATCAGGATGACTGGTCGCTTCGCGATAATCAAGCGGCGTCGGGACGCTCGCAGTTGCGAAGCCGATTGGGACAACCAGGTTTGGTCCGAAACCAGAACCAAAGCACGTAAAACCCCGGAGATGGCAGCATCTCCGGGGCTTCTCCGTCTTTAGTCGTGTGAGCCGCTCAGCGCCTCACGTCTTGGTCCGCATCCGCGCCATGAAGCTGTCGTAGCTCAGCTCGGCCACCTGCGTCCAAGGTAACGAGTCATTTTTGAACGCGGTCATGCTCGCATGCATCTTGCCGAAATGCGGATTGGTCTTGGACAGGTCCGCATAGATCTCGTTGGCGGTGTTGTAGCAGGCCTCGAGCACCTCCTGCGGGAAGCCCCTGAGGATCGCACCGTTCACGATCAGCCGCTTCAGCGCCGGAGCATTCACCGCATCGTACTTGCCGGTGATCCAGGTGAAGGTGTCGCGTGACGCCGCGTCGATCGCCGCCTGGTAGTGCTTGGGCAGCGCGTTCCACTTCTCGATGTTCATGATGTTGTGGCCCTGGCTCGTGCCTTCCCACCAGCCGGGATAGTAGTAGTACTTCGCGACCTTGGCGAAGCCGAGCTTCTCGTCGTCATAGGGACCGACCCATTCGGCCGCGTCGATGGTGCCCTTCTCCAGCGCCGGATAGATGTCGCCGCCGGCGAGCTGCTGCGGCACGCAGCCGAGCTTGGCGAGGATCGTGCCGGCAAAGCCGCCGATACGCATCTTCAGGCCCTTGAGGTCGTCGACCGTCTTGATCTCCTTCCTGAACCAGCCGCCCATCTGCGCGCCGGTCGATCCGGTCGGGATGCCGTAGACGTTGTGCTCCTTCAGGAGGTCGTTGACGAGATCCTGTCCGCCGCCCCACAGCAACCAGGAAATCTGCTGGCGCGTGTTCAATCCGAACGGAAGGGCGGTTGCGAACGTGAATGCGGGGTTCTTGCCCCAATAGTAATAAAGCGCGGTATTGCCGATCTCGACCGTGCCGTTCGACACGGCGTCGAGCACCTGCAGGCCCGGGACGATCTCGCCCGCCGCAAAAGGCTGGATCTGGAATTTGTTGTCGGTAATGTCGGCGACCTGCTTGCAGAAATATTCGCAGCCGCCATAGAGCGTATCGAGGGCTTTCGGCCAGCTCGTGGCGTAGCGCCACCTGACCTCGGGCGACGACTGCGCGATCGCGGGCGCAGCCACTGCTGTGCTCGCGGCCAGGCCGACGCCTGTCACCTTCAGAAAATCACGACGTTTCATGCGCATCCCTTCCATTGCGTCGATGCATCGACCAGGGAACGATCTTGCTGTCGTCTTGTCTTCGTCGAGGATCGACGTTCTCTTGTTAAGATTTGTTTGAGCGTTTCCGAATGGCCCTGATGGGCTCTTGTTGCTGGAAGCCGAGCGTTGCGGTTCCGTCAGCAAGGATGACCGGACGCCCTGCGATAATCAAGCCTGATGCCTTCCTCGCAAGTGCGAACGCGGGCCAGACGCAAGTCGGAACCATCAGCGATCTGCTACGCGATTAGGCAACAACAAGGGAGGCTCGCGCATGACGGGCAAAAAGGTCGTGGTCGCTGGGGCAACCGGTCTCGTCGGCAACGCCGCGTTGCGACACTTCGGCACATCCGAGCCTTCAGAAGTTGTGGCGCTGTCGCGACGCAAGCCGCGCCACCTCTACGGCGCCCGCCACGTCCCGATCGACCTTACTAGCGAAGCCGATTGCCGCCGTGCCGCGGCCGAGCTTCAGGGCGCCACCCATCTGATCTACGCCGCGCTCTACGAGGCGCCACAGCTCGTCGATGGTTGGCGCGATCCGCAGCAGATCAAGACCAATGATCTGATGCTGCGCAATTTGATGGCCGCGCTCGAGCCGGTCGCGCCGGACCTCAAGCATGTCGCTCTGTTGCAGGGCACCAAGGCTTACGGGGTTCACGTTCGCCCCCTGACGGTGCCGGCGCGCGAAGGCCGCTCCGAGATGTACGAGCAGCCCAATTTTTATTGGGCGCAGGAAAATTTCCTGCGCGAGCTCCAGGCCGGGAAAGCCTGGCACTGGAGCATCTTGCGCCCCGTTCTCATCGTCGGCCTCGCCATGGGGGGCGCCATGGATCTGATCCCGCCGCTCGGCGTCTATGCCGCGATGCTGCGCGAGCAGGGCAGGCCGCTCGACTTTCCCGGCGGCGCCGCGCGGGTGGCGCAGGCCGTCGACGTCGATCTCCTCGCGCGCGCGATCGCCTGGTCGGGCGAGGCCAACGCGGCACAGAACGAAGCCTTCAACGTCACCAATGGCGATGTCTTCACCTGGGAAAACATCTGGCCCGCGGTGGCCGACGCGCTGGAGATGAAGCCCGGCAAGCCGATCCCGCTATCGCTCGCCAAGGAGTTTCCCAATTGGGTCTCTTCTTGGGACGCGTTGCGACGCAAGCACGGCCTCGTGTCGCCGGACCTCGCCGACTTCGTCGGCCTGTCGTTCCAATACGCCGATTACAGCATGCGCTACGGCCAGACCGAGTCCGGTCCGCCCTCGATCGTCTCGACCGTGAAGATCAACCGCGCCGGCTTCACCGAGATGATGGACACCGAGGACATGTTCCGGAAGTGGTTCAAGCAAGCCAAAGATAGCCGGCTGCTTCCATAGAGATCGTTACCACGAAGGCCCGCCGCCCGCTCGAAGCACTGGTGACGGTACGCGACCTCGATCCGGAGATCGGGGTCGTTCGTACACCCAGTAGTGCACCCACCGCGCGATCTGGATGCTGATTTCGGCGAGAGCCACAAGCCAGCACAAAACAGGCGGCCCCTTTGGGGCCGCCTGAGCTGTTTAACGTCAGAGCAGATGACCTACTGGCAGAGATGCTGGAGGCCGTCGCTACCCTTGAAATAGGTGCCGGGCCGGCAGACGATGCCGTTGCGGGCAGCATACGTACTCCAGCTGCCGTTCCAGCCCATCTCGCCGTACGACATGCCGGGCGACATGGCGTAGGAATTGCCCCAGCTGCCGACAGTCGCGTCCGCCGCTGCCGGCTGGCGATATGCCGTTCGCCGAGTTGATGGCCGAACCCGATAGTCGGGGGTGGTCCCCGTTCCAAGACCCGTGCAGCTGGCGAATTCAGCTTGGCATGCGTCCGGATTGGAGTTGTACCACTGCGCCTGTACAGCAGAGCTGGACAGGGCAGATGCCACAACAACGACCGCACCAAGAATTTTCAGATTTATCATGGATTGCTCCTTACGGTTGGACCGTGGTGCAAGATGCCACGTGTGTCAGTACCCGTTTTTTTTGCGCGCAAAACATCAAATCGACGTGACACGTTGGGCGAGCACGAACAGAACGAGCATCCCGGTGTCATCCTTCGCGACCATCCTGACACTGCTCGGCCCGGCCATTGGCTTCTCGGGGCTATCAATCGCTGTGACCAGCGCAAGAATTTCGAGGAGGCCGAAGCCAAGGCCATCGTGGTCGAATAGGACGCAACCTGCTGCGATCATGAGTCCGCATACGGTTGGACATGGCGCGGGCTGCGGCCGATGCCGGCTTTTGATCGAGAAGCCGAACTCATGGTTCAACATTCACCGCTTTGGCATAGCTACACTTCATCTATAATTCTCTCCCGTGGATCAGTTACAGGAGGCAAGAATGAAGCGATCAATTGCCTTGTCAGCGTCGCTAATTATTGGCTTCTCAGTTGGAAGCAATGCAGGCGCGAGTGCTGCAACTTACTGCCGACACGTTGGCTATCCCGCCAATTGTGTCGTTCGGACCGGCGTCATAGTCGCGCCAACCCGTGATATTCGCGGAATGCCACCATCAATTGATGCCGGCCCGAGCGGCGTTATAAGGCAGGACTTGTTCGCAAGGAATAATCCGAACAATTTGCGATCGGATTGGCCCAGTCCACCCGCTCAACCGGGGCAGTTCTAGCCGCTATTTCGCGAATGCCGTCTCCATTACCTTTCGCGTCTTGATCGTCTCGTTGTTGGCGTCGAACTCGACGTCGCTCCAGCGCACGATCTCGCCATGGGCGACGTCGTGCTTCAGCTTGAGGCGATGCGCGAGCCCGATCGGCAGCGCGCCGGCCTGCAGGCTCGCGGCCGCCGGCACCAGCTTGCCCCACACGGTGTAGCCGCCTTCGCCGTCCAGCATCTCGCCGGCGCGCAGATTGCGCTTGGCCACGGCGGCAACGTCGCCGCGGAAGCCATAGGGCTGGCCGGTCGGCTCGCCCCGCAGCGCCGCCGACAGGATCGAGATGTTCAGCTCGAGCCCGATCAGATGGTACGGCTTGTACATCGCCGCGAAGCGTCCGCTGCCGTCGGTCTTCAGGCCGTATTGCCTGAAGCAATCGGCGGCATAATCGTTCGGCGCCTCCAGCACGACATAGACGCCCCAGCGCAGATCGCGAAACACCGGCCGGCCGTCGCGTTCGAGCGAGGAGACGACTTCCACCACGCCCGACCGCTCCAGCACGCCGCCCTTGTCGCTGGGACGCATGACGTGTGGCAAATCGTCGACGCCGCAGGGTGGAAACAGCAAACCGTTCGCGGGTACGTCGAGCGCACAGGCATTGGCGATCGCGGCCATCTCGATCGCGGATTTGGTGCCGTCGAGGAAGGAGTTGAACATCTGCGGATTCATGCCGGCCGACTGTGCCTCGCCCGCGGTGAGACCATAGTGCTGCCAGACGCCGTCAGGTGTCACGTCGTGATAGGCCGGCAGATATTTTGTCCCTTTGCCGGCTGCGACCACGCGAAAACCGGTGGCGCGCGCCCAGTCGACCATCTCGGCGGTCAGCGCCGGCTGGTCGCCATAAGCGAGCGAATAGACCACGCCCGCCTTCCGTGCTTCCTCGGCGAGCAGCGGGCCCGCCAGCACGTCGGCCTCGACATTGACCATCACGATATGCTTGCCCGCCGCGATCGCAGCGCGCGCGTGCTTGATGCCGACGGCCGGATTGCCGGTCGCTTCAACGACAACATCCATCGCGCCGCCCGCAATGGCGCGTGCGCCGTCGTCGGTAAACACAGTGGCCGCGATGCGCTCCGCATCCCAGCCCACGGTGCGGCAGGCTTCGCGCGCACGGTCGCGATCGATATCGACGATGATGGGCACCTCCAACCCCGGCGTGTGCGGCACC
Source organism: Bradyrhizobium sp. 215_C5_N1_1 (assembly GCF_052075935.1). Classification (NCBI taxonomy): domain Bacteria; kingdom Pseudomonadati; phylum Pseudomonadota; class Alphaproteobacteria; order Hyphomicrobiales; family Nitrobacteraceae; genus Bradyrhizobium; species Bradyrhizobium sp. 215_C5_N1_1. Next base: position 7,926,190 of record NZ_CP197228.1, on the reverse strand, counting down.
TGCGCCAGAAACATCGAGCCGAACTTGCCGGCACCGATCAGCGCGACACGGACAGGCTTGCCGGCGGACGCGCGGGCCTGGAGGAGGCGGAAGAGGTTCATGGGGGATGTCCTGAGCGCAACAATCAAAGCTCGTCATTCCGGGGCGACGCGCAGCGTCGAGCCCGGAATCCATAACCACGATCGGGAGTATGGATTCCGGGCTCGCGCCCAAGAAGGCGCGCCCCGGAATGACAGTGAGAACTTACTCCGCCGCCTGTCGCGGCGCACGTGCGAGCCGCACCAGCGCATCGTCGTCCACCGTCTTGATCGGCGCAAAATCGCGATGCGCGATGTACTCAGGCCGCGTCGGGGTACGGATGTAGTTCGAGACCGCGTTCAGCGTCAGGTACACGATCTTGCGCGGGTAGGGCGTGATGTTGCCGGCCGAGCCATGCACGAGATTGCCGTGGAACATCAGCATGCCGCCCGGCTTGCCTGTGGGCGCGACGATGCCGCCCTGCTTGACGAGGCGCGTCACGGTCTCTTCGTCCAGCGTCCACAGCGGATAGGAGGTCGTCGCAAGGTCATGCGAGGCCTGGAGATCGCCGGCATTCTGGCTCTGCGGCACCAGCATCAGGGGGCCGTTGATCGGCATGACTTCGTCGAGGAAGATCGCGATGTTCATCGCGCGCGGCTCCGGCATGCCGTCGTCGCGCTTCCAGGTGCCGTAATCCTGGTGCCATTGCCAGACGTCGCCGGTGAAGGCCGATTTCGCGTTGATCTTGAACTGGTGCATGTAGACCGGCTCGCCGAACAATTGCTCGACCGGGTCGATCATGCGCGGATGCGCGCCCAGGATGCCGAAGGCCTCGTTGTAGAGATGCGCGGCAAAGGCCGTGCGCGGCGCGCCGCTCTTCTCGCGCCAGACCTCGGGCCGATCGGCGTCATAGATGCCGACAGCCTCGCGCGCGAGGAAGTCGACCTCCTCCTGGCTGAACAATTCGGGGAGGAACAGCCAGCCCTCGCGATGGAAGAACTCCAATTGCTCCTGAGACAGTTTCATGGGTCGCTTCCTCCTTGGTTGTTTCATTGTTTTCTCTCGTCATGGCCGGGCTTGACCCGGCCATCCACGTCTTTGCTCCACGTTCGCGAGAAGAACGTGGATGCCCGGGACAAGCCCGGGCATGACGGCGGGCGCGCAAATGGCTACGCCGCCGCCTCGTCCGTCGCCTTCAATCTCTCCTCGGTCATCCGTCCCGCCGTCTGCGCATGCGCCAGCGCGGCGCGCTCGGCGGCTTTCGCATCGCCTGCGAGAATGTGTCCGGCAATCGTCGCGTGCTCGGCCCACGCGCTGCCGCGATAATCGAGCTCGGAGAGCACCGTCGCCATCGAGCGGCGCATATGCGGCCATTGCGGCGCGATCGTCTCCTCGATCACGGGATTGCCCGCGAGCTGATAGATCGCGCGGTGAAAATCGACGTCGAGCACGATCAGCTCGGCGAGCGAAGTCTTGCGGTCGATGCGGCGTCCGGCGGCGAGGGCCGCGTCCAGCCGCGCGCGTCCCGCCGCGTCGCTTGCGGCGCGCTGAGCGGCGAGCCGGGCGGCCAGCGCATCGATGGCGCCGCGCACCTCGTAGAGCTGGCGGATGCGCGAGGGGTCGAGCTGGGTGACTTCAAAGCCGCGACGGCCGCTCTCGGCGACGAGACCCTGCCGGTGCAACAAATGCAGCGCATGCGACACCGGCTGGCGCGACACGCCGAGCTTGTCGGCGAGTTCGTTCTGCCGGATGCGCTGGCCGGGCTGAAGCGTGCGGTCGGAGATCGCCTCCAGGATCCGCGCATAGACCTGGTCGATCAGGTTCGGGAGCGGGTCGAGAGGGATCACGCCGGCAGCTCCGAGACATAAAAGGGAATACGGAATTCCGTATTCGAAGGTATCGCAGGAGGGGGAGGGCGTCAAGGCGGACCTCAAGCCGCCGTTTTGGCCTCGCTAAGCCATTGATATCGCTAGGGCCGTCTACTGTGCATGGGGTTGTTTTCGCCGAAATGGCTTGGCCGGCCCCGGCGCCTACTTCTTCTTGCCCTGCTCGATCAGTATCCGGCTCATCAGATAGAGCCGCGGCACGATCGAGTTGGTGTCGATGAACTCGTCCCGGGCGTGATAGCCGAAGCCGGCGAGGCCAAAGCTCTCGACCACGACCGCCTTGCCGCTGCGGTTGGCATAGCCGGCGTCGGTGGCGCCGCCGGTCATCTCGGCGATGTCGAGCTTGCGGTCGATCTCGGCATAGATCGCCTGCCCCTCCTGCGCGAGCGCGCGGCCGCGATCGCTGGCGACGAAGGGCGGGCGGCCCGCAATGATCGTCACTGTGGTCTCGGTGTCGGGCACGAACTTGTCCTTCACCTTCGCGTCGAGCGCCGCCTGCAATTTGGCGATGCCATCGGGGATGGTCAGGCGGATGTCGGCGCCGGCCTCGGCCTTTTCCGGAATCTGGTTGCGCACCGTGCCCGCCTGCGCCGTGGTCCAGTTGAGCTGCGTGCCCGGGATCGACTTGGCGACGTCCTTCGTCTGCTGCAATTGATGTGCGAGCTCGATCAGCGCGTTGCGGCCCAGATCGGGCGCGGCGCCGGCATGCGAGGCGCGGCCCTTCACCTCCATCTTCGCCGTGGCAGTGCCGCTCGCGCCCAGCAGCAGCCCGTCATTCTTGGCGATCGGCGCGGCCACCGTCGGTTCGCAGGAGAGCACGACGTCGTGCTGGTCGGCGAGCTCGGCAATGATCTCGCCCGACCCGATCGAGCCGACCTCTTCATCCGGATTGAAGGACACGGTGAGCCTGGCGTAGTCCTGCCAGCCGGCGTCCTTCAGGATCTTGAGCGCATGCAGGACCACGGCAATGCCGCCCTTGTCGTCGGCGATGCCGGGGCCGTAGATGCGGTTGCCGTCGATACGGTACGGCTCGCTTGCGAGGATGCCGCGCTGATAGACCGTGTCCATATGCGCGATCAGCATCAGCTTGCGCGACCCGGTGCCCTGGAAGGTGGCGATCACCATGTCGGCGCCCGTACCCGCGGTGGTCTTGCGCCGCTCGATGGTGGCGCCCAGCGCCTTCAGGCGCGCTTCGGTGAATTCGGCCATCTTCTTCAGGCCGTCGGCATCGCTGCTGCCGCTCTCGATCATCACCATGTCGTGCAGGGTCTCGATCAGCGGCGCCTTCTCCTGCTCGGCCGCGGCTTTCAGCTTTTCGTCGGCGGCCGCAAGCGCGGTGGTGCTGCCGGCGGCGAGGCCGAGCAGGGACAAGGCGAGCAGGGGAATGAAGCGGACTGTCATGGAAATCGTCCTTTCGCGTCTTGAGCGCTGGCACCGCGCGCGATTGCGCGGAAAGCCTAGCATCCGGAAAGACGCGATGCCACGTCCCGCTAGCGCTCCAGCACCTCCACCTCCATCGTCGCGATCTGGTCCGCATCGGCTACCGCCTCGATCCCCGCGATCCGGTCGCCGTTGAACGTCACGCGCAGCGCGATGCGCAGACGTTCGCCGAAGATGACGGCGACGCCGATCTCGCCATCGACCAGCGCCGTCCGTGCAGCCTGCGCACGGCCCTTGTAGAGCTGTGCGACCGCATCCGCGCCGCGGATCTCCGGCAGCGTGCCGAGCCGCACCGCAGCCTGGTCGGCACGGAACACGACGTCGGGATCGAGCAGGGCCAGCAGGCCCTCGAAATTGCCCTCGCGCGAAGCCCTGAGGAAAGCATCGACGATCGCGCGCTGGTGCGAGATGTGCGCCTCGGGCACCGGCGCACCCTGGACGCGCCGACGTGCGCGGCTCGCAAGCTGCCGTGAGGCGTCGACCGAGCGTCCGACGATCGGCGCGATCTCCTCGAAGGGGACTGCGAACATATCGTGCAGCACGAAGGCCAGCCGTTCCGCCGGCTGCAATGTCTCGAGCACGACGAGAAGGGCCGCGCCGACGGAATCGGCCATCTCCGCCTCGCGCTCCCGCGTCTCGTCGACCGGCTCGGGCACGTGCGGGCCCATCGGGTCCTCGCGGCGCGATTTGCGCGCGCGCAGCATGTCGAGGCAGATGCGCGCGACCACGGTGGTCAGCCAGCCGCGCAGGTTCGCGACATCGGACGTGTCGTAACGGCTGACCCGCAGCCAGGCCTCCTGCACGGCATCGTCGACCTCGGCACTGGAACCCAGCATCCGGTAGGCGACCGCGCGCAAATGGTCCCTGCTGGCCTCGAACTGGCGGCTGAGAAAATTTTCTTCGAAGTTTTTCTGGGTCATCGGTCACATTCCCTCATCGCAATCCGTCATGCCCATGACGAAGCCAATCCGGCCGATGTGACCGGAACCTTCGAAATTCTCAAACGGAGACGCAAGATGATGCACGCGCGCATGAACCACCCCGTCATGGTCCTGCCTGAAGCCATGAACCACCTTCAATCCCTCGGCAATTTGACCAAGCAGGGGCTGCCGGAAAAGCTCCTGGAACTGGTGCACCTGCGCGCCAGCCAGATCAACGGCTGCAGTGTCTGTGTCGACATGCATCCGAAGATCGCCCGCAGGGCTGGCGAGACCGACGAGCGCTTGTTCGCCGTCTCGGCCTGGCGCGACGCGCCCTATTTCAGCGACGCCGAACGCGCCGCGCTGGCGCTGACCGAAGCCGTCACGCGCCTTGCCGATCGCGAGGACCCGGTGCCGGATGCGATCTGGAACGAGGCCGCCAAGCATTTTGACGAGCGCGAGCTCGCAACCCTGATCCTCTCGATCGCGACCATCAACGTCTGGAACCGGCTGAATGCGACGATCAAGATGCCGGTGGGTGTCTGGAAGGTGTGAGGCTCTTTTTCCTCTCCCCGCACGCGGGGAGAGGCGAAGAAGCTACTCCGCCAGAAACCTGTTTACGACCTCGCCGAACTCAAGCGGCGCCTGCTCGAACATCCAGTGGCCGGCATTCTCGATCACCGCCGTCTTGCTGCCCGCGATGTGCTCGGCCAGCACGCGCCACATTACCGACAGGCTGCCGGTGGTCGCACCGCCGCCGATCAGCAGCGTCGGTGTCCTGATCGCCTGCGCATCCGCGAGCGTGTAGGACCGGCGCTGCTCGTTGATCTGGCCGAGGAAGGTGAGCGTGTTGTCGCGCAGCTGTTGCTTCGCCGCCGCCGGCACGCGCCGCCACGAGCCGTCGCCTTCGATGCCCTCGTAGAAATTCTGCAGCGCGCCGTCGATGTCGCCGGCACGGATCATCTCGACCGAGCGCACCGTCTTCGCGGCGAGCGGCGGATGCGCGGGCGTGCCTTCCGGCACCGGCAGGCTGGCGTCGAGATCGCCGCCCGGCTCGGCCAGCACCAGCTTGCGCAGCAGGTCAGGCCGCGCTTGCGCGACGCGAAACGCGATGTGGCCGCCGCGCGAATGGCCCATCAGGTCGACCGGGCCGGGTCTGACCTGCTCGATGAAGGCGATCGTGTCCGCGACGTGCTGCGCCATCTTGTAATCGTCGCCGACGGCGTCCCAATGCTCGGGAAAGAAGTGCCGCAGGCTGACCGAGATGACGCGATGGGACTTCGACAGCGGGCCGAGCACTGAATACCAGGTGCGGAAATCACCTAACGTGCCATGGACGCAGACCAGCGGCGGGCCGTCGCCGACTTCGAGATAGGCCATGTCGTAACCGTTGACGCGAAAGCTCTGCATGATCAGCTCGCCAGGAAATCCAGAACCAGTTCGGTGTATTTTTGCGGCGCCTGCTCGAACATCGGATGGGTCGCGTTCGGGATGATCGCCGTCTTGGAATAGGGTACGTGCGCGGCCAGCGCATGCAGCACCTTTGGCAGCAGGCCTTTGGTCCGCGCACCCAGGATGAACAGCGTCGGCATCCTGATCGATTCCGCATCCGCCTTCAAGAAGGGCGGACGGTTGTCGCGGACCTGCCCGATCAGGGTATAGGCGTTGTCGCGCAGATTCTGCTTCACCATCGCCGGCAGCCGCGGCCAGGTGCCGGCGCCCTCCAGCGTGTCCACGAAGACGGCAAGGCCGCCGTCGACATCGCCGGCCGCGATCTTCTCGGCCGAGGCCGTGAACCGCGCCAACAGCGGCGAGGGGCCGCCGACGTAATCGGGATCGAGGCTCGCATCGAGCTCGCCGCCGGGTTCGGCCAGGATCAGCCGCCGCAACAGGTCGGGGCGCGCCTGTGCCACGCGGAAGCAGATGTGCCCGCCGCGGGAATGGCCCATCAGATCGACCGGGCCGACGTCGAGCTTCTCGATGAAGGCGATGACGTCCTGGACATGCTGGGCGATCGAATAGGTGTCGCCGACGCCATCCCAGCGGTCCGGGAAGAAGTGCCGCAAGCTGACGGCGATCACCCGATGCCGCTGCGTCAGCGGTCCGAGCACGCAGCCCCAGACGCGGAAGTCATTGAGCGAGCCATGTACACAGACCAGCGGCGGCCGGCTCCTGTCTTCGCCCACGTCGAGATAGGGCATGTCGTATCCGTTGACGTGGAGGCTTTGCATTCGGGGCTCGCGGGAGGGGGCAGGAACTCCTGTGCAAGATTCCCGGAAACCGGGTGGATCGCAACTATTTCCAAGCCTAGATTTAGGCATGGATCACAATGGGGGCATGCGACGAGGGCGCAAGCCAGGAACCAAGTCATGACCGACCAGCATTTTGCCCTGTTCGACACCAGGATCGGCCTCTGTGCCATCGCCTGGGGCCCGCGTGGTATCAACGGCACGCAACTGCCCATGGGCGGCGAGGAGAAGATCCGCACCCGCATCAGCCAGCGCCATGCCGACGCCACCGAGGCAGAGCCGACCGCCGAGGTGCGAGAGGCGATCGACCGCATCACAAAATTGCTCGCGGGCGAGCCGGACGATCTCACCGACATCCCGCTCGATCTCGACGGCGTGCCCGACTTCAACCGCGGCGTCTACGAGATCGCCCGCGCCATCCCGCCCGGCAAGACCATCACCTATGGCGACATCGCCAAGCAGCTCGGCGGCGTCCAGCTGTCGCGCGATGTCGGTCAGGCGCTCGGCCGCAACCCGTGCCCGATCGTCGTGCCCTGCCATCGCGTGCTGGCCGCCGGCAACAAGCCCGGCGGCTTCTCGGCCAATGGCGGCGTGGTGACGAAGCTGAAGATGCTCGAGATCGAAGGCGCGCTGGTGAACCACACGCCGAGTTTGTTTGATTAATCTCCGCTTCACCCTCCCCTGGAGGGGGAGGGTCGATGCGCATGCAGCGAAGCGGAATGCGCAGCGGGGCGGGGTGACAGTCTCTCCGAGTGGAACAGTGCCCGAGTGGAGAGATCACCCCACCCCGTCGCTTCGCGCCGACCCTCCCCCTCCAGGGGAGGGTAAGCAAGTGGCTAAATCTTTGCCGTCGTCTTCGGCCAATACCGGTCGCGCAGATGCCGCTTCACCAGCTTGCCCGTCGGCGTGCGCGGCAGCTCGGCTTCGAAATCGATCGAGCGCGGGCATTTGATCGCCGAGAGACGTGTCTTGCAGTAGGCGATCAGGTCGGCTTCGAGCGCCTTGCCGGCGCGGCTCATGTCGTGTGGCTGCACCACCGCCTTCACCTCTTCGCCCATCTCCTCGTTCGGCACGCCGAACACGGCGACGTCGGCGATATCAGGGTGAGTGATGAGCACGTCCTCGGTCTCCTGCGGGTAGATGTTCACCCCGCCGGAGATGATCATGTAGGACTTGCGGTCGGTGAGGAACAGAAAACCGTCCTTGTCGAGGTAGCCGACGTCGCCAAGCGTCGACCAACCCTTGGCGTTGTAGGCCTTCTTCGTTTTCTCTGGATCGTTGTGATAGGTGAAAACAGGCGCATCGGCGAAATAGACCGTGCCGATCTCGCCCACCGGCTGCTCCTCGTCGTTCTCGTCCAGGATCTTGATCTTGCCGACCACGGCGCGGCCGACGCTGCCGCGATGCTCCAGCCATTGCTGCGAATTGCAGACGGTGACGCCGTTGCCTTCCGAGCCGGCGTAATACTCGATCAGGATCGGTCCCCACCATTCGATCATTTTTGCCTTGACGTCGACAGGGCAGGGGGCAGCGGCGTGGATCGCGCCCTTCAGCGTGGAGACGTTGTACTTGCCGCGAACCTCGTCCGGCAGCTTCAGCATGCGCACGAACATGGTCGGTACAAGCTGTGACTGCGTGACCTTGTACTTCTCGACGAGCTTGAGAAAATCCTCGGCGTCAAAATGCTCCATGATGATGGAGGTGCCGCCCAGCACGATCGCCATCATGTTGAAGCGCAGCGGAGCCGCGTGATAGAGCGGCGCCGGCGAGAGATAGGTGCTCTCCGCATTCATGCCACACATGTCGGCGCAGAGGACGCGCAGGAAGGCGTTCGGCACGTCGATCTTGTTGCCTTCGAAGGCCCTCTTGATGCCCTTCGGTCGGCCGGTGGTGCCGGACGAATACAGCATGTCGTAGCCGGCGACCTCGTCCGCAATCGGCGTTGTCGGCTGTGCCGACGCTTCCTTGTCGTAGGAGCGGAAGCCGGGCTGGGGTTCGTCGACCATGTAGAAGATCGGCTCGCCTGCGGTCCCCTTGATCAGGGCCCTGATCTGGTCGGCGCATTTCGGCGTGGTGATCACGACCTTGGCGCCGCAATCGCCGATGATGTAGTCGATCTCGTCCTGCTTCAGATAGCGGCTGATGGCGGTGTAATAGAGCCCGCTGCGTTGCGCGGCCCAGCAGATCTCCATGAACGCGAGACGGTTTTCCATCAAGAGCGCGATGTGGTCGCCGGCCTTCAGGCCGAGCGAGCGGAACAGGTTTGCGCCCTGGTTCGAGAGCTCGTCGAGCTCGCGATAGGTGATCGCCCTGCCGGTCCCGGCCATCTGGTAGGCGATCTTGTCGGGCGTGGTTTTGGCGTAGACGGACGGATGGGTCATAAGCGTAGGTCCCAAGGCACACGAGATGTCGTCCCGGCGAAAGCCGGGACCCATAACCACAGGGCGTCGTTTGGCAGAGGATTGTCGTTCGGTACTGCGACCAACCACAATCGATAGATTTCGCGGTATGGGTCCCGGCTTTCGCCGGGACGACACCGTTAGTGTGGCAGCAGCAGCTTACAGCCGCTCCACGATCGTTACATTCGCCATGCCGCCGCCTTCGCACATAGTCTGCAGGCCATAGCGCTTGCCGCGCTGGTGCAGGGCGTGGACCAGTGTGGTCATCAACTTGGTGCCGGAGCCGCCGAGCGGATGACCGAGCGCGATGGCGCCGCCATTGACGTTGAGGCGGGCTGGATCGGCGCCGGTGGTCTTGAGCCAGCCGGTCGGCACCGAGGCGAAGGCCTCGTTGACCTCGAACAGGTCGATGTCGTCGATCGTCATGCCGGCCTTCTCCAGCGCGCGCTTGGTGGCGTGCAGCGGAGCATCGAGCATGATGACGGGATCGCCGCCGGTCATGGTCATGTGATGGATGCGCGCCAGCGGTGTGAGTCCGAGCTGCTTGAGGCCGCGCTCGTTCACCACCATGACACCGGAGGCGCCGTCGCAGATCTGGCTGGCGCTCGCCGCCGTCAGCTTGCCGTTCTCGGCAATCAGCTTGACGCCCTTGATGCCGTCGAGCGTGGCGTCGAAGCGGATGCCTTCGTCGATGTGATGGGTGTCCTTGCTGCCGTCGGCGCGGGTGATCTCGAGCGGCACGATCTCCTTCTTGAAGTGGCCGGCTTGCGTCGCTGCGATCGCGCGCTGATGGCTGTTGTAGGAGTATTCGTCGAGATCATTCTTCGACAGGCCGTACTTCTCGGCCATCATCTCCGCGCCGGTGAACTGGCTGAACACGATGTTCGGATATTTGTGCTCGATGCCCGGGCTCTTGTAATTGCCAAAGCCGTTCTTGGCCGGAAGCTGCGAGGACAGGCCCATCGGCACGCGCGTCATCGATTCCACGCCGGCGGCGATCACCACGTCCATCGTGCCGGACATCACGGCTTGCGCGGCGAAGTGCAGCGCCTGCTGCGAGGAGCCGCACTGCCGGTCGATCGAGGTGCCCGGAACGCTCTCCGGCAGCTTCGAGGCCATGATCGCGTTGCGCGCGACGTTGTTGGACTGCTCACCGACCTGCATCACGCAGCCCATGATCACGTCCTCGACCAGGGCGGGATCGATCTTGGTGCGATCGACCAGTTCGTCCAGCACTTTTGCGGCGAGATCGGCCGGATGCCAGCCGGCGAGGCGGCCCCCCTTGCGCCCGCCCGCGGTACGCGCAGCGGCGACGATGTAAGCCTCGGCCATGTCGGTCTCTCCCTGGATTGTTCTCTATCGAGTTGGATTGTCGGCGCGGATTTAATGGGCGTGATATCGTTTAGTCAATCGATCAATTAACTCTTGTGATGAGGCGCTGCTTCGGCTTATCTGCGGCCGCTTCAAGCGGCGAGAACAGGGAACTCCGTGACTACCAGCGTACCGAACAGGCTCCCGAGCGGAAAGAATTCCACGGCAGAGAAATTGCTCGTGGCCGCGAGCGACCTGATGATCGAACGCTCGTCGATCGAGATCTCGCTGTCCGACATCGCCCAGAAGTCGGGCGCCAATGCCGCGCTGGTCAAATATCATTTCGGCAACAAGGACGGCCTCTTGCTGGCGCTGCTCGCGCGCGATGCCGCGACCGAGATGTCCAATCTGGAATATCTGCTGGCGCAACCGATCACATCGACGGCGAAGCTGAAGCTGCATATCGCTGGCATCATCCGCGCCTATTACCGGTTCCCCTACATGAACCGGCTGATTCATTATCTGCTGCATGAGACCAATGCCGGCTCTGCCGACGAAGTCTCAAAATTCTTCGTCGCGCCGCTGCTGGACTTCCACCGGCGCCTGCTCACTGAGGGCGTCAGCCGCGGCGAGTTCCGCGCCACCGATCCGGTGCTGTTCTACACCAGCCTGATCGGCGCCTGCGATCACCTGTTCTTTGGCCGGCACGCGATGTCTCGCGCGATCGGCGTCGGTCCGGTCACCGATGACGTCTGCCGGCAATACATCAAGCACATGGAAACGCTGATCTGCGGTGGCATCCTCACGCAAGCCGAGGAAGCTGCCGCGGCCGGATAATCCGGCCGAGACGTACAAGTCTAGAGAAGAAACGCCCAAGGAAAGGTAGCCTGTCATGGAATTGAAAGACGTAGCCGTTCTCATCACCGGTGGTGGTTCGGGTCTTGGTGAAGCGACCGCGCGCGCCATGGCCGCCAAGGGCGCCAAGATTGGTGTGATCGATCAGAACAAGGACAACGCCGAGAAGGTCGCTGCCGAAGTGAAGGGCGTCGCGCTCCATGCCGACGTCACCAGCGAAGAGCAGATCAAGGCCGCGATCGCGAAGGCGGAAGCCGCGCACGGCGTCGCGCGCGTGCTGATGAACTGCGCCGGCATCGGCGGCTCCCAGCGCATCGTCGGCCGCGACGGCGTCTATCCGCTCGAAAAGTTCGCGCGCATCATCAACGTCAATCTGATCGGCACCTTCAATTGCCTGCGTCTGTTCGCCGAGCGCCTCGTCACGATCGAGCCGGTCGGCGAAGAACGCGGCGTCATCATCAACACGGCTTCGGTGGCCGCCTATGAAGGCCAGATCGGCCAGATCGCCTATTCGGCTTCGAAGGGCGGTGTCGTCGGCCTGACGCTGCCGGCCGCGCGCGACTTCGCCAGCCAGAAGATCCGCGTCAACACCATCGCGCCCGGCCTGTTCTTCACGCCGTTGCTGATGGGCCTGAACGAGGAGGCCCGCAAGAGCCTCGGCGCCCAGGTGCCGCATCCCTCGCGCCTCGGCGATGCCAAGGAATACGGCTCGCTCGCGGTGCACATCGTCGAGAATGCGATGCTCAACGGCGAGACCATCCGTCTCGACGGCGCCATCCGCATGGCGCCGCGGTAGTAGATGCGCTCTTCCTTCTCCCCTTGTGGGAGAAGGTGGCATAGGCGGCCTTTGGCCGCCGTCCTTAAAAGGACGCCGATGCTTCGCATCGGCTATGGCGCCGGATGAGGGGTCTCTATCCGCGGAGACAGACCCCTCACCCAAGCGAGTTCTTGGTCAGCGACGTACATGCCCTCTCCCACAAGGGGAGAGGGCGCAATAACCGCCACTCGAAGAGCGGATGCAGGAGCGCCCCATGTCCCAACCGCTGCTGATCGAGCACAACGACGGCGTCGACACGGTGACGCTCAATCGTCCTGAAAGCCTCAACGCGCTCGATCCTGCGCTGATCGATGCGCTCAACGTTTACTTCCAGGGCCTTCAGCGCAACCGCGACACGCGCGTCGTTGTGCTCAAGGGCGCCGGCAAGAATTTTTGCGCCGGCCTCGACCTCAAGGCGGCGATGGCCCGCCGCGCCGGGCAGCAGGAGCCGCCCGGCGTCACCGAGTCGCTCGACTCGCAGCGCCGCATCGCCGACATCGTGATGCTGATGCGGCGTTGTCCGCAGCCGATCATCGCTCTGGTGCAGGGCGCGGCGGCCGGCGGCGGGTTCGCGCTGGCGCTTGCCTCCGACATCCGCATCGCGACGAAGTCGGCGCGCATGAACTGTGCCTTCATCAAGCTCGGCCTTGGCGGCTGCGATATCGGCACCAGCTACTTTCTGCCGCGGCTCGTCGGCGTCTCAGTCGCATCCGAGTTGATCCTGACCGGACGCTTCATCGGCGCCGAGCGTGCGCTCGCGGTCGGGCTCGTCTCGGAAGTCGTCGACGAAGACAAGCTCGACGAAGCCGCTGAACCTTACGTCGATGCGATGATGACGGCCTCACCCGTGGGGCTGCGCCTGTCAAAAGAATGTCTCAACATGAGCGTCGATGCGGGATCGCTGGAAACCGTTATCGCGATAGAGGACCGCAACCAGGTCCTGTGCAGTCGCTCCGAGGAATTTTCGGAAGGCATCAGGGCCTTCCTTGAGAAGCGAAAGCCTGTCTATATCAGGCGCTGAAACGAGAACGATCCGCAAAGGACGATAATTTCGGGAGACGCAAAATGAGTGGAAGTGCGGCGGCCGTAATGACGAAGCCCGCCTTTCGCAAGGTCGAGTGGCTCGCGCGCGACATCGACGTCGAGCGCCGCGACGACGGCACGGTGGTGCTGAAGTCGCGCATTCCGCTGCAAGCCTACGAGACGCATCTTCCGGCCTCGCTGGCGAAATGGGCCAGGCAAGCGCCTGAGCGCATCTGGCTCGCGCAGCGCGGCGGAGCGAACCGCGAATGGCGCAAGGTCTCCTATGGCGAAGCCAAGCATACCGTGGATGCGCTGACGCAGACGTTGCTCAATCTCAAGCTCGACGGACGCCCGGTCACGATTCTCTCCGGCAATTCGATCGAGCACGCGCTGATGACGCAGGCCGCGATGCAGGCGCGCTCGCCGGCGGCTCCGGTGTCGCCGGCCTACTCCTTGATGAGCCATGATCACGTCAAGCTGAAATATCTGTTCGACCTGATCAAGCCGGCCGTGGTGATGGTTCAGGACGGCCCGACCTTCGAGAAGGCGCTGAACGCACTCGATCTCACCGGCGTCACCGTCGTTCACGTCGTGCGTCCCTGCGACGGCATCACGAGCGTCAGCTTTGCCGAGCTCGCGGCAACGTCCGTGACCGCCGATGTCGAAGCGTCGATCGCGAAGATCACGCCGCAGACCGTCGGCAAGCTGTTGTTCACCTCCGGTTCGACCGGCATGCCCAAGGCGGTCATCAACACGCAGGAGATGATGTGCGCCAATGCGGCGATGATGATGCAGGTGCGGCCGCGCGATCCCGGCGGTCCGATCTCGACCATGCTGGACTGGATGCCATGGAACCACACCATGGGCGGCAATGCGGCGTTTCACCCGGTGCTGGTCGACGGTGGCACGCTCTATATCGATGACGGCCGGCCGATGCCGGGCCAGTTCGAGGAGACGCTGCGGAATCTGCGCGAGATCTCGCCGACCTATTACGCCAACGTGCCGGCCGGCTATGCCGCGCTCGCGGCCGCCATGGAGAAGGACGATGCGCTGTGCCGCTCGTTCTTCAAGAACCTGTCGATCATGGCCTATGGCGGCGCGCGGCTGCCCGACGATCTCTATGAGCGCATGCAGGCGCTCGCGGTGAAGACGACCGGCGAGCGCATCGTGTTCTACACTGGCTGGGGCTCGACCGAGACGGCGCCGACCTCGACCGGCACCTATTGGGACACCGAGCGCGTCGGCCTGATCGGCCTGCCGTTCCCCGGCGTCGAATTGAAGATGGTGCCGTGCGGCCCGAAATACGAATTGCGCCTGCGCGGCGTCAACGTCACGCCCGGCTATTTTGGCCAGCCTGATCTCACCAAAAAGATGTTCGACGAGGAAGGCTTTTACTGTATCGGCGATGCCGGCATCTTCGTCGACGATGCCGATCCGGTGAAGGGCATCATCTTCGCCGGCCGCGTCGTAGAGGACTTCAAGCTCACCACCGGCACCTTCGTCCATGTCGGATCGCTCCGCACTGACGCGATCGCCGCGGCGACGCCCGTTGTGCATGACGCGCTGGTTGCCGGGCAGGATCAATGCTCGATCGGTCTGCTGGCATGGCCGAACCTGCACGCCTGTCGCCAGCTCGTCGGCAATCCCGATTTGAGCTTCGAGGATGCTGTAAAACATCCCGAGGTGATCGCCTGCTTCAGACGTGGCCTCGAAGCACACAACACGGAATGTGGCGGCGCCAGCAGCCGCGCTATCGCGCGCGCAATGCTGATGGCCGAGCCGCCCTCCATCGACGGCAATGAGCTCACCGACAAGGGCTACATCAACCAGCGTGCCGGCCTGGAACGCCGCGCGGCGCTGGTGGAGCGGCTCTATGCGGATAAGCCTGATCAGGATGTGATCGTGCTGCGATGAATGCGCAACTCTCTCAACTCGTCATTCCGGGATGGCCCGAAGGGCCGGGCCCGGAATCCATAACCCCGGCTGGTGGATATGGATTCCGGGCTCGCGCTCCGCGCGCCCCGGAATGACGGCGCAAATAAATGACAACGAATAAATAAGGGTAGCCCGCCATGAACTTCGATTTCTCCGACGACCAGAAACAGCTCCGCGACCAGGCGCGCAAATTCCTCACCGAAGAATGCTCGCCGAAGGCGGTGCGCGTCGTGCTCGACGGCAAGGCGCCCTACGACAAGGACCTCTGGAAAGGCCTCGCCGAGATGGGCTTTCTCGGCGTCGCGATCCCCGAGGAGTTTGGCGGCGCTGGCGCGGGCCATCTCGAGCTTTGCGTGATCGCCGAGGAAATGGGCCGTGCCAACGCGCCGGTGCCGTTCTCCTCGACCGTGTACCTCGCCGCTGAAGCGCTGTTGATCGCCGGCAGCGACGCGCAGAAGAAGAAATGGTTGCCGGCCATCGCTTCGGGGGACGCGATCGGCACGCTGGCGCTGTTCGAGGGCAAGGGCAATCCGTCGCCGAAGAACGTCAAGCTCACCTCTGCGAATGGCGTGCTCAACGGCGTCAAGAAGCCGGTCGCTGATGGTGCGATCGCCGATTTCGCCGTGGTTGCCGCACGCGCGGGATCGAGCGGTCGCGACGGCGACATCTCGCTGTTCCTCGTCGACCTCAAGGCCGGTGGCGTCGAGGTGAAAAGCCTCACCAATCTCGATCCGACCCGCGGGCAGGCCGAGATCACCTTCAAAGACTGCAAGGCCGAGCCGCTGGGAGCTGCCGGCGAAGGCTGGAGCATTTTGACCCAAGTGCTCGACCGCGCCGCGGTGCTGTGCGCCTTCGAGCAGGTCGGTGGCTCCGACCGCGCGCTGGAGATGGGCCGCGACTACGCGCTCGACCGCATCGCCTTTGGCCGCCAGATCGGCTCGTTCCAGGCGGTCAAGCATATGCTCGCGGACATGTATGTGTCTGCGACGCTGGCGCGCTCCAACAGCTATTACGGCGCCTGGGCGCTCTCGACCAACGCGGCTGAGCTGCCGGAAGCCGCAGCCGCCGCGCGCATCAGCGCGACGCAGGCGTTCCAGCATTGCGCCAAGAACAACATCCAGGTTCACGGCGGCATGGGCTTCACCTGGGAGTTCGACTGTCACATGTACTACCGCCGCGCCAACGCCATGGCGCTCGGGCTCGGCAGCCTGTCCTATTGGGAAGACCAGTTGATCGACCGCATGCGCAAGAAGAACGCGGCGTAACGACAGGTGATTTGTAGGATGGGTAGAGCGTAGCGAAACCCATCATGACGCGGGTGGTCTGACAGATGGGTTTCGCTTCGCTCTACCCATCCTACGACGCCGGCGAAGGATGAGAGACCATGAATTTCGACGACACCCCGCAGGAAGCCGAATTCCGCGCCACCGCCCGCGCCTGGATCGGCGCGAACGCGCCCAGGCAGTACGAGGAAGAGCTGCGCAAATCCTCGCTCGGCCGCACCCAGCTCAAGAACGCCAATATTCTCGAGGTCGCCAAGGCCTGGCAGAAGAAGAAGGCCGATGCCGGCTGGGCCTGCCTGCACTGGCCGAAGGAGTATGGCGGGCGCGGCTCGTCGCCGATCGAGCGCGTGATCTGGCAACAGGAAGAGGGGCCGTTCGGCCAGCTGTCCCGCATGTTCATCATCGGCCATGGCATGTGCGGGCCGACCATGATGGCGTTCGCGCGCGAGGAGCATAAGCGCACCTATCTGCCGCCGCTCGCCTCCGGCGAAAAGGTCTGGTGCCAGCTGTTCTCCGAGCCTGCCGGCGGCTCCGACGTCGCGGGCCTGCGCACGCGCGCGGAAAAGGACGGCGACGACTGGGTGATCAACGGCCAGAAGATCTGGACCTCGGGGGCGCATTATTCCGACTACGGCATCCTGCTCACGCGCACCGACCCGACCGTGCCCAAGCACAAGGGTCTCACCATGTTCTTCCTGGACATGAAGAGCCCGGGCGTCGAGGTGCGGCCGATCAAGCAGGCGAGCGGCGCATCCGACTTCAACGAGGTCTATTTCACAAACGTCCGCATTCCCGATCATCAGCGTCTCGGCGAGGTCGGTGACGGCTGGAACGTCTCGCTGACCACGCTGATGAACGAGCGCAGCGCGATCGGCGCGGCCGTCTCGACCGGTTTCCCGGAGCTGTTCGAATATTGCTCCAGCCTGATGCTCGACGATGGCCCGGCGATCGAGGACCGCGCAGTGCGCTCGAAGCTTGCGAACTGGGCGGCGAAGGCGAGCGGGCTGAAGTACACCAGCATGCGCGCGATCTCGGCGCTGTCGAAGGGCGAGCGGCCGGGGCCGGAGAACTCGATCGGCAAGCTGGTCGCAGGCTCGATGATCCAGGACGTCGCGACCTACGCGCTGGACCTGCAGGGTGCGAGCGGCGTGATCAGCGGCGAGGATGCTGAACTCGTCGGCCGTTTCCAGGCGATGCTCTTGCGCGCGCCGGGCACGCGCGTCGAAGGCGGCACCGACGAGATCATGCGCAACATCATCGCCGAGCGGGTGCTGGGCCTGCCCGGCGATATCCGTGTCGACAAGGACGTGCCGTTCAACAAGATCCCGACGAAGGGAAGAGGTTAGAATCGTAGGGTGGGCAAAGGCGCGTAGCGCCGTGCCCACCAATTCTGTCGAGAACGAGGGAAGGTGGTGGGCACGCTTCGCTTTGCCCACCCTACGCACCGAGCAAGAATTGAGAGGTTCGCCATGAATTTCGACGACACCCCGCAGGAAGCCGCTTTCCGCGAGACCGCGCGCAAATGGGTCGAGGCCAATGCGCCCAAGGAATTGCATACCGAGCTGTCAAATTCCTCGCTCGGCCGCATCCGGCTGGCCAATCATGACATCGTCGATGTCGGCAAGGCCTGGCAGAAGAAGAAGTTCGAGGGCAATTGGGCCTGCCTGCACTGGCCAAAGGAATATGGCGGCCGCGACGCCACGCCGATCGAGAAGGTGATCTGGCAGCAGGAGGAGGGCGTCTACGGCAAGCTGACGCAACCGTTCCAGATCGGCGAGGGCATGTGCGGCCCGACCGTGATGGCTTTCGGCAGCGAGGACGCCAAGCGCCGCCATCTGCCGAAGCTCGCCTCCGGCGAGGAGATCTGGTGCCAGCTGTTCTCCGAGCCGTCCGCCGGCTCCGACGTCGCGGGGCTGCGCACCCGCGCGGAGAAGAAGGGCGACAATTGGGTCGTCAACGGCCAGAAGATCTGGACCTCGGGCGCGCATTATTCCGACTTCGGTCTGTTGATCGCG
Source organism: Bradyrhizobium sp. 215_C5_N1_1 (assembly GCF_052075935.1). NCBI lineage: Bacteria > Pseudomonadati > Pseudomonadota > Alphaproteobacteria > Hyphomicrobiales > Nitrobacteraceae > Bradyrhizobium > Bradyrhizobium sp. 215_C5_N1_1. The sequence continues at coordinate 7,908,039 of NZ_CP197228.1, read as the reverse complement.
CGGACCGATCCGAATGTGCCCAAGCACAAGGGCCTCACCATGTTCTTCCTGGACATGAAGAGCCCGGGCGTCGAGGTCCGCCCGATCAAGCAGGCCAACGGCATGCAGGAGTTCAACGAGGTCTATTTCACCGATGTGGTGATCCCCGACAGCCAGCGCCTCGGCGCCGTCGGCGAGGGCTGGAGCGTGTCGCTGACGACGCTGATGAACGAGCGGATGTCGATCGGCTCGCGGCTTGCGACCGGCGTCCCTGAAATGTTCGAGTTCTGCTCCAATCTGATGCTGGAGGACGGGCTCGCCATCGACGATCCCGCCGTGCGCTCGAAACTCGCGAGCTGGGCGGTGAAGTCGAGCGGGCTGAAATACACCAGCTACCGCGCGATCTCGGCGCTCTCGAAGGGCGATCGCCCGGGGCCGGAGAATTCGATCGGCAAGCTCGTCTCGGGCATGATGCTCCAGGACATCGCGACCTACGCCATGGATCTTCAGGGCGCGGCTGGTGTTCTCACCGGCGCCGACGAGGAGACGGTGCAGGGCCAGTTCCAGCAGATGCTGCTGTCCTCACCCTCGATGCGCATCGCCGGCGGCACCGACGAGATCTTGCGCAACATCATTGCCGAGCGCGTGCTGGGATTGCCGGGCGACATTCGCGTCGACAAGGACGTGCCGTATAACAAGATCCCGACCAAGGGTCGGTGATCCAGCCTCTCGCTGTATCGCGTAGGGTGGGCAAAGCGAAGCGTGCCCACCATATGCAGATGCGCCGGGGCAAGTCTGTCGGTGGGCACGGCGCTATCGCGCCTTTGCCCACCCTACGAGGAGCGCGAGCTAATTCATGGATGCAAAAGTGAGCCAGACCCAAGACCGCATCGGCGTGCTCGAAGAGCTCCTCAACGAGCGCTACTCCGTCCGCGCCTTCTTGGCCAAGGAGGTCGACCGCGCGACCATCGAGCATGTGCTCGCCACCGCGCAGCGCACCGCGTCCTGGTGCAACAGCCAGCCCTGGCAGGTCATCATCGCCAGTGGCGCGGCCAAGGAGCGCTTCCGCCAGGCGATCTACCAGGAAGCATCAGGCGGATTGGGTGACGATTACGACTTCACGCCACCTCGCGAATATGCGGGCGTCTATCTCGAACGCCGCCGCGAGAGCGGCTTTCAGCTCTACAACACGCTCGGCATCGCCCGCGGCGACAAGATGGCTTATGCAAAACAGGCGCTGGAGAATTACAATTTCTTCGGCGCGCCCCATGTCGCGATCATCCACACCAACGAGCCGCTCGGCATCTACGGTGCGATCGATTGCGGCGCCTATGTCTCGAATTTCATGCTGGCCGCGCAGGCGCTCGGGCTCGGCACCATTCCGCAGGCGGCACTGGCGCGCCACTCCGGCCTGATCCGCCGCCACTTCAATCTGCCCGACGACCGCCGCGTCGTCTGCGGCATCTCGTTCGGCTATGCCGACGACGCCGACAAGGTCAACAGCTACCGCACCTCGCGCGCGAGCGTCGCCGACACCGCCACGTTCGCGGACGAATGATCCCGTCTCACGCGCGCCGTCCGGTTTTCACGCACGCGCAAAGGCGGCCGCAGAAACGGCCGCCTTCACATTCGTCTCGGTCCGGTTGACGCGGCCGTTATCCGCCGCTGCCGCCGATCACGGCGCGCACGGTCTCGTCGGGCCCGAAGTCCTCGGCGCCATCGACATAAAGCAGCGCAGCGAGCTTTGAGCGCGCGCGATTGACGCGGCTCTTGATCGTGCCGACTGCACAGCCGCAGATCGAAGCTGCGTCCTCATAGGAGAAGCCGGAGGCGCCGACGAGGATCAAGGCCTCGCGCTGGTCCTGCGGAAGCTTTTCGAGCGCGCCGCGGAACTCCTCGAACTCGAGATGCGCGTTCTGCGACGGCTGCGTCTTCAGCGTCTTGGCATAGTTGCCCTCGGCATCCTCCACCTCCCGCCGCCGCTTGCGATAGTCGGAGCGGAACAGGTTGCGAAGGATCGTGAACAGCCACGCCGGCAGGTTTGAGCCGGGCTGGAACGAGTCGATGTTGGCGAGCGCACGCAGAAGCGTTTCCTGCACCAGATCGTCGGCGCGGTCGGCATTGCCGCTCAGCGAGATCGCGAACGCGCGCAGACTTGGCACGGCCGCGAGGATGTCGTCACGAAGGGAGTCCGTGAGAGGCATTAATCCCTCCCATTGTTGTCGTTGGAGCCCCTGTCAGGTTCCACTTGGGGTGCGCCTCCGGGCGCATCAAGCTTCTTGATCAGTTCCGCGAACCGGTCCGGAACCCCCTGCCGCACCACGTCGTCGTACATGGCGCGCAGCTGGTGGCCGATCCGGGACTGAATCTCCGGAGTGAGGCCTCCCTTGCCGGGGGTCGTGCTTTTGCTGGCTTGAGACTTGAGATCTTTCATGACCTGTTCCACGTTTCCCCGAGTTAAGTAACTGTAAAATCGAGAAGTTCTCTCAACCGGGAGCCGTTCCCTGAATAGGCACAATTCCAGGTTCGACAAAAAGTTCCCAGATAAGCGGAACTTTTCTTGGCGTGAGGCGTAGACAGCCCAGCAGGGGAACCCGGGCCTCCCCGCTTGTTGCCTGGTTCGTCAAGGTTGGCCCGAAGATGAATGGAGTGGGGATGTCCCGTTCGCAGCTTGTTGCTGAACACTTGCCGTTGTTGCGCCGGTACGCGCGCGCCCTGACGGGCAGCCAGGCCTCCGGTGACGCCTATGTCGCAGCCATGTTGGAAGCGATGCTCGGAGATCCGTCCGTGCTCGACGAGAGCCATGGTCCGCGCGCCGGCCTGTTCCGGCTGTTCACCCAGATATGGAATTCGGTCTCCGTCAACGACGATGCCGAGGTGACGACCTTGCCGATGCCGCCGGAGCGGCGGCTGTCGAACATCACGCCGCTGCCGCGGCAGGCGTTCCTGCTGCTCTCGCTCGAGGGATTCTCGGAAGAGGAAGTCGGCTACATCCTCGGCACCGACGTCGCCGAGACGCGGCGGCTTGCCGATGCCGCGGGACGCGAGATGGCGGCCGAGATCGCGACCGACGTGCTGATCATCGAGGACGAGACCTTCATCGCCATGGACCTCGAGAGTCTGGTGAAGAATCTCGGTCACAATGTCGTTGGTGTCGCGCGCACCCATGCCGATGCGGTGGCGCTGGCCAAGAACAAGCGGCCGGGCCTGATTCTCGCCGACATCCAGCTTGCCGACGGCTCGTCGGGCCTGGACGCCGTCAACGAGCTGCTCCGCACCTTCGAGGTGCCGGTGGTGTTCATCACCGCCTATCCGGAGCGCTTCCTGACCGGCGAGCGCCCCGAGCCGGCGTTCCTGATCTCAAAACCGTTCCAGCCCGCGATGGTGTCGGCGGTGGCGAGCCAGGCGCTGTTCTTCCAGCGGAACTCGCGCAACCGCGCGCCCAAGGCGCCGGCGGCGTAAGCAAGCCTCTATCGGACTAAGGAAACGGCGCGTCGCAAGGCGCGCCGTTTTTGCATGTGGCAGAGAGTTGTTCTGTTCTGCTTCAGCAGCCGCGGCAGATGCTGCGAAGCATGGAATTCAGCTTGGTATCGTCTGGCCCAGGGGACTTCGCATTCAGCCTGGCCTGGTCCTCGATCCAGGATTTGAGCAATTTTTCTCGTTCCGGCGACGGCCCTGGGTTTAGCCGCGTTCCGTCGAAGCTCATGAGGACGGTCACTCTCTGCAGGTCGTCCTTCGCCTCAGCGGGCGGTTTCGGGAATGGCACGGATCGCTCGACCATGGCGAGCGTTGCGGCATCTAGCGGCGCGAAGCCTGTGCTTTCTACCAGCACGTTCGAGATCAATTTGCCTGAACGATCGACCACGAACGTGACGCCGGTATCGCCCCTCTGACCGATCGCCTCCGGAGGAAATGCCCTGTGGCGCCAGACGTGTTGGGTGACCGTCTTGCGCCAGGCGGCCATGGGATCGGCCTCCGTGGAGGCGGGATCCGTGGAGGCGGGATCCGGCCTGCTCAGCACGACCCCTAAGGGCGGCACCTGAAATTGACGGCCGCTGAAGACAATCTGCACCGTGAAAGGGAACGAGTCCTCCTTGAGCTCCGAAGGTGGCGCCGGAAACGGTTCGGCGCGGGCGATGATCGCCAGCGCAGCATCGTCGAGCGACCGCGAGCCGGCGCTTTCAGCCAACGCCCGCGAGATCAACGTGCCCGACCGGTCGATGACGAAAGTGACTCTGGCCTTGCCGGTTTGCCCCCGTGCTCCAACTGGAAAGAACCTGTTGCTTGCAATATGTGCCGACAGCCCCGCCTTCCAGGCTTTGACGGTCTCGCTCTGCGGTTCAGTCTGCGCATGTGCGGGGAACGCCGCCAACAATCCGAGAAGCGCGGCCAACAAGGGGAATTTCATCTGCATCGGTGCGGATACTAATCGCGGTCAGGTTGATTGCAAGGCTCCCTACCCGTATCGCGCTCGCGCGGCTGTGGGCAATTCGAAGGGCTGGGAAGCCCGCTTGACGGCGGCCAAATTGCCTCGTTCATACGTCGGGTCGATGACATCAGTCGCGACCTCGAGCCGCCAGGGGATTTTTCATCATGGACCAGCAACTCCTCGACCGCCTCGCCATCCGCGACCTCGTCGAGAACTGGGCGGTGTGGCGCGACGCCGGTGACTGGGAGCGTTTTGCTACGGTCTGGCATGACGAGGGCTGGATGTCCGCCACCTGGTTTCAGGGACCGGCGCGGGATTTCATGCGGGTCAGTCAGGAGGGGTTTGCCAAGGGCGTGCGCATCCTGCATTTCCTCGGCGGCACCAGCATCGATCTCGCAGGCGAGCGCGCCATCGCGCAGACCAAGATGACGATCTCGCAGCGTGCCCCGGTGCATGACGTGCTCTGCGACGTCGTCTGCACCGGGCGCTTCTACGATTTCCTGGAGAAGCGGCATGACCAATCCGGTATTGGCAAATGGGGCATCGTCCGCCGCCAGCCGATCTACGAGAAGGACCGGATCGATCCGGTCGATCCCGCCGCAACGCTTCAACTCGACCAAAAAGCGCTCGCCGCACTGCCCGAAGGCTACCGCCACCTCGCCTACATGCAGGAGCTGATCGGCTACAAGGTCAAGCGCGACATGCCGGGCCTGATCGGCACTGAAGTCGAGAAGCTCTATGGCGAGGGGCGGAATTGGCTGGCGGGGAAGTCGAAGTGAACCGCAGACAAAAGTAAGGCGCGACTGGCATCACCACAGTCGCGCCCTACGTCGCCGGCTTATGGGGCAGGGGGGAATAGCCGGCTGTTGAGACGACTCTCGGGCCTGAGAGTCGTTCCAGGCGGGTGAAAATTTTTTTGTGCGGCCTTTTTATGCGCCCTGCCGTGAATTTCGCACACGGTTAAGTGATCTTAACGGCTGAGAACTGCCGGTCCTCCCATCGCGTTGTTCCCGCGATCGCCATGGGGCGAGGGATCGACAGCCATGTTGCAGATGCAAAAGGTATTTTTGGGTGTTGTCGCGATTGCCGCGACGCTTGGTGCCGTCCAGGTCGGTGCCGTCCAGCTGGCCTCTGGCCATGATCTGGCCGACCGCTGGCAGGCGGTCGCCGACAGGCCCACGCAAGATGCGGGTCACAACGTCAACCGTTCCGGCAAGGCCGACCGGTTCGCCGACGTCAAGCAGGCCTCGGTTCCCACCCGCACCGTGTCGATGCGGCTGAACGATCTGGCCGAGACGTCGGTGCTGCTGCGGGTCCGCGCGGTCATCGAGACCGGCAACGCCAAGCCGCCGGTGCTGCTCCAGAACCGGAAGCAGGGTCCCAAGAGGCCGACGATTGCCTGCGAGCCGATGGTCAGCTCCCTGACCGAGGTCGCAAAGCTGCTCCAGCCCGGCCGCTGTGTGACCTGATTCGTCTTCGCCGCCCTTGGCCGCCACGGACAAATCGCCTTCCCGCCGGGAGGGCGATAGTTCACGTCCACTTGATCCCCTATCCCCTCGCGTTATATCCCGGGTTTCTTTCCCCTTTGATTGACCGGGTAAACGCATGACGACGTCAGATACGGCCGCGCATACGCAGCCTTTCCAGGCCGAGGTTTCCGAGCTTCTGCACCTCATGGTGCACTCCGTCTATTCCGAGACCGACATCTTCCTGCGCGAGCTCGTCTCCAACGCATCGGACGCCTGCGACAAGCTGCGCTATGAAGCCATCGCCAGCCCGGCGCTGCTGGGCGAGGGCGACGCGCTCAAGATCCGGATCATCCCCAACAAGACGGCCGGAACGCTCACGATCGCCGACAACGGCATCGGCATGGAGCGCCAGGAGCTGATCGACCATCTCGGCACCATTGCCCGTTCCGGCACCAAGGCGTTCGTCTCGAAGCTGAAGGAGGCCAAGGACGGCCTCGGCCTGATCGGCCAGTTCGGCGTCGGCTTCTATTCCGCCTTCATGGTCGCCGAGAAGATCGTCGTCGTCAGCCGGCGTGCCGGCGAGAGCGACGTGTGGAGCTGGACGTCCTCCGGCGGCTCCGGCTTCGAGATCGCGCACGCAAGCGATGAGGAAGTGGCGCGCGTGGCACGCGGCACCGAGATCGTCCTGCACCTGAAGGACGACGCCAAGAAGTATCTCGAGACCTACGAGATCGAGCGCATCGTCAGTGCCTATTCCGACAACATCCTGTTCCCCATCGAGCTGGTGCCGGAAGAGGGTGAGCCGCGCCAGATCAACTCGGCGAGCGCGCTGTGGCAGCGCTCCAAGTCCGAGCTGACGGCCGAGGACTACAAGAAGGCCTATCAGCAGATCGCCTCCGCCTTCGACGATCCCGCGATGACGCTGCACTACCGCGCGGAAGGCCGCTATTCCTACGCCGTGCTGCTGTTCGCGCCGTCGACGAAGCCGTTCGACCTGTTCGAGCCGAACCGCAAGGGCCGGGTGAAGCTTTACGTCCGCCGCGTCTTCATCACCGACGATGCCGATCTGCTGCCCGGCTATCTCCGCTTCATCCGCGGCGTGGTCGACAGCGAAGATCTCCCGCTCAACATCTCGCGCGAGATGCTCCAGAACAATCCGCAGCTCGCGCAGATCCGGAAAGCCGTGGCGACCCGAGTCGTTTCCGAGCTGGAAAGCCTTGCCGACAAGGACCCGGAGAATTTTGCCAGGATCTGGGACGCCTTCGGCGCAGTGCTGAAAGAAGGCATCTACGAGGATTTCGAGCGGCGCGAAAAGCTGCTGTCCTTGTCGCGCTTCGCCACCACCTCGGGCGAGAAGCGTTCGCTGAAGGACGTCATCGCCGGTTTCAAGCCGAACCAGACCGAGATCTACTATCTCGTCGGCGACAGCATCGAGCGGCTGAAGTCCAATCCGCGGCTGGAAGCCGCGACCGCGCGCGGCATCGAGGTGCTGCTGCTGTCGGATCCGGTCGATGCCTTCTGGACCTCGATGCCATCGGAGTTTGACGGCAAGCCGCTGAAATCGCTGAGCCAGGGCGATCTCAATCTCGACCTGATCCCGCGCACCGACGAGGCCGACGAGGCGAAGAAGGACGAGCCGCAAGCCGACGAGGCCGCTACCATCGCGGTGATCAAGGCCGCGCTCGGCGAGCGCGTCAGCGACGTCAAGGTCTCGACGCGCCTCACCAGCTCCGCCTCCTGCCTCGTCGCCGACAGTCAGGGCCCGAGCCGCGAGCTCGAGCGCATCCTGTCGCAGCAGAACCGCGGCATGCGCACCAAGCCGATCCTCGAGATCAATCTGCGCCATCCGCTGGTGACGGCGATCACCGGGGCGCAGGCCGGCTCCAGGGCGGTCGACGATCTCAGTCTGATCCTGCTCGAACAGGCGCAGATCCTGGACGGCGAATTGCCCGAAGACCCTGCCGCGTTTGCGGCAAGGCTCAACCGGCTGGTCCTGCAGGGGCTGGGCGGGTAGCGCGCGCAGCGCACCCTGCTCACCTTGCCGTCATCCGCCGGAGGAACAGTCGCCTCCGGCGTGGTGTTATGCCATAGGAGGACGTCGGCATCAGATCCGACGCCGCCATCGATTCGAGGATGTCTCCATGCGCCTGCCTGTCCTGACCCTCACCGCGATTGCCACGCTGTTCGTGGCGGCAGATGCCGAAGCCCAGACCTATGATCCGCGCTATCCGGTGTGCATGCACGTCTATACTTCGGGCGGCCGGGGCGGTGGCGGCGACTATTACGACTGCTCCTTCACCTCGATCCCGCAGTGCCGGGCCACGGCGTCGGGCCGCGCGGCGAGCTGCGATGTCAATCCCTATTACGCCTACAACGAACCGCCGCCGCCCCCGCGCAAGCGTCACAAGAAGGTGCAGTAGTTGTTCGCGATGCGGCACGCAGCAACATCCCTCATGCGTTTCTCATCCGGCCTGATCATCACCGTCGGCGCGCTGACCGCAGCTGCGCCGTCGCATGCGCAGACCTTTGATCCCAGCTTTCCCGTCTGCATGCACGTCTATTCCGGCGCGAACGGCGGCGGCGGGGAGTGGTACGATTGCTCCTTCACGTCGCTGCCGCAGTGCCGCGCCACGGCGTCGGGCCGCGCCGCGACCTGCGATCTCAATCCGTATTATCCGGTCAACGTTGCGCCGCCGCGCCCACGCTACAGGCGAAGCGGCTAGCGCCCACCACCCGTTCAGCTGCGAATCCGGCGGAGCATGCAGAACTAGGTGCCGTGAGGCGCCTTGTTGGCAGCCGCGAAGATCGCGTCGGTCAATTGCCAGGTCATCTTGTCCGTGGTCCAGTCGCTGGCGTGCAGCCTGGTGTCATCGCCCGGGTCGACCAAATGGTCGAACGAGATCCTTGCGACCTCGTGCCAGCTCTTCATCAGCGCGAAGCGGCGGAAGACGTTGACCTGTTTCTCGTACGCGATCTGGCTGATCGCCTCGACCATGGCGTCCGCTTTCTGGTGCTTGGCCGGTGTCAGCACCGCAGGCACATATTGAAGGTCCATCAGGATCACGTCGATCCGCTTCGCGCCGAGCAGCTGGTCGACACCCTCACGAATGGCCTTCGTGGTGTCCGCAAACGAGGGACCGTCGGCTTGCCACACCGAATTGGTGCCGACCTGCCAGATGACGAGATCGGGATTGAGATCGAAGACGTCGTGCTCGAACCGCTTCAGCTCCAAAGGAGCGTCTTCGCCGCCGACGCCCCGGTTGATCACCTCGATTCCGACATTTGGAAATTTGATCCGAAGATCCGCCAGCAGCCGTTGCGGATAGGGAGCGATGCCTCCTTCGCCCGCCGTGGTCGACGAGCCGATCGCAACCACTCTGGCCTGCCCACCCTTCACGCGGCTGCCGAAATTCTCCAGGCGCTGGTCGAACGGCGCGGCCTGGACCGGAAACTCTGACGGATCGAAAGCCACGGGACGCCTCCCTTTCGTAGCCATGACAACGCAGGGTAGAAAAGCATAGCCCGTTTACCAGGGAGCGCATAGCCTCGGCGAGGCCGGATCGCTACCCCGTCCCGATCCCCGACAACTCGATCACCTTGCACCAGCGATCGGTCCCCGCCGTCAGCACGCCGCCCAACTCGCCCGCGTCGGACGGCCAGAGTTAATCACGTACTAACCTGGCTTTACCTTGTCTCTTAACACCTGGGCAGGGCATGCGAGCTAAGCTTGGAGAAACAGCAGACACGTTCCGAAAGAATGGACGGCATGACCATCGGCGTCATCGAGCAACCGAAAGTCGCGCGCGCACCTTCGGCTTCAAAGATCTGGCTGAAGGCGATCGAGCTCACCGCACGCATCGAGACGCTGCCGGGCCGGCTGTTCGCCGACGTCGTTGACGATTGGGCGCAGCGTCAGCCCGATCGCACCGCGCTGGTCGCAGATGAGACAACGATCGACTACGCAGGCCTCTCGAAGCGCATCAACCGCTATGCGCGCTGGGCGCGCTCGGTCGGCGTGGCCAAGGGGGATACCGTCGCGCTGATCATGCCGAACGGCATCGACTATCTTGCCGCGTGGCTCGGCATCAGCCGGGTCGGCGGCGTGGTCGCGCTGATCAACACCAGGCTCGTCGGCCAGTCGCTCGCGCATTGCGTCGATGTGGCCAGGCCGTCGCATGTCATCGTCGCGCACGAGCTCATGGAAGCCTTGGACGGCGCGTCGCCGCACCTGAAGACAGAAGCAAAAGTCTGGACCCATGGCGATGCCCGCAGCGAGCGCGCGATCGACGTCGCACTTGTCGCGCTCGAGGACGGGCCGCTCTCGCCGGACGAGCATGGCGACGTGACGATCAACGACCGGGCCCTGCTGATCTACACCTCCGGGACCACCGGCCTGCCGAAGGCGGCGAGCATCAGCCACCGACGCATCCTCAACTGGGGCTTCTGGTTCGCCGGCCTCACCGGCGCCAGCCCGCAGGACCGGCTCTATGATTGCCTGCCGCTGTTCCACTCGGTCGGCGGCATCGTCGCGCCGTGCAGCATGCTCGCCGCCGGCGGCTCCGTGGTGATCGCGGAAAAATTCTCGGCCTCGAACTTCTGGCCCGACATCGTGCGGCACGATTGCACGCTGTTCCAGTACATCGGCGAGCTCTGCCGCTACCTTCTGAAGGCGGCGCCGTCCGAATACGAGAACCGTCACCGCCTGCGGCTCGTCTGCGGCAACGGCCTGCGCGGCGACATCTGGGAGGATTTCCAGGGCCGCTTTGCCATTCCGCGCATCCTCGAATTCTATGCAGCGACCGAAGGCAATTTCTCGCTGTTCAACGTCGAGGGCCAGCCGGGTGCGATTGGACGCGTTCCGCCATTGCTCGCGCATCGCTTTCCGGCGGGGCTCGTCAAGCTCGATCCTGATAGCGGTGCACCCTTGCGCAACGAAGAGGGCTTTTGCGTTGCCTGCGCCCGGGGCGAGGCCGGCGAAGCCATCGGCCGCATCGGCACCGCGGACGAGGGCGGTGGCCGTTTCGAGGGCTATACCGACGCGGGCGAAACCGAGAAGAAAATCCTGCGCGATGTCTTTGCCAAGGGCGATGCCTGGTTCCGCACCGGCGATCTGATGCGGCTCGACGACAAGGGTTTCTTCCATTTCGTCGACCGCATCGGCGACACCTTTCGTTGGAAGGGTGAGAACGTCGCGACATCGGAAGTCAACGACGCCGTGCGCGATTTCACCGGCGTGATCGATGCCACCACCTATGGCGTCAGCATCCCCGGCACCGACGGCCGCGCCGGCATGAGCGCCATCGTCGTCAACGAGGGGTTTGACATCGAGGGGCTGCCCGCCCATCTCGCGCAGCGTTTGCCGGCTTACGCCCGCCCCGTCTTCATCCGTATCTCCCGCGAGCTCGATGCGACCGAGACGTTCAAGCAGAAGAAGGGCGAACTGGCCCGGGAGGGCTTTGATCCGGGCCTGATAAGCGAGCCGCTGTTCATGCTCGACCCGAAATCCGGCGCCTACATCGCCTTGGACGCTGAGACATATGCGCGTGTCGTCGTTGGTACGATCAGGCTGTAACTCATGAGCACGTTGCCACGAGGCAGGTGCGCTCCCTCCCCCCTTGCGGGGGAGGGCTGGGGAGAGGGGTAGCCCCGGAAAAGGACTAACCGTCATCTCGGGTGTCGCAACAGAATTTGCCAGCGCCGAGAGAGTGTGCCGTGCGGCACCCCTCTCCCTGCCCCTCCCCCGCAAGGGGGGAGGGAATGCGAGCAGCGTGCTCACCTCACTGCAACACGCAGCAAAATCCGCCAGATAGGTCCAATTTTATCTGAATTGTCCAAGAAGCCATTTACTTCTGTCGGGTAAACAACACGGGCCTTGGGGAGGCGGTCATCAAGAGCCGCTGCAACACGAACCATCAATAACAAGAGTGAGCCAGCCATGTCGGTAAGGTCTAAGGTCATCGAAGCGATCCAGCAGATCGCCAAGGAGCAGCACGTCACGCTTCCTGCGCTCTCGGACGATCTGTCCCTGCACGAGACGGGTTTCGATTCCCTCGCCTTCGCAATTCTGGTGGCGCGCCTCGAGGACGAGACCGGCGTCGATCCCTTCACCATTTCTGAGGACGTAGCGTTCCCCGCCACCGTGGGCGATTTCGTGCGGGCCTACGAAAATGTCCCCGCGTGAGATTTTCGCGCTTCGCGACTATCTAAGCCCGGAGCTCAAGAGCCGCACGATCTCCGACGCCCATCATGTGGTGTCGCTGACGGACGTCCTGGGGCATACGGTCCTGGGCGGCCGCCTGCGTGAGCTGGCGGGCCGATCTGTCCTGCTGAAGCTGTCGGACCAGCTCAAGTCGGGCCTCGCCATGATCGAGCTCGACGGTGTCGCGCGGCGCATGCTGCTGTGCCCGCCCGATCTCAATCCTGACCACCTCGACGCGCTGATCGCGGACGCCGAGATCGATGCCGTTGTCACCGATGAGCCCGCGCAGTGGGCCGCAAAGACAATCGCGCTCGCCGTCACCGCGCAATTGCCGCTTCAGGCCGCCACGCCGGCCAGGACCGAACGCGCCACGGAATGGCTGATGCTGACGTCCGGCACGTCGGGCGTACCAAAGATCGCCGGCCACACGCTGGAAGCACTGACGGGCGCCATCGTCGCCGAAGGTCCTGCGCGCGGACTCGCGCCGGTCTGGGCGACATTTTACGACATTCGCCGCTATGGCGGTCTGCAGATCTTCCTGCGCGCCATCCTCTCGGGCGGCTCGATGGTGCTGTCCGATCCGCACGAAGCGCTCGGCGACCACGTCGCGCGGCTGAACACTCGCGGCGTCTCCCATATCTCCGGCACGCCATCGCACTGGCGCAAGCTCTTGATGAGCGGCTCGGCCGCACAGTTCGCGCCGGGATACGTCCGTCTGTCCGGCGAGATCGCCGACCAGGCGGTGCTCGACGGCCTGAAGGCCGCGTTCCCCAATTCCTCCGTCGGTCATGCCTATGCCTCGACCGAGGCAGGCGTCGGCTTTGCCGTGAATGATGGGCTGGAGGGCTTTCCGGCCGATTATCTCGGCAACCGCAACGGTGTCGAGATGAAGGTCGTGGATGGCTCGCTGCGCATCCGCTCGACGCGCACGGCGCATGCTTACATCGGCCGCAATGTAGCCGCGCTGACTGATGACGACGGGTTCGTCGACAGCGGCGACATCGTCGAGTTGCGCGGCGACCGCTATTATTTCGTCGGCCGCCGCGGCGGCATCATCAATATCGGCGGGCTGAAGGTTCACCCCGAGGAGATCGAGGCGGTCATCAATCGTCATCCTGACGTGCGGATGTCGCGGGCGAAATCGCGCCGCAGCCCGATCACCGGCGGCATCGTCGTCGCCGACGTGATCCTCGCCGACGGCACCGATCAGGCGCGGGCAAAGGAGATCCGCGACCAGATCCTGGATCGGTGCCGCGCGCAGCTCGCTTCTCACAAGGTGCCGGCGGTGATCCGCTTCGTCGAGGCGCTCGACGTCACTCCGGCCGGCAAACTGGCGCGCACCGATGCATAATGTCCTCGTCACCGGCGGCAGCCGCGGCATCGGCCTTGCGATCGGCAAGCGGCTGGCTGATGCCGGCTATAATGTGATTGCGGCGGCACGGCGCGAGAGCGAAGAGCTCAGGGCGGCGATCGGCCTCTCCGAAGGGCGCCTGCATTTCCGCGCCTGCGACCTCGCCGTGATCGACGCGATCCCGGCCTTCGCGAAGCTTATCCGCGACGAGTTCGGCCCGATCTACGGCCTCGTCAACAATGCCGGCCTCGGCACCGAAGGCCTGCTCGCCACCATGCACAATTCCGAAATCGAGGCGCTGGTGCAGCTCAACGTGCTGTCGCCGATCATCCTCTCCAAATATGTCGCGCGCCAGATGATGGCCGACGGCGCCGGCCGCATCATCAATATGTCCTCGATCATCGCGACCACGGGCTACAACGGCCTGTCCGTCTACGGCGCGACCAAGGCCGCCGCCACCGGCTTCACCCGCTCGCTCGCGCGCGAGGTCGGCAAGCTCGGCATCACCGTGAATGCGATTGCGCCGGGCTTCATCGACACCGAGCTGACCCACAATCTCTCCGACGAAGGACGCAAGCGCATCGCCGGCCGCAGCGCGCTGCGTCGCCTGCCGGAGACCGATGATGTCGCGCGCATGGTCGAATATCTCCTCGGCGAGGGCGGTCGCAACGTCACCGGCACCGTGTTCACGATCGATGCGGGGAATACGGCGTAAGCGGAACTCCGCCGCCACAATTGAGTTGATCCGGGCGATGACATCAAGCCGGAATTGGTCGTAAGATGCCCCGCAATCGGTTGGGTTATGTCAATCGATCTGCCCCAATCGACAGGGAGCAGTCCATGGCCACTTCAAACATGACCGCTTCAAATCAAGCCCGGATCGAGGAGCCTCGCGCGAAGCCGGACGATGTCCATTGCCCCCCGATGACGCATCAGAATTCCGGCGGACACGGTCATGAAATGTATCCGCAGCAATTCGTGCGCCTGGTCGGCTGCCACGACCTCTCTCTCGACGCCCTGCGCAAGCGCGAGGCCGAAAAGCTGCACTAGGCGTTCACTTCGGCAGGTCAATCCGCTCGCGTGAAAATTCCGGCGGCCCTTCGGTCAGGCGGCGGATGCGGCGTTCGCGTTCGTCCGTTGGCAATGCGGGGTCGAGCAGCCGCTCGATCTCGTGCACGGCCAGCGCCTCGATCTTGGTGGCGTCGGATGCGACCGGCTGGGCCGACGAGAATGCCGGGGGCGCGACCTTCAGGCCCAGTTCGACCAGCTTGCAGATCGCAGCCGAACGCGACAAGTGATGAGCTTCAGCCCAGGCGTCGACGGCCGCGGTCAGTCCTTCCGGCATCTTCACCGCGCTGAGCGGATCGAGCCCCGTACGCCGGTGCACCGGAGCGGTCGAGTCCTTGTTGTCGAAGTCGGGCACTTCGATCATCCCATCAATCTCTGGAGATGCCCCGACCATAGCCGCTCTTCCGGCCGGCTGTTTGACGCCGATCAATGACGGATCGCGCCATTTGCGCCGGCGCGATCTTGTTGTCCGGGTGCATTTCGGCCAATGATCGGGAATCGAAAGAGGGGCGCCGGCCGGCGAACCCGGATCGATCCTGCCTCGTATCTTTCCTCGGACGCGCTTCCCAACCATCCGGCATCACCCGATGACATCAGGCGAATCCTTCTACGGCGGCATTCCCGTCTTCCGCGGCTTCACGAGCCTGATGGACCCCGCGCTCTATGCGCCGCTGCCGGATGATTGGAACATCGGCGTCGCCGATATCGTCGATTCCACCAAGGCGATTGCGGCGCAGCGCTACAAGGCGGTCAACATGGCCGGTGCGGCCGTGATCGCGGCGGTGACGAACGCATTGGAGGGGCGCGAATTCCCCTTCGTGTTCGGCGGCGACGGCGCGAGCTTTGCGGTCGCGCCTTCTGATGTCGAACGCGCCCGCGAGGCGCTGGCCGCGACCGCGACCTGGGTGCGGGAAGACCTCGATCTGAAGATGCGCGTCGCGCTGGTGCCGGTGAGTGCGATCCGCGCCCAAGGGCTCGACGTGCGCGTCGCGCGCTTCGGTCCGTCGGCCAATCTGTCCTATGCGATGTTTTCCGGCGGCGGGCTCGCCTGGGCCGACGCCGCCATGAAGCGCGGCGAGTTCGCGGTCGCCGAGGCGCCCGCCGGCACGCAGCCCGATCTTTCCGGCTTGTCCTGCCGCTTCGAGGTGATGCCGTCCGCGCGCGGTCTGATCCTGTCGGTGCTGGTGATGCCGGCGCGCGGTGTCGATCCGCATGCTTTCCGCAAGGTGATCGAGGACATCATTCATCTCGTCGAGCGCAGTCCGGATGGCGGCCGCCCGGTGCCGCCGCAGGGGCCGCCGCTGAAATGGCCGCCGCAGGGGCTGGAATTCGAAGCCCGCACCAAACGCGGCGGTCCGCTGGTCGCGCGCCGCGCCCGCGTGCTGGCCTACACGCTGTTCGTCTATCTGATCATGCGTTTCGACCTCAACGTCGGCGGTTTCGTGCCAAACGTCTACAAGCGCCAGGTGGTCGAGAATTCTGACTTCCGCAAATATGACGACGGCCTGCGCATGATCCTCGACTGCACCCCGCAGCTCGAGCGCGCGTTGAGCGACCGTCTCGCGGCTGCGGCGCGCGACGGCGTCGTGCGCTACGGCCTCTACCAGCAGGACGCCGCGATGATGACCTGTTTCACGCCATCAGCCCTGCGCAGCGACCACGTCCATTTCATCGACGGCGCGCGCGGCGGCTACGCGTCGGCGGCAACGGCGTTGAAGGCGATGATGGCAGGCGCGAGCTAGCGTCCCGCGCGCGTCCAGGTCTCGCCGCCGCAGAGCGCGCCGACGCAGCCTTCGACCCGCAGCGAATCCGCACCCGTCACGGAGACGTTGCTCGCATAGGTGCTGCCGTCATCGGCATTGTAGATCTGGCCCGACCATTTGTTCGGCCCTGAGGGCTCCATGCCGCTGAACAGCGGCAGGCCGATCATCGCGCGTTTGGCGAGCGCGGGATTGGGATTCTTGCTGTCGGTCGCAGGCTGGCCAGTCGCGGTGTCATAGGGCTCGCGCAGCCAGACGATATGGCCGCAGATGCCGCCGCCGCATTTGCTGATCTTGACGCGCGCATCGCCGGCCTGAGTCAGCCAGGTCCCATCGGCGCTCTGCGCGTGGGCGGCAGTCGCACCAAACAGCGTAGTCAGGATGACGGAAAGGATGGCGAATCTGCCGAACATAGAGAGCCCCCGAAAATGGAGGCGCCTCCATAGCAGTCCGGCAGGATAGTGCAACGCTGGATGGAATCACATTCCTGCGTTTATCTGCCCGCTTATTTGCCTGCGCTCATTTGCCCCAGCGGGCGAAGGCGACCGAGGCTGCGGTCGAAAGTCCGAACACGACCATGGCGCCGCCGACCAGTGCGAACAAGGTCCAGGCCGGCGCCTGCGCAGTCATTAGACCGACGCCGCCGATCGCGACGATCAGCAGCCTCGCCGTGGAAGCCAGCACCGGACCGCCGACGCGCGCCGCGCCTTGCGAGGAGAAGTACAGCGACACGCCCATGCCGAAGAACGCGAAGGCCGGGCCGGCCCAGTGGAAATAGCTGTGCGCCGCCGCGGCGACGCCGGGATCCCCGGTGAAGAGCGATACCCACAGCGCCGGATCAAGCGCGATGACGAGGCCGATCAGGCCGACGGTCAATCCCGAAGCCGCGGCTGCGGTCCAGGCGACACGCCGCGCGCGTTTCACATGTCCGGCGCCCATCGCCATGCCGACCATCGGCACCGAGGCGATGCCGAAGGCGAAGGTGATCGGGATCAGCAGGAATTCCAGCCGCGAGCCGATGCCGTAGCCGGCCAGCATCTCGGTGCCGAAGGTCGCGAGGATTTTTGTGAAGATCAGAATCGTGAGCACGGTCTGGAGCGGCGACAGACAGGCGACCGCGCCGACCTTGAGGATGTCCAGGAACATCGCGCGTTCGAAATGGAAGGCGCGGACCTTCAGCGGCAGCCGGCTGCGGCCGGACAGGAGATACCAGAGGAAGAAGATCGCCGCGCAGGTGAAGGCGATCAGCTGGCCGGCGGCGACACCGGGCATGCCGAATTGCTTCACGCCGAACAGGCCGAGCCCCAGCGTGCCGCCGAGCGCGATCTGGAGCGCGCTCGCCCCGATCAGCGTCATTGAAGGCAGGCGCATGTCGCCGGTGCCGCGGATCACCGAGGCCAGCGTGTTGACGAGCCAGATCGCGACCGCGCCGGAGAACAGCATTTGCGAATAGCCGCTGGCTTCCTCGAGCACGCGCTCGCGTCCGCCGAGCAGCGTGAAGAAGCTGCGGCCGAAAGCTAGCATCATCACCGTGAAGAACAGCCCGCCGCAGAGGCCGATGATGGCGGCATGCAGCGCCAGCGTCGCGGCGCGGTCACGATCGCCTGCGCCGAGCGCGCGGCTGATCGCGGACGAAACGCCACCGCCCATTGCGCCCGCGCTCATCATCTGCGTCAGCATCGCGAACGGAAACACTAGCGCGATCGCCGCCAGCGGAATGGTGCCGAGCCGGCCGATATAGGAGGTCTCGGCAATCGCAACCAGCGTGCTGCCGACCATCGCGATCATGTTGGGGATCGCGAGCCGCAGCAGTGTCGGCAGGATCGGCGCCGTCAGCAGGCTCGCAATGGGGGAAGCGACCGGTGCACGTGGCGGCGCGGCGTCTGCGGAGGCGTCGATCGTCATGTTCACCGGGCGGAATATTGGATGACGATCGACATCTTATCGGGCGCAGCATCTTCGCGCCAGTCCTCCCCTCACGCAGGGCTCACCAGGGCAGGCCGCATAGGTCGATGGTGCCCAGCGTCGGCGCGCGGACGATGTTGAAGACGTAGGGCGCCATGTAGTCGAAGCGGATCCGACCCTCCGGCTGCTCGCAATAGACCTCGCCCTTGAAGGGCAGCCAGCTGCGGGCCTCGTAGAACGCAAAATTGTTCGATTCGGAGAACAGCAGCCCGAAACGGACCGCCTCGTTGGCGCGCATGGTGTGGATGGCTGCGTCGATCGCCATGGTCGCGTAGCCGCGGCCGCGCCGGTCCTCGCGGGTGCAGACCCCGCCGATGCCGCCGATGTGAACCTTCTGTCCATTCCAGGTGACGGTACGGAAGTAGATGCCGACGTGGCAGACGAGGCCGTCCTCGGGCGTCTCGATCAGCACGCGAAGGTCGGCATTGGCCCATTTAACGTGGCTCCACGACGGCTTCTCGGCGGCGTCGCGTCCCCAGACCGCACTGAGCAGGGGCTGTGCGATCCGCCACGAAGCGTCGCCGTTCAGGATGTCGATCTCGATGCTCATTGCCTTCTCTTTCGCATCTCCGCGCCGTGGTGCGTTCGTTCTGCCATAAGCGCCTCAAAGGCAATGATATTTTACGGCCTGTCGAAGCGCGCCCCACGATGCGTCGATTTTATGCAATCCGGCCAATCGGCCGCATCACGCAATTTCGCAAATTGGCGGTATTTAACGGCGGTGGAACCTTCTATAAGAGTCCCCGTTAAGCCAGTTCCCCATCAGTCGCGGACAACAACCCATGACCTTTACGCTGCCCCCACTCCCTTACGCCTATGACGCCCTCGGCCAGTTCATGTCGAAGGAGACGCTGGAATTCCACCACGACAAGCATCATCAGGCCTACGTCACCAACGGCAACAACGCGCTTAAGGGCACCGAATGGGAAGGCAAGTCCCTTGAGGAGATCGTCAAGGGCTCGTTCGGCAAGAACCCGGCCGTGTTCAACAATGCCGGCCAGCACTACAACCACATCCACTTCTGGAGCTGGATGAAGCCCAATGGCGGCGGCACCAAGCTGCCGGGCAAGCTCGAGAAGAAGATCAACGAGGACCTCGGCGGCTTCGAGAAGTTCAAGACGGACTTCCAGGCGGCCGGCGTTGGCCAGTTCGGCTCCGGCTGGGCTTGGCTGCAGGTCAAGAACGGCAAGCTCGAGATCGCCAAGACCCCGAACGGCGAGAATCCGCTGGTGCACGGCGCTACCCCGATCCTCGGCGTGGACGTCTGGGAGCACTCCTACTACATCGACTATCGCAACCGCCGTCCGGACTATCTGAAGGCTTTCGTCGAGAACCTCGTGAACTGGGAATACGTCGAGTCCCTGTTCGACAAGGCCTGAGCCATCACACTTTCCGGGTGCGGCGTCGCCGCTCCGGGATGACGAACTCGAAGAGGCGGTCGCATGCGCGGCCGCCTTTTTGCTGTGCGGAATTCGACTGCTGCTTCGCATGGCCCTGCGCGAGATGCGCATCGCTTCCCATCATCGTACTGTTTGCATCGCATGGGCGGCGCCCTTAATCAGGATGGGCATCACCCTCGAGCCCACCGAGCCCGTTGTCAGAGCCTTCCCCGAACAATCCGGCGCCTGCCGAGGACGCGGAGTCCGAGCCGCGGCCGGGGCGTGTGCGCAAGCCGATCGGCTGGTCGACCATCATCATCGCGGTGCTGGTGGCGGTGAGCGCGGGCCTGGTCTGGCGGCGTGATGGCACAGACGGTGTCCTGGAGATTCTCACGCACGACCTCTCGCTGTTCGGCGGCATCCTGCCGCGCGTGCTGGCGGGCTGCCTGCTCGGGGCCTTCATCTCCGAAATCCTGCCGCACGAAAAAGTCTCGCGCTCGCTCGGGCCGAAATCGGGCCTGATGGGCCTTTTGATCGGCACCGCCTTCGGCGCGATCCTGCCGGGCGGACCCTTCACCGCCTATCCGGTGGCGAGCGCGCTGCTCGCTGTCGGCGCCGATTTCGGCGCCACCATCGCCATGGTCGTGAGCTGGACCCTGATCGGGTACGGCCGCGCGGTGGCCTGGGAAATCCCGATCATGGGCACCGACTTCACACTGTGGCGGATCCTGATCTCGCTGCCGCTGCCGGTGCTCGCCGGCGCGCTCGGCCGCTTCGTCTATGTCCGGATCTATCCGCAGCCGGCCGCGAAGGACGACGAGACTTGAGCGCGGCGCTTCTGATCGACATCCTGCTGTGGGGCTCGGTGTTCGGCGTCGGCCTGATCGCCTTCCGCCGCGGCCCACCGGTGTTCAAGGCCTCGCTCCGCGAAGGCTCCATGGACTTCATCAACATCGTGCCGCGCATTGCGCTCGGAGTGATCGGCTCCGGCTACATCGCCGCCATCATCCCGCAGGAGGTGATCACCGGCTGGCTCGGGCCGGACAGCGGCTGGCTCGGGGTTGCGACCGCCGTGGTCGCCGGCGCCGCCACCCCCGGCGGACCCGTGATCGGCTTTTCCATCGGCACGGTAGCGCTGAAGTCGGGCGGTGGGGTGCCGCAGGTGGTCGCCTATGTCGTGGCCTGGGCCCTGTTCGCCTTCCAGCGGGTGATTTTATGGGAAATCCCGTTCATGCCGGCCCGGTTCGTCTGGTTCCGCTGCGCCGTCTCGGTGCCGTTCCCGTTCGTCGCCGCCGCCATCGCGATGGTGATCGGCAAGCCCTGAGCCGGCCGTGGACAGGGGTAATGTTATAATATAACGTCGCTGGCATGGTTCCCGCCGCGTCCCACGCCCATCACCACGACCACGTTCATGACCATTCTCATGGCGACGGGCATTCGCATGGGCACGACCATACCCACGCCCATGTCCATGATGCGGCCTCGCCCCATCCGGCCCAGGACGCGCCTTGGTCGATCCTGCGCATGACCATGGCCGGCCGCCTCGCGGCCGCGCTTGCCGTCTGCGCCGTGCTCTGGGGCGTGGTCTTCCTGGCGATGAGGTGACCATGGCGGCCGTGCACTTCCATAATGTCACGCTCGGCTACGACCGGCATCCGGCCGTGCATCATCTCAACGGCGAGGTCGCCTCCGGTGCGCTGGTCGCCGTGATCGGCCCGAACGGCGCCGGCAAGTCGACGCTGTTGCGCGGCATCGTCGGCATCCTCCGGCCGCTCGACGGCAGCATCCATCTCGGCGGGCTCGATAGCCGCGATATCGCCTATCTGCCGCAGAGCGCGGAGATCGACCGCAGCTTCCCGATCTCGGTGTTCGACTTCGTCGGCACCGGGCTGTGGCGCGACGCGGGCCTGTTCGGGGGCATCGGCAAGGCTGCGCGGGAGAAGATCCTGCGCGCGATCGCCTCCGTCGGCCTCAACGGCTTTGAGAACCGCCCCATCGGCACGCTCTCGGGCGGGCAGATGCAGCGCATCTTGTTCGCGCGCGTGCTGCTCCAGGACGCGCGCCTGATCGTGCTCGACGAGCCCTTCAACGCCATCGACAGCAAGACCACGGCCGATCTGCTCGCGCTGGTGAAGCACTGGCACGGCGAAGGCCGCACCGTGCTCGCCGCGCTGCACGACATGGAAATGGTGCGCAACCATTTCACCGAAACACTGGTGCTGGCGCGCGGCCCCGTGGCCTGGGGACCGACGGCGGAGGTGCTGACGCCGGAAAACCTGCTGGTCGCGATGCGGATGTGCGAGGCTTTTGACGATAGTGCCACGGCTTGCGCCGAGGACGGACACTCGCGGGCGGCGTGATCGCAGATGATCTATGACGCGCTGATCGGCCCGTTCACCGAATTCGAGTTCATGCGGCGCGCGCTCGCCGCCGTGATCGCGCTGTCGCTGGCGGGCGCGCCGATCGGCGTGTTCCTGATGCTGCGGCGGATGAGCCTCGTCGGCGATGCCATGGCGCATGCGATCCTGCCTGGCGCGGCCGTCGGCTTCCTGCTCTCCGGCCTCAATCTGTTCGCGATGACGGCCGGCGGCCTGGTTGCAGGCTTTGCGGTTGCGATCCTCGCCGGCGTGGTCGCGCGTTCGACCGGGCTGAAGGAGGACGCCTCGCTTGCGACCTTCTATCTGGCCTCGCTGGCGCTGGGCGTCACCATCGTCTCGATCAAGGGCACCAACATCGACCTGTTGCACGTGCTGTTCGGCAACATTCTCGCGATGGACGACCAGACCCTGCTGGTGGTGGCCTTCAACGCCACGGTGACGCTGCTGGTGCTCGCGGTGATCTATCGCCCGCTGGTGATCGAGAGCGTCGATCCCCTGTTCCTGCGCACCGTCAGCCGCGCCGGCGGTCCCGCGCATCTCGCCTTCCTCGCGCTCGTCGTGATCAACCTCGTCAATGGCTTTCAGGCGCTGGGCACGCTGCTCGCGGTGGGCCTGATGATCCTGCCGGCGGGCATTGCCCGGTTCTGGTCGCGCGATCTCACTGTGATGATCTGCATCGCCGTCGTCGCTGCCGCCGTCTCGGGCTATGCGGGCCTTGTGCTGTCGTTCCAGACCCGCGTGCCGTCGGGCCCTGCGATCATTCTGCTGGCGACGGTGCTTTACATCGTCTCGGTGCTGTTCGGCCGCGTCGGTGGTATCGTCCGGCAGATGTTTCCCGGCCGGCATCTGGAAGCGTGACGATGCGGCGTCTCCTGCTTTGTGTGCTCCTGCTGATCGCCTCGCCGCTGCATGCGGCCGAGCGGCTCAACGTCGTCGCGAGCTTCTCGATCCTCGGCGATTTCGTCCGGACCGTTGGCGGCGATCGGGTCGACGTCACGACGCTGGTCGGCCCCGACAGCGACGTCCACGTCTACACGCCCGCGCCAAGCGATGCGAAGCGGATTGCGGATGCAAACCTCGTCATCGTCAACGGGCTCGGCCTCGAAGGCTGGCTGCCCCGTCTGGTGCAGTCCGCAGGAAGCAAGGCGCAGGTGGTCACCGTGAGTGCCGGCATCGTACCGCTGAAGCTCGGCTCGGCCGCGGACCCGCATGCCTGGCAGTCCGTCCCCAACGCCAGGATCTATGTGAGCGACATCGCCAATGCGCTGGCCGCGGCCGACCCTGACGACGCCGAGTTCTTCCGCGCCCGGGCAAAGGCCTATCTGGACAAGCTCGAAGCGCTCGACCGCGAGGTGCGGGAGGCCGTGGCGAAAATCCCGCCGGAGCGGCGCAAGGTGATCTCCACCCACGACGCCTTCGGCTATTTCGCCGCCGAATACGGTGTCCAGTTCGTGGCCCCCTTGGGGGTCTCCACGGAGACCGAGCCCAGCGCGCGGGACATCGCCGCCATCATCGGCCAGATCAAGGCCCAAAAGATCCCGGCTGTGTTCCTGGAAAACATCAGTGATGACCGTCTGATCCGGCGGATCGCGGCCGAGACCGGGGCCAAGGTCGGCGGGACCCTGATTTCGGACGGTTTGACCGGCGAAAAGGGGCTTGCACCCACTTACATTGATATGGTCAGGCACAATATAAAGGCCCTGACCAGCGCGCTTGACCACTAGGGCAGGGGGCCACCCCGCCTCGCGTCGCGCGGAAAAGCCCGACCCGGAGTTGTCATGTCTGAAGCGTCCCAAAAAATTCCCGTGACCGTGCTGACCGGCTATCTCGGCGCCGGCAAGACCACGCTGTTGAACCGCATCCTGTCGGAAAACCACGGCAAGAAATACGCCGTCATCGTCAACGAATTCGGCGAGATCGGCATCGACAACGATCTCATCATCGGCGCCGATGAGGAAGTGTTCGAGATGAACAACGGCTGCATCTGCTGCACCGTGCGCGGCGACCTCGTGCGCATCATGGACGGCCTGATGAAGCGCAAGGGCAAGTTCGACGCCATCATCGTCGAGACCACCGGCCTTGCCGATCCCGCGCCTGTCGCCCAGACCTTCTTCGTCGACGAGGACGTGCAGAAGAACGCGCGGCTCGACGCGGTCGTCACGGTCGCCGACGCCAAATGGCTGTCCGACCGGCTCAAGGATGCGCCCGAGGCCAAGAACCAGATCGCGTTCGCCGACGTCATCGTGCTGAACAAGACCGATCTCGTCACCAAGCCGGAGCTTGCCGAGGTCGAGGCCCGCATCCGCGCCATCAACCCCTATGCCAAGCTGCATCGCACCGAGCGCTGCTCGGTCGCCCTGGCGGACGTGCTCGACCGCGGCGCCTTCGACCTCGACCGCATCCTCGACATCGAGCCGGATTTCCTGGAGGCCGATGATCATGACCACGACCATGATCATCACCACCATGGCCACGACCATCACCACCATGATCACGGCCACGGCCTGAAGCACTATCACGACGAGGACATGCAGTCGCTGTCGCTCAAGACCGACAAGCCGCTCGATCCGAACGTGTTCATGCCCTGGCTCCAGAACCTGGTGCAGGTCGAGGGCGGCAAGATCCTGCGCTCGAAGGGGATCCTCGCCTTCCACGACGATGATGACCGCTATGTCTTCCAGGGCGTCCACATGATGCTGGAGGGCAACCACCAGCGGAAGTGGAAGGACGGCGAGCCGCGCGAGAGCCGCCTCGTCTTCATCGGTCGCGAATTGCCGGAAAAGGCCATTCGCGAGGGTTTTGAGAGCTGCATCGTCTCGTGATGAAAGAATTTACGCCGGCCCCCGATTCCGCCTCGATCGTCTCCGTCACCGATCGCGTCAAGCCTGTTACGCTCGGCATGGGCGTGACCTCGGTGTATTTCCTCGGGCCCCGCGCCGCCTTCGTCAGCGGCGAGGAGAATGTCGCGTTCGTCGACGCCAAGGGCGAGATCACGACGGTCGCCGTGCATGGCGGCGGCATTCTGTCGACCGCCTCCGATGGCAAGCGCCTCATCATGGGCGGCGACGACGGCAAGGTCGTGTCGCTCGACGCCAAGGGTGAGGTGACGCTGCTCGCCACCGACCCCAAGCGGCGCTGGATCGACGCGGTGGCGCTGCATCCCGACGGGGCCTATGCCTGGTCGGCCGGCAAGACGGCCACCGTCAAGAGCGGCAAGACCGAGGAGAAGTCGCTCGAGGTGCCCTCGACCGTCGGCGGCCTCGCCTTCGCGCCGAAGGGCCTGCGGCTCGCGATCGCGCATTACAACGGCGCGACGCTGTGGTTTCCGAACATGGAAGGATCCGCCGAATTCCTGCCCTGGGCCGGCTCGCATCTCGGCGTCACCTTCAGCCCCGACAACAAGTTCCTGGTCACCACGATGCACGAGGCGGCGCTGCACGGCTGGCGGCTTGCCGACAACAGGCACATGCGCATGACCGGCTATCCCGGCCGCGTCCGTTCGATGTCCTGGAGCGCGGGCGGCAAAGGGTTGGCGACTTCGGGTGCCGACACCATCATCATCTGGCCGTTCGGCAGCAAGGACGGCCCGATGGGCAAGGAGCCCGCGATGCTCGCGCCGCTGCAGGCGCGCGTGTCGGTGGTCGCCTGCCATCCGAAGAACGACATCCTCGCCGCCGGTTACAGCGACGGCACCGTGCTGATGGTGCGGCTCGAGGACGGCGCCGAGATCCTGGTCCGCCGCAATGGCACCCCTCCGGTCGCAGCGATTGCCTGGAACGCCAAGGGCACGCTGCTGGCCTTCGCCGACGAAAATGGGGACGGCGGTCTGCTGGAGCTATGAGGCCGACTATCCACAGCCTCTCCCTGTTATGTTATTTTTGTTATCATGTAACATAACCGACAAGCAGCCTCTGTAGGGTCGCAGATGTAGAGAGCACGGCGTGCAATTTCGAATTGCTGCCGTGCGATCGAATGTGCCTGGCGCCGGTTTTTCCGGGGCCAGTGTGCATTTCGAATCCTCGCATCAACACGCGCCACCGCAGGGAATTCAGATGCCCGTCATCCCCGATCTTCCGACCATCACCAGCATCACAGCGACCGATCCGACCCAGACCGACGCCGGAACGGTGCACTACACCGTCACGTTCTCGAAGCCTGTTCTTGGCGTCACGATTGATCAGTTCAGCCTTGCAACGAGTGGCAGCATCGGCGGCGCGGGCATCACCGACGTGACACCGGTCGCCGGCAGCAATCTTTCGAGCTATACGGTCACGGTGAATACCGGATTCGGCTCCGGCTCGGTGGCGCTCCAGTTCACGGGAAGCAACGTCCACGATACCAATGGTTACTATGTCGGACCGTACCAATCCGAATCGAAGCTGACCGTAAACAGCCCGACGTCCTTCGCGATCGGCGACGTCAACGGAGACGGGAAGCTGGACGTCGTGATGGGGACAAACTTTTTCGTCAACCCGAGCTACGTCAGCGTGGCGCTGAACGACGGCACCGGTCACTTCTCCTCAGCCTCGAACACCTCGAGCCCAGGCCTATTGCCCTTGCTGGCGCTTGCCGATCTGAATGGCGACGGCAAGCTGGACATCGCACAGGTCACCCTCGACGGTACCGTGACTGTTCGTCTCGGCAACGGTAACGGCACGTTCGGGGCCAACACGAGCTATTCCGCCGGCAGCGGCGTCTATCAAACACCTAAAGTGATCGACGTGACCGGCGATGGCGTGCTCGACATCGTCGTCGGCAGTACGGTCCTGCCAGGAAATGGCAACGGTACGTTTGGGACTGCCATCACCACGAATCTCGGGGTCAGCTCCATCGCCTATGGTGACTTCAATGGAGACGGCAAGCTCGACCTCGTGACGAGGAATTCGACCAATCTGGCAATAGCGCTGAGCTTCGGCAATGGTGACGGCACGTTCCAGGCTCCGTCGTCCCCGGTCGGGACGGCGACATCTGTCCTCACCGGCGATTTCAACGGTGACGGCAAGCTCGACATGGCGGCCGTCAGCAGCGCCACAATCTCGATCCTGCTCGGCAACGGCGACGGCACTTTCACCTCGTCCGGGACGACTCTTCAGGCGGCGGGTACGATCGGATCCGGCGCGGTCGCCGACATCAACGGCGATGGCGTGGCTGATCTCGTGGTCGTCGGAACCAACAACACGCTCTCGACCTTCTTCGGTCACGGCGACGGCACGTTCGGGCAAGTGAGGATCTCGCCGCTCGACAAGACCGCCGGGCAGATCGGCGCCGGTGACCTGAACGGCGACGGCAAGGCCGACGTTCTGGTCGGATATCAATTCGGCACCAATCCTTTCACTCAAAGTTCGGGCACCGATATCCTGCTGACCGGTTCATCCAGCGAGACGGGACCGGCGTACACGATCGTACGGACGTCGCCGGCTCTGACCATCACCGACGGGGACGTCACCCTCGGCGCCGACGGCAACAATTACATCAACGCGGCGCATTTCCATGGTGGGGCGACGACGTTGGCCGGCACCGGCAATGCCGGCGACACCATCTCGGTCACCGACGCCATGACTCACGCAGTCGTCGGCACGGCCACGGTCGGCCAGAACGGCACGTGGAGCCTCGGCGTGTCCGGCCTGCAGGACGGCACCACTTACAGCTATGTCGCGGCTGCGACCGACTCCCACGGCAACAGCAGCGTCGGCCCGGCGTTCACCTTCACGGTCGATGCGACCGCATCGCTCGGGATCACGGGCATCAATTTGTCGGCCGACTCGTCGGTGTCAAACCCGAAGGTCACCCTGCAGGGGACGACCGACGTGCCGGCGCAGGTGACCGTCTCGATCGGAGGGACCGACGTGATCGTCTCCAGCGCGACCGGATCGTGGCAGTTCAATAGCCAGGTCGTGCCATACGGATTGACGACGATCGTGGCTAGATTCTCGGATGCCGCAGGCAATGTCGGCGCCTCGCCGACCTATACGCTCATCAGGGGCAACTATACGCTTGTCTCCAGCACGCAGCTCGCCAACGCGGTGGTTGTCGACAGTTTCTTCACCGTGGATTCCAACGCCGCGGAGACCGGCGCGATCGTTCTCTCTGGCGCGGGCGAAATCGTCCGCGGGACCTCGACCGGGGCAACGATATACAATGGTGGGAGCCAAGGGCTCGAATACGGCACGGCGACCGGGACCCTGGTGCAGGCTGGCGCCACTCAGCTCGTGAGCTTCCAGGGGACCGCCAAGGACACGGTGCTTTATGGCACGCAAACGGTCGGCAACACGGCGATCCACACCACGATCAAGTCGGGCGGACTCCAGAACATCTACGTCAACGGCAGCACCTACGGCACCGTCATCGAGGCTCTTGGCACCCAAAGCACGGCCGGCGCCGACCACGATGCGACTGTCTTCGGTACGCAATATGTGACGGGCAGCAGCGCGAATGCCACGATCGGCTCGGGTGGCAATCAATACGATTACGGCACAGCGACCGGCGCAATGGTCCAGAGCGGCGGCTCCCAACACGTCTATCAGGGCGGCAGTGCCAGCGGCACCACCGTTGCTGCGGGCGGCTATCAGGACGTCTACCAGGGGACGGCCACCAACACCGTGCTCGCCGGCAATCAGCAGGTGCTTGCCGGTGGCCAGGCTGCCGGCACCGTCATCAATGCCGGTGGCCGGCAATATGTCGGCTCCGGTGGCGCGACCACCAATACGACCATCGCGATCGGCGGCTTCCAGTATGTCGACGCCGGCGCCACCGACAGCGGTGCGACCATCGCTGGTGGCCGGCAGTACATCGTCGGGTCAACGACGAGCGCGACCGTTGGCGCAGGCGGCGTTCAGTACGACTACGGGACGTCTATCGCGGTTCTTGTCGAGAGCGGCGGCATCCAGCATGTCTATCAGGGCGGCAGTGCGGATGGCACGACCGTTGCGGCGGGCGGCTATCAGGACGTTTCCCAGGGGACAGTCACCAACACCGTGCTCGACGGTGAGCAGCAGGTGCTCACGGACGGCCATGCCACCGGCACCACCATCAATGCCGGCGGGCGGCAATATGTCGGTTCGGGCGGCGCAACCACCGCCACGACCATCGAGACCGGCGGCTTCCAGTATGTGGACTCCGGCGCCACCGACGGCAGTGCCACGATCAGCGGCGGCTACCAGTTCGTGGCGGGCACGGCGACCGGCGCCACCGTCAGCGGCGGCGGCGAGCAGGATGTCGGCGCAACCGGCATCGCTGCGAATTCGCATCTCGACGGCGGTAGCGAGCATGTCTACGCTGGCGGCCTGCTCCAGAACGTCGATTTCGGCGGCTCGAACGGCGCAACGCTGGTGCTCGACGCGCCGACGGGCCTGTCTGGCGCGATCGCCAATTTCGGCGCTGACGACACCATCGACTTCCGCAACACGGTGGTCAGTAGTGTCGATGTCGACAGCGCGAACAATCTGACGGTCACGACCGACGGCGGCCAGAGCTACTCCTGGGCGCTGCTGGCGCAGTACGCAGCTTCGTCCTTCGTGCTCGCGGCCGACGGCAACGGCGGAACGATGCTGAGCTATGTGCCGCCACAGCAGACCTTGCTCGCGGCCGCTCACTAAGGCAGGCAAAACCAAGACGGACGGGCATTGGCTTCCATAGCGCCGATGCCCGTTCAAATTGACCGCGGCGCAACTCTCGCATGGATCGTCTGTCGATCTTGCGAGGGACCGGTTTCTGCGAGGCACAGGCTCCCTGCGTTATGTTGTTTATCGTTAATGTGTAACATAACCGACAAGCAGTCCCTGTAGGGTCGCAGATGTAGAGAGCACGGCGTGCAATTTCGAATTGCTGCCGCGCGATCAGTTGCGCTTGGCGTCGGCCTGTCCGGAGCCGGCGTGCAATTCGAATCCTCGCATCAAGCGCCACGCCAGGGAATCCCCATGCCACTCATCCCCGTTCTTCCGACGCTCGTCAGCATCACAGGCACCGATCCGTCGTCGACCGACGCGTCCGTCGTGCACTACACCGTCACCTTTCCGAAGCCGGTGTCCGGCGTCACGGTCGATCAGTTCACCCTCGCCACGACGGGGAGCATCAATGGTGCCGGCATCACGGACATCACGCCGGTGGCTGGCAGCAACGGCGCGAGCTACACGGTCACGGTCAACACCGGCTCGGGCAGCGGTTCGCTGGGGCTGCAACTGACCGGCACCAATGTGCACGATTCCAGCGGCTATTATGTCGGGCCGTTCCAGTCCGAAACGCAGATGAGCGGTCCGCGCTTCAGCATCATCAACACGGCGGCGGTCGGCGACGTCAACGGCGATGGCAAGCAGGATATGGTGTACATCCGAACCGTCAGCGCTTCCGCATACTTTCTTGATGTCAGGAACAATGACGGCACGGGCCAGTTCACGCAAACCTCGCTGACCGGCGCCTCGGAGCTGGAATCGTCGATTCGACTCGGCGACGTCAACGGCGACGGCAAGCTGGACGTCCTGATGGGCAACATCTTCACCGGGACCCTGGACGTCAGGCTGGGCAATGGCGACGGCACGTTCGCGGCGGCGACGAAGTATGCGACGGGTGGCAGCACTGGCGGCAATATCAGGGCGTTTGCCGACTTCAACGGCGACGGCAGGGCCGACGTGATCATGTCGAACAACATCGGCACGTCGCTGCTGCTCGGTAACGGCGATGGTTCTTTCGGATCGCCCATTGCCACGAATGCCTCCAACGCCTTCGCGAGCGGAGATTTCAACGGCGATGGAAAGATCGATCTGCTTGTGCAGGACTCGTCAAGTTCGCCGGTTGCCGTGCGGCTTGGCAACGGGGATGGCACGTTCCAATCCCCGATCACGGCCGGCACCTCATCCAGAACGATCAGCGGCGACTTCAACGGCGACGGCAAGCT
This sequence comes from Bradyrhizobium sp. 215_C5_N1_1, assembly GCF_052075935.1. Taxonomy (NCBI): domain Bacteria; kingdom Pseudomonadati; phylum Pseudomonadota; class Alphaproteobacteria; order Hyphomicrobiales; family Nitrobacteraceae; genus Bradyrhizobium; species Bradyrhizobium sp. 215_C5_N1_1. Next base: position 7,877,172 of record NZ_CP197228.1, on the reverse strand, counting down.
TGATCTTGCACTCGGAACCAACAACTCGATTGCGATCCTGCTCGGCAACGGCGACGGCACCTTCGCGTCGCCACAGACCTTCCTGACACCGGCGCCCATCTGGAACTTGGCGGCCGCGGACTTCAATGGCGACGGTAAAACGGACCTCGCCGTGGTCGCTAGCAGCAACAATACGCTTTCGACCTTCTACAGTCGCGGTGACGGCACGTTCGGCCCGGCGGTGACGTTGCCGCTCGCTTCGGGCGCCAACGGAATCACCGTCGGTGACCTCAATGGAGACGGAAAAGCCGACGTGGTGGTGGAGTGGACAACGAGCAACTCCTCGACCGGCGAGGATGTTTTCCTCACCGCGCCGAATTCGACCACCACGCAATATACGATCAGCCGCACGCCTCCGGCCCTGACGATCGTCGATGCGGACGTGACGCCGGGTGCGGACGGCAACAATTACATCAACGCGGCGCACTTCCATGGCGGGATGACGACCCTGTCCGGCTCCGGCAATGCCGGAGACACCGTCACGGTCACGAATGCCGGCGACAATTCCGTCGTTGGCGTCACCACGGTTGGCAGCGACGGCAGCTGGAGCCTCGGCGTGTCCGGCCTCCAGGACGGCTCGACCTACAGCTACGCCGCGACCGCCACGGATAGCCTGGGCAACCATAGCAACCCCGGGCCCGCATTCACCTTTACGGTCGATGCGACCGCCCCCGTCCTCGCGATCACGAGCATCGAAAATTCCGATGCAACGCCCTTTTCGATCACCGTCCGGGGCACGCTCGACCTGGCTGACGCGACCTCCGCGCTCACCTTGTCGTTTGGTCCAACGGATCACGCAGTCACCAGCGCCGCCGACGGCACCTGGCGGCTGGACAATCTGTCTCCGGCAACCGGACTTTCCTATGTGACGGCCCGTCTGCGCGACGCCGCCGGCAATACCGGCGTGTCGCAATCGATCCCTCTCGCCTTTGGCTACACGCTAGCGAGCGGCGCCTCACTTGAGAACGCGATCGTCGCGGCGGCCTCCTCGTCCTTCAACCCGAGCCTTGTTGTCCGCGGCACCTCGGTCGGGGCGACCGTCTTGCGCAACGGAATCGAAGAAGACTACGGCATCTCGACCGGATCGGTGGTCAAGAACGGCGGCCAGCAGCATGTTTTTGGCACCGGCACGACCGGCGCGATGATCGAAGCCGGCGGCTATCAGGACATCCGCGCCGGTGGGCGTGCGACAGATACCCTGTTGTACGGTTTCGGGCAGGTCTACGCTAACGGCACCTCGGCCCACACCACGATCAAGGCTGGCGGACAGCAGTCCGTTGCCGCCGGCGGCCGCGACGTCAACTCGACGATCGACGGCGGAACGCAATATCTGAGCGGAACGGCGACGGGCACGACGGTGGGCGCCGGCGGCAATCAATACGATTACGGCACGGCGAATGGCGTCCTCGTCGCGAGTGGCGGCTCCCAACACGTCTATCAGGGCGGTAGCGCCGCCGGAACGACGGTCGCGGCGGGTGGCTACCAGGATGTTTACCAAGGTACCGTCACCGACACCGTGCTCGACGGCAATCAGCAGGTGCTCGGCAATGGCCACGCTGCCGGCACCGTCATCAATGCCGGTGGGCGGCAATATGTCGGCTCCGGTGGCGCGACAACGGGCACGACGATCGCAGCCGGCGGCTTCCAGTACGTGGACGCCGGCGCTACCGACGGCAGCGCGACGATCAATGGCGGCTATCAGTTCGTCGCAGGCGCTGCGACCGCAACGACGGTCAGCGGCGGTGGCGAGCAGGATGTGGGGGCGGGCGGCAACGTCTCAAACGCGCATCTGGATGGCGGCAGCGAGCATGTCTACGCTGGCGGCCTGCTCCAGAACGTCGATTTCGGTGGCTCCGGCGGCGCAACGCTGGTGCTGGACATGCCGGCGGGCCTGGCCGGCTCGATCGCCAATTTCGGCGGCGATGACACCATCGACTTCCGCAACACGGTGGTCAGTAGTGTCGATGTCGACAGCGCGAACAATCTGACGGTCACGACCGACGGCGGCCAGAGCTACTCCTGGGCTCTGCTGGCGCAATACTCGGCCTCGTCCTTCGTGCTCGCCTCCGACGGCAACGGCGGCACCGTGCTGAACTACACGCCGCCCCAGCAGACGTTGCTCGCGGCCGCTCACTAAGGCGGAGAAAACAAGACGACCGGGCATCGGCTTCCACAGCCGGTGCCCGTTCAAATTGACCTCGTCGGCACTCTCGCATAGATCGTTTGCCAACCCGTGCGAGGGACCATGCGGTTTTTGACGACATTCCAGATTGCTGACTTCGCGGACACGCTGGTCAGCCTCTTCACGGCCTTCGTGCTGGGCACGCTGATCGGCGCCGAGCGGCAGTACCGCCAGCGCACCGCGGGCCTGCGCACCAACGTGCTGGTCGCGGTCGGTGCCGCCGCCTTCGTCGATCTCGCCATGCACCTGACCGGCGCCGACGGCGCGGTCCGCGTGATCTCCTATGTCGTCTCAGGCATCGGCTTCCTCGGCGCCGGCGTCATCATGAAGCAGGGCATGGACGTCCGCGGGCTCAACACCGCGGCGACGCTGTGGGCTTCGGCCGCGGTCGGCTCCTGCGCCGGCGCCGACATGGTCGCACAGGCGGCCGCGCTGACCGTGTTCGTCATCGCCGGCAACACCATGCTGCGCCCACTGGTCAACGCCATCAACCGCATTCCGCTGAACGAGAAGGCCTCGGAGGCGACCTACTATTTCAAGCTCGCCGTCGCGGCCGACGCCCTGCCCGACATGCGCGACCGCCTCGTTGAAAAGCTGGAGGCCGCGAAATATCCGGTGGCCGATATCGACGTGGTTGAGATCGGGGATGATATTCTCGAGGTCGTCGCAAAGCTGGTTGCGACCGCAGTCGATCCGAACGAGCTCAACGCGGTGGCGACCAATCTTCAGCACCTGCCGGGCGTGCGCCACGCCACCTGGGAAGTTAACACCTCAGACTGAGCGCGGCGTTTTGGCGCGCGAAGGCACGGTTCCCGCCTCGTCCGCCACGGAACCGCAGTCGGGCAAGTTCGTTGATCCCGCGGATAAAGGCGGTGATCGACATGCCCGGCCCAAATGACAAGCGCAGACTGAAACGTGACCTGATGGTCGCATGCTCGCTGCTCGCAGCAGGCGCCGTGGTGTCAGGCCTCTCGCTGGCGCAGATCCGGGCCGAGAGCCGGATGCAGACGGCGCAGGCGACCCAACCGCTCCAGGGCACGCCATCCGGCGATCAGGATAAGACGCCCGCGGAAGCCAAGCCCGGCGGCGACCGGCCGACCACGCCGGCCCCCGAGCCCGCGCGCCCCGACCCGCAGACGCGGGGTGCGGCGACCAAGCCGGCACTGCCGGCGGCGCCCGCGGAGAAGATCGCGCCGCCGATCAAGGAGAAGTAGCCCGGCGGCCGGCGTATTGTGACGCGCATTTGATCTCGCCTCGGCAACCGGCCCGTTCCATAATCTGTCGCGCCAACGACAGATGGGGCCTCCCATGAAGATCGAAGACGTCCGCCGCACCGCCTATTCGATGCCGCTCACCAACCCGGCATTCCCGCCGGGGCCATATCGCTTCTTCGACCGCGAATATTTCATCATCACCTACAGGACCGATCCCGAAGCCCTCGCCGCCATCGTGCCCGAGCCGCTTGAGGTGGCGGAGCCGGTGGTGAAATACGAGTTCATCCGGATGCCCGACTCGACCGGATTCGGCGACTACACCGAAACCGGGCAGGTGATCCCGGTCCGCTTCAAGGGCGAGGAGGGCGGCTACACCCACGCGATGTATCTGGACGACGAGGCCCCGATCGCCGGCGGCCGCGAGCTGTGGGGCTTTCCGAAGAAGCTCGCAAGGCCCAAGATCGAGATCGAGAGCGACGTCCTGGTCGGCTCGCTGCATTACGGCTCGGTCCTCTGCGCTTCGGCCACGATGGGTTACAAGCACCGCAAGGTCGACCACGACACGGTGCTGAAATCGATGGCGGCGCCGAACTTCATCCTGAAGATCATCCCGCATGTCGACGGCAGCCCGCGGATCTGCGAGCTGGTGCGGTTTCATCTCGATGATGTCGTGCTGAAGGAAGCTTGGACCGGCCCTGCCGCGCTCGGGCTGTTTCCCCACGCACTCTGCGACGTCGCCCGCCTGCCGGTGCGCGAGGTGGTCTCCGCGCTGCATTTCAAAGCGGACCTGACGCTCGGGCTCGGCAGCGTGGCGTTCGATTACTTGGCGAAATAGGTCGGCAAAAAGAAATGCCCGGCACAAGGCCGGGCATCGCTATCGACCGGAAGCGCTGAGAGGTCAACGCACCAGGACATTCCGGAACTGCCAGGGATCGCTCGTGTCGATGTCTTCCGGGAACAGTCCCGGACGATCCGTCAGCGGCGTCCAGTCGGTGTAGAAACCCTTCACCGGGCCGAGATACGGCAGCTGGATCTCCAGCAGACGATCGAAATCCATCTCGTCGGCTTCGACGATGCCTTCGTTCGGGTTTTCCAGCGCCCACACCATGCCGCCGAGCACGGCGGAGGTCACCTGCAGGCCGGTGGCGTTCTGGTAGGGCGCGAGTCTGCGGGTCTCCTCGATGGAGAGCTGCGAGCCGTACCAATAGGCGTTGTTGTCATGGCCGAACAGCAGCACGCCGAGCTCGTCGATGCCGTCGACGATTTCGTTCTCATCGAGGATGTGGTGCTTTTCCTGCATCTTCGCGGCACGGCCGAACATTTCGTGCAGCGACAGCACGGCATCGTCGGCCGGATGGTAGGCGTAGTGGCAGGTCGGCCGGTAGACCGCCGTACCCGATGCGTCGCGCACCGTGAAGTAATCGGAGATCGAGATCGACTCGTTGTGGGTGACGAGGAAGCCATACTGCGCGCCGCGGGTCGGGCACCAGGTGCGCACGCGCGTGTTGGCGCCGGGCTGCATCAGATAGATGGCCGCGCCGCAGCCGGCTTCGTGGGTGCGCGCATTCTCGGGCATCCATTTTTCATGGGTGCCCCAGCCGAGTTCGGACGGCTGCACGCCTTCCGACAGGAAACCTTCCACCGACCAGGTGTTGACGAAGACGTCAGGCTCTTTCGGCGACTTGGAGCGCTGGGTGTCGCGTTCGGCGATGTGGATGCCCTTGATACCGGCCTGCCGCATCAGGTCCGCCCACTCGGCCTTGGTCTTCGGCTTGGGGGCATTGAGCTTCAGATCGGCGGCGACATTGAGCAGCGCCTGCTTGACGAAAAAGGAGACCATGCCGGGATTGGCGCCGCAGCAGGAGACGGCCGTCGTCGAGCCCGCGGGGCGCGCCTTCTTGGCGGCCAGCGTCACTTCGCGCAGCGCGTAGTTGGAACGCGCTTCCGGGCCCTTCGAGGAATCGAAATAGAAGCCGAGCCAGGGCTCGTTGACGGTGTCGATATAGAGCGCGCCGAGCTCGTTGCAGAGCTCCATGATGTCGGTGGAGCCGGTATCGACCGAGAGATTGACGCAAAAACCCTGGCCGCCGCCTTCGGTGAGCAGCGGGGTCAGCAACTCCCGGTAATTGTCCCGGGTCACGGCCTTCTGGATGAAGCGGACGTTCTGCTTCTCGCAATGCGCCTTGCGGCCCTCGTCCTTGGGATCGATCACGGTGACGCGCGACTTGTCGTAGTCGAGATGCCGCTCGATCATCGGCAGCGTGCCTTTGCCGATGGAGCCGAAGCCGACCATGACGATGGGACCAGTGATCTTCGCGTAGATCTGCGAGGGGTGGCTCATGGGATGGTTTCTCCGGAACGTGCTGGCAGACAAAGGGTGGGGGGTGGATCAGGCGCTGCGGCGCTTGGCGGTGACTTCGATCTCGACCTTCATCTCGGGCTTGGCGAGGGCGGAGACGACAAGCAGTGTCGCAGCCGGCCTGATGTCGCCGAGAACCTCGCCGCAGACAGCGAAGTGGGCATCGATGTAGCTGGCGTCGGTGACGTAGTAGGTCGCACGGACGATATCGGCCATCTCGAATCCGCCCTCCTTCAGGGCGGCTTCGATGGTCTTGAAGCAGTTGCGTGACTGGCTCGTGACATCGGCCGGCATCGTCATCGTCGTGTAGTCATAGCCGGTGGTTCCGGCGACGAAGGCGAACTCGCCGTCGATCACGGCGCGGCTGTAGCCGACGGTCTTCTCGAGGGGAGAGCCGGTGGAGATCAGGCGACGGGACATGGTCGTGGGCCTCGACTGAAGGGGGTGTTTGGCGGGTTAAAGGGCGTTTCTCAGGCCCGCGCAACCCTAAAGGAACGGGCCTGCGCGAGCATCGCCGCGGAACGCGGCTTAAGTCGTCGCCATCATGGCAATCCCTTAGGCCGCGTGCGCCTGGAGGGCGCGAACTACCCTCCGTTTGGGCATGGCCGCGCCGGTCGGGACGATCATCCCCTCAACGCCATCCAGCGCACCGGCCTGGAATTCGATCGCCAGCAGACGATCGCGCTCGAACGGGCCGGGCAGCATCAATGCGCCGGTCTTCTCGGGCGAGAAGCCGAAGCGGGCGTAGTAGGGGGCATCGCCGAGCAGGATCACGGCGGCATGCCCGCGTGCCCGGGCGGCGGCCAGCGCTTGTTGCATCAGCGCGGCGCCGATCCCGAGCTCGCGGAAGGCAGGGTCCACCGCCAGCGGTCCGAGGACCAAAGCGGGCCTGCCTCCGGCGCTGACGTGCCACAGCCGCACGGTTCCCACGAGTGTCCCCTCGCGCACAGCCGACAGGGCAAGGCCTGCGGCAGGTGCACGTCCGTCGCGCAGGCGCTGGCAGGTGCGGTCATGGCGGTTCTCGCCAAAGCAGGCATCCAGCAGCGCTTCACGGGCGGCGACGTCGGCAGCACGTTCCGCACGGATCGCGAACGGAGCGGCTTTCGAAGTGAGGGCGACTTGTGGCTTCCGAAAAGCAGTCATGGCGCGTCAGTCCCCGCTTGAACCCGCGTGCGAGAAGCACGCCGGCTCAAGACGTCGTCAGAATGGCAATGTCAGGAAGGGAGCCGGCGGACCGGCTCCCGGGTTCGTCAGGCCTCAGAACGAGAGGCGGATCAGATGCGGCAAATCAGATGTGGTACGTCTTCAGCGGCGGGATGCCGTTGAACGCCACCGACGAGTAGGTCGACGTATAGGCCCCGGTGCCTTCGATCAGCAGCTTGTCGCCGATCTCGAGCGTGACGGGAAGCGGATACGGGGTCTTCTCGTACAGCACGTCGGCGCTGTCGCAGGTCGGGCCCGCGAGCACGCACGGCGTCATGTCCGCGCCGTCATGCGGGGTGCGGATGGCGTAGCGGATCGACTCGTCCATCGTCTCGGCGAGACCGCCGAACTTGCCGATGTCGAGATAGACCCAGCGCACCTCGTCATCGTCGCTCTTCTTCGAGATGAGCACGACCTCGGATTCGATGATGCCGGCGTTGCCCACCATGCCGCGGCCCGGCTCGATGATGGTCTCCGGAATCTGGTTGCCGAAGTGCTTGCGCAGCGCGCGGAAGATCGAGCGGCCGTAGGTCACGACCGGCGGCACGTCCTTCAGGTACTTGGTCGGGAAGCCGCCGCCCATGTTGACCATGGTCAGGTTGATGCCGCGCTCGGCGCAGTCGCGGAATACCTGCGAGGCCATCGCCAGCGCACGGTCCCACGCCTTCACCTTGCGCTGCTGCGAGCCGACATGGAAGGAGATGCCGCACGGCTCCAGGCCCAGGCGCTTGGCAACGTCGAGCACATCGACGGCCATCTCCGGGTCGCAGCCGAACTTGCGCGACAGCGGCCATTCGGCGCCGGCGCAGTCGTAGAGGATGCGGCAGAACACCTTCGCGCCGGGAGCGGCACGGGCGACCTTCTCGACCTCGGGAACGCAGTCGACCGCGAACAGCCGGATGCCGAGCGCGAAGGCGCGCGCGATGTCGCGCTCCTTCTTGATCGTGTTGCCGAAGGAGATGCGGTCGGGCGTCGCACCCGCGGCCAGCGCCATCTCGATCTCGGCGACCGTCGCGGTGTCGAAGCAGGAGCCCATGGAGGCGAGCAGGGACAGCACTTCCGGCGACGGGTTCGCCTTGACGGCATAGAACACGCGGCTGTCGGGCAGCGCCTTGGCAAAGGTCTGGTAATTGTCGCGCACGACCTCGAGGTCGACGACGAGGCAAGGCTCGGTGTCCCGGCCCTCGCTGCGGCGGGTGCGCAGGAATTCCTGAATACGTTCGGTCATAGCACTCTCCCAAACGGCCCAGCGACGGGGATCCGTTCAAAAAATGACGTCGGATAAGAGCGCTCCGGCCAGATCGCGCGATGGAGGCGCGACGAGCCAAAGACTCAAACCAGACTGTGCTGCCGTGGATTGGTTGGGATTGTTCCCGCCCGCACACCTGGCAATGAAGGACAAGCCTTTTCAGTAGCCCGCGCCGGCGTTGGACTGCCGGTAGAGACCAAAAAAGCCCGATCCGTCGTTGCTTTAAGTCGCGTCCCCCGTTGAGAGCGGGGTGCGCCGGTTCGCCTCCGGCTGCCAGTCACGGTTGCAAAAAGTGAAGTCACCTTCGACATGGCATCTCTTTGAGAGAGATGCTGGACGCTCCGGGTTTGCTTCCTCGTCCGACCTTTCGGTCTCGCGACTTCCGCACTTCCGAAGAGCCCCTCGGCTTCTTCACCCCTTGGCGGCTGTCCGGCCTCTTGTCCGGATACCTACCGACTGACACACGACCACAGGCACGTGCGAAATTGGGCAAGAGCGCACATAAGCGTTTTGACTCAGCTTCGCAAGAATTTTTTTAGGCTGAGGACAGAATTGCCTAACATCTGCTTGCGCAGTGTTGCGCGAGCGACGCGGAAGATGAACGCGCGTTAAGTTTTCTCAGCCGTGCGCGCGTCTTGCGCGCGCGAGGAAGCGTCAGCGGCGCTTCGTGAACGGCTCGACGCGCTGAGCCGCGCGGATGAACGCGGTCATCACGAGCACGCCGAGCGCGAACAGCACAGCCTGCAGGATGTGCGTGCCCTGATCACCGAGCCCGAACAGGATCGCGAGCGCCCAGCCGCCGGCGAACGCGGCGCCGAACACCTCGGCGCCGATCAGGATGGCCGCGCTGACGACAGTGATGACGCTTGGCCAGACGATCTGACGGGAAGATGAGGCAGGCGCGTTCATGAGCTTTGGGGTCCGTAGCTTCGAGGGCCGCAATCTCCCCGAAAAGGCGGCCGGGAGCAAGGGCAAATGGCCCAAAAAAGCCCCATCGCGTGCTATAGCTGACCCCAACAATCGAGCCACAAAAACCGGGACTTGCGATGTCAGACCCCCGCCAAACCACGGACCCCGAGACCAACCCGCTGCTGAAGGCCTGGGTGACGCCGTTTGCGACCCCGCCCTTCGACGAGGTCAAGCCCGAGCACTTTCTGCCGGCCTTCGAGCAGGCCTTCGCCGATCACTCCGCCGAGATCGCGGCGATCACCAACGATCCGGCGGCCGCCGACTTCGCCAACACCATCACGGCGCTGGAGCGCTCCGGCAAGCTCCTCACCAAGGTCGCGGCGGTCTTCTACGACCTCGTCTCGGCGCATTCCAACCCGGCCATCCTGGAGATCGACAAGGAGGTCTCCTTGCGGATGGCGCGGCACTGGAATCCGATCATGATGAACGCCGTGCTGTTTGGTCGCATCGCCCATCTGCACGAGAACCGCGCCGGTCTTGGTCTTTCGCCCGAGCAGCTCCGCCTGCTGGAGCGCACCTACACCCGCTTCCACCGTTCCGGCGCCGGCCTCTCCGAAGAGGCCAAGGCGCGGATGGCGGAGATCAACGAGAAGCTCGCCCAACTCGGCACCGGCTTTAGCCACCACCTGCTTGGCGACGAGCAGGAGTGGTTCATGGAGTTGGGGGAGGCCGACCGCGAGGGCCTGCCGGAGAGCTTCGTCGCAGCCGCCAAGGCTGCGGCGGAAGAGCGCGGCATGGACGGCAAGGCCATCGTCACGCTGTCGCGCTCCTCGACCGAGCCGTTCCTGAAGAGCTCGGCCCGCCGCGACCTGCGCGAGAAGGTCTACAAGGCCTTCACGGCGCGCGGCGACAACGGCAATGCCAACGACAACAACGGCACCATCGTCGAGATCCTGCAACTGCGCGAGGAGAGCGCCAAGCTTCTGGGCTATCCGACCTTCGCCGCCTACCGGCTCGAGGATTCCATGGCCAAGACGCCGGATGCGGTGCGCGGCCTGCTGGAGCGGGTCTGGAAGCCGGCGCGTGCGCGTGCGCTCTCCGACCGCGACGAGATGCAGGCGCTGATCACGGAAGAGGGCGGCAATTTCAAGCTCGCGCCCTGGGACTGGCGCTTCTATGCCGAAAAACTCCGCCTCCAGCGCGCCAATTTCGACGACGCCGCGATCAAGCCGTATCTTACGCTCGATCACATGATCGCCGCCGCCTTCGACTGCGCCACCCGCCTGTTCGGCATCACCTTCGAGGAGCGCAAGGACGTGCCGGCCTGGCACCCGGATGTAAGGGTCTGGGAGGTAAAGGGGCCGGACGGCAAGCACAAGGCGCTGTTCTACGGCGACTACTATGCCCGGCCGTCGAAGCGCTCCGGCGCCTGGATGACCTCGCTGCGCGACCAGCAGAAGCTCGACGGCGAGATCGCGCCGCTCGTCATCAATGTCTGCAACTTCGCCAAGGGCGCGAACGGCGAGCCCTCGCTGCTGTCGCCCGACGATGCCCGGACCCTGTTCCATGAGTTCGGCCACGGCCTGCACGGCATGCTCTCCAATGTGACCTATCCGTCACTCTCGGGCACCGCGGTGTTCACCGACTTCGTCGAGCTGCCGTCCCAGCTCTACGAGCACTGGCAGGAGCGGCCCGAGGTGCTGCAGCAGTTCGCCCGCCACTACCAGACCGGCGAGCCGCTGCCGGACGATCTGCTCCAGCGCTTCCTCGCCGCACGAAAGTTCAACCAGGGCTTTGCCACGGTCGAGTTCGTCTCCTCGGCGCTGGTCGATCTCGAATTCCACACCCAGCCGGCTTCCGCCGCGCAGGATGTCCGCGCCTTCGAGAAGAAGGAGCTGGAAAAGATCGGCATGCCCGAGGAGATCTCGCTGCGCCACCGCCCCACCCAGTTCGGCCACATCTTCTCCGGCGACAATTATGCCTCCGGTTACTACAGCTACATGTGGTCGGAGGTGATGGACGCCGACGCCTTCGGCGCCTTCGAGGAGGCCGGCGACATCTTCGATCCTGCAGTGGCAAAGCGCCTGCACGACGACATCTACTCCTCGGGTGGATCGGTCGATCCCGAGGCCGCCTATGAAGCCTTCCGCGGCCGCCCGCCGGAGCCCGACGCGCTGCTCCGCCGGCGCGGCCTGCTCGATGACGCAAAGGCAGCCTGATGGGCATGCGTGCCCTGTTCGGCCTGTTGCTCGCCGCTGCGATGACGTTCGCAGCCGGCGCGGCGCGGGCGCATCCGCATGTCTGGATCACCGCGACTAGCGAGCTGCTCTACGCCGCCGACGGCAGCATCACCGGCGTGCGCCACGCCTGGACTTTTGATGACATGTTTTCGGCCTATGCCCTGCAGGGGCTCGAGAGCAAGACCAAGGGCGCCTATACGCGCGAGGAGCTCGGGCCGCTGGCGCAGACCAATGTCGAGTCGCTGAAGGAATACGCCTACTTCACCTTTGCGCGAGCCGACGGCAAGAAGGAGCGTTTTAACGATCCGGTCGACTACTTCCTCGACTACAAGGATACCGTGCTGACCCTGCACTTCACGCTGCCGCTGAAGAACCCGGTCAAGCCCAAGCAGCTGGTGCTCGAAGTGTTCGACCGCTCCTACTTCATCGACTTCCAGATGGCCAAGGACAATCCGGTCAAGCTGGTCGGCGCGCCCGCCGGCTGCCAGATGAAGCTCGATCGGCCCAGCGACGGCTCCGCCACCGCGCAGAAGCTCAACGAGCAGACCTTCCTGAACGGTGAGAACTCGAATTTCGGCATGATGTTCGCCAACAAGATCACGGTGGATTGCCCTTGATTGGTCGTCTTCGTTCCCCGCTTGTGCGCGGGCTTCTGGCCTGTGCGGCCGTGTTCCTTGTTGTGAGCGTGGCGGACGCCGCGCTTCACGATCTCCTCGCGCAAAATCCGTTCGGTGCACCACGCCCGGCGCAGGCCGCGGAGCCCGAGGCCAGCGGCGTCATTGGCTGGCTGTTGGCAAAGCAGTCGGAATTCTATCGCCAGATGTCGGCGACCATTCGCGCCGCCAAGTCCGACGGCTCGGCGGTGTGGACGCTGCTCTTCATCTCCTTTGCCTATGGCATCTTCCACGCCGCCGGCCCCGGCCACGGCAAGGCGGTAATCGCCTCCTATCTCGTCGCCAACCGCGAGACCGCGCGGCGCGGCATCGCGCTGTCGTTTGCCTCGGCGCTGATGCAGTCGCTGGTGGCGATCCTGATCGTCGGCATCTCGGCCTGGGTGCTGAACGCCACCGCCAAGACCATGTGCAAGGCGGAAGGCGCGATCGAGATCGCGAGCTACGGCCTGATCGCGCTGTTCGGCCTGCGGCTGGTCTGGGTCAAGGGCCGCACCTTCATCCGTGCGCTGCAGGCGGTCCAGCCGGTGCCGGCGATCGCCGGCGTGCCGCATGACCATCACGATCACGGCCATCACCATGATGCCCATGACCATCATGACCACGATCACGGTCATGATCACCATCATCACGACCATGGTCACGCCCACGCCCATCACCACCATGCGCATGACCACGTCCATGACGAGCATTGCGGCCATTCCCACGGTCCGACGCCGAGCGAGCTCGCCGGCCCCGGCGGCTGGCGGCGCGGGTTCGCTGCGATCCTGACAGTCGGCATTCGGCCCTGCTCGGGTGCGATCCTGGTACTGGTGTTCGCGCTGGCGCAGGGCCTGTTCTGGGCCGGCATCGCCGCGACCTTGCTGATGGGGCTCGGCACCGCCATTACGGTCGCGGCCATCGCCGTCGTCGCCGTCTCCGCCAAGGACATCGCCGCCCGCCTCAGCGCCGGGCGCGACGGCGGCGGTGCCCTGTTCATGCGCGGCATCGAATTCGGCGCCGCCGGCCTTGTGCTGCTGTTCGGCGCGGGCCTGCTGTTCGGCTACATCGCCGCCGAACGGACGACGTGTTTCTAAGGTTGCTCTTTCCCTCCCCCCTTGTGGGGGAGGGTGGCTCGCCGCGTAGCGGCGAGACGGGCGAGGGGTATCTCTCCGCGAGCAAACCTCTCACGATTGAATCGTGCGGAGAGATACCCCTCATCCGTCGCGCTACGCGCGCCACCTTCTCCCACAAGGGGAGAAGGAAGAAAGATCACACCGGCAAAAACCGCTTCAGCGCCGGCATGAAGAAGATCCCGAGATTGATCGCAAAACCGATGCTCCAGAGGATCGAGCGCAGCGTCGGGCGGTTGCCGAGATAGGTCAGCACGTAGGCGATCCGCACGATCAGGAACAGCACGGCGAGCTCGTCGATCAGCCGCTGCGGCGAATCCCGGAATTCGGCAAGCAGCACCGCGAAGGCGAAGAACGGAAAGGTCTCGATGCCGTTCTGGTGGGCACCAAGCGCGCGCTGCGCCAGCGCATCCTCGAAGAAGGCGGGGTCGCGCGGCCGGGAATTGTCGAAGATGCGAAACCGCGTCCATTTGATCGAGACGATCGTCGTCAGATAAAGCAGCAGCGCTCCCAATACGCAGAATTCCGCGAGTGTCATCAGCCCCTCCCCGCTTGGGCGCGACCCTAGCGAAATCGACCTCATCTTGACAAGTTCGGAGCAACGCGCGACGCAACTGATCATGACGACAATTGCCCCCATCGCAGCGCAAAAGCCCGCCGTCCGGTCCAGCCTGCGGCGCGTCGGCGTGCTCCTGGTCAATCTCGGCACGCCCGATACGGCCGATGCGCCCGGCGTGCGGGTCTATCTCAAGGAATTCCTCTCGGACGCCCGCGTCATCGAGGACCAGGGGCTCGTCTGGCAGTTCGTGCTCAACGGCATCATCCTGCGCAGCCGTCCCCGCACCAAGGCGCTGGACTATCAGAAGATCTGGAACAATGAGCGGAACGAGTCGCCGCTGAAGACCATCACGCGCTCGCAGAGTGACAAGCTTGCGGCCGCACTGTCTGACAGCGACCACGTTGTCGTGGACTGGGCGATGCGCTACGGCAATCCCTCGATCAAGTCCGGCATCGACGCGCTGATCGCGAAGGGGTGCGACCGCATCCTCGCCGTGCCGCTCTATCCGCAATATTCCGCCTCGACCTCGGCGACGGTCTGCGACGAAGTGTTCCGCGTGCTCGCCCGCTTGCGTAACCAGCCGACGCTGCGGGTGACGCCGCCTTATTACGAGGACGAGGCCTATATCGAGGCGCTCGCGATCTCGATCGAGACGCATCTGGCGACGCTGCCGTTCACGCCGGAGCTGATCGTGGCGTCCTTCCACGGCATGCCGAAATCCTATGTCGACAAGGGCGATCCCTACCAAAGCCACTGCGTCGCCACGACCGAGGCGCTGCGCCGCCGGCTCGGCATGGACGAGACGAAACTGCTGCTGACCTTCCAGTCGCGCTTCGGCAATGACGAGTGGCTCCAGCCCTACACCGACAAGACCATGGAGCGCCTGGCCAAGGAGGGCGTGCGCCGCATCGCGGTGGTGACGCCGGGCTTTTCCGCCGACTGCCTGGAGACGCTGGAGGAGATCGCGCAGGAGAATGCCGAGATCTTCAAGCATAATGGCGGCGAGCAGTTTTCCGCGATCCCCTGTCTCAACGACAGCGATCCGGGCATGGACGTGATCCGCACCCTGGTGCTGCGCGAGCTTCAGGGCTGGATTTGATGGCGTGTCCCATGAACCGCCGCGAGACTTTGGCGCTTCTTGGGACGATCGCCGCGCTGCCGGCCTCGGTGCTGGCGCAGCAGCCGAACGCGACCCGGCGGCTCGGCGTGCTCTCGGTCACGGCCGCGGATGACGCGATCGGGCAGGCCCGCAGCACGATCCTGGTCGAGACGCTCGCCGCTCATGGCTGGAAGGAGCACGACAACCTCAGGATCGATTGGCGCAGCGGCGCCGGCGACCGGGCGCGCATCGCGCGCCTCGCCGACGAACTCGTGGCGCTCAAGCCGGACATCCTGCTCGCGGTCGGCACGCCCTCGGTCGAGGAGTTGCGCCAGCGCACCACGACGATCCCGATCGTGTTCGCCGTCGTGACCGATCCCGTCAGCCAGGGCTTTGTCAAAAACCTCGCCCATCCCGGCGGCAACATCACCGGCTTCACCGATTACGACGGCCCGCTCGCCGGCAAATGGCTGGAGATGCTGACGCAGGTCACGCCAAAAGTGTCCCGCGTCTTCGTCGTCTACAATCCCGCCACCGCGCCGTTCGCGCCCCTGATGCTGCGCACGATCGAGGACGCCGCACGGACGCTTCACGTGACGGTCGAGGCAGCGCCGGTTCAGGACGCCGGCTCGATCGCCGCGCTGGCTTCGCGAAAGGACAGCGGCCACCTGGTGCTGCCTGACTTCTTCACCATGGCCAATCGTTCCCAGCTCCTGGCTGCAATCGGTGAAGCCCGCGTGCCGGCGGTGTTCTGGAGCCGCACCTTCGTCGACGAGGGCGGGCTGATGTCCTACAGCACCGACAGCGCCGAGCAGCTCCGCCGCGCTGCCAACTACATCGATCGCATCCTGAAAGGCGCGCAGGCAGCCGACCTGCCGGTCCAGAACCCCACCAAGTTCGAGCTGGCGATCAACCTGAAGACGGCGAGGGCGCTGGGGTTGACGATGTCGCCCTCGCTGCTTGCGCTCGCCAACACCGTGGTTGAATAGGGGCGCCGAAGCTACCTTCGACTGGTGATTCCGGAATTCCTGGGGCAGAATGACGGTGGGGATGTTGCCGCGAGCGATGCGGCTCGAACGGGGCGGGCGCGATTACATGCGGGGATTGTTGCTTGTAGCCGTCGTGGCCTGCGGACTCGCTGGCTGCAACACGACCGGGGACGTTGCGTCGACCATGTATCCGGAAGCGGTGCGGGCCGGCGGTGCCGTCAAGAGTGATACGGCCATTGTCCTGGTCGCAAACGGCGGCAGCGAGACGATCAACTATCTTCAGTTCGTTCACAACGGTTTTCCCGCGATCAACGCGCGAGGGATCAGCCTTGCTCCGGACGGCTTTGTTGCGATTCCGGTCGCTGTCGGAACGACGGGGCTTGAGCTGCAAAACTATACGACGACGGGTCGCCCGGGCACCTATCTCCCGAATGGCGCGTCGATGGGATTCGTGCCGGGGCATACGCCCAAGATCGATCTTCCCGCCCCCGGACTGTATTACGTTGCGACCGTCTTTCCAGGGCAGCAACGCAGTTTCGAGACAAGGCCGACGGCCGTCCAACTGGCGAAGCTGCGCAAGGAGCGGCCCGAGCTCGCCGCGCTGAAGCCGGTGAATTTTACATGGTCCAACTAGGACACCGGTCGTTGCTAGGTTGCCTCCGTGCCCTTTCAAGGGCTTTCTCACAATACTTATCGGCGATCGTTCCGCCTCCGTACTTCTTGTGGAAATGTCGCCCCGCGCCGACGTAAATGGTGACCGCTGAACCGGTAGGGTTGCGTTCCCGACCAATGACAGCGCGGGAAAGGGCTTTCCCGCCTTGGAGGAAGTATGAGCGGTTTCGATGTTTTCGCGATTGTTCTGGTGTTGCTCGTCATCGTCACGCTGGTCGCCGGCGTGAAGACGGTGCCGCAGGGCTATGACTGGACCATCGAGCGGTTCGGCAAATACACCCAGACGCTGAGCCCCGGGCTCAACCTGATCGTGCCCTATTTCGATCGCGTCGGACGCAAGATCAACATGATGGAGCAGGTGATCGACATTCCCGAGCAGGAGGTCATCACCAAGGACAACGCCACCGTGACGGTGGACGGCGTCGCCTTCTACCAGGTGTTCGATGCCGCCAAGGCGAGCTACGAGGTCTCCAACCTGACCCAGGCCATCACGGTCCTGACCATGACCAACATCCGCTCGGTGATGGGAGCGATGGATCTCGACCAGGTGCTGTCGCATCGCGACGAGATCAACGAGCGCCTGCTTCGCGTCGTCGACGCTGCGGTCTCGCCCTGGGGCCTCAAGGTCAACCGCATCGAGATCAAGGACATCGTGCCGCCCGCCGACCTCGTCGAAGCCATGGGCCGGCAGATGAAGGCCGAGCGCGTCAAGCGCGCCGACATTCTGGCCGCCGAAGGCCAGCGCCAGTCCGAGATCCTGCGCGCCGAGGGCGCCAAGCAGGGGCAGATCCTCCAGGCCGAAGGCCGCAAGGAAGCTGCGTTCCGCGACGCCGAGGCTCGCGAACGTTCCGCGGAGGCCGAGGCCAAGGCGACGCAGATGGTCAGTGAGGCTATCTCCAAGGGAGACGTCGCCGCGCTGAACTATTTCATCGCCGACAAGTATATCAAGGCGTTCGGGCAACTGGCGGACTCGCCGAACCAGAAGGTCATCATGCTTCCGGTCGAAGCGATGAGCATGCTGGGCTCGCTCGCCGGCATCGGCGAGATCGCCAAGGCAACGTTCGGCGAAAGCGCGGCGTCCGCGGCCGCTGCCGCCCGCCGCGGCGGCTCGGTGCCGACGACCGGCCCCACGCCGCCGGCGGTACCGCCGCGACAGGGGTAATCAAAGCGCATGCACTTTCGAAAAGTGCATGCGGCAATTTAAAGCGCATGCCCCGGAAAAGTGGGGACCGGTTTTCCGATCAGGGCATACGCCAGCATAAAGAGGTCGTGTCATGACCGACATGTTCGTATCGCTCGGCACCTGGAATTGGCTGATCTTCGGCTTCATCCTGATGGCGCTGGAGGTGCTGGCGCCGGGCGTGTTCCTGTTCTGGCTCGGCCTCGCCGCGTTGCTGGTTGGCCTGATCTCCTTTGCTGTCGCCGTGTCGTGGCAGATCCAGCTCGTGATGTTCGCAATCTTCGCTGCCGCCGCCGTGCCGGTGTGGCGCCGGCTCGCGCGGCCGAAGCTGGACGCAAGCACCAGCCCCTTCCTGAACAAGCGCAGCGAGGCATTGCTCGGCCGCGAGTTCACGCTGGAGAAACCGATCATCGACGGCAACGGCACCGTGCGCCTCGGCGACACGGTGTGGCGCGTGGCCGGGCCCGATACGCCGGCCGGGACGCGGGTGAAGGTGGTGCAGGTGGACGGTGCGAATTTGACGGTGGCCGCGGCGTGATCCTTTCTTCCCCTCTCCCCTTGCGGGAGAGGGTGGCTCGCCGCGTAGCGGCGAGACGGGTGAGGGGTATCTCTCACCGAACGCGATACTGAGTTTGTGGAGAGAAAGGCAGCGTGCTTGGCTGCTCTACCTCTTCCACCTCTCCGCAAACCGGTGCAGGGGCATGAACGTCTCGCACAGCTCCCGCCCCAGTGCCGTCAGCCCGTAACCTCCACCGTCGCCCAGCTCCACGAACCCTGCGTCGCGCAGCTCCGTCAGCCGCGCCTGCAGCACTGTCGGCGAGGCCTCGTCGCAGGCGGTGCGCAACGCGCGGGAGGTGAGGGCTTGGTCGCGCAATTCCCACAAGATCCGCAGGCTCCAGCGTCGGCCGAGGAGGTCGAGCAGCGCCATGATCGGCCGCCCGGTGCGCGAGCCGCGGACATTGCGGCTCCCTGATGCTGCCTGTTTCGCCATCCCGGCCCTCTTGCGTCGTGCTACAAATAATGTAGCGTATTGCTACGATAATTGTAGCAACGGAGACAGCTGATGTCCCAGGCCACGCCGCGCATCGCGCCGCTCGTCCCGCCTTATCCCCCGGAGATCCAGGCGCAGTTCGACCGCATCATGCGCGGTGCGCCGCCGCTGGTGCTGTTTCGGGTGATGGCGGGCCACGCCCGCGCCTGGGACAAGTTCCGCGCCGGCGGGCTGCTCGATCCCGGCCCGCTGTCATTGCGCCAGCGCGAGATCGTGATCGACCGCACCTGCGCGCTGACCGGATGCGAATATGAATGGGGCGTGCATGTCGCGATCTTCGCCGGGCCGGCGCGGCTCAGCGAGGAGGAGGTGCACGCGACCGTGCGGGGCGATGCGACGTCACCGTGCTGGTCGCCGGCCGAGCAGGCGTTGATCGCCGCCGTCGATGCGCTGTATCACCGCGCGACGTTGGACGACGCTGAATTCGCCGCGCTGTCGGCGCATTACGACGAGGCCCAGATCCTGGAGATCATGCTGCTGTGCGGCTTCTACCGCACGGTGTCGTACCTGGCGAACGGGCTGAAGCTGCCGCTGGAGGAGAGGGCGGTGAGGTTTCCGGCACCGCTCTAACCGCTCGTCATTGCGAGGAGCTCTTGCGACGAAGCAATCCAGACCGTCTCCGCGGAGGCGGTCTGGATTGCTTCGCTGCGCTCGCAATGACGATGTGGAAAGAGCGGCCCTACGCCACGCCCGCCCGCAGCAGATCGTGCAGGTGCACGATGCCCACCACCTTGTCGGCTTCGGTCACCACCAGCGTGGTGATCTTGCGGGTGTTCAGCACCTCGATCATCTCGCTGGCGAGCATCGAGGGCGGCACGGTCTTCGGCTGCCTGGTCATGATGTCGTCGACCGACACCGTCAGCAGGTCCGGCCGCATGTGACGGCGCAAATCGCCGTCGGTGATGATGCCGATGGCCTCGTTCGCGGCGTTGACGATGCAGACGCAGCCAAGCCCCTTGGCCGACATCTCCATCACCGCGTCCGACATCTTGGTGCCTTCAGGTTTCACCGGGATCTCCGCGCCGGTGCGCATGTAGTCGCGGACGAATTTCAGCATCGCGCCCAGCTTGCCGCCCGGGTGGAAATGCGCGAACTCCAGCGCGGTAAAACCGCGGCCTTCGAGCAGCGCGATGGCAATGGCATCGCCGATTGCAGCCTGCATCAGCGTCGAGGTGGTCGGCGCCAGATTGTGCGGGCAGGCCTCGCGCGCCTTCGGCAGCTCGATCACGATGTCGGCGGCCTGGCCCAGCGAGGACGCCGCGTTCGACGTCACCGCGATCATCGGGATCGCGAAGCGCGCCGAATAGTTCACCAGCGTCTTCATCTCCGGCTGCTCGCCGGACCAGGACAGCGCCATGATGACGTCGTCGGCGGTGATCATTCCGAGGTCGCCATGGGCGGCCTCCGCGGTGTGGACGAAGAAGGCCGGCGTGCCGGTCGAGGCCAGCGTCGCAGCGATCTTGCGCGCCATGTGGCCGGACTTGCCAAGCCCGGTGACGATGACGCGGCCCTTGGCGTTGCGGATCAGGTCGACCGCCTTGGCGAAGGTCGCGCCCAGCGGACCGCGCAGGGCAGCGGCGAGCGCGTTGATGCCGCCGCTCTCCGTCTCCAAGGTGCGGAGCGCGGATTCGACGCTGTCGGGGTTGGGGCCGGATGATGGGGTCATCAGGGGTTTCGAGCTCGACATGTTCAGGTCCAGGGAGGAGGGGCGCTCGCCCGTTGGCGCCTGCTTAGCATGGCCAGACCGGCGAGGCGACGAGAGCGCCAGGCCCCGAAACGGGTCATTAACCATAATTGTTTTAACTCCATTAACGATGGTTCCCGCCCGCTGGCGGAGGTCGTCGTGGAAGTCTTTGATTTCGTTGGAGTTCTTACATCGTGGGGGCGCCTCCAGGCACGAGCCGGAGCAAACGCGGGCATTTCCTGCGTGCGGCTTTGCCGTGCCTGGCGCTGACTGCCCTCGGAAGCGCGCCGGCGGCCGCCCAGAGCCTCACGCCCGACCTGTTCAATCCCAATCGCGGCGGCTTTGCCGCGCCCGACACGCTGCCGACGCGCCGCACGGCGGGCGTGCCGCAGGCGCCGTTGGATGCGCTCCCGGCGCTGCCCGATCCCAATGCCGATCCGCGCAAGCGCCAGCAGGCGCCGGCGACCTCGCGCGTCGGCCAGGTGCCGACCTACGGCCTGCCGGCCGCCAACGGCGCCAGCGGCTCCGGCTACGACTCGCTCAACCGCAAGCGGCAGCAGCCAAAGCTCTATCCCGGGCAGCCGAAGCCGAAGCGCCCGGTCGGACCCGGCTCGCCGGTGCCGCCAGCAACGCCGGACCGGACGCTAGGGCCGCCGCGCATCGCGCCGCCACCGTCGGAAACCGCAAACAAGGCGCCGGTGCCGCGGGCGATGGCGGGCACCGTGCCCGGCCAGCCGCTGCGCCGCCGCCTCAAGGCCGACGACGATGCGTTCGGAGCGGTCGGCGACTATGCCGGCAGCTTCCTGATCAAGGGCGGGCTCGAGCTCTCCGCCGGCTACGACACCAATCCGGCGCGCCTGAACAAGCCGGTCGGCTCGCCGGCCTATGTCGTCGCGCCCGATCTTCTCGTGATGTCCGACTGGGAGCGCCACGCGCTGGTCGCCGATCTGCGCGGCTCGTTCTCCGGCTACACCAACAACATGCCGGCGACGATCGACGGCTTTGCCTCGCCGTCGCCGGTCGAGATCGACCGCCCCGATTTCACCGGCCATGTCGACGGTCGTTTTGACGTCAGTCGCGACCTCAAGCTCACCTCGCAGTTCCGGCTGCGGGTCGCGACCGACAATCCCGGCAGCCCGAACGTGCAGGCGGGCCTGCAGAAATATCCGATCTACGCCAGCTATGGCGGCACCTTCGGCTTCGACCAGACCTTCAATCGCTTCCAGGTGGCCGCCGGCGCCACCGTCGATCGCACCGCCTACACCGATTCCAAGCTGACCGACGGCTCGACCTTCAGCAACAACGACCGCGACTTCAACCAGTATGGCGGCATCGGTCGTTTCTCCTACGACCTCAAGCCGGGGCTGAAGCCGTTCGTCGAGATCGAAGGCGACAGTCGCGTGCACGACCAGCCCGCCGACCGCAACGGCTATTTCCGCGATTCATCGGGTGGCTACGCCAAGGTCGGCTCGAGCTTCGAGTTCTCGCGCATCCTGATCGGTGAGATCTCGGTCGGCTATACCGCGCGCAACTATGTCGACCCGCGCCTCAGCCAGCTCGCGGGCTTCCTCACCGCGGGCTCGCTGATCTGGAATGCGAGCGGCCTGACCACGGTGAAATTCGCCACCGACACGCAGATCGCGGAGTCCACGGTCCCCGGCTCCTCCGGCGTGCTGGTGCACACCTACGGGATCGAGGTCGATCACGACTTCCGCCGCTGGCTCACCGCCGTCGGCAAGTTCACCTACGGCACCTACGACTACCAGAACCAGAATCGCAACGACAAAACCTACTCGCTCGAAGGCAATCTGATCTACAAGCTCAACCGCAACATCTGGATCAAGGGCACGCTGCGCCACGACATCCTGAACTCGAACCAGCCGGGGTCGAGCTCGCAGGGGACGGTGATGTTGGTGGGGGTGAGGTTGCAGAACTAGAGGCGGTGAGCACGTGGATTGACGCGCCATCTTGCCGCTTGCTCAACAGTCATGCCCCGGCTTGACCGGGGCATCCAGTACGCCGCGGCCTCTCAGTAGGCGACAGCTGTCTCGGAATACTGGATCGCCCGCTTTCGCGGGCGATGACACCTTTCGTAAATCTGGCAGCGGAGCGAGAACCTACCGCGGCAGATCCGTCTTCCCCATCAGGAACGTATCAATCGACCGCGCGCACAGCCGGCCCTCGCGGATCGCCCACACCACCAGCGACTGGCCGCGGCGCATGTCGCCGGCGGTGAACACGTTCGGGCGCGAGGTCTGGTAGTCGAGCGTGTTGGCCTTGACGTTGCCGCGCGGGTCGAGATCGACCGAGAGCAGCTTGAGCAGGCCCTCGTGCACGGGATGCACGAAACCCATCGCGAGCAGGATGAGCTCGGCATCGAGCTCGAACTCGGTGCCGGCAATCGGCTTGAACTTGTCGTCGACGCGCACGCAGTGCAGCTTCTTGACTTGGCCGTTCTCGCCGGAAAACTTCTGCGTCAGCACGGCGTATTCGCGGATCGCGCCTTCGGCCTGGCTCGACGAGGTGCGCATCTTCAAGGGCCAGTTCGGCCAGGTCAGGCCCTTGTTCTCGCGCTCGGGCGGGGCGGGCATGATCTCGAGCTGGGTGACCGAGAGCGCACCCTGGCGCAGCGAGGTGCCGATGCAGTCAGAGCCGGTGTCGCCACCGCCGATGACGACGACATGCTTGCCGCCGGCCAGGATCTCCTGGACGCCGCCGAGCGGCTCCTCGGAGACGCGGCGGTTCTGCTGCGGCAGGAAGTCCATGGCGTAGTGGATGCCTTGGAGGTCGCGGCCGGGGATCGGCAGGTCGCGCGGGGCTTCTGCGCCGCCGGTCAGCGCGACGGCATCGTAATCGTTGAGCATCTCGCGCGGGTCGACATTGCCGTCAGCGCCGACATGGCTGTTGTAGTGGAAGGTGACGCCTTCGCCTTCCATCTGCTTGACGCGGCGG
The DNA here is from genome assembly GCF_052075935.1 of Bradyrhizobium sp. 215_C5_N1_1. NCBI lineage: Bacteria > Pseudomonadati > Pseudomonadota > Alphaproteobacteria > Hyphomicrobiales > Nitrobacteraceae > Bradyrhizobium > Bradyrhizobium sp. 215_C5_N1_1. Next base: position 7,853,808 of record NZ_CP197228.1, on the reverse strand, counting down.
TCGATGACGCCCTTCTCCATCTTGAAGTCGGGGATGCCGTAGCGCAGCAGGCCGCCGGCCTTGGCGAACTTCTCGAACAGATGCACGTCGTGGCCGGCGCGCGCGAGCTGCTGCGCGCAGGCCATCCCGGCCGGACCCGAGCCGATCACCGCGACCTTCTTGCCGGTCTTGACGGTCGCCACTTCCGGCTTCAGCCAGCCATTGTCCCAGGCGCGGTCGACGATCGCGCATTCGATGGTCTTGATGGTGACGGGGTTGTCGTCGATGTTGAGCGTGCAGGACGCTTCGCACGGCGCCGGGCAGATGCGGCCAGTGAACTCCGGGAAATTGTTGGTCGAGTGCAGGTTGCGCGAGGCCTCTTCCCAATTGCCCTGATAGACGAGGTCGTTGAAGTCGGGGATCTGGTTGTTGACCGGGCAGCCGGGCGTGCCGGGCGCGACCGAGCCGGTGCCGTGGCAATAGGGAATGCCGCAATTCATGCAGCGCGCGGCCTGGTCGCGCGTTTCCTTCTCGGTCAAGGGAACGACGAACTCGTTGTAGTGCTTCACGCGCTCGGCGACCGGGGTGTACTTGCGGTCATGCCGTTCGATTTCGAGAAAACCCGTGATCTTGCCCATTAAACCCGAAGTCCCTGCCGCTTAAATTCGTCTTCTCTCTAACCAGACCCTCATCCTGAGGAGCGGCGCACTGGCGCCGCGTCGCGAAGGATGAAAGGCCCCGCTGGTGACCTCATGGTTCGAGACGCAGCTATCGCGCTCCTCACCATGAGGGCTTATCGCTCTACGCGCCGATCGCGATTTTCGGCTCGGCGTCCGCGTTGGCGGCCATTTCGCGCAGCGCGCGCCGGTATTCGACCGGCATCACCTTGCGGAATTTGGGCAGCCAGTCCTTCCAGTTGGCAAGGATGTCGGCGGCGCGCTTGGAGCCGGTCGCTTTCGCATGGCGCGAGATCAGGACGTGCAGGCGCTCGACATCGGAGTCGAGCAGGTTCTTGAACACGTCGACCCGGCCGTGCGCCTCGAGGTCACCCGAGTGGTTATAGGTGCCGGCGTTGATCAGCTCTTCCGACAGCACCGGCTCGAGCTCGACCATCGACATGTTGCAAAGCTTGTCGAAGTCGCCGGTCTCGTCGAGCACATAGGCGATGCCGCCGGACATGCCGGCCGCGAAGTTGCGCCCGGTCTTGCCGAGCACGACCACGATGCCGCCGGTCATGTATTCACAGCAATGATCGCCGGCGCCTTCGACGACCGCCACCGCACCCGAGTTGCGCACGGCGAAACGCTCGCCGGCGACGCCGCGGAAGTAGCACTCGCCCTGGATGGCGCCATACATCACCGTGTTGCCGACGATGATGCTCTCTTCCGGCACGATGCCGCTGTTGGCGGGGGGCTTGACGATGATCTTGCCGCCCGAGAGGCCCTTGCCGACATAGTCGTTGGCTTCGCCTTCGAGCTCGAAGGTGACGCCTTGCGCCAGCCACGCGCCGAACGCCTGGCCGGCGGTGCCCTTGAGGCCGACATGGATCGTGTCGTGCGGCAGGCCGGCATGACCGTAGATCTTGGCGACCGCGCCCGACAGCATCGCACCCGCGGAGCGGTTGGTGCTGTTGATCCTGGCCTCGATCTTCACCGGCGCGCCGCGGTCGAGCGCAGGCGTCGCCTTCTCGATCAGCGTGCGGTCGAGCACCGCTTCCAGATGATGGTTCTGGCGCTCGGAGTGATAGATCTTCTGGCCCTTCTCTTCCTTCTGCTTGACGAAGAGCTTCGAGAAATCGAGGCCCTTGGCCTTCCAGTGCGCGACCAGCCTGGTCTGGTCGAGCAGCTGAACCTGGCCGATCATCTCGTTGAAGGTGCGGAAGCCGAGCGATGCCATGATCTCGCGGACTTCCTCGGCGACGAAGAAGAAGTAGTTGATCACGTGCTCGGGCTGGCCGGTGAAGCGCTTGCGCAGGACCGGGTCCTGGGTCGCGACGCCGACCGGGCAGGTGTTGAGATGGCACTTGCGCATCATGATGCAGCCGGCCGCGATCAGCGGCGCGGTGGCGAAGCCGAACTCGTCGGCCCCTAAAAGCGCGCCGATCACGACGTCACGGCCGGTGCGGAAGCCGCCGTCGACCTGGACCACGATGCGGCTGCGCAGCCGCTCGCGCACCAAGGTCTGGTGGGTTTCGGCAAGGCCGATCTCCCAGGGCGAGCCGGCGTGCTTGATCGAGGTCAGCGGCGAAGCGCCGGTGCCGCCCTCGAAGCCCGCGATGGTGACATGGTCGGCGCGCGCCTTGGCAACGCCGGCGGCGACCGTGCCGACGCCGATCTCGGAGACCAGTTTGACCGAGACGTCGCCCGTCGGGTTGACGTTCTTGAGGTCGTAGATGAGCTGCGCCAGATCCTCGATCGAGTAGATGTCGTGATGCGGCGGCGGCGAAATCAGGCCGACGCCCGGCGTCGAGTGACGAACCTTGGCGATGGTCGCGTCGACCTTGTGGCCGGGCAGCTGGCCGCCTTCGCCGGGCTTGGCACCCTGCGCCATCTTGATCTGCATCATGTCGGAGTTGACGAGATACTCCGTGGTGACGCCGAAGCGGCCCGAGGCGACCTGCTTGATCGCCGAACGCATGGAATCGCCGTTCGGCATCGGCTTGAAGCGGTCGGCTTCCTCGCCGCCTTCGCCGGTGTTCGACTTGCCGCCGATCCGGTTCATGGCGATCGCGAGCGTGGTGTGCGCCTCGCGCGAGATCGAGCCGAAGCTCATCGCACCGGTGGCGAAGCGCTTGACGATGTCCTTGGCCGACTCAACCTGGTCGATCGGGATCGGCTTGCGCTTCTCCTCGTCCGCGTTCTTGATCCGGAACAGGCCGCGCAGCGTCAACAGCCGCTCCGACTGCTCGTTCAGGATCTTGGCGAAGGCGCGGTAGCGTTCCAGCGAATTGCCGCGGGCGGCGTGCTGGAGCAGCCCGACCGACTCCGCGGTCCATGCATGGTCCTCGCCGCGGCTGCGATAGGCATATTCGCCGCCGACATCGAGCGCGGTCTTGTAGACCTGCGCGTCGCCGAACGCGTCGGCATGACGGCGCACCGCTTCTTCCGCGATCTCGGCAAGGCCGACGCCCTCGACGCGGGTATGGGTGCCGGCGAAGAACTTGCCGACGAAGTCCGCCTTGAGGCCGACGGCGTCGAAGATCTGCGCGCCGCAATAGGATTGGTAGGTCGAGATGCCCATCTTGGACATCACCTTGAGCAGGCCCTTGCCGATCGACTTGATGTAGCGCTTGACGATCTCGTAGTCGTCGAGCGAGCCGGGCAGGCGGTCCTTCATCGCGATGATGGTTTCGAACGCCAGATAGGGATTGATCGCTTCGGCGCCGTAGCCGGCCAGGCAGGCGAAGTGATGCACTTCGCGCGGCTCGCCGGATTCGACGACGAGGCCGACCGAGGTGCGCAGTCCGACGCGGATCAGATGATGATGCACGGCGGCGCAGGCCAGCAGTGCCGGGATCGGCACCCGGTCGCTGCCGACCATGCGGTCGGACAGGATGATGATGTTGACGCCCTCGCGGACGGCGGCTTCCGCACGCGCGCAAAGCTCGTCGAGCACCTGGTCCATGCCGGCAGCACCGAGACCGGCGTGGAAGGTGGTGTCGAGCGTGCGCGACTTGAAGTGCGACTCGGCCACATCGGAGATCGAGCGGATCTTCTCGAGATCCGCATCGGTCAGGATCGGCTGGCGCGCTTCGAGACGCTTGGTGGTGGCGAGGCCCTGCAGGTCGAACAGGTTCGGCCGCGGTCCGATGATGGAGACGAGGCTCATCACCAGCTCCTCGCGGATCGGGTCGATCGGCGGGTTGGTGACCTGCGCGAAGTTCTGCTTGAAATAGGTGAACAGCGGCTTGGCCTTGTCCGACAGCGCCGAGATCGGCGTGTCGTTGCCCATCGAGCCCGCGGCTTCCTCGCCGGTGGAGGCCATCGGCGTCATCAGGATGGAGATGTCTTCCTGGCTGTAGCCGAACGCCTGCTGGCGATCGAGCAGCGACAGGTTGGAGCGCACGCCGGTGGTCGGTACCTTCGGCAGCTCTTCCAGCACGATCTGGGTCCGCTCCAGCCACTCCTTGTAGGGATGGCTCCGGGCGAGCTCGGCCTTGATCTCGTCGTCCGGGATCAGGCGGCCCTGCTCGAGGTCGACCAGCAGCATCTTGCCGGGCTGCAAGCGCCACTTGGTGATGATCTGGTCCTCGGGGATCGTCAGCACGCCCATCTCGGACGCCATCACGATGCGGTCGTCCTTGGTGACGAGATAGCGCGCCGGACGCAGCCCGTTGCGGTCCAGCGTAGCGCCGATCTGGCGACCGTCGGTAAAGGCGATCGCGGCGGGGCCGTCCCACGGCTCCATCAGGGCGGCGTGATATTCGTAGAAGGCGCGGCGCTTCTCATCCATCAGAGGATTGCCGGCCCACGCCTCCGGAATCATCATCATGACGGCGTGAGGCAGCGAGTAGCCGCCCTGCACCAGGAATTCGAGCGCGTTGTCGAAGCAGGCGGTGTCCGACTGGCCTTCGTAGGAGATCGGCCAGAGCCGGTTGATGTCCTTGCCGTAGAGCTCGGAGCTCACGGAAGCCTGGCGCGCCGCCATCCAGTTGGTGTTGCCGCGCAGCGTGTTGATCTCGCCGTTATGCGCGATCATGCGATAGGGATGCGCCAGCGACCAGGCCGGGAAGGTGTTGGTCGAGAAGCGCTGATGCACCAGCGCCAGCGCGCTCTCGAAGTCCGCCTCGTGCAGATCGGGATAGTACTTGCCGAGCTGGTCGGCGAGGAACATGCCCTTGTAGATCACGGTGCGGCACGACATCGAGCAGGGGTAATAGCCCGCAAGGCCGCGGTCGCGACGCTGGTAGATCGCCTGCGAGATCGACTTGCGCAGGATATAGAGCCGGCGCTCGAAATCGTCCTCGGTCTTGGCGGTGCCGTTGCGGCCGATGAACACCTGCATGCAGGCGGGCTCGGTCGGCTTCACGGTGACGCCGAGCGAGGAATTGTCGGTCGGCACGTCGCGCCAGCCAAGCAGGGTCAGGCCCTCTTCCTTGATCTGGTCGGCGATGATGCTCTTGATGACATTGCGCCAGGCGGTGTCGCGCGGCATGAACAGCGCGCCGATGGCATATTCGCCAGGAGCCGGCAACGTGAAGCCGAGCTCCCCGGCCTTGCGGCTGAAGAAGGGGTGCGGGATCTGCACCAGGATGCCGGCGCCGTCACCGGCGCGCGGGTCGGCGCCGACGGCGCCGCGATGCTCGAGGTTGCAGAGGATGCTGAGCGCGTCCGCGACGATCTCGTGGGACTTCTTGCCCTTGATGTTGGCGATGAAGCCGACGCCGCAGGAATCCTTTTCCAGGCTCGGATCGTACAGACCTACGGCCGGCGGACGCGAATTGTGTTCCTGAATCGGATCAGTCGTTTTCGAGGCGACCGTCGCCGACAGTTCTTCTGCCACGATGTTTGCGCGCTCGAATTGCGACCCGTTCATTGTTCCAATCCTCTCCATGCGGCAAGCTGCCTCACCGCTATCTTCGGCGCACCTTGGGCGTTCCGCGGCACCCGCCTCTGGGTCACCGCTCGTCCGCTGCGAGCCGCATTTTCTTAAATTCAGGCCAAGGCGTTCTTCGTCCCCGAGAACGGCTTTGCCTGTTGCCTTCCTGGCGCTCGAAAGCACCGACTTTCGTTGCAATCCGTATGCCGGAACTGCAAGCAAAATTGAGACAGTCTTCCTGTCCTAACCATCACCTTGCCAAATTTTTGTCTATCACACAAGCGCGCGGAAGTCCCGATTCCCAGAGTGTCAATCAGCGCTTTCCGCATGGCACGCGGCCCCGGTTTTGAAGCAAACGCGCCCTGATCCGGCCCTGCCGACGCCGAAATCCCGAATGAAGCTTCGGATCAGCCCTTCGAAAGGCGCGCCACGCCGCAAGAAGCGAAAGAGCGCGAGGCATTCGGGGGCCTGACAGGAGCGTGTCGACCATGAAGTTTTTCACAGGATGTGTGGCCGCTGCCACGCTGGCGCTGGTGGCAACGGCCGTCGAGGCACAAGTTCCGGCCAACGGCGCTGCGCGGGGCGCCTATATCGCGGTCTCGGATTTCGACGGACCCTATGGGCCGCCGGAAGCCGCGCCGCCGCCGCGCTACGGTTACGGCTTTGGCTACGAGGAGCGCGGTCCGGCACCGGCGCTGCTGCCGCCGACCGAGGTCTACGCCGTGCTGCGCGACAACGGCTTCTCTCCGCTTGGCATCCCGCGCCTGCGCGGCGGCGTCTACACCATCGCGGTGATCGACCGCCGCGGCGACGACGGCCGGCTGGTGATCGATGCCCGCGACGGGCGAATTTTGCGCTTCATGCCGGCCGCTGACGCCTTCGGCATGGCCCCCAGTGATGAGGTGCCGACGGTTGCACCTTACCGTCCGCAAAGCGCGCTGCCGCCGCCGACCATGGTCCGCAGCGGCCCGCCGCGTCCGCCGGCCTCGATCCCGCATGTCGCCAGCCGCACCGTGCCGCTGCCGAAGGCCGCCCCGCGCCGCGGCGAGGCGCCTGTCGCCGCCACCAAGCCGGCCGCGCCAGCTCCGCAGCAGGTACAAGCGCCGCAGGCGCAGCCCGCCCAACAGACCGCTGCCGTGCAGGCAAAGCCCGCCGAAGCCGCACCACCGCAAACCGCCGCGCCAACCGTCGGTCAGGCCAAGCCGGCTCCGACTATCATGCCGACGCAGGAGATGCCGGCGGCGCAGGGGCTGGACTAGCGCGCGCTCGCTTGACGCGACTGCGCGCCACGCTCCGGACGGAGACCTGAGCAAAAAAAAGCGCCCGAAAATCGCGGGCGCTTTTTCATTGCGGCAATCGCGCGCTCAGCTGCGCGGATACCCCGCGGCTTCCAGGATCAGATTCGCCACGTCCTTCGGATGCGACACCAGCGAGAGGTGGCCGGCATCGAGCTCGATCGTGGTTGCGTTCATGCGCTTGGCGAGGAAGCGTTCGAAATCGGGATTGATGGTGCCGTCGTTCTTCGATACCGCGTACCAGCTCGGCTTCGTGTGCCATGCAGCTTCCGTGGTGCGGCCGGCGAAGATCGAGGCGGCGGTCGGCCATTGCACGGCGTAGAGCTCCCTGGCCTGCTCCGGCTTCACGCCATTGGCAAAATACTTCAGGAAGGCGTCTTCGGAGAGCTTTGTGTAGCCGTCGCGCTCGACGATGCCGGCGCGGGCCGGGCCTGCCGGAAACTGCTTCGACAGCGCGACGAAGTCTTCGTTCGCATCGGGCGCGCGTGCGGCGACGTAGACGAGGCCGGTGACCTTCGGGTCGTTACCGACCTGGCTGATCACGGTGCCGCCCCAGGAATGCGCGACCAGCACCGTCGGGCCGTCCTGTTCGGCCAGCGCGCGCTTGGTCGCCTCGACGGAGTCCGCAAGCGACGACAGCGGATTTTGCACGGCGGTGACGTGCAGGCCCGCGGCCTGGAGGATCGGGATCACCTCCGACCAGCTCGATCCGTCGGCCCAGGCGCCGTGCACCAGCACGACGTTCTTGGCTTTCACCGTCTGCGGCGTCTGCGCGTGAGCCAGGCTGATGGGGGCCGCCAGCAGGCTCGCGGCGATGAGAAGGCTGCGCCAAAGTGACATGATCGTGCTCCGTATTGTTTTTGCTGCGATGCCCAAAGGACGGAGCGCGTGGTCGCGGCGTTACATGTCCTCACCGTTCTGTGATGCGATGCAAAACGAAAAAAACGCCCCGGGGCACCGGGGCGTTTTCGCAACTTGGTGGCTGTCGACGTGCTTAGGCGGCGACCGAACTCTCGATCACCTGCGCCTTCGGCGCGCCCGCGTTGATGGCGATCTGGCGCGGCTTCTTGGCTTCGGGAATCTCGCGCACAAGGTCGACGTGAAGCAGCCCGTTCTCGAGCGAGGCGTCCTTCACCTGCACGAAGTCGGCAAGCTGGAAGGCGCGCTCGAAGGCACGCGCGGCGATGCCGCGGTAGAGCACTTCGGACTTCGAGTTCTCGTTGGCGACTTTCTCGCCCTTGATCGTCAGCGTGTTTTCCTTCGCGACGAGGGAGAGCTCGTCCTTGGCGAAGCCGGACACCGCAACCGTGATGCGGTAGGTGTTCTCGCCGGTACGCTCGATGTTGTAGGGGGGATAACCGGGGCTGCCGTCCGAACCGGCCTGGTCGAGTAGGCTGAAGAGGCGGTCGAAGCCGACAGTGGAACGGTAAAACGGAGTCAGGTCGTAGGTACGCATGGTCTAGTCCTCCATTGAGCGACTGTTGGTAACCCGCCCGCCAATCGGGCCGGGCTTTAGTCTGTGTGCAGCCTAATGTTCCGGTTCCGAAACACTGGTAGCGGCCTGCACCATGGTGATATGGGTTCAGGGGAACGGCGTTCAAGAGGGCGGCAAGTTGCGCCTTTTCGGCGCTCCAGCCCCTTGATTTGCAGCATTTCTCGCCCAATGACGCTGATCTCGATTCCGTCCAATCCCGTTCCCGAAGACGTCGTCAGCGGCACCATCAAGACGCCCGATGGCGCCGAGCTGCGCTTTGCGCGCTGGGCGCCGCCGGCGAACCGCAAGGGCACGGTCTGCGTCTTCACCGGACGCAGCGAGCAGATCGAGAAATATTTCGAGACCGTGCGCGACCTGCGCGACCGCGGCTTTGCGGTGGCGATGATCGACTGGCGCGGGCAGGGCCACTCCTCGCGCCGCCTGCGCGATCCGCGCAAGGGCTATGTGCGCGACTTCTCCGATTTCGAGATCGACGTCGAGACCTTCGTGCAGCAGGTGGTGCTGCCGGATTGCCCGCCGCCCTTCTTCGCGCTCGCCCATTCCATGGGCGGCACCGTGATGCTGCGGGTGGCGCATGCCGGCAAGCGCTGGTTCGACCGCATGGTGCTGTCGGCGCCGATGATCGACCTGCCCGGCCGCGCCACCTCGTTTCCGGCGCGGGCGCTGCTGAAGACGATGCGCCTGATGGGGATGGGCGGTCGCTATGTCCCCGGCGGCAGCGACCACATCACCGGGCTCAATCCCTTCATCAACAATCCGCTGACCAGCGATCCCGTGCGCTATGCGCGTAATGCCGCGATCCTGGAGGAGGATCCGACGCTCGGGCTCGCGTCACCGACGGTCGCCTGGGCCGATACCGCCTTCCACGCCATGAACACCTTCAAGGGCAAGAACTACCCTTCCCAGATCCGCCAGCCGATCCTGATGCTGGCGGCCTCCAGCGACACCGTGGTCTCGACCGCGGCGATCGAGGAGTTCGCCTATCATTTGCGCGCCGGCTCCCATCTCGTGATCGCCGGCGCCAAGCACGAGATCCTCCAGGAGCAGGACCGCTACCGCTCCCAGTTCTGGGCCGCCTTCGACGCCTTCGTGCCGGGCACGCCGCTGTTCAAGTGACGGGGTGGAAGCTTCCTGAGGACGGCTGATCGTTCCACAATCTCCGTCATGCCCGGGCCTGTCCCGGGCATCCACGCCTTGTTGCGCGATCAAAGAACGTGGATGGCCGGGACAAGCCCGGCCATGACGATGAACCTTCTCTGCCTCACAGCGTCTTCAGATATTCGATCAGATCGTAGCGCTCTTGCTCCTTGAGCACGCGGCCGATGGTGCCGTCCTTGCCGGGGCCCGGCGTGCCATCGAACGAGTGGCCGGCATTGCTGTTGCCGAAGGTCTCGGTGCCATCAGACGCTCGCGTCGAGAAGCGCGACTGCCCGGTCTTGCAGCTCTCGCCGTCGACGACCGCGAAGCCGACCTGCTTCGGATCGTAGTCGCGACCACCACCCATGCAGAACGATTTGGGGCGCTCGGCCGCGGGGCTCAGCATCCAGTAGAGCGAGGGCACCGATCCGTTGTGCAGGTAAGGCGCGGTGGCCCAGACGCCGTTGAGCGGGCGCGCGCGATACCAGGGCGGCGGCTCCTTCGCCTCGGCCGGCTGCGGACCGGGATTCGGGCAGTTTTTGCGCTCGCCCCACCAGGCCTGCTGAACCTTCGGGTCGATCTTCGCATCGTCCATCGCTTTGCGGCTGACGATGTCGACGAGCACCATCAGCCCGACCGAGTACGGCATGTCGGTCGAGGAGATAGCCGGCAGATTGCAGCTCCACCAGGCATTGAGCTTCTGCGTGGGATCGAGCTCGAGAAAGCCCGGGACCTGAACCGTCCGCGTCGCCAGCACACTGGCCTGAGCGGGATCGGTGCCCATGCCTTTGACGCTTTTCTGGACCTCGTTCAGGAATTTGTCTTTGCCGATGGTCTCCCAGCGCGACGAGGACCAGATGCTCTGGTCCGGAAACTCGGTGTCGAACACGGGATCGTTGACCGGCCCGAGATGGCATTCGACGCAGATCTGCGCGTAGAGCTTGCGGCCGTTCTTGACGCGCTCGCCATCGATCTTCCAGGCATTGTCGCCGAAGATGTCGGACGGCCATTTCGGTGATGTCAGTCCGGAGAGCTGCTTTTTCGGATAGGGCGCCGACCCCTTCAGCAGATCCTCGATCCAGTTCAGGTTCTTGATATCCATCGACGAGCGGAACAGCGTGTCCTTGGGGGTATTGTCGGACAGATTGAGCAGCGCCGTCACGCCCAGCGCTTCGCCGGCGTTGCGGATCAGCGGTTGTTCGATGGACGCGTCATATTGCGCGAATTTGAGCCAGGGCACGGTCCAGATCGGCGGGAAGCTGACCGGCGCGTCCTTGGCATGCAGATTCTTTTCGAAGCCGCTGAGGCCGCTGAGCGTCATGTCCTGGGCGAAGACCTGATTGCCGATGCGGTTGAGCGCGTCGAGACGGCCGTATCCTTCCTCGGTGTCCTGCTGCTTCTCTTCCCGCTTCGTCTTCTCGTTGAACCTCGTCTTGCCGTCGATGGTTTTCGCGTAGGTCTTCTCCCAGTCGATCAGGAACGTGCTGATCGTGCGCAGCTTCTGCTTCAGCGCGTCGCGATCCGCATCGCTGGCGGAGGGGCCGAGCACACGGTCGGCGAAGCGCGTAAAGCGACCCGGCACGAGGAGCGTGTAGGCGATCGACAGACCCGTCGTGACCTCGAGCTTCCTCAGGTCGGTCATCGCCGGGCCGCCGTCGAAACGGATGTCGATGCCTTTGTAGTGAATCTGGCCGGTGTGGCAGGCGGCGCAGGTCAGGCCGATCCGGTCGTCGCCGACCTGGCCGGTCGCAGGATCGGGTACGCCGGTCATGCGAGCAAAGCCGACGGGCAGGCCGTCGACGTTTTCAGCCTGGGCGCCCCAGTTAACCGGCGGATCCCAAAGCCGCGCCGGCACCGGCTTGGTCTTGTCGTAGACATTGGCGTAGCCGAACCGGCGCAGCGTGGCGTCGTCGGTGTTGATCGTCTGCGGGCTCGGGATGAAGCCGAAGCGCTGCAGATGGTCGCTGTCATGCAGCATCCCGGGCTTTGCGAAGAAATGAAGCCGCGGCTGCTCGAGCGCCATGAACCAGCTGTAGGGCACCGGGAAGGTCGCGGTGCCCTGGCTGGCGTGATGAAACCAGTGCCGGTCCTCCAGCGCCCAGTTTTGCTCGAGCCAGTACGCGGCCCGCGGTTCGACAAGCTTCGGCAATGGCGGCGCCACGAGGTCACCGAGGATGCCGGGCAGCATCGGCTGGAATTGATCGGGAAAGCGCAGCGCCACGACGCCAAAGACGAGCAGCGCGGCGACTAACCCGCCGGCAACGCGCCATATGAGCGAGGGCGGGGTGACCGGCTGGCTGACGACTCGCTGCGTGATCCTGTCAGGGAATTTGCGCTCGTTGAACAGCGTACGCACGTCGGCGATGGCGAGATAGCGGTTCTCGCCTTCGCCCTTGCCCATGATCTTCAGCAGGATGGGCCATTCGAACTGCATCAAGATCCGATAGTACCAGCGCGCAGTGCTCCCGGCGCGCTTGAGGTTGTCGCGCATGTAAGTTTGTATTTCCGACGCGTTGATGCCGGGCTCGGTGCCGCCGCCGTTCGGATCGGTATAGTCCCTGCCGAAGCTGGCCAGGCGGGCGATCTGATCCTCATTGACCTTGCCGTCGACGCCGAGGATGCGCGAACCGGCGCCGCGCTTGTCCAGGGGGCCGCCGCGCAGGGCATCGAGCTGTGCGCCCGAAAAGATGCTCTTCAGGATGTGACCGAAGCCGTTGGCGATCAGCGCGATGCCGCGGGTCTCGACGCGGGCCACCGTCTTCATCAGCCCCTTGTCGCCGCTCGCATTCGCGATCGTCTGCGATAGCTTGCCGATCGGGACGGTCCCGCCTTCGACGAAGCCTTCGCCGACCAGGCCGCGCAGGAAGGGGCAGGGATTGTCTGGCGAGACCTGGATCGAGGGATCGAAGGGAGGCTTCGAGGCGGGGTCGTTCATGGCCCAAAATCCTGAAAACAGCGAATCGTGAAATGAAGACGCGCCGATAGAGCGCGGAAAGTCCTAACAAACCGACAGCAGCTTATACTACTTCAGCGTGTAAAGAAGTGTGGCTGAATTCACGGTCCTGTCAATAAAAGCCGGCCCGCGTTTTGCGAAGGGGCTGGGTCGAGACCGAGAAGGCCCGCCTGTCAGGACTCGGCCGCGCGTTTGACGTCGCTTTGCACCAGGGTCAGCTTGCTGAGCGGCACGCCCGCGTTCAGAAGCCCCTCGCGGTAATGGGCAAGGTCCTCGGGCCGCTTCCAGTGGAAATTGCGCAAGTGACGATCGACATTCAGCGTCGGGTAGTTGCGCATCAGCACGCCGACGGCCTCGCCAGCCTCATCGTCCCGACCCAACTGTGCCAGCGCCGCGGCACGGATCGCCAGCGCCTGCATGTGGTTCGGGTTGATGTAGAGCTGCTCGCGCGCCCAGGACAGGGTCGCGTCGTATTGCCCCAGCAGATAATGGCTGAAGGCGTTCAGCGCGGCCCATTGGTAGCGCGGGTCGCTGTTGTCGCGCTGCGCGGCCATCGAAAACAGCTCGATCGCCTCGCGGTGCTCGCCGATGACGAAATGGCAGATGCCGAGCACGCCGCGTGCGCCGTTGTCGTAGGGGTTGAGCGCGACCGCGCGCTTGGCGGCGTCCATCGCGGCCTCGTAATGCGCCTCCATGGCATGCGCCCAGGACAGGATCGAGAAGGCGAAGGAGGAGCGCGGGTCGAGCCGGACGCTGGTCTCGGCGAGGGCCATCGCCTCGGCCCACATCTCGCGCGTGCCCTTGACCCACCCGAACTGGATGCTCTGGATCTGGATCGTGGCGAGATAGGCGTGCGCGATCGACAGTTTGGGGTCGAGGCTGATGGCTTCGCGGAACAGGTCGACGGCGGTGGCCAGGTCCTCCTTGGTCTGCCGGTAGTAGTGCGACAGCCCCTTGAGGAAGCGGTCCCAGGCGGTCACGTCGGTGGAGAGCCGCGCCGGCGCCGAGGCCTCGGCACGGACGATCTCGGTGGCGATGGCGGCGGACAGATTGGTGGTGATCTCGTCCTGCATCGCGAACAGTTCGCCGATGTCGCGGTCGTAGCGGCCGGTCCAGAGCTGCTCGCCGGTCTCCGGCGCGACCAGCTCGGCGGTGACGCGGATCTTGGCTCCGGCGCGCCGCACCGAGCCCTGGATCAGATAGGTGGCATCGATCTCGCGCGCGATCAGGCGGGTGCTGGTGTTCTTGCCCTTGAACGCGAAGGTCGAGTTGCGGCTCAGCACGCGATAGAAGGATTGCAGCGACAGCGCGTGGATCAGATCCTCGGTGAGGCCGTCGGAGAAATATTCGTCCTGGGCGTCGCTGAGATTGGCGAAGGGCAGCACGCCGACGATCGCTGTGCGGTACTGCTGCGACAGCACCGACGCCTCCCGGAGCTCGGGCGCGAGCGCCGGCGCACCCTCGGGCATCCAGGTCCAGACCCCGATCGGGTCCTTGATGTTCTTGAAGCGATGGTTGCCGGCATCGACCAGCAGCGCGGTCAGGTGCTTGCTCGCCTCCCGGTAGGCCTTGGCCGAGATGGCGAAGCCGCCGGGGCTCGCCACCGCTTCGAGGCGGACGGCAATGTTGACGTCGTCACCGAATACCTCGTCCTCGTCGGCGATGACGTCGCCCATGTGGATGCCGAGGCGAAACTGCATGGCGCGCTCGGCCGGCAGGTGATGGTTGCGCTCCGCCATCAGCGTCTGCATCGCGATCGCGGCCTCGACAGCGCCGACGATGCTCGGGAACTCCAACAGGAAGCCGTCGCCGGTGTTTTTGACGACGCGGCCGCCATGGTTGAGGATGATGGGATGGATCGCGCTGCGATGGGCCTTGAAGGCGGCATGGGTGCCGGCCTCGTCGCTGCCCATCATGCGCGAATAGCCGGCGACATCGGCGCAGACGATGGCGGCCAGACGTCTTTCCATAATCCGGAGCTCCAAGGGATCGATGACCGGCCCCCGCGTGGCAGTCGCCTCGAATCCCGCATTTCCAAGAACCCTGCCTTTATAGAGCAGATAAGGCCGGGCGAAAGCATGATCCGCATTGCAAATTTGAGGTAAATTCTCCGCAATCCTGGCGGTGGACGGCGGCGGCCGAACCGAATAAGCCCGCCTTTCAAGGCTGACGGGGGCACCTCACATGCTGGGCATTCACGAGATCTGGCTCTTCATCCTGTCGGGCATATTGCTCAACATCACGCCTGGCCCGGACTCGGTCTACGTGATCGGCCGCAGCATGCAGATGGGCTGGCGGGGCGGCGCCGCGGCCGCGCTCGGCATCAGTTTTGGCTGCTTTTTCCACGTCGCGGGCGCGGCAATCGGCCTTTCGGCGCTGCTGATGGCCTCATCGACCGCCTTCTCGATCCTGAAGCTGGTCGGTGCGGCCTATCTCGTCGTGACGGGACTTCAGATGCTGTGGTCGCGCCCGGCGCTGGCCGCAGCCATCGACGAGCCGGAGCGGAGCCCGCTGCGGCGGGTCTTCCTCCAGGGCGTCTTCACCAACGCGCTCAATCCCAAGGTCGCGCTGTTCTTCCTGGCCTTCCTGCCGCAATTCGTCGCAGCCGATTCCCCGCACAAGCCGCTCGCCTTCCTGACGCTCGGCCTGATCTTCATCTTTACGGGAACGTTGTGGTGCCTGGTGCTGGCGGCGTTCGCGGCAAGGGCGGCCCACCGGCTGCGCAAGTCTGAGGGCGCGATCGCCTGGGTGAACCGCGCGCTCGGCGGCCTCTTCATCTATCTCGGCATCCGCGTCGCCATGCTGGAGACGCGATAACTCATTCGAACGGATGACTGGTCCGGCATGCAGTCGGCCCGATAGAGGCCGCGCGGGGAGGTTTCGATGGTTCGTGGAAGCTGCCTATGCGGCGCCGTGCGTTTCGAGATCGATCAGGTGCGTGCGCTCACGCATTGTCATTGCGCCAATTGCCGCAAGCTGACCGGTGCCGCCTTCGCCACCTACGCCCATGTCGATGCCGACAAGTTTCGCTTTGTTGCCGGCGAGGACATGACGGTGGCTTACGAATCCGCGCCGGGGAGCTTCCGCCATCGCTGCAAGACCTGCGGCTGCCTGACGCCGGGCAAGGCGAGTTATCTGCCGACCGTCAGCATTCCCGCCGGCCTGCTCGATGACGATCCCGATGTCAGGCCCCGCCTCCACGTCTTCACCTCGTCGCGCGCACCGTGGTGGACGATCCAGGACGATCTGCCCCAGCACGAAAAATGGGTGCCGGGCTACGAGCCCAAATCGTAGGCCTCAGGCGAACTCCTTCAGCAGCGCGCTGCCGGCGAGATAAATGCCGAGCAGGATCATCGCGATCAGGAACCAGCGGCGAAACGCTTCCGCCGGCATCCGCGCCCGCACCGACTGGCCGACGAACATGCCGGCAAAGGCCATGGCCATGCCCACGGCGCCCGGCACGGCGTTCGCCGGCGTCAGCAAGCCGCCGGCGGTGAGATTGAAGGCGAGCGCCAGCGTCGCGGTCGTGAAGAACACGCCGAGCGCCTGCACCAGTTCGTCCTTCTCCATGCCGATCGCCTGCATGAACGGCATCGAGGGGATCACCTGCACGCCTGTCGAGGCCGAGATCACGCCGGTGATCACGCCGACCACGCCGCCGACCCATTTCTCGTTCTGCGGCGCGACGTGGAACTTGAATTTGCTGAGCCCGATGATCGCGTAGATCACGAGCAGGATTCCGAGCACGATCGTGCCGTAACGGGCATGCGGGCCGGTCAGCGCGCCGGCATTGAGCCAGCATCCGATCACGGTGCCGATCATCAGCGGCCACAGCCGCCTCAGGATGTCGCGCAGATAGGGGCCGGCGAAGGTCTGCCAGATATTGGTGACGATGGCGGGCACGATCACGATGGCGATCGCGCGGCTCGGCGCCATGTTCACCGCGAGCAGGCCCATGGACACGGTCGGCAGGCCGAGCCCGACCACGCCCTTGACGAATCCGGCGATCAGGAAGACGGCGGCGATGAGGATGAGGAGCGGGTCAATCATATCTTGCACATTGACCGAAGCCGCGCGCGGGCACAATCTGAAGGTTACGGAGACAGCCTTCGTTCCTGGCGGAGGCTGAGGAGAATCCGACCATGCGCTTCGACCTCGTCGACCTCCAGCTCTTCATCGCGGTTGCCGACCAGCGCAGCATCACGCGCGGCGCCGAGCGATCGAATCTCGCCTTGGCCTCTGCCAGCGCGCGCATCAAAGGGCTCGAGGACGCGCTCGGCGTCGCGCTGCTCAAGCGTGGGCGGCGCGGTGTCGAGCTGACTGCGGCGGGCGAGAGCCTGCTCGATCATGCACGGGTCGTGATGCACCAGGTCGACGCCCTGCGCGGCGATCTCGCCGGCTTTGCCAGCGGCGTGCGCGCGAGTGTGCATTTTCTCGTCAACACCTCGGGGCTGTCGGAGCATCTGCCGAAGGCGCTGGCGGGTTTCCTGCGCGAGCATCGCGACGTCGCCATCGACATCGAGGAGCGCGAGAGCACCGATATCGCGGCAGCAATCACCGCCGGTGCCGCCGATCTCGGCTTTGCCGCCGAGCACGCGCTGCCTGATCATATCGAGCGTTTCGTCTTCAGCGAGGACCACCTGACATTGGTGACGTCGCGGCGCGGCCCGTTCGCGGGCCGTCGCCAGATCGATTTTCAGGAGACGCGGGATTGCGAATTCGTCGGGCTCACCAGCGCCACTGCACTCCAGATGCACATTTCGAAGCACGCCGCCCGGCTCGGCATGCGTCCGCATTACCGTGCGCGTCTGCGCGATTTCGACGCGATCTGTCAGATGGTCGCCGCTGACGTCGGCATCGCCCTGGTGCCGATATCCGCCGCCCGCCGCTGCGCCAAGCTGATGCCGCTGGCCATGGTCCGCCTGCGTGATGCCTTCGCCAACCGCAAGCTCGTGATCTGCGCCCGCAGCTTCAAGGCGCTGCCAAGGCCGGCCAAGATGCTGGTGGAGCATTTAAGGGCAGAGGCGGCGTGAGGGCGGCTTTTTGATGTGAGCCTACGTTGCGGCGGTGCGCACAACTGCGCTCCCTCCCCCCTTGCGGGGGAGGGAGGGGGAGAGGGGTACCCAGAAAAAGGTGTCTCTGTCGCGAAGAAGAGAGATCGATGGAGTCCCCGTGTGGACCCCTCTCCCTGGCCCTCCCCCGCAAGGGGGGAGGGAACGCACCTGTCGCGTTGTGAGGCCGTTCGCCTACCGCGCGCTACTTCGCCGTCTCGACTCCGGCATCCTTGATCACCTTCGCCCACTTCGCGGTCTCGTCCGCGATGAAGCTGCGAAAATGCTCCGGCTCGTCGCCAATCAGGGTCGCGCCTTGGGCGGCGAGCTTTTCCTTTACGGCCGGATCCGCCATGGCCTTCGTCGCCAGGCCATGCAGCGCGGTGACGATCTCCTTCGGCGTGCCCTTCGGCGCCACCATGCCGTACCAGTTCTCGATACGAAGATCGGCAAAGCCCGCTTCCGCGGTGGTCGGCACGTCGGGCGCGGTCGCGGAGCGCTCGGCCGAGCCGACCGCGATCGGCTTCAACGCGCCCGCCTTGACCTGCGGCAGCAGCACCGGAAGATCCAGGAAGGTCATCTGCACCTGCTGGCCCAGGAGATCGTTCACCGCGGGAGCAGCGCCACGATAGGGCACGTGGACGATGTCGATCTTGGCCGTCAGCTTGAACAATTCGCCGGCGAGGTGCGGCAGGCTGCCGGGGCCGGAGGAGGCGAAATTGAGCTTTCCGGGCTGCGCCTTGGCGAGCGCGATCAGCTCGCCGATGTCCTTTGCGGGCACGTTGGTGGCAACCACCAGCATTTCCGGCACGGTCGCAACCAGCGTCACCGGCGTGAGGTCGCTCGCGGTGTCGTAGGCGACCCGCTCCATGCTCGGGCTGATCGCGAGCGCGCCGGCTGAGGAGATGGCGATGGTGTAGCCGTCGGGCGCGGCCTTGGAGACCGCGTCGGTGCCGAGCACGCCGCCCTGGCCGCCGCGGTTGTCGATCAGCACCGGCTGCCCTGACAGCTCCGACATGCGCTGGCCGATCACGCGGGCAATGATGTCGTTGGGCCCGCCGGCCGGGAACGGCACGATCAGCTTGATCGGTTTTGCGGGGAAATTCTGCGCGGAGGCGAGGGCGGGAAACAGGAGCAGGAATGCAAGGAGGAGCTTAGGCCAGTTGTTCATGCAGGCTCTTTTCATGCACGCTCCTTGGGGCGCTTATCCGTTGAGCAGTTTCAGTGCTTCTTCGTGAACTCTTGCATCGCCGGCCGCGATGATGCGGCCGCCGCCCTGGGCCGGCTTGCCTTCCCAGGTGGTGACGACGCCGCCGGCGCCGGTCACGATCGGGATCAGGGCGGCGATGTCGTAAGGCTTCAGCTCGGTCTCGACCACGAGATCGACGTGACCGGCCGCCAGCATGCAATAGGAGTAGCAGTCGCCGCCATAGCGCGACAGCCGCGCGCCCTGTTCGATGCGGCTGAAGATGGCGCGGTCGCGTTCGTTCATCAGCAGCGGGCTGGTGGTGTAGCTCGTTGCTTCCGACAGCGAGGCGCAGCGACGGACCTGGAGCCGGCGCTCGCCGGACGGGCCTTTATAGGTGGCCGAGCCGTTGTCGCCGGAGAAGCGCTCGCCGATGAAGGGCTGGTGCATCATGCCGTACACCGGCGCGCCCTTGTGCAGCAGCGCGATCAGCGTGCCCCAGATCGGAAAGCCGCCGATGAAGGATTTCGTGCCGTCGATGGGGTCGAGCACCCAGACATAATCGGCGTCCTCGCGCTCGTTGCCGAATTCCTCGCCGACGATGCCGTGCTGGGGGAAGCTCGCCTTGATCAGCCGGCGCATCACCGCCTCCGCGGCGCGGTCGGCCTCCGTAACGGGGTCGAAATCCTTGGTCTTGCTCTTGTCGTCGATCGACAGCGAGGTGCGGAAGAACGGCAGGATGGTTTCGCCGGAGGCGGTGGCGAGCCGTCCGATGAAGGCTGAGAAGTCGATCACCGTCACGGCGCATCCTCAAAACGAAAGTCGGGTGAAGCTCGCTCCTGCCTAGCTCAATTCGCTTCTCGCGTGCAGCGCTGAGTTGGTTTGCTCCCTGGTATTTTGGATGCCGCAACCGGCTGCCCCATCCCAGTCATATGCTGGCCAAATATCGATCATAGAGTTGAAAACTTAGTTCCGAGTATGCCTTGTTCGTATGCAAACGGTTATCAACCCATTGAATTTCCTTATCAAAGAAACTGAATCTGGGTTTCGCTATAAGCAATTGAGCCATGTGCATATTGCATGGGAAACGGCTCAAAAGCCCTTGCACTTTGTGCGTCGCGGCCGCATATTGTTGCGGTGCGGTAGCGCTCTGCGTTACCGCTGCCCTCCTTGGGCGTTTCCTCCCTAGACTTGGGCCGCTTCTTCATCAGAAGCGGCCCTTTTTTCTTTGAGCCTCGATCTTCACTTCGAGCGCGCGAAAACGCGAAGCGAAGATTCGGCGCACGATACGCTGGCAGCTTGATCTGATGTTTGATCGGCGGCGCGATCGCGCGGCGACGGCTCGCTATTATTCCGCCGCGGCCTGGAACGGGCCGAGATCGCCGAACGGGATCGTCGTCGCCAGCACGTCGGCGAGCACGCCGAAGTCGCTTGCCACTTGCGCAAAGCGCGGACTGCGCTCGCGCCGCCGCTCGTCCATGTAGATCGCGCGGTTGAGCTCGAGCTGCACCGCGTGCAGCCCGCTCGCGGGGTTGCCGTAATGCTCGGTAATGAATCCGCCGGCATAGGGCTTGTTGCGGCCGATCGAATAGCCGAGCCCGCCCATGGTCTCCTCGACCCTGTCCGGAAGCAGCGGCGTGCAGCTCGTGCCGTAGCGGTCGCCGATCACGATGTCGGGCCGCCGCGGCTCGTCCCTGCTGACGCCGACCGAGGGCATCGAGTGGCAGTCGACCAGCACCACGGTGCCGAACATCTGGTGCACCTTGTTGATCAGCCGGCGCAGCGCGCGATGATAGGGCTTGTAGAGCGTCTCGATCCGCGCCAGCGCATCGTCGACCAGGATGCGTTCGCGATAGATCTCCTGGCCGTCGCCGACCACGCGCGGGATGGTGCCTAACCCGCCGGCGACCCGCATCGAGCGGGTATTGGCAAAGCTCGGCAGCCGTCCGGTGAACATGCGGGGATCGAGCTCATAAGGCTCGCGATTGACGTCGACATAGGAGCGGGGAAAGTTGACCCGCACGGTCGGAAAGCCGCGCTCGCTCAAATGGCCGATCAGCTCGTCCATGAAGGAATCTTCGGACCGCCGCAGCGTCGTCAGGTCGATCCTGGAGGCGCTGAGGAATTCGTCCGGATAGGTCGAGCCGGAATGGGGCGAGTTGAAGATGACAGGCGCGCGCCATTGCGCGGGCTCCACGATCTCGAAGGCGGGCGACACGTCGCCGTCAAACCGGGTCATCTTCTCAGGCTTCGTCCCTTCGCGCCGCGGGATCCGGGTCTCGGATCGAATTGATTCGGCCGGTGGAGCGGCTCTTATGTGTCGTCATTGTCTGGAATCGCAACCATTCTGCCAAGCGAAAAGATGTGATCGGCGCTGGAACATGTCTTAACCGTGTGGGCAGGGAAGCGGGGATGCGCCAGCGCGGCTCGATTGATTCGTGCCGCATTCGGGTTCACAAGGGACCGGCAGCGCAGCCAGCCCAGGGTAAAGATTTTCACCCCAAATTTACCCTCTGTCGGGCTTAGTAACCTCTGCTGATATCCTCTGGGGATTTGACGTTTCCTGCCATGCCCAAAATCCTGCTCGCCGAAGACGACAACGACATGCGCCGTTTCCTGGTCAAGGCGCTGGAAAACGCTGGTTTTCAGGTCTCGTCCCATGACAACGGCATGGCCGCCTATCAGCGGCTCCGGGAAGAGCCGTTCGAGATGCTGCTGACCGACATCGTGATGCCGGAGATGGACGGCATCGAGCTCGCCCGCCGGGCCTCGGAACTCGACCCCGACATCAAGATCATGTTCATCACCGGCTTCGCCGCGGTCGCCCTGAACTCGGATTCGGACGCCCCCAAGAACGCCAAGGTGCTGTCCAAGCCCGTGCATCTGCGCGAATTGGTCAGCGAAGTGAACAAGATGCTGGCGGCCTAAATCGGCCCCCTTCGGTCCTTGCACCGGCTCCCCTGAGCCGTTATAGGGACCCGACCCGATCTAGAGACATCTAGGGCGCGTAGCTCAGCGGGAGAGCACTACCTTGACATGGTAGGGGTCACAGGTTCGATCCCTGTCGCGCCCACCATCCTTCGCTCGCGATAGCGAGAGAAGGATGCCACGCCGAAGCCCAAAGGGCGCAGGCGGGCTGCCCGCGGCGAGCTTCGGCCAGGCAAGCCCAAACAATCCGCGATTGCGAAGCCTGCGTGTAGCCCGGATGGAGCGAAGCGCAGTCCGGGGTGTATCCTCTCCGACGCTGTCCCGGATTACGGTGCGCTCCATCCGGGCTACGATTCTGGATCGCGGCTATTTCAGTTCCGTGTTCGCGACCGGCAGGACCGAGGCGACGGACCAGCCGTTCGCATCCCGCACGTAGGTCTGGCTGATCAGAAACGTATTCTGTTGGGCCGGCTTGCCGGGAAGGCCGCGCGTGAAGACGATGGGAACGAGGACCTGCATCACCTCGTTCGATATCACGGCGACGTGGAATTTCGACATATCGGGTTCGAGGTGCCAGGTGCCCTCGTAGTAGCCCTTGAAGCGGTCCGCGACCGCATCACGGCCTCTGGTTTCGATGCCTCTCGCAAACAACAGCGTGCCGGGCGAATTCCACAGCATGGCCTTCACATCGTCCGCGTTGTGCGCATTCTGCGCGGCAATGAATTTTTCGAAGATGGTTCGCGCCTCGGCATCATCTGCCGCGGCCAGCGCCGGCCCGGCTGACCAGGCGGTCGCCGCGAGAAACAGCGCTGCAGCAATTGCCGCAACATGACCGCGCCGTGCAAATCGTCGTAGCCTGATGGAGCCGCGAGACATCTTGGAAGGGGGCATGATCATCTCTCTTTTGGATGACAATGATCATACCATTGATCGTGCCGCCGGCTTTTCAGGATCGCGCGAGCGGCGGTCACCGTCGCATCACGGATGCGTTGGTTCAGGCCACGTCCGATACCGCGGACGTGGCGCATCGTCGTCACACCGCCATCCGCCTCACGTCAGCGGCAACAGATGATCCGGGATCGGCACGGGTGCGGCCGGCACCAGCGATGCGACCGAGACGTGCGGCCAGGTCAGCCCGGCGAAATCCAGCATGACCTTCTGTGAATACTGGATCTGCGTCGTCGCCACCCTGACGTGGCCGCCCTTGAATCCCTTGTTGGGCACGAACGGGATCGCGGCGACGAAGCTCGGAACCAGCGGCACGTTGCTCCTCTGGCGCGGTTGCAGGATCACCGGCGGCGTTCCGGGCGGCAGGGCCGGCACGTCGATGTCGTAAACCACCGTCTCGATCCAGAACACTGCGTCCATCTGGAAGGCGTTGGCGTTCGAGCCATTGCCGCCCGGTGTCGGAACGGGCAAGCCCTGAAGGAACGCGATGTTCGCGGCGCCGCCGGCAAAGCTCGGCGCCTGCGGATGCGGGCCGGGCGAGGGGATGGCCGGCAAGGGGCCGCCGGACAGCGGTGTGCCGGGCTTCGTCGAGGTCTCGATGACGATGGTCTGCGTGATGGTCTGATGCGCGATCTGATCGCGCAGCACCGTGTTCGGGTCGGTGATCATCGCCTGGGTGAGCTTGCCGGAAGCCATCAGTGCGGTCAGATCCTGAGGTAGCCTGCGAGTCGTCTTGTTGGTCGCGGTCTGGTTCTGGAATGTGATCTTGTTGCCCGGATTGCCGCCGATGAACGGTGTGATGTCGATGGCCGCGATGGTTGGCTTACCGGCGACCGGAGGCAGCGCGGTGCCTTGCGCAGTGATCGTCGTGCCGTGCGGGATCGACGCCATGCGCGCGACGGTGAACGGCTCGTGCGGATTGGTGGTGGCGGGCACCGCCAGCCAGATGCCGGGTTCGAAGTGAATGCCCACGGGCGTTCCCGTGGTGATGTCGTTGATGGTCTGGAGATACGGCACGCCGTTGAGGAATGCATCTGCCTGCTGCAGCGAGCCGCGATTGGGGATCGAGCCAAGATTGTTCGAGAACGACATCGTCTCGTCGGTGAGATTCAGCTCCAGCACGTTGTCGTCGGGGTCGGTGGTGCTGATCGGCCCCGGCATCGGCGTCGGCGTGATCTTGCTGTCGGGCCGGAAGATCGTATTGAATCCCTGTCCTGTGAAGGTGCCCGTGAAGGCCGACAGCGGACCGAGGATGGGCGGCAAGGTGACCGGCGGACGCGCAGCTCGCGCGGCGGCCCCCGCGGCGGGCTGCGCGGCGTCCCTGAACACCTCGTCGACCTCGTGGATGGAGAAATTCGCGGTCTTGGTGAATGCACTGGTGAGTGGTTTGGGCTCGTCCATGGTGATCCCTCGCGGTGCTGCAACTGTCGATGCCGGCATTTCCCCGGGCCGGCTGTCCGGGCAGGTGAGTCCTGCGCTATTGCGCCTCGTGATCCCGATCGCGTCTCGTGATCCGCCCGATGCCGGGCATGACAACATCGTTCACGCGCGCTCATGCGCGCGTGCCGACTACGAACATTGATCGGCCCTACGTTGTTGGCCGGGCCGGATACTGAACGGATCTGCGTGAATCGATCGTGATTTTCAACTTGTGGTTCGGGCAAATATGCGGTCGGGAAATAGCCGAGCCCTGCGAACTGAGTGAAGCATTGCTTCCTTCTCCGTGCTCGAAAATGAGATCATCAAAATGGAGGTCGGGCGCCTGGCCGGCTTCGGTTATGCTGGGCTATCATACAACCTTAAGATGGTCGCAAATGTGTGCCAGGTCACAGGGCCAAAGAGTCGCAGCAACGAGAGACGAGCGAGGCTGCCCATGAGCGTTTCCGTCATCGAGCAAGCAAAGATCCAGGCGCAGGTGCTGGTGCCGCTGGTCAAGGCATTGCAGGCCGAGCTCGGCGAGGCGCGCGCCAACGCGCTGGTGCGCAAGGCGCTCGGCGATCTCTATCGCGGCTTCGGTGAGGAGTTCTGGAAAACGAAGAACGAGACCGATCTCGGCAACGCTGTATCGTCGGCGTTCAAGACCTATGCCCGCGACGACGCGCTCGCCTATGACGTCGTCGAGCAGACGGCGGACACCTTCGCGTTCGACGTGACGCGATGCGCCTATGCCGAGTTCTACAAGGCGCTGGGCGAACCGGAGCTCGGCTTCCTCCTGGTCTGCACCGCCGATTTCGCGACCGCGGAAGGGTTTGGTCCCGACGTCAGGCTCACGCGCACGCAGACGATCATGCAGGGCGCCAGCCATTGCGATTTTCGCTACCGGCGCGATGCGGGGGGATCACGGTGAAGGGAATGCAAATGATGCGGGCAAGCTGCCTTGCCATGGCTGCGCTGGCGCTGATGGCATCACGCGCCGATGCGGCGATCATCGATTGGCAGGCCGAGCTCCAGCGCTGCCGCGTGCTGCGGCAGAACGTGGCGCCGCTGCTTCAGGCCGGCGAGGGAATATCCGCCGTCGGCCGCTCCAACAGATCCGTCCGTCGCTGCATCTGGATCCAGCGCATGGCGGTGCGCAAGAAAATCCCCGGCGCGGAGGCGTGGTAGCAGGCGCCCGTCAGGTGGACTGGCTCTTCTGCCGGAGCAGCAGGTCCTTCAGTCCTGTCGGATAGAGGCTCGGTCCGCCCTGCGGAGCGGCGTCTTGCGTCGATCGACAGTCCTGCGGGCGTCGCCTCAGCCGGCGGACACGCCCGGCTTGAACAGGGCTCCGACCGGCAGCTTTTCCTGGAGGTCATACGAACTCGGCCGGTTCTCCTTGACCCATCTTGTTTCGGCGTGGGATTCGAATGGCGGCGGAATTTGCCCCTGAATCGACCAAAGGTCGGCCGGTAGCTCGTCGATGGTGACCTCCCAGTCGTATCCCCGGTCCTTGACGTAGGGCGCGATCAACTTGTCGACTGCTTTCACCCACCATTCCCTGATGACGGGGCCGGGCATCGTCCTCGCCATGTGGTCGATCTTGAAGCGGACGAATTTCTCGTGCGAAGCTCCGCCGACATAGACCGAACCTGCGGCGACTTCCTCGAAGATCATCACGGCGTAGAATTTCGGGATGGGAATCCTCGCATACATTGCGGTGACCTTCTCTGCGAATTCCTTCTTGTCATGAGCCGAGTAGGCCCCGACGGGGTGATAGACTTTCCACAACGGCACTCGAGTTCTCCTTGACGTTGGCTGGTTCTTAGGGAAGCCCGCGCAGCATTTGGTATGATGGGGATAATATCACTGACTGCGCCGTCGGCTCTTCAGGATCTGGCGACCCGCGGTAACCGCTGAATCACGTCTGCGTTGGCTCAGCCTTGTTGGGGCCGCCACAGCTGGGCGAGCCGGAGCTCGGCTTTTCTCCTTTGTCTGCACTTCCGACTTCGCGACTGCGGAAGGGTCCGGCCCCGACGTCAAGCTGACGCGGGCGCAGACCATCATGCAAGGCGCGCGAGCCATTGCGACTTCCGCTACCGGCGCGACGCGGGGGGATCACAGTGAAAGGAATGCGAACGATGCGGGCGACCTGTCTTGCAATGGCTGTGCTGGCGCTGATGGCGTCATGCGCGGATGCGGCGGTGATCGACTTGCAGGCCGAGCTCCAGCGCTGCCGGGCGCTGCGCGCGAACATCGCGCCGCTGCTTCAGGCCGGCGAGGGGATATCCGCCGTCGGCCGCTCCAACAGATCCGTCCGTCGCTGCATCTGGATCCAGCGCATGGTGGTGCGCAAGAAAATCCCCGGCGCGGAGGTTTGGTAGCCAGGCGCCCGTCAGGCGGACTGGCGCTTCCGTCGGAGCAGTACATCCTTCAACCCGTTCGGATAAAGGCTCGGCCCGCCCTCGACGTCGAGCTCCGCAAGATCGAACCAGCGTGCGACGATCTCTTCGCCGTTATCCTCGCGGAAGTCGATGCGGTCCTGGCCGCTGAACGCGCCGTCTGGAAGCGCGACCTCGGCGATGAACATCACCTCATGCCCGGTCGATCCCTCGTGCAAAAAAATGTTCTCCATCACCAGCGGCTCGCCCGTGATGGTGATGTCCACGCCGAGCTCTTCGTTGAATTCGCGCACCAGCGCAGTCCGCCAGCTCTCGCCGAACTCGATCTCGCCGCCGAGCGGGCGAACGCCCTTGATCCGCGCCGCATCGTCGCGCACCTCGGCCGCCAGCAGCCGCCCGCCCCGCCAGTGCAGGCCGAGCGCGACGACGCGGATGTGAGGGTGGGGCCGCCACGTGGACATGGGGGCATCGTTATCGTGCCCGCCGGCGCTGCGCAATGCGCGGTGGCGAGGCCTTGTCGGGCTTGATCCGCACTGCCTTCGGCATGCAAATGCTTCGCAGCCTTGATCCGTGAACCTCCGCCTGCCATTGTCCGGTCATCCATGACGGCGACGAGCCTGGTGAGATACAATTTGCGGGGTTCGGCGAAACGTGTCGCTTCGCCGGACGTGACGAGAAGGCAGTTTTCGAGATGAACAGCGTGAACAAGCCCGGCGGCAACTATTTGCCGGTGATCATCCATGGTGGAATTGCGTATGTCAGTGGTCAGCTGCCGCGTCGCGGTGAGGACCTGCTGTATGCGGGCAAGGTCGGCGCAAATGTCGATATCGCGGCCGCGCAGGAGGCCGCTGCTCTTTGCGCCGATCTCTGCATTTCGGCCATCAACCACGCAACAGGCGGAGAGGACAGGATCGTCCAGGTCCTGCAGCTCGTTGGATACATTGCTTCAGCGCCCGGATTTACCCAGCAGTCGCAAGTCATGAATGGGGCCTCCGACCGGCTGATCGAGCGCTTGGGCGATCGCGGTCGTCACACGCGCACGTCTGTCGGCGTCGCCGAGTTGCCGCGGGGCGCTCCCGTCGAGCTGAGTATGATTGCCGCTGTTCGGTCGTAAGAGGCGGTCTTATCAGACGAGATACTTCTTCACCGCTGCCTCGTCCCACGCGATCCCGTTGCCGGGCTCCTCGCCCGGCAGGGCAAAGCCGTCCTTGATCGTCAGCCGTGTCGCCAGCACCGCGTCGGCCCAGTCGACATATTCCAGCCAGTGCGCGGTCGGCGTCACGCAGAGCAGGTGCGCGCTGACCTCCGAGAACAGGTGCGTCGACATCTCGATGCCGGCGGCATGTGCGAGCGAGGCGGCGCGGAGCCACCCGGTGACGCCGCCGATGCGCTGCACGTCGGGCATCACGTAGTCGCAGGCCTCAGCGGACAGCGCCGCCTGCATCGAGAAGGCGCTGTCAAAATTCTCGCCGATCTGGACCGGCGTGCGGAGCGCATCCGCAATGCGCGCGTTACCAGCGTAATCGTCGTGGCGGATCGGCTCCTCGATCCAGGTCAGCCCCTCGTCGTCGAGCATCTCGCCGCGGCGGATGGCCTCGGTCACCGTCAGGGCCTGGTTGTAGTCGCACATCAGCGTGACCTGATCGCCGACGGCCTTGCGCACCGCGCGCACCACGGCGAGATCCTCCCGCGCATCGGGCCGGCCGACGCGGATCTTTGCCGCGTGAAAACCTTCGGCCAGCAGCTTGTGGGCTTCGTCCACCGCGGCGCCCGCCGGCATGATGCCGAGTCCCTTCGAATTGTAGGCCCTGACCGGCTTCGGCGCGCCGCCGAGCAGGCGCGCCAGCGGCAAGCCTTTGCTGCGCGCCAGCGCATCCCATGCCGCCATGTCGATGCCGGATTGCGCCAGCCGCTGCAGGCCGGCGAGGCCGAGCAGGGTGAAGCGCTGGGTCAGCTTGCGCTCGATCTCGAACGGCAGCAGCTCGTCGCCGGCGACGAGCTCCGACATTTCCGTGACCATCGCCGTCAGCGGCTTCAAGGCCGACGGCGTGATCGAGAACAGATAGGCATGCCCCACCGCGCCCTGCTCGGTCTCGCAGTCAATCAGCACCAGCGGCGCCTTTGCGACCGCGCCGGTCGAGGTCTTGAGCGGCAAATTCATCGGCACGATCACGGGGCGCGCATTGAAGCGCCTGATGCGGATGGTCTCGGTCATATGGAGGATCTCCCGGCGGAGTGAATGCAGGTTCATGCCGATCTTAAACATTCGCCATGAAACGAAAAGCCATTTGCTGCGACCCACCATGAAATGGGGTTGCGCGGCCTCGCATTTGCGGGCTCTGTGCCGCCGCAAGCTCTTGCCGCGAATTCCCGGGATTTGCGTCAAGATCGCACACGACGGAGCCACAGGGTGAAACAAGAGATCTCCGAAGAACAGCGCAAGAGCGGCATCCTCACGGGGGCCGTGATCGCCTTGCTCCTGCTCGCTTTGCCGGTCGCGGTGTGGCTGGACCTGACCGACCTCAGCAAGACCGCGCTGCGCCGGCAGGCCGCCGACCTCAACTCGGTGATCACGAGCGTGCGCAGCTACTATGCGTCCAACGTGGTCGGCCGCATCCTGGCTAACCCAAACGGCACCACCAGGGTCGTGCACAATTACGAATCCGTCCCCGGTGCGATCCCGATCCCGGCGACGCTGTCGCTGGAGCTCGGACGGGTGATCGGCGCGCAGCAGGAGAACATCGCCTACCGCTTCGTCTCGGATTTCCCGTTCCAGAACCGCGCCGCGCACCAGCTCGACAAGTTCGAGAAGGACGCGCTCGACGCGCTTCGCAAGGACCCCGAGCAGAAGATCGTCGAGACCGAGACCTCGCTGTTCTCCGACAAGGTCCGCCTGGTCGCGCCCGTCACGATGGGCCCGGCCTGCGTCAGCTGCCACAACAGCCACCCCGAGAGCCCGAAGAAGGACTGGAAGGTCGGTGACATCAGAGGCATCCAGGAGGTGATCATCGCGCAGCCGATCGCCGCCAACATCTTCTCGTTCAAGTTCCTGCTGGCCTATTTCCTGATCGCCGCCGGCTGCGGCCTGTCGTTCCTCTCGCTCCAGCGCCGCCAGGCCGGCCGTATCAAGGGCATGAACAAGGAGCTCGAATCCGCCAACGACTTTCTGGCTTCGTTGTCGATGAAGATCTCGCGCTACATCCCGCCGCAAGTCTACAAGAGCATCTTCAGCGGCCAGAAGGACGTCACCATCCACACCGAGCGCAAGAAGCTCACGATCTTCTTCTCCGATATCCAGAATTTCACGGCGACCGCCGAGCGGCTGCAGCCGGAATTGTTGACCCAGCTCCTCAACGAATACTTCACCGAGATGTCGGCGATCGCCCATGAATATGGCGGCACCATCGACAAATTCATCGGCGATGCCATGCTGATCTTCTTCGGCGACCCCGAGACCAGGGGCGACCGTGCGGACGCTGAGGCCTGCCTCCAGATGGCCTGGCGCATGCAGCAGCGTCTTGCCGAACTCAATGCGAAGTGGCGCGCCTCCGGCATCGAGCAGCCGTTCCGCTCGCGCATGGGTATCAATTCCGGCTATTGCAATGTCGGCAATTTCGGCAGCAGCGACCGCATGGACTACACCATCATCGGTGCCGAAGCGAACCTCGCCGCGCGTCTGCAATCGATCGCCGAGCCCGGCGGAATCGTGCTGAGCTACGAGACCTTCGCGCTGGTCAGCGACATCGTCCGCGCGCACGCGCTGCCCGCGATCACGATGAAGGGCATCAGCCGCGAAATCATTCCCTATTCGGTCGACGCGCTCAACGACGCTGCGGCGGAGAAGAGCGGTGTCATCACCGAGCGCGCGCCCGGCCTCGAGCTGTATCTCGACCCCGCCATGGTGAAGTCAGGCGATGCAGCACGCGTCCGCTCGCTGCTGGAAAACGCGCTGGCTTCGCTGAAGCCGGCGTGAAGGTGCTCTTACCCTCCCCTGGAGGGGGAGGGTCGATCGCGCGCAGCGCGAGCGGGGTGGGGTGATCTCTCAACACGGGCAGTGTTCGATGCGGAGAGACCGTCACCCCACCCCGCCTCATGTCTCGCTTCGCTCAACATGAGCCGACCCACGGGCGAGCTACGCTCGTCCCGGACCCCTCCAGGGGAGGGTAAGGGCCGACCTCTCACAACGCGACAGGTGCTCTCCCTCCCCCCTCTTGTCCGCCGCAGCCTTGGCGAAGGCGGATGCGGGGGAGGGCGGGGGAGAGGGGTGGCCCAGCAAAAGGTGCGTGCCTGAACGCCGCGCTGCACCAACCAGCGTCGACGCGAGACTCACCGCGCCGCGCCCTCCGTGAACGCGGTCTCGATCACATCGCCAAAAGGCTGCCAGGAACGGCCGTCGAACTGGACAAGCCGCATCTGCTTGATCGGCAGATAGCTGTTGGGCGAGGTGCTCATCCTGATGTTGGGCAACGCAACGGAGGGCTGCTGATCCCTCAGCGAAGCCGCCTGACGCATGATGTTCTCGCGCGACAGGTCGTCGCCGCATTGCTTCAGCACCTGTGTCAGCGCCTCGGCTGCGCCGTAGCCGTAGACCGCGGCGCTGTTGTTGGTGCTTTCGACGTGATGGTACTTGTCCATGAAGGCGAACCAGTCCTTCATGGCGGGGTCGTTCTTCCATGCGGGGTCGCTCGGATCCTTCAGGAAGGCCGCCGAGATCACGCCGGACGAATTCTCCAGGCCCGCGGGCGCCATCGCGTTGGCGATCGAGGCGGAGGCGTCGTTGACGATGATGACCGGGCGCCATTTGAGTGACGCCGCCAGCTTGATCACCTTGGACGCCGTCGACGGCACGCCGAGAAAGACGAAGATGTCCGCGCCCGCGCGCTTGAGGATCGAGACATGCCCTTCGAGATGCTCATCGGCAATGTCGAAGGCGATGTCGACGAGGACAAGGCGGTTCAGGTCGCCAAGACCTTCCTGGATGCCCCTGTAGAGCATGCGTCCGAACTGGTCGTTCTGCCAGAGCACCACGATCTTCTTCTTGGGGTAATAGGCCTGGATGTAGTTGGCATAGATGCGCCCCTCCGACCGGAACGACGGCTGCCAGCCCATGGTCCAGGGAAACGCCTTGGCCTGGCTCAGCTCCTCGTCGCCGGATGCGACGAACAGCTGCGGGATTCTCTTCTCGTTCAGGTACCAGCGCGTGGCGATATTGCCGGGCGTGCCGAACGAGCCGAACATCAGGTGTACGTCGTCCTTCTCGACCAGATTGCGCGTCAGCTCCAGCGCGGTGGCCGGATCGGAATTGTCGTCGCGCGTGATGAAGCGGATCTTGCGGCCGTTGATGCCGCCGCGCGCGTTGACCATGTCGAAATAGGCGGCCTCCGCCTGGCCGATGGCGCCGAATTCCGAGAGCGGTCCCGAATACGGCATCACGTTGCCGATGCGGATTTCATCGCCGCTCGCGGGTTGTTCGGCGTGTTGCTGGGACATCGCGCCAAGCGACGCGATAGCGATCATCGAAACGAACAGCATCCTGCCGATGACGCGCATGCTCGATACCTTGATATTGGCCCCTCCAAGAGGTCGGCTCAATCCGCACCAAGTCCGCTTGATCTACGTCAAGCGTTTGTCAAAGCTGTGGCTTGATCGCCCGCTTCAAGGCGACGCATCGCGAACGAAACGACAGCCGTGTTGACGGGCCATCAATCGACAGAGCGTGCCGTGTGGCACCCCTCTCCCTAACCCTCCCCCGCAAGGGGGGGAGGGAACGCATCTTTCGTTTGGCGAGTGACTCCATTCATTAGCGCGTCGGCGATGAGGGCACAGCGTGGCCACGTGCTCCGCTGCGCTCCCTCCCCCTTGCGGGGGAGGGCGGGGGAGAGGGGTGGCCCAGCAAAAGGTGAAAGTCGTCGCGCCGCCCGCAACGCGCCGCTACGGCAGCTCCCGCGCCTCGAGCTGATGCACCAGCAGCAGCGTCGGTTCGGCGAGGCTGTCGCCGGAGCCGTCGAGGCCGAAGGCGGCGGCGATGCCGTCGCGGCTGCGCAGCAGCGTGCTGCGCGGGCAGTGGCCGGCGCCGCACAGCGTCTTCTTCAAGGTCTCGCCCTGCGCCACGAGGCTCGCGGGATCGTTCGCGGCCCAGGCCAGCACGATCGGCGCATCGACGTTGAGGATGCCGGGGAAGACCGACCGCTTGTCATATTGGGTGGGGTCAGTGCCGAGATAGGCCTTCTCGCTGTCGCTCGCGTCCTTGCCCGCGCGGTAGATCCCGGACACCAGCACGACGGCGGCGACATCGGCGCGGTCGGTCTGGAACTCGGGATGCGCCAGCAAGGTGGCGACATGGAAGGCGCCGGCGCCGTAGCCGACCGCGACGATCTCGCGGGCATCGCCATTGAACAGGTCGATATTGCCGTGGACCCAGGATAGCGCCGCCGCGACGTCGGTTGCACCCATCGGCCAGGTCGCCGCAGGCGCAAAGCGATAGTTGACGCGCACGCCGATCATGCCGTTGCGCGCGGCAAAGCACATCGCCTGGTCCTGGACCTCGCGGGACAGGTCCGGCGCGCCGCGATCGCCGGCAAAGGTGTCGCCCCCCACGAACAGCAGCACGGGCCGGGGCGTATCCGCCTTGGTCTCGCTGCTGGTGGCGACGTCGAGCACATTGGCCTCGCTGTCGCCGTAGCGCAGCCCGCGCGAGAAGGAGATCTGCTCGCACAGCCGCGCGGTGCCACCGGCGGTCGTGTCGTTGTCGGTGAGGCCCACCCGGACGAGATTGGACGGCCCCGTGAGCCGCGCCGGCAATGGGCCGTGTGCCGAGGCTGCCGTCATGCCCAGGATGAGAAAGAAAGCGAGATAATTCTTCATGTTGGTATGTTGGTGCCGGCCCTGCGTGCCCGATATGGGTTCGCGCGTTTGGCCCGTCTTTTCAATTCGCCTTATTAGTTAGTTGGTCTTGAGGCGATTTCACGGCACCCGGTTTCTTGCCCATGTTCTTGCCCATGCGCGGTTCAATTCCCCGGCTGGAAGGTGCAGTCGGCTCCGCTCCCGTCCTTGCGGCGGATGGCATTGGGGTCGATCGTGCAGCTCAGCTTGCTCAGGCTCTCGAAGTTCGATCCCGCCGCACCATCGGGCGGAATGCCGGCGAGCGCTTCTGTCGCGAAAATTTCATTGGCCGTCGAGCCGTTCACGGTCCTGCTCTTCTTGCCGAAGGTCAGCTCGCAATTGCGTAACGTGATGTCGACATTGCCGGTGCGGCAGACGATTCTGTCCACAGTCACCACGATCGGCTTCTTGTAGGGAATCTCGGCATTGGCGGCGAACAGCATCGCCACCGCCTTCCTCTCGGCGCCGGTCAGGTCCGGCGACAGCGGCGCGATCACGCCCGCGAGCGCCAGCGCCGTCGAGCCCGAGACTTTCGCAGGCGTTGCCCCCGAGGCTCCGGTGGCGTTGAGCGCGCCGGCAAAAGCGAGCGCGGCGACGATGCGGGCCCAAATCCTGGATCGGGCCCTTGTCGTGAATGTCATTCGCGTCGCTTCCTCTCCGGTCACGGCTTCGCCGCCGCAAGGCGCCCCGAACCTATGACAGAATTGCTAGTCCGGGCAGAGCCATGCGCTTCAGGCTGCTTGTCGATGGCCTTGATGATCGCAGCCGCCGCCGTCTGGCCGGACTGGAGAGCCCCTTCCATGTAACCGAAATACGCAAAGCAGGTGTGCTCACCGGCAAAGAACAGGCGGTCCTCGAAGCCCTTGGCCAGCAACGGCCCGGCGAGGCAGACCTCGCCGGGGGCGGGACAGGAGTAGCCGGCGGCGGTCCATTCGTCGCGCGGCCAAGCCATGAACTCCGGCTGATCGGCCAGATGCGCGACATAGCCCTTGTAGACGCTGCCGATCTGCTGCGCGTAGAACAAGTCGACCTGCGTCTGGTCACCGGGCCGGTAGTGCTTGAGAGCTTCCGCCGCGACGTCGGCGCCGGCAAACAGGCTGAGCTCGACCGGTTGCTCCGGCGGGGCGATCTGGTTGTCCGTCCCTTCCCAGGTGACACCGAACTGGTTCGAGATGGCGGTCGGGGCGAGGCCCTCGCCGATCCAGAAGCGCTTCTTGAGCGGGCTGAGATATTTCACCGCCGTCCCCATCGTGACGTAGTAGTCGTGCGGCAGGTGGGGCGTGATCGTGATCTTGGCGTTGGGTGAGTCCGGCCACAGGCTCGGGGGTATCGCGAGCACGGCATAGTCGGCGGCGAAGGGCGCGCGTGCCGTTCCGTTGCCGGAGGGGCTGAATTCCAGGGTCACGCCTTCACTGTCGATGCGGATGGCGCGCACCGGCGTCGACAGGTGGGTGCTGGCGCCGTTGTCCTTGATGTCCTGCGCGAGACGAATGGCGAGCTCCTGATTGCCTTCCGAGCAGCGCAAAGTCTCGGTCTGGGTGAAGAAGGCGTCGATCTGGTCCTTCATCCGTCCGCCCGCGACGACGGCCAGATTAGCAAGAAGGCTCTGCTTGGTGGTCGGCTGGCCGGCGTCGTTGGAGAACTGCTCCTCCATGGCGTGCTTGGTGAGCTTCGAGCAGTCGAGGCTGGCGATCCACTCCGCAATCGTCCTGGCGTCGAGTTTCCTTGCGCCCTTGGCGCGCCAGGGCTTGTCAGGCTTGACCCTGCCGGCCCACCGACTGAGCTTGCCGAAAGCATCGTCCATCTCGTGATAGACCAGCTTCATCTGGCCGTCGGAGAGCTTGTGGCCGTCGAGAAACACCGGCATGTCGAGCTCGAGCGCGTCGAAATTGGTGTCCGAGGTGATGACGGACAGGCCGAGCTCGAACCGCTTGGCATATTTCAGCCAGAGCGGATGGTTGTAGCCGATCAGCTCGCCGCCGGCCTCGACGATCCCGCTCGGCTTCTTCTTGCTGAGAACCCGGCCGCCGAAGCGGTCGCGGGCCTCGAACAGCGTCACCTCGCAATGCGCGACGAGCTCGGAGGCCGCCATCAGGCCGGCGAAGCCGCCGCCGATGATCGCGACTTTCGGGCGTCGCACCGCCAGCGCGCGGAGCGCGGTGGGTGAGCGGATCGTGGGTGGGGTGGGTTGAAGGGCGAGCTTGTCCTTGACCCGCCGCTGGCGCTCCGCCCCCGAAATCCTGGGCCCGTAACGCCGGTGCAGCCGCGCAAACAGCGAACGCATCGCGAGCTTCCCTTGAAAATGTCTTCGGCCGGGACGGCGCCGTGCCGCGCCCTGAAATGCTGCAACATCGGCTAAAAATGGACCGGCCGATAGAATCGAGACTAACTTACAATCTTGCGGAGAGTCGAGTGGCGGCTTCTCTTCCGCCCGAAATCTTGCCCCTGCCCGGCAATTGAAGGGAAAATCCGCGAACCGCGCGGCGATTGCGCGGTGCGGCTGTTTTGGTCCGACGTGTCAAACATTTGGGGCGCGCGACCGCGGCCGCATGCCGGCCGCGCGTTCTACTGTGCATGGGGTTGTTTTCGCAGTTTTAGTTTTGGACCGGCCGTTACACCCGCTTCATCGTCCGGAAGGTGATGGAATAGCGGCGTGCCTCGACCGGCGGGATGCTGTGCTCCCATTGCGACCGCGCCTCGCCGTCCATCATGTAGAGCGAGCGCGGCAGGGCTTCGAGCGCGTGGCGCTTCCATTTGTCGCCGCTGCGGCGGCGGAAGCGGAATTTGCACGGCGAGCCCAGCGACAGGCCGAGGATCTCCTTGAAATGCGGCTTGTCGCGGTGCCAGCCGATGCCGACGCCGGTGTCATATTCGGTGCAGAGCACCTGCCGGACGCTGCCGCCAGCGAGGCCCGCCCAGGCCTCGACCTGCCGCACCACGGGCAGGACCCAGTCCGGGATCGGCTCGGCCTCGGCCAGCCGTTGCAGCGAATAATCATAACGATAGCCGAACGACGCCACCCGGCGGTTGCCCTCGAAGGCGCCGAACTGGAAGCGCTGCAGCGGCAATGCTGCGATGCGGCCGATCAAGTCCTGCTCGACGGCGGCCTCGACGAAGTCATCGGTATAGCGAAGCCCGCCAGGACCGGCTTGCGGTTCGGCGAACAGACCAAGTTGCATCATTCCTCGCATTTCCGTGATGGAACCTATTGGCGGCTGAAGCGACTTACATAGGACACGGAAAAAAACGTGCGAGGCTGTCATGGCAGAGAAGCATACCGCCGATCCGGCAGAGATCATGCGGGCGACCGGTCATCCCGAGCTGGAATATGCCGCCGGCTGGACCATCGCCGGTCTGGTCACCATCGGCACCATCGTCGCCGCCTGGGTGTTCGCGATCTAGGCTATCGGAAACTGGAGCTCGAAGGCCGCGCCCTCGTCGGTCGGCTTCAGCTTGATCGAGCCGCCATGGCTCGCCATCACCGCGCGCGCGATCGCCAGCCCCATCCCGGTGCCGCCCTGGTCGCGGCGGGTGGTGAAGAACGCATCAAAGATCCTGTCGCGGTTCGGCGCCGAAATCGGCTCGCCGTCATTGCAGACCGTCACAAGCAGGGTCGTCCGCTCGTCCACCGCCTCCAGCCTGATGGTCCTCGCCCGGTGCCGCATCGCGTTGTCGGCGAGATGCGACAGCACGATCAGCGCCTTCTCGCCGGACATACCGATCGTCCGATCGAGGCGGCCGCTGGCCTCGATTGAGCTTGCCGGAAACCGGCTCCTGAGGTCGGCGATCACGGGCGCAAGCTCGGTGCGTTCGTTCTGCGGCAGGCTTTCGGCGCGGGCGAGCTCGCGCAGCCGCTGCGCCATCGCCTCCAGCCGCTGCGTGTCCGACAGGATGTTGGCGATGAACGTCTTCTGCTCGGCCGGCGTCAGGCCTTCCGGCTTTCCTTGAAACGAATCCTGCAACAGCTCGGCCGCGCCCTTGATCGAGGTCAGCGGCGATTTCAGCTCGTGGGTGAGGTGGGCCGAGAACGTCGCGATATAGTCCGAGCGCCGCGCCAGCTGCTCGGCCATGCCGAGAAAACTGTGCGACAGCTGGGCGAATTCGCGGGTGCCGTAATGCCGGAGCGGCCGAAACGCCTCGCGATCGCCGCGGCCGATGCGCGC
This sequence comes from Bradyrhizobium sp. 215_C5_N1_1, assembly GCF_052075935.1. Classification (NCBI taxonomy): domain Bacteria; kingdom Pseudomonadati; phylum Pseudomonadota; class Alphaproteobacteria; order Hyphomicrobiales; family Nitrobacteraceae; genus Bradyrhizobium; species Bradyrhizobium sp. 215_C5_N1_1. The sequence continues at coordinate 7,816,438 of NZ_CP197228.1, read as the reverse complement.
GGCGCGGTCGATCAGCTCGCGCATCGGCAGCGTGATGGTGCGCGAGAATACGAGGCCGATCGCGATCGTGCCGAGGATGACGGCGAGCCCCGCCAGCACGAACTTGGCCCGCTCCTGGTAGAGATGGTCAAAGATGTTGCTCGGCGTCCGCGTGGTGTAGATCACCCCGGCGACGCGGTTGTTGACGATGACGGGCATTGCCGAGAACACGTGCACGCCGAGGCCGCGGCTGAACGAATAGATTGGCGGCGGCGGCCGATCCGGGACGCGGTTGCGCAGCGTGGCGCGGTACTGCCCGTGCAGCGCGTCCGCGACCTCCTCGATATGGGCGAGCGATTGCCCGACCTCGTAGCGCCCGGCGATCACCACGCCCTGCGGATCGAGGATGCGAAAGCCCGCCAGCGTCACCTTCTGGGTCTCGCGGATGATCGGCGTCAGTCTTGCGCCGATCTCGACATAGGCTGGCTGCGCCGGCTGGGGCGCTGCTTGCGCATCCGGCCGCCGCCGCAAGAGATCGTTAGCGGTGAGGTCGAGCGCGGGACGGATCGGGGTGACCTGGTCGCCGGGGTCGGGCAGCACGTTGGGCGGCACCTCGGCGCCGAGTGTCAGGCCGCTGTCGAGCCGCGCTGTGACCTCCTGCGCATAGATCGTCGCGAGCACGCGGCTCTGCGCAATCAGCTCGGCCTGGGTCTGGCGGATGAGCTGGTTGTCGTAGAGGCGGAAGAAGAACAGGCCGACCAGCGGCAGCACGCCGACGGTCGCCAGCACCGTGAAGATCACGAGGGTGAGCGACGGCCGCCATTTGTCGGGCGCTGCGCTCATGCCTCTTTCTCGCAGCGGCCGAGCTTGAAGCCGACGCCGTGGATGGTCTCGATCACGTTGTCGCAGGCCAGCGCCGCGAGCTTGGCGCGGATGTTGCGGATGTGGCTGTCGATGGTGCGGTCGGAGACCTGGATGTTGAGCTGATAGGCCGCCCGCATCAGCTGCTCGCGGTTGAACACCGAGGTCGGCCGGGTCAGGAACGCGCGTAAAATGCCGAACTCGATCGCGGTCAGCTTTAGCGGCGTGCCGGCGAAGGTCGCGACATGCTGTTCGGGATCGATCAGCAGGCCGCCTTGCGACAGCGCGCCCGGCCCGGCCTTGGCCTCGCCATTGCGCGGGCTGAGGCGGCGCAGGATGACGTTGACCCGCGCCACCAACTCGCGCGGGCTGAACGGCTTCGTCACGTAATCGTCGCCGCCAATCTCGAGGCCGAGGATGCGGTCGATCTCCTCGTCGCGTGCCGACAGGAACAGGATCGGCACGTCGGAGGTCTTGCGGATCTCGCGGCAGACGTCGAGACCGTCGAACTCAGGCATGCCGATGTCGAGCACGATCAGATCGGGCCTGCCGGCGGCAAAGCGGGCGAGTGCCTCCTTGCCGTCGCGCGCCTCGATCACGTCCATGCCGGCCTTCTTCAAGGCGACGCGGATGACCTCGCGGATGTGGCCCTCGTCGTCGACGATGAGAATGCGATGCGCCAAGAACCTCTCCGCTTCCTCAGCCTGCCTGCTGATCCTTCGCCCGCGCGTCCAGCCTGCGCTGGAGCCGCCAGCTCCGAAAGCCCCAGCTCCGCCAGGCCAGATCCTGGCGCTGCTGTTCTACAAGGCGGTCGCGGCGCGACACAAGGCAGCTCTCGGGGGCGCCGGGCCGGAGCAAGATGGCCTTGTCGATGGCAGGCAGCGCCTGCGGCCCGAGCGTCAGGAGATAGTTGATGTCGATCTGCACGCCTTTGCCCGATGCTTCCCGGCTGTGGGTGACATTGTAGTCGGCAATGAACGCATCGAAGTTCACAAGCGAGCAGCCATAGAGCACGATCGCCAGCGCGATCAGATTGGCACCGACCAGCCATTGGTTGGACCGGTTGAGCGCGATGCGCGCCAAGATCAGGACCAGCCCGAGCGCCACCAGCCCCATCCAGATGAAGGCCGCGATCCGCCAATAGGTCAGCATGTAGATGTCGACATAGAGATCGAGGCGGAGGATGGAGGAGGCGACGAGCAGCACGTTCTGCCCGACCCAGAGATAGACCAGCGGCCGGATCACCTTCGATTTCTCGGCCGCCCCGCCCGGGCGCATCGCGACCAGCACGAAGGCAGCGGCGAGCAACGCCGTCGCTATCAGCGGATAGGCGCCGCGATGGGCGTAGGCCGCATAGGTCAAATTGTCGGGCAGCGCCACATGGCCCCAGAGATAGATGCCGTCGAGGATGGACTGCGCCGCGAACAGCAGGTTGAACAGGATCAACGAGCGCAGAATGGTGGAGGGGTTCAGAAATTCGGCCGAGACCAAGGGCGGGAGCGGGGGCGGCACGGGGCCGTCGGCAACGGCGGTGGTGACAATCGTCCTGCGCCGCCAGCGCACATGGATGAACGGCCAAACCAGCGCCAGCATCATGGCCCAGAACAGCAGGCGCGGGATGCTGATATATTCGAGGATGAGCTTTGGATTGAGCAGGGACACCCACTGCTCGATCACCGGATTGGCCGCAGCGAACAGCGCGACGAAGACGGTGCTGAGCGTTGCCGGGAGCAGCCAGAGTGCAAGGCCGCGGGTGAACGCCGACATGTTGAAGACCTGGAGCGCCTCGAGGAAGAACCTGAAGGGACCGAACAGGACAAAGTTGCGCAGCGCGCGGGCACGCTCCGTGAGCTCGGTCGTTTCCGGATTGGTCGCGATCAAATGCGCAATGGCCAGCGCCATGGTGAGGATCAGGAAGGACAGCATGTTGAGCTCCTCGATGGCCGGAACGAGGCCGGCGACGAGAATGGCCGTGCCGATCATGGCGCGCCGCAGATCCAGGGCCGCATGATTGAAGAGCACCGACACGCAGGCCATCGCGATCGCAAAGAGCGTCAGCGACAGCCCGATCCGCTGGCCGTAGAACAGCCAGTCGGCGAGCGTGGCCAGCACCAGCGCGAGGCCGACCTTGGCCGGGATCGAGGAATGCCTGATCGGCTGGATTTCCGCTGCTATCGTCGAAGCCAGGCTCGTCATGTCCAAATGACCTTTCGTGATGGGTGGCATCACGAAGTCTGAACGGCGCTTGTGCAGAAGGCGGGACCATCGTCTGCACGGTTTCAGGAGTCTTTTGCAGTTTTCGTGCAGGCGCGCGTTTGCCTCTCGCACAGCGTGATTCGCTTTGATAGGTGCGAAGCATTCGCCACTCATAGCGTGTGACGCATCATGCAATTCCTCGGTCGTATCGGTCTCGTCCTGCTCTGGCTGGCCGCGCCTCTCGTCGCATTCGCGGCCGCCAACAAGAACGATCCCTATCTGGTCCCGCTGCGCGGCGCGGGAAACCTCGCGCTTGTCGTCGCAAGCCTCGCGATCGTCATCCTGCTGCTACGCAAAGGGCGTTGGCGTACCATCGCGGGCAAGCTGCTCGTCGTGCTCTGGTGCCTGCCGCCGGTCCTGATGTCGGCGGCGCATCTGAAGTTCGAGCTGCGCAAGCACGACGTGCTCGCCGCGAGCGCCACCGAGGCGCGTCAGCTCGGACCTCACTTCATGGTGGGCTATTCCTCCTTTCCCGAGGTTGCGCGCCTTGCCGAGCAGGGCTTGATCGGCGGCGTCTACGTGACCCGGCGCAACATCCACGGCCGGACCGTCGAGACGTTGCGCGCCGAGATCGCGGCGCTCCAGGACAAGCGGCGCGCCGCCGGCCTGCCGCCGCTGGTCGTTGCGGCAGACCAAGAGGGCGGCATCGTCGGACATCTCGCGCCGCCGCTGACGAAGGTGCCGGCGCTGGCGACGCTCAGCGGGCTCGCCCCCGACGAACAGCAGGCCAGGGCCCAAGAGTTCGGCCGTATCCACGGCCGCGAGCTCGCCGGGCTCGGCGTCAACCTCAACCTCGCGCCGGTGCTCGACCTCAAGCCGCCGGTTCGGCGCAATCGTCTCGATTTTCACACGCTGATCGGTCAGCGCGCGATCGCGACCGACCCTGCCGTCGTCAGCACGATCGCGAGCGCCTATGTGCGCGGGCTGGAAGAGTCAGGCGTCGGTGCTACGCTGAAGCATTTTCCCGGCATCGGCCGCGTCCGCACGGACACGCATCATTTCAGCGCCAAGCTCGATACGCCGGTAAAAGAGCTCGAAGCCACCGACTGGCTGCCGTTCCGCGAGGTGTTGTCGCATTCGCGCAGCGCGCTCATGGTTGGGCACGTGACGCTCACGACCGTCGATCCCGATCGCGCCGCCTCGCATTCGAAACGCGTTATTGATGGCATCATCCGCGACAAGTGGGGTTACCAGGGCATGGTGATGACCGACGACCTCGTGATGGGTGCGATCTACCAGCACGACGTCTGCAAAGCCGTGGTCGAGGCGATCAACGCCGGCGTCGATTTGCTGCTGGTTGCCTATGACGGCGCGCAATTCTACCGGGTCTTCGCCTGTGCGCTGGATGGGGCGCGGCAGGGCAAGCTCGACGCCGCGATGCTGCGCACCAGCGCGGCACGGTTGGCGCTGGGCTTTCCGACCGAGCAGGCGCGGGCCGCCTCGGACGTCGTCCGCGTTGTCGAGCGGCATCAGCCCTTCGCGAACTGGCGGTAGTCGGGTTCGCGGTGAAACCAGAACTCGTAGCCGGTGATGGCCTTCTGCATGGCGACGTCGTGGATCGGCTGGTTGAGCGGAACGACGGGAACGTCGCGCATGCAGAGCGCGATGAAATCCTTCACGCACCGGTCGTATTCCGCCGCATCCGCCGTGAAGCGCGCCTTGTCGATCAGCGCGTCCATCGCCTTGTTCTGGTATGACGAGATGTTGAAGATCGAATTGTTGCCGTGGAAATTCCAGTAGAAATAGTACTCGGGATAATCGAGCCAACCGCTGAAGCGGTTGAGCGCGAGCGGCAGCTCCTTCTTGTTCAGCGTCGTGCGCCAGTTCGCGCCGGGGATTTTTTCGATGGACGCCTTGATGCCGATCTTGGCGAGGTTCTCCTGGATCAGAATGGCGGTCGGCTCGCCGACGGTCGCAGTGCCCGTGTCGAGCGACAAGGTCGTCTCCAGGCCAGACTCAAAGCCTGCTTCCTTCATCAACGCCTTGGCCTTGTCGAGATCGGTGACATAGGGAAACGGCTGCGGCCAGACCGGCTTTGAGACTTCGGCGGCTCCGCCATACATAGGAACGGCGCGGCCGAAGAACGCGCTGCTCTGGATCTGCTCATAAGGCATCGCCCAGGCGATGGCCTGCCGTAGCTTCACATTGTCGAACGGCGGCTTCGCCGTGTTGAGTGCGATGTACCAGAGCGCATTCGGGATCGGCACCCCCGATACCTTGACCTTGCCCTCCCGAATGATCTGCTCGAAATCGCGCGGCGCAAAGCCGCTGGAAATATCCGCATCGCCCCGCTCCAGCATCGCGCGGCGCGTGCCGGCCGAGGGGACGTCGCGCGCGATCACGCGCCTGATCTTCGGCAGCGGTCCGCTCTTCCAGTCGTCGAAGCGCGCCAGCACGGTCTCGCTTCCTGGCTTCCAGCTTTCGATCCTGTAGGCGCCGCCACCGGCCTCGTTGGTCCTCAGCCAAGCCAGCGCCCAGGGATCTTCCGCCGTCGCGTTCTTCTTGGCGAGTTCGGAATTGATGATAAAGGGCACGACGACGGCGACGTTGAACAGCAGCATCTTGTCCTTGCGGATATAATCGATACGGAAGGTGTGATCGTCGACCACCACGAACTGCTCGGGCTTCTCCAGCGAACCCGCCGACATCTGGAAGGTCGGAAAGCCGCCGACCTTCACGGCGCGGTCGAACGACCATTTGACGTCCTTGGCGGTAACAGGCGTGCCGTCGTGGAATTTCGCGTCCTTGCGAAGCTTGAAGGTGCAGGACATGTCGTCGGCTGCGACCTCCCAGCTCTCGGCGAGTTCAGGCGCGAGCTTCTCGCGATCATAGGACGCGGTCCCGTCGGGCAACGTCTTGGAGGCGTAGGTCAGCAGGCGGTCGTAGCAGTTCCAGGACAGGCCGTTCACGGTCTGGTTGGAGCCGACGCCCTGCATGTCGAGCGAGTTCGGCCCGAGCTCCTGCACCACCAGCAGTGTCTCGCTACGCCCTTGGGCAGTGGCGAAGCGAGGTGCGATGGCGGTCAATCCAGCTGCGCCAAGGCCTCCCAGCAACACATTGCGGCGGCTGATGTCGAAAGACGATGCATTCATCGATGCCTCCTTGAGCCAATTGCGACCAAAGGAGGCAAGCGCCATGCCAGTAAATGCGACGCATGGTGTCGCAGCCCGCTGTGCCCGCGGAACGGTCCGGCGCGTCGCTCATGGCGTCTGCTTCATGTCGGTCGCGAGATAGTCCACCAGAGCGCGCACCTTGGTCGAGGGGCGGCGGCCACCCGGGAAGACGGCGTAGACGTCGATGGGCGAAAGCTTGTAGCTCTTCAACAGGGGGACCAGCGTGCCGGCGGCGATCTCGGGTCCGGCCATGATTGGCGATGTGATCGCGATGCCGAGCCCCGCCTGCACACAGGCGAATACGCCGGGGCCGGAATCGGTGGTGATGCGGCCGCGGACATCGACCGATGTCTCCGTTCCGTTCCGCGTGAACGACCAACTGGTGCGGCCGGACTGGCCTGGTCCGAAAATGCAATCGTGGGACGCGAGGTCCGCCGGCGTTTTCGGTGTGCCACAGATGGCAAGATAAGACGGCGATGCCACCACGAGGCGCGGCAATATCCCGAGACTTCGCGCGCCAAAGCCGGAGTCGTTGAGCAGGCCGAGCCGAATGGCGACATCGGTCCCCTCGGCGACGAGGTCCTGGCGTTCGTCGACCACGGATAGCTCGACGCGCAGCAGCGGATGCGCAGCCAGGAATTTCGGCAGGCGCGGGATGATGTTCCGGGCGCCGTACATGACGGGCATCGTGATGCGGATCGTGCCACGCAGCGAGTCGATGCCGCGCGCGGCGTCCTCGGCGTCCTCGATATCGGCCAGCACTTCGCGTGCGCGGGTGAGGAACAGCGCGCCGGCGTCGGTGACGGTGATGCGGCGCGTGGTTCGCAGCAGCAGCTTGACGCCCAGCCGGGCCTCCAGCTCGCCGATGATGCGGGACACCGAGGGCTGCGACAGGCCGAGCTCGCGTGCGGCCTTCGAAAAGCTGCCGCTCTCCGCCGCGCGGACGAACACGGCCAATTCTTGCAGTCGATCACTCATTTGAAATCCAGATAAATGTTGTCCGTATCGACCGTATACCCCTTCATTTTCAAATGATCCAGATAGGACGGGCCAACAGCAAAAGATGGAGCTACCCATGGCCCTGCAAGACAAACTCGATGCCTTCAAAGCCGACTTCGAAGCCGGCCGCTTCCCGCTCAAGCCCAGCAAGGAGGCGCTCGACACCATGCACCGCGCCACCGCCGAACTGATCGCGAGCGGCCAGGCGCAGCGCGCCAAGAAGGCCGGCGACGCCGCGCCGGAATTCATCCTCAGGGATCCCGACGGCAAGCAGGTCGCGTCGCGCGACCTGCTCGCGAAGGGACCGCTGGTCGTGTCGTTCTATCGCGGCGTCTGGTGCCCGTATTGCAACCTCGAGCTCCAGGCGCTGCAGGAGACGCTGCCGGAGATCGCCGCGCGTGGTGCGAGCCTCGTTGCGATCTCGCCGCAGACAGCGCCGAACAGCCGCAAGTCGGAGCGCGAGAACAAGCTGTCGTTCCCGATCCTGAGCGACGTCGCGAGCGGCCTCGCCGACGCCTTCGGCATCCGCTTCGCGCTGCCGGCCGATCTCGTCTCGCTCTACAAGTCCTTCAAGAACGACCTGCCGACGTTCAACGACAATCCGGCCTGGGTGCTGCCGATGCCCGCGCGCTACGTCATCGGCCGCGACGGCATCATCGCCTATGCGGAGGTGAACCCGGACTATACGCAACGCCCCGATCCGTCCGAACTGTTGCCGGTGCTCGACCGGTTGCGGGCCGGCAAGGCGGCCTGATCGTTACGGCGTCACCGCTCCGCGTGTGACCGCACGCGGGGCGGTCAGTTGCTTCCACGTCGAGTTGGCGACATGCACCGGCGAGAACGCCGGACGCTCGACATAGTGCCCGTCGCCGGCCTCGGCGCGCAGATCGCCAGCCTTCCAGACGATGCGGCCACGCGACAGCGTCGCGGCCGGTCCGCCGGTGCAGGCAAAGCCTTCGAACACGTTGTAGTCGATCCGGCTCATCTGCCGCTTCGCGCTGATGGTCTTGCTCGCCCTGGGGTCCCACACCACGACATCGGCGTCCGAACCGACGGCGACGGCGCCCTTGCGCGGGTAGATATTGAGGATGCGCGCGATGTTCGCCGAGGTCACCGCGACGAATTCTTCCTTCGTGAGCCGCCCCGTCGCGACGCCCGCGGTCCACAACAATGCGAGCCGATCTTCGAGGCCGCCGGTGCCGTTCGGGATCTTCCTGAAATCGCCGAGCCCGAACCGCTTCTGCTCGGTGGTGAAGGCGCAATGGTCGGTGGCGACCACCTGGAGCGAGCCTGATTGCAGGCCGGCCCAAAGACTGTCCTGATGCGATCTGTCGCGGAACGGCGGCGACATCACGCGCTGCGCGGAATGATCCCAGTCCCTGTTCTGGTACTCGCCGGCATCCAGCAGCAGATGCTGGATCAACGGCTCGCCGTAGACGCGTTTCCCAGCAGCCCGTGCGCGGGCAATCGCCTCATGCGCTTCGCGGCAGCTCGTGTGCACGATATAGACCGGCGTGCCCGTCATGTCGGCGATCATGATGGCGCGGTTGGTGGCCTCGCCCTCGACCTCCGGCGGCCGCGAGTAGGCGTGGCCCTCGGGGCCGGTGACGCCGCGCGCGATCAGCGCTTCCTGCATCAAGGCGACGACGTCGCCGTTTTCCGCATGCACCACCGGCATGGCGCCGAGATGGGCGCAGCGCGCGAACGAGTTGTAGAGCTCGTCATCGTTCACCATTAGCGCGCCCTTGTAGGCCATGAAATGCTTGAAGGTGTTGATGCCGTAGGTTTTGACCACGGTCTCCATCTCGTCATAGATCTGCTTCGACCACGACGTCACCGCCATGTGGAAGCCGTAGTCGATCGCCGCCTTCTCGGATTTGTGCCGCCACTCCTGATAGGCCGCGAGCATCGACTGGCCGGGATCGGGCAGGCAGAAATCCACCACCATGGTGGTGCCGCCGGTCAGCGCCGCCTTCGTCCCGGATTCGAAATCGTCGGCGGTCACCGTGCCCATGAACGGCATTTCGAGATGGGTGTGCGGATCGATCCCGCCCGGGATGACATAGGCGCCGCCGGCATCGACGATCTCCGCGCCCGTCGGTGCATCGAGCGATGTTCCCATCGCGACGATGGTCTCGCCGTCGATCAGCACGTCCGCACGGCGCGAATGATCATGATTGACGACGGTGCCGCCGCGGATGAGGAGGGGCATGGGAGACTCCGGAGAGAGGACGAGATGCGGCGAAAGCTAAGCGTGCTGCCAGCGATGCGACAGGCGAAATTTTAGTCAGGCGTCGCCGCCGGTTTCGCTGCGCTCTCTCGGCTTCTACGCCGCCCGCGCGATCAAGCCGTCGATCATCGCCCGCACCAGGCCCGCGATTTCCTTCCGCAGCGCCGGCAGCGGCACGGCGACCAGCCTCTGCTCGAGCCCCAGCGCCACCATGCCATGCACGGCCGAGAACAGGCTGCGTGCGGTGATGCCGAGCTCTTCGGTCCCTCTGTCCGGAAACAACGCTGCCAGCGGCGCGTAGATGTGGCGGAACAGCTGCAACTGGTCGTCGACGGACCAGTCGGGGACTTCCTTGCCGGGCGCCATGCGATGCTCGAACATTGCGCGCCAGAGCTCGAGATTTTCTGCGGCGAAATCGCAATAGGCGATCGCGATGCGGACCAGCGTCTCCTGCGGCGACGGATTGCCCGCGCTCACCGCCGCGCTGAGCACCTTGTCGAGCCGGAGTAACGTGCGCGAGCCGACGCGCAGGACCAACTCGTCCACGTCGGCGACGAGATTGTAGACCGCGCCATTGGCGCAGCCGATCTCGCGGGCGAGATCGCGGGTTTTGAGACCCGCCAACCCGCGCTCAGCGATCATCCGCTCGGCCGCCTGGATCAGGTCGGCCCGCAATTTCTCTCGACGTTCCAAGGCTTTAGTCATTTATTAATCAAATTCTTGAGCGACGCTCAAATATTTATTGAACGATGTTCAAGGTTTCTGCTACAAACCATCTGTGAGCAACGCTCATAACAGGGAGCAGCAAATGTTCAAGACCGTAGTGACACTTTTCCGCGGCAGCGTGGCCGCCGCAGGCGAGGAACTGGAAGACCGTACGACCCTTCTGATCCTCGACCAGCAGATGCGCGACGCGGCCGCCGCCGTCGAGCGCAGCAAGCGGACCCTGGCGCTGGCAATCGCCCAGGACCAGCAGGAAGGCCGCAAGCTCGAGGCGACCGTGGCCCGCATCGCCGACCTCGAGACCCGCGCGGTTGCGGCGCTCGACGGTGGCCGCGAGGACCTCGCCAAGGATGCTGCCGAAGCCATCGCAGGCTTGGAGGCCGATCGCGATGCGGCGATGACCGCACGCGCATTGTTCGCGACCGAGATCATCAGGCTGAAGCGCCACGTCGCAAGCGCGCAGGCCCGCATCACCGAGCTCGATCGCGGCCGTCGTGTCGCCCGTGCCTCGGAAGCGGTGCGCTCGCTTCGTCGCAGCGGCATTGAGGCGGCACGCCCTTACGAATCCACGCTGCCGGAGGCGGAGAGCACCTTGAGGCGCCTGCGCGACCGGCAGATGGAAGCCCAGGCCGCTGACGACGCGCTGGTCGAGCTCGATGCGGCCAGCGGTCCGCTCGCCACCGCCGAACGGCTCGCCGAGCAGGGCTTTGGCCCCCGGCTCAAGACGACCGCGGACGACGTGCTGGCGCGGTTGAAGTCCAAGCGCATGCCGACCGCCTGATCCCAAACCCAATCATCATTCGAACCAACAGGAGACCATCATGAACCAGAACGGCCAGCCCCACAGCAGCGCCTGGGTGACCTTCACTTACGCGTCCTTCGCAGCCTCCGCGTTCCTCGTCGCCATCGGCATCTTCTTCCTGCCGATCGATCTCTGGATGAAGGGATATCTCACCATGGGCATCGTGATGCTGATCCAGACCTGCATCACCTTGACCAAGACGGTGCGCGACAATCACGAGAGCAGCCGGCTGGTGAACCGGATCGAGGATGCCAAGGCCGAGCGACTGCTGATGGAAGTGTCCAAGGCGGCTTGAGGCGAGAGCGCATAAAAGCGCGAAATAGCTGCAGTATGGAGCGGCGGATGCCGTAGCATCCACCGCTCGCGCCGTGAGACCATCCACCATCGAGCGGTCGCCGCGTGCGACGAATCGCGGATCTTCATATCGCGCCTGCGAAATGCAACCGAGCCATGACGGATCGCGCGGGCGGGCGACCTTGCGCGCCGGCACGGGCAGGGGCACTCTGCGCAAGCGGCGCACAAGAACGCCGCCAATAAGATTGCACGAGGAAGCTCCATGGCGGTGACGCGGATCGACTGCGACATCCACCCGGCGGTTGGTGGCACGCGCACGACGCTGCTTCCTTATCTCAGCGATCACTGGAAAGAGCAGGTCGTGAGCCGCGCCATCGACGGGCTTGATCTCACCTCCTATCCGCCGAGCATGCCGCTGACCGGCCGTGCCGACTGGCGGCCGGCCAATGGCGTCAAGCCCGGCTCCGACCTCGCCATGGTGCAGAAGGGCGCCTTTGATCAATTGGGCGCCAGCCACGCGATCCTCAACGTGCTCTATGGCGCGCAGGCCGTGTTCGACGCCTACATGGCGGCAGACTTCTGCAAGGCTATCAACGACTGGATCGCCGCCGAATGGCTGTCGCGCGATCCGCGCCTTCGGGCCTCCATCGTGGTGCCGATGCAGGATCCGGATCTCGCGATCGAGGAGATCGAGCGCCGCGCCGGCGACAATCGTTTCGTCTCCATCCTGGTATTGGCGCAGGGCGAGACGCTGTTGGGTCGGCCGCATTTCTGGCCGGTGTACCGGCTCGCCGAGAAGTACCAGCTACCGCTGGCGATCCATGCCGGTACGCAATATCGTCAGGCGCCGAGCTCGGCCGGCTGGCCGTCGCACCGCTACGAATATTACTTCGTCGAGGCGCAGGCGTTTCAGGCGCAGATCCTGAGCCTCATTTATGAAGGCGTTTTCGGCAAGTTTCCCAACCTGAAGGTCGTGCTGATGGAATCCGGCGTGAGCTGGCTGCCGGCCTTCATGTGGCGCGCCAACAAGACCTGGCGCGGCGTCCGCGTCGAGGTTCCCTGGGTCGAACGCGAGCCGGCTGCAATCATCCGCGACAATTTCCGCGTCACCATGCAGCCCTTCGATGCGCCGGGCGACGCCAAAAGCGTCGAGGAGATCATCGACCAGATCGGCTCGGAAAAGATGTTCCTGTTCGCGTCCGACTATCCACACTGGCAGTTCGACGGCGACGATCCGATTCCGCCGAACCTGCCGAAGAGCATCATCGCGAAGATGTGCGTCGACAATCCGCTGGAGACGTTTCCGCGGTTGTCGCTGAATTGACGCATGATCCGGAAAAGTGGGTACCGGTTTTCCGATAAGATCATGCGCAAACAAAAAGTTTGGAGGATCGCATGAGTGACGTCATCGACCGCCCGCTGCTCGACGAAGAAAAGCCCGCCGCCTCGCGGTTGCGCATCGTCGATTGCGACGTGCATCCGAGCTTGCGCTCGACCGATGATCTCAACGAGTTCCTGCCGAAACGCTGGCAGCAGCATCTGAAGGAGTATGGCAGCCATCTGCGCACGCCTTATCTCTTCACCACGCCCTATCCGCGGTCATCGCCCTTGATCGCACGGCGTGATGCGTGGCCGCCGACCGGCGGGCCGCCCGGCTCTGATCTCGCCTTCATGCAGAAGCAGCATCTCGATCCGCTCGATGTCGAGTTCGGCATTTTGCAGGTGCTCGATCTCTTCATCTTCTCGCAGCAGAACCTGGAATTCGGCGCCGCGATCCAGCGCGCCATCAACGATTGGCAACTGGCGTTCTGGTCGCATCGCGATCCGCGCCTGAAGGCGTCGATCCTGGTCGGGCAGGACGGCGTGGATCTCGCCATCGCCGAGATCGAGCGCTGCGCCAAAATCGGCGAATACATCCAGATCAACGTCTCGCCGCGCGCCAACGAGCCGCTCGGCCGCCGTCGCTACTGGCCGATCTACGAGCGCGCCGAGGCGCTGGACCTGCCACTCGGCATCCATGTCGGCGGCTATGGCGGGCATGCGCCGACCGGCGGCGGCTGGCCGTCCTATTATGTCGAGGAGCACCAGTCCAACGCACACACCATCGCGGCGCAGCTTGCGAGCCTCGTCATCGAAGGCGTGCCGGAGCGGTTTCCGAAGCTGAAGATCGTCTTCATCGAGGGCGGCTTCGGCTGGATCCCCTCGGCGGTGTGGCGGATGGACCAGCATTTCGAGCGCTTCCGCAGTGAGGTGCCGCATCTCAGGCGCAAGCCGTCGGAATATGTGCGCGAGCATTTCTGGTTCACGACGCAGCCGATCGACGAGCCCGACGAGGCGCGGCATCTGCGTTCGCTGATCGAATGGGTCGGCATCGACAGGCTGTTGTTCTCGTCGGACTATCCGCACTGGGATTTCGACGATCCGCGCTTCGCCTTCAAGACGCCGCTCTCTGAAGCCGAGCGGAAGAAGATCTTCAGCACCAATGCCCGCGCGGTCTACAAGTTCTGAGCAAAGAGGTTCTGAACGGATATGGCCCGTCACATCGTCGCGCGCACCTCGGAGATCCCGCCCGGCGGCAACAAGGTCGTCGATATCGCGGGCCGCGACATCGTCGTGTTCCACGTCAATGGCGAGTTCTTCGCACTGTTGAACCGCTGCCCGCACGAGGGCGCGCCGCTGGAGAAGGCCGCTTGCGTGGCGCGGCTGACCTCGCCCGAGCCCGGAATCTATGAGCGCTCGCGCGTCGGCGAGATGCTGCGCTGTCCCTGGCACGGCTGGGAATTCGACATGCGCAACGGCCAGTCCTGGTTCGATCCGAAACGGGTCAAGATCCGGTCCTATCCGGTCGCGGTGGAACGTGGCGAAGAGTTGCAGAAGGGCCCATATGTCGCCGAGACGTTTCCGGTGCATGTCGAAGACAGCTATGTGATTGTCGAGGTCTGAGCCGGCATTGCCGATTGAGATTCCAACGCAGGTGCGTTATGGCTCTCGCGCTTTCCAGAGGCGGAGATGAGCTTTGTCGAAACAATCCCTGCGTGAGGAGGCCGAGCGCCTGATCCGCGAATCGATGGAAAAGAAGACCATCGTCGTCAAGCAGGGCTCGACCCGCATCGAGGCCGTCTGCGGCAAGTGCGGCGCCCCGAACCGGGTGCAGGCGGAAAAGGGCCAGAGCCGGGTCAAATTCGCGTGCAAGAATTGCGGGCATCAGCAGGAAACGCTGTAGGGCGCTTGCGCGGTATTGCTGCGCCGCGAGGCTCTAGCTCCTCATCCTGAGGAGCCCGCTGAAAGCGGGCGTCTCGAAGGATAGAGGCCGAGCTGTCGCAGCGGGGCCTTCATGGTTCGAGACGCGCGTTCCGCGCTCCTCACCATGAGGGTCTGATAGTCAGTCCCCCTTCACGAACTTCGCGAACGCGTCGGCATAGTCCGGGTGCCAGCGCGACAGCGGCGGGCGGTTCTCGACGATGTCTCCCGCCGCCCACAGCATCCGCTTCTCGTCGAGCTCGCGCGGCACGTCGTTGTCCGGGCAGAGGATGTAGAAGTCGCCGGCTTCCAGCCGTGCCAGCATGAAATCCACGGTCTGCTCAGCCGTCCAGGCCCCGGCCGGCTTCTCGGTGCGGCCCTTCGCGGTCAGGCCGGTGAAGACGAAGCCGGGGATCAGCAGATGCGCGGTGATGCGGCAGTCCTTCGTGTTGCGCAGCTCGTGTTGGAGCGCTTCCGTAAAAGCCTTCACGCCGGCCTTGGAGACGTTGTAGGCGGGATCGCCGGGCGGCGTGGTGATGCCCTGCTTCGAGCCGGTGTTGATGATCAGCCCAGCCTTGCCGCGCGCGATCATGCCGGGTGCGAAGATGCGCGAGCCGTTGATGATGCCCCACATGTTGACGCCGATGATCCGCTGCCAGTTGTCGGGCTCGCCGAACAGCGTGCTGCCCGGCTGGATGCCGGCATTGTTCATGAGGATGTCGGTGCCGCCGAAGCGCTCGCGCACGCCGCGTTCCAGTTCCGTCACGCTCTCGGCCTTGCTGACATCGACCGCGAACGTCATCACATGTGTGGCAGGCGTGACGGATGACAGTTTTGTTGCAGCTTCCGCCAGCCGCGCCTGATCCACATCTGCGATGCACACCTTCATGCCGGCGCGCGCGAAGGCCAGCGCGGCAGCCAATCCGATACCGGATGCGCCGCCCGTGATCACGGCGACATTGTCTTTGACGATGGCGGAATGTGGCATGGTTGGTCTCCGGGGAAGGGCTCGGTCGAGCTATAACATGGCACTCGCGCGACCCTGCACAAGTCGGCATGGGAGGTCTTCGTTCCACGCCGCCTTTACGCCTTTCCGGCGGCGCTGTATTCTATTTGACCTAACGATCCCGCCCAGATCGAACCAATCAATCATTTGACAGGGAGTGCAGCCATGGCTGTGTCGCAGGCTATTCCGATCACGCGCCATCCGTTCGCCAACGGGTCCTACAAGCAGATGCTGATCGACGGGAAGTGGGTCGATGCTGCCTCAGGCAAGCGCTTCGAGACCCACAACCCCGCCACCGGCGAATTGCTGGCGACGGTCGCCGAGGGCGACAAGGAAGACATCGACCGTGCGGTCGCCGCCGCTCGCCGTGCCTTCGAAGGCCCCTGGAGCAAAGTCAAACCGTTCGAGCGGCAGAACCTGCTGCTCAAGCTCGCCGACCTCGTCGAGAAGAATTTCGACGAATTGTCGCAGCTCGACACGCTCGACATGGGCGCGCCCCTCAGCCGCACCCGCGCCTATCGTCTGCGCGCCGTCGGCATGCTGCGCTATTACGCCGGCCAGACCACCGCGATCCATGGCGAGACCATCGAGAACTCGCTGCCCGGCGAAATCTTCTCCTACACGCTGAAGGAGCCGATCGGCGTCGTCGGCGCCATCATTCCCTGGAACGGCCCGCTTACCGCGACGATCTGGAAGATCGGCCCGGCCATCGCGACCGGCTGCACCGTGGTGCTGAAGCCTGCCGAAGAGGCGCCGCTCACCTCGCTGCGCATCGCCGAACTGGCGATGGAAGCCGGCATTCCGCCCGGCGTCATCAACGTCGTGCCCGGCTATGGCGAGACCGCGGGCGCCGCGCTTGCTTCGCATCACGACGTCGACAAGGTCGCCTTCACCGGCTCGCATGTCACGGGACAATCGATCATCCGCGCCTCGGCCGGCAACCTCAAGCGCGTCTCGCTCGAGCTCGGCGGAAAGTCGCCGGACATCGTGTTTGCCGATGCTGATCTCGATGCCGCCGTCCCCGGCGCCGCGATGGCGGTGTTCGCCAATTCCGGCCAGATCTGCAGCGCCGGCACGCGCCTGTTCGTCGAGCAGTCGGTCTACGAAGAGTTCGTCGGCCGCGTCGCCGAGTTCGGCAAGAAGCTGCAGGTCGGCAACGGCCTCGATCCCAATGTGCAGATCGGCCCGCTCGTGTCCGAGGAGCAACTCAAGCGCGTCACCGGCTATCTCGACATCGGCCAGAAGGAAGGCGCGCGTGCGCTCGCCGGCGGCGGCCGCGTCACCGAAGGCGCGCTGTCGAAGGGCTTCTTCGTCTCGCCGACGGTGTTCGCGGGCGTGCAGGACAACATGCGCATCGCGCAGGAGGAGATTTTTGGTCCCGTCATCTCCGCGATCGCGTTCAAGGACATGGACGAGCTGGTCAAGCGCGCCAACAACACCACCTTCGGCCTCGGCTCGGGCCTGTGGACGCGCGACGTCAGCAAGGCCCATGCGGTGGCGAAGAGCTTGCGCGCCGGCTCGGTGTGGGTGAACTGCTACCAGGCGATGGACCCGGCCGTACCCTTCGGCGGCTACAAGATGAGCGGCTACGGCCGCGAATCCGGCAAGCAGCATGTCGAGGAATATCTCAACGTGAAGGCCGTCTGGATCAAGACGGCGTAGGGCGTTTCTGCTGCCGCGTCCGGGTTTCAGCGGCTGATCTTGCTTGCGGCGACGAGAGGCTGCTTGCGACGACCAGAAGTTGTTGCCCGGGCGCTACAAGCGTTTTGAAACGGCTGTTGTCCGCGATCTCGCAAGGATTGTTATCCCATTTCGAACGTCGGCCCGTTACTGCTGGTCAACGTCAATGTTCGGGTTGGGATATCGAGAATGCTTCGCTTCACTTCGATCATGCTTGTGGCTTTGGGCGTCGCCTCGACGCAGCCCGCGGTCGCAGCCGATATCGCCGCGCGTGCGCCGCTCTACAAGGCGCCGCAATTGCCCGTCGCCTACAACTGGTCGGGCTTCTACGCCGGCGTGAATGTCGGATATGGCTGGAGCGATGATGCGATCAAGCTCGTGCCGCACGACCCGGTTTTCACCGCGGGTGTGCTCGACGTGGCCCTCGCGGGTGGCCTTGTCCCGCCGTCATTGGCAACAAACCCGCGTGGTGTGCTGGGCGGCGTGCAGGCCGGCTACAATGTGCAGACGGGCTCCCTGGTATGGGGCGTCGAAGCCGATATCGCGGCCGCCGGCATCAAGGGCAGTTCGACGGTCTCCCGAACCCTGCCGGTCTTTCCGGACATCATGACCAGGCAAGAGCAGAAGGTCGACTGGTTGGGGACCGTGCGCGGCCGGATCGGTGCCACCGTTACACCCGACCTGATGCTCTACGCGACCGGCGGTCTTGCCTATGGACATGTCAAGGCGTCGACGTCGATCGTGGATCCCACGCTTGCGGCCGGCACGCCCTGCCTCAACGTGATCTGTGGGGCGGGGACGTCGGAAAGCTGGCGCGCGGGCTGGGCCGTCGGCGGTGGCGGCGAGTACCGCTTTGCGTCGAACTGGAGCGTCAAGCTCGAATATCTCTATTATGATCTCGGCAGCGAGAAATACACTTTCTTCAATCCGCTGTTCCCGTTCACTCCGGGCCCCGCGCGTGGCTTTGACGCAACCGCGGATTTCACCGGCCACATCGCGCGGGTCGGCCTGAACTACAAGTTCGGCTCGGGCCCGGTCGTCGCGAAATACTGATCCGCCGTTCTGGACGGACAGCAAGCCCCGGGCCCGGCCCGGGGCTTTTTGCTTCTGCCGCTTCTTTCGGCTGGCCAGCCATCCACCCAAGCGACTTCCGGGCTGCCACTCTTTCTCATATGATCCCCGTCCTCTCATCGATCATTCCGGGGATCACATGAAATTCGAGGCGTTGTTCAAACCGTTGCAGGTCGGTCCGTACAAGCTGGCGCATCGCGTCGCGTTGGCGCCGCTGACGCGCATGCGCGCCGAGCGCGCGAGTTTTTCGCCGCGGCCGCTCAACGCCGAATATTACGGTCAGCGCGCCACGCAAGGCGGCTTGATCATCGCTGAAGCGTCCCCCGTGCTCTCGCATGGCCGCGGCAACCCCGCGACGCCCGGCATCTATTCGGAGGCGCAGATCGCCGGCTGGCGCAAGGTGACGGATGCCGTGCACGCCAAGGGCGGCATCATCTTCCTTCAGCTCTGGCATGTCGGCCGCGTTTCGCATTCGTCCTTCCACGGCGGTGAGCCGCCGGTCTCGGCTTCGGCGATTGCGATCAAGGCCGAAGGCATGAAGGCGATGACCGCCGACGGCAAGATTTCTGATTACGAGACCCCGCGCGCGCTGGAGACCGACGAGGTCAAGGGCGTCGTTGAGGCGTTCCGGCAGGGCGCGAAGAACGCGCTTGCCGCCGGCTTCGACGGCGTCGAGATCCACGGCGCCAACGGCTATCTGCTCGAGCAATTCCTGCAATCACGCAGCAACCAGCGCACCGATCAATATGGCGGTTCGATCGAGAACCGCGCGCGGCTGCTCCTGGAAGTCACGCAGGCGGCCATCGACGTCTGGGGCGCGAACCGCGTCGGCGTGCGGCTGTCGCCCCACGGCATCGCCAACGATTCCGGCGAGCCCGATCCGATGCCCCTCTACACCCACGTCGTGAAGACGCTCGACAAGCTCGGCCTTGCCTATCTTCACTTCATCGAGCCGCGCTCCAGCGGCGCTGGCCGTGCCGACGTCCACTGGGAGAACGTGCCGTCGGCGATGGTGCTGTTTCGTCCGCTCTACAGCGGCGTGCTGATGACCGCCGGCGGCTTCACCGGCGAGACCGCGAATGCGGCGATCGCCGACGGCCATGCCGACATCATCGCCTTCGGCCGCATCTTCATCTCCAACCCAGATCTGCCGCGCCGCCTTCGGCACGACTATCCGATCACGCCGTATAACCGCGCGACGTTCTACGGCGGCGAGGAGAAGGGGTATACGGATTACCCGGTGTATGACGAGCTCGCGACGGCGTAGAGACCTTCGTAGCCCGGATGGAGCGCAGCGAAATCCGGGTTTCTCACCTCGCCGATAGACTTCCCCGGATTGCGCTTCGCTCCATCCGGGCTACAGGTCTATATTCGTAGCTCCGACGAGCCCACAAACTCCGTCATTGCGAGCGTAGCGAAGCCATCCAGAGTCTTTCCGCAGAGGCAGTCTGGATTGCTTCGCTGCGCTCGCAATGACGACGGAAGGACCTACCATGGCCAAAGCCGCAGTCGCCGCAGGAACCGCCACCGGCCAATGCCTCTGCGGCAAGGTCACCTTCGAGATCGACGTCCCCGCGCGTTGGGCCTGGCATGATCATTCGGCCAGTAGCCGCCGTGCCCACGGCGCGGCCTATGCGACCTATGTCGGAAGCTGGAAGAAGCGCTTTCGCATCACCTCGGGGAAAACCGCGCTCGCCCGCTACGAGGACAAGGCCACCAGGACCGCGCGCAGCTTCTGCGCCCATTGCGGCACGCCGATCGCGTACGAGCGGCCGCGCGGACCGCACATGGTCAACATCCCCCGCGCACTATTCAACGAGCGCACCGGCCGCCAGCCGCTCTATCACATCGCGATCGAAGAGCTTCAGGAATGGGCCTATACCAGCGAGCCGCTGGTGCCGCTGAAGGGCTTTCCGGGCGTGGTCTGGCAGCGCTCGAAAAAGAAGAAGCGCGCTAGCGGCGAAGACCCTTTCGAGCTCGGCCGCGAGGAGGTGCTTTAGCCTTGGCGGCGACCTTGGTCTTCGCCGCAACAGCCTTCCGCGGCGCCGCTTTGCGTCCCGCCGCATTCGCCGCCACGAAGTCGAGCCCGCGCTTGACCCATTTTTTCAGATCGGCATCGCTCTGATAGCCGTCCGGCGCGACGCGCACAAAGCCGGTCATGATGCGCCCGCGCATTTCCATCGGGCTGGCGTGCGGCTCCTGCAGCATGCGTGCATGCGCGTCCGGGCCGACACGGATCAGCATGCCGCCGCGCCCGCTTACGGTGCAGCACATGGTGTTGTTCACCATGAAGCAGAGGCCGCCCATCATCTTCTTTTCCGCGACGTCTCGCTGACCCGCCAGCAATTTGCGCACCCGCGCCGCGGTGTTCTCGTCATAGGCCATCGCGTCTCCCCGTGCAGGTTTACGCCCGAGCATGTTCCCAGCTTGCCCGCGCCGACGCAAGTCTGCCATGACGGCGCTTCCTTGCGTGCCTCGGCCAAGTTCGGCCATCATGCCTCACCTTGCGGCAGCGCCCGCGGGGCCTGGAGGAAACATGAAGAACAAGATTACCGGCCGCTCCGCTTTTCTCGCGCTGCTCAAGGACGAGGGCATCACCCATCTGTTCGGCAATCCCGGCACCACTGAGCTGCCGATCATGCACGCGCTGAAGGACCATCCTGATCTCACCTATGTGATGGCAATGCAGGAGAGCCTGGTGGTGGCGATCGCGGATGGCTACAGCCGCGCCTCCGGCAAGCTCGTCGCCTGCAACGTCCATGTCGCGCCGGGGCTCGGCAACGCGATGGGCTCGCTCTACAACGCCCAGTTCACGGGCACGCCGATGATCCTGACCGCCGGCCAGCAGGAGCAGGGCCACGGCCTGATGGAGCCGGTGCTTTATGGCCCGCTGGTGCGTATGGCCGAGCCGCTGGTGAAATGGGCGGTCGAGGTGACGCGGCTGGAAGATCTGCCGCGCATCGTCCGCCGCGCCGCCAAGGTCGCGATGACGCCGCCGACCGGGCCGGTGTTCATCTCGCTGCCGGGCGACATCCTCAACAGCGAGGCCGGCATCGATCTCGGTCGCTCCACCCGGATCGATGCTCGCGTAAAGCCGTCGGACGAGGCGCTGAAGGCGTTTGCCGCGCGGCTGCTCAAGGCTGAACGTCCCGTCATCGTCACCATGGACGAGGTGGTCAAGAGCGATGCACTGAAGGAGGCCGCCGAACTCGCCGAGCTGCTTGGTGCGGCCGCCTATCAATCCTCGACGCCCTACGGCTCGCATTTCCTCTCGGAAAGCCCGAGCTTCCTCGGTACGCTGGCCCGCGTGCAGAAGGTCGCGCGCGACACACTCGCACCTTACGATCTTCTGATCGCGCTTGGCGGCGATCCCTTGCGCATGTCCGTCTACAGCGAAGTCGATGCGCTGCCGGATGGCCTGGGCATCGTGCAGATCGGCCTCGTCGATTGGGAGATCGCCAAGAACTACGGGGCTGAAATCGCGCTGAAGGCGGATCTGAAGGAAACGCTGCGGGCGCTGATCCCGATGCTGAAGGAGATGGGCGGCGCCGCGCTGGCAAGCCGTGCAAAGCAGCGCCTCGTCGAACTCGCGCCGAAGAACTGGACCGCGCGGCGTGCCGCGCTGGTCGAGCAGATCGGCAAGAGCGCCGGCCGCAGCCCCATCGATCCCGACTTCCTGGTGCTGCAAATGGTCGAGGCCATGCCCGATCATGCGATCCTCGTCGACGAAGGGCTCACCTCGAGCCGCCAGATCACGGCGCTGCGTCCGCACCGCGACCGCTTCGGCTATCATGGGCTTGCCTCCGGCGGCATCGGCTGGGGCCTGCCGGCCTCCGTCGGCGCCAGCATCGCCAATCCGGATCGCCCGGTGGTTTGCTTCTCCGGCGACGGCAGCGCGATGTATTCGATCCAGTCGCTGTGGACGGCGGCGCATCACAAGCTGCCGCTCAACGTCGTCATCGCCAACAATGGCGGCTACCGCATCATCAAGCAGCGCCTGCTCGCCTTCCATGGTGACGACAATTACGTCGGCATGGATTTCGTCGATCCGCCGGTGGATTTCGCAGGGATTGCGAAGGCGCTCGGCTGCGAGGCGATCAAGGTGAGTGATCCCCGCGAGTTGAAGGCGACGCTGGCGTCGGCGTTCGGTCGGCCGGGGACGAAGCTGATCGAGGTAATGGTGGACGGGAAGGTGTAGGGCAGCGCGCCATCGCGTCGGTGCTCGCCACGTTCTCAGCTGTCATCGCCCGACTTGATCGGGCGATCCAGTATTCCAGAGACGGCTGTGATTCCTCGATAGGCCGCGGCGTACTGGATGCCCCGGTCCCGGCTCCGCCAAGGCTACGCCGGGACCACAAGGGTACTCGGCCGCCGAAGCCTTTTGGCGAAGGCGGCAAGCCGGGGCATGACAGCGTACCTAGCGGCTTCTACCCCTTCTTCCCCACCCGATACCCCGCCGCCGGATGCGGTGCGTCGAGCCGCGCACGGCCGTCGCCGAACAGCTTCTCCCGCAGCGTGCCCTTTGCATATTCCGGCTTGTAGCGGCCGCGCTTGGTCAGCTCCGGCACCAGCATGTCGGCGATATCCTCGAAATCGCCGGGCGAGATCGCAAAGGCGACGTTGAGGCCGTCGACGTCAGTCTTCTCGAACCAATCCTCGATCTTGTCGGCGACGCTCTCGGGCGTGCCGACCACGACCGGGCCGGCGCCACCGATGCCGACATGCTCGATGACGTCGCGGACGGTCCAGACGCGGTCGGGGTCGCCGCGGGTGACGTTATCGAGTGCGCTGCGGCCGGCGTCGTTCTGGACGTGACGCACCTGCTGGTCGAGCTCGTAGCCGGAGAAGTCGATGCCGGTCCATCCCGACATCAGGGCCAGCGCGCCTTCCGGACTGATATGCGACCGGTAGTCGGCATACTTGGCCGCCGCTTCGGCTTCCGTGTTGCCGAGGATGATCGTCATCATGTTGAACATCAGGATCTCCGCCGGATTGCGGCCGAGCGCGGCGGCTTCCTGGCGGATCGCGGAGACGCGCGGCGCAATGATCTTGGCCGACGGTCCTGACATGAACACGCATTCGGCATGCTTCGCCGCGAATTGCCGGCCGCGCGGCGAGGTGCCGGCCTGGTACAGCACGGGCGTCCGCTGCGGCGATGGCTCGCTGAGATGGATGGTGTTGTTGATGCGGTAATTCGCGCTCTCATGATTGATGCGATGAACCTTGCTCGGATCGGTGAAGATGCCGCGCTTGCGGTCGCGCAGCACCGCGTCGTCCTCCCAGCTCCCTTCCCAGAGCTTGTAGACCACCTCCATATATTCGTCGGCGATGTCGTAGCGATCGTCGTGTCCGGTCTGCTTGTCCTTGCCGGCGCCGCGCGCGGCGCTGTCGAGATAGCCGGTGACGACATTCCAGCCGATCCGTCCCTCGGTGAGATGGTCGAGCGTCGACATCCGCCGCGCGAACGGGTAGGGCGGCTCGAAGGACAGGTTGCTGGTGACGCCGAAGCCGAGATTTTTCGTCACCGCCGCCATCGCCGAGAGCAGCAGCAGCGGCTCGTTCGACGGCGTCTGCGCTGCATTGCGCAAGGCCGCGTCAGGGCTGTTGCCATAGACGTCATAGACCCCGAGCACGTCGGCCAGGAACAAACCGTCGAAACGGCCGCGTTCCAGTGTCCTGGCGAGATCGATCCAGTAGGGCAGGCGGTTATATTCGGCGGTGCGATCGCGCGGGTGGGTCCACAGCCCGGGTGATTGATGCGCGACGCAATTCATCGCAAAGGCGTTGAGCCTGATCTGCTTGGCCATGATGATCCCCCGGCGCCCTATACCGAGCGCTCTTCGAATGATAAACGTGCGCCTCAACTTGGCGAAGTTCTTGCATATTCTTGGCCCTTGGCAAGGGCCAAGAATAGAAAGGCTTGCGCTTGGCAAGGCCAAAATCAGCGGCGCTCCCGCTCTTGGCAAGCCAATCTCAAGAGAGCAAGAACGAAATCGCAAGAGAACTACAAGAACTGTCCAAGTCCCCGCCACTTTCGAAGGCCACCCTGTCTCGGGTAGGGTCCTTCGCCTCGAAGTCCGAAAAGCAAATCATGACCAGAGCCGACGCCATCTCCCGCGCCCGTGAGGATTTCAAATCCGGCGCGTTCCTCGCTGAACTCGACCGCCGCGTCGCCTTCAAGACCGAGAGCCAGAATCCGTCGCGCGGCGCCGAACTGCGTTCCTATCTGGAACAGGAGATGATGCCCTCCTTTGCTGCGCTCGACTTTACCAGCCGCATCGTCGAATCCCCGAGCGGCAAGGCGCCGTTCCTGTTCGCCGAGCATCACGAGAGCGCGTCAGCGCCAACCGTGCTGATCTACGGCCATGGTGACGTCGTCGACGGCATGGAGGGGGAGTGGCGCGACGGCCGCGATCCCTGGCGCACGACGGTTGCGGGCACGCGGCTCTATGGCCGTGGCACCGCCGACAACAAGGGCCAGCACAGCATCAACATGGCAGCACTCCGCGCAGTGCGCGAGGCCCGCGGCGGCAAGCTCGGCTTCAACGCAAAATTCATCGTCGAAATGGGCGAGGAAATCGGCTCGCCCGACCTCGGCAAGGTCTGCGACCTCAATCGCGATGCGCTCAAGGCCGATTTGTTCATGGCCTCCGACGGACCGCGCCTGTCGGCCGACCGGCCGACCTTGTTCCTGGGCTGCCGCGGCGGCATCCGCATTCATCTCGACGTCAATCTGCGCGATGGCGGCCATCATTCCGGCAATTGGGGCGGCGTGCTCGCCAACCCCGCGACCATTCTCGTCAACGCGATCTCGACGCTGGTCGACGGCCATGGCCGGCTTCAACTCGACGCGCTGAAGCCGCCGCGGCTCACCAACCAGATCCGCAGCTATCTCGCCGACGTGCAGGTGGTGCCGACCGAGGACGAGCCGGCGCTCGCGGAGAACTGGGGCGAGGAAGGGCTGTCGGCCGCCGAGCGGCTCTATGCCTGGAACACGCTCGAAGTGCTGGCGATGTCGTCCGGAAATATCGAGAAGCCCGCGAATGCCATCCCCGGCCACGCCAATGCCGTGCTGCAACTGCGTTTCGTGGTCGGCACCAAGGTCGACGGCCTGATCGATGCGGTCCGCGCGCATCTGGTGCAAAAGGGCTTTCCGATGGTCGAGGTGCGGGCCGCCCAGAGCTTTGCGGCGTCGCGCACCGATTTCGACAGCCCCTGGATCACGTGGGCGGCGGATTCGGTGAAGGAGACCACCGGCAAGGCGCCGGCCGTTTTGCCGAATTTCGGCGGCTCGCTGCCCAACGACGTGTTTTCCGAGATCCTGGGCCTGCCGACGATCTGGGTCCCGCACTCCTATCCCGGCTGCTCCCAGCATGCGCCCAATGAGCACATCCTGCTGCCATTGACCGAAGAGGCCTTGACGGTGATGGCCGGGCTGTTCTGGGATCTCGGGGAATTGCCCAAGCCACTCGGCTGAGCCATTAACCTGAGCCGCAATCCAGCCGAAAGTCACATTCTAATCCGGCCCAATCTGTGCTTGCATCCGGGCCGCATCATCCTGAAAGGGGAATAAAAAAGTGAGACATTTCCGTAGCATCGGCCTCGCGCTCGCCGCGACCTTCGCCGTCAGCCAGGCCGGGGCCCAGGAGCTGACCGGCACGCTGAAGAACATCAAGGACACCGGCGCCATCACGCTCGGCTTCCGCGATTCCTCGATCCCGTTCTCCTATCTCGACGACAACCAGAAGCCCGTCGGGTTCGCGATGGACATCTGCTACAAGATCGTCGACGCCGTGAAGAAGGAGCTCAAGCTCGACAAGCTCGAGGTCAAGCTCAATCCGGTGACCTCGGCGACCCGTATTCCGCTGATGGCCAACGGCACGATCGACCTCGAATGCGGCTCGACCACCAACAATGCCGACCGCCAGAAGCAGGTGGCCTTCACCAACACGCACTATCTGACTGCCAGCCGCTACGTCTTCAAGAAGTCGAGCGGCCTGAAGTCGATCGACGATCTCAAGGGCAAGACGGTGGTCTCCACCGCCGGCACCACCAACATCAAGCAGCTCACCGAGGCCAATGTCGCGAAGAGCCTGGGTGCCAATATCATCCCGGCCAAAGACCATGCCGAGGCCTTCCTGATGGTCGAGACCGACCGCGCGGTCGCCTTCGTGATGGACGACGTTCTGCTCGCGAGCCTCGTTGCCGGCTCGAAGACGCCGGACGACTATGTCATCTCCAAGGACGCGTTCTCCAAGCCTGAGCCCTACGGCATCATGCTGCGCAAGGACGACGCGCCGTTCAAGAAGGTGGTCGATGCAGCAACCGCTGCGCTCTACACCTCCGGCGAGGGCCTGAAAATCTACGATAAGTGGTTCACGGCCAAGATCCCGCCGAAGGGCCTCAACCTCAACACCCCGATCTCGGCCGAGCTGAAGAACGAGTTCGCGAAACCTTCGGACTCGCCGAACCCGGACGACTATAAGTAAGATATAACCTCGGTCTCCGGATCGGGATCATGTCCGGCCACTCTTGACACCAGAGTGGCCGGACATTTGCATAGGCGCCGGGACATCCATAGCTGGCGCGTTCGCGCGGGGGACACGTGAACTACCACTGGAACTGGGGAATCTTCTTCGAGCCGAACCCGATGGGGACCGGCACCTATCTCGATATGCTGCTGTCGGGACTGGTGTTGACCCTCAAGACGGCGGCGCTCGCCTGGATCATCGCGCTGATCTTCGGCTCGCTCGTCGGCGTCATGCGCACGCTGCCGTCCAAGGGCGCCTACTGGTTCGGCTTCTGCTGGGTCGAGTTCTTCCGCAACATGCCGCTGCTGGTGCAGCTGTTCCTGTGGTTCTTCGTGCTGCCGGAATTGCTGCCGAAGGCCGCCGGCCTCTGGCTGAAGCAGCTGCCGAACGCGCCGTTCTGGACGGCCGCGATCGGCATCGGCTTCTTCATGTCGGCCCGCGTCGCGATACAATTGCAGGCCGGTATCGGCTCGCTGCCGCGCGGCCAAAAAATGGCGGCGACCGCGCTCGGGCTGACCACCATGCAAGGCTATCGCTACGTGCTGCTGCCGATGGCGTTCCGCATCATCCTGCCGCCGCTGACCTCCGAGTTCCTCAACACCATCAAGAACACGGCTGTCGCCATCACGATCGGCCTGATCGAATTGACTGGTCAGGCGCGCTCGATGCAGGAATTCTCGTTCCAGGTGTTCGAGGCTTTCACGGCAGCGACCCTGCTCTATCTCCTTGTCAACGCCATTGTCGTGACGGCGATGCGCTTCCTCGAGCGCTGGGTCGCGATCCCCGGCTACATCACGGGGAAATAGCACCATGTTCAGCAATCTCGATTTCGAGGTCATCCGCCGCTCGCTGCCCTATCTGTTCTACGAGGGCATGACCTTCACGGTGACGCTGACGGCGCTCGCCGCCTTCGGCGGCCTGATCTTCGGCACGGCGATCGCCCTGATGCGGCTGTCCGGCTACAAGACACTCGGGCGCATCGCGGGTGTCTATGTCGACTTCATGCGCTCGCTGCCGCTGGTGCTGGTGATCTTCTGGTTCTATTTCCTGGTGCCCTATATCGGGCAGTGGGTGACCGGCGCCTCGCGTCCGATCAGCGTCGGCGCGTTCGCATCCTCGCTCATCACCTTCATCATGTTCGAGGCGGCGTACTTCTCCGAGATCATGCGCGCCGGGATCCAGTCGATCTCGCGCGGCCAGCCGGCCGCCGCCAACGCGCTCGGCCTGACTTACGCGCAGACCATGCGCTACGTCGTGCTGCCGCAGGCGTTCCGCAACATGCTGCCGGTGTTGCTGACGCAGACCATCGTGCTGTTCCAGGACACCTCGCTGGTCTATGTGCTGTCGATCCCGGACTTCCTCGGCGCGGCCAGCAAGGTCGCGCAGCGCGATGGCCGTCTGGTCGAGATGTATCTGTTTGCCGCCGTCGTCTACTTCACCATTTCCTGCATCGCGTCTTTCGGCGTTCGCCGCCTCCAGTCGCGCATCGCCATCATTCGATAGAGCGCATCGGTCATGATCGAAATCAGCCACGTCAACAAATGGTACACCCCGACCTTCCAGGTGCTGACCGACTGCACCACCAGCGTGACCAAGGGCGAGGTCGTCGTGGTCTGCGGCCCCTCGGGCTCGGGCAAGTCGACGCTGATCAAATGCGTCAATGCGCTGGAGCCGTTCCAGGAGGGCGACATCAGCGTCGACGGCACCAAGGTCAATGACCCCAAGACCAATCTGCCGAAACTGCGTTCGCGCGTCGGCATGGTGTTCCAGCATTTCGAGCTGTTCCCGCATCTGAAGATCATCGACAACCTCTGCCTCGCGCAGCAGAAGGTGCTAGGACGGTCGTCCGACACGGCTGTGGCAAAGGGTATGCAGCTCCTGGACCGCGTCGGCTTGAAGGAGCAGGCGCAGAAATTTCCGGCGCAGCTCTCCGGCGGCCAGCAGCAGCGCGTCGCGATCGCCCGTGCGCTCGCCATGGACCCGATCGTCATGCTGTTCGATGAGCCGACCTCGGCGCTCGACCCCGAGATGGTGAGCGAGGTGCTCGACGTCATGGTCGATCTCGCCCGCGAAGGCATGACCATGATGGTCGTCACCCACGAGATGGGCTTTGCCCGCAAGGTCGCCAACCGCGTCATCTTCATGGACCGCGGCGAGATCGTCGAGGACGCGGCGAAGGAGGACTTCTTCGGCAAGCCGCGCAGCGACCGCGCGCAGAAGTTCCTGTCGAAGATTTTGTCGCATTAACCTCTGCTGTCGTTCCGGGACGCGCCTCTTGGCGCGGGCCCGGAATCCATAACCACCGGCCGGGGTTATGGATTCCGGGCTCGTCGCTTCGCGCCGCCCCGTAATGACGGGTTGAGGGTTTCGTGGCCCCAACAAATCCCGTATACGGGCAGGCAAATCCCCCTTTCCCTCCCCAGGAGACCTGCCTTGGACTCGATCGCCTACGTCAACGGCTCATTCGTCCCGCTCTCGGACGCCAAAATCTCGGTCCTCGATCGCGGCTTCCTGTTCGCCGACGGCATCTACGAGGTCTCGGCGGTGCTCGACGGCAAGCTGGTCGACAACGCTTCGCACCTGACGCGCCTGGAGCGCTCGGTGGGCGAGATCAAGCTGAAGTTGCCGGAGACGGTCGAGCGCATCACCGAGCTCCAGAAGGAGCTGATCGCGCGCAACAAGGTGGAGAACGGCCTCGTCTATCTGCAGGTCACGCGCGGCGCCGACAAGGGCCGCGACTTCGCCTTCCCCAAGGGCGACGTCAAGTCGAGCCTGGTGATGTTCACCTCCGAGAAGGACATCATCAACGCCGCCTCGGCCAAGACCGGCATCAACGTGATCACCGTGCCCGACATCCGGTGGGAGCGGCGCGACATCAAGAGCGTGGCACTGCTCGCGCAGGTTCTGGCGAAGCAGGCTGCGGCCGAAGCCGGTGCCGGCGAGGCCTGGATGCTGGAAGACGGCTACGTCACCGAGGGCGGTTCGTCCTCGGCGTTCATCCTGACCAAGGACGACGTCATCGTGACCCGCAAGAACTCCAACGCGATCCTGCCGGGCTGCACCCGCAAGGCCGTTGTGGCGCTCGCCGAAGAGCGTCAGCTTCGCGTCGAGGAACGTTCCTTCACGGTCGCCGAGGCGCTCGCCGCCAAGGAAGCCTTCGCCACCTCGGCGTCGCTGTTCGTCCAGCCGGTGGTTGCGATCGACGGCAAGAAGGTCGCCGATGGCAAGCCCGGCCCGATGGCCACGCGGCTGCGGGAGATTTATATCGAGTTCGCCAAGGCGACGGCGGTCTGAGCCGCACGCTCAGCTGTCATCGCCCGGCTTGACCGGGCGATCCAGTACGCTGCGGCCTCGCGGTTGAATCAGTACGGCCTCTGGAATACTGGATGCCCCGCCTTCGCGGGGCATGACAGTTGTGCGTGGGGAAACACCACCCCTCACGCCACGGACGCCTTCACCTTCACCGGATGCACCGCGCGGAACGCGATCGCGATTCGGTTCCAGGCATTGATCGCCCCGATCAGCATCGTCAGGTTCACCGTCTCCGCATCGGAGAATTGCGCGCGGACCTGCTCGTAGACGTCGTCCGGCGCGTGGGTCTCGGAGATCAGCGTCACTGATTCCGTCCAGGCGAGCGCGGCCCGCTCGCGATCGGTATAGAGCGGGGATTCGCGCCAGGCGTTGAGCAGATAGATGCGCTGTTCGGTCTCGCCGCGCTTGCGGGCGTCCTCGGTGTGCATGTTGATGCAGAAGGCGCAGCCGTTGATCTGCGACGCCCGGATCTTGACGAGCTCGATCAGCGATTTCTCGAGTCCCGTGGATTGGATCTGCTCCTCCAGCGCCATCAGCGCCTTCATCGTGTCGGGGGCGGCCTGGTAGAAGTTCATGCGGGGCTTCATGGTCGTTCTCCTTTGCTTGAGTTAGTCTCTTGGGTTGATCTCAGTGAGCTCCACCGGTCGAGGTCTGGCCGGGTTTCTTCAGGAAGAATACGGCGATCAGGGCCACGATCAGTGCCATGCCGAGCAGGTAGAAGGTGTCGCTGAAGGCGAAGATGTAAGCCTGCTTCTGCACGGTGTGGCCGATCGCGACATAGGCGCGATGCGCGGCGTCGGCGCGGTCGAGCACGCCGTGATTGATGAAATATTGGGTAAGCTGCTCCAGCCGCGTCCGCGTCGCCTGCTCGAACACCGAGACCGACTGCATCAGCACGTTGGAGTGATATTGCTCGCGCTTGGTCAGCACGGTCTGGAGCAGGGCGATGCCGACGGCGCCGCCGAGATTACGCATCATGTTGAACAGGCCCGAGGCCGAGCCAGCATTCTCCGCTTCGATGCCGGCGGTCGCCACAGCCGACAACGGCGCCATCACGAGCGCTTGGCCGATCGCACGGACGACATTGGGCCACAACAGCTGGTCGGCAGCGTAATCGTTGGTCATATAAATGTTCAGGAAGTTCGAGGCCGCGAACAGGACGAAGCCGACGCCGATGATGATCCGCGCGTCGAACTTCTGCATCAGGCGCGGCACCAGCGGGATCAGCACGAGTTGCGGCAGTCCGGTCCAGGCCAGCACCATGCCGATCTGCTCGGCATTGTAGCCCTGAATGCGCGCCAGATATTGCGGCAGGATGAACACCGAACCGTAGAGCGCGACACCGAGCAGGAAGTTCGCGAGCATGCCGAAGCCGAAATTGCGACGCACCAGCAGGCGCAAGTTGAGCAGCGGCTTCTTCGCCGTGAGCTCGATGATCAGGAAGGCGGTCAGCGCGGTGGCCGCGATGACCGACAGCTTGACGATGAAAGGCGAGCCGAACCAGTCGTCCTTGTTGCCCTCTTCCAGCACGGTCTGAAGCGCCGACAGGCCGATCGCCATGGTGATGATGCCGGCCCAATCGCCCTCGCGCAGCAGCGCAAGCTTCATGGGCTTGGCGTCGAGCGCGTACCAGAGCATGCCGACCATGATCGCGCCGGGCACGAGGTTGACGTAGAAGATGTACTGCCAGCCGAAATTCTCGGTGAGATAGCCGCCGATGGTCGGGCCGATCGCCGGTGCGAACGTCGCCGACAGCGCGAACAGCGCAAGGCCGACGGGCTGCTTGGTGCGCGGCAGCAGCGTGATGATGAGCGTGAAGGCCATCGGGATCAGCACGCCGCCGGTGAAACCTTGCACCGCGCGCAGCACGATCATTTGCGGCAGGTCCTGCGCCAGCGCGCAGGCCGCGGACAGAACCAGGAACAGGACCGCATTGGTGAGCAAATAGATGCGGATCGAGAACACCTGCGCGAGCCAGCCGGAGAGCGGGATCACGACGATCTCGGCGATCAGGTAGGAGGTCGAGATCCAGCCACCGTCGTCGATGCCGGCGCCGATCGCGCCCTGGATGTCGGCGAGCGAAGCGTTGACGATCTGGATATTCAGCACTGCCATGAAGGCGCCGAGAGTCGCGCCGATCACCGCGATCCAGGTTTTTGCGGAAACGGCCGGCGTGGCGGGCGCAGCAGGGGCGGGAATGCTGGCAGTGGAGGCGGCGTCGACGGTCGGTTGGAGCGTGCTCATGGAAGCCTCGTCTCGGTCACGGAGACAGGATGCATTAGGCGGTTGGTTTCGATAATCGAGGAAGTGTGGGAAGGATCGTCCGGCAGGACTTGATAATCTGCCGGTCTTCCCCGCCTCAGCCGCCGTTCGGGCGGGGTGTGTTGTCGGCGAGTCGCTTGGCCGTCTCGCGCTCGGCCAGCACCGTCGCCTTGGTGTCGATGGTCGGCACCGCCGACATGCCGGGCCTGAGCAGGCCGGTCAGGCTGTGGTCATCGAGCACGATCTTCACCGGCACGCGTTGCACGATCTTGGTGAAATTTCCGGTGGCGTTATCGGGCGGCAGCAGCGCGAATTCAAGTCCGCTGGCCGGCGAAAGGCTGTCGACGTGACCGCGAAGCGTGCGATTGCGAAAACTGTCGACCTGCAGCTCGACCGGCTGGCCCGCACGCACATGCGTGAGCTGCGTCTCCTTGAAGTTCGCGACGACATAGACCGCATCGAGCGGCACCACCGCCATCAATTGCGTGCCGGCCTGCACATACTGGCCGACGCGTAATGAGCGTGCGCCGACCGTGCCGTCCACCGGTGCGGTGATCTCGGTGTAGGACAGGTTCAGCTCTGCCTGCAGTGCGACCGCGCGGGCGCGGTCGAGCTGCGCCGTGGCCTGGGCGCGCTGGGTGGTGAGCACATCGACCTTGCGCTGTGCGGCCACCAGGCCCGACTTGGCGTGCTGCAATTGCGCGTTGCTGGCGCGCAGTGCCGCATCGGTCTGCTGCGCACGCTGGATCGTGCCGGAGCCCGACTTCATCAGGTCGTCGTAGCGGGCGCGTTCTTCCTGGGCGAATTTCAGATTGGCGTCGGCCGCGGCCACGTCGGCCGTGCTCTGCTCGATGATCGGCTGCTGCAGCTCGAGCTGGGCGTCGATGTTGCGCACCGAGGCTTCGCCGGCGGCGACGTCGGCGCGGGCCTGGTCGAGCGCGGCTTTGAAGTCGCGGTCGTCGATCTTGGCGAGGAGCTGGCCGGCCCGGACCTTCTCGTTGTCGCCAACCAGCACCTTCGCGATGTAGCCGGAAACCTTGGGTGCGATGATGGTGGAATCCGCCTTCACATAGGCGTCGTCGGTGGATTCGAGGTAGCGGCCGGTGCTCAGGTAGTTGTAGCCGAAGTCGCCGGCCGCGGCGATTCCGAGGGCCAGTGCCAAGCCGATGGCCGCCCGCTTGACCGCCTGCCGGGACGGGCGAAAGCTGAGTTTCTGATTGGTTTCAGTGACATAAGAAGCGCTCGACATGGCATCCTCGGAATTCCCAACCGCCCCGATCCGAACGGTGCGCCGTTGATGCCGGCAAGATGCGCTGTCTTCCCGCTTGTGATAATCCCGGAAGAAATGGAAGCATTATCCACCCATAGCGGATAATCCGGAGCCAGACCGATGGACCGCTTCACCAGTCTCACCGCCTTCGTCCGGGTGGTCGAAAATGGCGGATTTTCCGCCGCCGCCCGCCGGCTCAACATGTCCACGACCATGGTGAGCAACCACGTCCAGGCGCTGGAGGACCGGCTCGGGGTTCGTCTGCTGAACCGCACCACGCGAAAAGTGAGCCTCACCGAAATCGGCAAGGCCTATTACGACCGCTCGACCCAGATCCTCGCCGATCTCGAACAAGCCGATGACATCGCCGGCGCGCTGCAATCGACGCCGCGCGGCACGCTGCGCATTCACACCGCCACCCACATGGTGCCGTTCGTCGCGCCCGTGATGGCCGAATTCCTCGCGACCTATCCGGAGGTCAAGGTCGATCTGCGCATGGGCGAGACCAATGTCGACCTGATCGAGGAGGGCTTTGATCTCGCGCTGCGCATGGTCGCGCCGCCGGACTCCAGCCTGATCGTGCGGAGCCTGGCGACCTGGCGGCACGTGCTGTGCTGCTCGCACGGCTATATCGAGGCGCATGGGCGCGTGCAGACGCTCGAAGAACTCGCCGGGCACAATTGCGTACGCCACATCAACTATCCCTTCGACGAGTGGCGCTTCTTCGATCGCAAGGGCACGCCGGCCTCGGTGCGCGTCTCAGGCAATCTGATCACCAATAGCGGCGAAGCGCTGCGCGAGGCCGCGTTGCAGGGCGCCGGCATCAGTCTTGCGGCCGGCTTTCTGGTGGGTGATGACCTCGATGCGGGCCGGCTGGTGCGCCTCCTGCCGGAGTACCGGCCGGTCGAGATGTCGATGAACGCGGTCTATCCGCATCGGCATCATCTGTCGGCGAAGGTCAGGACCTTCATCGACATGCTCGTCCAGCACAGCGCCGAGCAGCAGAAGCTGATCAATCCGTATGCGTGAGACGTCATCGTTCCTCATCCTGAGGAGCGCGGAACGCGCGTCTCGAAGGATGAGGGCCCCGCTGGTGGCCTCGCCCTTCGAGACGCTTGCTTCGCAAGCTCCTCAGGGTGAGGAGGTGGATATGTGCTTGCCTCAAGTGCGGCGGCGGCAGAACTGTAGGGTGGGCAAAGGCGCGAAGCGCTGTGCCCACCATCTTTTCTAATCGGCACCAATGGTGGGCACGCTTCGCTTTGCCCACCCTACAATAGCGTTAGTGTGGCGCGGGCAGCCGCCCAAACACGCTGTCGAGCGCCATGCCGATCCCAAGCAGGCGGCGATCGCTGCCCGCCGGGCCATCCAGCTCAAGTCCGATCGGCAATTTGCTTGTCGCGCCAAGCGCGATCGGGATCTGGACGCCGGGAATGCCGGCATTGCTGCCGGGATCGGTGTTCTGGATGATCAGGCCGAAATTCTCGAGACTGCTGGCGTCCGGGTTGGAGGCAATTGCAACGCGCGGCGTGGTCGGGAAGGCGACGGCGTCGAGCTTGTTGCTGGCAAACGTATTGCCGTAGAGCGCCTGGAGCGCGGGGCGTGCGGTCTTGATCGCGGCGTCATAGATCGGCCTCGCGTCGAACAGCGCGTTGTCGGGTCCGGGCAGTTTTCGCGGGATCACCATGCCATCATAGATGCCTTTCACGTCGGCGCTGGAGATATTCTCTGCCAGCGCCTCGACGCTGAGGCCGGTCCCGGTGTGCTTGAGATAGGCGACCATGTCGTCATAGGCCTCATACAACGCGACGGGAAGCTGACCTGGCCGTTGAGCTCGGCGAGCTCAGGCATCTCGATCTCGACGACCGTGACGCCCTGCGCCTTCACTTTTGCGATCGCCGCGTGGAACGCGGCTTCCGTATCGGCGTCGAGATTGGTCAGCATCGATCTTGCGATGCCGATCCGCACCTGCTTCAGATCAGCCGGCGTAACCTCGTCGCCGCCGGCGATCACGCGATCGAGCAGCGCGACATCTGCCATCGTCGCGGCCATAGGCCCCGCGGTGTCGCGGGTGTGCGAGATCGGCGCGATGCCAGCTTGCGGATAGCGCCCGACCGTCGGGCGCAACGCGGCGCATCCGTTCAGCGCGGCGGGGACCCGGACCGATCCGCCGGTGTCGGTGCCGAGCCCGCCCGCGACGATCCGCGCGCCGAGCGCGGCGCCCGTGCCGGACGAGGAGCCGCCGGCGATCAGCGTGCGGTCATAAGCGTTGCGCACGCCGAACTCCGCGCCGGTCTTGAACGCGGTGTTGTAGCCGGAGATGCCGAAGGCGAGCTCGTGCATGCTGGTCTTGCCGATGATGACGGCGCCTGCAGCCCGCAGCTTCGCGACTACGGGCGCATCGGCCTTCGGAACGTAGTCCTTCAGTGCCCGTGTGCCGGCGCTGCAGGGCAGTCCCGCGACCTCGATATTGTCCTTGATCACGATGGGCACGCCGCCGAGCGGTTTTGTCTTGTCGCCCGATGCGTCGAACGCAGCCGCGGCCTTCAGGGCGCCCGCCTCGTCCAGCGTGACGAAGGCATTGAGCTCGGCATGGGCTTTGGCGCGGCTCAGTGCTTCCGTCGTGAGTGCGGTGCTCGTGACTTTCCCGGCGCGCAGGTCGACGACGGCCTGACTCAGGGTCAACTGGTCGAAATCCATGATGCGTCATCCGATTGCAGGGGCGCCAACAGGGTGCCGCCTAAAGTCCGGAGGCTGAGGCCTCACTGGTGCCGCGTCAACCGTGGGCGTGCATCTTTTGCGTTACCGACGTCGTCAAATTCGTGAGCAGCCGCGCGACCTCGGGCTTCACCTTGGCGATCGCGGTGTCCTTCACTGGTCCGTAGCCGCGGATCTCCATCGGCGCCTTTGCGACGGCAACGAGGTCGGGTAGATGCGCTGCGTCGAGCTGCCCGAGCATGCGTTCGATCAGGCCTTCATACCAGGCGATCAATTCCCGTTCAGTGCGCCGCTCATCCGTGTAGCCGAACGGATCGAACGGTGTCCCGCGCAATCCCTTCAACCGCGCCAGCATCGCGAGCGGCATCTGGATCCACTGGCCGAAAGCGCGCTTGCGCGGACGGCCGCGTGCGTCAGGTTTTGACGGCAGGAACGGTGGCGCGAGGTGATATTGGACGCGAAAACCGTCCTCGAACTCGCGCTTCAGCTCGCCGAGGAAACCGCTCTGCATGTGCAGACGCGCCACCTCGTATTCGTCCTTGTAGGCCATCAGCTTGAACAGGGCGCGCGCGACCGCCTCGGTCAGCACCTCACTGCTCAGAGCGGCTTCGGCCCGGCGGACCCTCGCGACGGTCGCCCGATAGCGCATCGCATAGGCGGCGTCTTGATAGGCGGCGAGGAAATCGGCGCGGCGATCGATGATCTGATCGAGCGTCTCGGCTTCGGGCGCCTCGTCGCCCCCCGGCAAAAATTCCGGATCGGCTACGGCGATCCGGCCCCAGGCAAGGGCCTGCTTGTTGCGCTCGACCGCGACGCCGTTGAGCTCGATCGCGCGCAGCAGCGCCGGCAGCGCGACCGGAATCAGCCCGCGCTGCCAGGCGAAACCGAGCATGATGATGTTGGCATAGACGGCATCGCCGAGCAGCCGCTCGGCGAGCGCGTTGGCGTTGATGGTGTCGAGATTGTCGTTGCCAATGACTTGCCGGATCGCGCGCAGGCGGGCAGGCGAGGCGAGATCGGCGTCGCGGAAGCGGACGACGTCGCCGGTCGGCATCTCCGCGGTGTTGACCGCGGCGCGCATGCCGCGGCGATAGGTGCCGGACGCCTTAGGTGAGGAACTGACGACGAGGTCGCAGCCGATCAGCGCGTCGGCCGCGCCCTGGTCGATGCGGACCTGGTGCAGCGCGTCCGGACTTGACGCAAGGCGGATGAAGCTCAGCACGGGACCAAATTTCTGTGCAAAGCCGGTGAAATCCAGCACGGAGACGCCACGCCGCTCCAGATGCGCGGCCATGCCGATCAGCGCGCCGACCGTGATCACGCCGGTGCCGCCGACGCCGGTCACGAGCAAATCGTAGGGACGATCGAGCGTGGCGGGAGCGGGCAGGGGAAGCGTAGCCGCGCGACCGACTACGTCGATCTCGCTCGCACTCTTCTTCCGGCGCGTCGCGCCTTCGACGGTGACGAAGCTCGGGCAGAAGCCGTTGAGGCAGGAAAAATCCTTGTTGCAGGACGAGAGATTGATCTGGCGCTTGCGACCGAACGGCGTCTCCCTCGGCTCGACACTGAGGCAGTTGGATTCGACCGAGCAGTCGCCGCAGCCTTCGCAGACGAGATCGTTGATATAGGCAAAGCGCCTTGGGTCGGCCATCTGTCCGCGTTTGCGCCGGCGACGCTTCTCGGTGGCGCAGGTCTGTTGATAGATCAGGACAGAGACGCCGGAAATGTCTCGCAGCTCGCGCTGCACGGCGTCCATTTCCTCGCGAGGATGGATGGTCACGCCGATCGGCAGGTCTGCCGGCAAGAACTGCGCGGGATCGTCCGACACCAGCGCGATGCGCCCCACGCCTTCGGCGCGAACGCTGTGGGCGATAGCATGCACGCTGATGGGACCGTCGACCGGCTGGCCGCCGGTCATCGCCACGGCATCGTTGAACAGGATCTTGTAGGTGATGTTGGCCCTGGCGGCGATCGCCTGCCGGATCGCCATCGAGCCGGAGTGGTAGTAGGTGCCTTCGCCGAGATTCTGGAACACGTGCTTGTGGTCGGTGAAGCGAGACGACGCCGCCCAGTTGACGCCTTCGCCGCCCATCTGGATCAGCGAGGAGGTCTCGCGGTCCATCCAGCTCGCCATGAAATGGCAGCCGATGCCGGCCAGTGCCTTTGAGCCTTCCGGCACCTTCGTCGACGTGTTGTGCGGACATCCGGAGCAGAAATACGGCGTGCGCGTCGCACCGCTGACGTTGATCGCGCGCGCGGCCTCGGGCATCAAGCCGGCCGCGCGTGCGGCGAGATTGAGGCCTGGGAACATCGGATCGAGCCGGCGTGCGAGCACGCCAGCAAGCGCACGCGGCGACAATTCGCCGATCCAGGAGATCAGCCGCGCCCCTCGCTCGTCGTGCTTGCCGACCATGCGCTCGGGCTTTGAGCCTGGATAGTCGTAAAAATATTCCTTGAACTGGCTCTCGATGATGCCGCGCTTTTCCTCGACCACGAGGATCTCGCGCTTGCCCTTCACGAAGTCCATCGCGTCATGCAGCGCCAGCGGCCAGACCATGCCGACCTTGTAGACGTCGATCCCGATGTTGCGGCAGGCCGCTTCATCGAGGCCCATCAGCCGCAGGGCCTCCATCAGGTCGAGATGCGCCTTGCCCGTCGTGACGATGCCGTATGTGGCGTTGGGAATATCGTAGATGTGGCGATCGATCGGATTGGCTTTTGCAAAGGCGTAAACCGCGTGCTTCTTCGCCTCCAGCCGCTCCTCGATCTGGGGGCCCGGCAGGTCGGGCCAGCGATAGTGCAGGCCACCCGGCGGCGGAGTGAAATCGGGCGTGTTGAAGACGCGTGGCGGGCGCAGCGCGACGGATGCGCCTGACTCCACGATTTCCGAAATCGCCTTGAAGCCGACCCACATGCCGGAGAAGCGGCTCAGCGCGTAACCATATTCGCCGAATTCGAGATATTCGCTGACGCTTGCGGGGTGCAGCGTCGGCATGAACCAGCTCATGAAGGCGACATCGGACTGGTGCGGCATCGAGGAGGAGACGCAGCCATGGTCGTCGCCGGCGACGACCAGCACGCCGCCACGCGGCGAGGAGCCATAGGCGTTGCCGTGCTTGAGGGCGTCGCCGGAGCGATCGACGCCGGGGCCCTTGCCGTACCAGAGCCCGAACACGCCATCGACTTCGCGATCTGCCTGCGTCTCGACCTGCTGCGAGCCGAGCACTGCCGTTGCCGCGAGGTCCTCGTTCACCGCAGGGAGAAATTCGATGCGATCCCGCTTGAGCCGCTCCTGGATGCGCCAGAGCTCGAGATCGACGCCGCCGAGCGGCGAGCCGCGATAGCCGGAGATGAAGCCGGCGGTGTTCAGCCCGGCGGCGCGGTCGCGCCGCGCCTGGTCGAGCGTGATGCGGACGATGGCCTGCGTGCCCGTGAGGAAGACGCGGCCCTCCTCGCGGTCGTAGCGGTCTGAGAGCTCGTAGCTGTCGAGTGATGGAACGGCGTCCATGGCGGACCTCGTGCGGCATCCTGCCTGATGACGGTAGGGTATGCCGGGGAGGCTGGTAGGTCTTGCCTATTCACCCTGTCTTGATCGATAATTCGGTAAAATTTTGCGGAAAATGGCATGATTCGGTAGAAGTTACCGAATCGGGGGCTTCCATGATTGAAGAGCAGGACGCGCGGATTCTCGCCCATCTCCAGACGGACGGCCGCGCCACTAACCAGCAGCTCGCCGACGAGGTCGGCATGTCCACCTCGGCGTGCTGGCGCCGGGTGCGTGCGCTGGAGGAGGCCGGCGTCATCCAGGGCTATGCCGCGCTGATCGCGCGCGAGCAGGCGGGCTTTGCGATGTCAGCCATCCTGCATGTCTCGCTGGAGCGGCACGATGCCAAATTCGTCGACGAGTTCGTCGCGCGGGTGACCACGCGGCGCGAAGTGCTGGAGTGTTTCGCGACCACGGGCGACGCCGACTATCATTTGCGCGTCGTCGTGCAGGACATGGCGGCCTACAACAGGTTCCTCGACGAGTTCATGTTCCGCATTCCCGGCATCCGCTACGTGCGCAGCAACGTGGTGCTGAAGGAGATCAAGACGAGTGTGGCGCTGCCGTTTTGATTGCGCGGGAAGTGCCGTAGGGTAGGCAAAGGCGCATAGCGCCGTGCCCACCATCTCGCCTCGATTTGCGAAGGTGGTGGGCACGCTTCGCTTTGCCCACCCTACGGCACCGTTGATCTCGCGGCGTATACAACTCTATCTCCTCACCCTGAGGAGGCCGCGCAGCGGCCGTCTCGAAGGGCGAGGCCGAGAGCCGGGCCTTCATCCTTCGAGACGCTTGCTTCGCAAGCTCCTCAGGATGAGGACTACCGTTGCTCCCGCACAAACCTGTTCCGCAACGTCCCCACGCCCGTGATGTCGATCTCCACCACGTCGCCGTGCCCGATGTCAGGCGAGGCGCCGTCCGTGCCCATCCAGATCACGTCGCCGGGCCACAGCGTGAAGTACTTGGTCAGCTCGACCAGGAACGGCACGGCGCCGAAGATCATGTCGTTGGTGTAGAAGCGGTTGGTCTCCTTGCCGTTGACCCGGACGACGGTTTCCATTTTCGCCAGATTGGCCTCGGTTTCGATCCACGGGCCCATCGGCTTGAACGTGTCGGCATTCTTCGAGCGCCACAGGCTGCGGTCGGCCTTCTGCCAGCTGCGTTCGCTGACGTCGTTGCCGATGGTGTAGCCGAACACGCAATCCATCGCATTCTGCTTGGTGAGATGCTTCACCTTCTTGCCGATCACGACGACGAGCTCGCCTTCATAGTGGATCTTGTCCGTCGCAAAGGACGGGATCACGACGTCCTCGTCATGCGCGATCAGCGCGTTCTGGGCGCGGTAGCCGATCTCGGGTCTATCAGGGACGGCCGGCACCTCGCCGCGCTTGTCGGCGGCTTCCTTCAGGTGCTTCAGATAGTTCAAGCCCACGCAATAGAAGGTGCGCGGGATCAGCGGCAGCTCGATCCGAACCTGCGCCAGCGGATGCGTGCGCGAGGTGCGCTGCCATTCGCCAAAGGGATCGCCGTCGACCGCGATCACCTGGTCGCCCTCGGCAATTCCCCAGGAGGTCTTGTCCGAGGCAGTGAATTTCAGCCAGCGCATGTCGGATCCTCCAGTTATTCCGCGGCATCGCGCGGCTGTACCTTCCAGGCGCCGGCCACGGGCCGCTTCAGCCCGAGATTTTCCCGCAGCGTTTTGCCGCGATAGTCCTTCTGGAACAGGCCGCGGCGCTGCAATTCCGGTACGATATGTTGCACGAAATCGGCGTAGGAACCGGGCACATAGGTCGCGGCGATGACGAACCCATCACAGCCACGCTCGACGAACATCTCTTCCAGCCTGTCTGCGATCTCCTTGGGACCGCCGACCATGGCGTCGTGGACCTGGCCGCGGCCGGAGAAGGTGACGAAGTCGCGCGCGCTCGGATTGCTCTTGCCGGAATTCTTCAGCACACCGTCGCGGAGGCCCAGAATGCCCTGCATGCTCTTCAGATCGTCCGTCGTCAAAGGCTCGTCGAGGTCCTTGGAGGCGAAATCGTAGTTGAGCGCTTCGGCCAGCAGCGACAGCGCGTCGATCTCGAGCGGCAGTTTGTTGATCAGCGCCATCTTGTCCTCAGCCTCGGCCCTGGTCGCGGCGCAGACCGGCGTCGTCAAATTGCAAAGGCGCATCTGATCGGGATCGCGGCCAGCCTTGGCTGCCTCGTTTCGAACGGCGGCATAACCTTCCTTGGCACCAGCGAGATTGCGCGCAGCCGTGAAGATCACCTCACCCCAATGGCCGGCAAAGCGTTGGCCGCGGCCGGATGCGCCGGCCTGGATGATGACGGGATGGCCCTGGTCCGAGCGCGGCACGGTGAAGGGTCCGCGGGACTTGAAGGCCGCCCCCTTGTGATCGAGCCGCTTCACCTTGGCCGGATCGGCAAAACGGCCGCTCTTTTTGTCCATGATGAGCGCGCCGTCTTCCCAAGTGTCCCAATGCCCGAGCACGACTTCCATGAATTCGTCGGCGCGGTCGTAGCGCGAATCATGTTCGGGATGGGAATCGCGACCCATGTTGAGGGCCTCGCCGTCATTGAGCGAGGTGACGACGTTCCAGCCCGCGCGCCCGCCGGACATCAAATCGAGGGTCGCGAAGCGGCGGGCGACGTCGAAGGGCTCGTAATAGGTGGTCGAGCAAGTGGCGCCGAGGCCGAGCTTGTCGGTGACCATGCCCATCGTGGTCAGCACGATCAGCGGATCCATCTTCACGCAGCGGATGCCGTATTCGACGGTGTGGGCATGATCGTTGCCGTAGCGGTCCGGCATCGCCAGCCGATCGTCGAAGAACGCCATGTGGAACTTGCCGGCTTCGAGGATTTTCGCGATCTCTTGATAATAGTCCGCCGACATCGAATCGTCGCGCGAGTCCGGATGCCGCCACGAGCTCGGCAAATTCGTGCAGTTCTGCGCCTGGAGGAAGCCGACCAGTACCATCTGCCGCGTCATGCTGTTCTCCCAAATTCCGTCAGGCCAGATCAAGGACGGTGTCGAGCCGGTACTCGCCCGCCAGCGCGCGCAGCTTTTCCCAGGTCGCATCCTCGATCTCGATGCCGTCGCGCAGGCGTTGCTGCTCGCGCAACCCCTCGATCTCGCCGGGATAGTACACGCCCTTGCTCCCTTCGGAGGGTGGCGTCGATTTCAGATAGCGCGCGAATTCGGCGACCTCGCGCTTGAAATCCTTCAGCGGACGGAACGCGGCGACGTTGAACACGGCCATGAAGCAGCCGTCATTGTGACGTCCGGTCGGTTCGACGCCGAAGCCGAGGCCGGTGAGCAGGCCGCACAGCACCTCGACCATCGCGGCGAGACCGCTGCCCTTGTAGCCCTCGGTGCCGCCGAGCGGCAGCAGCGCGCCGCCCTTGCGATATTGCGTGGGGTCGGTGGTGTGCCGTCCCTCGGCATCGATGATCCAGCCCGTCGGAATCTCCTCGCCGCGGGCGACCGCGAGCTGGATCTTGCCGGCCGCAACCGCCGAGGTTGCCATGTCGAGATAGAACGGCGCGTCGAGATCGGACGGCACCGCGATCGAGATCGGGTTGGTGCCGAGCCGCGCCTCCTTGCCGCCGAACGGCGCCACGTGCTTCGGCGAGCGGCCGGAATCCGCCGTCGCAATCCCGATCATGCCTTCGCGCATCGCCATCAACGGATAGGCGGCGAGGCGGCCGACATGGCTTTGCCGGAACACGGTGCAGGCGGCGACGTTCGCCGTCTTCGCCTTCTCGATCGTCAGCGCCATCGCCTTGGCGTTGACGTGGAAGCCGAACCCCCACTGGCCGTCGATCACGGTCGTGGTCGGCGATTCCTGGACGATGGTCCATTTGGCGCCGGGCACGATGTGGCCGGCCTTGATGCGATCGATGTAGGTCGGAACCGCGATCACGCCGTGAGAGTCGTGACCGGCGAGGTTGGCGTTGACGCAGCCTGTGGCCACCGCATCGGCCTCTTCGTCGGAAGCTCCGGCGGCGCGGAGCAGCGCGGCGCTGATGAGCGTGAGGCGGTCGGTCTTGACGACGGGCATGGCGTTCCCTCGGCATTGTGCCCTTAACGGGCTGCTTGTTGGGAGCCATCGTCTCAAAGCGTGGGAGCGATATCAATCTCCCGTAAACCAATACAGGGCTGCAAAATCGTAAAGAGAGCGCGCCTTTCGTCGAAGAATCCTCCCGTGCGGCGGCATTCCCGACAGTTTGGCGCCGGCCGTTCGCAGCTCGTTCACTTTGATCGAGGGTTTGCAGCGCGCAATAACGACCACTTAGGCCGTCGCCGTTCATAAAGCACCCGGGAGAATTAGGCAGAAATGCCCGGGAGCTGAGACCGTGCAGACGACCCTCGCGCGCACCTTTGCAGCGTTGAGCGCCATCAACGAAGCGATCCTTTACGCGAAATCGCCGGACGAGCTGTACCAGAAGGTCTGCGACGCCGGGTTTTCGAGCGGAAACTTTTTGGCCGTTGCGGTTTTCCTGGTGGGGCCGGATGGCCGGCGGCTGTGCTTTGCGGCCGGTTGCGGCGATGACGTTGCGCGGCTGCGTTCGCTCGAGATCACGACCGACTCCGTCACGCCCGAGGGAGCGGGTGTCGGCGGCGAAGCCT
Source organism: Bradyrhizobium sp. 215_C5_N1_1 (assembly GCF_052075935.1). NCBI lineage: Bacteria > Pseudomonadati > Pseudomonadota > Alphaproteobacteria > Hyphomicrobiales > Nitrobacteraceae > Bradyrhizobium > Bradyrhizobium sp. 215_C5_N1_1. Next base: position 7,771,924 of record NZ_CP197228.1, on the reverse strand, counting down.
TTCGCAATCAGAAGCTGAGCATCAGCAACGATTACCTGAATGATCCTCGCTCGCTGGCGTGGCGCGAGGGCGCAGCCAAGGCCCACATCGGCGCGGCGGCTGCGCTGCCGCTGCTCTGCAGCGGTAAGAGCGTCGGCGTGCTGTATGTGACCCGCAGGGAAGCCGGCTCGCTGAACGAGCAGATGGTGTCGCTGTTCGAGCGGATGTCGGCCAACATCTCCTATGCGCTCGACAATTTCGCGCGCGAGACCGCGCGGCAGACCAGCGAGCTCGCGACGCGGCGGCTCAACCGCATGTTTGGCGCGCTCAGCGCTACCAACGAAGCCATCCTGCGTGCGAAGACCGAGCGGGAATTGTATCAGCTCGTGTGCGACGCCTCGGTGCACGGCGGCAAGTCGCTGGCGACCTTCGTTCTGCTGAAGGAGCAGGACTCGCATTGGCTGAAGCCTGTCGCCGGCACCGGCGAGAATCTGGAGATCGTGGCCCGGACCCACTACTCCGTCGACCCCGAGAATCCCTATGGTCGCGGCATTTCCGGCGAGGTGTTTCGAACCCAGAAGCCCCATGTCGAACGCGATCTCGCGCGTCGCACCAGGGGAACGCCGTGGGAGCAGGCCAATCTCAACACGGGTGTTGCCGCCTGCATCGCGGCCCCCCTGATCCGGAACGGCGAGAGCATCGGCGTCATCCTGTCCTTCCTCAGCAAGTCCTGGGCGAAGGACGAGGGGGTCGTCGCACTCATGCTGCGCATCGCCGAGAACGTCTGCTTCGCGATCGACAATTTCGACCGTGAGGCCGAGAAGGCGCGGATCGCCGAGGAGGAAGACCGCCTGGCGCGCATGTACGCGGCGCTGAGCGCGACCAATGAGGCGATCCTGCGCGCACGCTCGCGGGCCGAGCTGTTCGACCTCGTTTGCGAAGCGACGGCGAAAGGCGCCAAGTTCACCTCGGCCAACATCGCGCTCGTCGATCACGATGCCGAGCTGCTTCGCGTCGTTGCTTGCTACGGGCCGAACGCGGATATGGTCCGAAATTTCAAATTCTCCACGTCCGACCAGGTGCCTGAAGGCCGAGGGCTGACGGGAACCGCTTTCCGCACGCGCCAGCCTTGCATCAGCAATGATGTGCAGTCCGACGACCGGATCGCGCCCTGGGCGGCCAACGCTCGTCGGAACGGCATCGGCTCCTCCGCGGCGCTGCCGCTGTTCAATGGCGACAGCGTCGAAGGCGTCTTCCTCTTCAACTCGCCGGAACGCGGCACGTTCACGCCCGAATTCGTCGAGCTGCTGCAACGGCTCCAGGCCAATGTCGCCTTCGCGCTCGAGAACTTCGATCGCGCCGACGAGAAGGCGAAGGCCGAAATGCAGCGCAACCGTCTTCGGGGCATGTTGGAGGCGCTGAGCGCGACCAACGAAGCGATCATGCGCGTGAAGTCCCGCGCCGAGTTGTTCGAAGCCGTGTGCGAGGCCGCCGTGCTCGGCGGCACGTTCACGTCTGCCACCATCGCCATGGTCGATCCGACGGGGCGCTATCTCGACATCGTCGTCACCAAGGGCGAGTGTCGCAGTCACGTCGAGAACTGGCGTTTCGGAACGTCTGCCGACGAGCCCGAAGGACGCGGGCTCGCCGGCACCGCATTTCGCACCAAGGCCCCTTGCGTCGCGAACGAGCTCCTCACGGACGTTCGTGCGACGCACTGGCGTCGCATCGCGCGGGATCAAGGGACGAAATCCGGCGGCTGCTTCCCGCTGCTGAAGAACGGCACCGATGCCGTCGGCGTCCTTCTGTTCCTTTCGCCGGACGAAGGCACATTCACGCCCGACCTCATCCAGTTGCTGGGGCGCCTCGCGGAGAACGTCTCTTTTGCGCTCGACAATTTCGCCCGGGCCGAGGAGCGGTCACGGGCCGAGGCGCAGAAGGAGCGCCTGACGCGCATGTTCGCCGCGCTGAGCGCCACCAATGAGGCGATCGTGCGGGCCAAGTCGCGCACCGAGCTGTTCGAGCTGGTGTGTCAGGCCGCGTCCACCGGCGGCAAGTTCACCTCGACGACCATTGCGCTCGCCAAGGCCGACAGCGACCAGCTCGCGATCGTCGCGGCCGCAGGGCCGTCCGCCGAGACCACGAGGAACGTTCGTCTCTCCATCGACGCCGACCGGCCCGAGGGGCGCGGCATGAGCGGCACCGCGTTCCGCACCCGGCAGCCCTGTGTCAGCAACGACTATGTCAACGACAGCCGTGTGAGCGCCTTCCACGCCGTCCTGCAAGGCGACGGCGCGCGCTCCGGCGCGGCGTTCCCGTTGATCACGCACGATCAGCCCGTCGGCGTCATGATCTACATGTCGACCGAGCAGGAGACTTTCACGGCCGAGTTCGTCGAGCTGTTGCAGCGCCTCGCCGACAACGTCTCCTTCGCGATGGAGAATTTCGATCGCGCCGACGAGAAGAACGAGGCCGACGAGCGGATCGAATACCTCGCCTCGCATGACAGCCTGACCGACCTGCCGAACCGCGAGACCTTCAACGGGCTGTTGCGGGAGGCGATCGACGAAGCTCAGCGCCACGATCACCGCTTCGCGGTGTTGTTCATCGATCTCGACCGCTTCAAGGTCATCAACGATTCGCTCGGCCATGAGGCCGGCGATCTGCTCCTGCTCGAAGTGGGGAGCCGGCTGCGCGGCGCGCTGCGGGAAACCGACGTTGTCGCACGCCTCGGCGGCGACGAGTTCGTGGTGATCCTCGACCAGTGCGGTGAGATCGACGACGTCCAGCGCATCGCGACCGGACTGCTCGTGGCGCTCGCCGAGCCCATGGAGCTGGCCGGCCACGAGTGCCACACCACGGCCTCGATCGGCATCGCGATGTATCCGGCCAACGGCTCCGACGTTCAGACGCTGACCAAGAACGCCGACATGGCGATGTATCTCGCCAAGGAAGACGGCAAGAACGGCTATCGCTTCTTCTCCAAGGAGGTGAAGACGCAGTCGATCGAGCGGCTGTCGCTCGAGAGCGCGTTGCGCCGGGCGCTGGAGCGCGAGCAGTTCTCGCTGAACTACCAGCCCAAGGTGGACATGGAGACCGGCCAGATCACCGGCGTGGAAGCGCTGCTGCGCTGGACGCACCCGGATCTCGGCAGCATCTCGCCGGCGCAATTCATTCCGCTTGCGGAAGAGACCGGGTTGATCGTTCCGATCGGCCGCTGGGTCGTGAAAGAGGCTTGCGCGCAGGCCATGGCCTGGCAGCGCCGCGGTCTGTTGCCGGTGTCGATGGCGGTCAACCTGTCGCCGCGACAGTTTGTCGACGAACATCTGTTGCAGGACGTCGACGAGGCGCTGGCGGCCTCCGGCATGTCGCCGGTGCTGCTCCAGCTCGAGGTCACCGAGAGCATGATGATGCGCAATGTCGGTCGCGCGCTGAAGGTGCTCGACGCCATCCAGAGCCGCGGCATCCGCCTCGCCATCGACGATTTCGGCACCGGCTATTCGTCGATGTCGCTGATGAAGCATTTTCCGATCGACACCATCAAGATCGACCGCTCCTTCGTGCGCGACCTGCCGCAGGATTCGGAGGACCAGGCGATCGCGCAGGCGATCATCAGCATGGGCAAGGCGCTCGGCATGACCGTGGTCGCCGAAGGTGTCGAGAACGCCGAGCAGGAGGCGTTCCTGCGCGCCCATGGCTGCGACGAGATGCAGGGCTTCCTCATCTCCAAACCGGTGCCGGCGCGGCAGATGGCCGAGCTGCTGCGGCCGATGGAGCTGCCTGTCGCGCCGCCGCTCCAGCCGGAGCCTGACCTCGCTGCGACCGAAGCCGCGGCGTTACGGCTGAAACGCGCTGTCATCTGACGGCTGCGGGTGCAGCTCGCGGACGTTGTCTTGCTTGATGTCCGCTTTGCGCGGAAAATCATCCGGCCAGGGCTGCGAGGTTTGCTCGGCGAACAGCTCGAGGAGGGCATGCGCACCTTCGGCAAAGCTCGAGCCGTCGCCGAGGCCCAGCTCACAACACCACACCTGTCGCATCGGCTCGTGCGCGTCGACCACCGCCATCGCCGGTCCCCACCACCAGGCCGGTGCGGGCGAGCGTTCGTCCTCCGGCACGGCGTGCCATAGGACGAGCTCGTCCATCACGCGCTCGAATTGCAGGCTTGCGGCCTGATGCATTCGCTCCGTGCTCCCTGGGCCGCGCCTGAAAGCAGGCCGATGCCCGGACTCGATCGTGGCCTTCGCTGTGAAGAACAGGCTCGCGCTATTGGCGGAGCCTCACATGCCGCTTCCATTGGCGGCCATAAGAGCAACATGCGGCGGTCGGGACATGCGCCGCCGCCGGCTGTGATCATCTCTTTAGCCGCTCGGGGGCCCGACCGGCAAGCCGTAATACGGGTGTCTAGCGCGTCCTGAGCGGATGCGCTGTCTGGTGCCAGGCCCAGGCAGTCCGGATCACCGTCTTTAGATCGGAATGGCGCGGCACGAAGTTCAGCACTTTTCGCGCGGCGGAGGCATCGGCGACCAGATAAGTGGGATCGCCGGCGCGACGCGGCTTCATGGTGTGCGGCACCTCGCGGCCGGTCTCCTGCCTGATGGCGTTCAGGATCTCGCGGACCGAAAAGCCGGAACCGGTGCCGAGATTGAAGCTGCCGCCGGCATGTCCCGTTTCCAGGAGCTTCAGTGCTGCGACATGCGCCGCAGCGAGGTCGGTGACGTGGATGTAGTCGCGGATCGCGGTGCCGTCGGGCGTGTCGTAATCGTCGCCGAACACGGCGAAGTCGACATGGCCCTGGAGCGCCATCATGGCGCGCGGAATGAGATGCGTTTCGTTGTCACGCAACTCGCCGATGCCGCCGGCCTGGTCGGCGCCGCTGGCGTTGAAATAGCGCAGGCAGAACGCGCCGAAGCCATAGGCTGCGCGATAATCGGCGAGCATGCGCTCGATCATCCATTTCGACGCGCCGTAGGGATTGATCGGTGCGCAGGGGAAGTCCTCCGGCAGCTCCTTGGAATCGGCGTTGCCGTAGACGGCGCCGGTCGAGGAGAACACGATGCGCTGGCAGCCTGCGTTGCGCATCGCCTGCAGCAGCGACAGCGTGCCCTGGACGTTGTTGATGTAGTATTTCTGCGGGTCGGTCATGGACTCGCCGACGAGGCTTGCCGCCGCGAAATGCATCACCGCCGTGACCTTGTGGTCGGCGAAGGCGCGCGCCAGCGCGGCGCCGTCGAGCAGGTCGCCCGTCACCAGCGGACCCGCGACGAAGCTGCGATGACCTGTCGAGAGATTGTCATAAACGACGGGCTGATAGCCGGCGGCAGACAGTGCGCGGCAGGCATGCGAGCCAATATAGCCCGCGCCCCCGGTGACGAGGACGGTCGGTCGGTCGGTCATGTCGTCTTCTACTCTTCTCTCAGCGATTGGAAGGCCGTTTGCGGCTGAAGAGAAGATAGAGCGCGCGAGGGTTGGTGGTCAAATAGCGCCAGAGCAGGCGGCGTGGCTCGAGCATTGTGCGCCAGGCCCATTCGAGCCCGATCTTCTGCATCCATTGCGGCGCGCGGGACCGGCTGCCCGATAAAAAGTTGAACAAGCCGCCGGATGTCTTGATAACGCCAACATTGGTCAGCAGCGGCGTGTATTGCTCGACGAATGCCTGCTCGTTGGGCACGCCGAGCGCGACCCAGAGGTAATCCGGCGCGAGCGCGTTGATCTCCTCGACTTTCGCGCGCAGGGCGTCGCCGCGCAGATAGCCGTGGCTGTACCCGACGATCTTGAGGTTTGGATACAGCTGCTGGACATTCGCGACCGCCGCGGCGTTCTCTTCCTCGCTGGCACCGAACATGTAGAAAGTGCGGCCGACGGCTTCGGCCTTGCGCGCGACCACGTGGAACAAATCGGTGGTGGCGACGCGCTCCGGCAGCGGAAACCAGGATTGCAGCTTTGACGCCGCGACCAGGGGCTGGCCATCGGCGTTGATGAGGTCGGCGCCGCGGAACAGGCGTTCGGTCTCCGGTTCGGTCGAGCAGCGCGCCAACACCTCGCCATTGGCCGAGGTCAGGTGCAGCGGACGGCCGATGCGATTGTCAGGATCGGTCGCCTCGATCATGAAATCGGCAGTTGCTTCCAGGTCGAGCGCGGCCATGCGAAGGCCGCCGATAGTGATCCGCGGCACGTCGGCGGTTGCGGCCCGGCCGTCCAGATTGACGCGGCGCTCAAGCATATTGTCTGCCTCGCTGGCGCGCTTGAGTTGCGGGGGTGAGCTCGTCGAGCACGACGCCGACGAGCTTGCGCTCGGCGCGGCCGAGCGTGTTCAGGATTTCTTCCAGGCCGTCGTTGATGTCGAGGCTGGTCGGCAGCACCGCCACCAGCGCGTCGGCGTCGTCGAGCAGCTTGCGGCTGGCCGCACCAAGCGGCGTCACGGGGCCGTCGAGGATCACGAGATCGTAGCCGCCGGCGGCGCGCGCCTGCTCGATGGCCTTGCGCATGGCTTCAGTCGCCTTGCCGGCATCGCCGTCGGCGGCCGGCAGCACCGAGATGCCGTTGACCGTCTTGATCTCGCGCGAGGCCTTGCTGCCGATCGAGAGCCAGCCGAGTCGGCTCGGCTCGCTCTTGCCGGGGCGGCTCACCTTGTTGGAGAGCGAGTGTGCCTGATGGTCGGCATCGATCATCAGCACGCGGGCGCCGTCGCGCGCGGCCGCGAGTGCGAAATTCAGCGCGGTCACGCTGCGCCCGGTGGTCTCGCCCGCGCCGACGAGCGCGATGACCGGCATGGCCTTGCCGCCGGCACGCCGGGCCACAGCAGTGCGCATGTCGCGCCAGGCGTTGAGCAGCGTCGTCAGCGGAAAGCCGGGGCGCAGCGTCGGCCAGCCAAGTCGGGTCAGATCGACACCGCCGCCGGTGGCGAGGATGGCGCCGAGCGTGTGAATGACGTCGGCCTCCTGGAGGCGCGCGATCAGCGGCTTTCCGATCAGCGTATTTTCGTCCATCTCCGGCTGCAGCGATGGCGCGGCGAGCTCCGGTAGAGATTGCGCAATTTCCGGAGCTCGCGGAGCCGGCTGCGGCTGGGCTACCTCCGGTGTCCGTGAAACCTCCGGCGCGCGCGGAGGCCGCGGTGCCGGCGTGCGCTCACGACGGGCCGGTGTGGGCGCTGCCGGCGCGGTCGCACCGGCGGACAGCAGCTCGGCCGCGACGAACCAGCTTGCAGCAGCGAGCGCGCCGAAGATGAAGCCGATCATGGCGAACATGCTCATCGCCGGCGGGAACGAGCGCCGCTGCGGCACGGTGGCTTCGCCGATGACGCGGGCCGCCGAGGTGTTCAGGGTCTCCTGCTCCTCGGTCTCGCGCGAGCGCTTGAGGAAGGATTGATAGACGTCGCGGCTGGCATCGGCCTCGCGTTCGAGCTCGCGCAGGCGCACGGCGGCCTGGCTCAGCTGGACGCTCTGCCGCTTCTGCGCTTCCAGCGCCCGGTTGAGCGAGGCTTCAAAGTCGCGGGCGCGCGTCAGATCGTTCTTGGCGGACTGCGCGAAGCGATCGATCTCTTCGTTGATGGTGCGCTTGAGATCCTCGACCTGCTTCTCGGTCTGGCGCAGCGCCGGATGCCGCGGGCCGAGCTCGCCGGCCTGCTCCGCATACTTCTTGCGCGCGTCGGCATATTGCGCGCGCAGGTTCGCGATGGTCGGCGATTGCAGCGCTTCCGAATTCGCGCCGGCATCGGCAGCGGTGCGCCGGCTCGCCTCGATCTGGTCGAGCCGCGCCTGTGCGTCCATCGTCGCCGCGCGGGCCGCGGAAAGCCGCTGGTTGCTGGCGGAGAGCTGCTGGTCGCTGATCAGCGCGTCCTGGGTGCCGACGAAATTGTTCTGGGCCTTGTAGGTGGCGAGCGCGGTCTCGGCACTGCGCAGCCGCTCGCGCAACTCCTTGAGGCGGCCGGAGAGATCGTTGGTGGCGCGCCGCGCGGCCGAAGCCTGCGAGTTGCGGGATTCGGCGAGGTAGGCATTTGTCAGCGTGTTGGCGAGCATCGCCGCTTTCGCCGGATCGGTCGACCAGACCTCGATGTCGACGATGAAGCTCTTCTCGGTCTTGCGGACCGTGATGTGCCTGTTCAGCGCGTCGAGCGCCGCGAGCTGCACTTCCTTCGTCTCCGCGGCGGAGGGCGCGCGGGGCTGAAGGCCGATCAGGCCGAGCAGCGACGACAGCAGGCTCCTGGCATCACCGCCGCCGCCGAATTCGGGATCCTTGTCCAGATTGGCCTGCTGGATCACCTGGAGCAGCACGCTGTTCGAGGTAATCAGGCGCGCCTGGCTCTCCACCACCATGGCCATGCCGGAGACGTCCTGGGCACGCGGCGTGAGCTCGCGATCGACGAGCTGAAGCTCGCGCGGGTCGACATAGAGCTGGGCGGTGGCGGTGTAGCGGGGCGTCACGCTCTTGCCCGCGGTGACGGCAAGCGTCGCGCCGAGGAGCGCGGCAGCGGCAATCGCGATCTTCCGCCGCCAGAGCAGATTGACGAGCTCCAGCACGTTGAAGCCGGCTTGAGACCTCTGCTGCGGGGCCTCCGGTCCGGCCCGATCTATCGGCTGGTTGTAGTCAAGCATAGTCCCCAGCTTTCATTCCAACGACCGCGGGCTGAGGGGTTACTCTTCGCTTTACGCCACGCACCCGGGATATAGGTGCCCAATCAACGCAACAGGGAAAATTAACCATACTCATTGAGGGACTATTCACCGAAATGGCAAACAAAGCGTTTAAGCGCATGCCACTCTTCGACGCGTCGCGGTGACGCTGAGGTCCCCAAGGAATTAACGGTTCGTTACCGCGCGCAGCGAGGCCGCCAGGCTTCGCTCGTCCTGCGATGGACCGCGCGCGTGTCATGATTGTCAGCGCTTCCGTAGGATGACGTGGTAATCGCCGCGGCGAACGTCGATCCTGTCCGGCAGCACGGCGTTCATCACGGCGGCGCCGGCATCGACCAGAGCGGCGAACAGCGGCTTGCGCCGGCGCATCTCGGGATAGCGCGGACTCTCGACCTCGCGGCGGTAGATCGTCTCGAGGCCGTTGGCCGCGGCGAATGCTTCGAGCCGCGGCAGCGTCACCAGCGGATGGAAGAAGGTCGGGAACGGCGGCTCGCCGGGCAGGCCGGCATCCTTGATGCCGCGGATATTCCGGTAGAACCAGACATGAAACCAGTGCGGCGAGTATTTGGTGACGACGCCCGACAGCGAGCGCGGATTGGGTGCGCCGATCAGGATCATTCCGCCGGGCTTGAGCGCGTCGCGGAAATTCAGGAGCGCGGCATCGACATGGGGCAGATGCTCGATCACGTTGTAGCAGATCACCAGATCGAAGGTTTCGCGTCCAAAGCTGTAAGTCTGCACGTCGCCGAGGATCGCCTCGTCCGCGTAGGTGTTGTTGCGGACCTGGTCCTCGTCGATGTCGACGACGGTGACCTTGCTGCGGTTGAGCAGTTCCGGTGGCAGGACGCTGCACGAGCCGCCGCCGGCCTCGTAGGTGGCGAGCTGGCCCTGCGGCAGCTCGCGGCGTAGCACGTCGTGGACGGCGAGCAGGCTGTCGCGGGCTTCGCCGGGGACCAGATCGTGCAGCGCCTGGGTGCGTGCACCGGCCGCTGGGATTTGAATCGCCGTGGCTGTCGCGAAATCGATCGAGGCTGGCTTGTTCATTTTTTCTGACCGCGCTTGTTCGACTCAAATTTACAGGAAAAATCTCGCATGCCCGAAGAGCAAATCCGATGCCGCGCCGCTTCACCGGTCGCGGTGCTTACGGTCGGGTTAATGCGGGCAGGCGTTAACTACGGCATTGTCCATGTTGCGCTGTCGTGCGCGTGATGGACTGCGAATTGCACTATCACGTATGCGGGGACTTGCAGGAGAAACGCGCAAAAGCGGTTAAGCGTATGAAGGGCGGGAGATCCGCGGCGTTGCGCCGTCGCGAGCCTCGGGCCCGCCGTTCATTTTGGGACTGATCTGTCCCGCGGCGATGTGCCGTCGCAGGACAGCGCCGATTACTGCGTGATTGACGCAGGGCTTTTTCAATACATATCGGACATCTAGGATGCCATGACGCTGATCCCGACAGACCTTTCCGCCAGCCGGATCTCGGATGCCGTGCGCGATCCCAACCGGGAGATCGCGGCGAGCTCCCGCGTCATCGACCTGTCGGTCGGCATCGTCGTCTGCATTCCCTGCTTCCGCCGCCCGCACCATCTGCGGCTGACACTGGACTCGCTCGTGAGCCAGCGCACCCCGCGCTCCTTCGCGGTGGTCATGGTCGAGAACGACGCGGCGGGGCGCGAAAGCGCGCCGGTTGCCGCGGAGTATCTGGCCGACGGCCGGCTCCAGGGCGTTTGCCTGGTCGAGAAGCGGCAGGGCAATTGCCAGGCGATCAACGCCGCCTTCGAGACGGCGCAGGCGCTGTTTCCCGCCGCGACCCGCTTCCTGATGATCGACGACGACGAGATCGCTTCGCCCGACTGGCTCGAGCTGATGGTTCGCACCGCGGAGGCGACCGGCGCCGACGTGGTCGGCGGGCCGGTGCTGCCGGTCTTCGACGACGACAGCAAGCCCTGGCTCGCACATCATCCCGCCTTCTGCCCCGCCTATGATTACAGCGGCGCGGTGCCGCTGATCTATGGCTGTGGCAACTGCCTGATCACGCGTGCGGCGTTCGAGCGGTTCGATCGTCCCGCGTTCGACCTGCGCTTCAATTTCCTCGGCGGCGGCGATTGCGATTTCTTCGTGCGGTGCCGCGATGCCGGCATGATCTTCCACTGGACGGCTGAGGCGGTCATCACCGAGACCGTGCCGCAAAGCCGCACCAGCCTCGGCTGGATCGCCAAGCGCGGCCTGCGTATTGGCGCTATCAATTATCGCGTGCAGTACAAGGCCGCACAGGGCGCGGGCGCGCGGGCGCGAGTGTTCGCGCAGATGCTCGGACGGCTGCCGCTGTCGCTGGCGCGTTCCGCTCGTCTTCTCGCGACATCGAAGGCCGTCGTCGCCATGCATCCCGCGCTGGTCGCGCTTGGCTCCATGCTCGCAGCATTCGGCTTCGCACCGAAGCCCTACGAAGCGTCGAAAATCGTATCTTGACGCGGGTTAGATGCCCAAACGGGCGAGGGCGACCCTGACCGCGGCGCGGGGCAGCGATTTGAGCGAGCGCCGGCCGACCATCCCGAGATAAGCCAAGGCGTCGCGATATCTGCCGAAGCGGACGGCCTGCATCGCCGAATAGGTGACGAGATGGACCTCGGCGGCCTGGCGCAGCCCGGCCGCCGTACCCTCGGGCAGTCTCGCCAGGATCAGCCCATCGTCGAACACCCGCGCGATCGCAGGGAAGAAGTCCTTCGGCGTCCGCACGGCCGCATTCATGGTGTTGGCGGTGTGCAGGCGATAGTCGAGCAGAAGCTTTGGTGCGAACTCGAACTCGCCGATGGCGGCGAGGCGGCACCAGCAATGCCAGTCCTCGCAATATCTGAGGGAAGGGTCGAAGCCGCCGATGGCGCGGAAGGCCTCCGCACGTGCGAGCGCGATGCCGCCATTGACGATGAAATTGCCGGCCGCGAGCCGCGCCAGCACGTCGCCGGACGGCTTGCGGCGTCCCTTCAGCAGGCCCCGCCGGCCGATCTGCCGTCCCTCGCTGTCGATCGTGTTGTAGTCGCCGTAGACGAGAACCGCGCGCGGAGCATTGCGGGCCGCCGCCAGCAGCGCCGCGACCGCACCGGGGCGCAGGCGGTCGTCGGCATCGAGGAAGAGCAGCCATTCGCCGCTCGCATATCGTGCGCCGAGATTGCGCGCGGCGGATACGCCGGCGGATTCGTTGGTCATCAGGCGCAGCCGCGGGTCACGAATGGCGCGGACGATGGCCGTGGTGGTGTCGCTCGAGCCGTCGTCGACGACGATCACTTCGGTGATCTCGCCTTGCGCCAGCGCGCTGGTGAGGGTTTCGCCGATATAGGCCGCAACGTTCTTGGCGGGAATGACGACGGACACCGATGTGGTTGAGCCGGCCGGCAGCGGGAGACGCGGCGCCGGAACGACGCGCGAGGTAGCCGGTAAATCGAGAACATCTTCGGCGGTGATCAGAGCCACGGCTCGCCTTTAGGGGTCTGTTAACCAGGGCGCATCTGCCGACTGGCATTGCGATCAATCGCAACATTGGCCCGCCGCGAATGATACTCGCATTACGGCCAAATCGTTGTCGCGAAGGCCTGCGTGTTTCTGGTTTCGTAGATTAGCGTTAAGCCGCGGGCATTAAGCCTGTCGCAAATTTGGAAGAGTGCGACAGCCGGTCCCATGCGAGAATGCCGACCTGTTTGCCGCGGATGGATCTAGTGCCCGCAAAGACGTTCGAACACGACCCCGATGCCATCGTCCTCAACCTCTTCTACGAGGACAAGGACGATCGCTGGTTTCCCGGCGACCGGCATCTGCGGCGCATGGCGCGCCGGATGCTGCTCGGTGAGCCGCGCATGAGCGGGCAGCTTCGCGTGTTCCTCAATCTCTGCGCAGGGCTCGACCGGCTCGGTATCCGCTACCGCGTCAACGATTACGGTTACATCGCGCAGCATCCCGACGAACTCGCCTGCATCATCGGCCGCACCTTCCTGCTCGACAAGTTCGCGTGGAAGAATCCGATCCTGCTCGGCGTTGCCGCCCACAATCATCCGCTGGACGATCCTGATCTGTTCAAGCGGCTGCCGGTGAAGAAGGTCGTGGTGCCCGGCCCTTGGTACGTCGACATGTACCGGCCGTACTGGCCCGACACGGAGGCCTGGCCGATCGGCATCGACACGGATCTCTGGGCGCCATCGGCGCCGTCGCAAAAGACCGTCGACGTCCTGATCTACGACAAGGTCCATTGGGACCGCGAGCGCTACGCGCCGGAGCTGATCGAGCCCGTCCGCGCCCGCCTCCTCAAGGAGGGCCGCTCGTTCACGGAATTGCGCTACGGCAGCTACAAGGAAGAAGACTATCAGGCCGCGCTGGCGCGCTCGCGCGCGATGATCTTCCTGTGCCAGAACGAGAGCCAGGGCATCGCCTATCAGCAGGCTCTGTCCTGCGGCGTGCCGGTGTTCGCCTGGGACCCCGGCGGCCCGTGGCGCGACCCGGATTATTATCCGCACCGCGTCCAGTTCGCGCCGGTGTCGTCGGTGCCGTATTGGGATGACCGCTGCGGCGCCAAGTTCATCGACATCGCGGGGTTCGAGGCGGGCTGGGATTGTTTCTGGGCCGGGTGCACCGCTGATGCGTTCGATCCGCGCGGCTTCGTGCTCGACAATCTCACGCTGGAGCAGCGGGCGCTGCAATATTACGAGATCGCGCGCAGCATCGTGGGGCCGCAGACGGCGTCGCGGGCCTCGGGCGTGCTGGTTGACGGATGCTTAACAGGGACGGGCTAACACTTCGAGTTTCCCCGGCTTCACCATTTGCCTCGAGCCATGGATCGCAGCGTCGCTGACATGACCGACGTGGAGACCCGAACGCTGGGCCACGTCCTGCACGATGGGCTCGCGGGGCTGAATGCCGCGCAGGCGGCGCGCTGTCTCGTCGCGGTTGCGGCGCTGCTGCTGGTGCTGATCACGCTCGATCCGTTTCCTGACCTTCGCAACGAGGATGTGACCACGGTCGTCGGCGGGCGCATGGCGCTCACCTATATCTCCTGGGGTCTGCTGGCTGCGGTCGCGATGCTGTTCGTCGCCGGCACCGATGCGCCTGCGCTGAAGAGCCTGGTGACGCCACTGCATCTTTGCCTGGTCGGCTGGCTGTTGATCAACATCGTCTTCTCCGAGAGTCGCGGCGTTTCGATCCAGCGCTTCGTGCTGGCGGTCAGCGTGACGTCGCTCGCCATGCTGTTGCCATTGCTGCCGCCGACACAGCGGACTTTCAACCTGTGCCTAGGCGGCGCCGCGCTCGTGCTGCTGGTGCTGTGCTATCTCGGCGTCTTCCTCGCGCCGCAATATTCGATGCACACCGCGCTCGATCTCACCGAGCCGCAGCTTGCCGGCGACTGGCGCGGCAGCTTCGGCCACAAGAACATCGCTTCGCCGGTGATGACCATCCTGGTCTATGTCGGTATTTATCTCTGCGGCGTCGGCTCGTTCGTGATGGGGCCCGCGATCGCCGCGCTTGCCGGCATCTTCCTGATCTTCACCGGCGGCAAGACATCGACGGTGCTGTGCCTTGCGATCTACGCGCTCGCCTCGCTGGTCTATGTCACGCCAGGCCTGTGGCTGAAGCGGCTCATCTGCTTCGTGCCGCTGATCGTGATGAACCTGCTGACGGTCGGCAGCGTCTTGAGCCCGGCACTCGGGGCGCTGACGCGGCTGCTTCCGCTCGATCCCACCTTCACCGGCCGTTCCGCGATCTGGGAATTCGCGCTCGCGGCCGTCGCCGAGAAGCCGATCATCGGTCACGGCTATGCGGCGTTCTGGGACGACGTGACCGCGCGGCAGACTGCCCAGGGGTCCGAATGGGCGACGTCCGCCGCGCACAGCCACAACAGCTATCTCGACCTCGCGGTCACCATCGGCTTGCCGGGGCTGTTGCTGGTGATTCTCGTCTTCGTGCTCGCACCGCTCGGCAATTTCCAGTCGGCCCAGGCTCACAACCATAGTCGCGCGCTGGCAAAATTGTTCCTCACCGTATGGCTGTTTGGCCTGTATTACGGCGCCACCGAGACCTTCCTGCTCGAACGGCAGAATCCGATCTGGTTCATGTTCGCGCTTGCAGTGGCTGGCCTGCATTTCCTCGCCAGGTTCCAATGCGTTGAACAGACGGAACCGGAGCGCTGACAGCTTGTCGCAGCCGAAGCGATAGTGATGTTGGCTTAACGATAAGCCGTTACGTCACTTGTGGTCTGCGACAAACATAATCTATCTGGAAACATTCAGTAATCGCATGTCCCGCGGATGACGTTTCTCAGCGTCGAGCAATCAGATGGTCTTGCGTCCAGCACGTCGGGAATCGCTGTCGATTTCGTGCGTGACTGGCGGCAGGCCGCATCGCGCCTGAGCGCGGGGCAGCGCACCGCATTCCAGCACGGTTACTGGCTCGGCGCATGGTACGAGGCGTTTCACGACTTTGCACCGCTGATCGCATTGATCTCCGATGCCGCGACCGGCAAGGACATCGCGGTGGTGCCGATGATCAGCCACATCAGGCGCGGCATCCGCATCGTCGAATTCGCCGATCTCGGCGTCTCCGACAACAACGCGCCGATCCTGGCGCTCGATGCCGCGTTGGACGCTGCGGCGACGGATGCGATCGGCAAGGCGCTGATCGACGCGGTGCGCGCCTTGCCCGACCGCTTCGATCTGCTGCGGCTGAAGAAGATGCCGGCCCATGTCGGTGGCAAGCCGAACCCACTGGTGTCGCTCGGACGGATCGGATCCTGCTCGCTCAACGGCAATCTCGTGCTGACGGGCGACGACTATGAGGCCTACCGGGCCTCGATCAAGCGCATGCAGATGCCGCGCTGCTGGCGGGTCTTCAGCCGTCATGCCGGCGCGCGGCTCGAGATCGCGGCGGATGTCGCGCGTGCGCGCGAGCTGCTGGACGTGATGGATGTCCAGCAGCAGGCCCGCATGCGAAAGCTCGGCTCGCGCTTCGTCCTCAACGACGACGCTCATGCCCGATTCTATCGCGAGGTCGCCCGTCAGGGTATCGCGGAGGGCTATGCCGTCATCTCGGCGCTGGTCTGCGACGAGGCCGTCGTCGCCACCACGTTCGGCGTCAGGTCTGGTGCGAGCTATTTCCTCCTGCGCATCAGCCACGCCGGCGATTCATGGTCGAACTGCTCGCCGGGGCTGCTCGTCACCGAACGGACCATGGCGGCGCTGCATGCAGAGGGCGTGCGCCGTTTCGATCTCAGCATCGGCAACCAGGACTACAAGCGCCGCTTCGGCGCCGCGAAGGTCGCATTGACCGATGTCAGCATCGCACTGTCCTGGCGCGGCGCTCCCTATGCATGGCGCGACCATACCGCGCAGAACCTGCGTCGCTATCCCAGGCTCGCCGCCTTCGCCAGCCGGGCGATACGCAAGATGCGGTGACGGAGGCCGCCCGCACCCGCGTCATCTCGAAAGGCCGGCACTGAAGGCGTCCAGCAGCGCGCGACCCTGCGGCCAGTCGCCGAGCCCGCTCGACGCATTGATGTGGCCAAGGGCGCCCAGCACGATCAGACCGGACTTCCAGGCACGCGCCCGCTGCTGCGTCTTATCGAGCCTGCCAAAGGGATCGTCGGTGCTGGCGATGATGAGCGAGGGGAAGCGCAGCGTACGGTCCGGTACCGGCTTGAACGCAGCCGCCTCCGCGGGAAAATTGGCGCCATCGGGATCGGGCACCGCGACCAGAAAAGCACCCGCGATCGTGGATGGGAAGCGCGTGGCCCAGTGCGCCACCAGCAGGCAAGCGAGGCTGTGTGCGACCAGCACCGGCGGCTTCGCGCAGCGCCCGACCACCTGTTCCAGGGATTGCTCCCAATCGGCGAGCTCCGGCCGGTCCCAGCTCGCCGGCTGAAACCGCGTGAAACGTGTATCGTTGCGCTCCCGGAGTGTCTGCCAATGAGTCTCTGCGGAGCCGCCGAGGCCGGGCAAGGTGATGATGTCGTGCATGATCGTCCCGTGATATCTGAGATGCACGTGCAGTGTGGCCGGTCTTGGTGCTGCGTCACATGGCAAGTCATCGGCGAAGGAGATCATCTGCCGATGATCTCAAGGTGGAATGGAGAATTGTCTTGGATCGCTTCGGAAGCATTGACACCAAGGATCTGAAGATCCTGGAGGCATTGCAGGCCAATGCGCGCGTGCCGCTGTCCGAGCTCGGCCGTTCCGTCGGGCTGTCTCAGCCGGCCATCTCCGAGCGCGTGAAGCGGCTCGAGGAAGCCGGGATTATCGAAGGCTACGGCGCCCGCATCAATCCGCGCGCGCTAGGGCTCGGCCTGATGGCGCTGGTCCGCCTGCGCACCTCGCATGAGCACATCAAGACCTGCCTCAAACGGTTCAGCGAGATTCCGCACATCGTCGAAGTCCATCGCGTGACCGGCGATGATTGCTTCGTGCTCAAGGTGCTGGTTCCGGCGCCGGAAGATCTGGAGACGATCGTGGATCGTATCGCCGGCTTCGGCGCTGTGACGACCTCGCTCGTGCTGCGGAGCGAGCCGGCGCGACCGATCGGTAAAGACCTCATCAGGAAGAAGACCGAACGCGGTTGAGGCGTGGCCCGCGCGATCGACATGTCACCGGGCTGTCACAAAGCCTTCGATTGCGCCGAGCTTCGATGATCGCGCGCTTTGTGCTATCGTCGCCTCCGCTTTCCGGAGGCGACATGGAAGATCGTTCGGCAAAATATCGCGCATTCTATGCGCAGTTGATCTGCGCCGCAGCCAAGACGACGGATCCCCGTATCGAACAGGCCTTTCGCACGGTCAGGCGCGAACCCTTCGTTGGGCCCGGACCGTGGTCGATCTCCGTCGGTGGTCATCCCTATGTCGTGACGCCCGACGATGACCCCGCCTTCCTCTATCAAAACACGCTTCTGGCGCTGGATCCGGCGCGCGGCCTCAATATCGGGATGCCGGGCGCGCACGCCTATTGGCTCAGCGGCTGCGGCGTGCGGGAAGGCGAGACGGTGATCCAGATCGGTGCCGGCAGCGGCTACTACACGGCCATTCTGGCCGAGCTCACGGGACCTTCGGGCCGTGTCCATGCCTATGAGATCGACGAACGCCTGGCGGCACTCGCGCGCGAAAATCTGAAGCACATCCCGCATGTCGAGCTGGAAGATCGCTCGGGCATCGCGTCCGATTTACCGGGAGCGGATGTGATCTACGTCTGTGCGGGCGCGGCGCAGCCGGCCACGGAATGGCTCGATGCGCTGCGGCCCGGCGGCCGGCTGGTGTTTCCGTTGGCGCCGGAGGGCATGCTCGGTGGCATGTTGATGATCACGCGCCCGGACGAGGGCGCGGTCTGGCCGGCGAAATTCCTGAGTCGAGCCCAGTTCATCGGCTGCGCGGGACTGCAGGACGCAGATGCCGGCCGGCGATTGGCCGAGGCGTTCGCCAAAGGATGGGAGAGCGTGCAGTCGCTGCGCAGAGAGGGCGCTCCGGACGAGATGTGCTGGTTTGCCGGTGAGGGCTGGTGGCTTTCGACGGCTGCGGCACCCGTCCAGACGAATTCAATCAAGCCGCACGCCGACCTCACGCAGGCGTGACTGATCGCTCGCGCCTTACGATTTCGCGCACCCGGCGCAATGCAGCCGGCCGCGCGAGGCGCGGAACAGGCTGCGGCAATACCAGCGCCGCGCCAATGCTTGCGCAGGCCTGCGGATCATCTGCGCGATCAACAAGAGTTCGAAAGCCATTCGTATCGCTTTTGGTCAAATATCCCGACCACGTAGATGGGGCGGCATTCCCGAATGAGAACGCCGCCCCCGTCGCATCAGCCATGCGGTCGTTCGCCAAGCCTAACTGCGAGGCTCAGCCGTGAAGTTTCCTGGCGGTCTCCGCGATCTGGCGGCCCTGATAGCGCGCGCCGGCGAGCTCGTTGGCGCTGGGCTGGCGGCTGCCGTCGCCGCCGGTGATCGTGGTGGCGCCGTAGGGGGCGCCACCGGTGACCTCGTCGAGCTTCATCTGGCCGGCGAAGCCGTAGTTCAGACCGACCACGACCATGCCGAAATGCAGCAAATTGGTGATGATCGAGAACAGCGTCGTCTCCTGGCCGCCATGCTGGGTCGCGCTCGCGGTGAAGGCGCCGCCGACCTTGCCGTGCAGCGCGCCCTTGGCCCAGAGCCCGCCGGCCTGGTCCAAAAAGTTCGCCATCTGCGAGGCCATGCGGCCGAAGCGGGTGCCGGTGCCGACGATGATTGCGTCGTAATTGACGAGGTCCTCAATCTTGGCGACGGGTGCTGCCTGATCGACCTTGTAATAGGACGCCTTGGCGACTTCGGCCGGCACCAGCTCGGGCACGCGCTTGATGTCGACGGTGGCGCCGGCCTCGCGCGCGCCTTCGGCAACAGCGTTGGCCATCGCTTCGATGTGGCCATAGGCGGAATAATAGAGGACGAGAACTTTGGTCATGGTGGTCTCCGTTGGGATCGATGTTGACTGTTTGTGGGGGACGTCATGCCCGGGCAGAAGCGCGAAGCGCGTCTTCGCGCTAGATGTCCCGGGCATCCACGTTCTTGTGCGCCCATGGTGGGGCGTGGATGGCCGGGACAAGCCCGGCCATGACGAAGCGCGTTGTTAAGCCGCGTCGACGAGCACGAGCTCGGAGTCTTCGAGCGCCGTGATCTTCAGCTTGTCCTCGTCGCGGATCGCGGCGCCGTCGCGGGCGTTGACGCGCACGCCGTTGATTTCGACCGCGCCTGCCGCCGGCACGAGATAGAGATGCCGCGACCTCTCGGGCTCATACTCCGCGCTCTCGCCGGCCTTCAGCGTGGTGGCGAGCACCCGTGCATCGGCGCGGATCGGCAGCGCATCGGTGTCACCTTCGATCCCGCTGGCGATGGTGACGAGCTTGCCGGTGCGGTCCGCCTTCGGAAACGGCTTCGAGCCCCAGGTCGGCTGGCCGCCACGCGCGGTCGGTTCGATCCAGATCTGGAAGATCCGGGTCTTGGTCGGCTCGAGATTGTATTCGGAGTGGCGAACACCGCTGCCGGCGCTCATCACCTGCACGTCGCCCGCTTCGGTGCGGCCCTCGTTGCCGAGGCTGTCCTGATGGGTGATCGCGCCCTCGCGCACATAGGTGATGATTTCCATGTTGGCGTGAGGATGGGCGGGAAAGCCGGTGTTCGGCGCGATCTCGTCGTCGTTCCACACCCGCAAGGCGCCGTGGCCCATGTTGTTCGGATCGTAGTGGCTGGCGAAGGAGAAATGGTGCTTGGCCTTGAGCCAGCCGTGATCGGCGCCGCCGAGCTTTGCGAAAGGTCTGAGTTCGATCATCTGCGTAATTCCTTTGTGTGATCCTTTGGGTTGAACGGCTGCCGCCTTGATCAGGCGCCGAACCCGCCGTCGACGTTGAGCACCGTGCCGGTGACGAAGGAGGCTTCCGGGCTTGCGAGGAACACGACGCCGGCGGCGACTTCCTCGGGGCGGCCGAAGCGCTGCAGCGCGTGCTGCTTGCGCTGCGTCTCGGCGAACTCGCCGCCGTCCTTCGGGTTCATGTCGGTGTCGATCGAGCCGGGCTGCACCACGTTGACGGTGATGCCGCGCGGGCCGAGGTCGCGTGCCGCGCCCTTGGTGTAGCCGACGACGGCCGCCTTGGTGGCGACGTAGTCGGCAAGCCCCGGGAACGAGGCGCGGTCGGCGAGCATGGAGCCGACGGTGACGATGCGGCCGCCTTCGCCCATCAATTGCGAAGCAGCGCGGATCGCCGCGATCACGCCGTGTACGTTGATGGAATCCTGCCGTTCAAGCGCGGCCGTGTCAGCCTTCGCATCGTCGATCGCGCCGCCGGCGGCAACGCCGGCATTGTTGACGAGGATGTCGAGATGGCCGAATTCCCTGGCGACGTCATTGACGAGCTGCGTCACGTCCTTGGCCGAGGCCTGATCGGCCTTGAAAGCGCGGGCCTTGACGCCGCGGGCCTTGAGCTCGGTAACGACCGCCTCGGCCTTTTCGGGCGAGGCGACATAGCTGATGGCGACATCCGCACCTTCATCGGCGAGAGCGCGGGCCGAGGCCGCGCCGATGCCGCGCGAGCCGCCGGTGACGAGGGCAACCTTGCCTGAGAGCTTCTTGGTCATTGGATTTCTCCATTTCCTGAATGTCTGATGCCCCTTGGATAAGCCTCCGCCTGTGGTATAGAAATAGAAACTGTTGAAACGCATTGTTTCCCAGAATACCCCAATTGGACCGGCGCACATGGCAAAACTTCCCGATTTCGAGGCGCTCGCGATTTTCGCAAAAGTCGTGGAATTACGGTCGTTTGCAGGGGCCGCGAGCGAGCTCGCGATGTCCAAGGCAACGGTGTCCAAGGCGGTCACGCGACTGGAGGAACGGCTCGGTGCCCGGCTGTTCAACCGCACCTCGCGGCGGCTGGCGCTGACCGATGCCGGGCACAAGCTCGCCGAACGCGCCACGCGTCTGCTCGTCGACGGCGAGGCGGCCGAGAACGAGGCGCTGGCGCAATCGGTGGCGCCGCGCGGCCTGGTCCGGCTCGCCGTGCCCATGACGTTCGGGATCAAGGCGGTGGCGCCGCTGCTGCCGGAGTTCTTCGAAACCTATCCGGAGGTCTCGGTCGATCTGCATCTGAGCGATGCGACCATCGATCTGATCGGCGAGGGTTTTGACATGGCGGTGCGGATCGCGCGGCTGCCGGACTCCTCGCTGATCGCGCGGCGGCTTTTCACCATGCCGCGCTTCACGGTGGCCGCGCCGTCCTATCTGAAGCGCCATGGACGGCCCACGCATCCGATGCATCTCGCCGAACACAAATGCTTCAGCTACGCCTATCTCTCGACGCCCAATGTCTGGAACTACACCAATTCGGCAGGCGAGCAGGCGAGCGTCCGTCCGGGCGGACAGCTTCGCGTCAACAACGGTGAAGCCGTGATGCCGGCGCTGATCGCCGGTCTCGGCATCGCCGAGCTGCCCGAGTTCATCGTCGGCGAGGCGATTTCGTCCGGCGAGGTTGAGGTGATCCTGAAAGACTGGAAGCAGGCCGAAGGCGCCGTGCATCTGGTGACGCCACCCGGCGGCCCGCGCCCCGCACGCGTCGAGGCGCTCGGCGATTTTCTCGCGGCGAAGCTGCCAGGCACGTGCAAGCGGCGGCCGAAGAAGGGTGTCAACAAAGCGGGGTAGATCCCTTGGTGGGCACGGCGCGTTGCGCCTTTGCCCACCCTACGTGATCTCGCTAGTCTATCCTGCAAACGGCTATCGTAGGGTGGGCAAAGCGAAGCGTGCCCACGCCTTTGCCTGATGGGATCGCAGATGTCTCGATATCGGCGCACACAAGGCAGCACATTCTTCTTTACGGTCGTGCTCGCCGATCGTTCAAGCACTCTGCTCGCGGATCATGTTGATCGCCTAAGACGAATTTACCAAACCGTTCAGCAGCGCCGACCGTTCGAGACCGTCGCGATCTGTATCCTGCCCGACCATCTCCATGCCATTTGGTCGCTCCCGGAGAATGATTCCGACTTTTCGTCGCGTTGGAATTTGATCAAGGGCGGTTTCTCGCGAGGATTGGAAGCGCAGGAGCGCTCGGCAAGCAAGTCACTCAAGCGCGAGAAGGGAATTTGGCAGCGCCGCTACTGGGAGCACGCGATTCGAGACGACGCGGACTTGGAGCGCCACGTCGATTACATCCACTTCAATCCAGTGAAGCATGGCCTCGTCACGCGTGTGCGCGATTGGTCGCTCAGCAGCTTCCATCGCTACGTCGACCAAGGCACTCTCCCCGTGGATTGGGGAGGGGATATGCGGGATATCGCGGGGCAGTTCGGAGAATGATGGTGGGCACGGCGCGCGAAGAGCGCGCCTTTGCCCACCCTACGAGATCTCGCTCGTCGATCCTCCGCACAACTATCGTAGGGTGGGCAAAGCGAAGCGTGCCCACCATTTCAGATTACGACTTCCGATCACGACACCTTCACGCCGTCGATTGCGACAATGCGCAAGGCTGGCTTCAGCGTCCCTTCCAGCTGCGTCTTCAATTCGTGCACACGTGGGTCGTTCGAGCGTGCCGCGCAGGCGGCGTATTGATGGACCGATTGCGCCAGCGCGCGCCGCGCTTCCGGCGTTCGCGTCAATTCGGGCTTTGAAAGCCGCAAGACGATCGCTGCGAGATTCACCAGCATCTCGTCCAGGGCGACGTCGATGGTCGCAAGATTCCGCATCACCCACTCCCTCAAGAGGGCAACAGCGGGTTCAGGGAAGCGTTCCGGGCCGGGCCGAACATGGTCAATACTTCGTAAACGCCTTGTTCTTGCCGCTCGGCCGGTTAGGCTGCCAGCGAAACAAAGAAAATCGGGGGCGAGGGGACTATGATGGATCGACGCGATCTCTTGCGCGCGGCTGCGGCATTGCCGTTGTTGCGGGCTGCTTTACCTGACAAGGCCTTCGCGCAAGCCTATCCGGTGCGCAACATCATCATGATCGTGCCGTTTCCGGCGGGCGGTCAGGCCGATCTTGCCGCGCGTCCGGTCGCGATGGCGCTGGAGCGGGTCCTCGGCAAGCCCGTCATTGTCGACAACCGCGCCGGTGGCGGCGGCGGATCGGTCGGCAATGCTGCGGCGGCGCGCGCGGAGCCCGACGGCTACACGCTGCTGATGACGCTGTCCTCGCTCGCGGTGCTCCCCGAGGCCGATCGCCTGTTCGACCGACCCGTTGCGTACGAAGTCTCGCAGTTCATGCCGATCGCGCGCGTCCTCGCCGATCCCACGCTGCTCGCGGTGCCGGCCTCGGCGCCGTGGAAGACGGCGCAGGATTTTGTCGAGGATGCGAAGAAGCGGCCGGGCCAAATCACTTACGGCTCGTCCGGTCCTTACGGGACGCTGCATGTCGCGATGGAGATGTTCGCGAGCAGCGCCGAGATCAAGTTGCTGCATGTTCCGTTCCGCGGCGCGGGCCCGGCGCTGACCGCGCTGCTCAGCGGCACCGTGCAGGCGATAGCAGCCGCGCCCGGCACCCTGAAGCCGCAGGTCGACGACGGCAAGCTGCGCGTGCTCGGCAATTGCGGCGCACAGCGCATCGCGAGCTTCCCCGACGTTCCGACCTTTCAGGAGCTCGGCTACAAGGACGTCGAGATGTACATCTGGGCCGGGCTCTTTGCACAGAGCGCTCTTCCTGCGCCGGTCGCGAGCCGCCTGCGCGAAGCGATGGCGAAGGTGATGACGAGTCCGGATGTGCTCAGGAGCTTCGAGGCCTCGGGCAGTCTGGCCGCCTATCAGGACGCGCCGGCATTCTCGCAATTCGTGGCGACGGACAGCGCGCGGCTGATCGCGGCGGTGAAGAAGATCGGCAAGGTGGAATAGGTTCCCGCCGCATTTTCACATTTTTTTGTTGGTTCAGAACCTGACCGCGTCTCATTGATTGAAGACAAATCAAGGAAAGCGAGAAGGATCGGGACATGCGAACAGAGCGAATTGCGATGGGTCTGGCGCTTGCAGTCAGCGGCATCGTCGCGCAGGGCGCGGCATCAGCCCAGGACTATCGCGGCACAATGGAACAGCAGATGGCGTGCACGCCGGATGTCTGGCGCCTGTGCAGCGACCAGATTCCGGACACGAACCGCATTGTGACCTGCCTGCAGCAGAACACGCCGCAGCTTTCGAGCGCATGCCGGGCGGTGTTCCAGTCGAACAACCAGGCCCAGCCGCAGCAGCCGGTCCCGCGCGGCCGGGCTGTGCCGCCGCCGCGCTACAACAATGCGCCGCCGCCTGTCGCCGCGCCACCACGTCCCTATGATGATGACAACGACTAGAGCATGATCCGGAAAAGTGTGATGCGATTTTCCGAAAAGGTCATGCTCAAGTCATGACCTGAAGCGACCGCCTCACTCCCGACTCGTTTAGCGATCCCGCTTGCTGTTCGGCTCGGGTCGCTGCCGGAGTGCTGTCCGCAAGAGGGCACCGAAGAGCAATGCTGCGACCGGCCAATGGAACCAGATCTTGTGCATGCCGGTGAAAACGTTGATCAGAATCAGAAAGCCCGAAACCGTGAGGGCCACTGCAACCGGGCGGGGCAGCTTCGCCAGCCAATCCGAGACGAAGCCCATCCAGGTGGATGGCTCGTGCCTGCTGTCAATCCATCGCGCGCCAGTTTCCGAATCTGCAACAGCCCGCCCCTGGGGAGGGAGGCTTTCGTCAACCGGGAAGCTCCGTCGCCCAGCGCTTTGGCCGCTCATGGCCACGCGATAGCTGGTCATGGGAGCAACGTTCTTCATTGGTCGCTGGCCGAGACAGTCGAAGCCAACGGACAATTTGTTGTGCACCTGATCGTAGACGGAGCTTGAGATCACAACGCCGCCGGGTTCGGCGAGCTCTTGCAGCCGCGACGCGATATTGACTCCGTCGCCATAGATGTCGGACCCGTCCACCATCACATCGCCGAGGTTAATGCCGATGCGAAACCGCATCGGGTTCGCGTGAGGTGGGTCCGAATCCTGGTTGGAAATTTCCTGCTGAATTTCGACCGCACATTGCACGGCCTCGACGACGCTGGCGAACTCGGCGATCACAGCATCGCCCCAGGTATTCACGATCCGGCCGTCATGACGCTCCACCAGTCCCGCAAAGGCAGTGCGGTAGCGGCGCAGCGTCTCCAACGTTCCGGTCTCGTCTGCCTCCATGAGGCGAGAATAGCCCTGCACGTCAGCGCACAGGACGGTGGTCAATCGTCGTTTCACCTTGTCGTCGGTCATGGTCCATATGGTAGCCTCCCTGACCGGCAATTGCATCAGGCATCGCATCTGGCCCCATCGCGGCTCAACGACCGGTCGTCCAGTCCCGAAACCGTCATACTCGTGCAACGAATGCAGCCAGCCAGGTGCCAAAACCGACCTGGCGTGAGGTCGCCCTCCGCGCCGTGGTTCACGAGGACAGGCCGGAGCCGCCTTAAGGCCTGTGCTCGCAGACGTCGACCCATTCGGCCGCGGTGAGCTCCGCCATCCGCTCGGGCGTGATGCGCACGGCGCTGTGGGTCGAGCCTGCGGCCGGCACCACCACGTCGAACGCCTTCAGCGACACATCGCAATAAATCGGCAGCGGTGACTTCAGTCCGAACGGGCAGACGCCGCCGACCTCGTGGCCGGTGATCTCGGCAACCTCCTCCAGCCCCAGCATCTTCGGCTTGCCGCCGAACGCAGCCTTGACCTTCTTGTTGTCCATGCGCGAGGTGCCGGCGGCAACGATCAGGATCACACGCTCGCCGATGCGCAACGACAGGGTCTTGGCGATCCGGCCGGGCTCGACGCCATAGGCTTCGGCGGCCAGCGGCACCGTGGCCGAGCTGATCGGGGATTCGATGACGGAGATGTCGGGGGCTTTCTCGGCGAAGAAGGCGCGAACGGATTGAAGGCTCATTCCAAACAGCTCATTCCAGACTCATGGGCGGGCGGCGATGCTTAGGCGACCGTTGGCAGTTCCGAGAGCGCGCGGACACGATGATCCGGCGCGAACCCTAGCTCGTCCATCTGGGTCCGGATCGCCTTATACATCGTCAGCGGTGCCACGAGTTCGTTCTCGACGCAAGCCAGCGCCATCGCCTCGGGCGTCACACGTTCGATCCAGGCGACGTTCAGTCCGAACGACTTCGCGCCCGCGACATCCCAGGGATTGGACGAGACGAACAGAACCTCATCCGGCCTGGTGCCGAACACCTCGCCGATCAGCGTGTAGGCCTCTGGAGACGGCTTGAAGACCTTCTTCGCATCCACGCTGATGGTGGCATCGAGCAGACGGTCGAGCCCGGAATTGCGCACGAGCGCATTCAGCATGTCCGGACTGCCATTCGAGAGGATGGCGAGTTTTCGCGGCTTCAGCGCCGCAAGCGCGGCGGCTGCATCCGGATAGAGATCGAGATCCAGATATTTCTCGATCACCCGCTCGAACGCTTCGCCTTCATAGGCGAGGCCGAGCAGGCGCAGCGTATAGGCGAGCGAGTCGCGCGTGACGGCGGCAAAATCCTGGTAGCGCCGCATCAGCGAGCGCAACCAGGTGTATTCGAGCTGCTTGATCCGCCAGACCTGCGTGATGATCTCGCCATAGCCCGGAAAAGCATCCTCGGTGATCTCTGCGACGGACTGGATGTCGTAGAGCGTTCCGTAAGCGTCGAAGACGACGGCCTTGATGCTCATGGCTCGCTCCTTTGGGACTTTGCGGTGGCGCACGGACAATACCGAAACGGCCCGGTACTCGACAAGGTCGGAACCTTCTTCAAACAATCGTCACCCCGTCGACCTCGCGCAGCAGATTGACACTGCCGCCGGCAGGCGTTTAATTCAGGGTACGGGGATTTGCGATCTCCCCGCGAGGCGACATGCCCAAGTATCGCGTCCTGGTCACCAAGGACGCCGCATGTCTTCTTTCATCTCGATCTCATCAGAGAAATTGTCCCGTCAATTGGTGCCGCCAGCGCGCCGACCCTCGTCGATGTCCGTATCGACAAGGACCGCGCGGTCTATTTGCGCACTCGACAAGACGGCGAGCACCAAGAGCTAGCGAGCACACGGGGCAAGTCGGGGACGACGATGACGTGGAGGGCTCCATGACGACGAATACCGACCGCCGAGACTTCATCAGGTGCGTGGGGGCCGCCGCGGCATCGACCGCAATACTCGCGGGGACGCAAGCCCTTGCGCAAGCCAATCAGCCAACAGGAGCCAGGCCAATGACATACCAGCCCAAGCCGATGCCGTTCGATCCGAAATCCATTGCCGGCATCTCGGAGAAGGTGCTCGTCAGCCACTACGAGAACAACTATGTCGGTGCCGTAAAGCGACTCAACGCGATCGGAACGCAACTCGCCGAGCTCGACTTCGCGAAAGCTCCGAACTTCGTCATCAACGGCCTGAAGCGCGAGGAACTCGTCGCGTCAAACTCGATGATCCTCCACGAAATCTATTTCGACGGGCTCGGCGGTGCCGGCAAGCCGAGCACACCACTTGCCGACGCGATCGCGCGCGATTTCGGCAGCATGGAGCGGTGGCGCGCGGAGTTCTCCGCCATGGGCAAGGCCGAAGGCGGCGGCTCCGGCTGGGTGATTCTTTCTTACTCGCCGCGCGACAAGCGGCTGGTCAATCAGTGGGCCGCCGACCACACGACGACGCTGGCCGGCGGACGCCCAGTACTGGTGCTCGACATGTATGAGCACGCTTATCACATGGATTATGGCGCGGCGGCCGCGAAGTATGTCGACATCTACATGGAAGCGATCAAATGGGACAACGCTGCAACACTGTACGATCAATACAGGCGGGAAGCTTAGACGTCGTGCAAAAAACGAGCGTAGCGCTCTTAGGGGCGGCGTTGTTCCTATTGTTGGTTGAAGGAAACGCGATGGCAGAAACTGTAAATTTTGACAACGCAGCAACCGGCGCAGCGCCCGAAGGCTGGACGCTGACGATGACGGGTCGTGGCCAGCCCAAATGGACGGTCGAGGTGGAGTCGACGGCGCCAAGCAAGCCGAACGTCCTGAAACAATCCGGTCAGGCGACGTTTCCAGTGGCGCTCAGGAGCGGCACCAGCATCCTGGACGGGTTCGTCGAGGTCAAGTTCAAGGCGATCGCAGGCTCCGAGGATCGTGCGGCCGGTATTGTCTGGCGCGCAAAGGATGCCGACAATTACTATGTCGTGCGGGCCAACGCGCTTGAAGACAATGTTGTGCTCTACAAGACGATCAAGGGTGTTCGCAGCGCGCTCGATATTGTCGGCCGGAAAGGCGGCTATGGCGTCAAGGTATCGGTGCCGTCAGGTCAATGGCATTCCCTACGTTGCGAATTCGCGGGAAAGCTATTCAAGGTGACGTATGACGGCAAGCCGATGTTCGAGGTCGAGGACGAATCGATCAGGGACGCCGGCATGATCG
Source organism: Bradyrhizobium sp. 215_C5_N1_1 (assembly GCF_052075935.1). Lineage (NCBI taxonomy): Bacteria > Pseudomonadati > Pseudomonadota > Alphaproteobacteria > Hyphomicrobiales > Nitrobacteraceae > Bradyrhizobium > Bradyrhizobium sp. 215_C5_N1_1. The sequence goes on along the minus strand of NZ_CP197228.1, from coordinate 7,743,412 downwards.
GCTTGTGGACCAAGGCCGACAGTGTCACCGTATTCGACGACCTGACATACGGTGCGCTGAACTAGGTTAACATCGGCGTCGACCCTCTCACGTCGGAGAAACCATGCTCGCTCGAACCCTGCTTGCGGCCACCGTCCTGTTGATGCTCGCGCACCCGGCAATGGCGCAGGAGCCGCTCGCGACCTACAAATCCCTGAGTCCCGAGCTGGCGCTTGATCTGGCCCGGGCATCGCTTGGTGATTGCCGATCACGCGGGTACCAGGTCGCCGTCGCGGTCGTCGATCGCTTCGGGGGGACACAGGTGATCCTTCGTGACAGGTTCGCAGGTGCTCACACCGTTTCAACGGCCTCGGGCAAGGCGTGGACCGCAGCAACATTCCGTACCAGCACCACCGAACTGAATGCCGTCAGCCAACCTGGCATGCTGCAGGCCGGTATCCGCAATCTCCCCGGCACGGTCATTATAGGTGGCGGATTGATTGTCGAAGCGGGCGGTTCACTGGTCGGAGCCGTCGGTGTGTCTGGGGCGCCCGGCGGTGATGCTGACGAAGCCTGCGCCAGGGCCGGAATCGACGCTATACGCGACAAGCTGGAGTTTTAGGGCCGCCTTGCCCGCCTCAGCGAGGCCTTGAGCGCCTGAGCGTGAGGGCTTCGGCAACCGGTCGAAGCCCTCAATGCGCCGTGGCGATGAGTACGCGGCTAGATCCCCAGCAGCCTGCGCGCGTTGGCCTTCAGTACCTTCGGCCGGATCTCGTCGCGGATCTCGATCTTGGCGAAGTCCGACAGCCAGCGGTCCGGCGTGATCACCGGCCAGTCCGAGCCGAACAGCATCTTGTCCTGAAGGATCGAGTTGATGTAGCGCACCAGGATCGGCGGGAAATACTTTGGCGACCAGCCCGAGAGGTCGATGTAGACGTTCGGCTTGTGGGTCGCGACCGACAGCGCTTCCTCCTGCCAGGGGAAGGAGGGATGGGCGAGGATGATCTTGAGGTCGGGGAAATCTGCCGCGACGTCGTCCATGTACATCGGGTTCGAATATTTCAGCCGCATGCCCATCCCGCCGGGCATGCCCGAGCCGACGCCGGTCTGGCCGGTGTGGAATAGCGCGATCGCGCCGCCATTGTTGATCTCTTCGTAGAGCGGATAGGCCATGCGGTCGTTGGCGTAGAAGCCCTGCATGGTCGGATGGAATTTGAAGCCGCGCACGCCGTATTCCTCGATCAGCTTGCGCGCCTCGCGCACACCGAGCTTGCCCTTGTGCGGGTCGATCGAGACGAAGGGAATGAGGACGTCGAGATGGTCGGAGGCGATCTCCAGCATCTCCTCATTTTTGTAGCGGCGGAAGCCGGTCTCGCGCTCGGCATCGACCGGAAAGATCACCGCGGCGATGTTCTTGGAGCGGTAGTAGGCCGCGGTCTCCGGCACGGTCGGCGGATGCTTGTGCGGCGACTTGAAGTAGTCCGCCATCTGCGCCTGGAAATCGTCATAGCCGTCGTCGGGATGGGTGCCGCAGGGCTCCTCGGCGTGGGTGTGGATGTCGATGGCGACGACATCGTCGATGTTGGGCAGCTTCAGCTTCGGCATTGGTTTCCTCCCGACGGGTTGACGAATTGATTATATGATATAACGAATTTGGCAAGGCACGTCGTCGAAGCGAAGCCCCAAGTCGACAAATGCGTAGATCGGGCCGATCCGGCCGTTTCTACTTTGCTTTCTACTTTGCATGGGGTTGTTTTCCAGAATTTGCTGGCCCGGAACCGGGCAGTTAACATTGACATCCGGTCCTCCCATGCCTTAAGAACCGCCCCGTCCCGGGCGGTCGGTCCGCCAGCGGGAAAGATCTCATTTTGCCACATTCGCGCGTGCCGAAACGGTAGTGCCGAACACGGCCTTTCGAACGTTCAGGATTCTGCCATGAAGGTCCGTAACTCGCTGAAATCGCTGCGCGGTCGCCATCGCGCCAACCGCCTGGTCCGCCGCAAGGGCCGAGTCTATGTGATCAACAAGGTGCAGCGCCGCTTCAAGGCTCGCCAGGGCTGATATTGCCCTCGCGGTCGCCTCCGCGCGCCCCGCAAGACCACGGCTCACACGAGTTTGACGCCGCCTTTGCTTTGCAAGGGCGGCTTTGCGCGTTTAGACTTTGCGCATGGCAGTGAGATTCCTGGCAGTGAGCTTCCCTTTCGCACGCACCCTGTGTCTGGCCCTTGTGCTGGGCGCCACTGGCCTTACGCCAGCCCTGGCGCAGAAAGAGCTGCCTGCCCCTCCCGGCAAGGAACAGAAGAAGCTGCCGGAGGCGCCGGCCAAGCTGCCCAAGGTCGACCGCAGCAAGAATCTCGATTTCCTGTTCGGCGCGCTCAAGGCCGCGCCCGACGAGGCCAGCGCCAAGCATGTCGAGGCGCGGATCTGGGCGATCTGGATCCAGACCCCGAGCGACACCGCATCGCTGTTGATGGCGCGGGCCAAGACCGCGGTCGACGCGCAGAAGATCGACATCGCGATCAAGCTGCTGGATTCGGTCATCAAGCTCAGGCCCGACTACATCGAGGCCTGGAACCGGCGCGCCACGCTCTACTACATGCAGAATGACTACGGCCGCTCGCTTGCCGACATCCGCGAGGTGTTGATCCGGGAGCCTCGCCATTTCGGCGCACTCGCAGGCCTCGGCATGATCATGCAGGAGGTCGGTGACGAGAAACGTGCGCTCGAGGCCTACCGCAAGGCGCTGGCCGTCAATCCGCACCTCGAGAAGATCCCCGAGCAGGTCAAGGCGCTGACCGAGAAGGTCGAAGGCCGCGACATCTAGCGGACAAGTTGATCATTTCCCGAGTGATTGCAGCGTGCGCGGATTAACCACGATCACACGTGCGGCGTTCTCAGGGGTATTGTTGAAGCGCGCGCAGGCCTACCTGCATGGCAGGAGCACGGCCATGAAGCGTTTGATCTTTGCAGGTGTATTGCTGCTCGCGTCGGGCTCGGTGAGCCTCGCCGACGGCTTGTTCTGGGTGGTCGGCAATCGCGCCACCGGCAAATGCAACATCGTAACCAGCAATCCCGTGATCATCGGCGACATCTGGTTCGGCGACGGTCCCTACAAATCCAGGGCCGATGCCAAGCTTGCCCGTTCGACGATCCGCGCCTGCCCTGCGGTCACACCCGACGAGGAAAAGGACGAGGACGGAACGAACTAGCCTGCACTTAGTGCAGGACGCTACCGGCGCGCTCGACAAGGCCGTGATCGGCGGCCGCGGCGTAAGCCTTTGCAAGCTCCGTCTCGAGATGCTCGTTGATCAGAAGCAGTGCCCGCACTGCACCGCGCAGGTCACCGTTGCAGCTCGCCACGATCTCGTCGATCGCAGTGTCTTTGGATCTGAAGCTCATCGACATTCTCCGGTTCAAATCAGGACAAATCCTGCCGGCCTTTCCCGCATCCCCTTGGAGTTTGCGAGGAGGATCGGCGCCCACCCGCGCCTAGATGGCGGAACCGACCGTGGCGATTATATGGAAGCCGCGATGACGACTGCATGAAGCTGGCCCGAGGCTTGCGCGCTGCGAGGAATTCCATTGATTTTATTGCGTTTTTTCCTGCTGGAATTATGCACATATCCACAGCCCCGGCATTTCAAGTGGAGCGCGGGATCTCACGGCGCGAAACTGCCGCCCGCTAGTCTCGTAACTGCCAGGTGCCCTGGATCGCCCGGATTCTCCCCATGATTGTGATGTCAGTCGTGACCGCGCTGGTTCTGCTGGCGCTGGCCACGCAGGCCGGCGTCCTCGCCGTGCAACGCGCCTTTCCGCCCCAGGGCCGGATGGTCGAGGTCGACGGCGCTGTGCTTCACGTCGTCGATATCGGTCCGCGCGGTTCAGGCATGCCGATCGTGATGCTGCACGGCGCGAGCTCCAATCTCGAAGCGATGCGGCGTCCGCTCGGCGACCTCCTTGCCAAAGACCATCGCGTCATCCTGATCGACCGTCCCGGTCACGGCTGGAGCACGCGGATGCGGCGGCAGGATTCGACGCCAGAGATCCAGGCCCGGATGATTGACGAGGCGCTTCGTAAGCTCGGGATCGATCGCGCGGTCTTCGTCGTGCATTCCTGGAGCGGTGCGCTCGGCGCGCGGATCGCGCTCGATCATCCCGGCCGCGTCGCCGGTCTCGTCATGCTGGCGCCGGTGACCCATCCCTGGCGCGGCGGCGTCGGCCGCTACAACGAGATCATCGCAACGCCGGTGATCGGCCGGCTGCTCGCCTATACCATCACGCTGCCGATGGGGTATTTCGTTGCCGAGGCCGGCGCGCGCAGCGTCTTCCTGCCGCAGACCATGCCGGATGGTTTCGTGCAGGACTCCGCGACGCCGCTGCTGCTGCGCCCGCGCGAGTTCATCGCCAATGCCTATGATTTGGTGACGCTGAAGGAAGCGGTGACGGCGCAGGCTGCGCGTTATGGCGAGATCAAGGCGCCGGTCACGATCATCGCCGGCGAGCCCGACAAGACGGTGAAGACCGCCATCCACGCGCGTCCCTTCGCCGCGATGGTGCCGGGTGCAAAGCTGATCGTGCTGCCCGATCTCGGCCACATGGTGCAGAACGCTGTGCCGGATCTGGTGAAGACGGAAATCGAGACGATGATCGGGAAAATCGTCCCTGCGCAGGCGGCCGCCGATTAAGGCGTTTTCGAGCGAAGTGGATACCGGTTCGCGTGAAGAAAACGCGTCGAAACAAGAAGCCCGAGCTTCGGTTCTGACTCAATCAGAACCGAAGCTCGGGCGGCCGCCGTTCACGCGCTTACTGCTTGATTTTCCCGTCCTTGTCGAACTGCGCGACGAAGGCCCAGAGATTGTTGATCTCGTTCTCGTTCTTGATGCCCGCGAACGCCATCTTGGTGCCGGGGATCTTGGCCTTGGGGTCCTTGATGTATTCCTTGAACGTGGCTTCATCCCAGGTGATGCCGGAATTCTTGTTCGCATCCGAATAATTGTAGTCCGGTGCGGTGCCTGACTTGCGGCCGTTGAGGCCGTTGAGCTCGGGGCCGACCTTGTTCTTGGCGCCTTCGCCGATGGCGTGGCAGGCCAGGCATTTGTTGAACGACGATTTGCCGGCCGCAACATCCTGCGCCATCGCGGCGGGTGCGGTGGCAGTCACGGTGAGGATCATCAGTGCGCCAAAAGTCAGTTTTGTCATCGGGTGCTCTTCGTCTCTTCCCTGGTGGGTCTAGGCTGGTCGGTCTTGCCTGGTCGGCAAACGACGGACCCGCCGGTTTTGGCAGGCCCGCCCGGCTTGGACAAGCCGCGAAACCATGACAGGTTTCATGCTGCCCTACTTGTCCCAGAGCGAACTCGCCGAAGATGGCCGCTCCGACTTTCGGATGGCCTACCCAAACAGGCGCGGACGTGGTTGATTTGCCGCGATAATTTGATCGTGGGCTACGAGTCGGAAGGATATGTTATGGCCATCATGATGCCCGCGAGCGACCAGGCCGTGCTGGCGCGCCGCGCTGAGATCGTGGCTGCATTGCGCGCAATCGTGCCCGGCGAGGGCGTGATCGACAGCGCCTCCGAGATGCGGGCCTACGAATCCGACGGGCTGACGGCCTATCGGCAGCCGCCGATGGTCGTGGTGCTGCCCGACACCACCGAGCAGGTCTCGCTCGTCCTGAAATATTGTGCCGGGCAGGGGATCAAGGTGGTTCCGCGCGGCTCCGGCACTTCGCTGTCCGGGGGCGCGCTGCCGCTGGAAGATGGCGTGCTGCTCGGGCTCGGCAAGTTCAAGCGGATCCGCGAGATCGATTTCGACAACCGCGTCGTCGTCACCGAGCCCGGCGTCACCAATCTCGCCATCAGCCAGGCGGTCGCGCATGCCGGCTTCTACTACGCCCCCGATCCGTCCTCGCAGATCGCCTGCTCGATCGGCGGCAATGTCGCGGAGAATTCCGGCGGCGTGCACTGCCTGAAATACGGCATGACCACCAACAACGTGCTCGGTTGCGAGATTGTCCTGATGAGCGGCGAGATCCTGCGCATCGGCGGCAAGTCGGCGGAGAACACCGGCTACGACCTGATGGGCGTCATCACCGGCTCGGAAGGTCTGCTCGGGGTCATCACCGAGATCACGGTGCGCATCCTGCAAAAGCCGGAGACGGCGCGGGCGCTGATGGTCGGCTTCGCGCAGGTTGAGGCGGCCGGCGAATGCGTGGCGCGCATCATCGGCGCCGGCATCATTCCCGGCGGCATGGAGATGATGGACAAGCCGGCGATCCACGCCGCCGAGGCCTTCGTTCATGCCGGCTATCCGCTCGACGTCGAAGCGCTGCTCATCATCGAGCTCGACGGTCCCAAGATCGAGGTCGACGAGCTGATCACGCGCGTCGAGACCATTGCGAATGCTTGCGGCTCGACCACCTGCCAGATCTCGACCTCCGAGGCCGAGCGCAATTTGTTCTGGGCCGGCCGCAAAGCGGCGTTTCCGGCCGTTGGCCGCATCTCGCCCGATTATCTCTGCATGGACGGCACGATCCCGCGCGGCGCGCTGCCGAAGGCGCTCGCCCGCATCCGCGAACTGTCGGAAAAGTACCAGCTCGGCTGCGCCAATGTGTTCCACGCCGGCGACGGCAATCTGCATCCGCTGATCCTCTACGATGCCAACAAGCCCGGCGAGATCGAGCGCGCCGAGGCCTTCGGCGCCGACATCCTGCGCGCCTGCGTCGAGTTCGGCGGCGTGCTCACCGGCGAGCACGGCGTCGGCATCGAGAAGCGCGACCTGATGCCGGAGATGTTCACCGAGATCGACCTCAACCAGCAGCAGCGCCTGAAATGCGCTTTTGACGCGCAGGGCCTGCTCAATCCCGGAAAGGTGTTTCCGACCCTGCATCGCTGCGCCGAGCTCGGCCGCATGCATGTGCACGCCGGGAAGGTGGCGTTTCCGGACATTCCGCGGTTCTGACGGTCGATACCCGGCATGGCGGCGACATGGCGGACGTTCGGATCAGTGTGACGAAAGAAGCGCCGGGCAGGCCGCTGGCGAAGTCGCGCCTGCTGTTCATCGACAACATCCGCTGGTCGATGATCATTCTCGTGCTGAGCATGCACGCAGCCGACACCTACAGTCCGTTCGGCAATTGGTACTATGTCGACCGGCGGGAGACCGGCTTCGGCACGGCCCTCTTCTTCGGCATCTATCAGAGCTTCCTCCAGGCCTTCTTCATGGCCGCGCTGTTCTTCATCGCCGGCTATTTCGCCGTCGGCGCCTTCGATCGGAAAGGACTTTCGAAATTTGCGCGTGATCGGCTGATCAGGCTCGGCTTGCCGACTTTGCTCTACATGTTGGTGATCGGCCCGCTGACGCAGTATTTTCTGTCATGGACTTGGGGCAAGGGCGGTTTCGGCCATCAATGGCTGACCCATCTGATGGACGGCGAATGGCTTTCCGAGACGGGACCGATGTGGTTTTGCGCGGTGCTGCTGCTGGTCTCGCTCCTCTATGGCCTGATCCGCCAGACCGGATGGCGGGAGCCCGAGGTTGCGCTGTGCGGCACGGGGATTGTTCTGTTCGTTGCGGCCATGGCGGCGTTCACCTTCGCCGTTCGCATCGCCATCCACGCCGATACCTCCGTGCTCAACGTTCACCCCGGCGATCTCCCGCAATACGCTCTCATGTTCGCAGCCGGCGCCGTCGGCTATCGCAGCAATTGGATGGTTGGGCTTGCCGAGCGCTCCTGTATCCGCTGGGGACTGCTCGCGCTGTCGCTCTCTGTGCCGCTGTTTGCAGCGCTCGTGCTGTTCGGGGGAGGCCTGCAGGGGGACACCGCGCTCTATGCAGGCGGCTTCAACGTCGTCAGTGCCGGGAAGTGCCTGTGGGAGGCGCTGGTCTGCGTCGGCATGGGTCTCTTGATGCTGGCCGTCTACCGCCGCTATTTCGACGCGCAAGGGCCGGTCGCCAAATGGCTCTCGGACAACGCCTTCGGCGTCTACCTGATCCATCCGCCGATCCTGGTCGGCTTTGCCCTGCTTCTGCACGCACTGCCGCTCTTCGCACTCACGAAGGCGCTCCTGCTGACCATGTTGGCCGCGATCGGCAGCTTGGCCGTCTCGGCACTGATCCTGCGCAGATCGCCGCTGCGCGCGATCATATAGTCGTATGCCGCGGTCCAGATCGAACCGCGGCATACGAGCTGGTGTTTACATGAGTGCGTATTGAGCCCGTTCGCGCTTCGCCAGCAGCGGCAGGGCTTCGCCGGCGATGCAGGTCTTGAAATGCGCGCTCTCCTGGTGCGCTTTGAACGCGGCCTCGTCGCGGAACAGCTCGTAGAACAGGAACTGGGCCGGATTGTCCCTGGCGCGCGAGATCAGGAACAGCTTGACGCCCTCCTCGCGCTGCGCCTCCGGCAGGAAGCGGTCGAGGATCGCGGCGACCTTGTCGGCCTCGCCGGGCTTGGCCTCCCATTGCGCGACGACGAGCAGGCCGCCGCCGTCGACGGCGTCGCTGAGGGATTTCTGCGTGGCATAGTGGTTCATGGTCCTTGCTCCTTGCTGCTGGGCTTGAGATGACGCCGCCGCCCATGGCGAGAGATAGATCGCCAGGACGGCTCCGAAGGCCCGGATCACCGACCTGCGGCTGAACGCTTCGTGGACGCGCGGCACCAGCCGCTGATGTGTCGATCGCATGCTTGTCTCCATCGGTTGGCCTCGATCGCGATCGGCGCAAGCTTGTAGCGAGGGCCTGCCGGCTTTGGTTCGCCGCTGGTCGAAGTGTCGATGTCGTGAACGCTTCGATCATGATCGAAGCGTCGTGGTCGCCCGTGCCGGATCCCCGACTGCACCGGCGCTGATCGCCGGCGTCACGCCGCATTTGATTTTGGCGGCGAATTTCGCTACCGCCTTTTCCCGTGGATACGCTCAGGGTCAGAGACGCCAAAGACGTCGAAGAGGTGGTGCGCGCGGCGATTGCCAACGAGCAGCCGCTCGAGATCATCGGTCATGGCAGCAAGCGCAGCATTGGCCACACAATGGCGACCAACGCCGTGCTCGACCTCTCCGCGCTGAATGCCGTCACCTCCTACGAACCCAACGAGCTGATCGTCACGCTCCAGGCCGGCGCCCCGCTGGCCGACGTGCTGTCGCTGATCGACGCCAAGAACCAGCAATTCGCCTTCGAGCCGATGAACACCGCGCCGCTGCTCGGCACGCCCGCGTTGGGTACCATCGGCGGCATGATCGCGGCCGGTCTCGCCGGTCCGCGGCGGATCAAGGCGGGCGGGGCGCGCGATCACCTGCTCGGGGCGCACGCCGTCTCCGGTTTCGGCGACAGCTTCAAGACCGGCGGCAAGGTGGTGAAGAACGTCACCGGCTACGACCTCTGCAAGCTGCTGGCGGGGTCCTGGGGCACGCTGTCGGTAATGACCGAGGTGACGCTCAAGGTGATGCCGAAGCCCGAAGCGGAGCGGACGCTGCTGCTGCGCGGGCTCGACGATGCCGTCGCCAACAAGGCGATGACCGCGGCGCTCGGCTCGCCCTTCGACGTCTCCGCCGCCGCGCATCTGCCGAAATCGGCCTTCCGGGCGAAGACCGACGGGCTGGGCGACATCGCCAGCCAGGGCGAAGCGCTAACCGTGCTGCGGCTCGAGGGCATCACGGCGTCCGCCGCGCACCGCGCCGGCTCGCTGCGCGAATTGCTGGCGCCGTTCGGAACCGCGACGCTGGTCGAGGATGTGGCCTCCGCCGCATTGTGGGCCACGATCCGCGACGTCCTGCCGTTCGCGGCCGGCGGTGCAGTTGGGGCCTGGCCGGTGTGGCGGATCGTTTGTCCGCCGGCTTCCGGCGCGGTGCTCGGGACCCAGCTGGCGCGCGAGACCGGCGGCGACATCATCTACGATTGGGGCGGCGGCCTGATCTGGGCCGCGCTGCCGCCGAAGGCTGACGCGCATGCCCCGGCCGTGCGCCAGCGTGCGGATGCTGTGGGCGGGCACGCCACGCTGATCCGGGCGGCCGAGGACGTCAGGCGCGGTGTCGACGTATTCCATCCGCAGGCGCCCGGCATTGCCGCGCTGAGCGATCGGGTCCGCGCCAGTTTCGATCCGAAAACCATTCTCAACCGGGGGCGGCTGACGCGGGGCGCTGCGGCATGAAGACCGAATTCTCACTGGCGCAGCTCGCCGACCCCGACATCGCGGAAGCCGACAAGATCCTGCGCGCCTGCGTCCATTGCGGCTTCTGCACTGCAACCTGTCCGACCTATGTGCTGCTCGGCGACGAGCTCGATAGCCCGCGCGGCCGCATCTACCTGATCAAGGAGATGCTGGAGAAGGACCAGACCCCGACGGCCGAGGTGGTCAAGCATGTCGACCGCTGCCTGTCGTGTCTGTCCTGCATGACGACCTGCCCCTCGGGGGTGAACTACATGCACCTCGTCGACCAGGCCCGGGTCAGGATCGAGCAGCGCTATCAGCGGCCGCTGACCGAGCGGCTGTTGCGCCAGGTGCTGGCCTTTGTCCTGCCGAATCCGCAGCTCTTCCGCACCAGCATGTGGCTGGCGCGCCTCGCCCGTCCGCTTGCCGTATTCCTGCCGACGCCGCGGCCGTCGGCGACGCCCGGCCTGATCCAGCGCCTCAAGGCGATGCTGGCGCTGGCGCCGAACCGTCTGCCGTCGCCCGGCCCGCTCCCCGGCAGCGTATTCGCGGCACTCGGCAAGAAGCGCGGCCGGGTCGCGCTGCTGCAAGGCTGTGCCCAGCAGGTGCTGGCGCCGCGCATCAACCAGGCCGCCATCAGCCTCCTCACCCGCCACGGCATCGAGGTTGTCCTGGTCCGGGACGAGCAGTGCTGCGGCGCGCTGACCCACCATCTGGGCAACGACCAGGATGCGTTGGCGCGGGCCCGCGCCAACGTCGCGGCGTGGCGAAAGGAAGCGGCCGGCGAGGGGCTCGACGCCATCCTGGTGACGGCCTCCGGCTGCGGCACGGTGATCAAGGACTACGGCTATCTCCTGCGCGAGGACACGGCGTTTGCCGCCGATGCAGCGCAGGTGTCCACGCTCGCCAAGGACATCACCGAATTCGTTGCCGGCCTCGAGCTCGCGACCACTACGCGACAGGACAATATCGTCGTCGCCTATCACTCCGCGTGTTCGTTGCAGCACGGGCAGAAAATCACGGGCCTTCCGAAAGAATTGCTTTCCAAGAATGGATTCGTGGTGAAAGATGTGCCGGAGAGCCATTTGTGTTGCGGCTCGGCGGGGACCTACAACATTCTCCAGCCCGAGCTTGCGGGCCGGTTGCGCGACCGCAAGGTCGCCAACATCGCAAGCGTCAAGCCGGACATGATTGCCGCGGGCAATATCGGCTGCATGGTGCAGATTGCCAGTGGCACGTCAGTTCCGGTCGTACACACGATTGAGCTTCTCGATTGGGCTACGGGCGGGTCGCGGCCGGCATTGAATGCCTCGAGCTAGCCTTCGTCCGGAGGTGACGGCTGAAGACGCCCGATCGACCATTGTTCGGCGGCAACAGGAGGACCACGATGGCGAAAGCGAAGAAGAAAAAAAGCAAGAAGGCCAAAAAGGCCAAGAAGGCCAAGAAGGCTGTAGCGGCGAAGAAGACCGCGAAGAGGGCAGCCAAGAAGTCCGCGAAAAAGTCTGCCAAGAAGTCTGCGAAGAAATCTGCCAGGAAGGCCGCCCCGAAGAAGGCCGCCAAGAAGGCTGCGAAGAAGTCGGCCAAGAAGGCTGCCAAGCCGGCTGCACCGAAGAAGGCCGCAAAGAAAGCGGCGCCGAAGAAGGCGAAGGCAGCTCCTGCGCCGAAGCCCTCAGCGCCGGTGGCGGCTCCGGCTCCGGAGCCCGCCGCCGAGACAAGCTGGGCGATGCCTTCGTCTTCTGCGGAGCCGACGCCGGCCGAAGGGCAGGGTTAGGCCCCGAGGGGCTCCCACGGTTAGGGTCCAAGTCAGGTCCAAGGTGAGGGCCAAGGCTGGGTCCATCCCGACGACAACGACCGACAACAGGAAGGCCGCGGCGGTGATGCTGCGGCCTTTTTGCATCGGCACAATGGTCGCCGCCCGGTTGTCGTTTCTCGCGTCAGTCCGATTCGTGGCACAGGCACCACTGCACCGGCGGCTCCCGTATTAATCCGGGCGGCTCTGTGCACTTTGGAATGAAAATAATGTGATCGAGAAGCAACACAGGCGGACAACCTTCTGTAGAATCGTCAGAACGCCTAAAAAGTCGGCAGATGCTCGTGATTTTTGCTTCACGGTTCGCATCCTCCCATCCAGATTGTCGCGGTAACGAAATTTTGCAGACACGTCGTACGCCCGGGGGGCTTCCGGGAAACCGACTGGGTAGAACTGGTGATGGGGATCGAAATGAAAAAAGTGGCTTTGTTGGCAACGGCGCTGGCAATGGTGACGGGTTCGGCTTTCGCGGCAGACATGCCGGTCAAGGCTCTGAAGGCCCCGCCGCCGCCCGCCTTTGACCCCTGGGATGTCGCCTTCGGCGCCGGCATCATGAGCGATTACATCTTCCGCGGCGTTACTCAGTCGAACCACAACCCGTCGGTCGCCGCCTATTTCGAGCCGCGCTACAACGTCAACAAGGACCTCCAGCTCTACGTCGGTGCGTCCGCGGAGAGCATCTCGTTCCCGAACCGCGCCGCGGCTGAAGTCGACATCTACGGCGGTATCCGCCCGACCTTCGGCATGTTCGCCTTCGACTTCGGTATCTGGGGCTACCTCTATCCGGGCGGAAGCTGCTTCGGTTCGCAGGGCACCCTCGCCCAGGGCAATTGCGGCACCGGCCTCGACAATTCGCAGGGCGCGATCGGCCTTCCGATCAACGGCAACTTCGCCAAGAAGGACGCAAGCTTCTACGAAGTCTATGCCAAGCTGAATCTCAACATCAACGACCAGTGGGTCGTTGGCTTCAACGAGTACTATTCGCCGAACTTCCTGAACCTCGGCGCCTGGGGTAACTACGCCTCGATCACCGCCAAGTGGACCGCGCCGAGCACCACGTTCGGTGCCAGCGGCGTCGGCATGTATGTGTCGGGTGAATTCGGCCGTCAGTGGCTCGGCACCTCCGACATCTTCTACGGCATTGCCGGCGACCCGCTGTACTCCAACGGCATCAAGGAGCCGAGCTACAACACCTGGAACGTCGGCGTCGGCTTCACCTACAAGGTGTTCACGCTCGATCTGCGCTACTACGACACCGACCTCTCGAAGGGTAACTGCAACGCCTTCACCAGCGACTTCTCGGCCACCAACTCCAGCCCCGGTTTCGTGACGCCGATCAATGGCGGCGCGAACGCGGCCACGGCGTTCGGCTCCAACTGGTGCAGCGCGGCCGGCGTCGCCAAGCTCTCGGTCGACCTGACGGCGATGACCAACCTGAAGTAAGTTTCTTCCCGAGACGACCTAACGAGGGCGGCAGAGCAATCTGCCGCCCTTTTGCTTTGGGCTTGGGCTCGTCTGTGAGAGCGCTCGGCCTGCATGGTTCGACACGCGCCGCCAGGCGGCGCTCCTCGCCATGAGGGTCGAGGATCTTGCCGCGATTACAGACCTCATCCTGAAGAGCCCGCCGGAGGCGGCGTCTCGAAGGGTGGCTGCAACGAAGGTCCTACCGAGGCTAGCCTCAGGCTTGGTTGTGTCACCTCAGCTCGCCGCGGTCGGCTCCGCCTGGGCCGGCTCGCCGTCCTTGCCGAGAACGTGGATCTCGCCGTCCTTCACCAACGCCACCTTGCGGGTGTGGAAGGCGTCGAGCGTCGAGCGGTGGCCGATCGAGACGATGGTGGCCTGCGGCAGCTTCTCCGCCAGCAGCCGGTACAGCCGGGCTTCCGATGGTTCGTCCAGCGACGCCGTGGCCTCGTCGAGGAACAGATAATCCGGTACGTGCAGGAGGGCGCGCGCGAGCCCCAGGCGCTGCTGCTCGCCGAGCGAGAGCGTCCTGTTCCAATGACCGTCCTCGTCGAGTCGCTCGGCCAGCTTCGGCATGCCGACCGCAATGAGTGCGTCCCGGATTTTCTCCGGTGCGACGGCGCCATGTTCTGCCGGGTAGATGACCGCGTCGCCTAGCGGGCCGATCGGGAAGTAGGGGCGCTGCGGTAGCATCATCAGCTTCGATTTCCCGGGTATGGCGATGGTGCCGGTGCCGAACGGCCAGACGCCGGCGATGGCCCGGAAAAGCGTCGACTTGCCGGAGCCCGACGGCCCGGTCACCAAGACCCGCTCCGCCGGTTGGATCGTGAAGGCATCGGCTGCGACCAGAGGCGCACCGTTCGGTAGCTTCACGAGCAGCTGCTTGAGCGCGATCGCCGTCGTGCTGCCGGATGGTGCAAGGCCGATGGTCGGCTCATGCGTCGGCGGGTGTGCGGCCGAGGCCACCGACATCTCGAAGCCGTCGAGACGGGCGACGATCGCGCGCCATTCCGCCAGCGCCCGGTAGGCCACCACGAAGAACGACAGCGCACCCTGGACGCTCGAGAAGGCCGATGCCGTCTGCATCATGTCGCCGAGCTGGATCTTCTTGGCGAAGAAGGCTGGCGCCACCAGCACGTAGGGAAAGATCACGGCAGCCTGCTGATAGCTCGCCGTGAACGCGGTGAGGCGCTTGGTCCGGCTCATGATGGCGTACCAGTTGCCGATCACGAAGCCGAAGCGACGGAAGAGACCGCCGCGTTCGGCGCCCTCGCCCTTGAGCAGCGCGATCTGCTCGGAATTCTCGCGGACGCGGACGAGGTTGAAGCGAAAGTCGGCCTCATAGCGCTGTTGCTCGAAATTGAGATTGACCAGCGGCGCTCCGATCCAGTGCGTCAGCGCGGTGCCGAAGATCGCGTAGATCAACGCGCCCCAGCACAAATAGCCGGGGATCATGAGATCGGTGCCGAACAGGTGCAGCGGCGCGGCGTTGGACAGGCCCCAGAGGATGATCACGAAGGAGAACAGCGTCACGATCGCCGAGAGCAGGCCCAGTCCGATCGTCAGGGTCTGCTCGACGAAGTTCTTGACGTCGTCGGTGATGCGCTGGTCAGGGTTGTCGGCCGCATCGCCCTTGAGCTGCATGCGGTAATGCGTGGAGCCGTCGAGCCATTCGCGGAGATAGTGTTGGGTGAGCCACTGCCGCCAGCGGATCTGGAGCCACTGGTTCAGGTACAGCTTGTAGACCGCCAGCGCGATCGCGGTGAAGGCGAGGCCGATGAAGATCCAGATCTGCGTGACGAAGGCGTCCCAGTCGCTGTTCTGGAGCGCGCTGTAGAACCGGTTCTGCCACTGGTTCACCAGCACGTCGATCGCGACCAGCGCCAGCTCGATTGCGATCACGGCGGCGAGCAGGCCGCAGCCTGCCCACTTGTCCTCCGAGCGGAAATAGGGGACGGCGATTCGCCAGACGATCGCGAGCGTGGCGCTGATGTTCTTCACAGAGCTCTGTCTCCTGAGGGGATGTGCACAACGGCCATAGGCCAAATGGCTGTGGCAACGGCAGAAAGCGCTTAGACTAAAGTCGCAAGTTCATCAATTTGCGTTGGCTTGTCGCAGCTTGCAACCCTAGCATGGGTACAACGGCGCGGGGTGGGGGCCTCCGGGACTTCGCGGGCTTGTGAGCGGACGGGAACCGCCGCACTCGCGAGGAATTCGCGTCCAGCTCGGGGGTTATCGCTTCCAGCGTCAAGCAGGTTCGGCTGTCCACGCGGGCCGCCTGCCGCAACAGGCGTGGGGGAGGAAGACCATGTGGAATCAAGTCTATGACCCGCTGCACAGCCCGGTGCTGTCGACGATCGCGGCGGCAATACCCGTCGTCACGCTGCTGATCCTGATCGCGAGCGGTCGCGTCCAGGCCCATATTGCTGCAATCATCGCCGTGATCGTGGCCAACCTGATCACGATCTTCGTGTTCACCATGCCGGCGAACATGTCGATCCGCGCCTCGATCCTCGGCATCGTGACCGGCTTCTTCCCGATCGGCTGGATCGTTCTCAACGTCATCTTCCTCTACCAGGTGACGGTCACCACCGGGCGCTTCGAGCTGCTCAAGCGCGCGGTCGGCGGCGTCACCGAGGACCGGCGGCTGCAATTGCTGCTGATCGCGTTCTCCTTCGGCGCGTTCTTCGAGGGAGCCTCGGGCTTCGGCACGCCGGTCGCCATCACGGGCGCCGTGCTGATCGGGCTCGGCTTCTCGCCGCTCGCGGCCTCCGGCCTGTCGCTGATCGCCAATACCGCGCCGGTCGCTTTTGGCGCGCTGGGCACGCCGATCCAGGGTCTTGCCTCGGTCACCGGGCTTGATCCCTACATCCTCGGCGCGATGGTCGGACGGCAGTTGCCGATCTTCTCTCTGATCGTGCCGTTCTGGGTGGTGTGGGCGTTTGCGGGTTGGAAGGGCATGAAGGACGTCTGGCCGGCGATCCTCGTCACCGGCGTGTCGTTCGCGGTCCCGCAATTCGTGATCTCGAACTTCATCAATCCCTGGATCGTCGACATCGGGGCGTCGCTGATCTCGATGGGCGCGCTGATCCTGTTCCTGAAGGTGTGGCAACCCAGGCAGCTCTGGTTGTCGCCGGCGCTGCGCGGGAACGATGAATCGGCCTCCACCATGGCTGCGGCCAAGCCGCTCGACAAGACGCCGCTGACGCAGAGCGAGCTGTTCAGCGCGCTGCTGCCGTGGATCATCGTCTGCATCGTGATGCTGGTCTGGGGCAATGGCGGCTTCAAGACCTGGGCGAACTCGATCTTCACCTGGAACTATCCCGTTCCCGAGCTGCATCAGATGATCAACAAGATGCCGCCGGTCGCGCCAGGGCCGACCAAAGAGAGCGCGGTGTTCGGCTTCACCTACCTGTCCTTCACCGGCACGGGCATGCTGATTGCCGCGATCATCTCCGGCTTCCTGATGGGTGTCGGTCCCGGCAGGCTGCTGATCCAATACGGCCGCACCATCCGGCTCTGCGCGATCTCGCTGATCACGATCTCGGCGATGCTCGCGATCGGTACGCTCACGCGGCTCTCCGGCGTCGACGCAACGCTCGGCCTCGCCTTTGCCGCAACCGGCGTGCTCTATCCCTTCTTCGGCACGCTGCTCGGCTGGTTGGGCGTGGCGCTGACGGGATCGGACACCGCTTCCAACGTGCTGTTCGGCAATCTGCAGAAGATTACGTCCGAGCAGCTCGGCCTGTCGCCGATCCTGATGGCTGCGGCGAACTCGTCCGGCGGCGTGATGGGCAAGATGATCGACGCGCAATCGATCGTCGTCGCCTCCACTGCCACCAACTGGTACGGCCATGAGGGCACGATCCTGCGCTTCGTGTTCTGGCACTCGATCGTGCTGGCCTCCCTGGTCGGCCTGTTCGTGACGTTGCAGGCCTATGTCTGGCCGTTCACGGCGATGGTGCTGAAGTAGCAGGTCACGCCTCGCTTCAACGCAAATCCCCGCAGGGCTTCGCTGCCTTGCGGGGATTTTTGCATCTAAAGCATGATCCGGAAAAGTGCGAAGCGGTTTTCCGAAAAGATCACGCTCAAACAACAACCTGAAGCGCGATGACGATTCGTCCCAATCTCATCGCGCTTTAGCCTCCGCGAACCTTCTCAACAGCGCCGCCGTCTTATAGAACGTGCCGCAAATCAGGTCGGTCGAGAGGTCTCATGGTTTCGCTCAAGCAGATGGCGTGTTTGGCGGTTGCAATGCTCGCGATGTCCACGCTCGCGCGTGCCGAGGACGGTTTTCCGTTCGGTACCGAGATGACGCTGGAGGCCCTGCCGCAGCCGGGCTCGAAGCGGATTCCGAACATCGAGATCGGCGACAATGGCGAAGTCGTGCTGGAGCTCTGGTGCAAGGGTGGCAAGGGCCAGTTCTCGGTCGCCGGCAACACGGTGATCTTCGTCCCCGGCCAGATCCAGGACCGTTCCTGTCCGCCGGCCAGGGCGCAGGCCGACGACGAACTCGTCGCGTCGCTCAGCAGCGTCGAGACCTGGAAGCGTCAGGGCGACGTACTGACACTGATCGGTCCCAAGCCGCTGCGCTTTCGCACGACGGGGAATTGAGGCGCGATCGCTGTCGTGCCCCGGCTTGACCGGGGCACCCAGTACGCCGCGGCCTCTCGATTCAACCACAACTGTCTCGGAGTACTGGATCGCCCGGTCAAGCCGGGCGATGACGGCGAGAGTGGGTGTCTACGCCTACTTCCACACCGACTTGTCGGCGTCCCAGCGCTGGCCTTTCAGCTCTTTCGCGAGCGCTTCGATCGAGCCGTTGTCGTCGGGCTGATCGCCTTCCTCGTCGGCCGAAGCGTCGTCCGAGAGATTGAGCTTGGCGCCGCTGCTCTCATCGGCGGTCGTGGTCGAGGGGCTGCCGATCCAAAGCATCAGTTTGTCGGTCGTGCCGGGCTTGTCGGGCGAGATGAGGCCTGCAACCTCGATCGTGTCGGTGAGCTCGAGTGCCGGAAAATCCTGGTTCGGCCGCTTGAAGACGAGCTTGAGCTTGCCGGTGGCCGGGTTGAAGCTGTGCGAGACCTGCTTTGCCGCAAGCGTCCGGCTCATCACGCCGGCGACGGCTGAGGCGAGCTTGTCCCGGCTGATCTTGTCGCCGTCGCGCCAGTCGGCCGCGGGAAAGCGGATGGTGCGGTCCATCTCGGTCATGCCCGCGGTCCAGCCCGCCGCGGTGACGCCGGGCATCGCCTTGAACTTCGCCAGCAGCGCGCCGGCGCGTTCCGGATCGACCGACATGTTGATGGTCTGCTCGCCGGCACGCAGCGCGTCGCAGCCGACGGTCAGGCTCGCCAGCGTCACCTCGACGTCCTGGCCCTTCAGGCTCTTCAGGAACTCGGTCGCCGCATCCAGCTTGACCTTGACCGCGATCGCTTCCGGAGAGACGTCGGTGAAATCCTTCGGCTGCGGCGTGATGCCGTCGTCGGAGGTCTGGTTGTCCTGAAATTCCTTCTCGCTGAGATCGGAATTGTCGGGCGAGGTGACCTCGGTCACGGCCTGGCCGATCGCGATCTGGCCGCGGAACTCGAACGTGTCGCCGGACTGTTTGCGCAGCAGCTTGACGGTGACGGGCGCCTTCTCGCCGAGGCTCTGGGTCGTGCCCGTCAGGTTCTGGCCCGCGACCTGGAGATTGACGACGAAGCGGTCCTTGCGGTCGGAATTCTTTGCGACGGGATAGCAGACGTCGAGCACGGCCGCCGTCACCGTCTTGCCCTGCCGCGTCTCCTTCAGGATCACGTCGGCATTGCCGTCCATCAGGCCGTCAATCGAGGTGAAATAGCGGGTCTCCGTCCCGCCCGGCGCCGTGGCCTTCGGCGACAGCTTCATCTGGGCCGATGCGACATCGGGCGAGACGGCAAGCAGGGCCGCCAAAAGGGCTGTCGAACAAACCAGAAGCGCACGCATCGATGAATCCTCGCGCAATCGAATCGGCGCGCCACCGTAGTGGGTTTTGGCCGCCGGTTGAATTGGAAAGCAGAAGGGGCAGGGTCGGCAAAAAAGAAGGCCGCCCGGAGGCGGCCTTCGCAACATTGTAACGGAACGGAGGCTTAGAAGCCGCCCATGCCGCCGCCGCCCGGCATGGCGGGCGGAGCTTCCTTCTTCGGCGTTTCGGCGACCATGGCCTCGGTGGTCACCAGCAGGCCGGCCACGGACGAGGCGTCCTGCAGCGCGGTGCGGACCACCTTGGCGGGATCGATGATGCCCTTCTCGACCATGTCGACATAGTCCTCGTTCTGGGCGTCGAAGCCGAAGGTCTCGGACTTGTTCTCCAGGATCTTGCCGACCACGATCGAGCCTTCCACGCCCGCGTTCTCGGAGATCTGGCGGATCGGGGCTTCCAGCGCCTTCAGCACGATGTTGATGCCGGCCTGGACGTCGGCATTGGCGTTGGTGAGACGGCCCACCGCCTTCTTGGCCCGCAGCAGCGCGACGCCGCCGCCGGGGACGATGCCTTCCTGCACCGCGGCGCGGGTGGCGTTGAGCGCGTCCTCGACGCGGTCCTTCTTCTCCTTGACCTCGATCTCGGTCGCGCCGCCGACGCGGATCACCGCGACGCCGCCGGCGAGCTTGGCGAGACGCTCCTGGAGCTTCTCACGGTCGTAGTCCGAGGTGGTCTCCTCGATCTGGGCCTTGATCTGGCCGACGCGGGCCTCGATCTCCGGCTTCTTGCCGGCGCCCTTGACGATCGTGGTGTTCTCCTTGTCGATCACGACCTTGCCGGCACGACCGAGCATCTTCACCGTGACGTTCTCGAGCTTCATGCCGAGGTCCTCGGAGATGAGCTGGCCGCCGGTGAGGATCGCGAGGTCCTCGAGCATGGCCTTGCGGCGGTCGCCGAAGCCCGGCGCCTTGACGGCGGCGACCTTGAGGCCGCCACGGAGGCGGTTGACGACCAGGGTGGCCAGCGCCTCGCCCTCGACGTCCTCGGCGATGATGACGAGCGGCTTGCCCGACTGCACCACGGCTTCCAGCACCGGCAGCATGGCCTGCAGGCCGGACAGCTTCTTCTCGTGCAGGAGGATGTAGGCGTCCTCGAACTCGGCGGTCATCTTCTCGGGGTTGGTGACGAAGTAGGGCGACAGATAGCCGCGGTCGAACTTCATGCCCTCGACGATGTCGACCTCGGTGTCGAGCGACTTGTTCTCCTCGACGGTGATGACGCCCTCGTTGCCGACCTTCTGCATCGCCTGGGCGATCATCTTGCCGATGGCGGCATCGCCGTTGGCCGAGATGGTGCCGACCTGGGCGACCTCGGAGGAGGCGGCGACCGGCTTGGCGCGCTTCTCGATGTCCTTGATGACAGCCGTAACCGCGGTGTCGATGCCGCGCTTGAGGTCCATCGGGTTCATGCCGGCGGCAACAGCCTTGGCGCCTTCGCGCACGATGGCCTGGGCCAGCACGGTCGCGGTGGTGGTGCCGTCACCCGCGGTGTCGTTGGTTTTGGAGGCGACTTCGCGCAGCATCTGCGCGCCCATGTTCTCGAACTTGTCCTCGAGCTCGATCTCCTTGGCGACGGTGACGCCGTCCTTGGTGATGCGGGGTGCGCCGAAGCTCTTCTCGATGACGACGTTGCGGCCCTTCGGACCGAGCGTCACCTTGACGGCGTTGGCGAGAATGTCGACGCCGCGCAGCATGCGTTCGCGCGCGTCTCCGGAAAACTTGACGTCTTTGGCAGCCATTTCTTCAATCCCTCGTGTTTCGTGATGTGTCTGCCGCTTGCGGAATGACCGAATGCCCGGATCGCGCGATCCGGGCATGACATTCAGCGGCTGTTCAGGCTGGCGGCTTTAGGCCATGACGCCCATGATGTCCGACTCCTTCATGATCAGGAGCTCTTCGTTGTCGATCTTGACCTCGGTGCCCGACCACTTGCCGAACAGCACGCGGTCGCCGACCTTGAGGTCGATCGGGATCAGCTTGCCGGCCTCGTCGCGGCCGCCGGGGCCGACGGCGACGACCTCGCCCTGGGACGGCTTTTCCTTGGCGGTGTCCGGAATGATGATGCCGCCCTTGGTCTTTTCCTCGGCGTCGATACGTTTGACCACGACACGGTCATGCAGCGGACGAAATTTGGATTTAGCCATGACGTTTCCCTTTGGAGGCTCGCTTCGGAAGGAATGGAAGTGGGTAGGGGCGGCGTCCGTCCACCCTCTTGCCGAGGATCGAACGGCGCGCTTAGCAATCGGGCTTTCCGAGTGCTAATAGTGCGCCCGGAAATATGGCTTGGCCGCGATCCTGTCAAGCAAGGGTGGTTAAGCGATTGGTGAGGCGGATATAGGATCGTGTCTATAGAAACATATTGGTCGCGCTGGCGTATAAAGGACGTCATTGCTCCGACAGCGGTTTTGCGCTTGGCTGCAGGAGGGATGCGGTCGGGGTCTCATTTGGGGGACGGTTTGCTCGGGGGAATGTCATGATCAGGTCAGCTCACGCACGCACGGTTGCCAATCTGGCGGCCGCCTCCTGCCTGGCGCTGCTGCTTGGCGCCTGTGGCGGCGGTATGAGCCTGCCGTCGTTCTCGTCGTCTTCGCCGCCGCCCGAGGCCGAGCCCGGCACCGGCCCGGAAATGCCGGCGAGCATCCGCGCCGACGAGATCGTCGGCCGCTGGGGTCTCGCCTCGTTCCAGAACCCGGCCGACCGTGCCCGCACCGAGGCCGCGGCCCGGGCGCAGTGCAAGAATCCCTACGTGATCACCGCCGGTTCCTCCGGCGGCGTGATCATGCATCTCGCCGACCAGGCGACGCCGCAGGAGCTGCGGCTGAAGGGCTCGCCCAGCGGCAAGAACTACATCGGCCCGGCGGGGCCCACCCCCGGCGAGCAGGACCGCGAGATCGTCTCCTTCGACGGCCGCGTCCTGATCACCCGCTTCATCGACAAGGACGCCGCCACCCGCTACGGCAACATGGTCTACGTCCGCTGCGCGCCAAGGGCGTAGTCTCTCTACTTCGTCATGCCCCGCGAAGGCGGGGCATCCAGTACGCCGCGGCTTTTCGGTTCTAGCCTCGCAGTTTCTGGAATACTGGATCGCCCGGTCATGTCCCGGGCTGAACATCAAGCCGGGCGATGACAGTGGAGGGGATGCTCCAAAAACAAAAAACGCCGGCTCTCGCCGGCGTTTTGTTTTTCCGTAATGCCGCGCCCGATCAGTCGAACAGCGCGTCGATGTCGTCCTGCGAGGCGTGGCCGACGTCGCCGGCGAGCTTGGGGCCGTTGAGGAGCTTTTCGTCCTCGCTGCGGGTGTCGGCCGGCGCGGGCACATGGGCCTTGATCGCGTCGACGCCGCCCCAGATCTCCATCATCGCATTGATGTGCTGCTCGATGAACTTCATCGTGGTCATGACCTTGCTGATGCGCTGGCCGGTCAGGTCCTGGAAGTTGCAGGCTTCGAAGATCGAGATGACGCGTTCCTGGATGTCGTCGGCGAGCCGCTTCTGCTGATCGGCCGATTGCACCTTGGACATCGCGCTGGCCGCCTGGTCGATCGATTCGGCGGCTTCGAGGATCTGCTGGGTCGCCTGCTCGGTGCCGCCGACGACCGCGCCGAGCTCGCCATTGACCTTGGCCATTTCGCCGCCGTCGAAGCTCTTGCCGTGCAGCGTCGCGATCTCGCGCTTGGTGCGATCGATGGCGTCGTGGATGAGGTCGAGCTCGACCTTCAGCTTCTCGCACTGCTCGATCTGCGCCCGGTAGGTATCGAGCATGGTACGAGCTTCAGAGAGCTCGTGGGCGGTGGAGGCGTCGATCGCCGCCATGGCCGCGCTGCCGGACAAGGGCACGGTGCCCTTCGCCATCTGTGCGCGGATCGCACGCAGCTCCGCCATGATCTCGTTATGCATCGGCGCAGCCTCCTCAATCATTTCGGGGCTGGGCATCTCGCCGACAATAGCCTCCTCGACACGAAAACGTTTGCGGTGAATAGCCATCAGGAACTCCCCCCACCTCACTCACGCGTCTTTGTAGACAGAAGCAATTTAACACGAGGTTCACAGCGGGAACTGTTGCGCGGCCGCACGCGACGGCGCGAAAGGAAGCGATTAACCATGGGCCTGCGGCGTTCATCGAAAATAAACGCTGATCGCCAAATTGCACCCTCGCTCGCGACGTGGTGAATCGAAACGGCTGATACGTTTACCAAACAAAACGGCTTTTGCTCTTTATTGACCACGTCGCGGTCGCCGGTCAGCCATCGGCTCTGCACGACGCATGGGATCTAGACGAAACAGTACAGAGTACGTCGATGTTCAAGAAAATGTCTGTCGCGCTGCTCGGCAGCGCTTGCACCTTCATTGCCGGCGCGAACAGCGCCAGCGCCTTCGACAATAGTGTGCCGAACGATCCGCCCGCGGTGCTCTACCAGCCGCAGGTGCAGCCGGCGCCGGTGCGTGTCGCCTCCAATGCGAATATGGGCGGCGGCTTCATCGAGTTCCTGTTCGGTGACGGTCCCGGCCGCGGCCCGGCCTACGCGCCGCAACAGCCGGTCTATCAGCAGCAGCCCGGCTATTACGACCAGCGCCGCCTGCCACCGATGGGCGAGCCGCAGATGCAGGGTGGATATCAGCAAGGCGCAGGTCTCCAGCAGGAGGCGGTCGATCCGCGCCAGCGTCCGTTCGATCCGAGATTCGAGAAGCAATCCGTCGACTATAGCGGCAAGGAAACTGCCGGCACCATCGTGGTCGATACGCCGAACAAGTTCCTCTATCTGGTCGAGGGCAACGGCCGGGCGATGCGCTACGGAATCGGCGTCGGCCGTCCCGGCTTCACCTGGTCCGGCGTGAAGTCGATCACGGCCAAGCGCGAATGGCCGGACTGGACGCCGCCGGCGGAAATGATCGCGCGCCGGCCCGACCTGCCGCGGCACATGGAAGGCGGCCCGGAAAATCCGCTCGGCGCGCGCGCGATGTATCTGGGCTCGACGCTCTATCGTATCCACGGCTCCAACGAGCCCTGGACCATCGGCACCAACGTCTCCTCAGGCTGCATCCGCATGCGTAACGAGGACGTCATCGACCTCTACGGCCGCGTCAATGTCGGCACCAAGGTCGTGGTGATGTGAGCGTCTGACGCTCGACATGAAAACGGCCGCCTCCCGGGCGGCCGTTTTTGTTTGTCGCGCTGATCGGGCAGCCTCACGCGTAGTCGCTGCCGCCATCGTCTCCGCCGCCGAAATCGCTGTCGTCGTCGGCTATGTCCATATTGCCGTTGTCGTGGTCGTTGTCGTCGTAGTTCTGATCGTTGTTGTTGTCCCGGTCGTTCGACGCCTGGTCGGTGAGGCCCTGGCGGGAACCGTCGTCGCGGTCGCGGTTGGAGCCAATGTCGTTGAGACCGGCATCGCGCGAGAGCGAGCCGCCGGACTGGTCGCTGCCGCCCCAGGGACTTCCACCAGCGCTGCGGTCGCCGAGCGCGTTGGTGTCGCCGAAGGCCTGCTGGTGCGATCCGCCCATCATGCCGCGGATGCTGGAGAGCAGCAGCGAACCGCCGACGACGCCGGCCGCGGCCGCCGCCGCCGTGCCGAGGAACGAGCCGCCGCCACCGCCCATCGGCGGAGCGCCATAGCCCTGACCCGGAGCTTGACCTGGACCTTGGCCGTAGGCCTGTCCATAAGGAGGCGGCGCGCCGTAACCGGGCTGTGCCTGCGGCATCGCCTGACCGGTGTTCCAGACCGGCCGCGCGTCACGCGGCGGCACGTTCGGAACCGAGCCGCGCGAGGGGCCTCCGCCGAACAGCGAGTCGCGCATGGTATCGAGGAAGCCGCCGGACTGCGCCTGCTCGGGCGCATGGGCCGCTTCCAGCTCCTGGATGCGGTTATGAGCACGCTTCAGCGCTTCGTCCTGCAATAGCGTGGTCTGCACCAGTGCGTAGACCGCGCCGGGGGCCTTGCGCAGCCCGTCGGAGATCGCGGCGATCGCGTCGGGATCCCGCGGTGCATTTTCCAGTTTCGAAAGCCGGTCGAAAAGCTCGTCGACGAGCTGGCGTTCCTGCGGCGTCATGATCAGTCTCCCTCGCTCAAACCAAGCGCGAGGCAGATGTAGGGTTCCATTGTGGCCCCAACAGTGCCGGCCGGATTAAATTTCGGTATGCGACAAGCTGCCCAGCGGCTTGCTTTCCGCCGGTTTCACCCCAGCGTGACGCCGCTGTCGGCCAGCAGGCGCGCAAACCCATCGCCTGAAAGATAAGCATGCTCGCGTTCGCGGACGTCGGTCATCGGATCGAGGCCGGTGAGGACATCGTCGACGAAGCCGGGGTGGCACATCACGAGGCCGCCATCGGGGAGGCCTTCCAGAAACTGCCGCATCAGCGCGCCGAAATCGGCCTCGCGCGCAAAATCATAGGCGCCGGCAAAGCCGGGATTGAAGCTGAGGCCGGCGCTGGCGGCGCGGCGGCGGAATTGCGCGCTCAGGATATCGAGCACCATGGCTTTTGGTGAGGCCAGCCGCTGCACGAGCGGCAGGTCGCGCCCGCCCTGGCGGACCCAGGCTTTCGGCGCGGCTTCGCTGACCGCATCGACAAAGCCGTCGCGCACCTGCGGATAGAGCTGCACATGCTGATGGCCGTCGACGAAGTCAGGCGCGCGCCCGAACGCTTCCGCGAACGCCGCCAGCTGCGCCCTGACCTCATTGCGAAAGAATTCGCGGTCGAGCCGGCGTGCAAGGCCGGCGCGCAGCAGTTTCGGGAACGGCATGAACATGTCGCCGTCCAGCGGTCGGAAATGCATGGTGAGCGGCCGGAACGGCGCCGACAAGGTCACGTGCAAGCCGATCGCGCAGCGCGGGCTCGCTTTCGCCGCCGTCTGGAGCGCCTCGATCTCGCCGCGCTCGATCGCCGGTCCCACCATCATCACCGAGGTGGCATTGAGACGGCCGCGTTCGATCAGGTCGCGGATGGCGCGATTGACGCCCGGGCTGATGCCGTAATCGTCGGCGCAGAGCCAGATCCGCCGCAGGCCCGCGGCCGCGCTCATTCGGCGGCCGTCCTCTTCGAGGCGTCGTCGGCCTTCCCGGTCTCGAAATGCTTTTCGCTGTGCTCGGCGACGAAGTAGATCGGGCGCGCCTTCAGCTCGGACAGGATCTTGCCGATATATTCGCCGACGATGCCGATCATGATGAGCTGCACGCCGCCGATGGTCATCAGGCCGATCACGAGCGAGGGATAGCCGGGCACCTGCTTGCCCGTGGTCCAGACTTCCCAGAGGATCGAGAGGCCGAACAGGAAGGCGCCGCCGGCGAGGATGACGCCGAGCAGGCTGGCGAAGCGCAGCGGTGCCACCGAGAACGAGGTCACCCCTTCGATCGAAAGACCGAGCAGGCGCGCGGCGCTGAAGGTCGTCACACCATGGGTGCGCGGCGCGGGCTCGTAATCGACGCGGATTTGGCGGAAGCCGATCCAGCTCGCGAGGCCTTTGAAGAAGCGGTTACGCTCCGGCAGCTGCCTGAGCGCTGCGACCGCGCGCGGCGACAGCAGGCGGAAGTCGCCGGCGTCTTCAGGAATCTTTTGGCGCGCGCCCCAATTGATCAGCGAATAGAACCCGCGCACGGCGACGCGGCGCAGGAAGGGCTCGTTGTCGCGATGCGCCTTGGCGGTATAGACGACGTCATAGCCGTCCTCGATCCAGTGCCGCACCAGCTGCTCGACCAGGGCCGGCGGATGCTGGCCGTCGCCGTCCATGAACATCACGGCGCCGAGCCGGGCATGGTCGAGGCCGGCCATCAGCGCGGCTTCCTTGCCGAAATTGCGCGACAGCGACACCACCTGAACGTCGACCGCGTCGGCCGGCAGCGACCGGGCGATCGAGAGCGTCGCGTCCGCGCTGCCGTCGTCGACATAGACGACTTCGCAACGCAAGCGATAGCGCTGCTGCAAGGTCTTGGCGAGATCGCAGATGCGCTGGTGCAGGGCGGCGAGGCCCGCCGCCTCGTTGTAGACGGGGACGACAATCGACAACCCCTTCGCGGCGGCACTGGCCGCGGTGGTCGTCATGCCGGAAACGTCAGAGCCCAGCGTCATTGATCAAGGTTCCAGAGGCGTCCATGGTTCTCAACAGCATATGGTAGCTGCCGTTTGCTGTCGCTACGCTGAACGGACCTGAGGCTCACTGCCGCAGGAATGCCTCGAGCTTGGCGAACAGCGGGTTCTCCCGGTCGAACACATAGTCGAGCGAAACCACCGAGACGGTCTCGGCGCCATGCTCGCGCAGGAAGCTCGCCAGCGCATAGAGCTGACCCGGCGGACAGTGCAGCGTCAGCATGCCCGACGAGGTCGGCCCTCCGAACGGGGCCTCGACGCCGAAGCGCTCGTGGGCTTCGCCGAGCAGGGCGGCGTCGCATTGCTGGAAGCGGGTGCGGACCTCGCGGTATTTGTTGGCCCGCGCCCTTGCTGCGATGTGATCGAGGATGACGCGCGCGGTCTCCCGCGCCTGCGGCGACCAGTCGGCATCCCTAGAGGCGACCAGATTGGCCTGGCTGCGCAGGATCACGCCGTCGTCGAGCACCCGCAAGCCGTTGGCGGCGAGCGTCGCACCGGTCGTGGTGATGTCGACGATCAGCTCGGCGCTGCCGGCCGCGGGCGCGCCTTCGGTCGCGCCCGCGCTTTCGACGATGCGGTAGTCGGTGATGCCGTGGCTCTGGAAGAAGGTGCGGGTGAGGTTGATGAACTTGGTCGCGACCCGCATCCGCATGTGATGCTGCTCGCGGAAGCCGGTGGTGACGTCGTCGAGGTCGGCCATGGTGCGGACGTCGATCCACGCCTGCGGCACCGCGACGACGACGTCGGCATAGCCGAAGCCGAGCCCGTCGATCAGGGACACGCGCTTGTCGGCATCCGCGATGTTCTCGCGCACCAGGTCTTCGCCGGTGACGCCGAGATGCGCAAAGCCGCGCGACAGTTGCGAAGCAATCTCGCTCGCCGAGAGATAGGCGACCTCGACATTGTCGAGGCCTGCGAGCGTGCCGCGATAGTCGCGCGCACCGCCGGCCTTCGACAGCTTGAGCCCGGCGCGGGCGAAGAACGCCTCGGTGTTTTCCTGCAGGCGGCCCTTGGAGGGAACGGCCAGGACGAATGGCGCGCTCATGACTTAAGCTCCCACCTTGCGGCCGATCCGGGTCAGCGCGTCGACCCAGACCGAGAAGCCGACCGCGGGGATCGGCTCGGCCGATCCGAGCTGGGTCATCAGCCCGTCATAGCGGCCGCCGGCCACCAGCGGCTCGGCGCCGTTGCCCCTGTGATGCAGCTCGAATTCGAAGCCGGTGTAATAGTCGAGGCCGCGTCCGAACGCGGTCGAAAAGCGCGTCTGCTTCACGTCGATGCCGCGCGCGGCCATGAAGCCGACCCGGCTTTCGAACTGGTCGACGGCAGCGCTGAGGTCGAGCTTCGCGTCCGTGGTGAGCGCGCGGAGTTCGGCGACGGCATCGTCGGGATTGCCCGCGATCGACAGGAAGCGCTTGAGCACGGCGATCGCCTCGCGCGGCAGCGCGCCGCCCTTCAGCGTCGACTGCTCCAGGAAACGGTCGGCGATCTCGGCCGTGGTGCGGCCCCCGACATTGGTGGTGCCGGCGATCGACATCAGATCGGTGACGAAGGCGAGCGCAGCCTTGCGGTCGGAGCCGGCGAGCGCGGCCAGCACACCCTCATATTCGCTGCGGGTCGCGGTGGTCGCGGCCGCCAGCTTCTCCAGATCTTTTTCCAGGCTGATCTTGCGGTTGAAATCCTTGACCAGGCGGCGGCGCCACACCGGATAGAGGTCGAGCGCATCGAGCAGGGCGTTGAACAGCGCCACGTCGCCGGTGCGAATCTCGACATCGCGGACACCGAAGGCCGCGGTCGCTTCCAGCGCCAGCGCCAGCATCTCGGCATCGGCCGCAGCGCGGTCCTGGCGGCCGAACGATTCGATGCCGGCCTGAAGAAACTCGCTGGCCTGGCCGCTGCGGTAGCGGAACACCGGGCCGAGATAGCTGAACCCGGCCGGCTGGCCGGCGCGGCTCGAGGTGAGGTAGTCGCGGGCGACGGGAATGGTCAGGTCCGGGCGCAGGCAAAGCTCCTCGCCGGACAGGTCCGTCGTCAGGTACAGGCTCTTGCGGATGTCCTCGCCGGAGAGGTCCAGGAACGGCTCGGCCGGTTGCAGAATCGCGGGCTCGGCCCTGACATAGCCGGCCTGCGCGAACGACAAGAGCAGCGTATCCGCCCAGGCGGCGGAGCCGGCAGCATTTGAGGTGGCAGTCGCGGTCATAACAGGGGTCCATCGTCCCGGTGGAACCGGGCAGGGCGAAAGAAGGGAGGCGAATTGGCGCAGGCCTTAGCATGGCGCGAAAGCGGTTTCGACCTCCAAAGGATCAATCGCTTAACGGCTTTGGAGGCGGGACGCAGCGATCTGTCAGAAGGTATTTTGGGTATTTTAATACCTAGGGCGGGAAGGGCTTGGTTTTCACTCAGTCTGGCCAGGGAGATCTCTGGGCGCATCGCCAAGCGATGCATCGGTCGAGGCGAAGGCAAGCCCTGCGGTTTCGGACGCGGCGTGATCTGCGAGCTCCTCGGCAAGCTCGAGAATTCTCTGCCTCCTGCTCGGGTCCCTTATGCCGAGAAATGCCTTGATGAGCCCGAGCTCCTCGCGTCGCCGCCTGTCCGATGCAACATCGTCGTCCATGGCCATGTCGTCCTGCGCGACAGCCTCATTGCCCGTCGCTGATTTTTGTCCGCGCATGCGACTCAATGCAGCAACCGCAAGCTCAACGTCACATTGAGAAATTGAGGAGGACAGGCAAGTCGTCGCATACTCATATTGGGTATGGCGGATGACCCGTTCGCTGCTGCCTTCGCTTACAATGTGAATGTTGGTTTCGATTCATGCGCAATGCATCAGACGCTATCCGGACGGTCTCGCGGCACACGCTGGCCTATATGCTGTTTTCGATCAGCGAGCTGTTCCGGCACTACGACGAATTCGATCCGCTGGACCTACTGATCGTTCATGCGATTCTCAACGCGAACGTCATCAATGTGATGAACGATCCGTCGCTGGACGAGAGATTCTCCAGCATTCACGCGGTCGAGCCGGATGCGATCAAGCAAGGGGTGTCCCGCGCGGCGCTCTCTCGCTTCCTCAGCCTGCCGCTCGAGACGGTTCGCCGTCGCGTGACGGGACTTAAGAGACGAAAGATTCTCGCCGAAACCAAGGCCGGGCTCATCGTGACCGAGCAGAACGCATTCAGGTTTGGAAACAATCACGAACTGCAGAAGACTAATATGCTGCTGCTCACAAAACTGCTTCGCGATCTCAAGCGCGCCGGCATCAACGGGCCGGATGATCTGCGTGCCCCCAAGGGCGCTGCATCGACAAGGAAGGCGAAGTAAGCGGCAGGATATGGATCAAAGCCTTCTCGATACTGCTCGCGATGGAACGCAAAGAACAGCATTAGACGGCTTGCTGTCGTTCCAGGGTCTCAAGCCATCCGCGGCTCTCGAGCTCCGATCGTACGACATCGATCATTTCGGAGAGAGTGAGAGATATGTCGGCGCATCCAGCATGCCGCTGTCGGCCGGGGCGACTGCAATCAAGCGTGCCCAGCTCAGCCTGCCGGTCCTGACGCTGTCTCTGGTGAAGACCTTCCCGCGGATCATCCGCGGTTATGATCTGGCGCACGCCATCGCGGTGGCGGTGCCGATGGACCATGTGACCTCCACCCGCATCAACGGGCAATCAATTGGCAGCTCCATACTCGTTCTCAAGGGGAGATCCGATTGCCTGGTCTATGAGCCGGCGGGGCGTTTGTGGGCTGTCGCCTATTTCAGCTCGCCCGAGCGCGAGCCCTGGTCTCAGCTGGATGACGGCTATCATTTGCTGAGTCCGGCATCGGAAGTACTTGCCTCCCTGCATGGCTCGATTTCCACGACGCTTGAAACCGCGGCACATGATCCAGACTTCCTGAACGAGCCGACGTCGCGAACGGCGGTCGAACAATCCCTGTTCGCCGCAATGGATGCTGCCATTCGGTCCAACGTGAAGCGCGGGCCCATGCACTCCACGACGGACAGCTATCAGCGGATCGTCGCAGAGATGGAACGATTGATCCGCCACGATCTCGCGATCTGGCACAAAACGACCGAACTGGCAGAGCGGGTGGGCGTGTCCGTTCGGACCCTCCAGAGTGCGACGCAGGCCATCTGCGGCATGAGCCCTCATCGCTACAGCCGGGTCTTGCGCCTCTGGTCGGTACGAAAGCAGCTGCGCACCGGCCCGGCTCGTCGCAGTGTGAAGGCCTGCGCAATCGGCCATGGCTTCTGGCATCTGAGCGAGTTCGCAGCGAGCTACAGGGCGGCTTTCGGAGAGCTGCCGTCCGAGACCCTGCATCGGTCGAAGCGAGAGGTCATCTGAAGCGCGAACCTGTAGAGCCGCCGCGCGCGAATCGACGTTAGGTTCGCTTGGTTAGGTGCCGTCCCAATCGCCCAGCACTGCCTGCACCAGCGCCAGCGCCGCCACCGCGGCCGTGTCGGCCCGCATGATCCGGGGTCCCAGCGCCAGCCGCAGGATTTTCGGCTGCCGCAGCAGCAGGGCGCGCTCTTCTTCGGCAAAGCCGCCTTCGGGGCCGATCAGCGCGTCGATGCCAATTCTGCCTTGGTCATGTCCGGCTTCGCGCGCGTCTTGCAGGCTCTGAATGGGGTTTTGGACCTCCGCCGCCTCATCGCAGAAGATGAGCAGCCGGTCGGCAGGGCGCTGACTGAGATACCGGTCCAGCGGCACCGGCTCGGCGACCGTGGCGATGCTGAGGATGCCGCATTGCTCGGCGGCCTCGACGACATTGGCGCGCATCCGCTCGGTGTTGACCCGCGAGGCCTGGGTGAAGCGGGTCAGGACCGGCTGAAGCGTGGCAGCGCCCATTTCGACGGCCTTCTGGACCATGTAGTCCAGCCGGGCATGCTTGAGCGGGGCAAAGACGTAGGTGAGGTCGGCGAGCCGGTCCTGCGGCCGGGCCTGCTGGAGGATGACGAGGCCGTCCGGCCGCTTGCGGCCTTCGATCGCGGCCTGCCACTCGCCGTCGCGGCCATTGAACGCCAAAACCTCGGCCCCGGCGGCCAGCCGCAGCACATTGCCGAGATAATTGCTCTGGTCGCGGTCGAGCGGAACCCTGGCGTCCTGGGCAAGGGGGACATCGACAAACAGGCGGGGGGCGCGAAAATCGTGGGAGGGCATCGTTCAAAGGTCCAATTTGCCGCCGTTATTAACCGAAAGCCGCCATTTCGGGGGTAAATATTGCCGAATCGGTGCGTCGGCGCGCCGCGCTCTTGCCCTATTCGACGGGTTGTTAAGGGCCGGCGGGAATCGTAAAATCGCGAGCACGCTGGTTGCGCTTCAATTGGGAAGACGCCAAGCCCCGTAAGCTCCTGCCGGAGAGACTGCCTTGATGATCCGTCATTTGATGGTTCCGATCACTGCCGCCATGGTCACCTTGGGCGCCGCGGGTGCCCACGCGCAGGGCTTCCCTGCGCCGCTGCCTGGCCAAGCCCCAACCAGTTCCGCGTTTCCGCCCGTGAACGGCTCGGCGCCGAGCGCTTCGGTCGGTGCAGCGCCCCAAGGATCGTTTCCCGTCAACGGCGCCGCGCCCGTCGGTGGCGCAGGTGCCTTCAGCGCCGCCCCGCCGACGCAAGGCGGTCCCGGCGAGGACTGCATGAAAACCTTCATGCCGCTGCGCGAGGAAGCCGAGAAGCGCGGCAAGCTGATCAAGGCCGCGAGTGATCGTCACGCCGCGCCGGAAGAAGCCTGCAAGCTGATCCGCAATTTCAGCCAGGCTGAGACCAAGATGATCAAGTACATCGAGGCCAACGCCTCGAAGTGCGGGATTCCGGCGCAGGTCAGCGCGCAGATGAAGGACGGCCACAAGAACACCGAGGCCATGGCGACGAAGGTCTGCAACGTCGCGCAGCAGATGCAGAACCAGCCGCGCGGTCCGGCCGGTCCGTCGCTGAGCGAGGTGTTGGGTTCTGGCTCGGCGCCTGAGGCCAATGCCGGCAAGAAGGGTGGCAGCACCTTCGACACGCTCAACGGCAACGTCCTCACCCGATGAGTGACACATCCGCCCGCGTTGCCGATTCCACCGGCAACTGGGTCGATACGCTCGCGCCGCAATGGGCGCGGCCTTATTTGCGCCTGTCGCGCTTCGATCGTCCGATCGGCTCCTGGCTCCTGTTGATGCCGTGCTGGTGGTCGGCGGCGCTCGCGGCGGGCATGGCGCATGATGTCCGCGGCCTGCCGCTCACCATCGTGCTGTTCTTCATCGGCGCCTTCGTCATGCGCGGAGCAGGCTGCACCTGGAACGACATCACCGACCGCGATCTCGACGACAAGGTCGAGCGCACCCGCTCGCGGCCGCTGCCGTCGGGCCAGGTGACCACGAAGCAGGCGCTGGCCTTCATGGTCGCGCAGGCACTGACCGGTCTCGTGGTGCTGCTGCAATTCAACCGCTTCGCGGTCCTAACCGGCATTGCCTCGCTTTTGATCGTCGCGATCTATCCCTTCATGAAGCGCATCACCTGGTGGCCGCAGATCGTGCTCGGCCTCGCCTTCTCCTGGGGCGCGCTGATGGGATTTGCCGTCACCTTTGGTCGCATCGAATTGACCGCGCTGGTGCTCTATGCGGGATCGATTTCGTGGGTGATCGGCTATGACACGATCTATGCGCACCAGGACGCCGAGGACGACGCGCTGATCGGCATCAAGTCCACCGCGCGGCTGTTCGGCGCGCACACGCACCAGGCGCTGATCCTGTTCTACGGGCTTGCGGTGATGCTGATCGGCGTCGCGCTGGCCTCAGGCGATGCGCGCTGGCCGGCCTGGCTCGGGCTTGCGGCGTTCGCCGTGCATCTGGCCTCGCAGATCGTGCGGCTGGATATCAGCGACCCCTTGCTCTGCAAGCGCCTGTTCTTCTCGAACAAGTATGCGGGCTTCCTGCTGTTTGCGGGATTGCTGGTCGACGCGGTGATGCGGGCGGCGTAGCCCGTAGGGTGGACAAAGGCGCTCTTGCGCCGTGCCCGCCATCTTCCCGGGATTGAGATAAAAAAGGTGGGCACGCTTTCGCTTTGCCCACCCTACGGCACTGTGCGTGCCGTTCAATTCCTTGCGATGATCTCGCGTTCGCCCTGATGAACCGACAGCTCGCGCGTCATGGCGGTGCGCCGGCGCATCAAAAATTTCGGACGGCGGGCGCGGATCGCGTTGGCGCGGCGACGGCGCGGCGTGGGCTTGCGGGCACCTTCGTCGAGCTGCGGAAGCGCGAATAGCTCGCTCCAGATCGCCCAGGCCTCGGCGAGTTCGTCGCCATCGGTGCTGACCAGCAGCGGAACGGACAGCGAGGGATCGCGATGCACGAGGACGAGGGTCTGCGCCTCGTCATTGCCGCGCAACGCAACGCCGATGAAGTCGCTGACGCGGACGTTGATCGCCATCTGCATGCCGCGGACGGCACGGCGCAGCACGACACGCTCGCGATGAAGCTCGATCTGTCTGGTGTATCCGTCGGCGCGCGGATCGTGCGCATCGAAGCGGACCGGAAGGGAAAGAGGGTCGAGCCGCAAGCTGCGGCCCGACCCGGCGGGAGCGATCCCGCTTGTTGCTGTTTGACGCCTCACGGCTTTAGTTCTCCCCGCCGGGATTATGTTCCCGGTCGATGCGAGGACCTTAGCGCGCGCCGTTCCGAAACCACTTAAAAAGGCTGGTTAATCCAGCGTCACCGCCGCTCATGATTGACAAGACCTTGGCACGCATGATTGACGAGACGTTGCGCCGGACTTGCGAATCTGAGCTTTTTGCGGGCTGAAAACGCTTGAAGTCCGTACCAATTGGGCACATCTGGTGTTCAGGGCCGGTATCGCCCCGAAACCTCCCGCCGCAACAGGATTTCGTTTGTGAACCCTTCACCAAGCTCGACGCTTTCGCCCCAGGATTCGTCCAAAGCCAATCGCGACCTGTTCGATCAGACCGCGCTCTCCGATCTCGCGCAGCGGCTAGTCGAGGCGGCCAAGCGCGCCGGTGCGGATGCGGCCGATGCGGTCGCCGTGCGCGGCGTCTCGCAGGGCGTCGAGGTGCGTGACGGGCGCGTCGAGGAATCGGAACGCTCCGAGGGTGACGATGTCGGCCTGCGCGTGCTGGTCGGCCAGCGCCAGGCGGTGGTCTCGACCAACGACGTCAGCGGCGATGCCGTGACCAAGCTTGCCGAGCGCGCGGTGGCGATGGCGCGCGTCGCGCCCGACGACAAATATGTCGGCCTCGCCGATCCGGCGCTGCTCGCGCGCGACTTCCCCGATCTCGATCTGCTCGATCCCGACGTGCCCGCGACCTCCGAGCTCGAGCGCCGCGCGCTCGAAGCCGAGGCTGCCGCGCTCGCCGTGAAGGGGGTGACCAAGTCCGGCGGCGCCTCCGCCTCCGCCGGCATGGGCGGCATGGTGCTCGTCACCAGCACCGGCTTCCATGGTTCTTATTTGCGTTCCAGCCAGGGCATTTCGGCGACCGCGATATCGGGCGAAGGCACCGGCATGGAGCGTGACTACGACTTCACCTCGGCGCCGCACGGCGCCGATCTCCTGTCGCCGGAAGTCGTCGGCCGTTCCGCCGGCGAGCGTACCGTGGCGCGTTCCAATCCGCGCAAGGTCGAGACCTGCAAGGTGCCGGTCGTGTTCGATCCGCGCGTTGCGGGCTCGCTGGTCGGCCACGTCGTCGGTGCCATCAACGGCGCCTCGATCGCACGGAAGACCAGCTTCCTGAAGGACAAGCTCGGCCAGCAGCTGTTCGCAAAAAACATCCGCATCATCGACGATCCCCTGCGCAAGCGCGGCCTGCGCTCGCAGACGTTTGACGCCGAAGGCGTCGCGGTGAAGAAGATCGCGCTGATCGACGAGGGCGTGCTGACGACCTGGCTGCTCGACTGCGCGACCGCGCGCGAGCTCGGCCTCACTACCACCGGCCACGCCCATCGCGGCGTCTCGTCCTCGCCGTCGCCGGGACCGTACAATCTGCATCTCGAACCGGGCACGCCGACGCCGGCCGAACTGATCGCCGACATCAAGCAGGGCTTCTACGTCACCGACCTGATCGGCTCCGGCGTCAACGGCGTCACCGGCGATTACAGCCGCGGCGCCTCCGGCTTCTGGATCGAGAATGGCGAGCTGACCTATCCCGTCAGCGAGGTGACGATCGCGGGCCATCTGTTCGAGATCTTCAAATCGATGCAGCCGGCGAACAATCTCGAGTTCCGCTACGGCATCAATGCGCCGACGGTGCGCATCGAGGGTTTGACGCTTGGCGGACGCTGACGCGCATGCAACGGACGAAACCATCCTGACGCGCGACGCGGCGCTGCTGCAGGACGCGGTGCGGGAGGCAGGCAGCCTCGCGCAGTCGATGTTCCGCACCGAATTGAGGAAGTGGACCAAGGGCGCGTCCTCGCCGGTGTCGGAAGCCGACATTGCCGTCAACGATTTGCTCGAAGCGCGCCTGCGCTCGGCGACGCCCGATTATGGCTGGCTGTCCGAGGAGAGCGCCGACGACGAGGTGCGGCTGTCGCGGCGGCGGACCTGGGTGGTCGATCCCATCGACGGCACCCGCAATTATCTCGGCGGCCATGAAGAATGGTGCGTCAGCGTCGCGCTGGTCGAGGATGCCTCGCCGGTGCTGGCTGCGGTGTTCGCGCCCGCGACCGACGAGTTCTTCTTCGCGGCCCGCGGGCAGGGCACGACGCTCAACGGCAAAGCCGTGCGGGCGGCGTCCGGATCCGCGCTCGACTTCTCCCGCGTCGCCGGGCCGAAGCCGATGGTCGAGCGGCTCAATACGGCCGGCGGCGACATCAAGCTGCATCCGCGAATCGGTTCGCTCGCGCTGCGCCTGTGCCGGGTCGCCGATGGCGTGCTGGATGCGGCTTTTGCCGGGGGCAACAGCCATGATTGGGACCTTGCGGCGGCCGATTTGATCGTGCAGGAAGCGGATGGTAGGATGAGCGACCTCTCCGGAGATCCCATCCTCTATAACCGCCGGGAAGTCACGCACGGGGTGCTGGTGGCAGCGGGTCGCGATCGTCATGCGGGCATCGTCGCGCATTTTCGAAATCGGCCCTTGCCCTGAGTGCGTCCGCCGTGCTTCTCGAACACTGCTTTGCCGGGCAGCCCGTTAGGAACAGAACCCATGCCAGATAGTGCCCCGCAACAATTGCTGCATCTCGTCATCGGCGGCGAATTGCTCGATCTCGAGCACAACACCTTCAAGAACCTCGACGACGTCGAGATCGTCGGCCTCTATCCGAACTACGCGTCCGCTCACGTCGCCTGGCGCGCCAAGGCGCAGAGCACGGTCGACAACGCGCAGATGCGCTACTTCATCGTCCATCTCCATCGGCTGCTCGACCCGAATCAAGAACCGGCACGTTGAAAAAACTGCTTCGCAATACGCTGCGAAGCAGCTGGCTTCAGCGTGCCGTCGGGGTTCTGGCGGCCGAATATCTGCGTCTGGTCTGGCGGACCAACAAATTCACGTTCGATCCGCCTGACGTCTATGACATCGTCGAGCCGCAGATCCCCGCGATCTTCGCCTTCTGGCACGGCCAGCATTTCCTCACGCCCTTCATCAGGAATAAGGACTCCTACCGGGCCAAGGTCCTGATCTCGCGGCATCGCGACGGCGAGTTCAACGCGATCGCCGTCGAGCGGCTCGGCATCGGCCTCATCCGTGGTTCCGGTGACCACGGCGGCGCCTTCCACCGCAAGGGCGGGGTGGGCGCGTTCAGGGAAATGGTGCACACGCTCCAGGACGGTTGTAATGTCGCGCTGACCGCCGATGTCCCCAAACGCTCGCGCGTGGCCGGGCTCGGCATCATCATGCTGGCACGGGAATCGGGGCGGCCGATCATGCCTTTCGCGATGGCGACCAGCCGCTTCATCCGGCTCAAGAACTGGGACCGCACCACCATCAACCTGCCGTTCGGGCGGGGCGCATTGGTCGGGATCAAGGAAATCCACGTGCCGCCGGATGCCGACGCCGCCACCATGGAAGCGCTGCGGCTGGAGCTGGAAGAGACCTTGAACGAGGCGACCCGCCGCGCCTATGCGCAACTCGGCCGTCCGGGGCCCCAAGATGGCTAATTCGCTGCCGATAACGCTGCGGATGTACCGGCGCCTGGCCTCGGGCCTGGTGCCGCTTGCGCCGGCGCTGATCAAGCGGCGGCTGAAGCAGGGCAAGGAGGATCCCGCGCGCGTCGGCGAGCGGCGGGGCCTGTCCCGGGACGTGCGTCCGCACGGCCCCCTGGTCTGGATTCACGGCGCCAGCGTCGGCGAGGTGCTCGCCGCAGCCGCGCTGATCGAGCGCCTGCGCGACCTCAATCTTCGCATCCTGCTCACCTCGGGCACCGTCACCTCCGCCGCCGTCGTCGCAAAGCGGTTTCCGCCCGACGTCATCCATCAATACGTGCCGTATGATTCCCCGCGCTATGTCGCGCGCTTCCTCGATCACTGGAAGCCCTCGCTGGCGCTGTTCATCGAATCCGATTTGTGGCCGAACCTGATCCTGGCGGGCGCCGCACGCCGCCTGCCGATGGTGCTGATCAACGGGCGGATGTCGCCGCGCTCCTTCCCGCGCTGGCGGCGGATGTACGGCACCATCTCGGCGCTGCTGTCGCGGTTCGACATTTGCCTGGCGCAATCGAAGACCGATGCGGAGCGCTTCTCCGCGCTCGGCGGCCGCGACGTGGTCACCACGGGCAATCTCAAGCTCGACGTGGCCGCGCCGCCGGCCGATCCCGCCAAGCTCGAGCGGCTGATGGCGATGACGCGCGGCCGCCCGATCATCGTCGCGGCCTCGACCCATCCGGGCGAGGACGAGATGCTGGTCGCGGCGCATCGCAGCCTCGTCGGTTTCTTCCCGCAGCTTCTGACCGTGATCGTGCCACGGCATCCGGATCGCGGCACCTCGATTGCCGGCTTGATCACGGCGTCGGGCCTGAAGCCGGCGTTGCGCTCGCGCGAGGAATTGCCGACGGCCGCGACCGACGTCTATGTCGCCGACACCATGGGCGAGCTCGGCCTGTTCTACCGCCTCTCGCCGGTCGTGTTCATGGGCGGATCGCTGATCCGCCATGGCGGCCAGAATCCGATCGAGGCGATCAAGCTCGGCGCTGCGATCGTCCATGGTCCGCACGTCTTCAACTTCGCCGATGTCTACGAGGCGCTTGATAGCAGCGGCGGCGCGCGCCAGGCCGACACGCAGGAGACGCTGGTCAAGCAGCTCGGCCAGCTGCTGGCCGATCCCACGGTGCGCGACGGGATGCAGCGCGCAGGCTCAGGCGTGGTCGAGGATCTCGGCGGCGCGCTCAATCGCACGATGACGGCGCTCGAGCCTTATCTCCTGCAGCTCACCATCGAGATGGGGGCCGCCAATGCGTGAGCCGGCCTTCTGGTACCGGCCGCGTTCCTTCAAGTCTCATGCGTTACGGCCGTTGGGCTTGCTCTATGGCGCGATCACCGAACGGCGCATGCTGCGCCAGGGCTTTGACGCCGGCATCCCCGTGATCTGCGTCGGCAACTACCATGTCGGCGGCGCCGGCAAGACGCCGACCGTGCTCGCATTGACGAAGCTGTTGCGCGAGCTCGGCGAGACGCCGGTGGTGCTCAGCCGCGGTTATGGCGGGCGCCTCAAGGGTCCGGTCATGGTCGACCGCGAGCGCCACACCGCTTCCGACATCGGCGACGAGCCGTTGATGATGGTGCGCGACGTTCCTGTCGTGGTCGCGCACGACCGTCTCGAAGGCGTTGCGCTCGCGAAGTCGCGGGGCGCGACCGTGATCCTGATGGACGACGGTTTCCAGAACCCGCGCCTGCTGAAGGACGCCTCCCTGATCGTGATCGACAGCGAGCGCGGCCTCGGCAACGGCAAGGTGTTTCCGGCCGGTCCCTTGCGCGCGCCGCTGAAGGCGCAGCTCGCGCGCACCGATGCGCTGGTGCTGATCGGCAATGGCCATGCCGCCAACGATGTCGCGGCGGAGCTTGCGAAGCGCAACAAGCCGGAGCTGCGCGCGCGCCTGAAGCCGGATGCGGCCTCGGTCGCGCAACTCCTCGGCAAACGAGTCTTTGCGTTCGCCGGCATCGGCGATCCCGCGCGTTTCTTCCGCAGCTTGCGCGCCTGCGGCATCGAGGTCGCGCGCACGCGCCCCTTCGCCGATCACCACATGTTTTCGCAGAACGAGATCGCGGCGCTCGCAGCGGAGGCGCAGCGCGAGCAACTCACGCTGGTGACGACGGAAAAGGATCTTGCGCGCCTCCGCGGCCGCGAAGGCGTCCCCGACGGCATCGTGCCGTTCGCGGTGCAGCTCGAATTCGATGATCCGGCAGCGCTCCGGCAATTGATCAGCGATCATCTCTACAAGGCGCGCGAGCGGCGGTTCGGCAGGCGATGATTTCTTGATGATTTCTTGATGATTTCTTGGCGTGGGCAAAGCGCTCCGCCGTAGCCCAACACCGCGCGCCTTGCGATATGCGACATGTCGCGGCGGATGAATTGTCTTCCGCACGTTCGGGAGTTGATGTAGCCTCGCATGAGAGCCGTCACCGGGACGTGCCGAACTCCCGGCAATCATCGGCGGCGTTTATGCCCACGGCGGGCAACGTACCATCATCATTTCAGATGCGAGACCGTTACGATCAGTTCGGAACGGCCGGAGAGTTATTGCCAAAAGCTCAGAGGAGAACATGCCATGCATTTTTGCCTCACTGGACAATATACACCACGCGCTCTCAACGCCATTTTGGAAAACCCCACGATCAATCGCCAGGAGGCGGCGACAAAACTCATTGAAGCGGCCGGCGGCAAGCTGATTTCGATGTACAGCGTTGCTGCCGACGGTCCGGGCGTTTTGGTGATTTTCGATGTGCCTGATCCGAGCACGGCTCCGGCCATCTCCGGTCTGACCGTCACGGTGGGCACCCTGCAGAACGTGAAATTGACCCGGCTGTTCACGCAGGACGAGATCAAGCAGGTCCGCCAGAACGCGGCGAAGCTGCGTTCTTCGTATAGTCCGCCCGGAGGCTGACATCCGGATCTCAAGCGATGCCGCCGCAATCGTATCAGGCGGCGGCAACGCTTACCTCACAGCAAAAAGCAGGTCTGCGCGCTGAGGCGAGGCGAAGGCCTTCCGGCGTCCATCGACGGACGATGCGGGAGGGCGCGTGCTGTGTCCGGCGCCACAGGTCCGACTGAACGTGCTTGCCAGCGGACCCGTTCAGGGCGTGCAATCCCGGCTCAGCCCTCAGTCCCCTCACCAGGCTCCAACAGCCATCATTCCGATGATGGTCAGGCACGAGACGCAGGCCACCATGACAGTATAGCATTCGGGTGTATTCATCGCTTGCTCCCAAACTGCCGCCAATTGCTTGGTCACTGCTACGCGGGAGAGTTCGCCGGTCTCGGGCCGCTTCAATGCGGCACGCCGCGACCGGTCTTGCGTTGTGCGTCCGTCCTCTCATCGTCACCCTGATCCGCAAGATGATGATGCGCTTCGGAAGCTTCAGAGCGTTGAGCTATGATCAGAAGCTGTTTCCGCATTTCAGCGAGGCGGGCGCGGCAATATTCACGATAGAGCATGTCTAGTATGGTGGGCATGATCACCCCCATCGTTGACTTTCGATTTACAAAGTATCCACCGCGAATTTTCGAGGTGATCGTAGCCCGTCAGATGGCTCTTCCGATGTGAGCCCGTTCACAGACTGCGCCAATTCCAAAGCTCAATGGTCGTTTGGTTGACTTGATGGTCTGTGCGACAAAGCAGCAGGGCTAATTACCTAACACGCACTCTAGCAGCGCTCTGTTTCACCAGAACTTCGTCAAACAACTTAAGGGCGCCGAACCGCAGCGAAAAATCCAACCACAGCGCGAAGTGACTTACCACGGAGTGCAAGCGCAATTCGTTGCAACGCGGATCGGCGCGACGGAGATCATTTCGGCGGCGAGGCGCGCAGTTCAGGTGCGCGCGAACATCGTCTCCATCCTCCTGCTGCGCGATAAGCTGTGCCGCTCATGCGGCGCCGGCAGGACAGCTACCCTTTGCTCACCCTGTAGCGGCCCGCCATTCAGGCGACATTCTTCGCCAGACGCCTATCGGTTCCAGACGATCAGGAGAATCCGATGAAACTGCCATCTGCAGCCGTCGCTGCCAGTCTTCTGTGTCTGATCATGGCGCCCGTGTTTGCGCAGACGCCGCCGACGACGGCTCCCGCTGCTCCAACCAGCACGGTGCCAGTCCCCGCGACCAAGCGCGTCACGTGCCTTGCGACGACGCAAAGCCTGAAGGGCCAGGACAAGCGCGATCAGATGCAGCTCTGCATGGCGCAGGCACGGGTCGATTGTCTGAAGCAGGCGATCGATCAGAAAGTGGTCGGTGAGACCAGGAAGACTTTCATCAAGACCTGTGTGGGCGCGGATGGTCCCGAGCCGCAATAGCCGCGCGATGCCACGAACTCGGTATCGTTGGGTGGGCAAGGCGAATTGTCCGCCGAAGCTGAGCGAGCGAAGGCGGAAGCGTGCCTACATTGTTCGTTGCGGTCGTGAAGAGATGGCGGGCACGGCGCGAGGCGCCTTTGCCCACCCTACGGCTGCGGCTTCAGCGCGCCGGGGAAATGCCGCTGCAGCACGGCGGCGGGCGTGGCGTAGGCCTCTTGCAGATCCACGCTCCAGTACTTCAATTCGTCGAGCGGAATCCGCGTGTCGGTGATCGCGCAACGGACGAAGGTCCCCGGCGAGATCACGCGGAAATCGCCGTCGAGATATTGCACCTGCGCTTCGCCATGGCCCGAGGGGCCGAACTTGTTCAGCACGGTCGAAAGTCTCCGTGGAAGGCCTCTCCGTGGAAAACCCTGGAGGGCACGATGTGTTGCACCGAATTTAGCATAGATAGGGTGGCTTGTCCGCCCGGTAAACCCACCGGTTTGTGATGTTTTGCCGCCGTTTCCGCATGATAGTGCTTCGCGCGAGGGATGGCCGGTTCCGGCATCTTCCACGGCAGAATCCGATGCGCCTTCGACTGACCGCCCTGTTCATGATGCTGCTGATGTCGGCCGCGCACGCCGCGCCGGCGCCGCAGCAGGTCGACATTCCGCTGTCGTCCGGAATCCTGCATGGGCAGCTCTACAAGCCCGATGGCGAGGGGCCGTTTCCGACCGTGATCGCGCTGCATGGCTGCGGCGGCCTCGGCAATCATTCAGAATCGGTGCTGCCGCGCTATCGCGACTGGGCGCTGCAACTGCTGAAGGCCGGCAACGCCGTTCTGCTGCCCGACAGCTACGGCTCGCGCGAGCTCGGGCCGCAATGCCGCGTCAAGGAGATGCACGTCAAGGCGCGGCGCGAGCGCGTCGCCGACATCGCGGCCTCGCGCGCCTGGCTGGTGAAGCAGAGTTGGGTCGCGCGCGACCGCGTCAGCCTGATCGGCTGGGCCAATGGTGCCAGCGCGCTGCTCTGGGCCGTGCGTCCGCAGAGCGCCGCGCGCGAAGCCGGGCCGGATTTTCGCGCGGCGATCGCGTTCTATCCGGATTGCCGGATCTCCGCCGGCCTCGGCTGGAGCGCGCGGGTGCCGACCCTGGTGCTGATCGGCGCCAATGACGACGTCTCGTCGCCGCCGGCCTGCCGCCAGATGGTCGACGGCGCGCGCGGCCGCAGCGCGCTCACGCGCATCGTGGTCTATCCCGGCGCCTATCACGATTTCGACCGCGCCAATACGCCGCTGCACGCAGCTGCCGGCACCACCGACGCCGCCGCGCCCGAGCACGGCCATCTCGGCACGGACGCAGAGGCGCGCGC
Source organism: Bradyrhizobium sp. 215_C5_N1_1 (assembly GCF_052075935.1). NCBI lineage: Bacteria > Pseudomonadati > Pseudomonadota > Alphaproteobacteria > Hyphomicrobiales > Nitrobacteraceae > Bradyrhizobium > Bradyrhizobium sp. 215_C5_N1_1. The sequence continues at coordinate 7,699,162 of NZ_CP197228.1, read as the reverse complement.
GGAGTCGCAGAAGGAAGTCGCGGAGTGGCTGGCGCGGTGAGGGCGGTCCTGTAGCCCGGATGGAGCGGGCTTGTCCCGCCGTAGCTCGATAGAGCGAAGGCGGAAGCGGGGCCGCCCGAGGAACAACGTTAGGCGGACAGCCCCGCATCGACCACCGCCCTGCACGGAGTATGGCCGACCGTGAATCTACGTATCGCGTGTCGCGGCGGTTTCAGCAGGTGACGGCGCCTTAGTTCGACCACGATGTCGATTAAACGCAGTCCTCATGCGCAACCGCTTCGTCCTGTTCTCATCCGCACTGATCGTCTTCACCGTCGCGATCTTCCTGTTCGAAGCCCACGCCGGCGCGCCGATGATCGCGCCGGAACATTGCGGCTTCTGGACCACGATCGACGCGGGATTGTCCTGCCGGTAGGCGGGCTGCGCTCGCAATGACGAGGTTGTGGCGACACGCGTCCCACACTGGCTGTCATCGCCCGGCTTGACCGGGCGATCCAGTACTCCGAGACGTTAGTGATTGAGCCGAGAAGCCGCGGCGTACTGGATTCCCCGCATTCGCGGGGAATGACACTGAGGGCGGAACGCCGCCGTAGCGCTCAGAACAACGTGCCCTGATCCACCGGCTTGCCCGCGCGCTTCGGCGCAGGTTTTGCGTCTTGCGCGGCCGGCTTTGCTTGCGCCGGCGCACGCTTTGCCGTCGGCGCCGGGCGATCCGCATCCGCCGTCGCGCCGACACGGCCGTCCGCAAACTCGATCTCGAGGCGTGCGCCGGGACCAATCGCGTCGGCCGAATGCAAGGGATGGCCGGCCTCGTCCCGTACCAGAGCAAAGCCGCGCGCGAGCACGCCGCGATACGACAAGGCCGAGAGCAGCTTGCCGCTGTTCTCGATGCGGGCATCCAGCCGCTGTAACAGCGTGACAAGCGCGCGGTTGGCGCGCTCGGCCAGACGATGCGTGCGCTCGCGCTGGCGGGCAATTGCGTTGCGCTGCGCCTGCGCATTCGAAAGTTTCGAGGCGCGCAAGCGCACCTCCAGCCCGGCAAAACGGTCGCGCCGTTGCCGCAGCAGCGAGCGCGCGGACAGGCCGAGCCGCTCGCCGCACACGGTGAGGCGGTGATCGGCCTGCGAAATCTGCCCGTGCAGCACCCGCAGCGTCAGCTTTGCGCTCGCCGCGGTAAACCGGCGGAAATGCGCGTGCGTGTTGGCCTTGAGGCCGCGGGGTAGCGACGCGCCCGCTGAATCCAGCCGTTGCCGCGGGATCGCGAGCAGATCGCCCGCCGCGGGCAGGGCGCGCGCGGCGGCGCGCAGCTCGCTGCGGCGGCTCTCATGGGCACGCTGCCAATAGGCGCGGGTGCGCCGCGCGAGATCGGCGACCTCGACGAACAGATCGCTGCGCACCGGCACCGCCATCTCGGCCGCTGCCGTCGGCGTCGGCGCGCGCTTGTCGGCGACGAAGTCGATCAGCGTGATGTCGGTCTCGTGCCCGACCGCCGAGATCAGCGGGATCATGCTCTCGGCTGCCGCCCGCACCACGATCTCCTCGTTGAACGACCAGAGGTCCTCCAGCGAGCCGCCGCCGCGTGCCACGATCAGCACATCGGGCCGCGGAATCTTGCCGCCCTCGGGCAGCGCGTTGAAGCCGCGGATCGCGGCTGCGACCTGCTCGGCCGAGCCTTCACCCTGCACCTTGACCGGCCACACCAGTACGTGGCGGGGAAAGCGGTCCTCGAGCCGATGCAGGATGTCACGGATGACGGCGCCGGTCGGCGAGGTCACCACGCCGATCACCTCCGGCAGCCAGGGCAGCAACTGCTTGCGCGCCTCGTCGAACAGGCCCTCGGCGGCGAGCTTCTTCTTGCGCTCCTCCATCAGCGCCATCAGCGCGCCGATGCCGGCCGGCTCCAGCGCCTCGATCACGATCTGGTACTTCGAGGAGCCCGGATAAGTGGTGAGCTTGCCGGTGGCGATGACCTCGAGCCCTTCCTGGGGCTTGAAGCGCATCCGGCCGTGCACGCCCTTCCAGATCACCGCCTCGATCTTGGCGCTCTCGTCCTTGAGCGCGAAATAGCAGTGGCCGGAGGAGTGGGCGCCGCGGAAGCCGGAGATCTCGCCACGGACCCGGACATGGCCAAAGGCGTCCTCGACCGTCCGCTTCAGGGACTGCGAGAGCTCGGAGACGGTGAATTCGGGGGCGTTGAGCAGTGGTTCCGCAGGCGGCATCGGCAAACGATTCGGCATTTTGGGGTCAGACCCGACGTTAAGGATTTTCGCCGCGCGGCGCCAATCCTGGGATTGATATGGAGAGTACTCTGTAATATAGAGTTCTCTATAAATGATCAGTTCGAGGGAGTTTGCGATGGCGATGCGGCTGCTGCGGGGTTCTCTAAGCCTGTTGAAATGGGGCCTGTGCGCGGTTGGCGCAGTCGCGCTGCTGCTCACCGCCCTGATCGCGACGCCGCTGGAGCGGCCTGCGGAGATGCGCTCGGTCTCGGACTCCGCCAAGGGGATCGACTGGTCTACGCTGCCACCGCTCGAGCGCTTTCAGGCCCGCGATGGCACCTGGCTTGGCTTCCGGCACTACGCGCCGAAGGGGACGGCCACCGACCGCGGCGCCATCTTCATCCATGGATCGTCCGGTTCCTCCGGCACCGTGAACCATGCCCTGACGGCAGCATTCGCCGCGCACGGCGTCGAGACCTGGGCACTCGATACGCGCGGCCACGGCGCCTCCGGCACGCGCGGTGATATCGGCTATGTCGGCCAGCTCGAGGACGATCTGGTCGACTTCGTCGCCCATGTCCGCAAGAGCGCGCCCGATTTGCCACTGACCTTGATCGGTCATTCCGCCGGCGCCGGCTTCTCGTTGCGTGTTGCCGCGACGCCGATCATGCAGGACCTGTTCGTCCGCACTGTCCTGATCGCGCCCTATCTCGGCTACGACGCGCCGACCAACAAACCGCACGCCGGCGGTTGGGCCAATGCTGACCTTCCGCGCTACTTCGGGCTGGCGGCGCTGCGCAAGCTCGGCATCGACTGTTGTTCGCAGCTTCCAGTGCTGGCCTTCGCCGTGCCGGCGAATTCGGCCAAGTACCTCACCTCTACCTATTCCGACCGCCTGATGCGCAACTTTGCGACACGCGGTTATCGCCTCGATCTGCCCGGGGTGACACACCCGATGACGATTTTCGGCGGCGCCGACGATGAGATGATGATCTCGGACAAATATGCCGAGACCGTGCGGGCGGTGAAGCCGTCGATCGACGTCAAGATGATCGACGGCGTCAATCACATGGGCATGGTCACCAACCCGAAGGCGGTCAATGCAATCGCCGAGGACGTGGCAACGCGCGGAGCAGGCCAGTCATGATCGACAGCAAGGAGGCGTCTGCAGCGCTGGCCGACATCGACGACATCGTCCAGCGCGTGAAGCAATCGCAGCTCTACGAGCTCGCAAGCCTCGCCGCAGTCTGGTGGGGAGTCCTGGTATTCGCAGGCAATCTCGTGACCTGGCTCTGGCCGGTCTACGCGGTCCACGCCTGGGTTGCCGTGGACGTTCTGGGCGTCGGTGGTCTGGTCGGAATCCGGTTGCTCAATCCATCGCCCCGTCCGCATGGTGCCGCCTTCGATGTCAGGCTCGTTCTGGTCTTCGTGCTGTTCTTCGCCTTCGGCTATCTCTGCACCAACGTCGTCGGCCATTTCGGCCCACGCCAGCTCGGCGCGTTCTGGCCGCTCTACTTCATGCTGTTCTATACGCTGGCGGGTCTCTGGTTCGGCTACGCCTTCGTCGCGATCGGTCTTGGCATCGCTGCACTGACGTTGTTCGGCTTCTTCTACATCGGCGAGGCGTTCCCGCTCTGGATGGCCTTTGTCAACGGTGGCGGACTGATCCTCGGCGGCCTCTGGATGCGGCGGATCTAGCCAATGGCCGAGCTCGACGACATCATCCATCAGCCGTTGCGCCTCAAGATCATGGCGGCGCTGAACGCGCTGCCGGTCTCCGCTGGCCTGGAGTTCTCGCGATTGAAAAAGCTCACCGGCGCCACCGACGGCAATCTCGGCGCACATATCGAGACGCTGGCGAAGGCGGGCTACGTCTCGGTAGACAAGGCCTTCGTCGGCAAGAAGCCGCAGACCACAGTAACCGCCACCGCCGTCGGCCGCGGCGCCTTCGCGCGGCATGTGGCGACGTTGCAGGAGATCATTGCGGGGAGGCAGGTTTAGCGGCGATTGTCGTCCTCGGGCGTTCCCCTCTCTCCGCCGTCATTCCGGGGCGCGCCCCCTTGGGCGCGAGCCCGGAATCCATACTCACGATGGTGGTTATGGATTCCGGGCTCGCGGCTTCGCCACGCCCCCGGAATGACGGGGAGTGTGGGCGTTTCCCCTTGAGACCCGCCGCGATTCGTGCGACCTCCGCCCCAGCAAAACCCCTCATTTCGAGCCTTCGATGCACATTCTCCTGCTCGGTTCCGGCGGCCGCGAACATGCCCTGGCGTGGAAAATCGCAGCCTCCCCCCTGGTGACCAAATTCTGGTGCGCGCCCGGCAATGCCGGCATCGCGCGGGAGGCGGAATGCGTGGCGCTCGATGTCGCCGACCATGCCGCGGTGATCGATTTCTGCAAGACGAATGCGGTCGAGCTCGTGGTGGTCGGCCCGGAGACGCCGCTGGCCGCCGGCATCGTCGACGACCTCACCGCCGCCGGCATCAAGGCGTTCGGGCCGAGCGGGGTGGCGGCGCAGCTCGAGAGCTCCAAGGGCTTCACCAAGGCGCTGTGCACCGAATTCGGCATTCCGACCGGCGCCTACAAGCGCTTCACCAACGCCAATGATGCGCGTGCTTACGTCCAGAGCCAGGGTGCGCCGATCGTGGTCAAGGCCGACGGCCTTGCCGCCGGCAAGGGCGTCGTGGTCGCCAAGACCGTGCGCGAGGCCGAGGACGCCATCGCCATGATGTTCGAGGGCGCCTTTGGCGATGCCGGCGCCGAGGTCGTGATCGAGGAATTTCTGCCGGGCCGCGAGATCAGCTTCTTCGCGCTGTGCGACGGCGAGACCGCCATCCCTCTCGCTTCCGCGCAGGACCACAAGCGGGTGTTCGACCACGATCTCGGCCCGAACACCGGCGGCATGGGCGCCTATTCGCCGACGCCTTTGGTCACGCCCGCGATCCACGACGCGATCATGGCCAAGATCATCCTGCCGACGGTTGCCGGCATGAAGCAGCGCGGCACGCCGTTCCGCGGCATCCTCTATGCCGGGATCATGCTGACGACGCAGGGCCCAAAGCTGTTCGAGTTCAACGTCCGCTTCGGCGATCCCGAGTGCCAGGTGCTGATGCTGCGCATGATGTCCGACATCGTGCCGGCGTTCATCGCCGCCTGCGACGGGGAGCTTAAGCACTTCGATCTGCGCTGGTATCCGGAATCCGCGCTCACGGTGGTGATGGCGGCCAAGGGCTATCCCGGCGACTACCAGAAGGGCACGCGCATCGAGGGGCTCGATGACGCAGCCAAGGTCGACACCGCCGAGATCTTCCATGCGGGCACGGTCGAGAAGGACGGCGCGATCCTCGCCAATGGCGGCCGCGTGCTCAATGTCTGCGCGCTCGGCAAGACCGTGACGGAAGCGCAGGCGCGTGCCTATCAGGCCGTCGACCGCATCAACTGGCCGGAAGGCTTCTGCCGCCGCGACATCGGCTGGCAGGCGGTGGAAGCCGAGAAGGCCCGGGGCTGACAGGCTTTTTTCCGGACTGCGCGCACGCCGGCATCAAGATTGCCGCGTGCCACCGCTCCGCCACATCGACATTCCAAAATTGCGCAATCGCCTGTTGGGGTTAGCAACCCTCACAGGTGACCATCGTGCTACTGTGCATGGGGTTGTTTTCGACATTTTTGTTCGAGGCGGCCCGGGACTGACCAGACAGGACTGACCCGATAAGGATGCCGAAGATGTCCGATCTCGCCGACCTCTACCCCGGCTTCGCCTCCGAATGGATCAACACCTCCTTGGGCCGCATCTTCGCCCGCGTCGGCGGCAAGGGGCCGCCGCTGCTGTTGCTGCACGGCTTCTCCGAGACCAACGTGATGTGGCACCGCGTGGCGCCGCAGCTCGCCGACAAGTTCACGCTGATCATCGCCGATCTGCCGGGCTATGGCTGGTCCGACATGCCCGAGAGCGATGCACAGCACATCCCCTACAGCAAGCGCGCGATGGCCAAGGCGATGGTGGAAGCGATGGAGCAGCTCGGCCACGTCCACTTCGCGCTCGCCGGCCACGACCGCGGCGGCCGGGTGTCGTATCGGCTTGCGCTCGACCATCCCGGCCGGCTGTCGAAGCTCGCCGTGCTCGATATCCTGCCGACCTATAATTACTGGGAGCGGATGAACCGCGCCTACGCGCTGAAGATCTATCACTGGACCTTCCTCGCCCAGCCGGCGCCGCTGCCGGAGACGCTGATCTCGGGCAATGGCGAGTTCTTCCTGCGCTTCAAGATGGCGAGCCAGACCAAGTCGAAGACGCTGGACGCCATCGACGAGCGTGCACTCGAACATTACATCGCCCCGTTCCGCGATCCCGCCCGCGTGCATGCGATGTGCGAGGACTACCGCGCCGGCGCCTATTTCGATTACGACCTCGACAAGGCCGATTTCGAAGCCGGCAAGAAGATCACGATTCCCATGCTGGCCTTGTGGGGTGGCGCAGGCATCGCCCAGGCCGCCGCCACGCCGCTCGATACGTGGAAGCAATGGGCGACCAACGTCGACGGCATGCCGGTGGACTCCGGCCATTTCCTCACCGAGGAGAACCCGGACGTCACCGCAAAGGCGCTGCGCGAGTTCTTCGCAGGCTGAACTAAGCTGTCGCGACACACACAACTGTCATCGCCCGGCTTGACCGGGCGATCCAGTACTCCGAGACGGTGGTGGTTGATCGATAGGCCGCGGCGTACTGGATGCCCCGCCTTCGTGTTTAGCCCGGACAGATCACTGACGGGTGTTCGGAGACATAGCTGACACATCAACATTGGCTGGATTGGTCCGATTCGGGAGGCCGTCCATGCCTTGGAGCGAGGTGTCAGTGATGGATCAGCGCCACGAGTTTGTGCGGCTGGCTTTGCAGGAGGGCGCCAACCGGCGCGAACTGTGCCGTCGGTTCAACATCAGTCCTGACGTCGGCTACAAGTGGCTGGCGCGCTGGCAGGCCGGCGATCGGGAGCTGGCCGACTGTTCCCGGCGCCCGCATGCGATGCCCAAGCGGAGTGAGGCTGCGGTCGAGGCAGAAGTCCTGGCTGTACGCGACAAGCATCCGGCTTGGGGAGCACGGAAGATTGCCCATTGCCTGAAGCGGGGCGGGCAGACGGTGCCTGTGCCATCAACGGTGCACCAGATCCTGTGTCGGAACGACCGGATCAAACCGAGTGAGAATGCGCCGCCCAATCCGGGCCACCGGTTCGAGAAGGAAGCTCCCAACCTGCTGTGGCAGATGGACTTCAAGGGTCACCTGCCGCTCGCCAATGGGACGCGGTGCCATCCGCTAACGATCGTCGACGATCACTCGCGCTACGTGCTGTGCCTGAAGGCATGTGCCGACGAGCAGCGCCTCACCGTGCAGAATCACCTGTCGACGACGTTCCGCTGCTATGGCCTGCCGGAGGCCTTCTACACCGACAATGGCTCACCCTGGGGCGATACGTCCGGCATTCGTTGGACCGGACTGAAGGTGTGGCTGCTCAAGCTTGGCGTCAGGGTGGTGCACGCAAGGCCATGCCACCCACAGGCCCGCGGCAAGAACGAACGCTTCCATCGCACCCTGAAGGCCGAGGTGTTTGCAATGCGCCGCTTCCGAACTCTCCCGGAAGTCCAGCGCGCCTTCGACGCCTGGCGGCCGGTCTACAATCTGGAGCGGCCTCACCAAGGCCTCGATATGCAGGTCCCTGCCGATCGCTTCCGGCCAAGTGCTCGCCCCATGCCGGCCCGCGTTCCGAACGTCGAATACGACAGCGGCGAGATCGTGCGCAGGGTCTCATCGACAAGACCCTACATCTCCTTCAAGGGACACTTCTGGAAAGTTCCCCAGGCCTTCGCCCGCGAACGCCTTGCCATCCGGCCGCTGGATCGTGACGGCCACTACGGAATCTTCTTCGCCAGCTGGCAGGTCGCATCGATCGACTTGACCAATGGCCAACCTGTCAGTGATGTGTCCGAACAGGTGTCAGCCATGTCTCCGGGCTAAACACTTCGCGGGGCATGACGGCGGAATATGTGAATCTACCGCCGCTCGCGAAAAAAGTCCTTGAGCAGCCGCGCCGCCTCGCTCTCGCCGACCCCGGAATAGACATCCGGCGCATGATGGCAGGTTGGGGATGCAAAGAACCGCACGCCTGATTCCACCGCGCCGCCCTTGGGATCGGCGGCGCCGTAATAGAGCCGCCTGACCCTTGCAAAGGAGATCGCGCCCGCACACATGGTGCAGGGCTCCAGCGTCACGTAGAGGTCGCAGTCGACCAGGCGCTCGCTGCCGATCTTTTTGGCGGCCTCGCGCAGCGCAATGATCTCGGCATGGGCGGTCGGGTCGTAATCAGTCAGCGTCCGGTTCGCCGCGGTCGCGATGACCTCGTAATTGCGGACCACGACGCATCCGATCGGAACTTCGCCCGCCTTTCCGGCATTTTCGGCCGTTTTGAGCGCCAAATCCATGAAAGAGGGGGCTTTCAAGCCTCGTATCATCGCCAGAAACCTGCTAGTAGCTCCGCCTTCAGCAAGAGTGAATACCGGATTTGCCTGAGCATGCGGCTCGAAACGAGCGCGCACAATGCTTTCTGGCCACCCCCTAAGTGAGTTTATTCATGCCTCGCGACAGCGACAAAGACAACGATTCCCGCGGCCGGCGTGATCGAGGCCCGGGCAGGGGTGGCCCGCCCAAGGGCCGGTCCGGCAAGCCGCGTGGCCCTGAGAAGAAATTCGCCAAGCGCGGCCCTGAGGGCAGGAGCGACGCCCGCCCGCCCCGTGGCGACCGCGACAGCCGTCCGCCTCGCGCCGACCGCGGGGATCGTCCGTTCCGCCGCCGCGAGGAGGGCGATGCCCCGCGCCGCGATTTCAGCGACCGTCCGAAGTTCAAGCGCGACGACCGTGGTGGTGAGGAGCGCGGCGAGCGCAGCTTCAAGCCGCGTGGCGACCGCCCGTTCTCGGATCGCGGCGCGCGCGATGGCGAGAAGCGGCCGTTCAAACCGCGCGGTGATCGCCCGTCCTATGGCCGTGACGACCGTCCGCCGCGCAGCCGGGATCGCGACGATTCCCGTCCCGCCGGCCGGTTCGGCGACAAGAAGTTCGGCGACAAGCGGCCCTACGCGCCGCGTGGCGACCGCCCGGAACGCAAGTTCGACGGCGAGCGGAAGTTTTCGCGTGGTGCGCCGGATCGCGAGCGCGACCGTGGGGATCGCAGCGATCGCCCGCGTGACTTCGGTGACCGCCCGCGCGATCGTGGCGAGCGCAGCGATTCAAAGCCGTGGCAGAAGCGCGACGCGGGTCCGCGTGGCGATCGTCCGCCGCGTAAGGACTTCAGCAAGGGTCCGCGCAAGGATTTCGGCGGCCGTGACCGCAGCGAAGACAAGCCCTGGCAGAAGCGCGACGATCGGCAGGGTGGCGGCGATGACCGTCCGCGTTTCTCGCGCTCGCGCGACGATCGCGCGTCCGGCGATCGTCCGTTCCGCGAGCGGCCCAAGTTCGATCGGCCCAAGTTCGATCGTCCGCGCGACGACCGTCCGAAATTCGATCGGCCTCGTCGTGACAGCGATGGCGAACGCGGCGGTGACCGTCCCAAATTCAATCGTCCGCGCGAGCGCTCCGAGGGCCGCTCCGACTGGCACGAGCATCCGCGCAGCGAAGGCCGCTCCGGCGACCGTCCGCGCCGTGAAAACGAGGATGAGAGCAGGATCTTCGAGAAGCGCCCCGCCTTCGGTGGCCGCGGCGCCTATCGTGACCGTGATCGGGATTTCGAGGGCCGTCCGCGCCGTGACGAAGCACCGAAGCCGAAAAAGGCCGGCGAGCGTATCGCAAAAGTGCTGTCGCGTGCGGGCCTCGCCTCGCGCCGCGACGCCGAGGAGATGGTCACGCAGGGGCGCGTCGCCGTCAACGGTCGCGTCATCAATTCGCCGGCGCTCGACATCACCTCGAACGATGTCGTCACTGTCGACGGCAAGCCGTTGCCGGAGCGTGAGCGTACGCGGCTGTTCCTCTACCACAAGCCGCGCGGGCTGATGACGACGCATGACGACCCCGAGGGCCGTCCGACCGTGTTTGACAATCTGCCCGAAGGCCTGCCGCGGCTGATCTCGATCGGCCGGCTCGACTTCAACACCGAAGGCCTGCTGCTGCTCACCAACGACGGCGGGCTCGCGCGTACGCTCGAGTTGCCGGACACCGGCTGGCTGCGCCGCTACCGCGTCCGCGCCCATGGCGACGTCACCCAGGCGCAGCTCGACGAATTGAAGAACGGCATCGAGGTCGAGGGCGTCAAATACGGTCCGATCGAGGCGACGCTGGAGCGCGACCAGGGCGCCAATGTCTGGCTGGTGTTCGCGATCCGCGAAGGCAAGAACCGCGAGGTGCGCAACGTCTGCGCCCATCTCGGGCTCGAGGTGAACCGGCTGATCCGCGTGTCCTATGGACCGTTCCAGCTCGGCGAGGTCCCCGAAGGCCAGGTCGAGGAGATCAAGTCACGCGTGCTGCGCGATCAGCTCGGCGACAAGGTCATCGAGAAGTCGGGCGCGCAGTTCGACGTGCCGAAGAAATCTTCTTCACCCGACGGCGAAGCGCCACGCGAGAAGAAGCCTGCCAGCAAGCGTGACGTGATCAACGATCGCAAGGGCCGCCGCGTGCTGGTACAGCGCACCGGCAGCGAGGAGGCGCGCGAGCGCAACGAGGCCGAGGCCAACGGCTACGGCCCGCCGCGCCGGCCCAAGCGCGGCTATCACGGCAAGCGCGATCTGACGCCGCGGGAGGACTGATTGCGCGTCGTCGGCGGTCGTTTGAAGGGGCGCAATCTCGCCTCACCGTCCTCGCGCGACATCCGCCCCACGGCGGACCGGCTGCGCGAGTCCGTGTTCAACATCCTCGTGCACGCCTATGACGATCCGATCGAGGATGCGCGCGTGCTCGATCTCTTCGCCGGCACCGGTGCGCTCGGCATCGAGGCGTCCTCGCGCGGCGCGAAGTTCACGCTGTTCGTCGACAACGGCGCCGAGGCCCGCGCGCTGCTGCGCAACAATGTCGAGACGCTCGGCCTTGGCGGCGTGACCAAGGTCTATCGCCGCGATGCGACGGATCTTGGCCCTGCGCATCCCGTCGAGCCGTTCTCGCTGGTGTTCCTCGATCCGCCCTATGGCCAAGGATTTGCGGAGAAGGCGCTCGCGAGCTTGCGCGACGGCGGCTGGCTCATGCCGGGCGCGCTGCTCGTGGTGGAAGAGGCGAAGGCTGCGCAGTTCGTGACGCCTGAGGGCTTCGAGGAATTGGAGCGGCGGGCTTATGACGACACGGAGTTCGTGTTTTTGAAGAGGCCGTAGTCTCGCTGCCGTAGGGTGGGCAAAGGCGCAACGCGCCGTGCCCACCAACTTTCTGCGATCGCGGTAGGTGGTGGGCACGCTTCGCTTTGCCCACCCTACGAAGATCATCTCCGCCCGAACAGCTTCTCCACATCGCTCAGCTTCAGCTCGACATAGGTCGGGCGGCCGTGATTGCACTGGCCGGAGTTCGGGGTGTCCTCCATCTCGCGGAGCAGGGCGTTCATCTCCTCCGGCCGCAGCCGGCGGCCGGCGCGCACCGAGCCGTGGCAGGCCATGGTCGCGGCGACGTGCATCAGGCGGCGCTCCAGCGGCAGCGCCTCGTCCCATTCGGCCATGTGCTCGGAGAGATCGCGCAGCAGCCCGCCTGCATTGGTCTTGCCGAGCAGCGACGGCGTCTCGCGCACCGCGACCGCGCCGGGGCCGAAGGACTCGATGGCGAGGCCAAACGATGCGAGCTCTTCGCTGCGCTCCAGCAGGCGCTCCACCGTGGCCTCGTCCATCTCGACGATCTCGGGGATCAGGAGGATCTGCCGTTGCACGCCGTTGGCGGCGAGCGAGGCCTTCAGCCGCTCGTAGACGATGCGCTCATGCGCGGCATGCTGGTCGACGATGATAAGGCCGTCGCGAGTCTGCGAGACGATGTAGGTCTCGTGGATCTGGGTGCGCGCCGCGCCGAGCGGGCGGTCGACGAGGTCGCTGACGGGTTGGGTCTCGATCCGCACGTCCGCACTGGGCGCGCCGACATCGAATGCCGCCTGTGCGCGCTCGGCGAAGACGGGCGCAGCCGATCCGTCGAACGACGGCATCGGTGCGACCGGGGCGGATGGCGAGGCGCGCCAGTCCCAGCTCGCAGGCCGCGGCGTGAAGGCCGGCCGGAACGAGGACAACGCGCTCTCGCCACTGTTGGCGGCCGTGCGCCGGCCCTCGCGCGCGAGCGCGTCCTTCAATCCGTGCACGATCAGCGCGCGCACGAGGCCGGCATTGCGGAAGCGCACCTCGGTCTTGGCCGGATGCACGTTGGCATCGACCTCGCGCGGATCGAGCGTGACGAACAACGCCAGCACCGGATGGCGGTCGCGCGGCAGATAGTCGGCGTAGGCCCCGCGCACGGCGCCGAGGATCAGCTTGTCGCGCACGGGACGGCCGTTGACGAAGAGATATTGCCCGAGCGCGTTCGCCTTGGTCAGCGCCGGCGCCGCGGCATAGCCGGCGACCACGACGCCCTCGCGCTCGGCATGGACCTCGATGGCGTGGCTGCGGAATTCTGCGCCGAGGATATCGCCGAGCCGCGTCAGCCGTCCGGCGGCGCCAGGCAGCGCCGCGGTCCAGGTCACCGGCGCGCGCTCCTCGCCGGCCAGCGTGAAGGCGACGTCGGGCCGCGCCATGGCAAGGCGCCTGACCACCTCACGGATCGCCTCCGCCTCGGTGCGATCGGTCTTTAGGAATTTCAGCCGCGCGGGCGTTGCATAGAAGAGGTCGTTGACCTCGACGCGCGTGCCGTGGGCCAGCGCCGCCGGCATGATCTCGGACTTGTCGCCGCCCTCGACTGACAGCGCCCAGGCATGTGGTTCGCTCGCGTGCCGCGTCGTGATGGAGAGACGCGCGACGGAGCCGATCGAGGGCAGCGCCTCGCCGCGGAACCCGAGCGTGCGGATCTGGAGCAAATCCTCGTCGTCGAGCTTGGAGGTGGCATGGCGTTCGACCGCGAGCGCCAGGTCCTTCGCGGTCATGCCGCCACCGTCATCGGTGATGCCGATCCGCCGCCGCCCGCCGCCATCGGTGAAGACGTCGATCCGGCTGGCGCCGGCATCGATGGCGTTCTCGACCAGTTCCTTGACCACGCTTGCCGGACGTTCGACCACCTCGCCGGCGGCGATGCGGTTGACGATTTGCTCTGGCAGTTGGCGGACGGGCATGGGGCTTTCGATCTGGATTCGCTGACGGCGCTATTCTAGGCCGTGTTGCGTCAAAAGCATGTGTTGGGCAACAGCCGTGTGGCGGCCTGGGGAAGAGGGATGCCTATCACATTGAAGGGATTGGACGTTCGAGAAAATTGCGCAACCGGGACGGAGCGATCGTCCTGCTGCCGTCCTGATTGTGGGGGGCCGGGCAGCGGTGTAGCATCGTGAAAAAATGGCAACAGGACGGGAGGACGCCATGTGCAATTTCTTCGCGCACCAGCCCCAACGCAACTACGAATCCCAGACCCGCTCGTTGCGGATCGGCGGGCACTGCACCTCGATCCGGCTGGAAATGGCGTTCTGGGACACGCTGGAGGAGATCGCGGCCAAGGAGAGCATGAGCGTCGGCAAGTTCCTGACCACGCTCTACAACGAGGTGCTCGACCATCACGGCGAGGTCAATAATTTCGCCTCGCTGCTACGCTGCTCCTGCCTGATCTACCGCTCCCGGAGCGTGACGCAGGTGCAGGATTTCAAGGCAACCGTCGCGCCGATCCTTGATGCGGCCGAGTAGCTTTCCCGACAAAAGTGCGTAGCCCGGATGAAGCGAAGCGCAATCCGGGATTCAGCTCACCCGCGAGCACCCCGGATTATGCTTCGCTCCGTCCGGGCTACGATATTCTCTCCGCCGTCATTGCGAGGAGCCCGCGACAAAATTGCGTAGCAATTTTGCGCTAGTGCGACGAAGCAATCCAGACCGTCACCGCGGCGGGATTCTGGATTGCTTCGCTTCGCTCGCAATGACGGGAGCAGGAAACGGTTTCCTTTGAACCTTCAAATCTCCTTTTTCTGCATCGCCCCCGCAATGTAATCCGCCTGCCGGATCGCGAGTGCGACGATGGTCAGCGTTGGATTGCAGGCCGCCCCGCTGGTGAACTGACTGCCATCCGAGACGAACAGATTCTTGACGTCGTGGCTCTGCCCGAACTTGTTGACCACGCCATCCCGCGGCTTCTCGCTCATCCTGTTGGTGCCGAGATTGTGCGTGCTCGGATAGGGCGGCGTCGGATAGGTCACGGTGGCGCCGACGGCGTCATAGACCGCAGCACCCTGCTTGTAGGCATGTGCGCGCATCGCGAGATCGTTGGGATGGTCGTCGAAATGCACGCTCGCGACCGCTTGCCCGAACTTGTCCTTCACGCTCGGGTCGAGCGTGATGCGGTTGGTTTCCTGCGGCATGTCCTCGCCGACCAGCCACATGCCGGCCATCCTGGGATAGCCGTCGAGCGCTGCGGTGAACGGACGGCCCCAGGCGCCGGGATTGAGGAAGGCCGCCATGAACGGCAAGCCGATCGACAGCGTCTCCATCTCGTAGCCGCCGACGAAGCCGCGCTTCGGATTGTTGGCGGATTCATCACGGATAATGCCGGCCATAGTGGTGCCGCGATACATGTGCACCGACTTCTCGAACACGGCGTAGACGCTGCCGGTCATGTGCCGCATGTAGTTGCGCCCGACCTGGCCCGATGAATTGCCGAGGCCATCGGGGAACATGGTCGAGGCACTGTTCAACAGCAACCGCGGGCTTTCAATCGAGTTGCCGGCCACCGCGACGACGCGCGCCTTCTGGCGCTGCATCGCGCCACTCTCGTCGGCATAGACAACGCCGGTCACCTTGCCGGAGGCGTCGTGCTCGATCTTGACCGCCATGCTGCTCGGCCGCACTTCGAGATTGCCGGTCGCCTCGCCCTTGGGGATCTCGGTGTAGAGCGTCGACCATTTCGCGCCGGATTTGCAGCCCTGGAAGCAGAAGCCGATCTGCTGGCAGGCGCCGCGGCCGTCACGCGGCTGGCTGTTGATGGCCATATTGCCGGTATGCACGGTCTTGTAGCCGAGCTTCTTCGCACCGGCCTCCAGCACCTTGAAATTATTGTTGCCGGGAAGTCCGGGAATGCCGTTGGTGCGGGTCACGCCCATCTTGTTCTCGGCCTTGGCGTACCATGGCTCGATCTCGGCGAGCGTCACCGGCCAGTCCAGCAGGTTCGCGCCGGGCAGGCCGCCGTAGGTGCTCTTCACCTTGAACTCATGCTCGTCGAAGCGCAGCGACGCGCCGGCCCAATGCGTGGTCGAGCCGCCGACCGCCTTGACGATCCAGGCGGGAAGGCCCGAAAAATCCTTGGCGACGCGCCATGTCCCCGACGTGGTGCGGGCATCGGTCCAGGCGAGCTGGGAAAAGCTCTCCCACTCGTCGTTGACGAAATCCTGGTTCTCGATGCGTGGGCCGGCTTCAAGGATGACCACCTTGACGCCCTTCTGCGCGAGCTCGTTGCCCAGCGTGCCGCCGCCGGCACCGGAGCCGACGATCACCACAACGCTGGAGTCGTTCAGATCGAATTTTGCCATATGCGTTCTCCTGAACCGTTGGGTGAGCCTTAAGCCTTCGGCAGCCAGTCGATGTCGGCAAAGCCGCGGTTGATGTAGCCGCCGTGCTCGGCGGAGGAGCCTTCGTAGCCGAACCGCGGCCAGACCTCTTTCTGGTTGTAGAGCGACACGACGAGGTCGCCGCGCACCTTCTGGAAGAAGTCGCTCTGCTCGATCTCCGTCAGCAGCACCACGCGGTCGGCTTCCCATGGCACTTCGGCGTAAGCCACCTTGTGGCGATCCCGCGCGTTCTGATCGAGCCGCGTGATGCCGTCGCTGATCAGAGACTTGACGGCGGGGTCCTTGGCCGCCTTGCCGTCCCACGGCTTGATCGCGGTGATGTAGTAGCTGTCGCCGAGGACGTCGTGCGGATAGATGTCGCGCGCGACCTTCAGCAGCGTCTTCATCGTTGCGGGCGAGAGCGTGCTGGCATCATCCGCCCAGGCATCCTCGATGCTGACGGCGACGCTGGTCGCGACAGCGACGACCGGAACGGCGGTCGCCGCGCCCTTGAGAAAGACGCGGCGGCTGTGCTTGCTTCGACGATCGACTTCTCTCATGGCATTCCTCCGTAGATTTTGTGATTTGGATTTTTGTGATTTTGATCAGCCGAAACGACCCCCTCGCTGGATCACCTCGATCTTGTAGCCATCGGGATCGCTGACGAAGAAGAAGCGCGCCAGCGTCTTGCCGTCGTGCTTGAAGTCGCGCAGCGGTCCCGGTGCGAGCTTCTCGCGCTCGAAGCGGGCATGTTCGGTATCGAGATCGTCGACCACCACGGCAATATGTCCGTAGCCGTCGCCGAGCTGGTACGGCTCCTTGCGATCGAAATTCACCGTCAGCTCCACCTCGAAAGGTGAGGAGGGGTGACGCAGGTAGATCAGGGCAAAGTCCGAAAATTTCAGATGGTCGGCGACCTCCAAGCCGAAGGCGCGCTTGTAGAAGTCGAGCGAGCGGGCCTCGTCGAGCACGCGGATCATGGAATGAACGGGCTTTGCCATTCAGTTCAGCTCCTTCAGGTAGGTGATGATGGCGGCGCGCGTCTCCGGCTTCGCCTGCCGGTAGACCATGGTCACGCCGGGAATGACGGCTTGCGGATTGCTCAGCCAGGCGTCGAGCCTGGTCTCGTCCCAGGCGAAGTCCGCTTTCGACAGCGCCTCTGAGTACTTAAAACCTTCGGTCTTTCCGGCGGGACGGCCAACGACCTTCACCAGTGCGGGGCCTTGCCGCGCCGGTTCTGACAGGTTTGTCGTGTGGCACACCGCGCATTGCTGCTTGAACAGCGTCGCGCCATCCGGCGGCTTGCCGGCCGGCAAGGGCATTTGCGCATCGGCAACCCGCGTCACCAGCACCATCGCGGTGCACAATCCAAGCACGACTGCGCGCATCGCCAAGAATCCGCCCATCCACATCAACGTGCGCAAACTCTAGGCGGCGTCAAAGGTGCGGTGGTAGTAGCGGGCTGTTTCGATGCCGCGGAGACACTGGTGACCGCGTGTGTTCCGCAATGCCTTATATGCGGAGCACAATTCCGCGAAACTGCCGTCAAATCCCTAAACGATCACCACACCATGCGCATTGCATGACGATTGCGCCGCTTAAACTCCCTACGCGATGCGATGACCCGGTGCAGGTGAGCGGCGCAGGATGCAGCCGAGCCATTCGTCGCGGAAGAATCCAGGAGAAATGGATGAAGTTGGTGAAGACCTCGATGATCGCATGCGCTCTGTCGGCTCTCATTGCGACGCCGGTTCTCGCGCAAGGCGCGCCACCCGCCAAGACGGGCGGCACCGTGCAAAGCAAACCGATGCAAGGCAGCACAATGGGCAGCGGGGATGAGGAGATGAATGCTCAGCCGGGCGCTGCGGGCGAGAAGACGGGCATGAAGTCGACCAAAGGCACCAGGGGCACGGTCGGCACCACCGGTAGCGCTGCGCATAAGGGAACCGCCGACGATTCCGCGACGGGCGGTGCAGCCCCAGCCAAGCGCTACTAGTCCCGCCGGGGTGAAGCAAGCAGACTCCGGTCGCCCTGCGGCCGGAGTTTTTTTGACTGGGTCTGCTTTGTTAGTCGTCGAAGCGGCCGCCGCCGCGCCCTGCCTTGATGTCGCTGCGGCGCTTCTTGCCGTCGAGCCGGCGCTGCTTGGAGCCAAAGGTCGGCCGCGTGGCGCGGCGCGGCTTCGGCCGTATCATCGCTTCGGTCAGGATCTCGGTGAGCCGGTCGATGGCGTCCTGACGGTTGCGCTCCTGGGTGCGGAAGCGCTGGGCGTGGATCACGATCACGCCGTCCTTGGTCATGCGCTGGCCGGCGATGCGGGCGAGCCGGATCACCGCATCCTCCGGCAGGGTCAGCTTGCGCGTGTCGAAGCGCAGCTGGGCCGAGGTCGAGACCTTGTTGACGTTCTGCCCGCCCGGGCCGGAGGCGCGGACGAAGCCGATCTCGATATCGTCCTCGTCGATGACGAGATCGCGGGATATCCGCAGCATGATGGCACCATTCGTGATGTCCGGACATATCGCGGACGTCCACGTTCGGCAATGGCGCATCCTGGAAACGCAAATGGCCGGGCGAGCCCGGCCATTTCAGGAAATGTCAGGGGACGTCAGTTCGACTTCGTCGCCGGTGCCGCGGCCGGTTGCGCGGCGGCCTGTGGGGCGCGGCCGACGACCACGGTCAGGAGGCCCTGGCCCCAGAGGCGCTTGGCGGCCGCCTTGGCGTCGTCCAGTGTCACCGCATCGACGATGGCGTTTCGCTTCTCGATATAGTCGATCGGCAGCTTGTCCTGCTGGTATTGCAGCAGCGCCTGCGCGAGCTTCGAGGAGGTATCCAGCGCCAGCATCTGCGAGCCCTTGAGGTAGGACTTGGCTTCGTCGAGCTCCTTCTGCGTCGGGCCCTCCTCGGCGATGCGGCGCACTTCCTTGTCGATGGCGTCGATGGTGTCGCCGGCACGGTCGGCGCGGGTGCCGGTGTTGCCGATGAAGACCGCCGAATGCTCCATCCAGAGCAGCGATTCGAACACGGAATAAGCCAGCCCGCGCTTCTCGCGTACCTCGCGATAGAGCCGGGAGGACAATCCGCCGCCGCCCAGGATGTGGTTGACGACATAGGCGGCCATGAAGTTCGGATCGTTGCGCTTCACGCCGGGGCCGCCGAAGGTGATCACGGTCTGCGGCACGTCGAGCGGCACGAAGGCGCGCTGCGGCGGTTTTGCCGCCTCGACGTCGGCGACCGGCGTGAGATTGGCTTTTGCGGGCAGGCTACCAAAAGTGTGGTCGAGCAGCTTGCCGAGGGTGGCCGGATCGACGTCGCCGACCACCGCGATCTTCAGCCCGTCCTTCGCAATCACGCGGCCGACATAATCCTTCATGTCGGCGACCGTGATGGTCGGCACGCTGTCCAGCGTGCCATTGGTCTGCCGGCCATAGGGATGGTCGCCGAACGCGACCTCCAGGAATTTTCGGCTCGCCAGCGAGGACGGATTGGTGGTCTCGCGGCGCAGGCCCGAGATCACCTGTGAGCGGATGCGCTCGACGTCGGCGGTGTCGAAATGCGGCGAGGTCAGCGCGCTCCTGAGCAGGTCGAAGGCCTCGTCCTTGTTGTCGCGCAGCATCCGCAGGCTGCCGCGGAACGTATCGCGGGTGGCGCTGAAGGAGAGCTCGATGGCGCGGCGGTCGAGCCGCTCATGGAAGGTCTTGGAGTCGAGATCGCCGGAGCCTTCGTCGAGGAGATCACCGACCAGATTGGCGACGCCGGACTTGTCCTTGGGATCCTGCGCCGAGCCGCCGGCAAAGGAATATTCCATGGCGATCAGCGGCACCGTCGCATCCTGTACGAACCAGGCTTCGATGCCGCCCGGCGAAGTCAGGTGCTGGATCTTTGCGGCCGCCTGAGACGGCGACACCGTAGCCAGCGCGAGTGCCGCGCCGGTGGCAAGCGAGAATGCAACGCGTCGAAGGAAGGGATAGGTCACGAACGCTTCTCCTCACGCTTGGCGGCACTGGTGTCCTTGATCAGATAGCCCGTCACCGATCGCTTCTTCTCGAGCCATTTCTGCGCGACAGTGCGAACCTGCTCGGCGGTGACCGCGCGAATGCGGTCGGGCCAGCTCCTGATGTCCTCGATCGAAAGGCCCGTGGTCAGCGCGCCGCCATACCAGCGCGCCAGCACCGCCTGGTTGTCCTGGGCGTAGATCGCTTCCGCAATGAGCTGGGTCTTGACCCGCTCGAGGTCCTCGGCGCGGATCGGGTTCTGCGCGATGTCGGCGATGACGCCGTCGACCACTTGCTCGACATCGGCAAAGCTGACGCCCGGTTTCGGCGAGGCCGAGATCGCGAACTGGGTCGGGTCGAGCGAGATGCTCGAATAGCTGGCGCTGGCGGACACCGCGAGCGGCTTGTCGACCACGAGCGCGCGGTAGAGATAGGAATTGCTGCCGCTGCCCATCAGCTGCGCCAGCACGTCGAGGGCGGCGCTTTCACCGGCCGCGGCGGTGGTCGCCGACGGTACGAGATAATAGCGGCGCAGGCCCGGCTGCTCGACGCGCGGGTCGGCCAGCGTGACCGTGCGCGGCGCCGCCGGCTCCGGCTCCTGCGGACGGATGCGCCGCTCCGGGATCGCGGGCTGGGCCGGAATGGAGCCGAAATTCCGCTCGACCAGCGGGCGGATGTCGGCGGCTTCCACGTCGCCGGCGATCACGAGGATCGCGTTGTTCGGCGCGTAGAAGCGGCGGTAGAAGGCGAGCGCATCCTCGCGGTCGAGCTTCTCGATCTCCTGGTGCCAGCCGATCACCGGCCGGCCGTAGGGATGATTGAGATAGAGCGCGGCCATGATCTGCTCGTTGAGCCGCGCGTCCGGATTGTTGGCGACCCGCATGTTGTACTCTTCGAGCACGACGTCGCGCTCGGGCAGCACGTTCTCGTCCTTAAGGATCAGGCCGGTCATGCGATCGGCCTCGAACTCCATCATGGTCGGCAGCTGCTCTTTCGGCACGCGCTGGTAGTAGTTGGTGTAGTCGACCGAGGTCGAGGCGTTCTCGTTGCCGCCGACGCGGAGCACGGTCTGGGAGAATTCGCCGACCGGATGCTTCGAGGTGCCCTTGAACATCAGATGTTCGAGGAAGTGCGCGAGCCCGGACTTGCCCGGCGTCTCGTCGGCCGAGCCGACCTTGTACCAGATCATCTCCGTGACCACGGGCGTGCGGTGGTCCGGGATCACCACGACCTGCATGCCGTTGGCGAGCGTGAAGCTGGCGGGCGGGGCCGACGTCACCGTGGTCTGGGCGAGGGCGGCGCTGGCTGAGAGGACACTCGTCGAAAGCAGCGCGGCAAGGAGGCAGGCGGCCGATCGGTAAGAGGACATCATAATCCTTATGAAAAGGCCGAACCCGGATGTCCGGCTCGGAGGCACGGCATGCTACACCGTGCGGCTGAGGCTTCGCGTCACGAAGCAGAGAACTCAACGCGGTGGCAAGTTACTGATAAGCAATATGCAGACTGCGTCCGGCGTGCGTAAGCCGCCGGTGCCAGGATGCGCCTGTCAGGATGTCGCGGTGGGGCAGGAGCGCTATTATTCCTTTTCCTTGCCCGACATGATGTCGAAATAGGTCCGGCGCGACTTGTCCGGCCCTGCGCCATAGGCGTAGTTCGGCGAGGGGGTCTGGTAGCCCGGCGGCGGCTCGACCAGCGACGAACGCGGCGGCTCACTGGTGAATTTCTTCTCTTCGGAGCTGTTGCCGCCCTTCATCATGTTCCAGAGACCGCCGGCGTAGCCGAGTTCGGCGGGACTGAGCGACGGGTTGCCGTTGGTGCCCGGCTGGATCGGGTCATTGCTTGTACGGGGGGCTGCGGCGACCTCGCCGGCCTTCATCTCGGCGGGCGTCAGCGGTTGGGCCGCCTGCCAGTTCTCCGTCGCCTTGGTCGCCTTCTTGCGCGCTGCGATGGCTTCCTTGCGGCGCTTCTCTTCGGGGTCCTTCGGCCAGTTCGGAGCATTCTTGGCCTGGGTTGCCGGAGGCGGCAGGTCGAGCTTGGGCGGCACGACGAGCGGCGAGCGCTCGCGGTATTCGATGCCGGGCTTTTCCATGCTCTTGGCACCGATGCCGGACATCAGATTGTCGATGATCTTCTCTTCGAAGGTCATCCCGTCATCATCATCGTCGTCGTCACCGGCACGGACCGGGCCTGCCGTCATGACGAGGCCGATGCCGAGCGCGACAGCGGACAATTTCAACGCCCGCCAGAACCCCGCTTTGGGGTCTCGAACCATCGAACCGCTGGTCTCGGAGCTGCGCATCACTGTACCTGTTCCATATTGTGGCAGATTGCTGCACTTTGCCGCTCGCACGCGGCCAATCCTCGCAAAACGCAGGGTTCCACCTGCCGGTCCGTATCGGCCGGGATCAGGGCGCTTTTGCGGCGGGTACCCCCAGGAAGGAATCATACAATAGCGCCGCCACCCCGACAACGATGGCCACGTCCGCGAGGTTAAACACATACCAATTATAGGTATTTCCGCCGATCTCGATGTGGAACAGGGCGAAATCGACCACCGCGCCGTAGGCGAAGCGGTCGATGCCGTTGCCGATCGCGCCGCCGATGATCAGCCCGAGTGCGACCGTGGCGAGCAGGGTGTGCGAGCGGGCCATCCAGATGGCGAGGGCGACCACGGCGACGACCTTGACCGCCATCAGCGCGATCTGCGCCGACTGGCCGTCGTTCTGGAGCCAGCCGAAGCTGATGCCGATGTTCCAGGCCAGCACCAGGTCGAAGAACGGCGTCACCTTCACCACGCCACGGCGGGCGAGGTCGAACACGTTCAGGAGCCACAGCTTTGAGGCCTGATCGGCCACCAGCGTGACCACGGCCGCGAGGATGCCGGCGCGAAGCGGGGTCATGGCCGGGGATCAGACCCCCACCCCCAGCGCCTTCCATTCGCGCAGCGCCTGGGCGTCGCGCGGGGTGACGTCGGGGTATTCAGGGTCTTCACCGACCATAGGCGAGATCTTCCAGGAGCGGGCGCATTTGGTGCCCACGGCCTTCTCGACGACGACCGCGACGCCGGGCACGGCATCGAGACGGAACGCGCCCGCAGGCGCCTCGCCCTCACGCACCTCGTAGTTCGAGGTGATGCAGACCTCGGCGAGATCGGTGTCGAACAGCGTCGCCAGCATGTCGCGGTCGGCGACATAGATCACCGGTGAGGCCTCGAGCGACGAGCCGATGTTCTTGGCGGCACGTTCGAGCTCCAGCGCGCCGGTCACGACGCGGCGGACGTTGCGGATCGTCTCCCATTTCGCGGCGAGTTTGTCGTCGCGGAGCTTCTCGATGCCTTCGGGAAACAGGGTCAGATGGACGGAAGGCTCCGCGTTCGGCCGGAACATGCGCCAGGCTTCCTCGGTCGTGAAGCTCAGGATCGGCGCGAGCCATTTCAGGAGGGCATCGCACAACAGGTCGATCGTGGTGAGCGCGGCCTTGCGCGCCGGCGACGACGGCGGGTCGCAATAGAGCGTGTCCTTGCGGATATCGAAGTAGAACGCCGACAGCTCGGAGTTCATGAAGGCTGCCAAGCTCGCGACCACGGTCTTGTAGTCGAAGGCGGCATAGGCCTTGCGAACGGTTTCGGCATGGCCGGCCAGTTCGTGCAGCATCAGCCGCTCGAGCTCGGGCATCTCGGCATAGGCGACCTTCTCGCTCGCCTTGAAGTGATGCAGCGTACCGAGCATCCAGCGGATCGAGTTGCGCAGCTTGCGATAGGTCTCGATGGTGTTCTTCAGGATCTCCGGGCCGATGCGCTGGTCGTCGGCATAGTCGGTGGCGCAGACCCACAGGCGCAGGATGTCCGCGCCCGAATCCTTGATCACCTTCTGCGGCTCGACGGTGTTGCCGAGCGACTTCGACATCTTGCGGCCGTTCTCGTCGAGCGTGAAGCCGTGGGTGAGCACGATGTCGTAGGGCGCGCGGCCCCGCGTGCCTGCGCTTTCCAGCAGCGAGGAATGAAACCAGCCGCGATGCTGGTCGCTGCCTTCCAGATACATCACGGTGTCGTTGCCGCCGTCGATCTTGCGGACGATGTTGCCGAGCTGCGGGAAGTTCTGGCGATCCTCGAGCACGAAGGCGTGCGTGGAGCCCGAATCGAACCAGACGTCGCAGATGTCGTCGACCTTCTTCCAGTCCTCGCTCGCGCGGGACCCGAGGAAGCGCTCGCGGGCGCCGTCCATGTACCAGGCGTCGGCGCCTTCCTCCATGAAGGCTTCGGCGATGCGCTGGTTGACGATCTCGTCCTGCAGGATCTCTGCCGAGCCGTTGCTCTTCTCGCGCACGAACACGGCGATCGGCACGCCCCAGGCGCGCTGGCGCGAGATCACCCAGTCCGGACGATTGGCGATCATGCCGTTGATGCGGTTCTCGCCCGACGGCGGCACCCATTGCGTGACCGAGATCGCGTGCAGCGCGCGGGCGCGCAGCGTGTCGCCCTTCTTCGCATGGCCGTCATCGCTGATGTCCTTGTCCATCGCGATGAACCATTGCGGCGTGTTGCGGAAGATCACCGGCTTCTTCGAGCGCCAGGAGTGCGGATATTGATGCTTGAGGCGGCCGCGCGCGAGCAGC
The DNA here is from genome assembly GCF_052075935.1 of Bradyrhizobium sp. 215_C5_N1_1. NCBI lineage: Bacteria > Pseudomonadati > Pseudomonadota > Alphaproteobacteria > Hyphomicrobiales > Nitrobacteraceae > Bradyrhizobium > Bradyrhizobium sp. 215_C5_N1_1. The sequence continues at coordinate 7,674,683 of NZ_CP197228.1, read as the reverse complement.
TTGCCGCCCTCGATCAGCGCCTTGATCACGGCCTCGTTGGCATCGCCCTTCTCGCCCTTGTCGTTGAGCACGCGCTTGCCGGTGAAGCCGGGGGCCTGCGCGGTGTAGGCGCCGTTCTCGTCGACGGTGTAGGGGATCGCGGTCGGGATGCCGCGCGCATCGAGCTCGCGGGTGTTGGCCGTCCAGACGTCGAAGTCCTCGCGGCCGTGGCTCGGCGCGGTGTGCACGAAGCCGGTGCCGGTGTCGTCGGTGACATGCTCGCCGGCGAGCAACGGCACGATGAACTCGTAACCGCCACCGAACCCGCGCAGGGGATGGGCGCATTCCACGGCGTCCAGCGTGTCGCCGGGAATGTCGCGCACCTTCTCATAGGACGTGACGCGCGCCTGCTTGAACACTTCTGCGGCGAGCGCATCGGCCAGGATCAGGAGATCGCCGGTCTTGGCCCAGTTGTCGGCGGGCGCATCCGTCACCTTGTAGAGTCCGTAGGCGATTTTCGGCGAGAACGAGATCGCGCGGTTGCCGGGCAGCGTCCAGGGCGTGGTGGTCCAGATCACGACCGAGGCACTGGCAAGTGCGCCATGCGCCGGTGACGTGACGGGAAACTTCACCCACACCATGTCGGAGGTGTAGTCCTCGTACTCGACCTCGGCTTCCGCAAGCGCGGTCTTCTCGACCACGCTCCACATCACCGGCTTGGAGCCGCGATACAGCGTGCCGTTGGCCGCGAACTTCATCAGCTCGCGGGCGATCTGCGCTTCGGCCGGATAGCTCATCGTCTGATAGGGATGATCCCAGTCGCCGATGATGCCGAGCCGCTTGAACTCCTCGCGCTGCACGTTGATCCAGTGCGTCGCATAGGCGCGGCATTCCTTGCGGAACGCCACCATCGCGGCGGAGTCGCGGAAGTCGGGCTTCTGCTTGCCCTTCTTGCGGTAGTTCTCCTCCTCGATCTTCCATTCGATCGGCAGGCCGTGGCAGTCCCAGCCCGGCACGTAATTGGAGTCGAAGCCGAGCATCTGCTGGCTCTTGGTCACGACGTCCTTGAGGATCTTGTTCAGCGCGTGCCCGATATGGATGTTGCCGTTGGCGTAGGGCGGGCCGTCATGCAGCACGAATTTGGCGCGGCCCTGGGCTTCCCGGCGCAGCTTGTCGTAGAGGCCGATGTCGTTCCAGTACTTCAGCAGTTCCGGCTCGCGCTGCGGCAGGCCGGCGCGCATCGGGAAATCCGTCTGCGGCAAATAAAGGGTCTTGGAATAGTCTTTGGCGTCGGACTTTTGCGGCTTTTCGGACATGGGGCTGACTGGCTCGGAAGGGCGCGGAAACGGATAGCGACTGGAATCGCGGGGTGAAACGACGAAATCCCGGTCTTGCGCCGAGCCTTCAGGCTCAGGCGGAAGCCGGGCCGCTAATCCCTATGATGCGCCGCGCAAACATGGGCTCTCCATAGCAGGGGCCCAAGGGAAGCGCAAAAGGTAGAAGCGCAAAAGGTTCGGCGGGCCGGATTTGGGCCTCAATCGATCACGCCAAGCCGCGGAAACGCGTCCGGGGCGGCGGCCAGCACGGCGCGGGCGCGGGCGGAATCGTCGTCCATCTGGCGGATCAGGGCCTCCAGGCTGTCGAATTTCAGCTCCTCGCGGATGAAGCCGACGAAGGCGCAGTCGAGCGCTTGTCCGTAGAGGTCGCCCTTGAAGTCGAACAGGAAGATTTCCAGCAGCGGCGCGCCATTATCAAAGGTCGGACGGCGGCCGAAGCTTGCCACCCCGTCCAGCCGCTCGGCGCCGCGGCCGACCCGCACCGCATAGATGCCGTGCTTGAGGCCGCAATTGGCATCGAGGCGGATGTTGGCGGTGGGATAGCCGAGGTCGCGGCCGCGCTTCTCGCCGTGGATCACCTCGCCGGTGATGAACCAGGGCGCGCCCAGCATGGTGGTGGCCTCGTCGATGAGGCCCTCGGCGAGCGCGATCCGGATGGCGCTGGAGGAGACCGGCCGCTCGTCGATGTCGACATGGGCCTGCACGTCAACCTCGATGCCGAGTCGAGGCGCCTCGTTGACCAGGAGGCTCGGCGAGCCGACGCGACCCTTGCCGAAATGGAAGTCGTAGCCGACCGCGATGCCGCTGACGCCGAGGCGTCCGATCAGGTCATGGTGAATGAAGTCTTGCGCGCTGGTCCCGGCCCTGGCCTTGTCGAAGGTCATGACCACGGCGCCGGCGAGCCCGGTGCCGGCTAAAAGCCGCAACTTGGCCGGCTCGTCCGTCAGGCGGAATTGCGGGGTGTTCGGGCTGAAAAACCGGCGCGGATGCGGCTCGAAGGTCAATGCCAGCGCAGGGCGGCCATGCGCCCGGCCCATCTCCAGGGCGGCTGCGATCACCGCACGATGGCCGAGATGAACGCCGTCGAAATTGCCCATGGCGACCACGGCGCCCCGCAAAACCGCGGAATCCGGCGTTGTGTCGCGGATAACGGTAAAATGCGGGACCATCAGGGGAATTCTCGAAGCGGCAGGACCGGCGGACCGTGGCTTGACCGACCGGACGAAGTCAAGCGGCAGGGGAGCGGCCGCATTGAACGTGATTTCAGTCCTTCGGAGGCGCTCCCAGTTAACGCGCTGTTTAACGCCTTGGTGCTAGTCCTTGAAATGTGGAACAGCGGGGCTCCGGCTCCGGTGGGTCCGATCGTAATATTTCCTGGGTTTGCGTTGGGGGAGTCGAGATGGCGGTTGATTTGTCGATGTCGGTTCTGGTGGTTGATGACTACAGCACCATGATCCGTATCATCAGGAATCTCCTGAAGCAGCTTGGCTTCGAGAATATCGATGATGCAAGCGACGGTTCGGCGGCGCTGAACAAGATGCGTGGCAAGAAGTACGGGCTCGTGATTTCCGATTGGAACATGGAGCCGATGACGGGTTACGACCTGCTGCGCGAAGTGCGCGCGGATCCGAACCTCGCCACCACGCCTTTCATCATGATCACTGCGGAATCGAAGACCGAGAACGTGATCGCGGCCAAGAAGGCCGGCGTGAACAACTACATCGTCAAGCCGTTCAACGCGGCGACGCTGAAGACCAAGATCGAAGCGGTCTTCCCGGACATGGCGAGCGCGTAAGCGCCGCCAGACCGCATAACAGCTCTCTATAGAGATCGTCATGCCCGGGCTTGTCCCGGGCATCCACGTTCTTGGATCCTGCAAATGAAGACGTGGATGGCCGGGGCGTAGGCGAGCGGAAGCGACGCCGTCCTTCGGACGGCTAAGCCCGGCCATGACGGCATTTGGGTCTAAGCAATTGGTCTAAGCCCGCAGCACCTGCGTGGGCTCCACCGTCACCACTTCAATTCGCGCATCAGCGCCTTCGGCGGGTGGCCGAACAACTCCATCACCGAATTCGGGTCGAGCTGGTCGAGGCCCTCGAACTCCTCGGCATGGATGCCGCGGGTGACGAACAGGCAGTCGATGCCGAATTCGCGCGCGCCGGTGAGGTCGGTGCGGACGGAATCGCCGATCGCCAGCACCTTTTTCCGGTCGATCATGTGGCCCTGGCGCTCGCCGGCGAGCATCATCGCGCGCTCGTAGATCGGGCGATGCGGCTTGCCGTAGAAGATCACCTCGCCGCCGAGTTCGCGATAGAGTTCCGCGATCGCGCCGGCGCAATAGATCAGCCGGTCGCCGCGCTCCACCACGATATCGGGGTTGGCACAGACCAGCGTCAGCTTGCGCTCGCGCGCCTTCAGCATCATGCCGCGATAGTCTTCCGCCGTCTCGGTCTCGTCGTCATAGAGGCCGGTGCAGACGATGTAGTCGGCTTCTTCCAGCGGCGCGGTCGTCGCATCGAGGCCGCGATAGATCGAGTTGTCGCGCTCGGGTCCGAGCCAGAACATCTTGCGGCCGGGATGCTCGGCGACATAGAGCCGCGTCAGGTCGCCCGACGAGACGATCGCGTCATAGGTCTCGTCCGCGACGCCGAGCTTGCGCAATTGCCGTTGGACGGAGTCGGCCGGGCGCGGGGCATTGGTGATCAGGATCACCGTACCGCCGCGGCTGCGATAGGTGTGCAGCGCCTCGCAGGCCTCGGGGAAGGATTCCAGGCCGTTGTGAACCACGCCCCAGATGTCGCTGAGCACAACGTCAACGCCGCCCACGAGCTCGCGCAGGCTTTCGGCGAAATGCAGCGTGGTCATGATGCGTGCGGCCGATCAGATCCGGCGCGCGAGCGCCGCGTTGCCGGTGATACGTTGGGCTGGAGGCGCTGAAGACGTGGCGCCTGGGCTGGGAGAAGCGGAGCCATTGGATCCCTGAATTTCCTGCGCCGGGTTCGGCGAGGCCCCGCCGGTAGCAGATGCCCCTTCAGGCCGCAATGGCCGGGGCGGCGCGAACAGGAACCCCTGACCGAACCGCACGTCAAAGTCGAGCAAATCGACCACTGCGCGCTCGCCCTCGATCCGTTCGGCGATCAGGTCGATGCCGAAGCGGCCGAGCAGGTCGGAGAGGTCGGAAGGGTGGATGTCCGAGGTCGAGGCCTGCCTGGGGTCGAGCAGGAGGGACGCCGGCACCTTGATGAAGCGCACGCCGCGATCGGCGAGCTCGCGCGGCTCGATCCTGAGGTCAGTGACATGGTCGATCGAGAAGCGGAAACCGCGCTGGGCGAGCGCCGCGAGGTTCTCGGTCTCGGCCGGGCCGAGATTGCGGAAGGTCGACTGCTTGAACTCCAGCACCAGCGAGGGCGCCAGCGCCCGGTTGGCTTCGAGGAAGTCGAGGCACTGCGCGAAGGTGGTGGAATTGCCGAGCGTGGAGGCCGCGACGTTGCAGAACACGCCGACATCCTTGTTGCGCACCATCAGGCGCCGCAGCACCTGCACACAGCGCAGCATCACCATGTTGTCGATGCGTCCGATCAGACCCGAGGCTTCGGCGATGCTGATGAATTCCTCGGCGGCGATCAGCTGGTCGCGCTCGTCGCGCAGGCGCGTCACGGCTTCGTAGAACCGCACCTTGCGCTGCGGCAGCGTCACCATCGGCTGGAGGAAGATGTCGATGCGGTTCTCGTCGATGGCGTTGCGCAGTGTCGCCAGTAACTGGGTCGGGTTGCGGCCATTGGCCGTCTGAACCGGAACGGCGGTGTGGGTCTGGATCGCCGGCGTTGGCCGCGGCGGCGGTGCGGGCAGCGGCGGAGGGGCGGCCGGCCGCTCCTCGAAGGCCGCAATCAGGTCGAGCGGCGCCTCCGGCTCTGGCCGGGCGACCGGAGCGGGGGCGGGGGTCGGCGCGGCCCCGGCCAAGAGGTCTTCATGGGCTGACACGGTGGTGGCGAGCTGCCTGACCAGCCCACCGAGCTCGTTGATCTCGCCGACCACTGACTGGATGCGGTCGGAGTTGGTCGAATTGGCCGAGGCGATGCGCCCCTCCATCGCCGCGAGCCGGCGGCCGAACTCGGCGACCTGGCGGGCGAGGTCGGCGGTGCCGCGCGAGAGGTCGGCGATCTGGCCGCCGACGTCACTGCGGTCGCGCAGCCGCATCGAGACCGCGTTGTAGAGGATCAGGAAGGTCAGCGCGGTCAGCGCCACGATGGCGGATTCGGTTCCGCTGATGCCGGCGACCGAGTAGAGGACAAGCCCGAGCGAGGCCGCGACCAGAACCATGCAGATGGCGATGAAGATCGTCGAAATGCGAATCATGCCGCGCGTTACGCCTCAAAGAGCTGACTGCCTCATCCGGGAAAACACGGGTCAGTGTGCGAACCCGTCACGCCTCATGCTCCCCCAAGCAAGGCGACCTTAACATCATTGTTGATTCGAGGGGATAGCGGCCTGTTCGCGGCGCCGGAGCATGATCCGGAAAAGTGTGTAGCGGTTTTCCCTCGCGACAAACGCGGAACGCGTTTGCGCGGAGATCATGCTCGGGCAGTCTAGGTCAGGCCGGCCCGGCGAAAGCCTTCGAGGTAGTGCTCGCGGTCGGCGGCGAGCTTGATCGGCATGAACTCGGCGATCCAGGCGAGCGAGACGTTGGGCTGGGCACGCTGGAGTTCCTTCAGCGCCGCGCGGGCGGTCTCGGTTTGCCCGGCCATCGCCGCGGCCGCGGTCAGCACCCGGTGCCCGCCGACGAAGTCACTGCGCTGGCGCAGGGCCTCCTGTGCGAGCCGGATCGCCTCCGCATAGTCCCTGCCGAGGAAACGGGCAAAGGCGGCGATGCCGAAATAGACGGGTGCATAGGGGTCGCGCGGGCTGAGGCGGATCGCCCGCCGCGCGGCCTCGTCGGCATCCCGCCAGCGGCCGCAATAGCTAAGCGTCAGGCCATAATAGCCCTGCGCCAGCGCAAAGTTCGGATTGAGCCGCAGCGCGGTCTCGAATTCGGCAAGTGAATCCTCGAACCGGCGTGCGAACAGATCGACATGGCCGAGCGCATTATGCGCCCAGGCATCCTGGTCGTCGGCGCGGATCGCGGCCCGTGCCGCGCGCTCGGCCACCGGCAGCGCCGCGGCCATCTCCATCCAGCCCATATGCGCCGTGAACATGTAGCTGGTGCCGAGCAGCCCGAGTGCCTTGCCGTAGTTCGGGTCGAGCGCGATGGCCTTTTCGAGCAGGGCTCGCGCCGCGACGTGGTCCTGCCGCGTCACGCGCCAGTAATGGGAGAGGGCGCGCATCAGAAGGTCCCAGGCGTCCAGGCTGTCGGGCGGCTTGCGCTCGGCGCGAAAATTCTCCGCGGCATAGAGCTGCGGCTCGATCGCTGCGACGATGCGTTCGGTGATCTCGTCCTGTACGGCGAAGACGTCGGCGAGCTCGCGGTCGTAGCGTTCGGCCCAGAGATGGCTGCCGGTGGCGACATCGTTGAGCTGCGCGGTGATGCGGACGCGATCGCCCTCCTTGCGGACGCTGCCCTCGACGACATAGCGCACGCCGAGCTCCTCGGCGACCTGCCGCAGGTGAACCGTGCGGCCCTTGTAGATGAAGGAGGAGTTGCGCGCGATCACGAAGAACCAGCGCAGCTTCGACAGCGCGGTGATGATGTCCTCGCTGATGCCGTCGGAGAAATAATCCTGCTCGGCCTCGCCGCTCATGTTGGTGAAGGGCAGGACGGCAATTGCGGGACGATCGGGCAGTGGCAATTCCGTCGGTATTGCGTCGGGCGGCTTGCCCGGCGCCGACGATGAGCCTGCTACGGAGCGTTCGGTCACTTCGCCGACGAACCGCACGCCCTTGCGCGCGACTGTGCGGATCAGCCGCTGATCTTCGCCATTGTCATTGACCGCGCGCCGCGCCGCGTTGATCCGGCTGGTCAGCGTCGATTCCGAGACGACGCGGCCGTTCCAGATCGCGTCGAGCAGATTGTCCCGCGTCACCACGCGCTCGCGGTTGCGGACCAGGTAAAGCAGGAGATCGAACACCTGGGGCTCGAGCGCGACGAGCGTCTCCGCCCGCCGCAATTCGCGGCGCGCGGGGTCGAGCACGAAATCTTCGAAATGAAATGTCACGCCGCCCTCGGCTCGCGCGGGGAAATCAAGGTGTTCTCAGCGTAAAATAACGCCACTCTCAAGGCCAGCGAGCCGCATGCGCCCTATCGTCCCGGCGTCTTCAACCGCAGGAGAATTGCCATGTCGACATCCGCCGCGCTCAAGCCGGCCCTCGCCCAGCCCGATCTCGCCGCCGTCAAGCAGCGCCAGCACAGCGCCTGGTCATCCGGCGACTATGCCATTGTCGGCACCACCTTGCAGATCGTCGGCGAGCAACTCTGCGAGGCGCTCGACTTGCGCGCCGGCAGCAAGGTGCTTGATGTCGCCGCCGGCAACGGCAATGCGACGCTGGCCGCCGCGCGGCGCTGGTGCGACGTCACATCGACCGATTATGTTCCCGCGTTGCTCAAGCGGGGACGCGAACGGGCCGCGGCGGAGCATCTGATGGTCGAATTCCGTGAAGCGGATGCCGAAGCGCTGCCGTTTGCGGATGCCAGCTACGACGTCGTGCTCTCGACCTTCGGCGTCATGTTCACGCCGGATCAGGACAAGGCGGCGTCCGAGCTCGCGCGGGTCTGCAAGTCCGGCGGCAAGATCGGCCTCGCCAACTGGACGCCCCAGGGCTTCATCGGTCAGCTCTTCAAGACCATCGGCAGGCATTTGCCGCCGCCAGCGGGCGTGAAGTCGCCGGCCTTGTGGGGCACGCCGGCACGGCTTGAGGAGATGTTCGGCAGCCAAGCCTCCGAGATCGCCGCCGAGCCGCGCATGTTCGCCTTCCGCTATCGCTCGCCGGAGCACTGGCTCGAGGTTTTCAAATCCTATTACGGGCCGATGCTGAAAGCGTTCGTGGCGCTGGAGGAGACCGGCCAGGCCGCGCTGCGGCGCGATCTCATGGCGCTGCTCGGCGAATTCAACCGTGCCGACGACGGTACGGTGGTGGTGCATAGCGAGTATCTGGAGGTCGTGATCAGCAAGCGCTGAATTGCCGTCGTGATCCGGTCAGGCCGAGCCCCGGCCTGACCGCCGGCAATCACGATGGCGCGGCTGCGCCGACCGTGTCGGCCGAGACGGCCTGCCGGGTGCCGAGCGGCTTGGGCGGTCCGGTGGTCGTATCCCGAAGGGTCTGCCGCTCGATCTCCGAGTTCAGCTCGGCCCCGAACATGATGACGATCGCCGACATCCACATCCACATCATCAAGCCGATCGCCGCGCCGAGCGAGCCGTAGGTCGCGTTGTAATTGGCGAATTCCGAGAGATACCAGGACAGGAGCGCCGAGCCGGCGATCCAGAGGATGGCGGCCGTCACCGCGCCGAGGCTCAGCCATTGCCAGCGTGGCGCGTCGCGGCTCGGTGCGAAGCGGTAGAGGACGGCAAGCGCGGCCAGCAGGATGACGAACAGCACCGGCCATCTCGCGAGAGCGACGATCAGCCTGCTTTCCGGCGCGATGCCGAGATGGTTGAGCGCGAGCGGGAAGGCGACCACGGTGCCCACCATCAGCAGCAGCGCCGCGATGCCGCCGACGGTGAAAGCCAACGACACCGTGTTCAGCCGGACGAAGCTGCGCTTTTCGCGCTCCTCATAGGCGACGTTGAGGGCATCGAAGATGGCTTTGACGCCCGCATTGGCGCTCCAGATCGCGAGCAAGAGGCCAAACAGGAAGGTGACACCCAGGGCGGTATTGCCGTTGGACACCACGCGCGTAACCTGGTCCTCGACGATCTGGAACGCGCCCTCGGGCAGCAGCATCGCGAGCGAATGCAGGTTGGAACTGATCGTCGAGGGATCCGCGAACAGGCCGTAGGATGAGACCAGCGCGGTCACGGCGGGAAAGACCGCGAGCAGCCCGAAGAAGACGACGCCGCCCGCAGTCGCGAGCAGGCGATCGTCGTCGATGCGCTGATAGGTGCGCCAGAAGATGTCTTTCCAGCCCGCCCACGGGATCGCGAAAGGGCTTTTCGCGTGCCGGCCGTGGCCAAGCTGCATCGCCGCGCCGGCCGGGCTCGTTTCCGGCGAGTTTGCTTCATTATTGCGATGGTCTTGCGGAGGCCCCGGCCGGATGGGGCCGGACTCCTGAAAGTAGCGTTCCGCGGACAGCACGAAGACGGCCGTGGCGGCGACCAGCAACCAACTGTCGAGGTGCTCGGTGCGCCGCGCGCGCATTTCAAGCGTCCAATCTGTGGCCGTGCCGCCGCCGCCGTGCGGCCGTGAAGCCCAGCAGCCCGACGGCTGCGAGCATCAGACCCAGCTGCACGGGCCGGTTGGTCCGAGCCGACACGGCGTTGCCGCCACGGCCACGTTCGCCCGGTGCGAGCGACACCAGCGGAATCGTCGTTGCGACCTCTTTCACCGCCTGCTTGACCGTTCCGCGCGGGATCCGCGGGGTGGCGATCGCGACGCGCATACGGCTGGCAAGCGGCACGATCGGCTTGTCCCGACGCTTTATTTGGACCAGAGCCACGCCGGCGCAGGATACGGCCAGCACCAGGAGCACGGCCGCGACGGCACCAAAGCCCCAGAATTGTCCCTGGGTGATTGCGACCCAACGATAAAGGGCCATCAGGCCGACAAAGAGGGTGGCGATCAGGAACAGCCCGGCCATTGCGAGCAGTCCTGCCGCGACCGCATAGGACGTCGCGCGGCCCGTGGCCTGATTGGTGCGGTCGCGCAAGTACGATCGCGCGGCGCGCTTGAGATGATTGATCTTGAGCGCCATGCCGGCGCGCAGCAATTCGCCCGATGGCGCGAGCATGCGGACATCCTCCGAGAACGAAAAAATCGTCGGGGGATGAACGTGGCGGAATTTGACTTGTTCCGCGCGGAGCGCGGCTGCCGGGACGGATCAGCCGAGATCGGCGGCCGCGATCCAGAACACCTCGCCCTCGGACTCCTCGGTGTCGAGCCAGAGCAGCGGCAGTTCCGGAAAGGCCTCGTCGACCAGTTCGCGGCCGCGGCCGATCTCGCAGATCAAGCCGCCATCCGGCGTCAGGTGATCGGGCGCATCGCGCAGGATGCGGCGCACCACGTCGAGACCGTCGGGGCCGCCGTCAAAGGCGAGCTTTGGTTCGGCCCGGCATTCCGGCGGCAGCGCGGCCATGCCTTCCGCATCGACGTAAGGCGGGTTGGTGATGATGAGGTCGTATCTGTTGTCGCCGAGCGGGGCGAACAGGTCGCCGCGATGCAGGCTGATCCGGTCATCGAGCCCGAATTCGCCGACATTTCGCGAGGCAACTTCGAGCGCGCCCTTGGAGATGTCGACGGCATCAACGGTGGCATTCGGGAAATGGTGCGCGGCGAGGATGGCGAGACATCCAGAGCCCGTGCAGAGATCGAGCACACGTTCGACGGCCGTGGGGTCGTCGATCAGCGAGCCCGCCTCGCCGTCGCCGCCGAAATGCGACTCCAGCAGTTCGCCGATGAAGGAGCGCGGAACGATGACGCGCTCGTCGACATAGAAGGGCAGGCCGCGCATGTAGATCTTGTTGACGAGATAGGCGGCCGGTTTGCGCGTGGTGACGCGCTGATGGATGAGGTTGACGATGGTCTTGCCTTCCGCCGACGTGACGCAGGCATGGGCAAAGATCTCGAACTGGTCGGGATGCAGATGCAGGGCTTCGCAGACCAGGAAGGCTGCTTCCGCGACCGGATCGGTCGTGCCATGGGCAAAGGCGAGCTTCGCCTCGGTGAAGCGGCTCACGGCGTAGCGCACGAAATCGATCAGCGTGAGCAACTCGCCGCGGCCGACCTTCGCGAGTTTCGGTGCCGCGCGGCCGCGCGTGGTCTTCTTGGATGCTCTTGCCATCAGGATCGGGTCCAGCGTGCGGCGGCCTCGTCGTCACGGGCGTGGGCTTCGACCCAGCCGGTGCCGGTGGCGCTCTCTTCCTTCTTCCAGAACGGCGCGCTGGTCTTGAGATAATCCATCAGGAACTCGGCCGCCTGGAACGCCGCCTGGCGGTGCTGCGACGCCGTGAGCACCAGCACGATGTTCTGGCCGGGCATGAACCGCCCGACGCGATGAATGATGGTGACGCCGTTCAGCGGCCAGCGCGATGTAGCTTCGTCGGCATGGCGCTTGATCTCTTCTTCCGCCATGCCGGGATAATGTTCGAGCGTGAGGGCGGCGATCTTCGCGCTGTTCTCGTCGCCGCGGCAGATGCCGGAAAAGCTTACGACCGCGCCGATGTCGGTGCGGCTCCCGGTCAGGATCGCGATCTCGCGCGCGATGTCGAAATCGTCCTGCTGGATGCGGATGGTGACGGGGCAGGGGCTGACGGGGGCGGTGCTTACGGGGGAGGTCATGGCCTAGCCGCCGGTCATCGGCGGGAAAAACGCGATCTCGCGGGCGCCCGCGATCGCGGCGTCCGATTTGACGTGGGCATGATCGATCGCGGTGCGGATCACCTTCGGCTTCTCGAAGGCGTAGGCATAGGCCTCGCTCCGGCCGGACAGCCAGGCGATCAGCTCCTCGACGGTGCGCACGGTCGCCGGCGGCTCTATGGTCTCCTCGGCCTTGCCGACGCGTTCGCGCACCCAGGCGAAGTACTTCACCTTCATGCCTCATCCTCCTTGATGAGGTGATGGATGCCGGCGCGGAAATAGTCGTAGCCGGTGTAGATGGTGAGGATCGCTGACGCCCAGAGCAGCGCCAGCCCGATCATCGAGACCACGGGCACCACCTCATCGCCGGCCGGGCCAGCGAGCAGGAAGCCGATGGCGATGAGCTGAACGGTCGTCTTCCACTTCGCAAGCTTGGTCACGGGAACGCTCACCCGCAGCGCGGCGAGATATTCGCGCAGGCCCGAGACCAGGATCTCGCGGCACAGGATCACGATGGCGGCCCATAGCGACCAGCCATGGATGATGCCGTCGGCGGCCAGCATCAGCAGGCAGGAGGCCACCAGCAGCTTGTCGGCGATCGGATCGAGCATCCGGCCGAACGCCGATTGCTGATTCCAGATCCGCGCGTAATAGCCGTCGAGGTAATCGGTCACTGCTGCCGCGATGAAGATGGCGACCGCGACCCAGCGCAGCCACAGCGGCTGATCCAGAATCGATTGTGCATAGATGCACCCGACCACGACCGGGATCGCGGCGATCCGGCCATAGGTCAGGATGTTCGGGAGGGACATCGCGCGGCTGGTCGTCCCTCGTGTCGTGGCGATGTTCATCCGTCCTACCAATACCGCTCGTGCCTGAAGGTCAACCGTCCCGCTCCCCAAATGAGGTGCAGCATGCGACGACCATATGACCGCGGCTCCCTTAGTTCACCCCGGCTGGGGATGGAAATAGTCGAAAATCCTGCGAGCGCTCTCGGCGCTCACCCCCGGAACCTTGCCGAGATCGGCGATCGAGGCCCGCTCGATCTCCTTCAGGGTTCCGAAATGGTGCAGCAAGGCACGTTTGCGTGACGGGCCGATGCCCGGAATCTCCTGCAAACCGGCCTCGCGGATGTCCTTCTTGCGCAGCTTGCGGTGCGAGCCGATGACGAAGCGGTGGGCCTCGTCGCGCAGGCGCTGGATGAAGTAAAGCACGGGATCGCGCGGCTCCAGCTTGATTGCCTCGCGCTCCGGCATGAACAGGGTTTCGCGGCCGGCATCCCGGTCCGGTCCCTTGGCGACCGACATCAGCGACACCTGGGTCAGGCCGAGATTCGTAAAGATCTCCCGGACGGCGTTGAGCTGGCCGCGACCGCCGTCGATGATCACGAGGTCGGGCCATTGCGGGAAGTCGTCGTCCTTGGCCTTGCCGGCGGCGTCCTCGGGCGGATTGATCAGGCGCTTGAAGCGGCGCTCCAGCACCTCTTTCATCATGCCGTAATCGTCGCCCGGCGTGAGCCCTTCCGACTTGATGTTGAACTTGCGGTACTGGTTCTTCACGAAACCATCGGGGCCGGCGACGATCATTGCGCCGACCGCATTGGTGCCCTGGATGTGGCTGTTGTCGTAGACCTCGATGCGCTTGGGCGAATGCGGCAGGCTCAGCGTCGTGGCCATGGCGTCGAGCAGCCGGCTCTGCGTCGCGGTGTCCGCGAGCTTGCGGCCGAGCGCCTCGCGCGCATTGGTCAGCGCGTGGGCGACCAGCTCCTTCTTCTCGCCGCGCTTGGGCGCCGTGACCTCGATCTTGTGGCCGGCCTTGATCGACAGCGCGTTGGCGAGCAGCTCGCTCTCCTCGATCTCGTGCGAGAGCAGGATGTTCTTCGGCGGCGGCTTGTCGTCGTAGAACTGGGCGAGGAACGACCCCAGCACTTCCTCCGGCGTATAGGTCTTCTCCGCGCGCGGGAAATAGGCGCGGTTGCCCCAGTTCTGTCCGGTGCGGAAGAAGAACACTTCGACGCAGGAGAAGCCGCCCTCCTGGTGGATGGCGAACACGTCGGCTTCTTCCACCGTGCGCGGATTGATGCCCTGCTGCGACTGGATCGCCGACAGCGCGGCGAGGCGGTCGCGGTAGAGTGCCGCGGTCTCGAATTCGAGCTCGCCGGAGGCCTTCTCCATCTCGCCGGCAAGCTCCTGCTTCACCGCTTGGCTCTTGCCGGAGAGGAAGTCAGTCGCCTCGCGCACCAGCGTCGTGTAGCCGGGGAAATCGATCTCGCGGGTACAGGGGCCGGCGCAGCGGCGGATCTGGTAGAGCAGGCAGGGCCGCGAGCGGCTCTCGAAGAAGGAATCGGTGCAGGAGCGGATCAGGAACGCGCGCTGCAAGGCGGTGATGGTGCGGTTGACCGCGCCGGCGGAAGCGAACGGGCCGAAATAGCGGCCGGGCCGCGACTGCGCACCACGATGCTTGAGGATCTGCGGCGCCCAATGGTCGCCGGTGATCAGGATGTAGGGAAACGACTTGTCGTCGCGCAGCTGCACGTTGAAGCGCGGCCGGAGCTGCTTGATGAGATTGGCTTCCAGGAGCAGCGCTTCGGTCTCGGTGTTGGTCGAGACGATCTCCACGGTCACCGTGGCTGCGATCATGCGCAGGATGCGCGCCGGTTGCGGCGCGCTCTGGCGCGCATAGTTCGACAGGCGCTTTTTGACGTTCTTGGCCTTGCCGACATAGAGCACGTCGGCATTGGCGCTGAGCATGCGATAGACGCCCGGCGAGGTGGGCGCGAGGCGGACCGCGCGCTCGATCGCTTCATGGCCGGTCGCCAGCGGCTCTTCGCCGACCGCGCCGCTCTCCTCCAGGATGTCAGGCAGCAGCGCGTCGTCCTCGTCCTCGCCAGCGGTGGTGGCGGGATCGAGGTCCGGCGGCGCCAGGCTCTCCGGCGGGGCGTCGGCCGTCGTGCCGCGCGGAGATTTGCGCGCGCGTGCGTCGTCCGGATTGTCGGTGGAATCGTGAGCCATGATGCGAATTTAAGCGCTGGGGGTGCCGATTTGAAGTTCCAGCCTTGCGGCACACACAGGATGGCGGCGCGGTTCCGGGTAACACTTGCTTAAGCCTGTTAAGAGCGTGGTAACCCGGCTTAACAGGCCTTTAACTTAAAACTCTCGATAAATCTTACGCGAAAAAGAGGAGGTTCCGTAACCATGCGATTTTGCCTTGCGCGGCGGCGCAGGCATCGCGGGGGGCGGCCGTTGCGTTGGAGAGTACCGATGAGGGGGTTCGTTGTAGGCGCAGCCGTGTTGGTTGCAGCCGGCTGGACAGCTTCGGCAGAGGCCGCCGATCTCAATTACGGGCAGGGTGCGCCCTACACCGTCAATCAGCCGCTCAATGCCTATAGTTGGGCCGGTCCGTATCTCGGTGCCAATCTCGGCTATGAGTGGGGCTCGGTGAGTAACTCGCCCGTCAAGCCCTCCGGTTTCGTCGGCGGTGTACAGGCCGGCTACAATTTCCAGAACGGTCCATGGGTGTTCGGCGTCGAGGGCGATATCCAGGCCGCGGGCGCTGATGACACCTTCGCGCCGTGGAAGTTCTCCAACCCCTGGTTCGGCACGCTGCGCGGCCGTGCGGGCTATGCCTTCAGCAACGTGCTGTTCTACGGCACCGCCGGCCTCGCCTTCGGCGAACTGCGCGCGCAGACATTCGGCTGGACGGAGTCGCACACCACCGCAGGCTGGACCATCGGTGCCGGCGCGGAAGTCGGCTTCGCGCCGAACTGGAGCGCCAAGCTCGAATATCTCTACATCGATCTGTCGACGAGCCAGTTCGCAATTACCGGCGTGTCAAACGGCTATAGCGCCAGCGTTGTGCGCGCCGGCGTGAACTATCACTTCTGATAGTTGAAGAAGAAAATACCGGACAATAGCCTCCCGGCCGCTCGCGGCCGGGATTTTTTTCGCCAGGTGTTCGCTCGAAAACGCTCTAGGAGACGATGACCAAATTGACTGCCTTTGGTCCCTTCCCCTTCTTGTCCGGCTCGACTTCAAAAGTAATGCGCTGTCCTTCGGCGAGATCTTTCAGTCCCGCCCGCTCCACAGCAGTAATGTGCACGAAGACGTCGCGCCCGCCGTCGTCGGGCTTGATGAAACCGTAGCCGCGCTCGCCGTTAAAAAACTTGACCGTTCCCGTCATGGCCATCGGGAAACTCCCCCTCATTGCTCCTCCGTCGCGACGCAGACTCACGTCACGACATGACCGGGCCTTACGAAGCCCGGGAGCTGGCCATCCTTGGGCGGACCTTTCTTTCGGTCCGATCGGATCTTTCTTAGGCCTTCACTCCGCCGCAACCATTCGCGGAAGCGGAACGTAAAGCCAGTCACGGAAACAGCATAATACGGTTCTCTGCAGATTGACTACCGCTCCTGCATCTTTTTCCCAAGAATGCCGGTGTGTTACGGCCTCGGCACCTCTAATCGGAATCTGGCAGCTCCGCCCTGTCCGAGCGGTATCTCCAGCTCGGGCAGGATCGTCTTGAGCTCGCCATGCAGCGTGTACGGCGGATTGACGATCAACAATCCGGCGGAGGTGAGGGCGGCGCCATCAAGCTGCGGCGCGACACTGAATTCGAGACGCAGACATTTTCCTGGCGGTTTTGCTGCGGCTGCGAGCCGCGCCACTGATTGCACCAGCGTGTCGGTGGCGCGTCGGCTCTTGGCCGGGTACCAGATTACATAGATACCGGTCGGCCATTTCACGAAAGCCGCCGAGAAGGCGTCGCCGAGCTTTTCGAACTCGTCTTTCGCCTCGAACGGCGGGTCGATCAGCACGAGCCCGCGCCGTTCCTTCGGTGGCACAAAGGCCGGCAGCGCGACCCAGCCGTCGAGATCGACCACGCGCGCCTGTTCGTCGCGGCGCAGCACACCGATCAGCGCCTTGCGCGCCTTCGGCTCAAGCTCGCAGGCAACGAGGCGGTCCTGCGGCCGCAG
Source organism: Bradyrhizobium sp. 215_C5_N1_1 (assembly GCF_052075935.1). Classification (NCBI taxonomy): domain Bacteria; kingdom Pseudomonadati; phylum Pseudomonadota; class Alphaproteobacteria; order Hyphomicrobiales; family Nitrobacteraceae; genus Bradyrhizobium; species Bradyrhizobium sp. 215_C5_N1_1. The sequence goes on along the minus strand of NZ_CP197228.1, from coordinate 7,657,951 downwards.
CAGGCCGCGCGTGATCAGCGGCGAACCCGGATAGGCCTTGAGTTCGCCCTTCGGATTGTAGGCACGAACGATGTCGAGATAGGGCTTGGCCAGCGCCACGGCGTCGTTCGACAGGCGCGCCTGCATCAGCCGCGCGATGCCGGTCAGCCATTCGCCGCTGCGGCGCGCCTCGTCGCTTTCGAGATCATAGAGGCCGGCGCCGGCATGGGTGTCGATGACACGGAATGCCCCCGGCTTGTCCTGGAGGTAAGTAATGATGCGCGCGAGCACGATGTGCTTGATGACATCGGCGAAGTTTCCGGCGTGGAAGGCGTGACGGTAGTTCATGAGACAGGACTACGCTACGTCACGGCTTGAGCAAAGCGGCATGCGCGTCTGTCCCGGACGCGCTGCAACGCTCTTAGCGTTGCGGGCCAGGGCCCGGGTCTGGATTCCCATGCAGCATAGGCCCCGATTCTGCAGCGCACCGCCGAAGCGGCGCGGCGTACGGGGCATGAGCAGTTGGACTAGCCACCTCTGATCGGCGGCATCGTCACCTGGTCGCGGCGGCAGGCGCGGCGCTCGATCTCCTCGCAGGCCCGGAATTGCAGGTCCTTGCTGAGGCAGATGCGGACCTCCGAGAGCCGGGTCCGGTTGCAGGTGACCGAGATGGCCGCGTTGCTCAGGCCCGCATTGGCCTTGATGAAGGCTTCCTCCACCTCGCCCGGCGCCACGGTCTTGGCCTGCGACAGTTCGAGATATTCCGCCGGGATCTTGATCGCGGCGCGCGCCTTTCGGATCGTCTCGAAATAATTGCGGCTGTCGAGCCCGGAGCAGGTGCCGTGCTTGTCCCACTCGTTGAAGATCAGCCCCGGCGCCGGCATCAAATCGAGCATCGAAGAGACGATGTTGCGGTTCAGGCGTGGCGAGGGCCGCTGGCAATATTCAGGGAAGCCATTCTCATATTGCGGCCACAGCCCGTGCACCACGAACGCGTAGGGCCGCCCGCTGCACTGCATCTGCGAGCGACCACCGCCGCCGCCGCGGTTGCGCTCGGACGCCTCCTCGCAGAAGGAGGGCGACCATGACAGCGACAGCACATAGAAGTCGAATTCGCCGGGCGCGTTCTGCCGTTTGTCCTGGGCCTTCGCGCCGCCCGGCAGCGCGACCAGCCCGGCGGCCAGAACCAGGGGGAGGGTCAGTGAGATCACGAGACGGGTGAACGAATGCAATCTAAAATGAAACATGGCGACGCCCCTCAACTAGACTGTGCAGTCAGCCTAGCAGGCAACAAGAACATTTCAAGAACAAAATTCGGGCCGGCCCGTCAGGCGCCTGATCAGTCCGATTCAGGCCTTTCGATCGAGCCTCAGGGCCTGGCGGCGCGGCAGGACGGATTGTAGGCCCAGTTGCGGTCGAGCCCGACCACGCACCATTCCACACCATTGCCGTAGCCGGAGAAGCCGCCATCCTCGATGATCGAGAAATGCACCTTGCGCACCTTTCCGTCATTGAGCATGGCGTCGCCGGTGCAATAGCGGCGCGGAATGTTGTCAGACTGCCAGGGCCGGAACGCGATCTCGTGAACGGCGGCGAAGCCGGTGATCTTCAACGAGGAATTCCAGAACGAGCTTTCCTTCTCCCAGAACTGGGTGGCGATGGTCGGCAGCGCCCTCTCGCAATCGACGACGGCGCCGTCATAGCGCGGCCCGTTCAGCCAGAAGTTCAGCTCCAGCGGATTGGCGGCCCTGGCCTCACCGAGCGACAGCGCCCCGAACATGAGGCCAAGCAAGGTGGCAAAGCGGAGCGATTTCAGGGGGAGGGCGCGCATGGGCAATCCGGACAGCTGGGTCTTGCGAAGGATGGACGGTGCCGCGAAGGCCGGGGCAGGTCAAGTGCAGCGCGGCAACACTTGGCCAAGAGTTGACCCCAACCTCGCAGCCGGCGGGGCATCAGTTCTTTTCATGGACCTCCCGGCACCGTAAACTGGTCCCAACCAATTGGAGTAACGGGAATGCGAATCATTGCGGCCGCGGGCTTTCTTGCCCTGGGGATGATGGCCAGCCAGTCGGCACGCGCCGATCTCCTTCCGGTGCCTCCGTTCAAGGGCAACGACACCGGCGGCATCATCGCTTATTCGCTGGCGACCCAGGCTGATGCGCGGCAGGTCGCGGTCGATCACTGCGCGCGCTACGGCAAGGTCGTGAAATTCCTCGCGGTGCAGGCCTTTGAGGGCGGCTATATCTCGTTCTCCTGCCGTTGGGTGCCCTATGGCGCTGCCCAACAGCCGATCCGTACGCTGTACTGAGGCGCTTTCGGAACGTCGGGAGCTTCCCACATGACGCGCAAGCTCGCTTTGCTCGGCTCGGCCCTTTGTCTTGTGGTGTCGGCAGGCAGCGCCAGCGCCGACGATCTGCCGGTGCGCAAGGCCGGTCTCTGGGAAATGAAGATGGTCAGGACCGGCACGCCCATGCCCGAGATGACCATGCAGCACTGCACCGACGAGACCGTCGACAAGGAGATGAACAACAACGTCTCCCCGATGGCCAAGCAGATCTGCGCCAAGCAGGACATCAAGAAGACCGCGACCGGCTATGTCAGTGATTCCGAGTGCAACGTCGCCGGCATCAGCACGACCTCGCATGCCGAGATCACCGGCGATTTCAACTCGGCCTATACGGTGAAGACCTCGTCGCATGCACAAGGCGGCGCCGCCGGCGCAGCAGGCCGCGACACCACGATGCAGCTCGAAGCCAAGTGGCTCGGGGCCTGCAAGCCCGACCAGAAGCCCGGCGACATCGTGATGCCCGGCGGCTTCAAGATGAACGTGCGCGACATGGACAAGTTGAAGGCGTTGCTGCCGAAGTAGGTTTGTCTTCCCCTCTCCCCTTGTGGGAGAGGGTGTCTCGCCGCGTAGCGGCGAGACGGGTGAGGGGTATCTCTCCGCGCGTGACTCTCTTACTTCTGAATTCGCGGAAACAACCCCTCATCCGGCGCTTCGCGCCACCTTCTCCCACAAGGGGAGAAGGAAGAGCCGCCTACACCGGAATCCGGACACTCGCCCTTAATCCCCCCATCGGGCTGTCGCCGAGGGTGATGTCGCCGCCATGCGAGCGCGCGATGTCGCGGGCGATGGCTAGCCCCAAGCCGGTGCCGCCTTCGTCCTGGTTGCGGGCGTTGTCGAGCCGCAGGAACGGCTTGAACACCTCTTCGCGCAAGTGCGCGGGAATGCCGGGGCCGTCGTCCTCGACCGTGACGGTCAAATAACGGTGATCGCGCTGGCCGTTGATGGCGATGCTCTTGCCGTAGCGCGCCGCGTTGGTGACGAGGTTGGCGAGGCAGCGCTTGAACGAGGCCGGCTTCACGGTCACCACGGGCAGACCGTGGAACGCGACGGTCGCGGTGTGGCCGTGGCGCTCGGCGTCGCTGCGCAGCTCCTCGAGCGCCTGCGCCATGTCGGTCGGCTGCGACTGCTCGCCGGAATCGCCGCGGGCAAACGCAAGGTAGTCCTCCAGCATCATCGACATCTCGTCGACGTCCTTGCGCATGCCCTCAAGCTCTGGGTTGTCGCCAATCAGCGCCAGCTCGAGCTTGAACCGGGTCAGGATGGTGCGCAGATCGTGGCTGACGCCGGCTAGCATCGCGGTGCGCTGCTCCATCGTGCGCTCGATGCGTGACTTCATCTCGAGGAAGGCGACCGCCGCGCGCCGTACCTCGCGCGCGCCGCGCGGCCTGAAGTTCGGCGCCTCGCGGCCCTTGCCGAAACTCTCGGCGGCGTCTGCCAGCCGCAGGATCGGCTTGATCTGGTTGCGCAGGAACAGCACGGCTACGATCAGGAGGATCGAGGACGTGCCGACCATCCAGAACAGGAAGATCTCCGAGTTCGAGGCATAGGCGGCGCTACGCTGCGCGAACACGCGCATTACGGCATCGTCGAGCTGGATGCGGATCTCGACGAGGTTGGAGCGGCCGACGGTGTCGATCCAGAACGAGCGTCCGATCTGGCGGCCGAGCTGCACCGACAGCGTCTGGTCGAGCAGCGAGAAGAACGGTTTTGGGCCCGGCGGCGGCATGTCGCCGGCGGGGAGGAAGTCGACGACGAGGCCGAGGCGCTGCTGGGCGATGCGGCGGATCTCGTTGCGGTCCTTGTCCTGCGGATAGCCCTTGTAGACGTCGATCAGCGCGGCGATGTCCTGCACGACGGCAGCCGACAGGCGGCGCGTCACCGTGTTCCAGTGCCGCTCCATGAACACGAAGGCGACGACCGATTGCAGGATCACCATCGGCACGATCATGATGAGCAGCGCGCGGGCATAGAGGCCGGTCGGCATCCAGCCTTTGAATGCGTTGCCCATCCAGCCATTGGCGGCGGAGACGCGGCCGGCGGCGCTCTTCAACAGCGTCAGGCCGGTATCGATCGTGCTCATCGGTCGCGCTTCACTGCTTTATGGCGAGGCCACCAGGCGGTAGCCGATCCCGCGTACCGCCTGGAGGAACAGCGGATTGGCGGGGTCGGTCTCGATCTTGCGCCTGAGGCGGTTGATCTGCACGTCGACGGCGCGCTCGTTGACGCTGCCATTGCCGGTGAGCGCGCTGCGCGGCACGGTCTCGCCCGGGGTCTCCGAGAGAATCCGCAGCATCTCGCGTTCGCGGTCGGTGAGGTGAATGACCTCCTCGCCCTGGCGCAGCTCGCCGCGATCGAGATGGTAGACGTAAGGGCCGAACGCGATCTTCTCCACCGCGGCGGTTTGCGGCGGCGGTGCGGCGCGCTTGAGGATGTTGTTGATGCGCAGCGCAAGCTCGCGCGGCTCGAACGGTTTTGCCACGTAATCGTCGGCCCCGATCTGCAGGCCCTCGATGCGGGCTTCGGCCTCGTGCCGCGCCGTCAGCATCACGATCGGCACCGAGGAGGAGGTCCGGATGAAGCGGGCGAGATCGAAGCCGGTCTCGCCGGGCATCATGACGTCGAGGATCAGGAGATCGAAATGCAGCCCCATGAGCTTCGAGCGTGCATCGCCGGCGCTTGCGGCGGTAGTGACGCGATAACCTTCGCTGGCGAGGAAGCGCGACAACAGATCGCGGATGCGGCGGTCGTCGTCGACCAGCAGCAGATGCGGCGCATCGTCGGCCGGTTCTACCGGCGGGCGGGCGAGCGTGGCAGCGAACGGCACGTTCACTCCTTTCCGTCCTGATTGACGTTGGCGAAGATCGTCTCCAGCACCTTGTCCGGATCGTCGCGGTCGATCATCGCGCGCAGGAAACGCTTGACGGTATCGGCATCCTGCGGCGCCAACTCGGCGAGCGCCTTGGTGATCCGCGTGGTCTGGAGCCCGGCGAGCTTCTGCACCAGCGCCTCGCCCTTCGGCGTCGCGTAGAGCAGGCGCTGGCGGCGGTCATTGTCGCCGGTCTTCTGCACGATATAGCCCTCGTCCAGGAGCTGCTTGAGCACGCGGCCGAGCGACTGTTTTGTGATGCGCAGGACATCGAGCAGGTCGGCGACCTTGAGGCCGGGATAGCGATAGACGAAATGCATGACCCGGTGGTGGGCCCGGCCGAAGCCGAAAGCCTCCAGCTCCTGGTCGGGATCGCCGACGAAATCACGATAGGCGAAGAACAGCAGTTCGATGATATCCCAGCGCAAATTGCCTCCATCGCCTGCGGCCGGCCGCGGCTCGGCTGCGTCTTGAGAGGGAGTTGCGAAATTTATGTCAGGCATATTGACGTATCTTGGGTTCAATGTTACAAAACGATCAGCCCGCACGAAATTTTAGATCGCTTCGCGTCGGGTGGCAGTTCTAGGAGCGGCCGGAGAGAGCCGGACAGGCGACGACGGCCGAAGCAGATCTACCGTGCGATTGTCGAGCGGCATTTCGGCAAAACATACTGGACTTCCGCGTTCCGCAAAAGCATGTCCTCGGCGACATGCTGGCCACGGAAACCGGCCGTAACAAGGCTGGCGGCGGTCCAGCCACAACCTAATCAAGCCAGCCGGGCCCAAACAGGGCAGGCGGGCGCCAGAACAGCGCCGCTACCGGCAGCGGGAGGCAAGGACATGAGTATGAAATTCGACATCCAGCCCGCATCCAATCCGACATCCGAGAAGGACCGCGTCGCCAAGCTGGTGGACCCCGGCTTCGGTCGGGTTTTCACCGATCACATGGCGATCGTCCGCTACAACCAGGCCAAGGGCGGCTGGTACGAAGCACGCATCGAGGCGCGCGCCAACTTCCAGCTCGATCCGGCCGGCGCGGTCCTGCACTACGCGCAGGAAATCTTCGAAGGCCTCAAGGCCTACAAGCGTGACGACGGCGGTGTGAACCTGTTCCGCCCCGACGCCAATGCGCGCCGCTTCAAGGATTCCGCCGACCGCATGGCGATGGCGCAGCTGCCCGAGGACGTCTTCATCGAGGCGGTGGAGCAGGTCGTGCGCATCGACCGCGCCTGGATGCCGGGTGGCGAGGGCAGCCTTTATCTGCGCCCCTTCATGATCGCGAGCGAGACCTTCCTCGGCGTCAAGCCGTCGTCCGAATACATCTTCGCGGTGATCGCTTCGCCGGTTGGCTCCTATTTCAAGGGCGGACCTGCGCCGGTCTCGATCTGGGTCTCGGAGAACTACACCCGCGCCGCGATCGGCGGCACCGGCGCCGTCAAGTGCGGCGGCAATTATGCCGCGAGCCTGCGTGCGCAGGCCGAAGCGATCCAGCACGGTTGCGATCAGGTCGTCTTCCTCGACGCGGTCGAGCGCCGCTACATCGAGGAGCTCGGCGGCATGAACGTCTTCTTCGTGTTCGAGGACGGCTCGCTCTCGACGCCGCCGCTCGGCACGATCCTGCCCGGCATCACCCGCGACTCCATCATCGCGCTCGCGAAGGATGCCGGCAAGACGGTGCGCGAGAAGCCGTACTCGCTCGACCAGTGGCGCAAGGATGCGGCGAGCGGCAAGCTGAAGGAAGCGTTCGCCTGCGGCACCGCTGCCGTGATCTCGCCGATCGGCAAGGTGCGTTCGGTGAGCGGCGATTTCGAGATCAGCGGCGGCGCCGCCGGCCCCGTCGCCACGGGCCTGCGCAAGCAGCTCATCGACATCCAGTACGGCCGCACCAACGATCCGCACAACTGGATCCGCAAGGTGTTTTGATCGACGGCGATTACGTTTCCCCTCTCGCACAAGGGAGAGGGGAAACGCGCAACGTTTGTGGCTTATTGCGCTATGAACGTGCTGCTGCCGACACGCGACAAAGCCAGGAGACATCGAAGCATCCTGGACATCGCGAACATGGCAACAAAACTCTCCCAGCCCATGAAATGGGTCGTTCTCGCCGCAATCACCGGCGTCAGCGTTTTCGGCATCCTGACCATCGGGCCCATGCCGGAGGTCGTAGCGCAAGACCGCTCGCCGATCGTCGACGTGCGCACCACCGATCCCGAGATGAACACCGCGATCGCGCGCGCCCGCGGTACGCTTCCCACCTTCTGGGCGTCCTATGACGCGCCAAAGCCGTCGGAGAGCGGGCACGCCTTGAAGGTGCGCTTTTCGACCCGCAGGGGCGGAGAGCATATCTGGATCGGTGACGTGAAGAAGCTGCCGAACGGTACCTATTCGGGCCTCTTCGCCAACGAGCCGCGCGATCTGCCGGGCAAACGGGCCGGCGACGCGGTCAAGTTCAGCGAAGCGGACATTTCAGACTGGATGTTCATGCGCAACGGCAAGATCGTCGGAGGCGAAACCATCAAGCCGACGCTGAAGTCGCTGCCAAAGGCCGACGCGGATGCCCTGAGGGCCCGGATGGAGCAGCCGTAGATTCTCTTCCCCTCTCCCCGCAAGCGGGGCGAAGTAAAGCGAACTTCGGTTGCCGCACCGCGCGTCGGCTGGTAAACGCCGCGCATGGCCGAGAAACCCAAAAAACCCCAGAAACTGAAGGCGCGCCTGCCGCGCGGGCTCGAGGATCGCGACCCCGCCGCGATCCGGGCGACGCGCGAGATGGTCGAGAAGATCCGCACCGTCTACGAGCTCTACGGGTTCGAGCCCGTGGAAACGCCGGCGATGGAATACACCGACGCGCTCGGCAAGTTCCTGCCCGATCAGGACCGTCCGAACGAGGGCGTGTTCTCGTTCCAGGACGACGACGAGCAGTGGATCAGCTTGCGCTACGATTTGACCGCGCCGCTCGCCCGCTATGTCGGCGAGCGATACGGCACCGACGGTCTGGTCCTGCCCTACCGCAGCTACCGCGTCGGCTACGTGTTCCGCAACGAGAAGCCCGGCCCCGGCCGTTTCCGCCAGTTCATGCAGTTCGATGCCGACACGGTCGGCTCGGCGACGCCGGCGGCGGATGCAGAGATGTGCATGATGGCCGCGGACACGATGGAGGCATTGGGAGTTCCTCGCGGCTCCTACGTAGTGAAGATCAATAGTCGCAAGATATTTGATGGGGTATTGGAATCCATTGGACTGGGCGGCGAAGAAAATGCGGTACGTAGGCTCACCGTTCTGAGGACAATCGATAAACTTGATAAGTTTTCAACCGACGACATCAGGAAACTGCTCGGACCTGGTCGTTGGGATGGCGGTGAGGAAGGCAAAGGGGATTTTACTAAGGGCGCGGGCCTTACTCCAGATCAAATGGAGATAGTCTTTCGTGTTGCAGGCGGACACAATGAGTCTTGGGTAAGAGTTGATAGCGACAACCAGCCCTACGAAGACGACTGGTGCTTAAGTCCCGCGCAGTTCAAACAGCATTTGTCCGACAATCAAGCTTGGGCCGCAGATGATGGTGCCCCCGGCTACTTCTTTTCTAACGACACTTTGCTCACAAATTGGCGACCACTTCTGAATTCTCCAACCGGATTACAGGGGCTAGAGGAGCTTGAGCAGATTTGTTCTATCTTGACGTCGGCTGGTTATGGCTCTCAGCGGATACGTATTGCTTCCGAAGTCGTCCGCGGTCTCGAATATTACACGGGTTCCGTACTTGAGGTCGAGCTGCTGCTCGAGACCAAGGATGAAAAGGGCCGGCCCGTGCGGTTCGGCTCCGTCGGTGGTGGCGGCCGCTACGACGGCCTCGTCTCGCGCTTCCGCGGCGAGCCGGTGCCGGCGACCGGTTTCTCGATCGGCGTATCACGGCTTCAGGCCGCGCTGACGCTCCTCGGCAAGCTCGACACGCGGCCCGAATTCGGCCCCGTCGTCGTCACCGTGTTCGATCGCGACCGCGTCGCCGACTATCAGAAAATGGTGGCGTCCTTGCGCGCTGCCGGCATCCGAGCCGAGCTCTATCTCGGCAATCCCAAGAACATGGGCAACCAGCTCAAATATGCCGACCGCCGCAACAGCCCTTGCGTGATCATCCAGGGCTCGGATGAAAAGGCGCGCGGCGAGCTGCAGATCAAGGATCTGATCGAAGGCGCCAAGGCCGCCGCCGCGATCGCCTCCAACCAGGAGTGGCGCGAGAGCCGCCCGGCGCAGTTCTCGTGCAGCGAAGCCGACCTCGTCGCCAAGGTGCGCGAAGTCCTGGGCCGCCATGACGTAAAGTGGGGATAGCCATTCCGGAAGGCCGTCACGCCCGGGCTTGTCCCCGGCATCCACGTCTTGTTTGATGGCGACCGTCAATGGCCGGTGTTCGGCCGCAAGGGAGAGAACGATGCCTGAGATTACCGTCAGCATGGCCGAAGGCCGCACCGACGAGCAGAAGGCCGGCATGATGCGCGACATCACCCAGGCCCTGGTGAAGAATCTCGGCGTCGATGCCGATGCCGTCGTCATCCAGATCAACGAAGCCCCGCTCCGTCACAAGATGAAGGGCGGCAAGACGTTTGTGGAGCGCGCGGCGGCTGCGAAGAAGTAGCCAGCGCTATATCGGCAGTCTCCACTGTCGTCCCCGCCGAGTGCGCAATTGCGCACGGGAGCGGGGACCCATAACCACAGGCAGTGGTTATTTGGCGAGCTGGTAACTCCGAGTCTTCGCCAAACTACTCCCTGTGGTTATGGGTCCCGGATCGGCGCTCCGCTTCGCTGCGCTTGTCCGGGACGACGGCGGAGTTTGAGGCCCCCATGGACGCACGCGACTTCATCAAGGTCGGCATGAGCGCCGAGCGCACGCTGGTGGTGCCGGCCGAGCGGACGGTCGGGCATTTCGTGCCCGGCATGCCCATGGTCTATGCGACGCCGATGATGATCCTGGAGATGGAGATGACGTCGGGCGATGCGATCCGCGCCGCGCTTCAGCCGGGCTGGGTCACCGTCGGCACCGAAGTCGACATCCGCCACCTCGCAGCCGCTCTCGTCGGTGCGACGGTGCGGACCACCGCGAAGGTGGTCGCGGTCGAGCGCCGCGTCATCCGTTTCGAGGTCGAGGCGTTCGAGGGCACGCGCAGGCTCGGCGAGGGCCGCCATGCGCGCGGGCTCGTGAATGTCGAGATGTTCAACAAGCGGCTCGGGGCGTAGCGGCGAGCGCGATGCCGTAGGGTGGGCAAAGGCGCGAAGCGCCGTGCCCACCATCTTTTCGGGATCGCGAACGAAGTTGGTGGGCACGCTTCCGCCTTCGCTCGTCGAGCTTCGGCGGACAAGCCGCTTTGCCCACCCTACGACACCTGCTTACTTCGCCAGCTCCTTCGACCGCTTCGTCGCGGCCGCGATTGCGCGGATCATCAGATCGCGCAGGCCCGGCTCGCCCATCAGCACGCCGAGTGCCGCGGCGGTGGTGCCGCCGGGCGAGGTGACGTTCTGGCGTAGCGTGCTGGAGGGAAGCTCCGACTGGTGCAGAAGTTCACCAGAGCCGGCGACGGTTTCGCGTGCAAGCTTCGTCGCCAGCGCCTCGGGCAGTCCGGCCTCGACGCCGGCGCGCGCGAGCTCTTCGGCGAGCAGGAACACATAGGCCGGGCCTGAGCCGGACACCGCGGTGACCGCATCCATCAGGCCTTCATCCTCGACCCATTCGACCGAGCCGGTGGCACGCAGCAGCGCATCGGCTACCGCGCGCTGCGTGGTGCTGACGTTCTTCGCCGCGACGGCGACCGTGATGCCGCGACCGATCGCGGCCGGCGTGTTCGGCATCGCGCGCACCACAGCGCCACCGCAGACCTCTTCGAGCGATGCGATCGTGGTTCCCGCCATGATCGAGACCACCGAGGTCTTGTCCGAGACGAATTGCTTCAGTTTGGCGCCGGCCTCGCGGAACATCTGCGGCTTCACCGCGACGACCAGAGTCTCGACCGTGCCGACGGCGCTGACATCGGGATTGAGCGCAACGCCGTTGGCGGCAAGCGCGGTGATCTCAGGTGAGATGTGCGGATCGATCACCGCGACGCGGCGCGGATCGAGCCCGCCCGAAAGCCATCCGGTCAGCATCGCGCCGCCCATCTTGCCGGCGCCGGCGAGGAGGATGGTGCCGGTGATGTTCTTGAGAGTGCTGCTGTCTGCCACTGTGGTCACCACAAACAAAGGTGTCGTCCCGGCGAAGGCCGGGACCCATAACCACAGGCGGTTCTAGTGGATGGAGGGCGGAGCAACAAGCATCGCGCGATACGGAGAAATCACGCGGTATGGGTCCGGATCTGCGCTCCGCCTGTCCGGCACGATGCTGAGGAGGGCGCGCGCGCCCCTCACCATCTTGGAGAGAGGCCTTACGCCTCTCCCACCGTGTCGAACATCGCCGCGTCCATCGCCTGCGCGGTGGTCTTGCCGGCCCACACCACGAACTGGAACGCCGGAAAGTAGCGCTCGCAAGCGTGGATGGCGCCGGCGAGCATGGCTTCGCATTGCGCGGTCGAGGCGGTGAGCCCGCCCGGCAGCACCAGGGCCTGGCGGTGCATGATCATGCCGGTGTTGGTCCACAGGTCGAAATGGCCGACCCACAATTGCTCGTTGACCGCAGCGACCAGCCGTTGCACTTCGCTCCGCCGTGCAACCGGAATCTTCATGTCGAAGGCGCAAGCCAGATGCAGCGCCTCGATCTCACCCATCCAGGTGAAGGAGATCTGATAGTCGGTCCATTGTCCCTTGGAGACAATCGTGAGCTCGTCTTCGCCGGAGCGTTCGAACGGCCAGTTGTTGCTGGCAGCGATGTCCTCGACCACCGCGAGCGGGTGATTTCTGGAATCGATAGTGCCTTCGAGCAGGGACATTCCGTCTCGACCTCTTGCCTTTTTGTTGTCTTTGATACGCACTCGGTCGGCCCGGCGCGCTCCCTCAACGTCGCTGTCGCGATCCCCTCGGATCAGCGCGAGCCTATCGCGGATCAAGTGATGTGATTTGCGGAATCTGCGCAACTGGCTGCCGAGTCCGTCCACAAGCCAGGACTCGTTCGTCCACAGCTCATCTCCGCCACAATTCTTAACGAATGAGAACAAATCGGAATCGGATTCGCCGATGGCGCGCCAATCGTTAATTCCGCCGGGCGAGGCCACACCCGTCATGGCGGCATGGGACCATGCGGTTTTTCATGCGGAACGCGCTTGCTGCGGCCGCCGGGTGGCGTCATATTTCCGGTCAGGCCGTTCATCCCGGGCGGCCGATGTTCTCAGGGCGGGGTGAAAGTCCCCACCGGCGGTAAGGGTCGCAAGGCCCAAGCCCGCGAGCGCCTTCCCCCAAGGATCTTCCTGAAAAGGAATTTTGCCGAAGGGAAGGGTCAGCAGATTCGGTGCAACTCCGAAGCCGACGGTTAAAGTCCGGATGAAAGAGAACGGTCGGTGGCAGACGCATCGCAAGGTGCGGCTGCTTGTCGTTCCGTGTGCCCTGATTCTGGTCCTTTGAAGGAAAGCCATGAATCAGATGTTGCAAGACCCCCAAACCGAAACTTCCGAAGTCACCCAACCGCCGGTTCCGCAGGATCCGGCACCCGAGCATCCGCGCTTCGCGAAACCGCAGCGGGTGGCCTTCGTGCAGGCCTGCTGGCACCGCGACGTGGTCGAGGAGGCCCGCATCGCCTTCGTGAAGGAGGCGGCCGCACGTCACCTCAATCATGTCGACGTGTTCGAGGTGCCGGGCTCGTTCGAGATCCCGCTGCATGCGCAGATCCTCGCCAAGACGCGGCGCTACACCGCGATCGTCGCGGCGGGCCTCGTCGTCGACGGCGGCATCTACCGACACGAGTTCGTCGCCGACACCGTGATCAAGGCGCTGATGGACGTGCAGCTGCGCACCGAGGTGCCGGTGTTCTCGGCGGTGCTGACGCCGCAGCAATTCCACGAGACCGAGGTGCACTACGATTTCTTCCGCAGGCATTTTGCGATCAAGGGCGTCGAGGTCGCCGCAGCCTGTGCCGAGACATTGCTCGGCCTGGAGCGCCTGCGCGGTCAGGTCGCGGCGGGCATTGTGTAGCCGTCCGCTCACACGCCGCTGATTGTCAATCCCGTCGCCGTCCCTATAAAGTCGGCGGCGGGAGGAGGCCGTGCCGTGGAGACGGGCGGCCGACAAGATCATGTTCGAAGGACACGATCCCTATCTCGTCGCGCTCTCTGTGGCGATCGCGAGTCTGGGTGGCTATACCGGCTTTGCGCTTGCTGCTCGCATCCGCAACACGCCCGGCGTCAGCAACCGCGTTCTGCTCGCGGGTGCGGCGGCATTTCTGGCCGTCGGCATCTGGACCATGCATTTCGTCGGCATGCTGGCCGCGCCGCTGCCGCCGGACACGGTCTATCTCGTTCTTCCCACCATCATCTCGTTCCTGATCTGCGCGCTGGTGGTCGGCATTTCTCTTTTCTTTGTCTCGATCGGCGAGCCATCCCTGAAGCGAGTGGCCTCGTCGGCGGTCCTGCTCGGCGTCGGCATCGCCAGCATGCATTATGTCGGCATTCATGGTCTCGCCGGTCACTTCGGCATCGTCCACGACCGGACCATGGTGCTGCTCTCGGTCGTGGTCGCGATCGTCACCGCCTATGGTGGTTTGCGCGCCTTCCTGGCGCAGCAGGAGGGCGTCCGGCTGATCGTCAGTTCGGTTGCGTTCGGCATCGCCGTCTCCGGCATGCATTACACGGCGATGCTCGGCATGCATTTCGAGCCGCTGACCGGCGCGGCGCATCACCATGCCGGCGGCGGTCTTGCCGCGTCGCAGCAAATCCTGTCGATCATCGTTGCGGTGCTGTGCTTCGTCATCGCAGCCGGCTTCCTGCTGTCGCTGGTTCCCGACCAGCGGCGTCAGACGTCGACCTCTGTTGCTGCCGAACCGGCTGCTTCGCCGGTCGCGGCGGCCGCCATCGAACTGATCGCTGCGCCGGCTGCAGCTCCGCGCCCGGTGGCCCCGCTCGGCGGTCTCGGCCAGCCGCCCCGCACGCCGGTTCCCCGGTTGCCGGTCGAGAGCGCCGACGGCACGCACTTCATCGAGACAGCCAATGTCCGCAGCGTCCGGGCCGATGCGCATTACACCCGTGTTCACGACGGCACCCGCGAGCGAATGTGCCCCTGGTCGATCTCGGAGGCCGAGGCCCAGCTCGATCCCTCGTTGTTCCTCCGGGTGCACCGCAGCCATATCGTTGCCATCCCCCATGTCGCATTGGTCCGCAAAGAGGGGGATGGCGCCGTGCTCGAGCTCGACGGTCCGTCGCCGCATCGGGTCCCGGTCAGCCGTGCCAAGATAGCTGAGGTGAAGGCAAGGTTGGGCCTAGCGAACCGGCGGCACGCGTAGAGTCGGGCCGCACGGGAGGCGCGTTCTTTCTTACCCTCCCCTGGAGGGGGAGGGTCGCTTCGCATGGAGCGGAGCGTAGTGCGGAGCGGGGTGGGGTGACGGTCCCTCCGCGATGAATACCCCCCGAGTGGAGAGATCACCCCACCCCGCCCGCGCTTCGCGCGGTCGACCCTCCCCCTCCAGGGGAGGGTAGGTGGCCGCCGCGCCATACGTCGCCTCACCTGACGCAATTCGTGCGTTCCCCGCCGCAACTCGTGCGAAATCCGCTGTTCCGTGCCCGAATGATTGCGGGTTGCCCCTCTCGGAGTGACCGTCCCCTCCAACGTCCGCGCCGTCACGCGCAAGAGGACGACGAGGAGGAGATGATGATCCCAGGCTCATTCAGCTATCACCGGCCGGCGAGTGTCGCCGATGCCGTCAAGCTCTTGGCAGACCTCGGCGAGGATGCCCGGCCGCTGGCCGGCGGGCACAGTCTGGTGCCGATGATGAAGCTTCGGCTCGCCACCCCCGCCCATCTGATCGACCTGCACGGCATCGCCGCCCTCAAGGGCATCAGCCGCGACGGCAACAATCTTGTCATCGGCGCGATGACCACCCAGCACGAGCTGCTGGCCTCCGACGAAATCGCCCAGTCGATGCCGATCCTGCATGAAGCGGCACTGCTGATCGCCGACCCGCAGGTGCGCTACCGCGGCACGATCGGCGGCAATGTCGCCAATGGGGATCCCGGCAATGACATGCCGGCGCTGATGATGACCTTGGGGGCAACCTATCGCCTCGAAGGCCCGGGTGGCTCCCGCGACGTCGCGGCGGCCGACTTCTATCAGGGCGCCTATTTCACCGCGCTCGAGCCCGGCGAGATCCTGACCTCCGTCTCGGTTCCCGTGCCCGCGGCCGGCCACGGCTACGCCTACGAAAAACTCAAGCGCAAGGTCGGTGACTACGCCACCGCCGCCGCCGCCGTGGTTCTCACCATGTCCGGCGGCAAGGTCGCGACCTGCGCGATCGGGCTCACCAACGTCCACGAGACGCCGCTGCTGGCTGCCGATGCCGCCAAGGCCGTGATTGGCACCAGCCTCGATGCGGCGACGTTGAAGAAGGCCGCCGCTGCGGCCGCAGCGATCATGGCACCAGCTGCGGATGCCCGCGGCCCGGTCGAATACCGAAAACATGTCGGCGGCATCATGGTGACGCGCGCGCTTCAGCGCGCCGCCGCTGTCGCGAAGTAAGGGAGGGGGATCGATGGCTAAAACACACGTCACCATGAAGGTGAACGGCGCCGAGGTCGAAGGCCTCGTCGAGCCGCGCACGCTGCTGGTGCATTTCATCCGCGAGAATCTGCAGATGACCGGCACCCATATCGGCTGCGAGACCACGCATTGCGGCGCCTGCACCGTCGACATCGACGGCATGTCGGTGAAGTCCTGCACCATGTTCGCGGTGCAGGCCGATGGCTCCGACATCACCACGATCGAAGGCATGGCCAACGCCGACGGCACGCTGTCGGCCTTGCAGGAAGGTTTCCGCATGATGCACGGCCTGCAATGCGGCTTCTGCACGCCCGGCATGATCGTCCGCGCGCATCGGCTGCTGAAGGAAAATCCCTCGCCGAGCGAGCCGGAAATCCGGATGGGCATCTCCGGCAACATCTGCCGCTGCACCGGCTACCAGAACATCGTCAAAGCCATTCAATACGCCGCCGCAAAGATCAACGGCGTGGAATTCCAGGAGGCCGCAGAATGAACGACCTCACTCCCACGCGGGAACAACGCACCGCCGCACTCGAAGGCATGGGCTGCAAGCGCAAGCGCGTCGAGGACATCCGCTTCACCCAAGGCAAGGGCAATTACGTCGACGACGTCAAGCTGCCCGGCATGCTGCACGGCGACTTCGTCCGCTCGCCGCACCCGCATGCGCGCGTCAAGAAGATCGACGACAGCGCGGCGCTGAAGGTGCCCGGCGTGCTCGCGGTGATCACCGCCGAGACGCTGAAGACCGTGAACCTCGCCTGGATGCCGACCTTGGCCGGCGACGTGCAGATGGTTCTGGCCGACGGCAAGGTGCTGTTTCAGAATCAGGAGGTCGCCTTCGTCGTCGCCACCGACCGCTATGCGGCCGATGACGGCATCAACGCGGTCATCGTCGAATACGAGCCGCTGCCGCCGCTGGTCGATCCCTTCAAGGCGATGGACGCGAACGCGCCGGTGCTGCGCGAGGATCTCGTCGGCAAGATGTCCGGCGCGCATGGTCCGCGCAAGCACGACAACCACATCTTCGAGTGGACCGTCGGCGACAAGGACCTCACAGACGCCGCCTTTAGGAAGGCGGAGGTCACGATCAAGGAGATGATCTCTTATCACCGCACCCATCCGTCGCCGCTCGAAACCTGCCAGTGCGTCTGCTCTTTTGACAAGATCAAGGGCGAGCTGACGATCTACGGCACCTTCCAGGCCCCGCACGTGATCCGCACCGTGGTGGCGCTGATCGCAAAAATTCCGGAGCATAAGATCCACGTGATCGCGCCCGACATCGGCGGTGGCTTCGGCAACAAGGTCGGCGCCTATCCCGGTTATATCTGTGCGGCGGTGGCCTCCATCGTCACCGGCAAGCCGGTGAAATGGGTCGAGGACCGCATCGAGAACCTCACCGCGACCTCGTTCGCGCGCGACTATCACATGACCACCGAGATCGCCGCGACCAAGGACGGCAAGGTCACCGGCCTTCGCGTCCACGTGCTCGCCGATCACGGTGCGTTCGACGCCTGCGCCGACCCGTCGAAATGGCCGGCCGGCTTCTTCAACATCGTCACTGGCTCCTATGACTTCCCGACCGCACATCTGGCTGTCGATGGCGTCTACACCAACAAGGCGCCGGGCGGCGTCGCCTACCGTTGCTCGTTCCGCGTCACGGAGGCGGCCTACTGCATCGAGCGCGCCATGGATATTCTGGCGCAGAAGCTCAACATGGACCCCGCTGAACTCCGGCTGAAGAACTTCATCAAGCCGGAGCAGTTCCCCTATCACTCGGCGCTCGGCTGGGAATACGATTCCGGCGACTACCACACCGCCATGCGCAAGATGATGGAGACGACCGGCTACGCCGCGCTCCGGAAGGAGCAGGCGGAGAAGCGTGCCGCGTTCGCGCGGGGGGAGACCCGCGAGATCATGGGGCTCGGCATCTCCTTCTTCACCGAGATCGTCGGTGCTGGCCCGTCGAAGAACTGCGACATCCTCGGCATTGCGATGTTCGACTCCTGCGAGATCCGGATGCATCCGACCGGGGCCGGCATCGCGCGGGTCGGTTCAAAAAGCCAGGGCCAGGGCCACGAGACCACCTGGGCCCAGATCATCGCCACCGAGATCGGCATTCCCGCCGATAACATCATGGTGGAGGAGGGCAACACCGACACCGCGCCCTATGGGCTCGGCACTTACGGCTCACGCTCGACGCCGGTCGCGGGTGCCGCAATCGCCATGGCCGCGCGAAAGATCAAGGCCAAGGCGCAGATGATCGCGGCCTACAAGCTCGAGGTCCACGAGGACGATCTCGAATTCGACATCGACGGCTTCCGGGTGAAGGGCCTGCCGGAGAAGTTCATGTCGATGAAGGACATCTGCTGGGCGGCGTACAACTCGGTGCCGCCGGGCATGGAGCCGGGACTGGAAGCGGTGAGCTATTACGATCCGCCCAACATGACCTATCCGTTCGGCGCTTATCTCTGCGTGATGGACATCGACGTCGATACCGGCGTGTACAAGGTCCGGCGCTTCTATGCGCTCGACGATTGCGGCACCCGGATCAACCCGATGATCATCGAGGGGCAGGTGCATGGCGGCCTGACCGAAGCCTTCGCCATCGCGATGGGCCAGGAGATCCGCTACGACGAGGTAGGTAACGTCGTCACCGGCTCGTTTATGGATTTCTTCATGCCGACTGCGGTGGAGACGCCGCATTGGGAAACCGACTTCACCGTCACCCCGTCGCCGCATCACCCGATCGGCGCCAAGGGCGTCGGCGAAAGCCCGAATGTCGGCGGTGTGCCGGCCTTCTCCAATGCCGTCAACGACGCGTTCTCGTTCCTGGGCAGCACGCACATCCAGATGCCGCATGATTTCTGGCGCAACTGGAAGGCGGCGAAGGATCTGGGCGCGGTGGCGTAGCGATGAAGGGCCGTGATGAGATCGCGCAAGCGCTGGCCGCATCGGGCTATATCGCCGATGCGGACCTCGCGACTGCGATCTCGCTGATGCAATTGTTGCGGCGTCCGCTGCTGCTCGAGGGCGAGGCGGGCGTCGGCAAGACGGAAGTGGCGAAAGCACTTGCAAAAGTGCATGCGACCGAGCTGATCCGGCTGCAATGCTACGAGGGCCTAGATCAGTCCTCCGCGCTCTACGAGTGGAATTACCAGCGGCAATTGCTGGCGATCCAGGCCCATCGCGGCAGCGATAGCATCGAGGACCAGGTGTTCTCGGAAAAATACCTGCTCGAGCGCCCCTTGCTCGCCGCGATCCGTCGGCCGAAGGCGCCGGTGCTGCTGATCGACGAGATCGACCGCGCCGACGACGAGTTCGAGGCGTTCCTGCTGGAGCTGCTTTCGGACTTCCAGGTCTCGATCCCCGAGCTCGGCACCATTCCCGCAATCACCATCCCGCATGTCGTGCTGACCTCGAACGGCACGCGCGAGCTCTCCGACGCGTTGCGCCGGCGCTGCCTCTATCACTATGTCGACTATCCCGACGTCGACCGCGAGACCCGCATCATCCTGGCGCGCGTCATGGGCGCGAGCCCGTCGCTGTCGCTCCAGATCGCGCGCATGGTCGAGGGTGTGCGCAAGGAGGAGCTGCGAAAAGTCCCGGGCGTGGCGGAGACGCTGGATTGGGCGGCAGCTCTCGTCGGCCTCGACGTAACCAATCTTCACGACGCACCCGAGATTGTGCATGAGACGCTCGTCTGCCTGTTGAAGACTCACGAAGACCGCGCCCGTGTCACGCCAGAGGTGACACAGCGCCTGCTGGGAAAGGTCGCATGAGCTGCTGTGGCTCCAGCCCCGGATATGATGACCTCAACGAGGTCTCGCGCCTCGTCTCCGCGAAGCTTGCGGCGTTCCTGCGCACGCTACGCGAGGCCGGCTTTCGCGTCGGGCTCGCCGAAGGGCAGGATGCGGCGACGCTGATATCATCGGGCTATGCGGCGCGGCCGGGTCTGCTGCGCACGGCGTTCAAGCACCTGTTCTCGGCACGCAAATCCGACTGGGACAAGTTCGACGGTCTGTTCGACGCGTTCTGGTTGGGCAAGCGCGTGCGCTCGCGCTCCCGCACGATTGGATCAACACCGGGCGCCAGCAATCCCTCGCTGAAGAGCTTGCAGGATGCCGCGGCGGAGCAGGGCAGTAACCAGTCCGCCGTAGACCAGCTTCCGTCCTCCGACGACGCGCCGGAAGGCCGTTCCGGCGAGGGCCGCATGGAAGGTGCTTCACGCGCCGACAATTTTGCCGAGGTCGATTTCCGAAAGCTGAGCGATCCAGACCAGGTCGCGCAGGCCCATGAGGCCGCAGCAGCGCTCGCCAAGGCAATGCGGACGCGGCTGACCCGGCGCGATCTGGCGCGCCGGCGTGGCTACCGGCTTGATCTCCGCCGCACGATTCACCGCAACATCAGCCATGGCGGCGTTCCCATCAGCCTGGTGAAACGCCAGCGCAAGGACAAGCCGTTGCGGCTGGTCGTGCTGCTCGATGCCTCGGGCTCGATGAGCATGTACACGGCAGTCTTCTTGCGCTTCATCCACGGTGTGCTCGACCAGTTCCGTGAGGCCGAGGCGTTCCTGTTCCACACGCGCCTCGCCTACGTCTCCGACGCGATGAAGGAGAAGGACGCCGGCCGCGCGCTCGACCGGCTCTCGATCATGGCGCAAGGCGCGGGCGGCGGCACCAGGATCGGCGAGTGCTTGCAAACCTTCAATCGCTGGCACGCCGCGCGCGTGATCCATTCCCGCAGCTGCGTGATGATCGTGTCCGACGGCTACGAGACCGGCGATGCCGCATTGCTTGGCCGCGAGATGGCGGCGCTGCACCGGCGCTGTCGCCGCATTGTCTGGCTCAACCCGATGATGGCGTGGGAGGGCTACACGCCCGAAGCGCGGGGCATAAGAGCTGCGTTGCCGCATGTCGATCTCTATGCGCGCGCGAATTCGCTGAGCAGCCTGCGAGCGCTCGAACCCTATTTAGCGAAGCTTTGAGGAGGCTTCCGATGACCGCTCATGTCGAAGTGCTTGATGTAGTCGCTCAGATGAAGGCCGCCGAGCGTGCCTTCGTGCTCGCGACGGTGGTGCGCACGGTGTCGGTGACCGCGGCGAAGGCTGGCGCCAAGGCGATCATCGCCGCCGACGGCACCATCGTCGCGGGTTGGATCGGCGGGGGCTGCGCCAAGGGCGCGGTGCTGAAGGCGGCGCGCGAGGCGCTCGCCGATGGCGAGCCGCGCATGGTCTCGGTGCAGCCGGAGAACCTGCTGGCCGAGCTCGGCGTCAGCGCGGGGGAGAGCCGCGACGGCATCCGCTTTGCCAGCAACATGTGCCCGAGCAAGGGCACGATGGACATCTTCGTCGAGCCGGTGCTGCCGCATCCCTCGCTCGTCATTCTCGGTGCGAGCCCGGTGGCGCTGTCGCTTGCGGCGCAGGCGCGCGTGCTCGGCTATCACGTCACGTTTGCTGCGCCGTCCGCCGATCTCACGGCGCAGCCGGACGCCGACGCGGTCATCGATGGTTATCAGCTCGGCGAGCTCAACGACTCCAAGCGCTTCGTCGTCGTCTCGACGCAGGGCAAGGGCGACGAGGCCGCCTTGCGCGCGGCGGTCGCGACCAAAGCCTGTTATCACGCCTTCGTCGGCAGCCGCCGCAAGATGGCTTCGCTGCGCGCAAAACTCCTTGCAGAGAGCGCCAGCGCGGCTGCGATCGACGATTTCAAGGCGCCGGCCGGCCTCGATCTCGGCGCGATCACGCCGGAGGAGATCGCAATGTCGATCCTCGCCGAGATCACCAGAGAACGCCGGCGTGGCCAGCGCGCGGCCAATCAAACAGCAAGCAGAGAGTGAGACACCGATCATGCAGATGAACGACAGCCAGCGAATTCCCGCCTCACGCGAGCAGGTGTGGGCGGCGCTGAACGATCCCGCTGTGCTGAAGCAGTGCATCCCGGGCTGCCAGTCGCTCGAGGTGACCGCGCCGAACGAGATGACCGCGACGGTGGTCTTCAAGGTCGGCCCGGTGAAGGCGACGTTCAGCGGTAAGGTGACGCTGTCCGATTTCGATCCGCCCAACAGTTACCGTATCTCAGGAGAGGGCTCCGGCGGCGTCGCCGGCTTCGCCAAGGGTGGCGCGGTGGTGCGGTTGGAATCCGAGAGCGCCGACGTGACGGTGTTGCATTACGAAGTCGATGCGCAGATCGGTGGCAAGCTCGCGCAGTTGGGAGCACGGCTGATCAATTCGACCGCGACGAAGCTGGCGGGGGAGTTCTTCAAGTCATTTGCCGACGTGGTGAGCGCGAAGGCCGAGGCAGGCTAGCTGCCGTAGGGTGGGCAAATCGACTTGTCCGCCGTAGCTCGAAGAGCGAAGGCGGAAGCGAGCCTACCGTCTTCATCGCTACAAAAGAAGGTGGGCACGGCGCTTTGCGCCTTTGCCCACCCTACGATAGTCGCGCAAGCCGCCATCACCCCAACGACACCCCCGCCTTGGCCCGGCTGATCCCCAGCGTCAGGATGCGCTGCAGGAGATCCGGATATTTGAGCCCGGCATGTTGAGCCGCCGTGGCGAACTCCTGGCTCTTGGCGATCTCGGGGTTGGGATTGGCTTCGATGAAATACGGCGTGCCGTCGGCGGCGAGACGAAAATCGATGCGTGCGTAGCCGTCGAGGCCAAGCGCCCGGTAGATGCGCTTCGCGGCGCGCTGGATGCGCGCGGTGACTTCGGGCGCGAGGTCCTTGGCCGGCCCGTCGACGATGCCGAGCTTCTCCTGATAGTCGGTGTCGTGCTTGGCTTTCTCCGTGGCGATGTGCCGTGATCTGCGCCCGCCCATGCTGCCGAATTTCAGTTCCCAAACCGGCAGGACGCGCAGCCGGTTGTTGCCGAGCACGCCGACATAAAGCTCGCGCCCCTCGATGAACTGCTCGGCGATGGCGGCGGATTCGACCCGCTCGTGGATGAAGGCGACGCGCTCCACGAGCTTCTCGTCGGTATCGACGATCGAGGCCTGCGAGATGCCGAAGGACCCGTCCATGTTCAGGCTCTTGACGATCAGCGGCAGCGCAAGGCGCGTCGGGCGCTTCACCTTGCGGCGCATCGGGAAGACGGCGAAGGCCGGCGCTGCGATCCGGCGGTGATGCACCAGCGTCTTGGACAAATCCTTGCCGCGCGCCAGGATCAGGCCGCGCGGATTGCACCCGGTATAAGGGACCTTCATCAGCTCGAGATAGCTGGCGATGTGCTGGTCGTAGGCGACGTTGTTGTGGAATTCCTCGAGCAGCGTGAAGACCACGTGGGGCTTGAATTCTTCGATCGCCTCGCGGATCGGCTTGATCTCGTCCTGCGCACCGAGGGCGCGAACCTCGTGGCCGGCCGCACGCAAGGTGCTCACCACGTCGTATTCCGTCTTCCAGTTGTTGATTTCCTGCGGCGTGTATCCGTCGGAGGAGTCCGGAGGCATGAAGTCCGGATGCATCAGCACCAGAATGCGTGAGCGTCTCATAGCGCGATCCATTTGCGCCGAGACGGGCCAAACAGCGCGTGCATCGTCTTGGCGGTCACGAGGACGGTGAAATCGAGAACGAGCTTCTGTTCGGGGCCGACGGCGCGCAGATCGAGCTCACGGCAGCGGGAGATCATATCATCGAGCACGGCATCGAGCGTGAGCTGGTTCTCGCCCGTCCACCGCGCGACCAGCTGCCTGATCTGCGCGCGGTGCCGTCTGATCAGGGCCGAAGCCGGCTTTGAGCGGTGATGCCGTGGATCGGCTGAAAACAGCCGGGAGAGGTCGCGGTCGTAGGTCTTCGGCGCTGTGAAGGCGTAGAACGCCTGCTTCTTCTTGTAGTGGTCTTCGAGCGTCTGGCTGAGCCGGCCCAGCGTATCGACACGCTCCCGCGTCGTGATCAGCGGCCGCTTTCCCGCAATCTCGTGCATCAGCTCGTCGACATATTCGAGCTTCTTCAGCGCCGGCCATCCGGCATATCGCGTCCGCCAGTTCGAGCGTGGGCGCAGCCACACCGCGAAGGTCTCGGCGAAGTCTTCATCCGGATGGCTTTGCGCGTACCACAGCCGGAGGTGCTGGACGTAGCGCCTGCTGGCAGGATTGGGCCGGTAGTAGCGCGGGTAGTGTTTCGACGACGGGCCGAACAGCTGCTGCCAGCGCCGGCGGCGCTGCAGCTGATAGCCGTGCTGCACGGCATGGCCGGCCTCGTGACGGAGGATACCCATGCACTCGCGCCAGGTTCCGCCCTCGACGTCGAACATCATCTTCTTCTCGAGCTTCATCAGACGGGGATGGGCGAGATAGAAGGGGATGGCGATGCCCGGCACATCGCCCGGACTGAACCATTCGCTCGAGATCCATGTGTGCGGTCGCAGCCGGATGCCCCGCTCTTCGAGCTCCTCATGGAGCGTGCTGACGCAGTCCTCGAGCCAGGTGCCTTTGACCGTAACCCTCAGGCTGGAGAGGCGCTGCTTGAGCAACTCGTCATCCGACAGCTTCTCCCAGGCAAATTTCCGGCGCGGCATCAGGAATCCAGGGGGCAGGGATGACTCGGTATCCGGATGATGTCATGGGCGGCGGCGGGCAACAACCCGTGGGGCTGCGAAGCGGGCTGCGGCGCGTCAGCGCTCAACGCCGTAGGGTGGGCAAAGCGACTTGTCCGACGTAGCTCGGAGAGTGAAGGCGGAAGCGTGCCCACCACCTTCAATATAAAAAGAAAAGGTGGGCACGGCGCTTTGCGCCTTTGCCCACCCTACGAGACCTTCCGGGATCGGAAAAACTAGTCGAACAGGCTCGACACCGACTCTTCCGCCGCGGTGCGCGCGATGGCGTCCGAGATCAGGCTGGCGATCGGAAGCGTGCGGATGTTCGGAGCCTTGGTCACCGCCTCCGTCGGCAGGATCGAGTCGGTGATCACGAGCTCCTTCAGCTTCGAGCCCGCGATGCGGGCGGCCGCGCCGCCGGAGAGCACGCCGTGGGTGATATAGGCGTAGACGTCCTTGGCGCCCTTGGCGATCAGCGCGTCGGCCGCGTTCACCAGCGTGCCGCCGGAGTCCACGATGTCGTCGATCAGGATGCAGGTGTAGCCGGCGACGTCGCCGATCACGTTCATGACCTCGGATTCGCCCGCCCTCTCGCGGCGCTTGTCGACGATCGCGAGCGGGGTGTTGATGCGCTTGGCAAGGCCACGTGCGCGCGCCACGCCGCCGACGTCAGGCGAGATCACCATCGTCTTGGAGAGATCGAACTTGTCCTTGATGTCGCGCACCATCAGCGGTGCCGCGTAGAGATTGTCGGTCGGGATGTCGAAGAAGCCCTGGATCTGGCCGGCATGCAGGTCGAGCGTCATGACGCGGTCGACGCCGGCCTGCGTGATCAGGTTGGCGACGAGCTTGGCCGAGATCGGCGTGCGCGAACCCGATTTGCGGTCCTGCCGGGCGTAGCCGAAATAGGGCAGCACCGCGGTGATGCGGCGTGCCGAGGAGCGGCGCAGCGCATCGGTGATGATCAGCAGTTCCATCAGATGGTCGTTGGCGGGGAACGAGGTCGACTGGATGACGAAAGCATCCGAGCCACGGACGTTCTCCTGGATCTCGACGAAGATCTCCATGTCGGCGAAGCGCCGTACCACGGCCTTGGTTAGCGGCAGGTCGAGGCCTTGCGCGATCGCCTGCGCGAGAGCCGGGTTTGAGTTGCCGGCGACAAGCTTGATGGAGCCGTTCTTGGCCGACATGGACGCTTCCTCCCGCGCTTTGCTGGATACGACGTTCAACATCAGAGAATACCCACTGGAAGCACGGTTACGACGGGCGAGGAAATATCAGGCCGGGGCCTGCAATGGCAACCCGGCATGCTACGTTTTCCCTCCGAAATCCTGAGTCGGGCCAACGGTTTGGCCGCAACTTGGGGCCGTGGTTTCGCGGGGGTTATCGCTCGGCATAGCCCAGCGCCGAGGCCGGCATCTCGGCCGCCGGAGCCTCCGGGATCACGCTGGCCACCGCCGGTCCCCGCAAGCCGGGAACAGTGCTCGGCGCGTCCGGCGTTCCGTTGATCATGTTGGAAAGTCCGCTGAATCCGGCCTGGGCGATCTTCCGCAGCACGAGGTCGTCGGCGGCGCCCCAGGGATCGCGGCCGCCCTTGGCGGCGGTCAATTCCTCGCCGGAGAGGCGCAATGCCCGCTGCTGGTTGGCGTCGTAGACGTCCCAGACCCAGGCGATCACGGTCTTGCCGCGCACGATTTGGGCGGAGAGGTAACTGCGCACGCGATAGGCAGCCGTCCCCTCGCGGGAGACGACGGACAGGCTGCGCAGCTTGGATTCGCTGTCGAGCACGCCGACCATGCGGTCGAACACCTGCGGGGGCGGCCCGTCGATCGATTCGAAGGCCACGGTCGCCCCTGAGCCGGTACTCGGCGCCATCGCATAGGAGTTGGCGGCACCGCCGCCGCCGGCGCAGCCGCCAAGCGCGACCGCCGCTGCCAGCAGCATGACCGCCAGCACACGCGAACCCGCGCGGCCCAGGATGAATGACGCGTCCCTCATTATGGGGGGCAGCGATATCGTTAAAATCGATTAAGGTCTAGGGCAGGAAGGACACATCATTGGGCCGATCCGGCCGAGGAATTGTCGATGAGGGGAGCGACTTTGGGGGTAATCGTTGCCTGCCTCATCGTGGGGCGGGCCGCGGCGGCAGAAAGTGCGGCCGAGGCAATCCGGGCTTTCGGACTGACCGGTACCTGGTCGGTTGATTGCAAACGGGATCCGTATCAGGCCTGTGAGAACAACCGCTGTGGCGCGCGATTGACGTACATCGCGTCGTCCTCCGGAGCGCCGACGACAAGGAATGTGATCGGGACGTTCACACCTGGGCAAGTAAGGACATTCATCAGCGCGATCTATTCGGCGACGCGTATTGCCGACGACAAGATCAAGATCGTGTCGGTTCAGGACCCTCCACCCAGCACGACACTGATCTGGTGGCGTCAGCCGGGCGAGGTTTGGGAGATCGTTCTGCTCAAGGTCGGCGACAAATATCGGACTTTCTCCGCGCATCGCGACGATTGGAAGAAGATCGAAGTCGATGAAGGTTTCGAGGTCCGACCGCCGCCGCCGCCTCCACCAGCTCAAATGTACGTTGATTTGCCGACTAAATGGCTTCGCGGAAAGAATGAAACGCCATTGTTCGAAAGATGCAGCGACTAACCTAATGGGTTGCGGCAAGAACTAGGCCGAATTCGTTCTTAATTCTCCAGCGCGATCGCGTGGATGTGGCGGCCGTAATCCGGCTCCTTGCGATGTACCGAGCGGCGATAGCTGAAGAAGCGCTCGTCGGCATAGGTGTCCAGGCCAAGATCGTCGATCATCAGGATGCCGGCGGCTTCGAGCCGCTTCCGGATGAAGCCGGCGAGGTCGAACATCGCGTGTCCGGCGCGCACCGACGGGATGAAGAACATGGCGTTGTCCGCGTCCGCCTCGATGAAGCGGGCCACGAACTCGTTGCCGACCTCGTAGCTGTCCTGTCGGATCAAGGGGCCGATCGCGGCGATGATGCCGCTGCGCGTGGCGCCGAGCTTCTCCATCGCCGAGATCGTCTGTTCCAGCACGCCGGTCAGCGCGCCTTTCCAGCCGGCATGGGCGCCGCCGATCACGCGCGCGTTGGGATCGACGAACAGCACCGGCCCGCAATCGGCGGTGGAGACGCCGAGCGCGATGCCGGGTGTTTTCGTGACCAGCGCATCGCCCTTCGGCCGCGGTCCGCTCGGCCACGGCGCTTCGGCAATGAGGACATCGGGCGAATGGATCTGGTGCAGGCTGATGAAGCGCTCCGGGGCGACGCCGACATGCTCGGCCATGCGGCGGCGGTTCTCCGCGACATGCGCCGGATCGTCGTTGGAGCCGAGCCCGCCATTGAGCGCCGAATAAATCCCGCCTGAGACACCGCCCTCGCGGGTGAAGAAGGCATGGCGCAGGCCGGGCACGGCCGACAGCAGCGACGAAGCAAGCGTCATGAAGCGCCTCCGGCCCGTTCGAGATCGCTGAGGCCGGCGATGCCGGTCAGCCGCGGCTCGGAGATGCCGAGCACCTTGAACATCGAGCCCATGCCGCTGCGCCCGGTATCGGTCAGGCGCTTGAGCGCCACCGAAATGTCGGTGGCGACTTCAGGCGTCGCCTTCTGCATCAGGGCAGCTGCGCGGGTATCGATGCCGACGCGCTTGAGGAAATCGCCCTGCGTCACCGGGCCGTGCACACGGGCGCCGACATCCTCGGCCGCGCGCGCCAGGGCCTGGAAGTCGACATGGGCTGTGACGTCGGCCTGGCCCGGCGCCTTCAGGGGATCGGTGAAGGTGTGGCGCGCGATCGCCTGGAACGTGTCGCCGGCATCGCTGCGCAGATGGCCGTAATCGATGATCAGCGCCGCGCCGTCCTGGTCGCGCACGCGCGTGGCGAGCTTCATGATCTCGCCGTCGGGGCGCCATTCGAACACGGCGCCAACGGGAGCGGCGCGCACCAGAGGCGGCAGCAGCACGTCGAAGCGCGGCGTCGGGTCGGCGGCCGCGCCGAATTGAAGCTTGCCGTTGGGATCGATCTCGATCACGCGCTCGTGCCAGCCGTTCTCGCGCTTCACCATCTGGCGGATCGGCAGCACGTCGAAATATTCGTTGGCGAGGATGATGCTCGGCCCTTCGGGCACGTCGTCGATGCTGTCGTGCCAGGCGATGTTGCGCACGCCCGCCAGCGTCGCACTCTGCCGCTCGCGCAGCACCGGATTGACCTCGACCATGTGGACGTGAAGCGCCTGGTAGAGCGGCGGCAGCACGCGCAGTGCGCGCAGCGCATCCGCCATCATGGTGCCGCGGCCGGGGCCGAGCTCGATCAGCCGCAGGAATTGCGGCGAGCCCATCTGCTTCCACACCGAGGCGGTCCACAGCCCCAGGAGCTCGCCGAACATCTGGCTGACCTCGGGCGCGGTGGTGAAGTCGCCTTCGCGCCCGAGCGGATCGCGCGAGACGTAATAGCCATAGCGCGGATGCATCAGGCACAGTTCCATGTACCGCCAGACCGGCATGGGCCCTGAGGATTTGATCAGCGCCCTGATCTCGTTGAGTAGCGGCTGTTCGGTCACGGTCTGTCTTCTCGAAAGGAATTAACTGATAGCCCCGGCGGGCTTCGGCGCGCCGCGCCTGATAGCCAATACAATAAGTATGAGGCCTACAATAAGCATCGGGATCGACAACAGCATGCCCATGGTTAATCCGCCCCAGAGGAAGCCGAGCTGGACGTCCGGCTCGCGGAAATGCTCGCCGGCGATGCGGGTCAGGCCATAGATCAGGATGAAGGCGCCGAGGATCATGCCGGGCCGCTTCAGGGCGCCGAAACGGATCATGATCGCGAGCACGGTGAACAGCAGGATGCCCTCCATGCCGGCCTCATAGAGCTGGCTCGGATGGCGCGGCAGCTGCGTCGGATCGTTGGGGAAGATCATCGCCCAGGGCAGGCTGGGGTCGGCGGCGCGGCCCCACAATTCGCCATTGATGAAATTGGCGATGCGCCCGAGCAGCAGCCCGACCGGGGCGACTGCCGTGGTGATGTCGCCCAGCGACAGGATCGAGATGCGGTTGCGATAGGCAAACCACATCACCGCGACGACGCAGCCGAGGAAGCCGCCATGGAAGGACATGCCGCCCTCCCACAATTTGAAGATCGCGGCGGGGTGATCGATGAAGAAGGGCAGATTGTAGAACAGCACGTAGCCGGTGCGGCCGCCGAGGATGATGCCGAGCGTGACCCACAGGATGAAGTCGTCGATCTGCACCAGCGACATCGGCGCGGGGCCGCTCCACAGGCGCTCTTTCTTCAGCAGCGAGCGCGCATAGAGCCAGCCGAACACGATGCCGCTGATATAGGCCAGCGCATACCAGCGGATCGCGAACGGACCGATCTCGATGGCGATCGGCTTGAAGGCGGGAAAGTCGATGAGCAGAAAGGGCATCAGGCCTTCTAGACTTAAACGAGATTGCGGCGATAGAGCGCCAGCAGACGCTCCCAATGCCGCTCGGCAGCGTCGCGGTCGTAGACCGGACGCTTGGGGAAGGCGAAGCCGTGATGCGTGCCGGGATAGATCTCGACCTCGGCCTTGGCACCGCTCATGCCCTGCTTGACCTTCTCGATGACCTCGGCGGGCGCGTAGATGTCGGTCTCGGCGCAGGCGAAATAGAGCTCGGCCTTGGTCTTGCCTGAGGCGAGATGCGGGCTGTTGTCTTCGTCGGTCGCCAGATGCGTTCCGTAGATCGAGGCGGCGGCCTTGACGCGGTCGGCAAAGTGCGTGGCCGCGTTGACGGCGTAACGGCCGCTCATGCAATAGCCGACGGTGCCGACGATTTTCGTATTGGCAGCCGCCTGGCCCTCGGCATAGGTGAGCAGGGCCCTGGTGTCCTCCATGATCATGGGAATGTTGAGCGAGGCCATGAGCTGGAACATGCGCTTGCGCTCGGGTGCATTCGGATCGGCCGGCAGCGCGCCGAGCTCCATCACGCCGGAGCGGTAGTAGAGGTTCGGCAGCATCACGTAATAGCCCGAGGTGGCGAGCCGGCGCGCCATGTCGCGCAGCTCCTCGCGGATCGCCGGCGCATCCATGTAGAACAGGATGATCGGAAACGGCCCGCCGCGTTCGGGATGGGTGATGAAGGTTGCGGTGTGGCCGTCCTTGGTGGGAATCGCGATCTGCTGATCGATCATCTCGTGCGCCTTCTGATTCTTGTTATGCAGGGACGTTGAATACGATTGCAAGGAAACCGGGGCATGACAAGGATACCGCCGATCGGCCCTTGAACCGTTTCGCCCGGATTGCCATTGTCTTTTCGCGCGTTCGCGCAAAGTTTATCTGAGGCCGCCAGGAGACCGACATGACCCAGACCAACAACCGGTTTTTCGACGAGATCGGCCGCCTGATGAACGACGCCGCCGGTGCCGCCCAGGGCGTCAAGCGCGAGTTCGACACCGTGATGCGCACCCAGGCCGAGAAATTCCTGCGCGACATGGACCTCGTCAAGCGCGAGGAGTTCGAGGCGGTCAAGGACATGGCCCGCCTCGCCCGCGAGGAGAACGAGGCCCTGAAGGCGCGCATCGTGGCGCTGGAGGCCAAGTTCGGCGGAACGCCGACATAAGGCCGCCGTTCTCGCTTACCCTCCCCTCCAGGGGAGGGTGGGGACCCCGCCGGGCGGGCCATTCTCCTTGTCATTTCCGCATCTTCCGGGTAAAAGCCCGCCAAGTTCGCGGCCCCCGCACCCCTGGAGGCTTGCTGCGAACTGCACCATGGGCCGCGCTGCGGCCCATTAACTTTTGCAAAAACAAGGACTTAGACTATGGCGACGACCGTCAAGGAATTGAAGGCGACCGCACGTCCGAAGAGCGGCAAGGGGGCCGCCCGGGCTGAGCGTCGCGCCGGGAAAGTGCCCGGAGTGATCTATGGCAACAAGCAACCCCCGCTCCCGATCTCGGTTGACGATCGTGAACTGCGCCAGCGCATCCTCGCCGGCCGGTTCCTCACCACGCTGGTCGACATCGACCTCGAGGGCAAGAAGCACCGCGTGATCCCGCGTGACTATCACCTTGATCCGGTCAAGGATTTCCCGATCCATGTCGACTTCATGCGTCTCGGCGAAGGTGCCACCATCCGCATCAGCGTTCCCTTGCATGTGGTGAAAGCGGAAGGTTCGCCCGGCGTGAAGCGCGGCGGCGCCGTCAACATCGTCGCGCATTCGATCGAGCTCGAATGCGGCGTCGAGAGCATCCCGCAATTCATCGAGGCTGATGTCGGCTCACTCGAAATCGGTCACTCGCTGCATCTGTCGGACATCAAGCTGCCGGCCGGCGTGAAGGCGCTGACCCGCGAGGACGCGACCCTCGTCACCATCGTGCCGCCGTCCGGCTACGCCGAAGAGCAGAAGGCCGCGGCTGCGGCTGCAGCTCCGGGCGCTGCTGCGGCTGCTCCGGCGGCTGGCGCTGCGGCTCCGGCTGCGGGTGCTGCTGCTCCGGCTGCGGCTGCCAAGGCTCCCGCCGGCGGCGACAAGAAGAAGTAATCTCTCAAAGAGCTGGGCGCGCGGTCCTTGATCGCGCGCCGAGCGAGGGGCGCGCCGCGTCATGCGACTCTTTGTTGGGCTCGGCAATCCCGGCGCGAAATACGCACGTAACCGGCACAATATCGGCTTCATGGCCGTCGACGAGATCGCGCGGCGGCATGGCTTTGCACCATGGCGCCGCAGGTTTCAGGGCGAGACCTCGGAAGGTGCGCTCGGTACTGAGCGCATCATCCTGCTCAAGCCGACAACCTACATGAATGACTCCGGCCGCAGCGTTCAGGAGGCGGCAAGCTTCTTCAAGATCGCGCCCGGCGACGTCACCGTGTTCCATGACGAGCTCGAACTGCCGCCGGGCAAGGTGCGGGTGAAGATCGGCGGCGGCATCGCCGGCCATAACGGCCTGCGCTCGATCTCCGCGCACATCGGCAACGAGTATCGCCGGGTCCGGCTCGGCATCGGTCATCCCGGCGTCAAGGAACTGGTGCACGGCCACGTGCTGTCGGACTTCGCCAAGGCCGACAACGACTGGGTGGCGACGCTGTGCGAGGCGGTGGCCGAGCACGCGGCACTGGTTGCCAAAGGCACGGACGCGACCTTCGCCAACAGGGTGCATCTCGCCATGCAGGCGAAGGGCTTTTTGACCAAGGACGAGAACGGCAAGGAATAGGGCACCGTTTTCTCCGTCAGGCCCGGCCATGACGAATACGGATAGAGGACGACCATGGGATTTAAATGCGGGATCGTCGGGTTGCCGAATGTCGGCAAGTCGACCTTGTTCAATGCGCTGACCGAGACGGCCGCGGCGCAGGCCGCGAACTATCCGTTCTGCACCATCGAGCCGAATGTCGGCGAAGTCGCCGTGCCCGATCCGCGGCTCGACAAGCTCTCGGCCATCGCCAAATCGGCGCAGATCATCCCGACCCGGCTGACCTTCGTCGACATCGCCGGCCTCGTGCGCGGCGCCTCCAAGGGTGAAGGCCTCGGCAACCAGTTCCTCGCCAACATCCGCGAGGTCGACGCCATCGCGCATGTCGTGCGCTGCTTCGAGGATTCCGACATCACGCATGTCGAGGGCAAGATCGCCCCGCTCGCCGACATCGAGACCATCGAGACCGAGCTGATGCTCGCCGACCTCGACAGCCTCGAGAAGCGCGTCGACAACCTCACGAAGAAAGCCAAGGGCAACGACAAGGACGCCAAGGAGCAGCTCGACCTCGTCAACCGCACGCTGGTGCTGCTGCGCGAGGGCAAGCCCGCCCGCCTCGTCGAGCGCAAGGCGGAGGAGGAGCGCGCCTTCGGGATGCTCGGCCTGCTGTCGTCGAAGCCGGTGCTCTACGTCTGCAACGTCGAGGAAGGCTCGGCCGCCACGGGTAATTCGTTCTCCAAGGCGGTGGAGGAGCAGGCGGCCAAGGAAGGCGCCGTTGCCGTCGTCATCTCCGCCAAGATCGAATCCGAGATCGCCACCATTTCACGCGAGGAACGCGCCGACTTCCTGGAGACGCTGGGTCTCGAAGAGGCCGGCCTCGATCGCCTGATCCGCGCCGGCTACACCCTGCTCGACCTCATCACCTATTTCACGGTGGGCCCGAAGGAAGCGCGCGCCTGGACCATCTATCGCGGCACCAAGGCCCCGGGCGCGGCCGGCGTGATCCACACCGACTTCGAGAAGGGTTTTATCCGCGCCGAGACGATGGCGTATGAGGACTATGTCGCGCTGAACGGCGAAGCCGGCGCCCGCGATGCCGGCAAGCTGCGTCTCGAAGGCAAGGAATACGTCGTCGCCGACGGCGACGTGATGCATTTCAGGTTCAATACGTAAGACGCGAAAGAGCGGTGCTGTAGGGTGGGCAAAGCGACTTGTCCGCCGTAGCTCGAAGAGCGAAGGCGGAAGCGTGCCCACCACGTCTCTCTCAAATCGCGAAAGGATGGTGGGCACGGCGCTTTGCGCCTTTGCCCACCCTACGGCACCTGCAGCCGCCTCACCGCGCCCCGCCGCCCTGGTCGCGGATCGCGCCGAGATGCTCGTTGATGCGGAAGACGATCAGGATCAGCTCCGCGGCGATGCGCGAGAACACGATGCCGACAACGATGCTCGCGATCGATGACAGCAGCACCAGGAAGCCGCCGAACGGGCTGATCGCCATCGTCGCGAGACCGGAGAAGATTCCGGAAAGGCCGAACAGGCAGATCAGTGCGATCACCAGCCAGTAGAAGGTCTTGATGATCGTAGGGGTTATGAATCGGTCCCATTGAAACAGGTCGCTGAATGAAAACATTGCTCTCCCCAGGGCAAATCGGGCCTCGGCCTGCCGGTTGATCCGACTCAAGACCAACGCCGACACCCCATATGTAGCACGAGCCATGCGGGCCGGCGGGTTGAGATTGCCGCAAAGTGCGGCCACAATCTGTCATTCCCTCAAAGCATTCCCGAGATGACCCTGACCTTCGAAGATTTCCCGCCCGGCCGGTTCGGAACATTCGGCCCGCGCCATGTCACCCGCGACGAGATCTTGGCTTTCGCCGCCGAGTTCGATCCGCAGCCGATGCACCTCGATGAGGAGGCCGCGGCCAACAGCATGCTGCGCGGCCTGTCCGGCTCGGGCTGGCACCTCTGCTCGCTGATGATGCGGATGATGGCCGATGGCTTCATCACACGCGCCGCTTCGCTCGGCTCGCCCGGCGTCGACGAGGTGCGCTGGCTGTCACCCTTGCGGCCCGGCGACGATCTCATGCTCGACGTCGACGTGCTGGAGGCGCGCGCCTCGAAGAGCCGGCCGGAGCTCGGCATCGTCAAGTTCAAATGCACGGTGCGCAACGCCAAGGACGAGGCGCTGTGCGAGATGACCTCGCCGATCCTGATCAAGCGGCGCGAGAGAGCAGTCTGATGCCCTTCTTCGAGGAGATCGAGATCGGCCACCGCCGCGAGATCGGCGCCTATACGTTCACCGCGGAGTCCATCAAGATTTTCGCCGCAAAGTTCGATCCACAGCGCTTCCATCTCGACGAGGAGGAAGGCAAGAACTCGCTGTTCGGCGGCCTTGCGGCCTCGGGCTGGCATGTCGGCTCGGCCTGCATGAGCCTGCTTGTCGCGGATGGCCAGCGTCTGGCGCGTGAGGCCGCTTCGCGCGGCGAGGAGGTCGCGGTGTGGGGGCCGTCGCCGGGCTTTCGCGACCTGCGCTGGATCAGGCCGGTGCTCGCCGGCGACACCGTCGCCTACGTCAACGAAGTCATCGACAAGCGCAGCTCCGCCTCGCGCCCCGGCTGGGGCATTCTGACGGCCCGCACCACCGGCACCAACCAGCGCGGCGAGGAGGTCTATTCCATCACCGCCAGCGCCTTCGTGCCGATGCGGAAGGGCGGTTAGACCTGTTCCAGGATGAACGGTCCAAATGTATGCGCGAGTGTTGCCCGCGCGCTATGGACGCGATTCCGGGCGGCTGCCATAAGCCTGCTCAACATGATGACCCGCGAAGCAGTTGGCGGAACCATCGAGTTGCTAACCAATTATGAACCTGTCGCTGTCTAATTGAAACGAATTGGGCAGAGAACAGGGGACGAGGACCATGGCAGACCGCGGCGCACTCAAGCTGGTGGGATTTATCTTTGCGACCGCGACGCTGGCAGTGATGCTGGTCGCCGGCATGGTGGTGAAGGGCTATGCCGATGGCGGCTACACCTTGGAAGCCTCGACGGTCGACGCGAGCCGTTAAGGGCTCGTTAACTCTTCGGGGCCGGACGTCCGGCCTCCGCCGTCAGCGGCTATAGACGAACGCCAGCACCGCGATCGCCACCGCCAGCAATCCGACGAAGCGCAGCATGATCGTGCCGAACTGGTTCGGCGCGGGCCGCAGCGGGATAGGGTCCGTGTTGTCGGGCCGAATGCTTTCCATCTGAAATGTCCCCAGGCCCGGCCGCAAGGCTGCGGGCGCTTGGCATTGGTCGGCGCTGGGGCGCGGAGGGTTCAAAGCGAACCGGGTCGGCTGCATTGACTGCGTGAACGCATGTCCACTGCCTCAATCTTTCGCAGCCACACCCTCCGCTGTCATGCCCCGGCTTGACCGGGGCATCCAGTACGCCGCGGCGTCCCGGCTCTTGCCTCATTGTCTCTGGAATACTGGATCGCCCGATCCCGTCTCCGCCAAGGGCTTCGCCGGGCCAAGAACTCACTCGGCCGCCGAAGCCTTAGCGAAGGCGGCAAGTCGGGCGATGACACCTATCGTGGGGAGCTTGTGCGCACCCAACTCCCCGCGAATCAAAACCGCCGCGTCCTTTGCGGAACGCGGCGGCCGGTGATGCTTGACGTGAGTGATCAGCTGTTGCGCAGGCCGTCGGCGGCGCGCTTCCACTGCGCGACGTTGTCGGCGATCATGCGGGTCGACTTCATCGCGGCCTGGCTGAGCTGGGCGTAGCCGGAGATCTCGCGCTGGACGCGCTGGCCCTCGGCATGGAGCAGGTCGCGCAGGCTCTCGAGCTCGGAGATCAGGTTCTCGATCTCGGCGAGCGAGGTGCCGGCGACGCGCTGGATCAGCGAGTTGACGTTGGTGACGGTGGCTTCCGCGCTCGGATCGAGCGGCGGCGTGTCGGTGGTTCCCGATGCCGGCCGGCGCAGATAGGCGATGTCGTTGCGGACGAAGTCGCGGATGCCGGCTTCGACTTCCGTCACTGCGGCGAGGTTGGTGTCGACCGTCTCGGTCTCGGTGGGTTCGGTCTTTTCCGGACGCATGGCGTTCATCGTTATTCCCCTGTTCGCGTTGAGCGCAGCGCGAGTGTCCCCCGCACGACGAGTTCGGTCATCCGACTAGGGCGTCGGATTTTGACCGCAACTTGGCCGAGATACGGCAAGGGCGGACGATTCGGGGGCTTTGCCGTGGCGTATGGTTACGAGAGTCTGAACTGCTGGGAAAACGAACCTATCCCGGGATGATGGCAGAGGGGGGCGCAGGACTGCTACCAGCTCTTCTTGAAGCCCGCCGTCAGGCTCTTGTTGATCGCGCCCTGCGAGGTCTCGCCGACCGAGCCGGAGACGGTGACGTTGTCGAACAGCTTTTGCTCGGCGCCGACCTTGCGCAGCCATTTGTCGTCGGTGGTCGACAGCGACTGGCCGGCGGTGATGCTGGTGCCGGTGTCGGTGAGGGTGACCTTGGCGCTCTGCTCGGTCTCGTAATTGCGCGTGATGTGGCCGCCGATGCCGGGCACCGCGGTGGTGCCCTGCTGGTTGACGCTGTAGCCGTTCTGGAGCGTCAGCGACGTGTCGCTCGACAGCGGCACCGACTTGATCAGCGACGCCCCGATCTTGCTCTGCTCGGCGCCGGGATCGACGCGGGCTTCCACCGCGGTCTTGTCCCAGATCGAGCCGGCGCCCGGCGCGGTCGCGGCCGCCCAGGCGCTGCCGGAGGATTGCGGCAGGCTGCCGCCATTGGTGGCTTTCTGCGCCAGCAGCTCGGACATCGTCCGCGGCTCGCTCGTCACCGTCATGTCGGCGCCGATGCGGGCGTCCCAGAACGAGGAGACCGACTGCTTCACCGTCACCGCGGAGGAGCCGTTGGCGTTCGCGTTCGACGACCAGTTCAGGCCGTCCTTGGCCGCGGCCTGGGCGCGCTTCTTGGCGGCCATGACGTCGTTGCCGGTACCGGCGTCGACCGCGAGTTGACTCCAGTCGAGCTTGTCGACGTCGATGCCCTTTAAAATGTCGGGGTCGTTGACGTCGGGAGCTGCGGCGGTCTCCGTGGCTTCGGTCTCGGCCTCGTCGTCAGGCGCAGCCGCCGAGAAGGGCGGGATGATCTGCGCCGAGACCGTCAGAACCGAGCCCAAAATGAATGCGGCCGCCAGCACCGGCAGCCTGGTCCAGCCAAAACCTGTCGAGAATTCCATCGTCCTGCCCGCGAGCCCAGCGCATGCCTGCCGCCACTATAATGCGGCCTTCGGTGATGACCATGCGCCATTCCGTCCGCTCAACACATGGTGATCTATCGTTGCGAAATTGTGGCGGCTCGCCTCGGCCAGAGCATGATCCGGACCCGAAGGGCCGCGCCAGCGCAAAGTGTGCAGCGGTTTTCCCTCGCGACAAACGCGGAACGCGTTTGCGCGGAGATCATGCTCAAACCACTGGAATGGCGAACCAACGGGCCGCGCGAAAGGCGCGCCCGATGACGAGCTTCGCCACGACGGCATCCGGCGGGGCTGGAGGCCAGGACGCGGGTCGGGCGAGCATCAATCATCGGTCCCGGCAAGCGGGGCCCGTTGGCGTCCCCCTCAGCCGACGCGGGTCATCTTCGGCAGATGAATGGCGCGGCCGAGTACCTGTTCAACCAGATCGAAGGTGTCGACCAGCACGCGCATGCTGATCAGCTTGCCCGCCCTGAACTGGGCGAACTGCGCCACCCGCAAGCTGATCGGCTTGTCGGAATCCAGCGCGGTCAGCGAATAGCGCAGCATCGAGGCGGCGGAATCCACGCCGAGCATGATGCTCTCGCGGTCGAAGCGGCGGACGTGGAAATTGTCGGCGAGCTGGCGGATGACGTCGAGCACGGCGTCCCGGCCCTGGCGCGCGCCGAGGAACGGAAACATGTCGATCGGGCCGTAGATCGCCCACTCGACGTCCTCGTCGATCAGGGCCTCGATGTCCCTGAAATCCCGGTCGTTCACCGCGCGATGCAACGCGCGCGAGAAACGCCAGAGGCTGTGCTCTGTCATTTGGGGGCGTCCTGAAGCTGGCTTGCAGAAAAAACGGAAAGCAACCCCATGCACAGAAAAGGTGCGGGGGCCGCTCAATTCATTCGTATACAAATAAAATAGGCGATTTCGGCCAAAACGCAATTCACGTTTTCGCAATGCACAATTGATGCGGGTTTGTGAGATTTACAACAGAACCCCGTAATCTCCCGGTCTCTGCTCCACCTCTGCCCGTCAGAACGGGGCGAGCGCGAAGGATCATCCCCCGTCCGCCCGCGCGCCCACGATCAGCGGCCCGATCTCCCGCTCCAGCACCTGCTGCACCAGATCGTAGGAATCGATGATCTCGCGGATCTGCGCCACCAGTCCGCCCCGGAAGCTGTAGAACACCGCCATGTCGAACTGCACGACGCGATCGTTGCTGCGCTTCTTGAAGTAGGTGTGCATGTAGGTCGCGACCTCGTCGCCCTCGGCGAGGATGTGCGGCGCCCTGTAGCGGATTTCGGAATAGCGCGACCAGACGGTCTGCCACAGATCGCGCAGCTGCTGCTTGCCGTGGCGCGGCACCATGTGCGGCAGTACGTCGATCGGCGCGTGGGTAAGAAAGTCGACGTCGTCGGTGCAGCACGACAGCGCGGCCTCGATATCGCCGCGCGCAAAGCTGTCCAGCAGATGCAGCACGCGTTGCCTGTTCAGCGATCCAACCGTCATGCCGCTCCCGCCCTCGTGGGGTGTCGATTGCAAACGCCAATGCGCGCTCTGCGGGTCCAGCAATCCGCAAAAACAATGGTGTCCGGATCATATGACGCGCCGATGCAAAGCCCGGTTCATGAAATGCAATTAAAGCTTGTGTTGATGGCCGCCTGCAAGAATTCGAGCGGGCTTTCGCGTCCCGCATGACGCCGCGTGCATGCCGGTGGGCGCGTCCGCCACGCACGGCACACGGGAACCCGCGCCCGTCGGTGCTCGTTGAGACACCGAAACCGATCCGGAGACATCGATCATGAAATCCCCGCTTCTCACCGTCGCCGCAGCACTTCTGATGCTGGGCGCGACCTCCGCCGCCAACGCCAAGGGCTGCATCAAGGGCGCCGTCGTCGGCGGCGTCGCCGGCCACTATGCCGGCCATCACGGCGTCCTGGGCGCCGCCGCCGGCTGCCTCTACGGCAGGCATCACGCCAAGGAGCAGGAAAAGCAGCAGCAACAGCAGGGTCAGGTAAACGGGCAGGGGAAGTTGTAGGCGCGAACGGCACCACATGCTCCCTCGTCATTCCGGGGCGCGCGAAGCGCGAGCCCGGAATCCATAACCACGACAAGCGCGGACGATACTCCGCCGCCTACCTCTTCTTCCACCCACCCCGCCGTCCCGGCTGTCCACCCGTCGACTTCGGCGCAGGTCCGAACTCCGGCCCGGACTGCCTCGAGTCCGTCGGCTGGATGATCCGGCTCGTGCTGCCGAACGGCTTTGCCGGCAGGCTCGGGTTCTCGCGATAGGGCAACGACTCCGGCCCGTGCATCTCGTCGAGATGCGGCTTGTGCACCTTCGAGCCGCTGCCGCCGCCGCTGGCTTTCAGTGCGGAGCTCACGGTCTTTTTCTTCATCGCGCTGACGGGGAGGTTGGCGGCGTCGCCGTACTTCTTGGTGCCGGCATAGGCGCCGGCCTTGCCCTGCACGGTGCGCTGCTTGACGGTGGGGTCGTCGACCACTGCGAGCTCGGTGGCGCGCAGGCGTTTGACTTCGTCGCGGAGGCGGGCGGCTTCCTCGAAGTTCAAATCGGCGGCGGCCTCGCGCATGCGGGTTTCGAGATCGGCGAGCACGGCTTCAAAATTGTGGCCGATCGAGATGACGTCGTCGGTCATGTCGTGGCCGCCGACCTCGACCAACACGTGGTCGCGCTCGTAGACGGAGTTGAGGATGTCGCCGATCTGCTTCTTCACGCTCTCCGGCGTGATGCCATTGGCGGTGTTGTACTCGACCTGCTTTTCGCGGCGCCGGTTGGTCTCGGCGATGGCGCGCTCCATCGAGCCCGTCATCTGGTCGGCATAGAGGATCACCTTGCCGTCGACGTTGCGCGCGGCGCGGCCGATGGTCTGAATCAAGGACGTTTCACTGCGCAAAAAGCCTTCCTTGTCGGCGTCCAGAATCGCGACCAGTGCGCATTCGGGAATGTCGAGACCCTCGCGGAGCAGGTTGATGCCGACCAGCGCGTCGAAGGCGCCCAAGCGAAGATCCCTGATGATCTCGATACGCTCGATGGTGTCGATATCGGAGTGCATGTAGCGAACGCGAATACCCTGCTCATGCAGATATTCGGTGAGATCCTCCGCCATGCGCTTTGTCAGCACCGTGATCAGCGAGCGATAGCCTGCCTGGGCGGTGGCGCGGACCTCGCCGACGAGATCGTCGACCTGGGTGCGGGCGGGGCGGATATTAACGGGAGGATCAATAAGTCCGGTCGGGCGAATGACCTGTTCGACGAACACGCCGCCGCTTTCGTTCAGCTCCCAGCCGCTCGGCGTCGCCGACACCGCGACCGTCTGCGGCCGCATCATGTCCCACTCCTCGAAGCGGAGCGGGCGGTTGTCCATGCAGGAGGGCAGGCGGAAGCCGTATTCGGCGAGCGTCGCCTTGCGGCGGAAGTCGCCGCGGAACATGCCGCCGATCTGCGGCACGGTGACGTGGCTTTCGTCGGCGAACACCAGCGCGTTGTCGGGGACGTATTCGAACAGCGTCGGCGGCGGCTCGCCGGGCAGGCGCCCGGTGAGATAGCGCGAATAGTTCTCGATGCCGGCGCAGCTTCCGGTCGCCTCCATCATCTCGAGATCGAAGGTGGTGCGCTGCTCCAGCCGCTGCGCTTCCAGCAGACGGCCCTGGTCGTGTAGCTGGTCGAGCCGCTGCTTCAGCTCCGATTTGATCGACTTGATCGCCTGCACCAGCGTCGGGCGCGGCGTCACATAGTGCGAGTTCGCATACATCTTGATGAATTCGAGCTCGTCCTGCTTGTGGCCGGTGAGCGGATCGAATTCCTCGATGGTCTCGATGGTGTCGCCGAACAGATTCACGCGCCAGGCGCGGTCTTCATAGTGCGCGGGGAAGATGTCGATGACGTCGCCGCGCACACGGAACGTGCCGCGGG
The DNA here is from genome assembly GCF_052075935.1 of Bradyrhizobium sp. 215_C5_N1_1. Classification (NCBI taxonomy): domain Bacteria; kingdom Pseudomonadati; phylum Pseudomonadota; class Alphaproteobacteria; order Hyphomicrobiales; family Nitrobacteraceae; genus Bradyrhizobium; species Bradyrhizobium sp. 215_C5_N1_1. The sequence goes on along the minus strand of NZ_CP197228.1, from coordinate 7,616,237 downwards.
TGAAATCGGCCTGGGTGCGCTTGTACTGGAGCGCGACGAGGTCGGCGATCAGCTGGCGCTGGTCGATGCGCTCGCCCTTCTTCAGCGCGAACGTCATCGCGGTGTAGGTCTCGACCGAGCCGATACCGTAGATGCAGGACACCGAGGCGACGATGATGACGTCGTCGCGCTCGAGCAGGGCGCGCGTCGCCGAGTGGCGCATGCGGTCGATCTGCTCGTTGATCGACGAGTCCTTTTCTATGTAGGTGTCCGTGCGCGGGACATAAGCCTCGGGCTGATAGTAGTCGTAATAGCTGACGAAATACTCGACCGCGTTATCAGGGAAGAAGCTCTTGAACTCGCCATAGAGCTGGGCGGCGAGCGTCTTGTTCGGCGCCAGGATAATGGCGGGACGCTGCGTCTTCTCGATCACTTGCGCCATGGTGTAGGTCTTGCCCGAGCCGGTGACGCCGAGCAGCACCTGCGAACGGTCGTTGCGCTCGATGCCCTCGACCAGCTCCTTGATCGCGGTCGGCTGATCGCCCCGCGGCTCATAGTGGGACTTAAGCTCGAAGCGCACGCCGCCTTCGGACTTTTCCGGGCGCGGCGGCCGGTGCGGCGTCCACACCTTGGTGGAGCCGTCGTCCCTGCGGAACTCCGGACGGCCCTCGCGGATCAGCGATTCCAGCGCATCCGCGGTCGCCTTGACCCCGAGCGCCTCCATTTTGTTGCGCGGCGGACGCGCCAGCGCTTCCGCATCGTCCTCCTCTGTCGGCATCCCGAGCTGCCGCGCCAGTTCCGGATCGAGCGTCGGGATCGTGGCCGCGGTGCCGTAATTGGCCTGCGGCGCCTCGTCGAAGCCGCCGCTCTCCGACGCACGCGCCCCCGGCGGCTGCGGATTGGGCCGCAGCGGCATCGGCTTAGTCAGATTCTTGGCATTATCCTGCGGAAAATCTCTCGGTGTCGAGGCGCGCGCCCGGTGCGCGGCGGCCTCGCCCCCGGCGCGGCGGTCGCGCGAATTGTCCGGCGGCGGCTGCAGCCCGGTGCCCGATCCCAGCCCGGCATCGCCGCGATTGATCGCGGGATTCAGAAGTTCGGCCAGCGCCGGCCCGATCGGCTGCACGTCGGGCCGATGTGCCTTCGAGTTCGGGGCTTTGGATTTGGGGGATTTCGGGGGAGCAGGTTTCTTCGCCATGCCCCGAATATGGGACGAGTCAGCGCTTCAGAAAAGGGCGAATGCCCTTCCGTGCTCAGGCTGCTGACAGCAGGTTGGCAGCAGGAGCCATGATCGCCCCGACGCGACAAATTTGTCGTTGCGTCGGACGGCGATGGCGCTACTTTAGGTAGTGTTTATTGCGCGATGATCTGACCATTTTCATGCATCTCGGCGGCGCTTTCGGCCGCAGGCGCGGCCAGTCGCCTCAACAGCGGGTAGATTCCATGACAATCAATTTCATCCCGAACGACCCCAATGCCGTGACCGACATGCCGCAACGGCAGCAGGACGCGCGGCCCGACCGTCCGGCCGGGCGTGCAAATTTCAACTATGAGGCTCACGCGGCCGAGGCCCCGTTCGGTGTCAATCAGCGGGACTTTCTGTTCTGGCAGAGCCGGGAAGCGGCGCTCGCCGCTGTGGAGGCCTGGGAGACCTATGCCGGCAACCTCGCCAGATGGTCGCAAGGGCCTCGCATCGACATCAGCCTGACCTACAATGACGGTGAAACGGTCGGCCCCCGGCGGTTGAATGCCTATTACGACACGCAAGGTGTTCGGTTCTTCGACTTCAACGACGGCACCACAACCACCTTCTCCGCGGCCAGCACCGACACGGTCAGCCATGAGGTCGGCCACGCCCTGCTCGATTCCCAGCGGCCGGAGCTGTTCAACAGCCCGCTACCTGAGGTCGGAGCGTTTCACGAAGCGTTCGGCGACGTGGTTGCCCTGCTGACCGCGCTGTCGGACCAGGCGACGCGGATCAAGCTGCTTCAGATCACGCCCGACCTGTCCCAGCCGAATTTCGTCGAGGCGAGTTCCGAATATCTGTCGGCCGCCATTCTCAAGCAGTTCGGCAACGTCAACCCCTCGAAGCCGCGGCGGGCGCTGAATACGTTCAAATGGCAGCTGCCCAGCACCTTGCCGGCCGGCAAGTTCGAAGATCCGCCCGAATTGCTCACGCGCGAGAGCCACAATTTCAGCCGCGTCTTCACCGGCGCATTCTATGACACGCTCCGCGGCGTGTTCGCGGCGAGCGGCGCCGGCAGCGAGGCGGCGCTGCTGACCGCCGCGCAGACCTGCGGCAGGCTGTTGGTCGAAGCGGTGCGGCAGACGCCGGAGACGGCGCGATATTTTCAGTCCGTGGGCCGGGCCATGGTCAAGGCCGACGGCCAGATCAACAACGGCGCCAATCGCGAGATCATCGGCAAGGCGTTCTCCGATCACGACATCATGCTCGGCAGCGCCGCCATGACCGCGCCGACGGCGGCGTTGGCGGGGCCGCCACCCAAGATCCTGAAGGCGAGCGCCACGATCGCGCCGAGCACGCTCTCGGATCTGCGCGAGCGGATCGGCGCGAAGGGCGCCAGATTCGCGATCCGCCCGCTCGCCATGCTCGGGGAGGGCGTGGCGGAAGCGGTGCATCGGCGCGAAGTCCCGCTCGGCGATATCGACACCAGACTTCGCGGCGTGGTCGCCTTCGCGGCGGAGCCGGTTCTGATCGGCCGCTCCGGCGCCCGTGCGGCGGTGCTCGGCGCGTTGCCAGAGCACAATCGCACGGAGGACGAGGTCGGCGCCTTCGTCGAGACGCTGCTCAGGAACGGTCGCATCGAGCTCGACGGCAAGCCGAAGGCGGCCGCAAAGACGGCGAAGAAGAAAGGGCTGGTGGCCGCCGCCGCGGCCGACGATGCGTCGTCGAACAATATTCGCACCCACGTCATCCGCACGGTCGGCGGCAAAAAGGTGCTGACCCGCATCCGCTTCCTGTGCGGCTGCTGCATTTGAGGCGGCGGTCTGCGGTCAAAAGGCCGTCAAGCGGCGGCGGCGCAGAATGCGCCGCCCCTCAGAATCCGTTTCCACCCGATAGGTCGGCAGCACGGGCGATGCGGGATCGGGCGGACCGTCGGCGATCTGCTTGTTGGCCGCGAGCGACTGCACATTCAGAATGGCCTCGGCCACGTCGTCAGGACGGGGCGTCGAGTGCACCGTGGTGATGCGACCGGCCGAATCGAGGCTCGCCGCGACCTCCACCGGCAACTCAACATGCACGTCGTTGAAGCTGCCGAGGTCGGGCGAATGCAGCTGCACCAGATTGCGTGCAGTGCCGCGGAGCTTGTTCGGGCTGAGGTCCTCGATGGATTGAAGCTTCAGGCCACGGTCGGCCAAAGCGGGTCTGAACACCGCTTCGCTGTTCTTGAAACCGGCGGCGCCAATGTCCTGCGAGATCAGCAAGGGGGCCTGCGACCAGGATGTGAAATCGGTGCCATATCGCAGGGTCTTCATCCCAAGTTTGCGGCAGGCCGCTATATGCTCGGCATTTTCCGTGATGAACAGCGCCTGATTCAAGCCGCCATCGACACCGGCGCGCTTAAAGGCTGTCTCGAACACCAAGGCATCGGGCTTTCTCGCGCCGGCATGGGTCGACAGCGTCACGCGTTCCTCGACCGGTTCGAAGAAGCGCCGCAGGCCGGTCCTGTCGAGCAACTCAAGGTATTCGGCAAAGGTCGCAGCGATCGCCCGTGATGTCCGCGGTTCAGGCATCGTGTAGTCCGAGACCAGGCACACGACCAGCGGCGCGTGGTCCGCCGTCTCGAAGGTCTCGATCACGCCGAGCGCGTCCTCGACGCCGGGAAACGGTTTTTCACTGGCGGAGTCGATCAGTGTATCGCCGAGATCGAGCAGCAGAGCCTTGATCATCCGTCATGCCTCGCCTGCGCGCGCGGTTGCTGCGCCAGCATAGCAGTTGCAGGGGCCGGATGGAATTGCGATTGCGAGCGTGCGACCGGATCGCCGGTCGCGCCTTACGCCGCCGGCGGCGGGGCCTCGTCGTCGTTGCTCGCCCGGTGCGGCTCGAGGATGTCGAGATGGATCCCGCCGCAATCGGTGCAGCGCATGGTCCAGTACTCGCACCCGGCGCGGCCGCCGATCACGCGAAGCACCGCGAGATCGCCATCGCATTCGGGACATTTCGACAGCACATTGCGGGCATAGATTCTCGGCCGCGGCGTGTCTTCGAATTCGATGACTGACATGACCGGTTCCCCCTTTATGCTGCGCTGTCCCTTGGTTCGCTTGGAGTCCCGCGCTTATTCGTCGTCGTGGTCGTCGGCCCGCCGGCGGAAGCGGTCGATGTGGTGCTTGGCATCGGCGATCGCCGCGTTCTGATCCGGCCAGGCGAAACCGACTTCCATGGCCGGAAACAGCACGCCGTCGATGGCGAGGGGGCTGAGATCGGCGCGGCGGATGCGGGCATGCCAGAGGCCTTTGCCGGCCTCGAAGGATTCGATGTCAAAGCCGTCGTAGATGGTCGTCATTGTAGTCCCCAAATGTTCCGTAAGTGTCTTGTTGAAGGGTCAGGGGACCACGTTTGGCGGGTTCAGTATGTGAAGCCATTCACAAGCGGCCGGCTTTTTTGCCCAGGGCCTCGTGGAACGGGCGTCAGTTCCGCGGCGCGGCGCGGCCGATCCGCCTGGCGGGGCGTGCGGCGGGCTCCGAGGCCGCCCGCATGATCCAGCGCCGGAACGCGGCGAAGTCGCGCTGCTCGGTCTGAAAACTGCGATACAGCAGGTACCAGCGCATGCCCTTGGGAACCGAGAGATCGAACGGCGCGACCAGCCGGCCGGCGGCGAGATCGTCGTCGATATAGGGCCGGATGCCCATGGCGATGCCGAGGCCGTCGGCGGCGGCCTGGAGCGCCTGGCCGTAGAACTGGAATTCCGGTCCGCGCGCGTTGATGCGGGTGAGGTTCGCCGCCTTGAGCCAGATCGGCCAATCCTCCGGCGAATGCGTGACGCGGATCAGGCCTGGCCCTTTGAGGTCGGCGGGCCGCTTCAGGCCGGTGGCGAGGCGAGGCACGCAGACCGGCGTGAGGTCGCCGGCGAATAGCGGCTCGGCGACCAGGCCGGGCCAGTCGCCGGTGCCGAGCTTGATGCCGCAGCTCCAGTCCTCGCCGAATGGGACCTCGGCACCACCGGTGGTGAAGCGCACCTCGATGTCGGGCTCCTCGCTGCGAAACTCCGACAGGCGCGGGATCAGCCAGCGCATCGCAAAGGTGTGGCCGACGCCGATGGTGAGCACGCGGACGCTGGAGGGCGCCGTCACCTGCGCGGTGAGGCTTGCCAGCGCGTCGAAGATCGGCGTCAGCCCGCCTTGATAGGCGCGGCCTGCCTGCGTCAGCACGAGCTTGTTGGCCTTGCGCTCGAACAGCGCGACGCCAAGACGTTCCTCCAGCAGATGCACCATGCGGCTGACGGCCGCCGCCGACACGCTGAGCTCGAGCCCGGCCGCCGCAAAACTGCCGGTCCGCGCCGCCGCCTCGAATGCCTTGATGCCGTTGAGAAACAGCAGCCGCCGCAAATGACCCACCCTCAGGAAAGCTGATGCAAGGCCAAGATAACTCAGTTTGCGCAGCCGGGGCAAGCGAGGCACAAGAATGAGAGTAATTCCAAGTTGTGTTTCGGGGCCGCCGCCGCGTTCTTCGCCTCTCCCCGCACGCGGGGAGAGGCCGGAGTTTGCGAGAGCAAATTCCGGGTGAGGGGGACTCTCCGCGAGTCCCTCTGCCACCTTCCTTGCGGAGACTCCCCCTCACCCCACCCTCTCCCCGCAAGCTGGGCGAGGGAGTGATGCAGCCTTCGTCCCTTACGTGCTTGCAGGAGAATCTCTCGTGACGCCCATCATGATCGCTGCCCTTGGATTGCTGATGGTCACCACCGCGTTCCTGTCGGGGCTGTTCGGCATGGCGGGCGGGCTGATCCTGATCGGCGTGCTGCTGGCGCTGATGCCGCTGCCGACCGCGATGGTGCTGCATGCGATCACGCAGATGGCCTCGAACGGCTGGCGCGCGTTCCTGTGGCGCGCGCATATCCGCTGGCGGCCGGTCGCGAACTACATGGTCGGCGCTGCCGTCGCGCTCGCGGCCTGGTCGCTCACCCGCTATGTGCCGGACAAGCCGATGGCGCTGCTGCTGCTCGGCATCACCCCGTTCATGGCGCGGCTGCTGCCGTCGAACATCAAGCCGGATCCCGACCGTCTCTGGCAGGGCACCGTCTATGGCACGATCTGCATGGGCTTGATGCTGATGACCGGCGTGTCCGGCCCGTTGCTCGACACCTTCTTCCTCGGCGGCGATTTCGGCCGGCGCGAGAAGGTGGCGACGAAGGCGATGTGCCAGCTCGTCAGCCATTTCACCAAGCTCGTCTATTTCGGCCGCATCATCGACCAGGCCGCGAGCCTCGATCCCGTGCTCGCCGGCGTCGCGATCGCAGCCTCTATGCTCGGCACCACGCTGGCGCGGCGCATCCTCGAAGCCATGACCGACCAGCAATTCGTGGCCTGGTCGAACAAGCTGATCACCACCATCGCTTGCTACTACATCGCCTATGGCGGCTGGCTCCTGCTTCGTACCCCGGTGCTGGCGGCTTTCGACAAGGGAGGTTTGCAATGAGCGAGATGGCCGACCCGCTGGTGCTGGACTTCGTCGAATGGATCGCGCGCGAGCCGCGCGCCTATGCCGAGGTGATCGCGACCTGGAAGACCTCATGCCCGCGTCTCACGATCTGGGAAGACGCCGCCGAGCGCGGCTACGTCACCCGCGAAACGATTGCAGGCGTGGGGCTGATCATCGCGGTGACGACGGACGGCGAGAAGTTGCTGCGCACGAACGGGCGGTGACACACACCTCCGCCGCCACATCGTCATTGCGAGCGCAAGCGAAGCAATCCAGAATGGGAGACCCTCACCCTGAGGAGCGCGCATCTTGCGCGCGTCTCGAAGGGCGAGGCCGAGATCGGGCCTTCATCCTTCGAGACGCGCGTTCCGCGCTCCTCAGGATGAGGCTCTGGCAGGGAAGGCCTTTCATGTCGCTCAAGCTCTTCGAACTCGTCGGTACCGATGCCGCGCGCCCGTTCAGCCCATATTGCTGGCGCACGCGGATGGCGCTGGCGCACAAGGGGCTGTCGGCGGAATCGCTGCCCTGGCGCTTCACCGAGAAGGGCGCGATTTCGCCGCACGGCTCGGAGAAGGTCCCGGTGCTCCTGCATCATGACAAGCCCGTGATCGATTCCTGGGCGATCGCGAACTATCTCGAAGACAATTTTCCAGACCAGCCGTCGCTGTTCGGCGGCGAGGGCGGCCGCGCCATGGCGCGCATGCTCAATGCCTGGGGCGACATCGCCATCGTCGGCGGCCTCTCTCTGCTGATCGTCGCCGACATCCCGAAAAACCTCGGCCAGGTCGACGCCGCCTATTTCCGCCAGTCGCGTGAGGCGCGGTTCGGCAAGCCCCTGGAAGAGGTCCAGGCGAGCCGCGAGACCGGCGTCGTCGCGTTCCGCAAGTCGCTCGAAGTAATGCGGCAGACGTTCAAGACGCAGGCCTATCTCGGCGGCAGCGCGCCGAACTATGCCGACTATATCGTGTTCGGCGGTTTTCAATGGGCGCGTGTGGTGAGCCCGTTCAGGCTGCTGGAAGTGGATGATCCCGTCTATGCGTGGCGCGAAAAACTGCTCGACGCGTTCGACGGCATGGCGCGGAAGTCGCCGGGGCACGCGGTGTAAGGCAGGCTCTCTCGACACCGTCGTCCCTGCGAACGCAGGGACCCATACCGCGTGATCTGAATGTTGCGGATGGTCGCATACCGAACGACGAGTCTTCGCCAAACGCCTTCCTGTGGTTATGGGTCCCTGCGTCCGCAGGGACGACACCGAGGTTGTGGCGATCCTCTCACGCTTAACGAGCCGCGCTCACCGCCTCCGCCGCCGCCTTCCTCAGACACTCCCGGCACAAACAATCCTCGCCCTTGACCGGCATCGGCAGGCGCGCCGTTTCCTCCGCGCACCAGCAGGTGCCCGAGAGATCGCAGCCGAATTCGGTGCCGCAACGGGAGCAGGCGAGGCGGCGCGGTTCCGGCAAGGGAAATTCGGAGGGAAATTCTTTCGGATTTGTCATGATTTGCCCAAAGGCTTCGCCGTCATTTTCATGCCGGGTTCATCTCCCGCTACGGTATATTAGGCGCTGCGCTCAGACTCGGAAAGCGGTTGGCAACGCGCGAAGGACACATCGATGGCCCGCGATTCGCAAGCTGCCCTCGTCGCGCTCAACCGTTTCGGTTTCGGAGCGCGCGGCGGGGCGTCCGGCGATCTCATCAACGCGGCCTCCGATCCGCGCGGCTTCGTGAAGGCGGAACTCGCGCGCCCCAACGGCGTGCTGCTGGAGGCGCCGGGCCTGCAATCGACACCGCAGCTGGGCCAGGCCGTGTTCGCCTATCAGGACCAGGTCAAGCAGGCGCGCGAGGCCGCAAAGGCTGCTGCGCCCGCTGAAGGGGCGCAGCAGGCACCGGCCGATCCGAAGCCGGGGCTGCGCCGCAATCTCTCGCTCAATGCGGCCGCGACCGAGATCGCCGGCCAGATGGCGGAGGCCAAGCCCGCCGACAATGCGGCGAAACCGGACGCCATGCAGCCCAACGCTGCCGCGCCCCCTGCCGCCAAGCCCGCGCCGCAGCCGCTCAACGTGATCCAGAAAACCTTTCGTGCCGAGGCGCTGGCGCGGTTGCAGCGCGCGACGCTGGTCGAGTGCGGCTTCACCGAGCGGCTGGTGGTGTTCTGGTCCAACCATTTCTGCATCTCCGCGAGCAAGGGCGAGCTGGCGCGGATCTGGGCCGGCGCGTTCGAGCGCGAGGCGATCCGGCCGCATGTGCTCGGGCGCTTCGCCGACATGCTGAGGGCGGTCGAGCAGCATCCGGCGATGCTGTTCTTCCTCGACAACCAGCAATCGCTCGGGCCGGACTCGCGCGCCGGGCAAAACCGCAAGCGCGGGCTGAACGAAAATCTCGCGCGCGAGATCATGGAGCTGCATACGCTCGGCGTCGGCGGCGGCTACACACAGGACGACGTCACCTCGCTCGCGCGCATCATCACCGGCTGGACCTTTGCCGGAAGGCAGGGGCAGCTCGGCACGCCCGGCTCCTTCGCGTTCAACGCCAACGCGCATCAGCCCGGGCCGCAGATGTTGCTCGGCAAGACCTACGAGCCGACCGGACTCGCGCAAGGCGAGGCCGCGCTCGCCGACATCGCGCGCCACCCTTCGACCGCCAATTTCATCGCCACCAAATTCGTCCGCCATTTCGTTGCCGACGATCCGCCGCCGGCCCTCGTGGCGCGATTGCGCGACGTCTTCGTCAAGACCGACGGTGATCTCAAGGCGATGGCGACGGCGCTCGTCGATTCCGACGAAGCGTGGAAGGCGCCGCTGACCAAGATGCGCTCGCCCTACGACTTCGTGGTCGCGAGTGGCCGGCTGCTCGCGCGCGTGCCGGAGGATCCCGGCGGCTATCTCAACAATCTCAATCTGCTCGGCCAGCCACTGTGGTCGCCGGCCGGTCCCAATGGCTTCCCGGATACCAGCGCGGCCTGGGCCGCACCCGAAGGCATCAAGCTCCGGCTCGACATCGCGGCACAAATGGGCGCGCGGCTTGGGCCCAATATCGATCCGCTCGACTTGCTCGAATTCGCCGCCGCTGATGCGGCGTCCATCGAGACGCGCAAAACCATCGAACGGGCGGAATCGCGCCAACAGGCATTGGCGCTGCTGCTGATGTCGCCGGAAATGCAGAGGAGATGATGATGATCGACTGCGTCGAGAACCGGCTCCTCACCTCGCGCCGCGGCCTCCTGCTCGGCGGCGCATCCTTCGCGGCATGGGCTTATTTGCCGAAATTCGCGCGCGCGGCCGGCGGGCGCGATCCGCGCTTGATCGTGGTGATCCTGCGCGGCGCGCTCGACGGGCTCTCGACCGTCGCGCCGCTCGGTGACCCCGATTATGCCGGCCTGCACGGCTCGATCGCGCTTGCCGCCGACGGCGCGCATCCCGCCATCATGCTCGATCCTTTCTTCGCGCTGCATCCGGCGATGCCGGAATTCGCGCGCATGTATCGCGACATGCATGCCGCGGTGATCCATGCTGTTGCGACGCCCTATCGCGACCGCTCGCATTTCGATGGCCAGGACGTGCTCGAAAGCGGCTATACCGGCCCCGGCCGCGTGCAATCCGGCTGGCTCAATCGCGCGCTCGAAGCGCTGCCGCGCGGCGAGCGTGTGTCGAGCGGGCTCGCGGTCGGGCCGACCACGCCACTGGTGCTGCGCGGCAATGCGCCGACCGTCGGCTGGGCGCCGGTGGCGCTGCCGCAAGCCGACGACGACACCGCGATGCGGCTGGTCGATCTCTATCGCCACCGCGATCCCGCGCTGGCTTCCGCGCTGTCGCAGGGCCTCCAGCTAGAGAAGGCCGCGAGTGGCGACGACATGAAGCCGAAGCCCGGCAATCAGGTCGCGCAGATGCGCCAGGTCGCGCGCGGCGCCGCAAAACTGATGGCGGCCGACGACGGCCCTCGCATTGCCGCGCTCGCCTTCGACGGCTGGGACACGCATGCCAATGAAGGCGGTCCGGTCGGGCGTCTGGCCTTCCTGCTCGGCGGCCTCGATGGCGCGCTTGCCGAGTTCGAAAGCGGCCTCGGCGAGCGCTGGCGCGACACCGCAATCGTCGTCGCCACCGAGTTCGGCCGCACCGCGCGCATCAACGGCACCGACGGCACCGATCACGGCACCGGAACGATCGCGCTGCTCGCCGGCGGCGCAGTGAAAGGCGGCCGCGTCATCTCCGACTGGCCCGGCCTCAAGCTCGCCAACCTCTACGAAGGCCGCGACCTCAAGCCGACCACGGATTTGCGCTCGGTAATCAAGGGCGTGCTGCAGGGACAGTTCGGCCTGTCCGATCGCGTGCTGGCGGAGACGGTGTTCCCGGACAGCGCCGCTGCGCGGCCGATGAAGGGACTGGTGGTGTAATAACAGCCACCGTCATTCCGGGCCCGCGCCTTGCGGTGTGTCCCGGAATGACGACATGATGAGCCGAGCATCAGGAGATCACCCCCATGTACATCGCCATGAACCGCTTCCGCGTCACCAAGGGCTCTGAAACCGCTTTCGAACAGGTCTGGCTCTCGCGCGACACGTTTCTCGACGGGGTGCCGGGCTTCGTCGAATTCCATTTGCTGCGCGGCCCCGAGCTCGAGGACCACACGCTTTATGCCTCACACACGATCTGGGCGAACCACGCCGCGTTCGAGGCCTGGACCAAGTCGGAGGCGTTTCGCGCGGCGCATCAGCGCGCTGGCGATAACAAGCCACTCTATCTCGGCCATCCCCAGTTCGAAGGCTTTGAGGTGATGCAGACGGTGGGACGCGGCGCGAAGTAACGCGCCGCGCTTTAAACATCAGCCCTGCGTGATCTTGTCGATCTCCGCCATCTCATCGGCGCTGAGCTTCCACGCGATCGCCTTGACGTTCTGCTCGATCTGCTCGACGCGGGTGGCGCCCGCGATGACGCTCGAGACCTGCGGGCGGCCGGCGAGCCACGAGAAGGCGAGCTCGAGCATCGAGTGTCCGCGCGCTTGCGCAAAGGCCTGCAGCTTCTCGACGATCGCCTCGTTGCGCGGGGTGACGTAGCGGTCGCGCAGTCGCGGAGTTTGGCCAAAGCGGGTGTCGCCGGGTGCGGACTCACCCTTTTTGTATTTGCCAGTCAGAAGTCCGCTTGCGAGCGGGAAGAACGGCAACAGGCCGAGCTTGTATTCCGTTGCTGCCGGCAGCAGGTCCTTCTCGATGTCGCGCACGACCAGGGAATATTCGTCCTGGCAGGAGACGAAGCGGCTGACATTCATCGCGCGCGCGACGTACTCGGCCTCGGCGATCCGCCACGCGGGAAAGTTCGAATTGCCGATGTAGCGGACCTTGCCCTGGCGGACGAGATCGTCGAGCGCGCGGAGACTCTCCTCGATCGGCGTCAGCGGGTCATAATCGTGCTGCTGGTAGAGATCGATGTAATCGGTCTTCAGCCGCTTCAGGCTCGCGTCCACGGCCGCCATGATGTAGCGGCGCGAAGCGCCCTGCTTGGTTCCGTCCTCCGCCATCGGCTTCGAGTATTTCGTCGCCAGCACGATGTCCTTGCGGCGATCGCCCAACACGGCGCCGAGCACGTTTTCCGAGCCGCCCATGGCCGAATAGATGTCGGCGGTGTCGAACAGCGTGATGCCGAGATCGAGCGCGCGATGGATCACCTTGCGCGAGGCCTCCAGGTCGATGCGCTGGCCAAAATTGTTGCAGCCGAGCCCGACCGCGGACACGCGCAGGCCGGAGGCGCCGAGATTACGAATTTCCATGGGAGGTCCTGTCAGGAGAAAGCGGGCCATTGTGGCTGCGCTGCCCGCTAGCGGCAAGGCGTCGCCTTGCGTTGCTGCCATGCTGCCGGGAACTGAAGCCAAAAAAAATGCGGCCCCTGTCAGACGCGGCGACTGACGGGGACCGCTTTGGGGCGCTTGATCGGTGACGGGGGGCCTGATCAGACGCAGGTGCAACGTAGTCCCGCTATGTTACGCGCGGGTGACAGGCAGAGTTATCCACAGGGACTGCGCGACTGCCGCGATCAGAAGATCTTGCGATAGACGATGAAGCCGGAGCGCTCGGCGACCTTGTCGTACAGGCTCTGCGCCGTGACGTTGGTCTCGTGCGTCTGCCAGTAGACCCGCGGGGACCCCGCGAGCTTTGCGCGCTCGTAGACGTCGTAGATCAGCGCCGAGGCGACGCCCTTGCCGCGCGAGGCCTCCAGCGTGAACAGGTCCTGCAGATAGCAGGACGGTTCGATCGCCGTGGTGCTGCGGTGAAACAGATAGTTCGTCATGCCGAGCAGCTTGCCGTCGCTCTCGGCGACCAGCCCATGCACCGGTTCATAGCCATCGAAGAAGCGCTGCCACGTCATCCGCGTGATTTCGGGGGCCAGCGCGGTCGGGCCGGAGCGGCCGTAGAAAGCGTTATAGCCATCCCACAACGGCAGCCATTGATCGTAGTCCTGTTTCGTGACGGAGCGAATGGTGAGCGACATGTGGGTTTCCGCGATCTCGGAGGACGCAAGGCGATGAAGCGTCCTTCATACGTGATGATCGCACTGCCGATCAATCGCGCCGTCGCATCACTCCGCGACGCGCAAGTACCGCATCAGCCTGCGGCCCGCGGGATCGCGCAGCGAGCGGTAGTACTCGGCGCGCGCGGGCGGGTCGGTGTGGCGCACGAGGTCGGTCACGGGCGTGTAGCCCAGCATGCGCCCGCCATCGGGCAGGACGGCGCAGACGAAGCGCAGCACCTCGCCATTGCGCAAGGCGATGTTGATCGGCGTGGCATCGCCGATCCGCACCATTTGCATCCGCTGCGCGATGAAGGTGCCGAGCTCATCCTCGGGCAGCTCGAACGCGCCGGTGTCGCGACCGTGATACATCAGCGCAATGAAGGGCGGCTTGCCGTCGGCCACTTCGTCCGGCAGCGCAAAATAGTCGCGAAATGCGCGGTTGATGAATTCGGCACGCGTTTCGGCGTCGAGCAGCACGATGCCGATATCGACCTGGTCGAGCGCGGCCGACAGCCGCGCGGCGGTGGCGTGGCTCTGGCGCTCGGCGGCGAATGTGCCGAGCAGCCGCTCGCGCATCAGGCCGGTGATTGCGGCCGTGCCGGCAGTCGTCACGGCGAGGAGGCCGAGCCGGACCAGATCCGCCGCCGCATAGCCCGGCAGGGCCCGATGGGCCAGAAAGAACAACGCCGCGCCGATCACCGCGACGGCGGCGCTGGTCATGGCGGAAGCGAGACCCGACAGTGAGCCGGCGAGCGCCACGATGCAGACGAACAGGGGCGCAGGCGAGGGAACATGGATATAGCGATCGAGCAGGATCGCCAGCAGCGCAATTGCCGCTGTCAGCGCCGGACCGGAGATCGCACGCCATCCGAACCGCATGGGCCAGTCTCGCTCCTCCCGAACGAGGTAAGGCCGCAACACTGGCCGATCGTTGCGCCCATGCGATGCGATTTCATGCGGTGCGCTTAAGGAGCACTTGCCGGCAAGGGCAAAGCTTTCGGATGATTTTAGGCCAAATGCGCGTGCCTGAGGCGCTGCTGCTGCGCCGGCGCATTCAGCGTCGACGTCCCCGAGCTCTTGCGCACGCCGGTGAAAATCAACAGCGATGCCGCGACCAGGATGGCCGCAGTCAGGGTGATTGCAACGACTACCACAGGCGATTTCATCGGTGTCCTGTCGCGATGCCGGTCGGCGCGGGCCGCGTGGCACCTTGAAGGCGGGTCCGGGATGAAACGGGGATCAGACCGGCAGACCCATCGCCATGGTCGCCTTGGTCGACAGCACAGTCAGGGTGACGATCAGGCACAGCGAGAGCGCGGCGACGGCGAGCGAGGCCACGACCGCGTTGGTCAGCCGGGAAGACGAAACGGTAGCGGTTTGGCCCCGAAAGCCTGCCGTGCCGGACGCCCGAATCATGGTCTAAATCCTTCAACGTGCGAGCGAATCACCCGCGACTCGAACAATTTCCCCGTTTCAACCGGCAATATTGGGGCGGCCATAGCGTCGAAAATGGCGAGAATGCGGCATAGGCTGTCCTTATGCCCGCTATTCCCGGAGCCAGCGCGCCGTCAGGCGCCCGCCGCGATACTGGCGGGGTCGTCGACGTCGGCGGGCCGCCAGTCCATCGCCACGAAGCCGGGTGCAGCTTCCACGCGCTTCAGCCAGTCCCGGATCGCCGGGAAGGTCGAGAGGTCGTAGTCGCAGCGCTCGGCGAGGTGGGTGTAGCCGTAGAGCGCGATGTCGGCGACCGTGAGCTGGCGGGCGGCGAAATAGGCGTTGGTCTTGAGGTGGTTCTCCATCACCTGGAGCGCGCCATAGCCGCGCTCCATCCAGTCTTCCAGGGAGTGGGTCTGGAGATCGCGGCCGCCCTTGACCAGCGACAGCCAGAAATAGGCGGCGCCGATGTTCGGCTCGAGCGCGTGCTGCTCGAAGAACATCCATTGCAGCGCCTCGGCGCGGTCAATGCGGTTCTCGGGCGCAAGCGGCGTGCCGACCGCGACGTACCAGAGGATGGCGTTGGACTCGGCGAGATAGCGGTCGTCGCCGACCTCGAGCAGCGGCACCTGTCCCGACGGGTTCTTGGTCAGAAAGTCGGGCGTGCGACTCTCGCCGCGCAGAATGTCCACCTCGACTGCTTCGTAAGGCACGCTCAACAGGGCCAGCGCAAGGCGGACCTTGTAGCTGTTGCCGGAGCGTTGCATCGAATAGAGCTTGTACATTCTGGAGTTCGTTCCGAGGACGGGAAGGCGCGGTGTTCGTTGCCCCGCACCGCGGCTAAACAATGATGCCGTTGCGAATCCGCCGCAAGACCCGCGCCATAGAAAAACTCGAAAACCCTACCGCACCGCAATGCCGCGAAAGATCATTTTCGTGCGACGCTGCAAATCAGATCACGCTTGCGTTAGCGCGCGGCCGCACGTTCGTGCGGGACGGTTGAACGATCGTGATCGCCTCGGCCGCTGACGGCCAAAGTCTTTCAAAGCAAATCGCTCAAAGGTTGTCTCAAGCGTCCTGTCGAGCGTCAGACTGCCGTCAGCTTCATGGCGGCGCGCAACGCGCAAAATTGCTCCGAGGACAGGCCTTGCCGGATATGAGGGATTCCGGCGGCAAAGTTACGGAAAATTGCGGGAAATCGCGCCTTGAAACGCTCCAGATCCGTAAACTTTTTCGAGATCGGACCGAAGTTTCTTGCAGCGCAGCGGCACACGTTTTAGGGTGGCTCATTCCCACAATCGGAGTCGTGAGGCCAAAGGGTTCACGACGCTTGTCAGGAGATGACGATGTCCTTCCTTGCCGCTGCGCTCGACCGTGTGAAGCCGTCCGCGACCATCGCGGTCACGGATAAAGCACGTGCGCTGAAAGCGGCGGGCCGCAACGTCATCGGCCTCGGCGCCGGCGAGCCCGACTTCGACACGCCCGCCAACATCAAGCTGGCTGCGATCCATGCCATCGAAGCCGGCAAGACCAAGTACACCGCCGTCGACGGCATTCCCGAGCTGAAGGAAGCCATCATCGGCAAGTTTCAGCGCGAGAACGGCGTGGCCTACAAGCCGAACCAGATCATCGTCGGCACCGGCGGCAAGCAGGTGCTGTACAACGCGCTGATGGCGACCATCAATCCGGGCGACGAGGTGATCATCCCCGCGCCGTACTGGGTCAGCTATCCCGAGATGGTGGCGCTCGCCGGCGGCGAGCCGGTGCCGGTGGTCTGCACCGCCGCGACCGGCTTCAAGCTGCAGGCCGAGGCGCTCGAGCGCGCGATCACGCCGAAGACCAAATGGGTGATCCTGTGCTCGCCGTCGAACCCGACCGGCGCGGCCTACACCAGGACCGAGCTGAAGGCGCTCACCGACGTGCTGGTCAGGCATCCGCATGTGTGGGTGATGACCGACGACATGTACGAGCACCTCGTCTATGACGACTTCCAGTTCACCACGGTCGCGCAGGTCGAGCCGAAACTCTACGACCGCACGCTCACCGTGAACGGCGTGTCGAAGGCCTATTGCATGACCGGCTGGCGCATCGGTTACGCCGGCGGTCCGGCGCAGCTGATCAAGGCGATGTCGACGATCCAGTCGCAGTCGACCTCGAACCCGTCGTCGATCGCACAATGGGCCGCGGTGGAAGCGCTGAACGGTCCGCAGGACTTCATCCCCGCCAACAACAAGGTGTTCAAGGAGCGCCGCGACCTCGTGGTCTCCATGCTCAACCAGGCCAAGGGCATCGAGTGCCCGCGTCCCGAAGGCGCGTTCTACGTCTATCCCTCCTGCGCCGGCACCATCGGCAAGACCGCACCGTCGGGCAAGGTGATCGACAATGACGAGACCTTCGTGACCGAGTTGCTGGAGACCGAAGGCGTCGCCGTGGTGCAGGGTTCGGCCTTCGGCCTCGGCCCGGCGTTCCGCATCTCCTACGCGACCAAGACCTCGGATCTCGAAGACGCCTGCAAGCGCATCCAGCGCTTCTGCGGTAATCTCCGCTGAGCCTGTCGCGAATACCTATCGAAAAGGCCCGCCTCCGGCGGGCCTTTTTATTGTTTGCACGCTTATCGTCACGCGTGATCTGGCACCACCACGGCTGTTGTGGCATAGACCATCGCGCAACACGGGTGGGGCGCTCTCTCTGCTCGCATCACATTCATCGCCGGAGATATTCATGCGCCGTTCGTTCATCCTCGCCGGGCTCGCCGCGGCCAGCCTCGTTGCCTCCGTCGCAAACAGCAGCGCGCAGCAGCAGCGGATGGTCCGGGTCGGCGTGCTCGAATGCCGCGGCGGCGCCAGCGTCGGCTTCATCGTGGGATCGGTGACCCATCTCGGCTGCGTCCTGCGTGCCGACGGTTTGCCGGAGGATCGCTACGTCGCGACCATCCGTAAAGTGGGCCTCGACATCGGCATCACCCAGGAGACCACGCTTGCATGGGGCGTGTTCGCGCCGGTCGATCGGCTCGGCCCCGGTGATCTCTCGGGCAACTATGCCGGCGCGCAGGGCAGCGCCTCAGTCGGCGTCGGTATCGGTGGCAACGCGCTGGTCGGTGGCTCCAACAATTCGATCGCGCTCCAGCCGCTCAGCGTACAGGGCCAGGTCGGCCTCAACGTCGCCGCCGGCCTCGAGAGTCTGGAACTCCGTCCGGGTCGTTGACAATTTCGCGTGTGCAGATCGCGTCGGTCCGACGCGATCTCGGCAACGACGCACCGCAGCGATTTTTGATGCTTGCCAAATCTCGGGGACGGGCAGAGCATCGGCGTTTGCCGACCCAATCATGGGCCGAGCTCCACACCAAGGAGGCGGCGAATGGGACAAGACGTCAGAAGTCCCCGAGGTCCACGGTGCATCGCACTGGTGGGCCCATTCCAAAGCGGTAAAACCACACTTCTCGAAGCAATACTGGCGCGAACGGGCGCAATCCCCCGCGCCGGCAGCGTCGACGCCGGAACATCCGTCGGCGACGCCTTCCCGGAGGCCCGTCATCACAAGATGACCGTCGGCCTGACTGCCGCCACCACGAGTTTCATGGGCGACAGCTACACCTTCCTCGATTGTCCCGGTTCCGTTGAGTTCGCCCACGACATGCGCGCAGCGCTTCCCGCTGTCGACGCCGCGGTCGTGGTCTGCGAGGCCGACGAGAAGAAGCTGCCGCAGCTTCAGATCATCCTGCGCGAGCTTGAGGAGCTGAAGATCCCGCGTTTCCTGTTCCTCAACAAGATCGACCGCGCCAACAAGCGCATCCGCGAGACGCTGGCGACACTCCAGCCCGCCTCGCGCGTACCGCTGGTGCTGCGCCAGATCCCGATCTGGAAGGGTGAGCTGATCGAGGGCTTCGTCGATCTCGCGCTGGAACGTGCGTTCGTCTACCGCGAGCACAAGGCCTCCGAGGTGGTCGCGCTCGAAGGCGGAGATCTCGATCGTGAGAAGGAGGCCCGCTTCTCGATGCTGGAGAAGCTCGCCGATCACGACGACGCGCTGATGGAGCAACTGCTCGAGGACATCCAGCCCCCGCGCGATGCGGTGTTCGACGATCTCGCCCGCGAATTGCGCGAGGGGCAGATCTGCCCCGTGCTGCTGGGTGCCGCCGCGCGCGAAAACGGCGTGCTGCGCCTGATGAAGGCCCTGCGCCACGAGGCGCCCGGCATCGAGGAGACTGCAAAGCGTCTCGGTGTGCCGGCCAGCAAGGAGGCGCTCGGCTACGTCTTCAAGACGCTGCATTCGCAGCACGGCGGAAAGCTGTCGCTGACGCGATTGCTCGCCGGCCATCTCGACGACGGAGCCACGCTGCAATCCGCCTCCGGCGGGAGCGGTCGCATCTCCGGCATCCTCGCCGTCAACGGCGCCTACGATACCAAGCGTGCCGCGGCCGAAGCCGGCGACACGGTTGCGCTCGCCAAGGTCGACCCGATCAAGACCGGCGACACGGTCTCGAGCGGCAAGTCCCCGCCGGCTGCGCTGTTCGCCCCGGAGCCGACGCCGCCGGTGCTCGCGATCTCGGTCGCCGCTACCGATCGCAAGGACGACGTCAAGCTCGGCCAGGCCCTTGCCCGGCTGCATGAGGAGGATCCTTCGCTCGGCGTCGTGATGAACGCCCAGACCCACGACACCGTGCTGTGGGGCCAGGGCGAAATGCATCTGCGCGTGGCGAGCGAGCGGCTGCGCGACCGCTTCGGCGTCAAGATCACCTCGCATCCACCCGCGATCGGCTACCAGGAGACCATCCGCAAGCCGATCGTTCAGCGCGGCCGCCACAAGAAGCAGTCCGGCGGTCACGGTCAGTTCGGCGATGTCGTGCTCGACATCAAGCCGCTGCCGCGCGGCGAGGGCTTCAAGTTCACCGAGAAGGTGGTCGGCGGCGCGGTGCCGCGCAACTATATCGGCGCGGTGGAAGAGGGTGTTGTCGACGGGCTCACACGCGGCCCACTCGGTTTCCCCGTCACCGATCTGCAGGTGACGCTGACCGACGGCTCCTATCACAGCGTCGACTCCTCCGACCTCGCCTTCCGGACGGCGGCGCGGGTCGGACTCAACGAAGGCCTGCCGCAATGCCAGTCGGTGCTGCTGGAGCCGATCCACGTGGTCGAGATCGTCTGCCCGACCGACGCCACCGCCAAGATCAACGCGATCCTGTCGGCGCGGCGCGGCCAGATCCTCGGCTTCGACACCCGTGACGGCTGGAGCGGATGGGACTGCGTCCGCGCCATGATGCCAGAAGCGGAGATCGGCGAGCTGATCGTCGAGCTGCGTTCGGCCACGGCTGGAGCCGGCAGCTTCACCCGTCAGTTCGACCACATGGCCGAGGTGACCGGCCGCGCCGCCGACCAGATCATCGCCGCGCATCAGCACGCGGCGTGATGTAAGGGAAGCACGGCTCTCTCACTCCCTCTCCCCGTTCTTTACGGGGAGAGGGGCTGTTTCCGCGCGCACCGTGAAAACTGGACTCACACAGCCTCCTCCTCTCCGTCATTGCGAGCGCAGCGAAGCAATCCAGAGTCTTTCCGCGGAGGGATTCTGGATTGCTTCGTCGCTTCGCTCCTCGCAATGACGGTGGAGACGGACGGGTCGTACGGCAAACTCCCTTGCGTTCGCCTTGCAATGATGTATTTTACATCATTGTACATGCTCCAGATATCACTTATAAACTCTGATACGTGAGGCCACGGTGATCACGTCGTTCCAGATGCGGGCAGCCCGCGCGCTGCTTGGCATTGACCAGAAAGCCCTGGCCGAGCTCGCCGGCGTTTCGCTGCCGACCATCCAGCGGATGGAGGCCAGCACCGGCAATGTGCGCGGAGTGGTCGAGACCTTGATCAAGGTGGTCGAGGCGTTCGACCGGGCCGGCGTCGAGCTGATCGGCGAGCAGGCCCGCAGCGACAGCGGCGGGCGGGGCGTTCGCCTGAAGGAGCCGGGACCGCCGCGCCGCGTGGGAGCATGATCGCGTTGATCGTGCTCGGGATGAGCTAGCGCATCGTCGCACGCGCGCGCTGCACGATGCACCGGAGCATTGTGGGCAGCGGAGCACTCTGCGGACATGAGCATCACTGGCGAACACGCAGGCAAGCTGCATCAGCTGCGTCGACCGACCTTTGCCGAACTCTATCTCCCCAAGCTCGTCACCGTCTGGCGCGAAGGCTACGGCCTCGCGGATCTCCGCGCCGATGTGTTCGCGGGCCTGACGGTTGCCATCGTCGCGCTGCCGCTGTCGATGGCGATCGCAATCGCCTCGGGCGTGACGCCGGACCGCGGGCTCTACACCGCTGTCGTCGGTGGCTTCATCGTGTCGCTGCTCGGCGGCAGTCGCTTCCAGATCGGCGGGCCCGCCGGCGCCTTCATCGTGCTGGTCGCGGTCACCGCGGAGCGGCACGGCGTCGACGGCGTCATCCTCGCCACCCTGATGGCGGGCATGGTCCTGATCGCCGCGGGCCTGTTGCGGATCGGCACCTACATCAAGTTCATTCCCTACCCCGTCACGGTCGGCTTCACCGCGGGCATCGCCGTGATCATCTTCGCCAGCCAGCTCCGCGATCTCGGCGGGATCACGCTGGCCGGGAAAGAGCCCAGCGAATTCGTGCCGAAACTCGTTGCGCTCGCCGCAGGCCTGCACACGATCAATCCCTCCGCCGTCGCGGTCGCGATCGTCAGCATTGCCGTCATCGCCGGCCTGCGGCGCTGGCGGCCGTCCTGGCCCGGCATCCTGATCGCGGTCGTGCTCGCGGCGGTCGCGACTGCCGTGCTGTCGCTGCCGGTCGAAACCATCGGCAGCCGGTTCGGCGGCATTCCGCGCGAATTGCCGTCGCCGGCTCTGCCGGCGTTCTCGTTTGCGAAGGCGATGGCCGTGCTGCCGGATGCGATCTCGTTCGCGCTGCTCGCCGCCATCGAATCGCTGCTGTCGGCGGTGGTGGCCGACGGCATGACCGGTCGCCGCCACCGCTCCAATTGCGAGCTGGTGGCGCAAGGCGCGGCCAACATCGGCTCGGCGTTGTTCGGCGGCATCTGCGTCACCGGCCTGATCGCGCGCACCGCCACCAACATCCGCGCCGGCGGACGCGGGCCGCTCGCGGGCATGCTGCATTCGGTCTTCCTGCTGCTGTTCATGCTGATCGCAGCGCCGCTCGCGAGCTACATCCCGCTGGCCGCGCTGGCCGCCGTGCTCGTCGTCGTCGCCTGGACCATGGCGGAGAAGCACGAATTCGCAACGCTCTTGCGCTCATCTTGGGGCGATGCCGTCGTACTGCTTGCGACCTTCCTGCTCACCATCTTCCGCGACCTGACCGAAGGCATCCTGGTCGGGTTCGCGCTCGGCGCGGTGCTGTTCATCCACCGCATGGCGGAGATGACGGGCATCGAGGAGCGCTCCCCGCTGGTGGCCGCCGATCGTCCCGATGACGGCAATGGCGAGCGCGTGCCTTACGATCCCGCGCTCGCCATCGATCGCGACGTGCTGGTCTACCGCATCACCGGCGCGTTCTTCTTCGGTGCCGCCTCGGCAATCGGAAACGTGCTCGACGGCATCGCCGACCAGCGCAAGGGTCTTGTGGTCGATTTCGCCGCGGTGCCGTTCCTGGATTCGACGGCCGCCAACGTGCTCGGTCGCGTCGCCGTCAAGGCGCACCGCCACGGCATCCGGCTGTTCATCACGGGGGCGTCGCCCGCGGTTCGCCGCGCGCTGCTCACCCACGGCGTGACGCCGCCGCGTGCGCGCTATCGCGCGACGATCGCGCGTGCCGTCGCCGACATCAAGGGAGGCGCGGCGCGGCCCGTGGCCGATGACGCGGCCGCGACCTGACGGCAGCGCACTTCTCAAGCCGGCCGATTTGATCGAGACTGCCGCGTCACGGCGGTGGTGCAGGGAATGCTGGATTCGCGTCGCAATATTGCGCTGGCCTGCACGCTCAGCATGCTGGCGGGCTATGTCGACGGCATCGGCTTCCTGCATCTCGGCGGCCTGTTCGTCTCGTTCATGAGCGGCAACTCCACGCGTCTCGGCGTCAGCCTTGCCGAAGCGCAGTGGTGGCAGGCCGCCAGCGCCCTGGGCCTGATCGCGCTGTTCGTGGCCGGAGCTGCGGCCGGCAGCCTCGTCGTGCTCGGCGGCGGGGCCGAGCGGCAGCCCTGGCTGCTCCTCATTGAAACCGGGCTGCTTGCGGGTGCCGGACTTTGCCATGCCTACGGCCTGTCGAACCTCGCGATCGCGGCCATCGTGCTCGCGATGGGCCTGGAGAACGCCGTGTTCCAGATCGACGGCGGCGCGGGCCTCGGCCTCACCTACGTCACGGGCGCGCTGGTCAAGGTCGGCCAGTTCCTCGCGGTAAGCCTCACCGGCGGGCCGCGCTGGAATTGGGCGCCGAACCTGCTGTTGTGGGCGGCGCTCGTTGCGGGCTCGGCGAGCGGCGCGCTCGGCTATGCCTGGATCAACCTCGCCGCGATCTGGTTCGCCGCCGCCGCGGCGCTGGCTTTGGCTGCGATCGCGGCCGCGGCGATGCGGCGGCCGCGCGCTTGACAGAGCCGGCGGGACGCGAAATGGATCGGCCTCGAACACGACCCGAGGGACAGATGACCGCGCTCAGGACTCCCGCAGCCTGTTTGATCGGATGGCCGGCCGCGCATTCGCGCTCGCCGCTGATCCATCGTTACTGGCTGCGCACGCTCGGGATCGAGGGAGGCTACGTCATCGAGGCGGTCCCGCCCGAGGATCTGCGCGACTTCGTGCTGCGGCTGTCGCTGCGCGGCTTCGTCGGCGCCAACGTCACCATCCCGCACAAGGAAGACGTGCTGGCGCTGTCCACGCCCGATGCGCGTGCCAGGGCCGTCGGCGCTGCGAACACGCTTTGGTTTGCCGACGGCGAGCTGCGCTCGACCAATACCGATGTCGAAGGCTTCATCGGCAATCTCGATGCCGGAGCGGCCGGTTGGGACGGCGCGGAAGAGGCATTGGTGCTCGGGGCCGGCGGTTCCTCGCGCGCGGTCGTGTTCGGCCTGCTCGAACGCGGCATCAAGCGCATCCACCTCGCCAACCGCACCGTCGCGCGCGCCGAGACGCTGGCAAAGCAATTCGGGCCGAACGTGCATCCGATTCCCTGGGACGGCATCAACGACGTGCTGCCGCGCGCAAGACTTCTCGTCAACACGACCTCGCTCGGCATGCACGGCCAGCCTTCACTCGATGTCGACGTGGCGCGCCTGCCGGACGGGGCGGTCGTCGCCGACCTCGTCTATGTTCCCCTGGTGACGCCGCTGCTGGCGGCTGCGAAGGCGCGCGGCCTGAACACCGCCGACGGTCTCGGCATGCTCCTGCATCAGGCGGTGCGCGGCTTCGAGCTGTGGTTCGGCCAAAGGCCTGCTGTCACGGCCGAGCTGCGTGCACTGGTCGAGGCCGATCTCACAAAGACTTGAAAGGGTAACGGCGAATAGCACCCCACCTCCGGAGTTCTATCCCCGTGGGGACAATCCGGAGACCGTCATGCCTGTTCAACGTGCAACTTTCACACGTCCGCTCATCGCCGTCGCGATGGTGGCCGCTTCCACCCTCTATGCCGTCGCGCAGAGGGCGCCGGTGCCGACGCGCGTGCGCGGCACGATCGAGAGCGTCAATGGCGACACCATGCAGGTCAAGTCGCGCAGCGGCGAGGACGTCAAGCTTCGCATCGCCTCTGACGTGAATGTGTCGGGCGTTACCAAAATTTCACTCGCCGACATCAAGGTCGGCTCCTTCGTCGGCGCCACCACGGTGCCGGGTCCGGACGGCGGCCAGAACGCGGTCGAGGTCCACGTGTTTCCGGAGAGCATGCGCGGCACCGGCGAGGGCTCGCGGCCCTATGACCTCAAGCCGAACTCCACCATGACCAACGCCACGGTGTCGGAGAGCGTGGTCGGCAATGACGGCCATACGCTGCTGGTGAAATACAAGGACGGCGAGAAGAAGGTGTTCGTGGCCGACAACACGCCGGTCGTGACCTTCGTGCCCGGCGACAAATCCGAGCTGAAGGCCGGGGCAAAAGTCGTCGCCTTCATGAAGCAGCTGCCGGACGGCTCGTTTGAAACCAACCGCGTCAGTGTCGGCCTCGACGGCCTGACACCGCCGATGTGAAGGAGAATCGCAACATGTCGAAATCAAGCTGGATGCCGCGCCTGTTCGTAGCGGCGTTCGCCGTCGCTTCCATGTTCTCCGCCTCGGCGCAGCAGTCGCCGACGGTCCGCATCCGCGGCACCATCGAGAGCGTCGACGGCAACACCCTCGGCATCAAGACGCGCGAAGGCAGCGACGTCAAGGTGCGCATGACCGACAACGTCGCGGTCTTCGCCGTGGTGAAGACCTCACTGTCGGAGATCAAGGAAGGCTCCTATATCGGCGTCACCGGCATGCCCCAGCCCGACGGCACGCAGAAGGCGATCGCGGTGCACATCTTCCCCGAGAACCAGCGCGGCGCGGCCGAAGGTTTTCGTCCCTGGGATGCGCGCGCCAACTCGACCATGACCAACGCGACCGTGGCGCAGACGGTGGAAGGCACCGACGGCCAGAACATCACCGTCAAGTACAAGGACGGCGAGAAGAAAGTGGTGGTGCCGCCGGATACGCCGATCGTCACCTTTGTCGCCAGCGACAAATCCGAGATCAAGCCCGGCGCCAAGCTGATCATCTTCGGCGCGGCGAAGAAGGAGGACGGCTCGCTCGAGGCCAACCGGGTCAATGTCGGTCGCGACGGGATTACGCCGCCGATGTGAGGGACTAGCGCTGAACTCGTAGGGTGGGCAAAGGCGCACTTGCGCCGTGCCCACCACTTTCCCGCGTTTCGCGAAATTGGTGGGCACGCTTCGCTTTGCCCACCCTACGGCGCTGCCGCTACGCCTCACACCGCAATGATGTGATCGTCGATCTCGTCGATCCTGTTGACGCCGCACAGGCCCATGGTCGTGAGCAGCTCCTTCTGGATGATGTCGATCGCCTTGGCGACGCCGGCCTGGCCGCCGGCACCGAGGCCATGGGCGTAGGCGCGGCCGATCATGCAGGACTTTGCGCCGAGCGCGAGCGCGCGCATCACGTCCTGGCCGGAGCGGACACCGCCGTCGAACATGATCTCCATCTGCGAGCCGACTGCGTCGACGATCTCCGGCAGCGCCTCGATCGAGGACGGTGCGCCGTCGAGCTGACGGCCGCCATGGTTGGAGACGACCAGCGCCTGGGCGCCCGTCTTCGCAGCGAGCTCGGCGTCCTCGACGTCGAGGATGCCCTTCAGGATCAGCTTGCCCGGCCAGATGCTGCGGATCCACTCGATGTCGTTCCAGTTCAGCGAGGTGTCGAACTGCGAGTTGATCCAGGTCGACAGCGAGGTGATGTCGTCGCTGACCTTCAGATGACCGGCGAGATTGCCGAAGGTGCGGCGCTTGCCCTGCAGCACGCCCGACACCCAGGCCGGCTTGGTGGCGAAATCGATCAGCTTCGACAGCGACCATTCCGGCGGCACCGTCATGCCGTTCTTGATGTCCTGGTGGCGCTGGCCGATCACCTGGAGATCGACGGTCAGCACGAGCGCGCTGCATTTCGCCGCCATCGCGCGCTGGATCAATTCCTTGATGAAGCCGCGGTCCTTCATCACGTAGAGCTGGAACCAGAACGGCTTCTCGACATTGGCGGCGATGTCCTCGATCGAGCAGATCGACATCGTCGACTGCGTGAACGGGATGCCGGCGGCCTGCGCGGCGCGGCAGGCGTGAATCTCGCCGTCGCCATGCTGCATGCCCAGGAGGCCGACGGGCGCCAATATCAACGGCATGGTCGAGGACTCGCCGAGGATCATGGTCGAGGTGTCGCGCCTGGAGACGTCGACAAGGACGCGCTGGCGGAACTTGATCGCCTGCATGTCCTCGCGGTTGGCGCGCAGCGTTTCCTCGGCATAGGAGCCGCGGTCGCAATAGTCGAAGAACGCCTTCGGCACGCGGCGCTGATGCAGCGTGCGAAGATCGTCGATACAGGTGATGTGCTTCATGAACGTTTCCCCGGCCCGTCTTGCATCAGAAGTCTTGCTTCAGAAGTCTTGCATCGGAAGATCGAGGGGTCATCTAGCATGGTTGGATGCACAGCCAAATCGTTTGGGAGGAGGGCGCCATGAGCAAACCGCGCGGCCAGCCGACACCGGAAGAGATCAAGGAGAAGCAGGATCTCGACGACGCGCTGGAGGAGGGTCTGGAAGAGACCTTCCCGGGGTCCGATCCCGTCAACGTCACCCAGCCGGCGCCGAGCCGCCAGGACGGCCATGTGAAGCGCTCCGACTAGGGGCGGGTTCCGCTCCGTTCCGCCCTGTCGGCCGGAAATATAGTGCTAACAATAAGTTACCGGGGCGCCTTGGGCCCGGTCCCGTAATGATTAATCACATTTTTTGAAGCCAAGTTGGCCGCGAAGGCATTATAACGTCTCAGCAAATCAGGGATGCGGGTCCCTTTCGGGCATCCCGTAGTTGTAGAGGGGTCCCTGGTTGTTGCGTGGGGGACGATATGAGCCGCAAATATTTCGGGACGGACGGGATCCGGGGCCGCGCCAACGGACTGATCACGCCGGAGCTCGCGCTCAAGGTCGGCCAGGCCGCAGGCCTTGCGTTTCAGCGTGGTGACCATCGCCACCGGGTCGTGATCGGCAAGGACACGCGTCTGTCCGGCTACATGATCGAATATGCGATGGTCGCGGGTTTTACCTCGGTCGGCATGGACGTGCTGCTGGTCGGCCCGATGCCGACGCCGGCGGTGGCGATGCTGACCAAGTCGATGCGCGCCGATCTCGGCGTGATGATCTCGGCCTCGCACAATCTGTTCGAGGACAACGGCATCAAGCTGTTCGGCCCGCAGGGCTTCAAGCTCTCCGACGACGTCGAGAAGCAGATCGAGCAGCTGCTCGACGAATCCCTCGACAAGCGGCTCGCTCAGAGCGCGAGCCTCGGCCGCGCCCGCCGTATCGACGGCGTGCATGACCGCTACATCGAATTCGCCAAGCGCACGCTGCCGCGCGATCTCTCGCTCGACGGCCTGCGCGTCGTGGTCGATTGCGCCAACGGCGCCGCTTACAGGGTGGTGCCGGAAGCGCTGTGGGAATTGGGCGCCGACGTCGTGCCGATCGGCGTCGAGCCCGACGGTTTCAACATCAACAAGGAATGCGGCTCGACCTCGCCGGAAACGCTGTCGAAGAAGGTGCGCGAGATGCGCGCCGACATCGGCATCGCGCTCGATGGCGACGCCGATCGCGTCATCCTGGTCGACGAGCGCGGCCACACCGTCGACGGCGACCAGCTGCTCGCGGTGATCGCGCAGAGCTGGAAGGAAGACGGCCGGCTGTCGCGGCCGGGCATCGTCGCCACCGTGATGTCCAATCTCGGCCTCGAACGCTTCCTCAAGGGGCAGGGGCTCGATCTCGTGCGCACGCCGGTCGGCGACCGCTACGTGCTCGAGCAGATGCTGAAAGGCGGCTACAATCTCGGCGGCGAGCAGTCCGGCCACATCATCCTGTCCGACTATGCCACCACCGGCGACGGCTTCGTTGCGGCGCTGCAGGTGCTGGCCGTGGTGCAGAAGCTGCGCCGGCCGGTGTCGGAGGTCTGCCACCGTTTCGACCCGCTGCCGCAGATCCTGAAGAACGTCCGCTACAAGAGCGGCAAGCCGCTCGAGGATTCCGACGTCAAATCGGCGATCTCCGACGGCGAGAAGCGGCTCAACGGCCACGGCCGCCTTCTGATCCGCTCGTCCGGCACCGAGCCCGTGATCCGCGTCATGGGCGAGGGCGAGGACCGCCTGCTGGTCGAGGACGTCGTCGACACCATCGTCTCCGCGCTCGGACAGGCGGCGGCCTGAGGCGCATCGCTACGCGAAGCACGATCGTAGCCCGGATGGAGCGCAGCGAAATCCGGGGATCGCGCCCGCGGACATAGACGTCCCGGATTACGCTTCGCTCCATCCGGGCTACGAAATCCCCGGACCCTGATGGTGAGGAGCCCGCCAACGGCGGGCGTCTCGAACCAAGCGGGGCGTGTCGCCTCGCAGTGAAACCGGCACGTGCATTCCAGCCATCGACGATTGGCGGTGGTTCGACTGCAGAGAGCATCGTAGTTAGGCGGTGCGGCAATCTGCCGTGCCCGCCGGGATGCTCCATTGAACAAGCCTGTCGTCGTCTCCGAGGAAACGCTGACCGAACCGGTCGTCGTCAGCGACGTGGCGCCCGCCGCCCGGGCTGCCGCCGGGCCGGCCTATGTCGTGCTTGCCGGCATCAGCTTCTCGCACTTCCTCAACGACACCATGCAATCGCTGATCGCCTCGGTGTATCCGATCCTGAAGGACACCTACGCGCTCGACTTCGCGCAGATCGGCATGATCACGCTGGCCTTCCAGTTCACGGCCTCGCTGCTCCAGCCGGTGGTCGGGCACTACACCGACAAGAAGGCGCAGCCCTATTCGCTGTCGATCGGCATGGCCTCGACCTTCTTCGGCCTGCTGCTGCTCAGCGCCGCGCACCAATATCTCGTCATCCTGATTGCTGCCGCGCTGGTCGGCCTCGGCTCGGCGGTGTTTCATCCTGAATCCGCGCGCATCGCGCGGCTCGCCTCCGGCGGTCGCTACGGTTTTGCGCAATCGGTGTTCCAGCTCGGCGGCAGCTTCGGCACGTCGATGGGACCGGTGCTGGCGGCGCTGATCGTGGTGCCGTTCGGGCAGGGCAGCATCGCATGGTTCTCCTCGATCGCGTTCCTCGCGATCCTCATCCTCTGGCGCATCGGCCGCTGGTACGAGCCGCAGATCAAGGCGAAGAAGACGGCGACGGTTCAGGCCCATCCCGACGCGCCGAGCTCGCGCCGCGTCGCGGTCGCGCTTGCCGTGCTGGTGGCGCTCTTGTTCTCGAAGCAGCTCTACGTCTCGAGCCTGTCGAGCTACTACATCTTCTATCTGATCGACCGCTTCGGCGTGTCGACGCAGGCGGCGCAGATCTATCTCTTCATCTTCCTCGCCGCGAATGCGGTCGGCGCGTTCTTCGGCGGTCCGCTGGGCGATCGCTTCGGCCGCAAGATCGTGATCTGGATCTCGATCCTCGGCGCGCTGCCGTTCACGCTGGCGCTGCCTTATGCCGGGCTCTATGCGAGCGCGGTGCTGTCGGTGATCATCGGCCTGATCATCTCCTCGACGACGTCGTCGATCATCGTGTTCGCACAGGAGCTGGTGCCGCACCGCTTCGGCATGATCTCGGGCGTGTTCTTCGGTGTTGCCTTCGGCATCGGCGGCTTGGGTGCCGCCGTGCTCGGCAAGCTCGCCGATCACACCTCGATCGAGTTCGTCTACCAGGTCTGTGCCTGGCTGCCGGCGATCGGCCTGCTTGCGGTGTTCCTGCCCAAGCTGCCGCGGCACCTGCGTTAACAAATCCTGTCTCCGGCTTCATCAATCGTTAGCAATTGGGGGCGCCGGGGCGCCGCATTTTTGCAACGCTTCTGCTGCATGCGCGCGAGTGGTGAGAAAAAATCAACCTTAAAAATTAGGGTTAAGTGGCGCTTAAACATTTGGTGCCATCGTCCTCCCGTGAGTTTCCAGAACGTGGGGCGTCAGCATTTTGCCTCACCGGCCATAAGGACGAAGCCAAATGCGTAGCGTTAAGTCTCTCCTTGCCGCAGGTGCGGCGACCCTCATCTCGTCGATGGCGTTCGCCGCCGATATGCCGATCGCCGCTCCGCCTCCCATGTACGCGCCGCCGGCTCCGCCCGCCGACTTCGGCGGCTGGTATCTCCGCGGCGACATCGGCATGACCAACCAGAGCGCCAAGCGGATCGACAGCGCGACCGCGCAGACGTTCCCGACCCAGACCGTGGGCCTCGGCTTCGACAGCTCGCCGCTGTTCGACCTCGGCGTTGGTTATCGCTTCAACAACTGGTTCCGCACCGACGTGATCGGCCAGTATCGCGGCAAGGCCAATCTGCACGGTTCGGACAATGTCACGCTCAGCGCGACCGACTTCGAAGCCAACAACTACTCCGGCAGCAAGTCCGAGTGGGTCGTCATGGCCAACGCCTATGTCGATCTCGGCACCTGGTGGTGCATCACCCCCTTCATCGGCGCCGGTGTCGGCGGTTCCTACAACAAGCTCAGCGGCTTCCGTGACGACGGCACCCGGATCAATCCCGGCGGGCTCTCCAACAGCGTGACCTACTTCGCCGACAACGGTAAGTGGAATTTCGCCTGGGCCGCCCATGCCGGTCTCGCCTACAAGGTCAGCCCCGGCCTCACCGTCGAACTCGCCTACAGCTACATGGATCTCGGCGACGCCAATCCCGGCAACTTCCGCGCCTACGACAACAGCATCTCGGGCCCGTCGACGATCAAGGTCAAGGACATCACCTCGCATGACGTGAAGCTCGGCGTGCGTTGGGATCTGAGCAGCCCGCCGGCCTACATGCCGCCGCCGCTCGTCACCAAGGGCTGATCGTCAGCTCCATCGCTTAACGTCTCTTAACGGCGCGGGATCATCCCGCGCCGTTTTGCTTTGCATATTTTTCATGGCGGGCGGCGACGAAAACGTCAGACGCAACCATTGGTTAAGGTTAACGAGCCATGATCACGAGTGAAAGTTCGAGTTCGATGGAGCGTTGCAATGCGTAGGCTGATGTTGGCGGCGGCGATGTTGGGGACGGCGTCTGCCGCGCAAGCGGCCGACATGCCGGATCTGCCCATCCTGCGCGGCTCGTTCACCGACGGCCTGACCAACTCGCGGCCGAATTGGGAGGGCGGCTACGTCGGCGCCCAGGCCGGTTACGGGGCCTCCGACGAGAACTTCAACGGTTCGACCAACAACATGATGGCGGCGCTGCTGGCCGACACGTTGATCGAGTCGGAAATGGGTGTCTCGCAGTGGAATCTGGGCCTCGGCAAGGCCTCCCGCCGCACCACCGGATACGGCTTCTTCGCCGGCTACAATGCCCAGTGGGACGATGTCGTCCTCAGCCTGGAAGCAAGCTACCTCCACGGCTCCTTCGGCGGATCGGCCACGGCCAGCGAAGCCCGCAGCAACCAATTGTCCGACGGTAACGTGCACTCGGTCACGGCGAGCTCGACGTCTTCGATCGCGATCAAGGATATGGCAACATTCCGCGGCAGGGCCGGTTATGCGTGGGGATGCTTCCTGCCCTACATGTTCGCCGGACTCGCGCTCGGAAATGCCGACATCACGCGGTCTGTGAGTGCGCAGGATTTCGTGACCCCGGCCGGCGTTCTGCAGGGGCCGATCTCCTCGACCGACGTGCAGCACAACCATCTGATCTACGGCTACAGCGCCGGTCTCGGCGTGGACATCAATCTCGTGGGCGGTCTCTTCATGCGCGCCGAGTGGGAATATATCCGCTTCGCCGCCCAAGTGGACACCAACATCAACACCGTTCGCGCGGGCCTCGGCTACAAGTTCTGATCTTGTGCGCCGGGGCAATTGACAGGCCCGGTCAGTCCTGATGCTCTGTCGCTCCAAAACGGGGCGACGGCGATGAAGATCTACGGCGACACGAATTCCGGCAATTGCCTCAAGGTGAAGTGGGTCTGCGACAAGCTCGCGCTGCCTTACCAATGGATCGAGATCGACACCCGCAAGGGCGAGACGCGCACGCCGCAATTCCTTAAAATGAACGGCGCCGGCCAGGTGCCGACCGTCGAACTCGACGACGGCCGCACGCTGGCGCAGTCCAATGCCATCATCCGCTATCTCGCCCGCGACAGCGCGCTCGTTCCGCGCGATGCCTTCACTGCGGCCAAGATGGACGAATGGCTGTTCTGGGAACAGTACAGCCACGAGCCCTATATCGCGGTGTGCCGCTTCCAGCTGGTCTATCTCGGCAAGGATGCGTCCGAGCTCGATCCTGACAAGGTCAAGCGCGGCTATGCGGCGCTCGACCGCATGGAGCAGCATCTTGCGGCGAGCCGCTTCCTCGCCGGCGACCTGATTTCGCTCGCCGACGTCTCGCTGCTCGCCTATACCCGCCTCGCGCATGAAGGTGGCTTCGATCTCGGCCGCCATGCCGCCATCCGCCGCTGGATCGGCGAGGCCGAAGCCTGGCTCGGCCTTCCACCGGCGCGCTGAGAGTCGCGCTGATTCTTGGAGTTTCCCGACATGAACGAGAAGTCCGTCTCCATCCGTCCCGCGCGCCGCGAGGACGTTGCGGCGATCGTCGCCATGCTTGCCGACGATCATCTCGGGCGTGCCCGCGAGCGCGTCGAGGATCCCTTGCCTGAGTCCTATTACCAGGCGTTCGAGCAGGTCGCGCGCGATCAAAATCTCACGCTCGTGGTGGCAGAGAGCGAGGGCAGGGTGGTCGGCTGCCTGCAGCTCGCGATCTTGCCGGGCATCAGCACGCAAGGCGGCATCCGCGGTCTGCTCGAAGATGTCCGCGTTGCTTCCGATTGTCGCAGCCGCGGCATCGGCGAGCAGCTGGTGCAATGGGCGGTCGCGGAAGCGAAAGCGCGCGGCTGCAATCTGGTCGAACTGCTGACGCATCAGACGCGAACAGATGCGCAGCGCTTCTACAAGCGGCTCGGGTTCGCTGCGAGTCACGTCGGCATGACTGTCCGCTTTTGACGCAGCTCGTCGCGAGCCTTGCGCGATCAGCAAATTCGGATCGCGCATTCGTTCATATTAAGAGCCGGTAAACTACCCAGCCGTCGTTCACGTTGAGCCGGGAACGAACGGTGCTACGGCAGCGTCAGACACCGGGCTCGGTCGGTTCGGGGATTTCGATGACAAGCTATTCCATGATCAAGGTCGGCAACGATTACGTCGTGCAGGCCAATGACAAATGCATTTTGAAAGTCGGCAGCCGCCGTCGTGCAGCGCAATTGATCAGCGATGCCACGGACTTGCTGAACGCGCTTGCCGTGGTGGAATCCCCCAAGATTGCGCCGGAAGCGCCTTCACTCCAGCGTGAGACGCCGGAACTTCCTTGACGACTCTTCCCGTTTCCCGTATCAGCCGCGGCGGGACACCTCCCCCCAACGGGAGGCTTACTATCTGGAAGGGTAGATCATGACTGTAGCGAAGCCCGCTTCGCGGCCGAACGTGCCGCATTTCTCCTCCGGCCCCTGCGCCAAGCGCCCCGGCTGGAACGCCCAAAATCTCAAGGACGCAGCGCTCGGCCGCTCGCATCGCGCGAAGGTCGGCAAGACCAAGCTCAAGCTCGCGATCGATCTGACGCGCGAAGTGCTTGAAGTGCCCGCCGATTATCGCATCGGCATCGTGCCGGCCTCCGACACCGGCGCGGTCGAGATGGCGCTGTGGTCGCTGCTCGGTGCACGGCCCGTCACCACGCTCGCCTGGGAATCCTTCGGCGAAGGTTGGGTCAGCGACATCGTCAAGGAATTGAAGCTTAAGGACGTCACCAAGCTCAACGCTGCTTACGGTGAGATCCCCGATCTCTCGAAGGTCGATCCCAACAGCGACGTCGTCTTCACCTGGAACGGCACCACCTCCGGCGTACGCGTGCCGAACGCCAACTGGATCAGCGCGACCCGCGAAGGCCTGACCATTTGCGACGCGACCTCGGCCGCGTTTGCGCAGCCGCTCGACTGGGCCAAGCTCGATGTCGTCACCTTCTCCTGGCAGAAGGCGCTCGGCGGTGAAGCCGCGCACGGCATGCTGATCCTGTCGCCCCGCGCAGTGGAGCGGCTCGAGACCTACAAGCCGGCCTGGCCGCTGCCAAAAATCTTCCGCATGACCAAGGGCGGCAAGATCAACGAAGGCATCTTCGTCGGCGAGACCATCAACACGCCGTCGATGCTGTGCGTCGAGGACTATCTCGATGCGCTGAACTGGGCCAAGTCGATCGGCGGCCTGAAGGCGCTGATCGCGCGCGCCGATGCCAACACCAAGGTGCTGGCCGACTGGAAGGCGAAGACGCCCTGGATCGACTTCCTGGCCAAGGACGCCGCCATCCGCTCCAACACCTCGGTGTGCCTGAAGTTCACCGATCCCGCGATCACCTCGCTCTCCGAGGACGCGCAGGCCGACTTCTCCAAGAAGCTGGTCGCGCTGGTCGAGAAGGAAGGCGCGGGCTACGACTTCGCCTACTACCGCGATGCACCGGCCGGCCTGCGCATCTGGTGCGGCGCCACCGTCGAGGCGAAGGACGTCGAGCTGCTCACGCAGTGGATCGACTGGGCGTTTGCCGAGACCAAGGCGCAGCTCGCCAAGGCGGCTTAGTTTTTTTCACCTCTCCCCGTTCTTGCGGGGAGAGGTCGGATCGCGCCTGGCGATGCGAACCATCGTCCAGCAGCAGTCCGGGTGAGGAGCTCTCTCCGCTTGCACCTTCGCCTGTGGCTGCCGCTCACCCCAACCCTCTCCCCGTAAGAACGGGGAGAGCGGGAAGACAAAGCTTCTTCACTCAATTCCGGCCGTCGCAGGCCGATCCTCCCGTTAGGGAAGGCGAAGGATCATCCCCATGACCAAACCCAAAGTTCTCATTTCCGACGCGCTCTCTCCCGCTGCCGTGCAGATCTTTAGGGATCGCGGCGTCGAGGTCGACTTCCAGCCCAATCTCGGCAAGGACAAGGACAAGCTTGCCGAGATCATCGGCAATTACGACGGTCTCGCGATCCGCTCCGCGACCAAGGCGACCGCAAAAATCCTGGAGAAGGCGACCAACCTCAAGGTGATCGGCCGCGCCGGCATCGGCGTCGACAATGTCGAGATTCCCGCCGCCACGGCCAAGGGCATCATCGTGATGAACACGCCGTTCGGCAATTCGATCACGACCGCCGAGCACGCCATCACGCTGATGCTGGCGCTCGCCCGCGAGATCCCGCAGGCCGACGCTTCGACCCAGGCCGGCAAGTGGGAGAAGAACCGCTTCATGGGCGTCGAGATCACCGGCAAGGTGCTCGGCGTCGTCGGTTGCGGCAACATCGGCTCGATCGTCGCCGACCGCGCGCTCGGCCTCCGCATGAAGGTCGTCGCCTTCGATCCGTTCCTGTCGCCGGAGCGCGCCAAGGACATCGGTGTCGAGAAGGTCGAGCTCGACGATCTCTTGAAGCGCGCCGATTTCATCACGCTGCACACCCCGCTCACCGAGAAGACCAAGAACATCATCGACGCATCCGCGATCGCCAAGATGAAGAAGGGCGTGCGCCTGATCAACTGTGCCCGCGGCGGCCTCGTCGACGAGCAGGCGGTGGTCGATGCGCTCAATTCCAAGCACATCGCGGGCGCCGCCTTCGACGTCTTCGTCGAGGAGCCCGCCAACGCGAACGTGCTGTTCGGCCATCCCAACGTGATCTGCACGCCGCATCTCGGCGCCTCCACCACGGAAGCGCAGGAGAACGTCGCGCTCCAGGTCGCCGAGCAGATGTCGGATTACCTGCTCACCGGCGCGATCTCGAACGCCGTCAACTTCCCGTCGATCACGGCGGAAGAGGCGCCGAAGCTGAAGCCGTTCATCTCGCTCGCCGAGAAGCTCGGCTCGTTCGCCGGCCAGCTCACCGAATCCGGCATCCTCAAGGTGCAGATCAC
Organism: Bradyrhizobium sp. 215_C5_N1_1; assembly: GCF_052075935.1. Taxonomy (NCBI): domain Bacteria; kingdom Pseudomonadati; phylum Pseudomonadota; class Alphaproteobacteria; order Hyphomicrobiales; family Nitrobacteraceae; genus Bradyrhizobium; species Bradyrhizobium sp. 215_C5_N1_1. Next base: position 7,580,125 of record NZ_CP197228.1, on the reverse strand, counting down.
CTATGAGGGCCACGTCGCCGAGATGAAGATCAAGGCGATCACCTCGGCCGTGCTGTCGGGCCTGCTGCGGCCGATGCTCGGCGAGGTCAACGTGGTGTCGGCCCCCGTCGTCGCCAAGGAGCGCGGCATGGTGGTGGACGAGATCGTGCGCGCCGCCCAGAGCGACTATGAGAGCCTGATTACCGTCACGGTGGCAACGGAGCGCCAAGAGCGCTCGGTCTCCGGCACCGTGTATCATGACGGCAAGCCGCGCCTCGTCGACGTCAAGGGCATCCGCGTCGACGCCGAGTTCGGCAAGTCGATGATCTACGTGACCAACGAGGACAAGCCGGGCTTCATCGGCAAGTTCGCGAGCCTCCTCGGCGACGCCAAGATCAACATCGCAACCTTCCATCTCGGCCGCGTCGCGCCGGGCTCCGATGCCATCGCGCTGATCGAGGTCGACGGCGTCGTGCCGCCCGATCTGCTCGCCAAGGTGCAGGCCCTGCCGCAGGTCAAGCAGGTCAAGGCACTGACGTTCTGAGGCGCTCGCGCGCCACGGAATGACGGCCGTCATATATTCCGACCTGCGGAACAACCACGCCGCCCTCCCGAGAGGGCGGCGTTTTTGTTGATGCTGCGGCCCGCTTTATTTCTCCCAAGCCAGTCGAACTTTGTGTACCAATGGCGCCCAAGAACGCCTCGTACCAACGCCTCCGTACCATTGTTCGAAAGGGAGAAAACAATGCGTGAAGCCGTCATCGTTTCCTATGCACGCACGGGCCTCGCCAAGTCCGGCCGCGGCGGGTTCAACATCACGCCGCCGATGTCGCTGGCCGCGCATGCCATTCATCACGCGGTCGACCGCGCCGGCGTCGAGAAGGACTATGTCGAGGATTGCTATCTCGGCAATTGCGCCCATGGCGCGCCGAACATCGGCCGCCAGGCCGCGCTGCTCGCCGGCCTGCCTACGACTACGGCCGGCGTTTCCGTGAACCGCTTCTGCTCGTCGGGCCTGCAGACCATCGCGATGGCCGCCAACTCGATCCGCTCCGACGGCGCCGACTGCATCGTTGCCGGCGGCGTCGAGAGCATCTCGATTCCGGGCGGCGGCTCGCCGAAGGAATCGATCGATCCGGAGTTGCTCAAGGTCGCGCCCGATATCTTCATGGCGATGATCGACACCGCTGACATCGTCGCCGAGCGCTACAAGCTCAGCCGCGAATACCAGGACGAGTTCTCGCTGGAATCGCAGCGCCGCATGGCCGCGGCCCAGCAGGCGAACAAGTTCAAGGACGAGATCGTCCCGATGAAGACCAGGATGAAGGTCGTCGACAAGCAGACCAAGGCGGAATCGATCGTCGACTACGTCGTCGATCGCGACGAGTGCAATCGCCCCGAGACCACGCTGGAAGGCCTCGCCAAGCTCGAGCCGGTGAAGGGCCCCGGTAAGTTCGTCACCGCCGGCAATGCCAGCCAACTCTCGGACGGCGCCGCCGCGGTGGTGCTGATGGAAGCCAAGGATGCCGAGAAGCGCGGCCTCAAGCCGCTCGGCCGGTTCGTCGCCTGGGCAACGGCCGGCTGCGAGCCCGACGAGATGGGCATCGGCCCGGTGTTCGCGATCCCGAAGCTGCTGAAGCGCACCGGCCTGAAGATCGACGACATCGATCTGTGGGAGCTCAACGAGGCCTTCGCCAGCCAGTGCCTCTACTCGCGCGACAAGCTCGGCATCGATCCCGCCAAGTACAACGTCAATGGCGGCTCGATCGCGATCGGTCATCCCTTCGGCATGACCGGCGCGCGTCTCACTGGCCACATCCTCCAGGAAGGTGCGCGCCGCAAGGCCAAGTGGGGCGTCGTGACCATGTGCATCGGCGGCGGCCAGGGCGGCGCCGGCCTGTTCGAGATCTACAGCTGAGATAAGCCACATGAATGTGAAAAGGCACGGCGCCGCAAGCGCCGTGCCTTTTTCGTTGCGGATCGATCGTCACGAAACTATACAGTTCGTGTCGGAAAAGGCAGATTTGGTCTGGTAAGCCCAAATCCTTTCGGTAACGAAAGCTCTGGTCTTTGGCCTTGTGCACGAGATCCCCGCGACGAACATCGGACGCCACCAGGGCGCCCAATCGTTCGTCCGTGTGATTCTCAAGCCCAGGGAACGCTCCGGTCGAACATCGACCTCAGGAGCGTCCCATGCACGATCAATCTTCGAATCCATACGACGTCGTCATTGCCGGTGCCGGTCCCGTCGGCCTGTTTCTCGCGTGCGAGTTGCGGCTCGCTGGTCTCCAGGTTCTGGTGCTGGAGCAATCGCAAGATTCGCATTCGGCCCTGAAGCAACTCCCGTTTGGCCTGCGCGGTCTTTCGCTCCCCACACTCGAGGCCTTTCACCGGCGCGGCCTGCTGGAACAGATTGTGGCCGCGCAGCAGCTTGCCTCAGGCGCGATCAAGAGCTCAGCCCACTGGATGCAGCAGACGCGACGGCCCGCGGGTCATTTCGCCGGCATCCAGTTCTATCAGGACAACATCGATGTCACGAAGTGGTCCTGGCGTCTGCCAACGTCGGCCGATGCCAACCTTGCCGTCGATATGGAAACGCTCGAATCCGTTCTGGCTGCGCGCGCATGCAGCATGGGCGTCGAGATCCGGCGCGGTTTTGGCGTGAATGCCGTTGTCGCCTCGAGCAAAGACGTGACAGTGCAGGCGGCCGGCGAGACCTTCCGGGCACGCTGGCTCGTCGGATGCGACGGCGCCCGCAGCACGGTACGCAAGACTGGCGGCTTTGACTTCGTCGGCACCGACCCCGAGTTCACGGGCTATTCCATCGATGTCGAGCTGGCCGATCCGGACAAGCTTCGTCACGGCCGCAACTACACGCTCGCCGGCATGTATACCTATGCGCAGCCCGGGACGATCGCGATGGTCGATTTCGACGGCGGAGCTTTCCACCGGACCGAGCCGATCACGCGCGAGCATGTGCAGAGCGTCCTGCGTCGCGTCTCCTGCACCGACGTCACCGTCACGGCGCTTCGGCTCGCCGCCACCTGGACGGATCGGGCCCATCAGGCAACCACGTATCGCAGAGGGCGGGTGCTCCTCGCGGGCGACGCTGCTCACATCCATTCGCCGCTGGGCGGCCAGGGCCTCAATCTCGGTCTCGGCGATGCGATGAACCTGGGCTGGAAACTGGCGGCGACGATCCGCAGGCAAGCACCGGCCGATCTCCTCGACAGCTATTCGCGCGAGCGGCATCCTGTGGGCGCGCAAATCCTCGACTGGTCGCGCGCGCAGGTCGCGATCATGCGGCCGACGCCGAGCGCCCGCGCACTTCAGGCCATCATTCGCGATCTCGTCGAGACCCGCGACGGTGCCACCTATTTCGCCGAGCGCGTGCGCGGCGTTTCGCTCCGCTACGATCTCGGTGGCAGCCATCCGCTTGTCGGCCGGAGTGCTCCCGATTTCGAATTGCGCGACGGGACGACGGTTGGAGAACGCCTCAGGACGTCGAAAGGCCTGCTGCTGGATTTCGACGCGCGTTCACCGCTTCAGGCGCTGGCAAGTCGCTGGGGCGACCGGATCACCTATGTCGCGAGCGAGGCGAGGGATCGGCTGGGTCTGAGCGCCGTGCTGCTGCGTCCCGATGGCTTCGTCGCGTGGGCCAGTGACGGCATATCCGACGATAAGGAGGCTGCTCAGGCGGCGGCGAGATGGTTCGGTGACCCCACGATCACGTCTGCGTAGCCCGCATGCGCGGAGCGATATGCGGGACCTTCCCGGGTATCGCTTCGCTCACCTCGGCTACGTAGCTGTTCCGCCGCCCCTACGCCCCCACCGCCGCCGGTGCGAACACCACCTCGATCAGCGTGCCGGAATTGGCCGCGCTCTTGATGTTGAACCTGGCGCGGTTGGCTTCGACCAGGGCCTTGGTCAGTGACAGGCTGAGCGCCGAACTGTCCGCGGCATCGCCGGGCGGTGGCGTCCGGAACGGCTCCATCGCGGCGGCGACCTCGCGCTCGCTCAGGCCGTGGCCGGTGTCGCGGATGCGCAGGGCAATCTCGCCGCGGTCGGTGAGCGCGGTCGAGACGATGACCTGGCCGCCGGCGCTGGCGAGCCGGATCGAGTTCGAGATCAGGTTCATGGTGATCTGCCGCATCGCGCGCGCGTCCACGCTCACCTGCGGCAACGCATGCCCGAGCGAGGTACGGATGATGATGCGCTCGCGGTTGGCCTGCGGCTGCATCACCGTGACACAGGCTTCGACGAGATCGTTGAGATTGAGGTTGGCGAAATTGAGATCGAGCTTGCCGGTCTCGATCCGCGACAGCTCCAGGAGATCGTTGATGATGGTGATGACGCGCTCGCCGGAGGCGCGGATGTCCTTCATGTATTCGCCGTAGCGCTCGTTGCCGAGGGTGCCGAAGCGCTCGGAGATCATCACCTCGGCAAAGCCGATGATGGCGTTGAGCGGCGTGCGGATCTCGTGGCTGATCCGCGCCAGCATGTCGGCCTTGGCATTCGCCGCGCCGTCGGCGAGACGGCGGGCGTTCTTGAGCTCGCTCTCGCCCTTCTTGCTCTGCGAGAGGTCGCGGAACACGGCGAAGAAGTTCGGGCCGTCGGGCCTGGTGCGGCCCATGATCATGGCGAGCGGAATGACGCCGCCCTTCTTCTCGCGCCCCAGCACCTCGCGGCCGTGGTCGAGCAGGCTCGCGATGTCCTGGCTCTTGAGGCTTTCGAGATAGTCGACCACGATTTGCTGGCTCTCCGGCGCGAACAGCGTCACCAGGTTCCGCTGCATCAGCGCTTCGCCGTCATAGCCGAACAGCGCTTCCGCGCTGCGGTTGCAGGCGTGGATGTTGCCTTCGGCATCGAACATGACGATGCCCTCGGCGGTGGTGTCGAGGATCGCGGCGAGATCCTGGGCGTCGGCATCGCCGGCCTCGGGCTCGAGTTCGGGCGCGTAGGGGAAGGATTCCGCGACGACGGGTTCGACGACGACAGGCGGCACGATGACTGGCGCAGCAACGACGGGCGCCGCTTGCGGCAGCGCGCAGATCAGCGCATGCGCGCTCGCGCCGTCCCAGTCGATCGTGTGCAGATGCGCTTCGGTGGTCGGAAGCGGCTCTTCGCCGTTCGCCACCGTCGCGCTGATCGTCACCGGCGTGCCGGCTTGCGACGTGCTGCTCGCCGACGATACGCCGGGCTCGACGTAGAGCGCATCGAGCCCGCCGGCATCCTCGAGCGCGCCCAGGCTGGAATAGCCCATGCGCGCGAGGAAGGCGGGGTTGGCGTAGAGCAGCCGGTCGAGCCGGTAGATCAAAATGCCCGTCGGCAGCAAATCGAGCAGCGCGCGGTCGCGCATGCTGTGGCCCTGCGCGGGCGGCGCCGGTTCAGTCAGCCATTCGGCTGGCACGTGCGGCGCCTCGGGCTCCGGCATCGAAGGTTCGGGCGCGGTTCCCGCCATCGGCGGCTCGGCCGTGACGGCGGCGATGGTCTCGCGTTCGCGTTCGAGCCGCTCGGACAATTGCCGGGCGAGCTCGTTGAACGCGCTGTTCTCGACCGGAGTCAGCGTCGGCGATCGCGCATCGCCGGGCGGGCGGAACGGCACGACATTGGGAGGCGTTTCCACTGATGTTTCCGGATCGGTTGGATGTGAATTCGCGTCGGCTACGGGTTCGGGCAGTTCGGGTTCAGGTGTTGGCTCAGGCTCAGGCTCGGGTGCGGGCGGCTCGATTGGCGGAGGCGGTGCCTCCGCCACGGGCTCCGGCTCGGGATCGGGATCGAGTTCGACGACGTCGGCAGAGAGGCCGTGCTGTGCGGGCGGCGCGGCGAGCAGCTCAAAGCGCCTGAGCGCATCGAGCCGGTTCAGTCCGTCGAGATCGCGACAGACGCCAAAACCCCTAAAGCCCGCGAAATTGCGCTCGCGGTCGTAGACCGGCAGGCCCGCGAGTTCGACCGGCAGATGCTCGCCGCCATCGGCCGGCCAGTTCACGGTGATCCCGGCCCAGGTGTCGTGGCTTGCAAGCGCCTGCGCCACGCGGCCATCAGGGTCGAGTGCAAACTCGTCGGCGATCTCGCGCCAGGGGCGGCCGAAGCCGGCGGCGGTGTGCGCGCCGATCAGGTGGATGAACTCGTCTGAGCCGAGCACAAAGCGCCCCTCCGCATCCACCTGCCACAGGAAGCGCAGCGGATGCTGACGCGGTGCGGACGGCTCCGCTGGCGGCGGTTCGACCATGTGTGAGGTGATCGGCGCGGCCTGCGGCGACACAATGGCCTCTCGCGGGTTTTCAACCGGAGTTTTGGGCGCGGCGTCGATCGCTTCGCTGACAGTGTCCTGGACAGGCGCTTCGGCCGCCTCCGGGATCGTGACGACCTCCGGCATCGCGTCGCTCGCGGCGTGCGCGTCCGCGATCGCCGCTGATGGCGGGACGGTCTCGGCCGGAGCCGGCGTTTCGACCGGCTCGGCGAATGCGTCGAACAGCGCGATTTCGGATGCGGCCTCGTTCGGCCGCGCAGGCTGCGCATGGTCTGGCACCGCAGCCGGAGGGACCGGCGGAGCGTCGGGCGCGGGCTGAGCATCTTGTTCGCGCGCGCTATTCCCTTCGACAGCGGGCGCCGCCGGCCGGGCGGCCGGCTCGATCAGCGCGACCAGGCCGACATCAGCGCCGATGCCGACCCGTTGCAGCACCATCTGGCCGATGCCGATCGGCGTCTCGGCGCGGCCTTTCGCCAGCGCATCGCTGCGGGCCTGGTCAAGACCGGCATCGCCGAGATCGCGGAAGCCGAGCAGGGAGCGGGCGGCTTCGCTGGCGCCGACGAACAGGCCGTCGGGCGCGAACGCCGCCATCGGCACCCTGGCGCCCTCGACGAGACGATGCAGGCGTTCGACCAGTGGCATGGAGCGCAGCGTCGGATCCATCGCGGTGACGAGCACGCCGGAGCTTCCATCGGCGAAGTCGAGACGGGCGCAGGCGCAGGTCATCAGCATGCCCAAGCGGGCGCCGAAGCCGTGCAGCCGTTCCAGCCTGATCGCGCCGTTCGGCGCCAGCCGGCGCGCGAGCCGGGCGACCTGGCGGCGATGGCTGTCGGCCGGGCCGAAGGTCCTGTCCGCGAGCGCTGTGCCATGGGCCGCGCCGAACAGCCTTGCGCCGACCGGATTGGCCCAGAGCACGCGCGTGCCGTCGATCGACCAGAGCCAGGCGGGCAACGGAGAGGTCGCGTGCACGGCCAGCCGGGGATCGCCCACGCCTCGCAACTGGAAATCCGAACTCGTCATCCGACCGGCTTCAAGTCTCGCTTGTCAACATCAGGGTGCAAGGCTGCCGGAATGACAGCCTTAAGAAAGGGTTAGTATCGCGCGCAGGCGCAGGCAGGTCCACGGCTCCGGTCTACACGGCCAAGCCTAAAGCCGCGATAACCTTAATGTAGCCGCCCCCGCAAGCTGCAGCCCAACGGCATCCGCAGGATTCGCGGGCGGGCTGCGCGGCGATGGATGCGGCCAAGCCCAAGCCCTGAGACTTTGCCGAAAGAGCAGGCTGGCGCGGCATCACAGGTGCCCATCCTCCCCTGGAGGGGGAGGATCGGTTCGCATGCAGCGAAGCGCAATGCGAACCGAGGTGGGGTGACAGCCTCTCAATGGAGGCGGTGCTCGAGTGGAGAGATCACCCCACCCCGCTCGCGCTTCGCGCGATCGACCCCCGAGCGAGCTCCGCTCGTCTCGACCCCTCCAGGGGAGGGTAAGAGAGCGGCCACAGCAGGCACCAGACTACCTCAACCCAGGGTTCCCTCATGCGGAACCCTCATCCTGACCGCGATTAAATTTCGCGGCGCAGCCCGGATCACGTTTGCGTTGCACAATGTTGACATCTTAGGCGGCGATAGTGATGGGCGCTGGGCGAGCCATCTTTTTGTTCCAGTGTTCGTTCCCGCTGAATTTGAGGCCTAGGTCGGGGCCGGCGGGCGCGCCAGAAGGCTCACTCCATTTTTTCTTTATCGTGAGGGACATCATGACAGGTGCGACTGATCCGTTTTCTGCCTCGATCATTCCGTTCGAGGTTCCCGAGCAGATGCGTGCGTTCGCCGAAAAGGGCGTGTCGCAGGCCCGCGAGAGCTACGCCAAGTTCAAGGACGCGGCCGAGACCCACAACGGCACCGTTGAGGCCGTGTTCACCTCCGCCAACAAGGGCGCGAGCGAGTACACCGCCAAGCTGGTGGAGTTCATGAAGGCCAACACCAGCGCCCAGCTGGACTTCGCCCAGCAGCTGTTCGGCCTCAAGTCGCCGGCGGAAGCGCTGGAGCTGTGGACCGGCCACACCCGCACCCAGCTCGAGACCTTCCAGTCCCAGGCCAAGGAGCTGGCCGAGCTGACCCAGCGCGTCGCCGCCGAGACCGTCGAGCCGATCAAGGCCTCTGCCTCGAAGTTCTACAAGCCCGCCGCCTGATTAGGCCGGCTGGTTTAAATTAAGAAACCCGGGCCTAGAGCCCGGGTTTTGCTTTGGAAATAACCTCGTCGGAAGCGCGATTCTCGGGTTTTGCGGCCTTGCCAAAAACGCCCGTTGCACCTAGTTTCCGCCCCGTCCAGCCCCCCTTAGGTCGACGGCCCGTCCAGGCGCCCAAGGCGGCTCGCAAGGATGCAGTTGTAGCTCAGTTGGTTAGAGCGCCTGTCTGTGGAACAGGAGGTCGGTGGTTCGAGCCCACCCAACTGTACCAAGATTGCGGATAACACCGCGTTCCCAGCATCTTACTGATAGACCAGCAGGATTTGCGCCGCCTAAAATACAAAAGGCTGCACAAATGGCGTTGCGAATGGTCGCGTTGAATCGAGCCGCAGATGGTCGGTGGTTCGCCCGTAAGGGCATCCCCGAGGATTACGCGAGGACTACCAACGGCTCTATGGGCACAAGCGCGAGGCGCACCTCAAGCTTCCGGCCGGTACGCCTAAGCACGAAGCCAAGGCCCGCCTCGGAGAGTGGGAGGCCGAGGTCGAAACCCGCATCGCGACCCTGCGAGCCCAAAGGAATGGCGAGGGTCAACCACTCACCAAGCTCAACGCAATCGCGCTTGCGGGCCGTTGGTACAACTGGTTCGTGAAGCTGCACGAGGCCGATCCAGGGAAGCCAAAGTACTGGCGGGACTTCAGCGATCACGTCGTGTGGAATGTGATCCGCCCAGAGGCGCCTGACGAGTACGAAGAGGATCCAGGGTCCGACCCTCACGCAGATTGGCAATATGACCCAGAGGTGCGGGAAGCCGTGAGGCCGCAGATTGCCGAATTGGCGCGGGTCGCAACCTTCCTCGCCAACGAGGGGAAGGCGTTGAACCTTACCGCGCATGCGCTGTTCGTGGACGCTGTCAGCGACAATCTGTTGCCCGCAATCCAGCTATTGGAGAAGCGCGCGAATGGCGACTACGCCCGTGACGAGAGGCCCGATACCTTCCCGTCGTTCGCAGACGGGGCGCCGCGCTCGCCCAGTGTGAGTTGCTGGGAGCTTTTTGAGGCTTTCGTGCTTGCAACAAAGCCGGCGCCGAAGACGGTGACCCGTTGGCGGGCCGTTTTCCTTGAGATGCAGCGAGAGTGGTCCCTCCGACCTAGCTCCGGAAGGCCTAGCATGTAGAACGCCGGGCGCACGTTTTAAGGCCGCTAGACCCCTTCCGCCCTCGGCGAAATCATCACCGATACGAGTTTCGAAACGTGTATCCGGGTTGTGGTGGATCAGTTGCTGACCTTGATTGCTGATGATGATCGAAGTGTGCTCAATTGAAAACGCGCTTTGCCATTTCATCGAATGGGACAGCAGTGCTCGCTTGAAGAGCATCGCCGCCAGTCACATCTCATAGGGATCGGGGATCGTTGGCCCGGCACACTGGCAACGCACCCACCGGCCCTCATTGAAGGTCGCGTGCGTCCAATAAGAGCGAGTACGGGCTGCGTTCGAGCACCGCTCGACACAGTACCTCTACGCAAACGCAACGGCACGAGCCGTCGAGGGAGACCTTGGCGGCTTTTGCGTGTGGCAGGCCTCCTGTGATTGACAGTTGAGCGAACCCGTGTCGACCCTTCGGCGCTGTCTGTGGGAACAGGAGGTCGGTGGTTCGAGCCCACCCAACTGTACCACCGTTGCGGATAAGTCCGCTTTCCCAGCAACTTACTGATAGGCCTGATGTATTTGCGCCGCCTAAAATACAAAAGGCGCTACAAATGGCATTGCGGATGGTTGAGTTAGTTCGAGCGAAGGGTGGCGGCTTTATCGCTCGAAAAGGTATCCCGGCCGATGTGCGCGACGACTATGGGCGCTTGTATGGGGTGCGCTGGGAAGCTCAGCTTCGGATACCGAGCGGGACGCCAATCCCCTTTGCGAAGTCACAGCACGGCGAGTGGTTAGCTGAGATTGAGACCCGTATCGCTGCATTACGGGCGCATAGGAATGGCGAAGGCCAGCCTCTCACCCGGCTTAACGCTATAGCGCTCGCTGGGCGCTGGTACGTTTGGTTCGTGAAGCAGCACGAGGCCAATCCTGGTCCCGCGAAATACTGGCGGGAGTTCGGTGACCATCTCGTGTGGAAGGTCATCTACCCCGAGGCGCCCGATAGCTACCACGAAGGCCCTTATATGGACAGCTTTGCAACCTGGTTGTAACTTTCCAAAGGTTGACGTTCGGAGGAACGGTGGACGGTGGCAGACACGCCCCTAAACGACGCTCCGAAGTTGAACGATAGCAAATCCGCATCGTTCTCCACTCGTCTGCGTCTTCGCCTTGGGAAACTCGGCGCGATCATTGCGTCCGTTGCTGCGGTTGGTGCTGTGGTCGGCGGGCTCGCGGGCTACTGGCACGCGTGGGACATTTTGCACAGCCACGTCGGCAGAGATACGACCACGACCACGACTGCCGCGTCCACCGGTCTGATCGTCTCGAAGGGGCCTTCAGTAGCTGTATTGCCTGTTTCGAGCCCCATTGCCGCGCCGGGGCTTGGTTCGTTTGCCGACAGGGTAACCCAACAACTTGCATCCTCCCTCGGGAGGTTCAGCACTTTGCGAGTGATACCGCGCGCAACCGCTGCAAACTTTCTAAAGGAAGGTGATGATGCCATCAAAGCGGCCCGGAAGGCGCAAGTCGACTATCTGGTGAGCGGTGAGGTTCACCCATTGGGCGGCGGTGCTCGCGCGAATATCCACGTTTCGGACCTGCGCACTGGTACAGAGATTTGGTCGAAGTCCTTCGATGCGAATGCCGAAGGCGTGCAAACGGAAACGTCCGCGTACGAAATTGGCGACGCCGCCGCCGTGCAGATTGGGGGCTACCCCGGCGCAATTATGAACGCAGATTACTCGCAATCCCAGAACAAGCCGGTCTTCGAACTCAGTCCATATGAATGTATTGTTCATGCGGTAGTCGGGTCTGTACGTGGATTGTCATCCGCAATTCTGAAAGCGTTAGAGTGCTCCAAGCGACTTACCGAGCGACAGCCGAATAACGCATTCGCGTGGTCAGCACGCGCCACTGTTCTTTTTAACCAAAGAAGCATGGGGATCGGTCTACCTTCCGACCAAATTCAACACACCGATAAGCGTCTGTATTTGAACGAGGAAATCTTACGGGGCGCGACACGCGCCGTTGAGCTTGCACCCGACGATGCGTTCGCTCAAAGAACCTACGCTCTGGCGATGAGTACCAAATGTCAAATCCACCTGTACCGACAAGAATTGGAAAAGGCCCTCGCGCTCAATTCCAACGATGCGCGAACCCTCTCAGGAGGTATGTGGCTCGCCTTCATGGGGGACTGGGATGACGGGACCGCAATGGCCGAAAAGGCCATTCGCTTGGCGGGTCCCAATGCCTCGTTTGCTTGGTGGTTAGCGCCCGCAAAGCGACACTGGTGGAAAGGCGAATATCAACAGGCGCTTGAGGATTTCCGGCACGCCTACCTTGAGGGTTTTTGGCTCAGTCATCTCGATCAGGCGTACGCGCTGCCGTTTCTCGGTCGGTTCGACGAGGCCAAGGCGGAGGTCGGAAAGCTGCTGAAATTGCGCCCGGATTTCACCATTCGCGAGGCCGACAGTTATTATCGAATGTTCTGCTTTCAGCCCGAATACATCGAGAAGATGAACAGCGCGCTACGGCAGGCAGGGCTGCCAGAATAGAGAGGAAGCTCTGGGAGCCGGCGCACAGCAGGCAAGTGCCTTCCCTATTAGATGGTCGTGAAGCTTCAGTGCCAGTCGTGCTCCGGCTACGTCGAGCTGCTCAAGAATACAAAAACACGCTACAAAAGCCGATCTTTGGCGAGCAAAAAAGCTAGGTTTATCAAAGACAAAGTTGAGCGGCGGCAGTACCCACCCAACTGTACCAGTGATTTCAGTTGGTTATTCCAGGATCGTTGAACCGGTGCACTGGGGCGGCTTTTGGTTCGTCTTTCCGGGCGGCCAGTTGCAGCCCTCGCCCGATTAGCTCTGCAAAGATCTCTTCCGCTCATCGAGTACCCTTGCTTGCAGAGAGCCTTCGTCTGCCCTCCATCGGCCTCTCGGATTGCATCGGGCAAATTTTTGAAGCAGCGGTCTCCAGCTCAAAGCATCCGTTCGACGCTTCTTCTCAGCCTCCGTTGTCGCTGTGGCTCTCTTGGCAATGCGGCGATGCACAATCGACTTTTTGTCGGGGATAGGCGGAACTCAATCGTTGCCCGCTTTGCCGCTTTCATGTCTTGTTCCTCTTTTCAACCTTTGGGTGACGGAATGGTAGGCGAGAAGCAAGCCTATAAGCTGACCGTGGCCGGGCCTGGCCACAATTTCGAGCGTGAGATCGACGAAGCGCTCGCAAGCCAAATTATTTCACTCACAATGACTGGCAAAATGTCCGCCGAGCCGGCTGCATTTCGCGCCGGGGATACCGGCGGGGGAAGCGGATCGCACACCAATCCGAATGGATCGACACCGAAAGTTGGTGGCTCGTTAGCGAGCTACATAAAGGCAAAGAAGGCTGAGAAGAATCAGGTCCGCCGATTTCTCGTTACAGCCTATTGGCTCTCTGGACGTACGACTGAGGCGCTCACTGCGAGTGTTGTCACAAAGGCTTTGCTGGATAATCATCAAAAGCGACTGGCCAATTCGGCTGATTGCCTAAACAAAAATGTTAGCAAGGGGTTTTGTGAGAAGACGAAAGGAGGGGCATTCTTCATCACTCCGGAGGGACTTGAGGCGATTGAAAGTGCGCCTGCTGAATGAGCGTCCAGAGTGCGCTATCAGCGATTCCGGACGGATTGCGTCTACCGTTATTGTCCGAGTACCAGTCGATCGTACAGAATTTCGCTGAGCATCGATGGTCGCCTTCGGAGCTCAGCGGCGGCAAGTTTTGCGAGATCGTGTTCACGATCTTAGACGGCTACGCGAAAGGCATTTACTCAATTTCGCCGAAGAAACCGCGTGCCTTCGACCAAGCGTGCAAGCTGCTCGAAAACAATAGCCAGGTCCCACGCAGCTTCCAGATTTTGATCCCGCGACTTTTGCCTGCGCTCTTTGAGGTCCGAAACAATCGGGGCGTGGGGCATGCAGGCGGTGATGTCGATCCCAATCATATGGATGCAGTATTCGTCCTTTCTAGCTGCACTTGGGTCATGGCGGAATTGGTCAGGGTCTTTCACAATGTCTCAATTCTCGACGCGCAGGATATTGTCGATAAATTAGCCGAGCGGCGAATGCCATTGCTTTGGATCGGCGACGGTATGCGGCGCGTGCTCGATCCCAAGATGGGTTTGCGAGAGCAAATTTTGTTGTTGCTCTGCACATCGCCTGGCAAAATCGCGACCGCAGAACTGAAGAATTGGACTGGCTACAAGAATAATACCTACTTTAGGAAGCTTCTTCGCGAGATGCACGAAGAGCGTCAGATCGAATTGGACAGCGATGGCAGCGCGGCGCTCATTTTGCCACCCGGGGACAAGATCGCTTCGGAAATTATAGCGAAGCGAGTTTGATAAATGTCCGATTGGATAACGGCAGTGCATCTGCGCCGAAATAGCGGACGGCATCTACCTACTGCATCTCCATAATGCCAAAGCAGTGCGAGCACTCGATCCGCAATGAAAGACGCTGAATGTCAGCAACGTTAATGGATTGGCGCCTTGGGCTTCCATAACGGACGACCCTATGGACTGATTGCTAAGAGCAGATTGTCGAGGTCTCGTGGCGACATTCTAATCCCAAAGCGAGATTCGCAATACGACCTCAGCGTGACGCATTTCAGGACAAATACCCTATAAGTTGGATCGCAGTCGTATTGTGTTTTCTCGTCTGCGCTTTCGGGAAAGGAAAGTGATCGGATGCCCCGGTTCGCACGAGAATCATAGATGAAGAAAAGAGTTGGTACGTGGAAGTGGAGATATTTTGAGGCGAGAGATCGCTTGTTGAGTTCGGTAATTTGGCCGAATAAGTCTGTTGTGCGCTTATGAATCTCCAGCATCACTGGAAGCGCAGATGAGCCATAGGGGGCCACTGACTTGGCTTGGCTTATCCACTTGTCCAGCCCAGACTTCATTATCGCGGGTGCCACTCGCTCAAGGTAAAATTTGTCGTTTGTCTCACCGGGCGAGACGACCTTGCGCCGCTCTATTGCTGCTGCATAGACGCGACCGATGATGTTTAGCTTTGCCAAGATTACTTGCTCGTCCGTGTGATACGGATGTTCGCGACAGAGTCGATAAAGGATTTCATTTGTTAGACTCCAAGGCGTCGTCTCTCTAGCGCTTTCGGCTTGTTTGCGCGTTACGCAACTGATTGACCTGAGTTCTTTCATCGCTCAGCTATCCTTACCCCGCAACGATCACCACCAACCACCGGCAACGTCACCGCGGCCAGCAATGTCGCCAGCGTCACCGTGCCCGACACCGGGTTCACCAGCCGCCGATACTGAACCGCAAAGATATACGCGTTCGCGCCGGTCGGCAGCGCCGCGAACAGCACGACGACGCCAGCCGCAAGCAGGGGCAAGTTCAGGCGCTTTGCGAGCACGAAGGCCTCACGCCCTCCTCAACGCGCGATCCAATCCCGTCTCATCGCGCGTCAGGAGACGATGGCCTTGATTTGCGCAGTGTCCGCGAATTCAATCAGCTCAATGATTTTGCCATCCTGAAATTTGAAGAGGTCCAGGACTTCCGTGCTGAAGACTTTCCCGCTTGGACGGTATCGGATGACAAGGCGGGACCGTATTGCAGCACAATTCCCTTCAACCAATTCGCTCAGGATCTCGCGCTTTTCGAAGTCGAAATGGTCAATGAATTGACCGAAGGCGCCACGCAGTGGTTCGTGCCCCTGCACACTTCCTGTCAGGTGCAGTGCGCTTTTGTCGCCCACCAGGTTGAACAGGCCCTCGGGATGAAAAGCGGCCACCAGGCCTGCCGCGTCACCATCACCGCGCGCGGCGTAAGCGCGCTTGATCACGTCGAGCATTTCCTCGCGATGTCCCATATCCGCCTCCTGCTATGGGTATCATCGCAGGATAGCTACCTTTGCGTGCAAAGGCAAAATTAAAACCACCACCATCACCGGCAACGTCACCGCCGCCAGCAGCGTCCCCAGCGCCACCGCGCCCGACACCGGGTTCACCAGCCGCTGATACTGGGCCGCGAAGATGTACGCGTTGGCGCCGGTCGGCATCGCTGCGAACAGCACGATCACGCCGGCTGCGACCGGAGGCAGACCGAGCAGCTTGGCCAGCACGAACGCGGCCGCCGGCGTCGCCAGAAGCTTGAGCGCGCCCATCACTGCGATGCTCCTCGCCTTTGATCTCGAAGCGGAAGAAATGCGCAGAGTGATCGGCTGCGTCAACATTTCTGGCTTGGTTTGCTCATCCTCGGCGATGTAGCCTGATTGCGCATTGCGATCTGCGTCGATGGCCGTACGCATCCCAATGACCTCGGCCGCATCACGTCTGGCCTTTCCGAGGAAATTCGAGCGCAACAATCGTTGGAGATCTCATGTCGAACTCCGATCTCGCGTTGTCGATTGCGCTCGGTGTCGGTCTTGCGGCCGCGACGGGCTTCCGGGTGTTCCTGCCGATGCTGGTTGCCAGCGTGGCCGCTTACTCGGGTTCGCTTCCTTTGGGCGACGGTTTCGCATGGCTTGGAACACCTGCTGCAATGCTCATGCTTGGCGTGGCCGCGCTCCTGGAGGTTGGTGCGTATTTCATTCCCGGCGTGGACAATTTGCTCGATGTCATCGCCGCGCCTGTCACCGTGATCGCCGGAGCCATCCTGTCAGCGGCGACCATGGCAGATCTTCCACCGATGATGAAATGGACGGCCGCCATCGTCGCGGGCGGCGGCGCGGCCGGCATCGTGCATGGCGTCACCGCGGCCGTGCGGGCCAAATCGACGGTCCTGACGGCTGGCCTCGGCAACTCAACGGTTGCGACCGCCGAACTGGGCGGTGCACTCCTCGTATCGCTTCTTGCCCTGGCTGCGCCGGTTGCCGCCTTCGTGCTCGTCGTTCTGATGCTCTGGCTGGCGATACGTTTGATCCTGCGCTTGCGGAGGTCAGCTCCTCGCGCGGATCTACCGGAATGACCGCGTGACTGCTCGTGCGGCTACCTCGCCCCCGCCACGATCACCACCACCACCGGCAACGTCACCGCAGCCAGCAGCGTCCCCAGCGCCACCGCCCCCGACACCGGGTTCACCAGCCGCTGATACTGGGCCGCGAAGATGTACGCGTTGGCGCCGGTCGGCATCGCCGCGAACAGCACGATCACGCCGGCTGCGACCGGAGGCAAACCGAGCAGTTTTGCCAGCACGAACGCCACCGCCGGCATCGCCAGCAGCTTGAGCGCGCTCATCGCGGCGACGCTCAGCATCTCGCCTTTGACCTCAAATCGAAACAGGTTGATGCCGAGCGCGATCAGCGCTGCCGGCGATCCGGCCTGTGCAAGCAGCTCGATCGTCCGGTCGACGACGGGGTTGAGGCCGAGTCCCGTAAAGCGCCAGACCACGCCAAAGCCGATCGCCAGCATCAGCGGATTGCGCGCGAGATCCGCGAGCACGGGGCGGATGACCGACAGGACCGAACCTGTCCGCTTGCGGCTGACAAGCTCCATCTGCAGGATGCCGCAGAGCCAGAGCAACGGCGTGTTCACCGACAGGATCAGCGACATCGGCCCCGCGGCCTCGTTGCCCAGCGCCGAGAGCACCAGCGGAATGCCGAGCATCACGATGTTGCCGTAGACCGAGCCGATCGCGAACACGACGCCGTCCTCGCGGTCCTCGCGCCGTTCGCGCAAGCATGCCGAGAGCGCCAGCGCCGCGATCCAGGTGATGGCGAGCGCGCCGTAATAGGCGCCCCACATCCGGTAGGGGCTGACATCGGGGAATTCGGACACGACGATGGTGCGGAACAGCAGCGCCGGGATCGCGATGCTGAAGGCGAATTCGGAGATGCCCTTGTGCGCGGTCTCGGAGACGAAGCGAAACAGCACCGACGCATAGCCGGCCGCGATCAGGGCGAACACCGGCGCGACGATCAATACTGTGGCCATGCGCCCCTCATCTCACGGGGACATCACACGACCACCCCACGTCCTCGATCATGCCATCATGCCGCTGTTTTGCCCGACGAGTCAAATCGATTTCGTAAAATCCGTAACTGGCCGCCGTGGCCTGGCTACTGTGCATGGGGTTGTTTTCGCGTTTTTTTGTTGGACCGAAGCTGAAGCCGCGCGCGGACCCGATCTCGCCAGCCCTGCCAAGGGCTTAGCCTGATAGCGCGACATCGTGCCCGGGATGGGACCGCGCCGGGCCGACCGGCCTGTTGCCCGGAGCGCACAGGTGGCCGTTTTCGCTTCAGGCCTCGTTGCCAACGAACGCCCGTTCACCCACTATTCGCTCTGACTCGACATGTGGGGGGATCGATGCCGGCGCTCCGTTTCAAAAAATCCTTGGCTGCTGCGATCTCGGGCATTGCGCTCGCCGTCCTGGTCCATCCCGGCGCCGGCTTCGCCTACACGCAGGAGGAGCAGCAGGCCTGCTCGCCGGACGCGATGCGGCTGTGCGGCGAGTTCGTTCCGAACGTTGATGCCATCACCGCCTGCATGATCCAGAAGAAATCGCAGCTCTCGCCGCAGTGCAAAGTGTTCTTCCGCCAGGGACCCGAGCCCGGCGAGGCCCGCGCCGGTAAGCCGACGGCCAAGAAGAGCACCAAGCCTTCGCAGAAGGCGGCCAAGAAGAAGAAATCCAGCGAAAGCTGAGCGCGGGGCTAGCGTTCTTTCTTTGAAGCTCGTCGCGTCAGGGCAACAGCGCGAAGCGTCTTCGCGTCGGTGTCCCCTGCATGTGTGTTGCCGGCATCAGCTGCGCGCCAGCCTCCGGACTCCTTTTGTTCGCCTCGCCGTGCGGACGCCTGCGACAATTACCAGCGCGTTCGACGGAAAAGAGTCGCGAGAGGGTTTGCGCGGCGAGGTTGCATTCCGTTTTTCCCGCGTTGCTGCCGAAAAAGCGTGGGATTGCCGGCGTGAAGGGCGTTTCGTTGCGATTGGTATCCTGGTCGCGCGAAGCAGTGTGACTCAAAAGCCAACACGTCTTGTTATTTCGTGGCTCTGAGGCAACTGCCGGTAAATTTTTCTTTCCCGAATCAGCGCGGTGATTCATTTTCGTGATCTGGGGTCAATCTGGAGGCCAGAGGTATGAACGTAATTGTTTTTGCATCGCGTAAAGGCGGCTCGGGCAAGAGTACCCTGGCCGCACATCTCGCCGCGCAGATCAAGGCGAGCAAGCAGGTGATGCTCGTGGACGCGGATCCGCAGGGCTCGCTCACGCTGTGGCACAAGCTGCGCGGCACCAACGAGCCGCCGATCAAGGCTGCGGTGAACTCGGTCAGCGGCATCGTCTCCGCTGCCAAGCGCGACGGTTATGAATGGGTGTTGATCGACACGCCGCCGAATCTGTCGGCCGTCGTCGACGACGCGATCAAGAACGCGACCATGGTGGTCATTCCGGCACGTCCCGGCGTGTTCGACGTCAACGCGGTGCAGGAAACCATCCAGATGTGCCGCGCGGCGCGCAAGCCCTACGCGGTCGTGCTCAACGGTGCGCCGGCGCGCCGCGACGAGTCCGAAAGCCCGATCGTTACCATCGCCCGCGAGGCGCTGGCGAAATTCCGCGCGCCGGTGTGGGGCGGCCAGATCACCAACCGTTCGGATTTGCTGATGGCGCTCAGCCACGGCGAAGGCGCGCGCGAGTATCAGGCCGAGAGTCGTGCGGCCCAGGAAATCGCAAGGCTGTGGGCGGCGATCGAGCGTTCAGTGAAGGCTATTCGCGGCACGGCGTCGGCATCCGGCGCAATGCACAAGCAGGCGGCATAATTTTCATAAATCATTCCCCGGACGGAAAGCGCGCGGAAGTCCGCGCGTTTTGCGTTTCGGCCCGGTGGAGACGCGTTATGCCACCATCAGCATGTAGAACACGATGACCGGCGACAGCGTCAGGATCACCGACCAGATGCCGGCGGCCCAGAGAATGTCCTCGGTGGTAAAGCTCTGCTGTCCGGCGTCGTAATGCGACGCCACTTCATTCTGGATATTCACAAAACGCCCCCGCGATTTCTTCGCTTATGGGCGCCAGTGATAGCCGGGATGTTTTAAGAATCCGGGTCGCAATTTCGGGCGCATTCGAACACAGGTGCTACCACGGATTAACCATGCCGGCGCAGTGCGCGCGTTCGCGCGGGGTTAAGCACGGGGCACGTTCTTACCCTCCCCTGGAGGGGGAGGGTCGCTGGGCATTGCGCGAAGCGAAATGCCTAGCGGGGTGGGGTGACAGTCTCTCCGCATCGAATAGTGCCCGAGTGGAGAGATCACCCCACCCCGCTCGCGCCGCCGCTAAACCCACTCACTGTATTTCCTTCTGATCTCGTCGATGTAGTCCGCGCGCGATTTCACCTCATCCGCGGTCAATCCGATATCGCGCCGCAGCCAGTCGGATAACTCGCTCGCATATGAAACGCGTTCCCATGCCGCCTTCAGCGCATCGCGCCATTGACGAATGTCCATAGGTCGATCTCTTTTCCGGATTGAGATGGTGTCGAGCGGACACGACGCTGCCTTCCCTCTCCCGCACGGGGAGAAGGGGGTGGCGGCGTGCGTGTGAAGAGAGGAAGCGGAGGCGCTACGCGGCGACTTTCATCCGTCGCTCGATCTCGCGGTCGATCTGGGCTGCGAGCTCGCTGCTCACTTCGACCATCGGCAGGCGCACTTCGGGGCTGTCGATCAGGCCGCACCGCCACAGCCAGTACTTCGCCGGCGCCGGGCTCGGCTCGGTGAACAACAAGCGCGTCAGCTCGGCGACCTCGTGCCAGCGCGCCTGCGCCGCGTCGTGGTTGCCTCGCTTCACCTCGGCATACACGGCGGCAAACGTCGCGGTCTCGACATGGGCGGACAGCACGATGCCGCCGTCGGCGCCGTCGGTGAGCGCCTCAAGGTAGTTCGCGTCCTCGCCGGTGAGCACGCGAAAGCCCTTCGGCCTGTCGCGCAGGAGCGCGATGGATTGCTCGCGGTTCGCGCCGCAATCCTTCAGCCCGACGATGTTCCGATGCTCGGCAAGCCGCAGCAGCGTCTGGTTGGTGATGTTGACCGAGGTGCGATAGGGGATGTTGTAGAGCGCGATCGGCCACGCCGCGTGATCGGCAAGGGCTTCGAAATGAGCCAGGAGCCCGCGCTGCGAGGGCCGCACATAATAGGGGCTCGCGATCAGATAACCGTCGATCGGCCAGTCCGCGGTCTCGTCGAGGCGTTCCTTCAGCCGCGAAGTGTCCGCGCCCGACAGTCCGAGGCAGATCGGCGGCGTGCGGCGCCCCGCCGCCATCTCGTCGCGCACGATGGCGACGAGGCGCTCGAGCTCGGTCTCGCGCAGCGTCATGCCTTCGCCTGAGGTCGCCCCCAGGATGAAGCCGTCGACGGCCTGCCCGCTGTAATGTCGCGTCAGCCGCCGCAGCGACCTCTCGTCGAGAGCGCCGTCGCGAAACGGCGTCACCAGCGGCAGCCAGAGTCCGTGCAAATGATCTTGTAGACCGGTCATGTTCCATCTCCTTCTCGGGAAAAAAACCTGAGACGGAGGGCACATGAAAAAACCCCGTCCAGGCGGCGGGGTTTCGGGATTTGCTTGCGATGACGAAGCTGTGTTAGCGCGCGCAAAAATCCGAGGTCCCCGGATGGGGGCCTTTTTTCGAGGCGACTGCCTTGAACGAGATTGCGCACGACTTCGTGATCATTCGCAAATGATGCGGGGTGTACGTGGAACTGTCAATACACGCGGAACGTGAAACCCGATGGGACAGAAAAAAAGCCGGGCTCAAGTGAGCCCGGCTTAAGGTATTGGCCACGTGAGGCCGACACAATCACCTTCCAAGAGGGATTACTGAACTCCCGCGCCACTGGAGGAGGGGGACAAATGCGCAACGAGAAGGCTCAGCGTGGAAACATTATGGGCTTGCCAAGCGCCATGCAGCAACCGTTCAGGTCGCATGTCAGACATGCGGAAATCAGGAAGGCCAGCGCTGCGCCTTGCTCACCACGAAGTCGCGGAACACCTGCACACGCGCGACCGTCTTCAACTCCTCGGGATAGACGAAATAAGTGTCGAGCTGGATCGAATCCGATTCTCCGAACAGCTGCACCAGGCGGCTCTGTTCCTCGATCAGATAGTCCGGCAGCGCCGCGATGCCGAGGCCCTGCTGACAGGCGCGGACGAGGCCGAGGATGTTGTTCACTCTGAAATAAGCCTCGCGCGGACCAGAGCCGTTGCGGCCGGCTTCGACCAGCCAGTTACGGTTCTGAAGATGCGGCGCGAAGTTGCCGTCGGAGAGCGTGATGATGCGGTGGGAGTCGAGCTCCTCGAGCGTGCGCGGCGTGCCGAAGCGCTTGATGTAATCCGGCGAGCAATAGGCGTGGAAGCCCATCGCGAACAGCTTGCGCTGGATGAGATCCGGCTGCGTCGGCTTGCGGGTGCGGATCGCGACGTCCGCCTCGCGCATCGACAGGTCGAGCTCCTCGTCGGTGACGATCAGCGAGATCCGGATCTCCGGATAGAGCGCAGTGAACTCGCCGAGCCGCGGGATCAGCCAGTTGATGCCGACGCCGGGCGTGGTGGTGATCTTGAGATCGCCGCTCGGCCGCTCGCGGCTGTCGGTCAGCTTGGCGCGCGCCGCCTGCAGCTGCATGAACACGTCATGCGCGGTGCGGAAGAGCAGGTCGCCCTGCTCGGTGAGGATCAGGCCGCGGGCGTGGCGGTGGAACAGCGAGACCGAGAGCTCCTGCTCCAGCGCCGACACTTGGCGGGACACCGCCGATTGCGACAGGCCGAGCTGCTCGCCCGCATGCGTGAAGCTGCCCGCTTCCGCCGCCGCGTGAAACACCTTCAGCTTGTCCCAATCCATATCCGTAAATCCGTCGCGTGTTCGAGGCATGATCTTTATTCCGCTGCAGCGCGCTCGCTGGCGCGCAGGGCCAGGAAACGTTCGGCTTCGAGAGCTGCCATGCAGCCGAGGCCGGCGGCCGTCACGGCCTGACGATAGGTCTCATCGGCGACGTCGCCGGCGGCGAACAGGCCGGGCACCGAGGTGGCGGTCGAGTTCGGGGCAACCTCGACATAGCCCGACCGTTTCAGCTTGACCTGGTCCTTCACGAGCTCGGTCGCCGGCGCGTGCCCGATGGCGATGAAGACACCGTCGGTCTTCACGTTCGTGAGTGCGCCGGTCTTGACGTTCTTCAGTCGCACATGGGTGACCTTGTTCGGGTTCTCGGTGCCGCAGATCTCGTCGACCGCCGAGTCCCAGACCACCTTGATCTTCGGGTGCTTGAACAGACGCTCCTGCAGGATGCGTTCGGCGCGGAAGTGATCGCGGCGATGCACGATGGTGACCTGCGAGGCATGGTTGGTGAGGTACAGGGCTTCCTCGACCGCGGTATTGCCGCCGCCAACCACCACGACTTCCTTGTTGCGGTAGAAGAAGCCGTCGCAGGTGGCGCAGGCCGAGACGCCGCCGCCCTGGAATTTCGTTTCTGACGGCAGCCCGAGCCAGCGCGCCTGGGCGCCGGTGGCGAGGATGACGCTGTCGGCGAGATAGACGTCGCCGCTGTCGCAGGTGAGGCGGAACGGCCGCTGCGTCGTCTCCAGCTTGGTGACCAGGTCGGAGACGATCTTGGTGCCGACATGGACCGCCTGCTTCTCCATCTGCTCCATCAGCCAGGGGCCCTGGATCACGTCGGCGAAGCCCGGATAGTTCTCGACGTCGGTGGTGATGGTGAGCTGGCCGCCCGCCTGGATCCCCTGGATCAGGATCGGCTCGAGCATCGCGCGCGCGGCGTAGATCGCCGCCGTGTAGCCGGCGGGGCCGGAGCCAATAATGACGACCTTTGCATGAACAGTGGCAGACATTTTGACGGACGCCTTTCACGGGGGATCTGCAGCGCGGGTGCGGAACGTGCCGGGAGGCGTCGCGGAAGCGCTGAAATATCAGAGCTAATCTAAGCCTTCTGGTGAGCTATGCAAGAATTGCATTCCCTGTCGGCGGATTTTTCCAACAGGGAACAAAAGTCGATTGCGCTGCACGCGCAATAAAATTGCGCAATTGCTGCGGACTGGCTATGAGGATTGCGTCAAATCCACCAATACAGCCGCAAAGGCCAGGAGTTCCAATCACGTGTCGCGGAACCTAGACGAGATCGACCTGAAAATTCTCACCGAGGTCCAGGCCGACGGTCGAATCACGAATGTCGAGCTGGCCAAGCGCGTCGGCATCTCGCCACCACCTTGCCTCCGCCGCGTCCGGGCGCTGGAGGAGGAGGGCTATATCCACGGCTATCGCGGCCTGCTCGACGCCCGCAAGCTTGGCTTCGACGTCACCGTATTCGCCGCGGTGCACCTGTCCAGCCAGGCCGAGGCGGATTTGCGTGCCTTTGAGGAGTTCGTCCGCGCCGAGCCGCTGGTGCGGGAATGCTGGATGCTCTCGGGCGAGGTCGATTTCATCCTGAAATGTGTCGCGCCAGACATGGCCACCTTCCAGGATTTCGTGACGCACCTCACCGCCGCGCCCCATGTGCGCAACGTGCGGACGTCGCTGGTGCTGCATAATTCGAAATACGAGGCGGCCGTGCCGCTTGATGTGAAGGGAAGAAGGTAAGCCTTCTCCCTCTCCCGGTTCTTGCGGGGAGAGGCACACGGCTCTCGCAATACCCCGAAACAAAAAGGCCGCGCAGGGCGCGGCCTTTTCGAAATATCATCGCGCCTTGCGGCAAATGCTTACCGCCACTCCACCTTGGTGATCTCATACGCCTTGGCGCCGCCGGGGGCGTTGACCTCGACCGTCGAACCCTTCTTCTTGCCGATCAGCGCGCGCGCGAGCGGCGAGGTGATGGAGATGCGGCCCTTCTTGGCGTCGGCCTCGACCTCGCCGACGATCTGCCACACCGTCTTCTTCTCGGTATCCTCGTCGACCAGCGTCACGGTGGCGCCGAACTTGATGGTGTCGCCCGACAGCTTGGAAATATCGATGATGTCGGCGCGCGCGAGCTTGTCCTCGAGCTCGGCGATGCGGCCCTCATTGTGGGACTGCTCTTCCTTCGCGGCATGATATTCCGCGTTCTCCGACAGGTCGCCGTGCGAGCGCGCTTCCGCAATATGCTCGATGATGCGCGGACGGTCCTCGGACTGGCGCTTCTTCAATTCTTCCCCGAGCGCGGCAAAGCCGCCCGCTGTCATCGGAACCTTTTCCATCTCTTCTCTCGTCCTTCGGCCGCGCGCCCCGGCAAGACACAGGGCGCGGCAACCTTGATTCGTCAGTACTTCCGGGGCTGAATATACGGCCACCGGAACGGTTATGTGGGTCTGGCGCCGGAACAGAACAACCACAACGGCCGGACAGTTCCTCCGGCCATTGTGGCTTCATTGCCAGTCACTTAGCGGAAGCGTCGCCGTTGCTAGCGATCAGGTTTCCGAAAAGTAGCTCTGCAGGGTACGAACCTCAAGGTCCCCGCCCAGATAGGCGCGGATGCCCTGCGCGGCCGCCACGGCCCCGGAAAGAGTGGTGTAATACGGCACTTTATGCAAGAGGGCCGCGCGCCGCAGCGAGCGGCTGTCGGCGAGCGCCTGCGGGCCCTCGGTGGTGTTGAGGACGAGCTGGACGTCGCCATTGGTGATGGCATCGACGATGTGCGGCCGTCCCTCAAGCACCTTGTTGACCCTCTCGGTCGGGATGCCCTGATCGGTCAGGAAGCGCGCCGTGCCCGATGTCGCCAGCACCTTGAAGCCGAGCGAATGCAATTCGCGAACGGCCTCGGCGATGCGCGTCTTGTCGCTCTCGCGAACCGAGACGAACACCGTGCCCTTGCGCGGCACCCGCGTGCCGCCGCCGAGCTGACTCTTGGCAAAGGCTATCGCGAAGGAGCTGTCGATGCCCATGACCTCGCCGGTCGAGCGCATCTCGGGGCCGAGCACCGTGTCGACGCCGGGGAAGCGGGCGAACGGAAACACCGATTCCTTCACGCCGACATGCTTGAAGTCCGCCTTCTTCAGCTTGAAGTCGGCGAGCTTCTCGCCGGCCATGATGCGCGCTGCGATCTTGGCGACCGGCGTGCCGACCACCTTGGCGACGAAGGGCACCGTGCGCGAGGCGCGCGGGTTGACTTCGAGCACGTAGATCTCGCCGTCCTTGATCGCGTACTGCACATTCATCAGGCCGACGACGTCGAGGCCGAGCGCCAGCTCACGCGTCTGCCGCTCCAGCTCCTCGATCATCCTGGCATCGAGCGAGTGCGGCGGCAGCGAGCAGGCGCTGTCGCCGGAATGGATGCCGGCTTCCTCGATGTGCTCCATGATGCCGACGATGAAGGTGTCCTTGCCGTCGCAAAGGCAGTCGACGTCGATCTCGGTGGCATCGGACAGATAGCGGTCGAACAGCAGCGGGTTCTTGCCGAGCACGGTGTTGATCTGCCCGGTCTTGTCGTTCGGGTAGCGCGCCTTGACGTCCGCCGGCACCAGCTCCGGCAGCGTGCCGAGCAGATAGTCGCTGAGCTGGTTCTCCTCGCGGATGATCTGCATCGCGCGGCCGCCGAGCACGTAGGACGGGCGCACCACCAGCGGCAGGCCGAGATCGGTTGCGACCAGGCGCGCCTGCTCGACCGAATAGGCGATGCCGTTCTTCGGCTGCTTCAGCCGGAGCTTGTCGAGCACGCGCTTGAAGCGGTCGCGGTCTTCGGCAAGGTCGATGGCGTCGGGCGAGGTGCCGAGGATCGGCACTTCGGCGGCTTCCAGCGCACGCGCCAGCTTCAGCGGGGTCTGGCCGCCGAACTGCACGATCACGCCGTGCAGCGTGCCGTTGGTGCGCTCCTTCGCGATGATCTCCAGCACGTCCTCGGCGGTGAGCGGCTCGAAATAGAGCCGGTCGGCGGTGTCGTAGTCGGTCGACACCGTCTCGGGGTTGCAGTTGACCATGATGGATTCGTAGCCGGCGTCATGCAGTGCGAAGCAGGCGTGACAGCAGCAATAGTCGAACTCGATGCCCTGGCCGATCCGATTGGGCCCGCCGCCGAGGATGATGACCTTCTTCTTGTCCGACGGCGAACTCTCGTCCGCGGGCGCGCCTGCAAACAGCGCCTCATAGGTCGAATACATGTAGGCGGTCGGCGACGCGAACTCGGCCGCGCAGGTGTCGATGCGCTTATAGACAGGGCGGACACCGAGCGCGTGGCGCTTCGCCGTCACGTCAGCTTCCGTCGTCTCGGCGAGCACAGCGAGCCGCGCATCGGAGAAGCCCATGGCTTTGAGCGTGCGCATGCCGAAGGCGTTGCCCGGCAGGCCGTTCTTCCGGACCTTCTCCTCCATGTCGACGATGCCGCGCATCTCGCTGAGGAACCACGGATCGATCTTGCAGGAGTTGAAGATGTCCTCGTTCGACCAGCCGAGCCGCATGGCCTGGGCGACCTGGAGCAGCCGGTTCGGCGTCGGCGTGCCGAGCGCGGCGCGGATCGCGTTCTTGTCGTCGTGCTGGCCTAGCCCCTCGATCTCGATCTCGTCGAGCCCGGTCAGGCCGGTCTCGAGTCCGCGCAGCGCCTTCTGCAGGCTCTCCTGGAAGGTACGGCCGATCGCCATCACTTCGCCGACCGACTTCATCGACGTGGTCAGCGTGGTCGACGCGCCCGGGAATTTCTCGAAGGCGAAGCGCGGAATCTTGGTGACGACGTAGTCGATGGTCGGCTCGAACGAGGCCGGCGTCGCTCCGCCGGTGATGTCGTTGGCGATCTCGTCCAGCGTGTAGCCGACCGCGAGCTTGGCGGCGACCTTTGCGATCGGAAAGCCGGTGGCCTTCGAGGCCAGTGCGGACGACCGCGACACGCGCGGATTCATCTCGATCACGACCATGCGGCCGTCTTCGGGATTGACGCCGAACTGCACGTTGGAGCCGCCGGTCTCGACGCCGATCTCGCGCAGCACCGCCAGCGAGGCGTCGCGCATGATCTGGTATTCCTTGTCGGTCAGCGTCAGCGCCGGCGCGACCGTGATGGAGTCGCCCGTGTGCACGCCCATTGGATCGAGGTTCTCGATCGAGCAGACAATGATGCAATTGTCTTTCTTGTCGCGCACGACCTCCATCTCGTACTCTTTCCAGCCGAGCACGGATTCTTCGATCAGCACTTCGTTGGTCGGAGACGCATCCAGGCCGCGCTCGATGATGTCGAGGAATTCTTCCTTGTTGTAGGCGATGCCGCCGCCGGTGCCGCCCATCGTGAAGGAGGGACGGATGATCGCGGGCAGGCCGATCTCGGACAGTGCCATCAGCGCCTGGCCGAGCGCGTATTCCTGGTAGCGCTTGCGGCGGTCGCTTTCGCCGAGCACCCATTGCCGTTCGTGTTCCTCGAGGGCGGCACCCGACAGCTTCTCGCGTTCGGCCCGGTGCTTGTCGCGGAAGGACTTCTTGAACTCGGACGCGTTGGCGAGCCGCGACTTTGGCGTCTCAAGTCCAATCTTGGTCATGGCCTCGCGGAATAGCTGACGGTCTTCCGCCTTGTCGATCGCATCCGCGGTCGCGCCGATCATCTCGACGTCGAACTTTTCCAGCGTGCCCTGCCGGCGCAGCGACAGCGCGCAGTTCAGCGCGGTCTGTCCGCCCATGGTTGGCAGCAGCGCGAAGCCGCCGGGAATGACGTGACGTTCCTTCTCGATGATCTTGGCGACGATCTCGGGCGTGATCGGCTCGATGTAGGTGGCGTCGGCCAATTCCGGGTCGGTCATGATGGTGGCCGGGTTGGAATTGACGAGGACGATGCGATAGCCCTCCTCCTTCAACGTCTTCACCGCTTGCGTGCCCGAATAGTCGAACTCGCAGGCCTGGCCGATCACGATGGGGCCGGCGCCGATGATCAGGATGGTGGTGATGTCTGTACGTTTGGGCATCAACTCTCGCCGAAGTGGATTTTGGGCACAAAAAAAGGGCGCGCTTGCCGCGCGTCCCCTTGAGCCGAGAGCGCGGGGTCTCCCCTCGCGCGCGGGTGGGTCTTAGACCAGTTTTCGGGGCGGCGAAACCCCGAAAAACGCCCATCAACCGGCAATTTTGACGGGTTTTGGCCGTGCCTGCCAGCCACGGGCGAGATGCACCAGCAGCGAGGCCGCAACGCTCGATCCGCCGATCCAGCCAAGGTCGGTTGGCGAGAGGGTGGCCAGCACCGCGCCGCCCAGGGCCCCGCCGATGGCGAAGCCGAGATACATCGCGGAGGCGTTGAGCGAGAGTGCGATCATCGAGGCCTGCGGCTCGATCCGGATGATGCTGGCGATCTGAGCCGGATAGAACGCCCAGCCCGAGATGCCCCAGAGGAAGATCGCGCCCAGCACCGCATAATGCGCCTGTCCGGGCATCAACTTCAGGACCAGCGAATGCAGGATCAGGGCGCTCGCCATGCCGGCGAGCCCGAGGCCTGCGGTGGCGAGCGTGCCGAGCCGGTCGGCCAGGACACCGCCCAGCATGTTCCCGATGGCGGCGGCGCCGCCGAACACCAGCAGCGCGAGGCTGATCTGCGCGGCGTCGAAGCCGAGGCCGCGCAGCGGGACCGCGAAGTAGGTGAACACAGTGAAGCCGCCGAGCGCCCATAGGATCGTGATCAGAAGCGCGATCACGACATTGCTGTGACGCGCCACCGCCAGCCGTTCGCTGAGCGAGGCGGTGTTGCGCGGCAGGCCGCGGGGCAGGCCAAGCAGCAGGCCGGCAAGCGCAACCGCGCCGATCAGGGCCACCATGGCAAAGGTCGCGCGCCATCCGAGCAGGCTGCCGACGAGATTGCCGAGCGGGACGCCGATCACGGTTGCAACCGTGAGGCCCGAGGTGACCAGCGCCACCGCGCGGCCGCGCCGTTCGGGCGCGGCGACCGCCACCGATACGGCGAGCGCCGTCGGCATGCACAGTCCGGAGCCCAGCGCCATCAGCATGCGGGAGGCCAGCAGCAGGGCGTAGCTGGAAGCCACCGTCGCGACGAGATTTCCGGCAATGAAGGTCGTCAGCGCGAGGGCCAGCACGGTGCGGCGGTCGATATTGTTCAGCGTCACCGCCAGGATCGGCGAACCCACCGCATAGGTGAGGGCGTAGGCGGTGACCAATTGGCCGGCGGCAGGGACGGAAATCGAAAGATCGGCGGCGATCGACGGCAAAAGCCCTGCAATGACAAAGCCTTCGGTACCAATCGCGAAGGCCGCGAGAGCCAGCCAGAACACGCTCATTGGACAATATCCCTATGTTCAACGTTTATTGAACTATTGAATGCAAAGGCTAAGAAGTCAATTGGTTCAAGAACTATTGAACAACGCGGCCAATTTGCTATGATTCCTCACCATGAGCCGCACACCCCTTCATCCCACCCGCGAGCAGATCGAGCTGCCGATGGTTCTGGATTGCCTGAGCGATCCGATCCGGTTGGCCATCGTCTATCAGCTCGCCCAGCAGGAACGTGTCAGCAGCGAACTCTGCTGTGGCGACTTCAGCGGCCTTTCCGGCAAATCCAACCTCGCCTACCACTTCGCCAAGCTGCGCGAATGCGGCCTGATGCTGACGCGCGTGGCGGGCACCAACCGCTTCATGCGGCTCCGCCGCGAGGATCTGGACGCGCGCTTTCCGGGGCTGCTCGATGCTGTGCTCAGCTCCGCAGCCAAGGATGTCGACCGGCTACAGCTGCTGTCGGAGTGCGAAACGGTTGAAATGGATTGAAGTTTGCGAGTTTTCGAGAATTTGCTTTGGGCGGTCCGTCGAAGCGTGCCCGTCTTCGCCCTTCGGGCTTCGCCGAGGCAGCCTTCGCACGATACGGCTTGCCTAGCCGAAGCTGGCGGAGCCAGCGAAGGCTGGAGACCCGGCCTGGATTTGAACCAGGATGAAGAGCGTTGCACCGCCCTCGCGTAGACGCTTCCGCCACCGGGCCGCGGCGATCTTTACCTATCAGCGTGTGACAAGCCACCTCGGGCAGTCATTATGCTTAACGGACCAGAGGCGGCCGCGCGATGAAGGTCATGCGCCAGCGATTATGGCCGATATTGGTGTGGGCGCGCTGGACAGAGAAGCCCGCCGCGGTCAGCTTGGCGACGATCTCGTCCTCGCCATAGCGCTGAAGCCCGATGCGCGTGCGCAGATGACGGTAATCTGACAGCGCGGTGCTGATCAGCCCGATCAGCGCGTCCTTCAGGAAGCCGTGACGCAGGCCGAAGCTGAGCAGCGCCATCACATCCCTGAACATGCCGACATTGGGCTGCAAGATATCTCCGAGCACGAGCTTGCCGGACGGGGTCAGCAATCGCCGGATGTTGACAAGCGCGGCATCGAGCTCGTCCGGCGTCATGTATTGCGCGACCGAGTTCATCACCGCGAGGTCGATCGACTGGTCCTGCATTTTGCGGACGTCGTCG
Organism: Bradyrhizobium sp. 215_C5_N1_1; assembly: GCF_052075935.1. Classification (NCBI taxonomy): domain Bacteria; kingdom Pseudomonadati; phylum Pseudomonadota; class Alphaproteobacteria; order Hyphomicrobiales; family Nitrobacteraceae; genus Bradyrhizobium; species Bradyrhizobium sp. 215_C5_N1_1. The sequence goes on along the minus strand of NZ_CP197228.1, from coordinate 7,549,249 downwards.
AGGGAGCGGACGCGGATCTTGGTGTTCGGGGCAAATCGCGCGATCAGCCGGCCACGCACGCCGGGGGCGGGCTCGGCGAGAATCAGCTTGCCGCAGGCCGCGGCCACCTGGCTCGCCGACAGCGCCTCGCCGCAGGCATAGTCGAGCACGGTCGCCTCGGGCGATGAGATGTAGCCGATGATGTCCCGCGCGATGATCTGGAAGTGCAAGTCGCGATGCAGCTTGCTGACATAGATCGTATGCGTGGAGTCGTAATAATCGATCCAATCGTCCATGGTATTTCGTAGGTCCCGGCCAAACGGTTCCTGTCAAGGAACCGGCGCTGCCCGCCTTGCGTTAGGGGTGCGACGGCGCGCCGTCAATGTCCGCGTCCTAACAGGAAGGTTTCCCGTGAGCAAAGCCCCCACCAAGGTCTCGCCCGATCTCGATACCCCCACCGATCTGTCGCCCGATGGGGTCAAGAAGGTCTCTGAGGCGCTCAACGTGCTTCTGGCCGATGCGTTCGCGCTCTATCTGAAGACCAAGAATTTCCACTGGCACATCAGCGGCCGGCATTTCCGCGATTATCATCTGCTGCTCGACGAGCAGTCCGACCAGATCTTCGCCACCACCGACCAGCTCGCCGAACGCGTCCGCAAGATCGGCGGCACCACGCTGAAGTCGATCGGCCAGGTCGCCAAGCTCCAGACCATCAAGGACAACAACGAGGACTACGTCCCGCCACGCGAGATGCTGCGCGAGCTGATGCAGGACAACAAGCACGTCGCAAGCGCGATGCGCAAGGCGCACGAGGTCTGCGACGACGCCGGCGATGTCGCCAGCGCCAGCATCCTCGAAAACTTCATCGACGAGACCGAGCGCCGGACGTGGTTCCTGTTCGAGGCCACCCGCCAGGAAGGCGGCAACGAGGCGTAAGGGACATTGCCGTAGGGTGGGCAAAGGCGCGCTTCTTGCGCGCCGTGCCCACCATCCGTCCTTGCGGCTTGAACTGATTGGTGGGCACGCTCCGCTTTGCCCACCCTACGGCGTCGCGCTTATGGCCGGCTCCACAGCCTCATCAACGCCCCGTTCTTGCCCGTCACCGGATCGGCCGGCGGCAGCGCGACCTCGGGAATTGTCTTCAGTGCCCTGGCGTGGTTTTCCGGCGTTGCCCGCGTCACCACCATCTTCGATCCCGGCGGATAGGCCCCGATGATGCAGAAATCGTCGCTCGCACTGATGCACTGATGCCCCGTGCCGGCCGGCAGGATCGCGATGTCGCCCGCCTTGATCTCCAGCTCCTGGCCATGGTCGCCGCCGAAGCGGACGCGGGCACTGCCACGCGCGACGCCGAGCACCTCATGCACCGTCGCGTGATAGTGCAGATAGTCGTAGACGCCGTTGCGCCACGTGCCGCCCCAGCTATTCGCTTCGAACAGGTTTTCGATGGTCGCCTCGGGGCGCCTGGAATCGAGCTTCACCGCATCCCGATAGACCAGGAAGGGAAGGATGTTGTTCGGCACGAGCCCGTCATCTTTGAACACGATGGCGCGTGGCTCGGCATTGTCGCGGACAACGAACATGGCAGGGCTCCTGCGTGAGCGTAGCAGGAATCAACGAGGGGCGTGAGACGACGTTCCTTGCGTCCAGGCGAACCGCAGCGTCGAGCCCGGAACGACAAGAGCCCGGGTCAAGGCCCGGGCTCGATGTCGTCAAGGCAACTGCAGGAGAGCCAGCGTTACGCGCTCTTCTTCTGCCGCATCAGGTCCGCGAAGCGCTGGAACAGATAGTGCGAGTCGCGCGGGCCCGGCGAGGCCTCGGGGTGGTACTGCACCGAGAACACCGGCTTGCCGTCGAGCTGAATGCCGCAATTGGAGCCGTCGAACAGCGAGATGTGGGTCTGCGTCGCGCCCTTCGGCAGCGTCGCCTCGTCCACCGCAAAACCATGGTTCATCGAGGTGATCTCGACCTTGCCGGTGGTCTCGTCCTTCACGGGATGATTGGCGCCGTGATGGCCCTGATGCATCTTCTTGGTCTTGGCGCCGACGGCAAGGCCGAGCATCTGGTGACCGAGGCAGATGCCGAAGGTCGGTGTGCCCGACTTGATCACGTCCCGGATCACCGGCACCGCGTATTTGCCCGTCGCGGCCGGATCGCCAGGGCCGTTGGACAGGAACACGCCGTCCGGCTTCATCGCCAGAATGTCTTCCGATGAGGTCGTCGCTGGCACCACCGTCACCTTGCAGCCGACGCCGGCGAGCAGGCGCAGGATGTTGCGCTTGATGCCGTAGTCGATGGCGACGACGTTGAACTCGGGCTTGTCCTGGCGGCCAAAACCCTTGTCCCACAGCCAGGGCGTCTCGTCCCAGGTGAAGCGCTGGCCCGAGGTGACCATCGGCACGAGGTCCATGCCCTCGAGGCCCGGCCATTCGCGCGCTTCTTCCTTCATGCCATGCAGGTCGAACTCGCCGTTCCTGGCATGCGCGATCACGGCGTTGGGCATGCCCTTGCTGCGGATCAGCGCGGTCAATGCGCGGGTGTCGATGCCGGAAAGGCCGATGATGCCGCGCGCCTTGAGCCAGGCGTCGAGATGCTTGGTGGCGCGGTAGTTCGAGGGATCGGTGATCGCGGTACGCAGGATCACGCCACGCGCACCCGGCGTCGCGGCCATGTTCACCGTCTCGATGTCTTCCTCGTTGGTACCGACATTGCCGATATGCGGGAAGGTGAAGGTGATGAGCTGGCCGGCATAGGAGGGATCGGTGAGGATCTCCTCATAGCCGGTCATCGCGGTGTTGAAGCAGACCTCTCCGACGGCATGGCCTTCGGCGCCGAGACCGAAGCCTTCAAGCACCGTGCCATCGGCGAGCACGAGGAGCGCGGTCGGTTTGTGGTCCGGCCAGGCGGTATCGTTGTCATGTTGTGTCATGAGCCCGGTTCATAGTCCGGGCCGGCGCCGCCGTCAAAGCGGACGAGCGCCGATTCACATGCGTTTTTGCATATTTGACAGGTCCCCTCAGGCACTTAAGCTTGGGAGGATAATTTCCGCCAATTTCCCGGGCTCGCGAGGCAATAATGGACCAGACCACCCCGCTTCTGCTGGTTCCGGGGTTGGCCTCCTCGGCCCGGATCTACGCCCCGGTTGTCCCGGCACTCTGGCGGTTCGGCCCGGTGATGATTGCCAACCATATCCGCGACGACAGCATGGCGGCGATCGCCCGGCGCGTGCTGAGCGAGGCCCCGCCGCGCTTTGCGCTCGCCGGCCACTCCATGGGCGGCTATATCGCGCTCGAGATCATGCGCCAGGCGCCCGAGCGGGTTTTGAAGCTCGCGCTGATCAACACCCAGGCCCGGCCCGATACACCGGAAGCGACCGCGCGCCGCCGCGGCCTGATGGAACGGGCGAGGCGCGGCGAGCTGAGCGCGGCGCGCGAGGAGATGTTTCCCGAGCTGGTGCATCCCTCGCGCCACGACGATGCCGGCATTCGGAAGCTCGTGCACGAGCAGGGCGAGGACGTCGGCGTCGAAGGCTATCTGCGGCAGCAGACCGCGATCATTGCGCGGGTGGATTCACGGCCGACGCTGGCGACGATCAAATGCCCGACGCTGGTGCTGACAGGCGATCAGGACAACACGATTCCGAACGCGTTCTCCAAGGAGATGGCGGAGGGCATAGCGGGCGCGAGGCTGGTGATCCTGGCCAATTGCGGACCTCTGCCGCAGCCGGAGCAGCCCGAGGCGACGACGCGAGCGCTGGTCGAATGGCTGGGAGCCCCGGTTGTCTCGGGGCCGCGAACGGCCTAGATCAGGCGTCGGATATTCGAAGGGATCACGATCATGCTGCGCGACGACATCAACAACGCGGTCAAGGAGGCCATGAAGGCCAAGGAGGAGCGCAAGCTCTCCACGCTGCGCATGGTCAACTCGACCATCAAGAACGCCGACATCGAGGCGCGCGGCAACGGCAAGCCGCCGCTGTCGGACGCCGACCTGCTCGGCGTGTTTCAGAAGATGATCAAGCAGCGCCAGGAGTCGGTCGAGCTCTACGACAAGGGCGGCCGTGCCGAGCTCGCTGCCCAGGAGCGCGAGGAGATCGCGGTGATCTCGGCCTATCTGCCGAAGCAGATGTCGGACGACGAAGTGAAGAAGGTGATCGCGGATGCGATCGTGGAGACGGGCGCTGCCGGCATGAAGGACATGGGTAAGGTGATCGCGGTGTTGCGCGCGAAGTACGCCGGCCAGATGGATTTCGGCAAGGCCAGCGGCCTGGTGAAGGCCGCGCTGACGGGCTAGCTTCTTCCCTCTCCCCTTGCGGGAGAGAGTGCCTCGCGAAGCGAGGCGGGTGAGGGGTCTCTCTCCGCGGGCGACCCTCTCGCAGTAGTTTCCGCGGAGCGAAACCCCTCATCCGGCGCTTCGCGCCACCTTCTCCCGCAAGGGGAGAAGGGGCACCTTTGATGGCGCTGCAATCCGGTCTACTCTCTCCCGCAGAAACAATCGGGGGCAACCGATGACCGGCGCCATCAAACCGTTTCGCATCGCCATCAGCGACGACATTCTCACCGACCTCAAATCCCGCCTCGCCCGCACGCGCTGGCCGGAGGCGGAGCTGGTCGAGGACTGGAGCCAGGGCGCGCCGCTGAAATGGATTCAGGAGATCTGCGCCTACTGGGCCAACAGCTATGACTGGCGCGCCCGCGAGGCAAAGCTCAACCGCTTCGACCAGTTCACCACCGAGATCGACGGGCTCGACATCCACTTCCTGCATGCGCGCTCGAAGGAGCCATCGGCGCTGCCGCTGATCATCACCCATGGCTGGCCAGGGTCGATTGTCGAATTCCAGAAGGTGATCGCGCCGCTGGTCGATCCTGCCGCGCATGGCGGTAATCCTGCGGATGCGTTTCACGTGATCTGCCCGTCGCTGCCGGGCTTTGGCTTCTCCGCCAAGCCAAAGACCACCGGTTGGGGCGTCGACCGCATCGCCGCGACCTGGGCGAAGCTGATGGATCGGCTCGGCTACGCGCGTTACGGCGCGCAGGGTGGCGACTGGGGCTCGGCGGTGACGACATCGCTGGGCGCGCAGGACGCCGAGCATTGCGCCGGCATTCACATCACGCTCGCCTTCAACGCGGCACCGAAGGTCGAGGGCGAGCCGACGGCGGAAGAGAAGAGCGCGCTCGCCGGCCTGAAGCATTATGTCGATCTCGATTCCGGTTATTCCAAGCAGCAATCGACGCGGCCGCAGACGCTCGGCTATGGCCTGACGGATTCGCCAAGCGGGCAGGCGGCCTGGATTTTGGAAAAATTCTGGGCCTGGACCGATTGCGACGGCCATCCTGAAAACATTTTTGACAAGGACGAGCTGCTCGACAACGTCATGCTCTATTGGGCGACGGAGACGGCGACCTCCTCAGCGCGGCTCTACTGGGAGAGTTTTGGCAAACGCCGCACCACGCCTAGGGTCAACGTGCCGACCGGCGTCGCCGTGTTCCCCAAGGAGATCATCACGCCGGTCAGGCGCTGGATGGAGCCGAACTTTCCCAACATCACGCACTGGAGCGAGATGGAGAAGGGCGGGCATTTCGCCGCATTCGAGCAGCCGGAGCTGTATGTTGGCGACGTCAGGAAATTCTTCCAGACGGTGCGCCGTTAGGGGATGCCTCCGCATCGTCATGCCCGGGCTTGTCCCGGGCTCCCACGCGCTTAAACTCAGGTCGAAACAAGAACGTGGATGGCCGGGACACGCCCGGCTGTGACGACGCTGCCGGGAAACGACCATGCTGACCGAAGCCGCAACCTACGACGAGCTCTATCGCAACTTCCGCTGGGACGTCCCGGCGCGCTTCAACATGGCGGAAGCGTGCTGCGACCGCCATGCCGACGGCACGGGCCGCCTCGCGCTGCTCTATGTCGACGAGAACGGCGCAACCACGCGCACCTCGTTCGACGAGGTCGCGGAGATGTCGCGCCGCTTCGCCAATGTGCTGAAGGCCGATGGGCTCGTGCGCGGCGACCGCGTCGCGGTGTTCCTGTCGCAGTCGCTGGAGCTGCCGATCGCGCATATGGCCGCGTTCCGATCCGGGCTGATCTCGATCCCGCTGTTCGCGCTGTTCGGCGAGGACGCGCTGGAATTCCGCCTGTCGAATTCGCAAGCAAGGGCCATCATCACTGATGAGGCGGGCTGGGAGAAGCTCACGAAGATCCGCGATCGGCTGCCCTATCTGCAGGACATCTATGTCACGAGCGGCGCCGTCCATGCCGGTGCAAAACCGTTCTGGTCGGCGATCGAAACCGCGTCCGAGGACTTTGCGACCGTCGACACCTCCGCCGACGACCCCGCCCTGATCATCTACACGTCAGGCACGACGGGCAATCCGAAGGGCGCGCTGCATGCGCATCGCGTCGTGCTCGGCCACCTGCCGAATGTCGAGATGTGCCACAACTTCCTGCCGCGCCCCGGCGATCTGATGTGGACGCCGGCGGACTGGGCGTGGATCGGCGGCCTCGTCAACGGCCTGTTCGCGTTCTGGTATCACGGCATCCCCCTGGTCGGTCACCGTGCGCGAAAGTTCGAGCCGCAGGCGGCGATGCAGATGATGGCCGACCTCGGTGTCCGCAACGTCTTCCTGCCGCCGACCGCGCTGAAGCTGATGCGGCAGGCCGGCGTGAAGCATCCGGACGTCAAGCTGCGCAGCATTTTCACCGGCGGTGAATCGCTCGGCGGCGAGCTGCTCGGCTGGGTGCGCGAGACATTCGGCATCGATGCGCATGAAGTGTTCGGTCAGACCGAGTGCAATCTCGTGATCGGCAGCAACTCCAACCTGTTTCCGATCCGCCCGGGTTCGATGGGCAAGGCGACGCCGGGCTTCGACGTCCGCATCGTCAACGACAAGGGCGAGGAGCTGCCGACGGGGCAGCGCGGCATCATCGGCGTGCGCCAGCCATGCCCGTGCACGATGCTCGAATACTGGCGCAATCCGGACGCGACGGCGAAGAAATATGCCGGCGAATTCCTGCTGACCGGCGATCTCGGTACGCGGGATGAGGACGGCTATTTCTGGTATGTCAGCCGCGAGGACGACGTCATCACCACCGCCGGCTACCGCGTCGGCCCGTCCGAGATCGAGCACACGCTGATGAAGCATCCGTCGGTGGCGATGGCGGCGGTGGTCGGCATCCCCGATTCGATCCGCACCGAATCGATCAAGGCCTGGATCGTGCTGCGTCCCGGCTTCGCGGCAAGCGACACGCTCGCGCGCGAGATCCAGGAGTTCGTGAAGGTGCAACTCGCCGCGCACGAATATCCGCGCTTCGTCGAGTTCGCGGGGACACTGCCGATGACGGCCACGGGCAAGGTGCTGCGGCGCGAGCTGCGGGCGCGAGGTTAGGCTCTTTCAGACAATGGCAAAGACGTCTCAAGCTGCGGGGCTTCACCGCGCCTCACTTCCGAAACTGCACGATCTCGATGCGGCGCTGGAGCTGATGTATTACGGCTGGCGCGGGATGACGCTGGAGGCCGATGAATATCTTGCGAAGCAGGGCCTGTCGCGTCCACACCACCGCATCCTCTACGTGGTGGCGCGCCGTCCCGATATCGCGATCGGCTCGCTGATCGAGATCCTCGGCATCTCCAAGCAAGCCCTGAACCGGCCGCTCAACCTGCTGCTGGAGCGCAAGCTCCTGACGTCGAAGCGGGCACCCGAGCAGCATCGCTCCAAGCTGCTGCGCCTGACGGAGGCCGGGCGACGCATCGAGCAAAAGGCATCGGATCACGAGCGCAAGGTCCTGCGCGAAGCGTTCGACCGTGCCGGGGCTTCGGGTGCGGCGGCATGGATGGCCGTCATGGGGGCGATCGCCGACAACAACTGACGATTCTTGAAGTCAACATAGTTGACATGAGGTGCGAGCTTTGCCACTTTCCCGGCAACGAGCCAGGGGAGGGCTCCGCCATGAGCGGACGGACAATGGATCGCGCAGCCGCCGAGCGCTTCGTCGCGGCATGGTGTGCGAGCTGGTGCCGGGTCGATATCGACGCGGTCGTCGCGCATTTCGCTGACGATGCGCAGATGCGCAGCCCTCTGGCACTATCACTGACCGGTTCTCCGGTCGTCACCGGCGCCGAGAACATCCGCGCTTATTGGCGCGAGGCTTATGGCCACATCGAAAGCGCCGACCTCAAGATCCTGAGCTGGAGCTGGGACGAGGCGATCGCGCGCGTGACGGTGTGGTGGCAGCTCGGCGACACGCGCGCCAGCGAGTTCATGGATTTCGACGATGCGGGCCGTGTGGTGCGCAGCGAAGCCTTCTACGGAAAATGATCATGCACCTTTCGGATTTCGTCCTGCTCCTCAACACACTCTGGTTCGGCGGCGCGTTCATCCAGTTCAGCGTCGCGCAGGGCAATACGCTGAAGATACTCCTGCCGCGCGAAGAGCGCAGCAATCCGATCGCGCCGACGCTGGCGGCCAGCGTGGCGTTCCTGGGCGGGATGAATCTGCCGATCGGGCTTTTGTCGTTCTACCTTCTGGCCGCTCGTCCGGCTTTCTTCCAGCCGATCGAGGCCCAGCTCGCGCTGTTCCTGTTCTTTGCCGCCTGCCACTTCAGCCAGTTCGCCTATAACCTTCCGGTCCTGATGCGCGGTGGGCGCGTCGGGGTGGCCTACTGGCCTGTGCTGAAAGGTCCGATGCTCAGGATCTTCGTCATCGACGCGGCTCTGTTCGTAGCCAATCTCGGCGTAGCGCTCCGGCTGGCGTTCTCTTCCTGATTTCAGCGCGGCGACGCCGACAGGGCGGACCGCAGCATCGCGGCAAGATCCTTCCGCCGGAACGGTTTTGTCAGGATGCGGGCGTCGCCGACCCCGTCGGGCGTCTTGACGGGATTTTGGGTGTAGCCCGAGGTGAAGAGCACCTTGAGCCCGGGCCGCAAGCTGGTCGCTTGCCTGGCAAGCTCCGGCCCGAACATGCCGCCGGGCATCACGACGTCGGTGAGCAGCAGGTCGATGTCGCCGGGGCGGCGCAACAGTTCGAGAGCCGCGGGACCGTTCGACGCCGCGATGACGCGATAGCCGAGGGTCTTCAGCTCGCTCTCGACATAGGCCCGAACCATGTCGTCGTCCTCGACGACAAGAATGGTCTCGCTTCCGTCGGGGGCGACGATCCGTTCCGCGGGTGACGGCTGCTCGTTCGGTGGCGTTGCAAGGCGGGGAAAGAACAGCCTGACGACGCTGCCTTGTCCCGGTTCGGACTGCATCTGCACAACGCCGCCGGATTGCCGCACAAAGCCGTAGACCATGCTCAGGCCGAGCCCGGTGCCCTTGCCGACCTCCTTGGTGGTGAAGAACGGCTCGAACGCCCGGCTCGCCACCTCGGCGGTCATGCCGCTGCCGGTGTCGGTCACGGCCACCATGACGTAGTCGCCCGGCCGCGGTTCGCCGTTGACGTCAAGGTCGGATTCACCGAGCGAGGTGTTGCGCGCCTCGATCGTCAGCTTGCCGCCGAGCGGCATGACGTCGCGCGCGTTGAGCACGAGATTGAGCAGCGCAGTTGTCAGCTCGCCGGGATCGACGCTGGTCAGCCACACATCCGGTTCGAGCGCGAAGGTGCATTCGATGTGCTCGCCCAGGGGCCGGCGCAACAGCTGCTCCATCTCGTGAATCTTCGCGGCGATGTCGATGTCTCGCGGCCTCAGGGGCTGCTTGCGCGCGAAGGCGAGCAGGCTCCGCGTCAGGTCGGAGCCGCGCTCGGCGGCGGTCGCGATGTCGTTGGCGATCCGGTGCAATTCCTCGTTGCCGGCCAGCCTGTCGGCAAGATGCTCGGAGTTGCCGAGAATGACGGTTAGAAGATTGTTGAAATCGTGCGCCACGCCGCCGGTAAGCTGGCCCATGGCTTCCATCTTCTGGGACTGGCTGAGCTTGTGGCTGAGGTCGGCGATGGCGGCGCGTTGCTGCTCGAGCGACTCGGCGGTGTCGTTGAGCAGGGTCATCAATCCGCCCAGTTCGCCGCCCGGGTGGGGAGGCGGAATTCGCGCGCTGAGATCTCCGAGCCCAAGTTTCTTCGCCATGGTGGCGAGACGTCCGACCTGGCGCCCGACGCTCACGGTTGCAAGGATCCAGACGGCCGCGAGCAGCAGCAGCGAGGCCACCGCGAGTATCGCCACATCCTCGTAGAGCCGGCGATTCGCCGCGGCGACCAGTCCGTCCTTGGACCGTCCGACCATGATGTAGAGGCCGGCATCGCGGGTCGAAGGCGAGCGCGCGGCGACAGCCCAGACATGCGTCCGGCCGTCGCGATCGGTCACCTCCTGATACGCCTTCCGGTCCGGCGTTGCAGCGAAGCGGAGCAGATCGGATCCCGCGACCGACGTGCCGACCGGCTCGGTCCATCCTCCGCGGGAGGGGGCGACCAGAACCGTTCCCTTGCTGTCGAGGAGCAGGATCTCCTTCTGGCCGAGCAGCCGCTTGTCGTGAAACTCCGCGAATTTGCGCAGGTTGAAGGATGCGAGCAGGATCAGCTTCAGGGCGCCCGTCTCCGATCGCACCGGATAGGCGATCTGGAGCACCGATAGGCCGGTCAGCCGGCCGAATACCGGCTCGAGCGCGATGCCGCGCGACGCCAGGGCCTGCTTGAAATAGGCGCGATCCCGGAGGTCGAGGGTGCGGTTGGTCCGCAGCGAATCGCAGAACAGGCTACCGTCGGGATCGATGGTCAATATCCCGGTGAACTGTGGGTATTCCTCGCGCACTTCCGACAGGAACGCCGAGCACGCCGCCTTGTCGCGCGTGTCGAGATCGCGTGCACGGGCGAGACCATAGTGAAGCTGGGCGGTGCCCTGGATCTTCTCGTCCAGGTCGCTCGCAATGTCGTCGGCTGTCGCGGTCAGATTGGCCAGGGCCGCGTTGATTTCGCTGCTGCGATTTTGCACGAAACGTAAGCCGACGAGGATGGCCGGCACCAGCATGGCCGCAATGACGAGTATCAGTAGCCGGGTACGCAAGCTCATCGGTCGGGCGGTCCAATTTGGTCGTCGCGCGTGCTGGTTCGAAGATGCAATCTGCGGCACCACCCTCCGCCCAGTCCATAGGCATCGCGCCGAAAAAGCCCTCGCGCGGAAAATTTCGGCCGCGCACATCACGGATGAGTCCCCGGAAGGTTCGCCCGCGAGGCTCTGTCGGGCTGGTGTCGGGCCTCCCGGGATACCGTCATCCCGCAATCAACGCGCGCGTGCGCGCAGGTCGCGAGGGCGCTAATATCGGGATCGCGCGCGACGGAGATCGTGCCGGTGACGAGGAGAGGAGCCGCATGTCGATCTCGGGCAAAGTCGATCCGGTGGTGCGTCCCGTGGCGGCGACCGACATCGCCGAGGCGCTGGTCGAGGGTTTGCGCGATTTCCAGGCGCTGCCGCTCTACGGACTCTGCTTCGGCGCGCTCTACGCAGGCGGCGGCATCGCCATCATGCTCTGCCTCACCGCCTTCGGCATGGTCTATCTCGTCTATCCCCTTGCGGCCGGCTTTGCGCTGATCGGGCCGTTCGTGGCGATCGGCCTCTACGAGGTCAGCCGCCGCCGCGAGCGCGGCGAGCCGGTCTCCTTCGGCGCGATCTGGTCGGCGATACGCGCGCGCAGCGAGATCGGCTGGATGGCCTTCGTCACGCTGTTCGTGTTCGTGATCTGGATGTACCAGGTGCGGCTGCTCATCGCGCTGCTGCTCGGCCTGCACGCCTCGTTCTCTAGCTTGCAGGAATTCATGACGGTGGTGCTGACCACGAATGAGGGCCTGCTGTTCCTCGTCATCGGCAACGCGGTCGGTGCCGCGCTGTCGCTGATCTTGTTCTCGCTGACGGTGGTGTCGTTTCCGCTGCTGCTCGACCGCGAGGTCGATTTCGTCACCGCCATGGTGACGAGCGTGCGTGCGGTGGTGACCAGCCCGCTGCCGATGATCTCGTGGGCCGCGGTGATCGTGATGCTGCTGATCGTCTCGGCGCTGCCGTACTTTCTCGGACTGGTCGTGACGCTGCCCGTGCTCGGGCATGCGACGTGGCATCTCTATCGGCGGCTGGTGGTACCGGTGCCGTAAGAGGGGAGCCGGATGCAACGGAAGCGAGCTATTCGCCCGTTGCCAGGCGGCGAGCGCCGGATGAAGTCAGCTCGAGTTCGCCGAGCCGCCTGATCGCATAACCCAAATTGGCCAGACGTTCGCCGTGCGCGTGCGGAATGTCGCCTTGACCCTTGCCGACCAGGGCCAAGGACGCAAATTCATCGGCGGTGAGCGCTGGGGTGCTGTCTGTCATCAGGCAACCTCGTCGGTCCATACCTTGAAATTGAGCAGGGTATTCGGACCGAAGGTCTGGACGATCGGGACGTCTGCGGCATCGCGCCCCTGCGCAATCAGCACGCGGCCGATCCGCGGCGTATTGTTGCGCGGATCGAACATGTGCCAGCTTCCACCGACGAAAGCCTCGAACCAGGCGGCGAAATCTCCAGCAGGCCACGGTTGTGGGGTGCCGATGTCGCTGAGGTAGCCGGTGCAGTAACGCGCCGGAATGTTCATGCTGCGGCAGAACGCGATGGCGAGATGGGCATAGTCACGGCACACGCCCTTGCCTTCGTCGTAGGCTTCCCGGGCTGTCTTGGTCGCGCGCGCGTGCTCATGGCCGAACGTGATGTGGCGATGAACAAAATCGCAGATGGCCTGGACCCGCGCCCAGCCCGGCGGCGTGTGTTCGAACAACTTCCATGCGATATCCGACAGGCGATCGGTCTCGCAATAGCGGCTGCCGAGCAGATAGACGAGCGTGTCGGCCGGCAGCGCTTCGACGGCGTGCTGAAACGCGTTCGGAAACACCGGGTCGGGCAGGCCGCTGTCGCGAACGACGCCATCGCCGGCAAGACGGAAGGCGCCGGCCGGCGCAACGATGCGGCTGCACCAATTGCCGAAGAGGTCGCGATAGGGATTGATCGCCACCGAAGGTCGGGTGGTCAGCAGGTCGGGCACGACGATATCTGAGGCGCGCGTGAAGTGCGTGCCCAGCACCATGATCATAGGCGTCGGCTGCGGGAACTCGTACAGCATCTCGAACCCGACGCGGAGCTTCATACGAACTTCTTTCTCTTGGCTAAGCTCCCAACATGGCTACGAAGCGATCGAACACAAGGCATTCACGGCCTTATTCGATCGAGAGCGGCATTTGGCGCTTCAAAAGCGCGGCGCGGGCGAGAAAACGATAGCTAATTGCGGCGATTGCGCGCACGGTGCGCCAATGTCGGAAAGAGCGGTCGTCTGTGCGCACACGCTGCGTCACGACGATCCGCGCGCGATTTGAAACGACTGATTCTTCGCACCGGCGGAGCCTTCTCATCGCGACGTCGTAACGGCGATCGTCGCGCCTATTGCCACTTCCCGCGGGCGAGCCGGACGCAGCAGGCGTGCCGCGGACGCCTGAAAGATTCCACCGCGGTTCGATACGAGATCGAACGCCAACCGAAAGCACATGATGCAAACTCTCTCCCCACGGCACGTCAAGACAGACGAAGCGCTCCGGCTCGGCGTGGAGTCAGGCTGGTACGCGATCAAGGTCAGCGGGACCTTCGTCTCGGGCCCGCACGACTCGGAAGGGGATTGCCGTCGCAAGATCGACGAGATTCAACCGCCGGTGAAGAAGAAGCGATAACAGCGCCGATTTCGGCCGCTACGGCGTCTTGATCCCCATCGCCTTCAACGCCGCCAGCATCTGCGCTGGCGGTGTCATTTTGATCTGCGGCGCCTTGCCGGTTTCCAGCAAACTCTTAAGTCCCGACAGGATCGCGGGCCAGCCGGTGCGGCCGCCGGAGAGGATGTCGTCGCCGAGCGCACGGTCGTGGCGTTCGCTCATGGTGAGGCGGACGGCCTCGCCGGCTTGCTCGATCTCGTAGGTGACGAGCGTGGTGCCGAGCTTTGCGACGAGGTCGGGCCAGTTGACGTTCCACGTCACCGTCAGCTTGTTCGGCGGATCGTATTCGAAGACTTCACCGGAGATGTGCTCGGAACCGTCGGGCGCGCGCACGATGAAACTGCCGCCGAGCCTCCGTTCCATCTCCACCGCAAAGCCGGAAAAGTACCTCCTGCTGAACTCGGCCGAGGTCAGCGCTTCCCACACCTTCTCCGGCGTGGAGACGATGTAGATGGTGTAGACCGTCAGCGGCTTGAACTGATCGAGGTTCATTTTGCGTCGAATCCCTTGTTGAGGGCTGCGCGTGGAATGCCGAGCAGCTTGCCGGTCTCGAGCAGGCTCTTGAGCTGGGACAGGATCGCCGGCCAGCCGTTGGAGACGGCGCCGAGATATTTGCCACCCTCGACGAAGCCGTCATGCAACACGGTCAAACGCACGAGCGAGCCGAACGGTTCGATCGTGAAGACGACGCGCGATATCGGCTCGCCGCGCAGCTCTTCGAACTTCTGGTGCTTGAAGCTGTAGGACAGGCGGCGCGGCGGATCGGCCTCCAGAATCTCGCCGGAATCGGTGACCTCGCCGTCGAGCGTGAGCGCGAAGGGTGAGCCGACCTTCCAGTCCGACCTGACCTCGGCGCCGAACCAGTATTGCCTGGTGAATTCGCTCGACGTCAGCGCCTCCCACAGTCTTTCCGGCGTGGTCTCGATATAGCTAACATAGACGAATTGGGGCTTACTCATCGCGCTTCTCCAACTGACGTTTCAACTCGCTGAGCGCGGCGAGCTTGCCGCGCTCGAATTTCCTGATCCAGCGTTCGCCGATCTGATGGATCGGCACCGGATTGAGGTAATGCAGCTTCTCGCGGCCATGCCTGACGGTCGTGACCAGGTTGGCCTCTTCGAGAATGACAAGGTGCTTGGTCACGGCCTGGCGCGTCATCGCGAGGCCCTCGCAGAGTTCGTTCAGCGTCTGGCCGTTCTTGGCGTGAAGCCTGTCCAGCAGCGACCGTCGTGACGCATCGGCGAGCGCTTTGAAGACCTCATCCATGGCGGCGATAATAGGCAACCAAATGGTTGCATGTCAAGATGGTGTCTTTGGCGCCCGGAAATGGCTGTGCTAGCCTCGAAGCTCAGCCAACGCAGATTGGTTCCGGGAGAGCTTTGATGTTCCGTTGCGTCCCACTCGTTGCAGGCCTTGTCCTTTTCGCCTGCAGCACCACGGCCCAGGCACAACAGAAGCAGACCATCGGCGCGCCGCCGGAAGCGTCCAATATGAAGCTGGTCGGCACCAACGACCTGCAGGCGCGCAGCGCGTACCAGCCGACCATCCATCATCAGGGCGATCGCTGGATCGCCTATATCGGCCATCACGGCGGCACCGACGACGTGCCCGCGCCGGTCAACCCGATGACGGGGCAGGCCGAACCGAACGGAACGTCCATCGTCGACGTCACCGATCCCGCGCGTCCAAAATATCTGCGGCATCTGCCGGGCCAGGAAGGCAAGTACGAATCCGGCGGCGCGCAGATGGTACGGGTTTGCGACGGCAAGTCGCTGCCGAAGGGCGATCCCAATGCGGTCTACATGCTCCGCACCTTCGGCAGCGAGGCGCATGAGATCTGGAACGTCGCCGATCCCGCCAATCCCGTGCTCGTTACCCGCATCGGCGGGCTGAAGGACACCCACAAGAGCTGGTGGGAGTGCGACACCGGCATAGCCTTTCTCGTCTCCGGCGCGCCGGACTGGCGCACGCGGCGCATGACGCAGGTCTACGACCTCAGCGATCCCGCGCATCCGCAGAAAATCCGCGACTTTGGCCTGCCCGGCCAGGAGCCCGGCTCGACCGGCGCCGTGCCGACCGAATTGCACGGGCCGATCTCGACCGGACCCGACGGCAATCGCGTGTTCTTCGGCTACGGGACCAACAAGGGCGGCATTTTGCAGATCGTCGATCGCGACAAGTTGCTGAACGGGCCGAAGGAGCCGATGCCGGACAATCTGCGCTATCCCGAGATTTCGCGCATGCCGATGTCCGCCTTCAACGGCGCGCATACGACGTTCCCGATGCTCGACATGCCCGTCGCCGAATTCGCCGAGGACAAGGACGGCAAGACCCGCGACATCGTCATGATCGTCGACGAGGCGATCTTGAACGAATGCGGCGAGGCGCGGCAGATGGTGTGGTTCGCCGACGTCACCACCGAGACGCGGCCGATGATGATCTCGAGCTACACCGTGCCGGAGGCGGGCGGACAGTTCTGCCAACGCGGCGGCCGCTTCGGCTCGCACTCCTCGAACGAGAGCATGGCGCCGGTCTATTACAAGAAGATGGCCTTCATCGCCTTCTTCAATGCGGGCGTGCGCGCGCTCGACATCCGCGATCCCTATCATCCGAAGGAGGTCGGCTATTTCATCCCCGCGATCACGCCGGCCACCGACAAGCGCTGCATTCCCGTCGAGGGCGGCGAGCGTTGCAAGGTCGCGATCCAGACCAACAATGTCGAGACGGACGATCGCGGCTACATCTACATCGTCGACCGCGCCAACACCGGTCTGCATATCCTCGAACTGACCGGACCGGCGCGCGCGGCCGCCGGCCTGCCGAGGAACTGACGATGCGGCGCGGGGCGGCGATTGCGGCCGTGGCCATCGCGCTCGGTGCATCCGGCGTCGGGGCCTATCGGCTTGCGCCGGCGCCGGCGGCGGAATCGGCGGGCTGGCGCGAAATCGCATGGCCGTTCCCGCGCGACGGCTGGCCCGCCGGCCGCGCGTTCCGCTGCGACGGTGTCTGCGCGGGCACCCTGCTCTACGTGCGCGCCAAGCGCGGCTTCTGCAATTGCGACCGCGGCGTCGCCGACGATGATGAGGTCGATCGCGTTGCCGACATCGATCTGATCACCCCGCGCTTTGCCGCCGTCGCGCCGGGTGAGGAAGTGGGACTTGGCGAGATGCGTGGTCGTGCCAGGCGCTATGATCTCGATATGGCCGACGGCGTCCGTCATGCCGCGATCGGCATCGCCGTCTCGCGCCGCTGCGATCTCTTCGTCGCTGCGGCCCAGGGGCGTGGCGAAGCAGGCGCCGTGCAGCGCGCAGCGCTGGCGTTCCTGGAGACGCCGGAGATGAAGCTATGGGCGACCGCGGCGCTGGACGGACAGTGAGTGTCATGCATTAATGCGCCAAACCGCTCTCAGCGAGTCCTCCCCATGATGTCCATGCAAGCCTATTTCGCCTTCGTCGCCGCCTGCATTGCGCTGGCCTTGCTGCCGGGGCCGATCGTCACCCTCGTCGTCGCCAACGGCCTGCGTCACGGCACGCGCGCGGCGTTGACCAATGTCGCGGGCGCGCAGGCCGGGCTTGCCATCGTCATCGGCATCGTCGCGGTCGGCCTGACCTCGCTGATGGCGACCATGGGTTACTGGTTCGACTGGGTGCGCTTTGCCGGCGCCGCCTATCTGATCTGGCTCGGCATCAAGCTGATCTGGGCGCCGGTCGAAGGCCTCAATGTCGACGAGCCGCCGGCGCCGCCGCGCGGCGGGTTCTTCCTGCAAGGCTTCCTTGTGCTGCTGTCGAACCCGAAAGTGCTGATCTTCTTCGGCGCCTTCATTCCGCAGTTCATGGACATGAACCGCGATCACTTCCCGCAAGTCGCGCTGCTGGGCGCCACGTTCATGGTCACCGCGGCGATGACGGATGCGCTCTACGCTCTCGCCGCGGGGCGCGCGCGAAAATTCTTTTCGGCCCGCCGGACGCGGCTGATGTCGCGCATCTCCGGCGGCTTCATGATCGGCGGCGGTATCTGGCTGGCGCTGACACGGGCAAAATAACCTCCCTCGTACCGGTTCGCGCTTGAACCCTTCGCGGCGGCGATGCGTCCAATCGGGCATTGCCGCTGACGAAGGAATTTGGCCGTGCCCGATCTGCCCTGGTTCGTCTATGCGATGCTGTTCGCACCGCTCGGGCTGTTACTGGTCGCCGCCGTCGTGAAGACCTGGCAGGCGCGCGAGGCGCGAAGCTGGCCGCAGGCATCGGGCAAGGTCGTCCGCTCGGTCGCCGAGGTGCGCGAGGTCAGGGTGTCCGACAGCGACCGCGAGGAAGGCTATCGGCTCGAGAGCCGCAATTTTGCGAACGTGACTTACGAATATCCGGTCGGCAGCCGCAAGCTGAGCTGTAACCGCATCTCGATCGGCGAGGACCTCGGCAATTTCGAGGTCGCCGAGAAGCTCGCAAAATATCCCGCCGGCAGTGTCGTCACCGTCTATTACAATCCGCGCCATCCCGATCAGGCCGTGCTCGAGCGCGACCTGCCCAAGGGGCTGTGGGGCTGCCTCGGCATCGGCACGGCGATCGCGTTTGGCATCGTGTTCGGCTCGGCGTTCGGTCTCAACCAGACTTATGCCTACCTTGCGCACCACATCGGGCGGCCCGATCTCGCCGGCCTCGTCGTCGGCTTCGGCGCGTTCGGCTTCGTCATCGCGCTGATGGGTTATGGAGTGCGGCGGCAGGCGTTGAAGGCGGCGCGCTGGCCGGTGGTGCCGGGCACGATCAAGCTGTCGGGGATCGAGCAATATCACGAGGCCAGCGAGCCGGGCGAGCGCCGCGGCACCGAGATGTTCGGCAAGCGCGTGACCTACACCTATCGCTATCAGAATATCAGCTACACCAATGAATGCGCGCGCGTCTCGGCCGGGACGCAGTCCGGGTCCGACGAGATGTTGAAGAAGCTGATGTCGCGCTACAAGCACGGCGCGACCGTCGAGGTGCGCGTCAATCCCGACAACCCGGCCGAGGCAACGCTCGATACAAGCGGCCCCGTCCGCATCGCCTGGCTGCTGTGGGGGATCGCTGCGATTTTCGCTGCGCTCGCGGTGTTCGTCGCGACGCGGGGCGGATGAGCCTGAGACAGTTGCTCAGCAGCTTCGTCGTACTCCGCTGCGTTCCCTCCCCCGCAAGGGGGGAGGGAACGCAGCGTGCCCTACACCAACAGCTCCGCCTTCAACTCCAGCTCGATCTCCGCAAAAATCCTCGCCAGCCGCTCCGCCCATTGCTGCTGGCCGGACTGATCCGCGATCAGATCCTGGCGGATCTCGATGCCGGTGTTGACGAGACCGCGGGCTTCGCCGTGGACGGGGATGGTGTAGTCGCTGAGGTCGCTCACCGCATAGGGCTCGTTGTCGCCGACGACGAGATCGCCTTCAGCGCGCAAATGCTTCAGCAGCAGCTGCGGCAGCACGGTGTCGCGGTTATACAGCGCGGCGATGTGCCAGGGCCGGGCGACGCCGGCATAAACCGGCGTGAAGCTGTGCAGCGACACCAGCACCGCCGGCCGCGTGTCGTGCAGGCGGCGGTCGATCGCGGCATCGATGCGGCGGTGATAGGGCTCGAAGATCTCGCGCCGCCGCGCCGCGCGCTCGCCCTCTGAGATGCCCTCGTTGCGCGGGATCGCGGTCGCCTCGGATATCACGGGAATCGAGCTTGCTACGCCGGGCGAGCGGTTGCAGTCGATCACCAGCCGCGAATAGCGCTGCGCGATCAGATGCGCATCGAGCATTTTTGCCAGCCGCTCGGCGACGCCGGCAATGCCGATGTCCCAGGCGATGTGCCGCGTCAGCTCGCTTTCCGCGACGCCGAGGTCGCCGAGCGCGCGCGGCAGAATCCGTCCGTAATGATCCGAGGTGAGCAGGAAAGGCGATGCCCCATCCGCATTGACCTCATGCACCGGCGGAATGTCCCCCGCGCCGAGCAGTTGATCGGTCGCGTCGGCCGTGTTCAAGTCCATCCTGATTGCCTATGGAAAAAGCAGGTACCGTCCAAATTGGGCAGCAATCGCTTGCAGGTCGGTCCACCCAAAATCATCATGATCGCCAGACGATGCCGTTGCCGGCGATTCATCACAAGACCAAATCTCGCTTGCCCCCGGGACTTCGCTCGGACGTGGAAATGTGCGGCTGTCGTTTCGCTCGATTGACGGCTATAGACACCCCATGACCTCCGATCGTCTTTTCGTCTACGGCACCCTGATGCGCGGCTTCGACCATCCGATGGCGCGGCTGCTTGCAGGGCATGCGGACTTTTTGGGTGACGCGACGTGTCGCGGGCGGCTCGTTCTCGTGAAGCATTATCCCGGATTGCTGCTGTCGAACGCGGCCTCCGATGTCGTCCATGGTGAGCTTTTTCAATTGCGCGTGCCCGATGAGCTCCTGCGCGAGCTCGACATGTACGAGGCCTGCGGCGAGGGCTTTCCGGAGCCGACCGAATATCTGCGCAAGCTGATCGACGTGACGCTGCCTGATGGCACCACGGAGAAGGCCTGGACTTACGTCTACAATTGGCCCGTCACCGATCTGCCGCGCATCGAGTCCGGGCGCTTTCTCGAGCACTAGGCGCGGATGCGGACTTCACCTCTCCCGCGCAAGCGGAGCGAGGGATCGCACCTTCATCGTGGCCGGCGTTCGATCACTAAGCCGACAGCACTTCCTTCACCAGGCGCACGTCGATCTCGTGCTCGACGTAGCTCCACTCCTCGGTCTGCCTCAGCATCGCCACCAGCTCCTCGAACAGCGAGGCATCGGGGGGCGCGAACTCGAACCATGTCAGGAAGTCGAAGGGACCGCCGAGATCGCGGCTGTGATAGAGCTGCCGCGCGATGGCGGGCAGGAAACGAAGAGTGCTGGCGATGTGGTGCGACTTGTCCTCGAAGATCTTGCGGCGCTCTTCCTGCGTCAGCTCCCACCACGCCTCCGATTTGCGGATCGGAATCAGCGCCGCGGAAGTGGCCTCTAACCGGCCGAGCTCGGCCTGCACCGCGGTGAGCTGCTGCTTCTCGGCGCGCTCAGTGTAGCGCGTCGTGCTCGCAACGCCGACCAGCCGCCACGCATTGCGAGAGGGCACCAGGGGCAATGAAATCGCCTCGCTGTCGGTCACCGACAGCGCCGGCACGAAGGGCAGGGGCTCGCCCACCACGGGTGAAATCGAGGTCACACGCCAGCCCCCGCTGTGGCCGCCGCGAAACATCCTGAACATGGCCTATGGAAGCGCGGAACCGGTCCGGGTTCAAGTCTTTCCGCGGTCATTCCGGGCTCGATGCTTCGCATCGCCCCGGAATGACGCCTGTGCATAGGTCGAATAACCCGGATAAGCCGGACAAACCTGACTTTTGGGCAGGCCGCGCCTATATCCGTAACCCTTCGCCCGACTTACGTTGATTCGCGCCAGACCCAGAGCCCATGCGCTTCACGCCCCAGTTCCTCGACGAGCTTCGTGCCCGGCTTTCGGTCTCCGAAGTCGTGGGCAAGCGCGTGAAGCTGAAGAAGGCCGGGCGGGAATGGAAGGGGCTGTCGCCGTTCCAGCAGGAGAAGACGCCCTCCTTCTACGTCAACGACCAGAAGGGATTTTACCACGACTTCTCCTCCGGCAAGCACGGCGACATCATCACCTTCGTGATGGAGACCGACGGCCTCCCGTTCGCGGAGGCCGTGGAGCGGCTCGCCAACATGGCGGGGCTGGCGCTGCCGGCGGTAACGCCGGATGCGGCGCGGCACGAGCAGCGGCGCCGCACGCTGCATGACGTGATGGAGCTCGCTGCAAAATTCTTCGCCGAGACGCTCGCCTCGCGCGCCGGCGCCAAGGCGCGCGGCTATCTCGCTGACCGTGCGATCTCGCCGGCGACGCAAGTGCAGTTCCGCCTCGGCTATGCGCCGCCGCCACCCGAGCGCTTCGCGCTGAAGGAGCATCTCGGCAAGCTCGGCGTCTCCGTCGAGGACATGATCGAGACCGGCCTGCTCGTAGCCGGCAACGACATTCCCGTGCCCTACGATCGCTTCCGCGATCGCGTGATGTTCCCGATCACGGATCTGCGTGGCCGCGTCATCGCCTTCGGCGGGCGCGCGCTGGAAAAGGACGTTCCGGCAAAATATCTAAATTCGCCGGAGACGCCGCTCTTCCACAAGGGCGACAATCTCTACAATCACCAGACCGCGCGCAAAGCCACCCACGATGGCAGCGCGCTGATCGTGGTCGAAGGCTATGTCGACGTCATCGCCATGGTGACGGCAGGCTTTGTAGGTGCCGTGGCGCCACTCGGCACCGCGCTGACCGAAAACCAGCTCGCGCTGCTCTGGAAGATGGCGGACGAGCCGATCCTCTGCTTCGACGGCGATCGCGCCGGACAGAAGGCGGCTTACCGTGCCGCCGACCTCGCCTTGCCGTTTCTTGCGCCGGGCAAGAGCCTGCGTTTTGCGCTGCTGCCGGAAGGTCAGGATCCCGACGATCTCGCCCGCTCGGGCGGCCGCGGTGCGATCGAGGATGTGATCGCGGCGGCGAAGCCGCTCGCCGAGATGATTTGGTCGCGCGAGCTCGAAGGCGGCAACTTTGCCACGCCCGAACGCCGCGCCGCGCTCGAGGCGCGCGTCAAGGAGCTGTCCAACGGCATCCGCGACGAGGTGGTGCGGCGCTATTATCGCGACGATTTTGCCGAGCGGCTTCGGCGTACCTTCGCGCCTGAAGGCGGCCGCGGCGGATTTGCCGGCCGGGGCAATTTTCAGGGCAATTCCGGCCGCTCCTTCCAGCCGCGCAACGGGGGGCAGGCGAATCGATTCGGGGGGCAGGGATTCGGCAGCCAAGGGCGGCGTGGGGGCCCCGGTCCCGCCTTTATTCCCTCCGGCCCCTACCAGGCGGCGAGCCCCCAGCTGGCGGCCAGCCCGATCATGAAGGGCCAGCGCAGCGCCATATCCCGGCGCGAAGCCCTGATTCTGCAAATCCTGATCAACCACCCCTGGCTGCTGCACGACCACCTTGAGGAGGTCGCCGCCCTGGAGCTGGCCCATCCCGAGGCCCATAAGCTCCGGGCCGGCATCATCGCCGCCTTTGCCAACGACCACCACCACTCGCCGGACCCCGGCGAGCTGGCCGAGAAGATGCGAGCCGACATCGAGAAGGGTGGATTTTCACAGCTTCTTCAAAGGGTTGAGAACGGTATCACGACCGCGGCGGTGTGGGGTGCCCGCGAGGGCGCCGCCCGGGACGACGTTCTCTCCACCTGGCACCAGCTCGTTGCCTTGCATCGGCAATACCATTCACTACTTAGAGAACTGAAGGACGCCGAGCTGGCCTTGGGGGAGGACCCCAGCGAGGCCAATTTGGCGTGGCTGCGTGACGTCAAGGCTCGGATAGGAGAAGTCGACGGTACCGAGGCCCTGATCGAGGGTTTTGGCGAGCTGTCGGGCCGGTTCCAGAAGAGCGTGTGATGAAAGAATCATGCGGACGGCCGGGACCGGAACCGCTAAAAGACTCGCCAAATCCAAGGTTTGGCGGCAAAAACAGGGTTAATCGAGGCTTAACGGTCTTGTAGCACTTTGGCCACCAGGCGGCCGCAGGCAGAACAGACGCGTCAGGAATAAATCCGCGCAATCGCTGTTGGCACTACACCTGCATCCGCTGCGACAAAGAGGCTCACGAAGCGTTAGGCAAATCCGGCGAGAGAGAAGGTCGGGGTGGCGAGAGATATCCGCGCCGCCCTTTCCGTGTCGCGATCTGACGAAGCGAGAGCGTCGAACAACAGGTTCAAGTGAATTCAGGCGGGCGGGCCGTTCGGCCTTCTGCATGAAGCGCGTTTAGGAGCAATGGATGGCCACCAAGGCAAAGACGCTGCAGGCGAAGGACAAAGAGAAAGACGACAAGGCAGCGGACGCGCCGGAGAAGGACTCCCAGGACGCGCCGTCGCCGTTGCTCGATCTGTCCGACGCGGCCGTGAAGAAGATGATTAAGCAGGCCAAGAAGCGCGGCTTCGTGACCTTCGATCAGCTCAACGAAGTTTTGCCGTCCGACCAGACCTCCCCCGAGCAGATCGAGGACATCATGTCCATGCTCTCGGACATGGGCATCAACGTCACCGAAGCCGACGATAGCGACGGCGAGGAGGACAAGGACGAGGGCGGCGAGGACGAGACCGACAACGAGCTCGTCGAGGTCACCCAGAAGGCCGTCACCGAGGTCAAGAAGAGCGAGCCGGGCGAGCGCACCGACGACCCCGTGCGCATGTATCTGCGCGAGATGGGCACGGTCGAGCTCCTGTCCCGCGAAGGCGAAATCGCGATTGCGAAGCGCATCGAGGCCGGCCGCGAGGCCATGATCGCAGGCCTCTGCGAAAGCCCGCTGACCTTCCAGGCCATCATCATCTGGCGCGACGAGCTCAACGAAGGCAAGATCTTCCTTCGCGACATCATCGATCTCGAAGCGACCTATGCCGGGCCCGACGCCAAGGGCGGCATGAACACCGCGATGATCGGCGGTCCGACCGGCGAGAACGGCGAAGCGTCCGCCGAAGGCGGCGAAGCCGTTGTCGTGAACGGAGCTGCGCCGGCGCATGTCGCGCCGCCCGCCGCGCCGCCGTCGCCGACCCCGTTCCGCGCCGCGCCTGCGCCCGGCAATGCCGGCGAAGGCGAGAAGGATCCGGGCGAAGCCGCCGCCGAAGCCGACATGGACGAGGACGACGAGTTCGAGAACCAGATGTCGCTCGCGGCCATCGAGGCCGAGCTCAAGCCGAAGGTCGTCGAGATCTTCGACAAGATCGCCGACAGCTACAAGAAGCTGCGCAAGCTTCAGGAGCAGGACATCCAGAACCAGCTCGAGAGCACCTCGCACGGGCCCTCGCTGTCGCCGCACCAGGAACGCAAATACCGCAAGCTGAAGGACGAGATCATCGTCGAGGTGAAGTCGCTGCGCCTGAACCAGGCGCGTATCGACTCACTGGTCGAGCAGCTCTACGACATCAACAAGCGCCTCGTGTCGCACGAGGGCCGCCTGATGCGCCTTGCCGACAGCCATGGCGTCGCGCGTGAGGACTTCCTGCGCAACTACACCGGCTCGGAGCTCGACCCGCGCTGGCTCAACCGCGTCTCGAAGCTCTCAGCCAAGGGCTGGAAGAACTTCGTCCATATCGAGAAGGACCGGATCAAGGACCTCCGTCACGAGGTGCACCAGCTCGCCGCGCTCACCGGCCTCGAGATCGTCGAGTTCCGCAAGATCGTGCACTCCGTGCAGAAGGGCGAGCGCGAGGCCCGCCAGGCCAAGAAGGAGATGGTGGAAGCCAACCTCCGTCTCGTGATCTCGATCGCCAAGAAGTATACCAACCGCGGCCTGCAGTTCCTCGACCTGATCCAGGAAGGCAACATCGGCCTGATGAAGGCGGTCGACAAGTTCGAGTATCGCCGCGGCTACAAGTTCTCGACCTACGCCACGTGGTGGATCCGGCAGGCGATCACCCGCTCGATTGCCGACCAGGCGCGCACCATCCGCATCCCCGTGCACATGATCGAGACGATCAACAAGATCGTGCGTACCTCGCGCCAGATGCTCAACGAGATCGGCCGCGAGCCGACCCCGGAAGAGCTCGCCGAGAAGCTCGGCATGCCCTTGGAGAAGGTCCGCAAGGTCCTCAAGATCGCCAAGGAGCCGCTGTCGCTGGAGACGCCGGTCGGTGACGAAGAGGATTCACATCTCGGCGATTTCATCGAGGACAAGAACGCGATCCTGCCGATCGACGCCGCAATCCAGTCGAACCTGCGCGAGACCACGACGCGTGTCCTGGCGTCGCTGACGCCGCGCGAAGAGCGCGTGCTGCGCATGCGCTTCGGCATCGGCATGAACACCGACCACACGCTGGAAGAAGTCGGCCAGCAGTTCTCGGTGACCCGCGAACGTATCCGTCAGATCGAAGCGAAGGCGCTGCGCAAGCTGAAGCATCCGTCGCGGTCAAGGAAGCTGCGGTCGTTCCTGGATAACTAATTCGGATCGTCGTGCCCGGGCCTGATCCGGGCATTCATCCAAACGCAAACGGCGGGCCGAAAGCCCGCCGTTTTCTATTTGTACTGACGCTTCGCAAGTCGGGCGGAGCCTACTTCTTCTTCGCGCCGACCCGGTCGAGGGTCTTGATTGCCAGCGGCGGGCGGCCGGACTTTTCAGCGATCTCGCGGTCCTGCTCCATGATGAAGCCGCGCGCGGGCTCGTCGCCGTCCAGGCCTCCGAGCAGCTCCGCAGGCACGCGCCGGTTGGAGCGTTGGGAGCCGTCTTCGTAGAAGACGTTGAAAAAGGCAAACTCGCCCTTGGGATTGGTTCCAGGTTTTTTGGCCATGGCGGGCTTGTCGTCGATCAGGACGCTATAGTCAAATGACTTTGGCGGGTTTTCCGGTGGTCACACGGACCTGTCGCGGCGGTATCGGCTGCGCAATCGATCGATGAAGTCCGTTTGCGGGATGTTCGGATGCATCCGGCGCTTCGTAAAATCCGATGCGACCCCTCGCTCAATAAACGGCGGGCCGCAAAGCCCGCCGTTTATTTTTGGTCTTCAGCGTCGCCCGGGGCTGGCGGGGCGACAACCTAGACTAGAAGACTATAACTTGCGCCATAACGTGGCAAGGCAAATCGTTGACGCTGTGATGTCGCATCGAGCGCGTCAGATATGCGCCGGTCGCGACATCTGGTTTCGATGCACATCAAAGCAATTGTTTGGATGGCCAAATCACTTTGTTCATATTTCCCGCTCTCGCAACGCAACGAGAGGTGCGTGCTTTGTAAAAAAGCGCGTTCGCCTGCACGTCTTCCGTCCGCGTGCACAGGTTGTGTTCCATTGTGCGAACGAGTTCCATGTCCACGGTTGCACATCTCACTGCGTACACGTGACGAGTTCCGCTACGACGAACCACTTCTCCACCGACAACGCCATTCAAGAGATACTCAGCGTGCAGGTGGGAAGATGAGTGAGGCCGTCACGGTGCTACCAGCTCCACGCGCCGGTTGAGCGCGCGGCCGGCGTCCGTAGCGTTGGAACCGACTGGTGCCAGCAATCCGACGCCGGCGGTGCGCAGCCGCGTCTGCGCGATCCGAAAGCTTTTCACGAGTTCGGCTGCGACCGCTTCGGCGCGGCGCTTCGAGAGATCGAGATTGTATTCGTAAGCGCCCTGGCCGTCGGTGTGACCGACGATGAAGACGTTGAGCTGCGGCTGACTCGTCAGCAGCTTTGCGATCTGCTCCAGCGTCGGGCGGCTCTCCGGCTTCAGAACCGCCTTGTCGGTATCGAAATAGATGCCGTAGAGCGCGATGTGGCCGGTCTCGCCAAGGCCCTTCGCCATCGCGGCAGCATCGACCATCTTGTTCGCGATGGCGCCGAGCTCGGCGACCGTGACCTGCGCGGTGATGTCCTGGTTGTTCTGGCTGACGATGACGCTGGCATAGGTCTCGCGTCCGCCCTCGCTCTTGCGGCCAGAAAAATAGCGGTAGTTGAAACCGTCGACCCACATCTGCGGGACCGGCAGCGTGTCGATGCTTTCCGTGAAGGGAATGGCGCCGCAGGCGTCGGTGTCGCAGGCGAGTAAGGTCTCGAAGCCCGCTTTCGCAAGCTGCGTCTCGAAATTGCGCGACACTTCCAGGATCGAGGGGCCGGGATTGGTGCGATAGGCGATGCGGAAGATTCGGCCTTCGAGCCGCCGCGCATCGGCCGGCTGGCCGTCCCTAAAGGCGGCCGCCTGCATCCGTGCGGCGTCAAAATCCTTCGTCACGTAGCCGGTGATGACGCTGCCGGTGAAGCGGCCGATGCCGGGATAGTCGCGGCTGCCTGCGACATCGCGGGTCTGCGCGGCGGCGGCGGTGGCGGTGAAGGAGAGCAGGGCGAGGACAGCGAGCATCCGGTGCGGAATGGGCATGGTCATCTCGATCGGTTGGGGACGGGGCGAGCGCAATTCATTTGTCGCTCCCAAGATGCGATCGGTTCTGGTGAGGATCTGCCGCTTTGACGCGAATCCGGTTCCCGGGCATGATCCACATCCGCTGCGCACATTTTTAGGAGTTTCTCGCATGTCGAGATACTCCCTGGCTACCGCTTTCGTCGTCTGGCTGCCGGTTGGATCGGCAAACGCGACGGGGCGAGAGTGAATTTCGCGGTACAGCCTTCGGACGCATCTGGGACAGCAAGATTGCGCCGCGCCAAGCTGAGGTCGACTCTTGCGGACTAGCGCGGCACTTCGAGATAAGCGCAAGCGGCTGCAATCACCTTACGGCCAGCGTGAAGCAAGCTTCGATCTCGCTAAGTATACTTTCAGTTTCTCGAGCCGATCTTGGAAAAGCGTTTGCCTCGTGGGCGAACCGGTTTCGCGCGACGCGGACGTTTTGTCCAAAACGGCGAGCATTGGCTGCATTCAAATACCCAGGTTGTCCATACGGGATGCTCTCGAGTTGCCGGAAGATTGGGCCCAGCGAATGACCAGGCGAAATTCCGTGACTTCGGACAACTTCCTTAAGGGCAGTTTCAAGTGATCTGATCGCGTGCAGTAATTGCAAGAGGTTCTTGCGTTTTTCCGGATTGATGCGCGCGACTGCGGCAAGCTCCTGCAGTTCTTGGTCGACATGATTGAAGATGTTTGAACCAATTCGGGTGCGAGCACTCTTTGCGATTGCGCGCAAGGTATTTACTCTGCGAAGTGAACTCATGACCTTCGTCCTTGGCGCATTCGTTTCGCAAACCGAGGAAGTTCGCTGCGAAGCTCGGCAAGCACAAAAGCCCATCCGCCAAACGCGGCAGAAAGAATCAGCTTTTCTGAATCTCGAGGTCTGGCCGGCCAATCTTCAATCACCGCTATTCCTAATGGTTCTCTCGCGGCGAATGGAATCCCGCCGTCCAATGAAAAATAGTAATTGGCTTGTTCATACACGAGATCGTTCACCGTCGATGAGTCAACGTCGGCATCCGATAATTCTGACAAGTCGACCTGCTGCTCCGTCGAGGCGGAATTTCTATCTATCTGCGGTCGTCGCTTGCTGTGTCTTATCGCAGATCTGATCGGGCGCCTAAGTTCTGAGACTTTTTCGTCAAATGCCGCGCTGAATGGTCGGTTTGTCAGTCGACTACTCAGTCGCATCACAGCCATTGCATTTGCGAAACGTATCTGGGCGTCGCCAGAAATGTCTGGCGGGACATCCTTATGATGGCCAAAAGCAGTCACGTCCGTAATCATTTCGGAAATTCCTGCCCGATTGTTCCATTCCAGAATATTTGCAAAATCGTTCGCGAAAGAGTTGGCAATCGAGTAGTCCTTTTCTTCAGCTACTAGTATGCAGCGAACATAAGGAGGTAAAGCCAGACGACTAAGTATAAAGCGCGCTTTGAGTAGACCTTGGTTTGTTCGCTCCGCGGCTAGAGGCATAAAGACGGCAGTCGTCGCTCTCTCTCCCGCAACAAGGAGATCCGGGCCACGAAGTAACAGAGGATGGTCGGGATTGGGTACAACTAGGAATTCATTTGGTAGCTCCCGACGCAACAACTGGGTGAGCGTCTTTCTCCGATAATAAATGTTGGCCATGCCGGTCCGCGCGGAGTTCTTGTGTTCAACCAAAAATAGAATCTAAGCAATGCTCCACTGGTCTGACAACCGATTTCTGCTATCAACTGCCGACGCCTTCTGAGATTCTCGTGGAAAGATGTGGCTTTGACGATCCTATTTCCTGCAGGATTAAGGCTCGCGCGAAAATTTGAAAGGACACTTAGGGCATGTGGCGGTTTGGGCTAATCTGTCTGTTTGGGTCTGTCCTCTGTCTGGCCGGCGGATCGGCGCAGGCCGCGCGCTGCGGCGGCGACTTCAACAGCTTCGTCGCCAGCATGAGCTCGGAAGCGCAAGGAGCCGGCGTCTCGGCGAGCGTGACCAGCGCGGCCTTCAGCGGCATCGCCCAGGACGGCGCCGTGCTCGCCTTCGACCGGCGCCAGCGCTACACCTTCAACAAGAGCTTCGAGCAGTATGTCTCGACCCGCGTCGGCCCCGGCCGCATCAATGGCGGCAAGGCACTGTTGCAGCGTCACGCGGCGCTGCTCTCGCGCATCGAGCGGCAGTTCGGCGTGCCCCGCTATATCCTGGTCGCGATCTGGGGGCTGGAGAGCGATTTCGGCAAAGGCGACATCGGCAAGCTGCCGGTGATCCGCACGCTCGCCACGCTCGCGCATGATTGCCGCCGCACCGAGCTGTTCCAGGGCGAGCTGCTCGCCGCGCTCAAGATCGTGCAGCGCGGCGACCTGCCGCTGCGCGACCTCATTGGCGCCTATGCCGGCGAGATCGGCCAGACCCAGTTCCTGCCGTCGTCCTACATCAAATACGGCGTCGATTTCGACGGCGACGGCCACGTCGACCTGCGCCACAGCGTGCCCGACGTACTCGCCTCGACCGCGAACCTGCTTCACACCAGCGGCTTCAAGATGGGCCAGCCCTACGGCGAAGGCACCGCCAATTTCGAGGCGATGCGGGAGTGGAACAGGGCGGTGATCTACCGCAAGACGATCGGCTATTTTGCGGACCGGCTGGCGGGGCAGTGACCACATACTCGGTGTCATCGCCCGCCTTGTGCGCACTTGCGCACTGGGGCGGGCGATCCAGTATTCCAGAGGAGGCGCGGCTAGAACCGAGAAGCCGCGGCGTACTGGATGCCCCGGTCAAGCCGGGGCATGACAGCGGTGGTGTGGCGACAGCGGAGCACGCAGCGGCGATGCCGTCGCGTCACGCCTACTTCGCCGTCCCCTTCGCCATCTTCTCCAGCTTGCGCTGCAACGGCGCCCAATAGGTGCCCGGGCGGAAGCGCTGCAAAATGTCCATGAAGCGGGCGTCGTTGCCGATCAGGATGCGGGGCTGGTTGTTCTCGATGCCCTTGATGATGCGCAGCGCGGCGTCTTTCGGCGTGGTCTTTGCCGCGTTCTCGAACCGCTCGATCGATTGCGCGCGGCGCGCATTGTCGGTGACGCCGACCCCGGTGCGCGAATTGCGCGCGATGGCAGTGGCGACGCCACCGGGATGCACCACCGACAGTTTTACGGGGCTGCCCGCGACCGCAAGCTCGTGCCGCACGCTCTCGGAAAAGCCGCGCACCGCGAACTTGGCGGCGGCATAGGCCGACTGTCCCGGCGGCGCGATGATGCCGAAGATCGAGGAGACGTTGACGATGTGCGCCTCTGCCAGCGTCTTCAGATGCGGCAGGAAAGCGCGCGTGCCGTGCACCACGCCCCAGAAATTGATGTCGAACAGCCACTCCATCTGCGCCTGGTCGATCTCCTCGAACGTCCCCATCAGCGCCACGCCGGCATTGTTGATGACGATGCCGAGCGCGGGATGTGCCGCGATCGCATCACGCGCGAACTCTGCGATGTCGCCGGGCTCGCTGACGTCGACGCGATGCACGCTGACCTTGCGTGCGGCACCGATCTCGGCGGCGAGCGTCTTCAATCCGGCCTCGTCGCGATCGGCGAGCGCGAGATCGCAGCCGCGATTGCCGAGCTCGATTGCCAGCGCGCGCCCGATGCCGCTCGCCGCTCCCGTGATTGCGGCGGCACCGCGAATGGCAGTCATGATGTCCCCCCGTCAAGCCGGTCGTGTGGAACTATGATCTACATTTTTCATGATGGAACTGAACCACCGGCGAACTGGCTCCTTAACATAGGTTACGCAAGCAAGCACTGGAGCGGCCCCATGGGACAGGCAGAACCATTTCGCGCGACGGCGCTGATCGTCGAAGACGACGTCATGCAACGGGAGATGCTCAGTCTTCTGCTGGAGGAGAGCGGCTACCAGGTCATCCAGTGCGATAGCGCCGAGGCTGCCCAACGGGTGCTCGACAGAAGCGCCGGCGCGCTCTGTCTGATGCTGACGGACGTTCAGCTTGCGGGGCACATGACCGGGGTCGAGCTCGCGCACGTCGCCAAGGACCGCAATCCAAAGCTCGACATCGTCGTCACCTCCGGCCGCCCCTTGGCGCAGCCCTTGCCCGATGGCGCGAAATTCTGGGCCAAGCCATGGGCGCCGCTCGACGTGCTCCGCGAAGCCGAGCTCGCGCAGCCGTCCTGATGGTCGATGCGGGGGCTCGCTTTCTTGCCGTGAGGCACGGTGATAGGGTCTGCCCATGA
Source organism: Bradyrhizobium sp. 215_C5_N1_1 (assembly GCF_052075935.1). Taxonomy (NCBI): domain Bacteria; kingdom Pseudomonadati; phylum Pseudomonadota; class Alphaproteobacteria; order Hyphomicrobiales; family Nitrobacteraceae; genus Bradyrhizobium; species Bradyrhizobium sp. 215_C5_N1_1. The sequence continues at coordinate 7,517,425 of NZ_CP197228.1, read as the reverse complement.
CCTTTTCCTTCCTGCTCACCTCGCTCATCGTCGTCGCCTCGCCCGGCACCGGCGTGCTTTACACCCTGGCTGCGGCGCTGACACGCGGCTCGCGCGCGAGCGTCGCTGCCGCCTTCGGCTGCACGCTCGGGATCGTGCCGCACATGATAGCTGCGATGCTCGGGCTTGCCGCGGTGCTGCATACCAGCGCGCTTGCCTTTGCCGCGCTGAAATGGGGCGGCGTCGCCTATCTGCTCTACATGTCCTGGCAGGCGCTGCGTGAGACCGGGGCGCTGGCGGTCGATGGCGAGATCAGGGAGCGGTCGAGCCGCCGCGTCATCGTCACTGGCTTCCTGATCAACATCCTCAATCCGAAACTGTCGATCTTCTTCCTGGCCTTCCTGCCGCAGTTCATCGCGGTGGACGAAGCCCATGTGCTGGCGCGGATGCTGGAATTGAGCGGCGCCTTCATGGCGATGACCTTTGCGGTGTTCGTCCTCTACGGCCTCTGTGCGGCGTCGGTACGCGAGCGCGTCATCTCCCGCCCACGTGTCATGGCCTGGCTGCGCCGCAGCTTCGCCACCGGCTTCGCCGCGCTCGGCGCCAAGCTTGCGTTTGCGGAGCGGTAGGCTTCGCCTTCACCTCTCCCCGCTTGCGGGGAGACGCCGCAGCTGAGTGCGGCCAATAAAAAAAGCGGGCCTTGCGCCCGCCATCTCCAAACTCTCTCGACCTTTTACCCGACGCCCGGGCGGAGCGAGGCTCCACCCGGGCAAAGAACATGCTGGCTACTTCTTCTTCGCGGCCTTCTTGGCCTTTTTCTTCGTCGCCTTCTTCGCCTTCTTCGCTTTCTTAGCCATAGTATCCTCTCAAGGGTTCATGGTTAAACGCGACACGAGGGATGCTCGGCGGAGGGCCAGCCTCGCAACATCCTCGACCACAAACTCAGCAGATTCGCGGGCGGCTGCCCCGTGCTGTCACATCTGTGTCATTACGTTATCCACAGCTCAGATGCATTTTCGGGTGATTTTTGCCCGCGAATCCGCATCGCAATGCGCATCGGCGTGGCCGCGCAGGGAGGCCGCGACATGCCTAACGATCCGATAATCGCGGCGCACTGTTCATGAATCCAAAACCAAGGGCGAGCTTTCGCAGATCGCAGTGAGGTTCCGTTAAGTGCAATCCGCGCATTCTTCCCCGCAAGAACGCGGGGAAGGGTCATGGACGAACGGCTGCCAGAGACGGGGGGGGCGACGCTGCGCGTGCCGCACGCGCCATGCTGAACGTACCGACACTCTGGACGGTCTTCGTCGTCAACTTCCTGGCGCTTGGCCTGATCTGGGCCTACGTGACGCGCTCCTATCCGAAATTTGCAGCGGCGCGATTCTGGATGGCATCGTCGTTCGTCGGCGCCGCCGGCGCGATGACAGCCCTGGTCCGCCTGTTCGTCGCCTCTCCCCTGCCGCTTCTTGTCGGCGCTGCCGGTATCATCGCGGCGAGCTGCCTCGCCGCCATGGGCATTCAGCGCTTCTATGACCGGCCGGTCTCATGGCGCGTCATGGCCGCAACGGGGGTGCTAAGCCTCGCCGGCGTCGTGTTCTTCATGGTCGGCTTCGAGCACATGCAGCTGCGCATGCTCAGCTACACGCTCGGCCAGGCCTTGCCGCTGGTGCTGGCGCTGCGTCTGCTCCTGGCGCCGCCGGAAGGCCGCGTCAGCCCGGGTGCGCGGCTGTCCGGCATCGTCATCCTCACCATCATCGGGATCTTTGCGGTTCGCACGCTGGGCAATCTGCTCGGCCACGATTTCTCGGCGCGCGCCGGCGGTCAGGCTCATGGCGTCATGGTGCTGGGCCTCCTGTTCCTGTCGATGACGCTCAATTTCGGCTTCCTGCTGATGGCGATGGATCGCCTGCGCAACGAGGTCGCCGACCTCGCGCTGCTTGACGATCTCACGGGCGTCGCCAACCGGCGCCATTTGTTGCAGCGCCTGTCCGAGGAATGCGCCCGGTCTGAGCGCAGCGGCGAGCCGTTCTCGCTGCTGGTGATCGATCTCGACGGCTTCAAGGCCATCAATGACTCCCATGGTCACGCCGCGGGCGATGCCTGCTTGCGGCACTTCACCCTGATGGCGCAAACGCGGCTGCGGCCGGGCGACATGCTGGCCCGCACCGGTGGCGACGAGTTCTGCGTCGTGCTGCCGTCCTCGTCCCTGCGCGAGGCTGCCGCGATCGCCCGCCGCGTGCTCGAGGTCTGCCGCCAGGACGCCGCGGCCTGTACAACCAGGGACATCCCGATCGCGATCTCGATCGGCGTTGCCGAATGGGACCGCGGCATCGGCCAGTTTCCGGACCGCCTCATCGCCCATGCCGACCACGCCCTCTATGCCGCCAAGAAAAACGGCAAGAACGACTTTGCCGTCTACGATCCGGCTCCGCCGCTCTCGCCTGAGCGGCCCGGGCTCGGCGAGGCCACGCGCAAATTCGCATAAAGCCTGCTAGGATTGGGTCCGCCTTGGACCCGTATGATGATATTCCGCCTGCTCGCGACTTTTCTCGCCGCCCTTCTTCTGCTCACCCCAGCCGCCGCAACGGACGCCGAACTCGCGAAGATCGCGCGCGTCTCCGGCACGCCTGACATTCCCGGCCTGAAAATGGTCTGGCTCGCGCCATGGGGCGATGTCCGCGACGCCCATCCCTGGCGCAACATCATCGTGCACCAGACCGAGGGGCCGACAGGCTCGGCGCGCGGCGGCGCGGCGGAGCAGTCGAAGAACCCGACGCGCCGCGGCGTCACCGTGTGGGTCGAGACCGACGGCACGGTCTATTGGGCGGTCGCCGAGAACCTGGTGCCGACCCATGGCGACGGCGCCAACCGTAACGACAACAAGTACATCGACAACAGATCGACCTATCGCCAGGTCGTGCGCGACAACTCGATCGGCGTCGAGTTCGCCGGCAACTATCCGGATGTCACCACAGGCCCGACCGAGGCGCAGGTCGCGGCATGGAAGATCCTCGTGAAGGTGCTGCGCGCGCGCTACGGCATCCCGCTCGACCACGTCTATGCGCACAACTGGATCGACTACAAGGACGCCCGCTATTGCGAAGGCTGTTGGCTCGCGACGCTGGCGCGGACTTGGGGGGAGTGACGAGCAGGCGCGTCCGGCAACCGAAGGCCGAAACCTCCGGTGCCGGACGGCCATCGAGAGCGATCGCTATCGGCTCTCATCGCCATCCTAAGTCCACCGGTCTTCCCGGGCTCAGGGGAATGCCGTGGGAAGATCGGCGGAAGGCTTCGTGACGATCTGGTGCGCGTCGCGCCAGATCACTTCGCGCTGGCGTGAGGTTGTAATCGTGCGCACCGGCAGGCCGCCCTCCTCGAGCAGCCAAGCGCAGTAGCGCGCGCAGCTGACAGCCTCGCGGGCTTGAGGATCGAACCAGCAAATGCCCCAGATCGAATCGCGCCGCTTGAAGTGACGCGCGATGCGTCCAGGAAGCGGCAGATGCTGCGCGAACCAATTGAACTGGTCCGAGAGCTCATGCCGGATCCAGTCCGGACAGTTGTTTCGCTGGACATACCAGGACGCACGAAAGAAGCCGCTCTCCACGCGACTGTGCGGGTGGATGAGCGGTGTAACGAACCGCAAATGCATGACGACACGGCGCGACGCCTTGTTGCGTCGCGCCCCTCGCAGCCAGATGCAATGAATGGAGAACAGCGCGCGAAGCGGCGTTCAGCTTATGACCGATTGCCGATCAAAGAGTTCGGCGGTCAGAACGTATCGATCTACTTTTCATGCCGCCTCCCTTGGTTGCGCTGAACAACAAAGGCGCGATAGCGCGCCGGGCGGCAGCACATACATCAGCAATCGTCCTGCGGCAAGCGTGATCGACAAGGACGATTGAGCGGGAAGCATTCATGACGCGCTCCGGAATGACGAGCTAAACCGGCTGCGCCATCCAGCCGAACAGCCGTCGCATCAATCCCGGCCGCCGTGGCAATTCCGGCGGGCCGTCCGACGCCAGCACGCGTTTGAAGAAGTAGTCCAGGAACACCATGTCGTTCGGCTCGGTGACGGTGAATTGTTCGTCGCCGAAGAACACGCTGTAATTATAGAAGAACGGGCCCATGAGCGGGATCGTCGCGGTCGAGGCATAGTCCTTGGAGATGACGAACTCTGCGGGATCGAGCCCGTGCTCGCGCATCGCCTGCTCGACCAGCGGCAGCTTGCGCATGAACTGGGCGGAGAAGCCGCCGACGGTGGATTGCAGGATGATCGACACGGTTGGTGTCCGTTCAGTTGAGGCCGCCGGCCCGATCATTCTGGGTCGGTCGACCGGACGCGCGGGTTCAAGGCAAGCCCGGTTCTACGTCGGCCAGGGGAAGGAGACTGTGACGGCGGTCTCACTTGGCAGGACCTTCCGCCACAACCACCGCTGTCATCGCCCGGTTCAACCGGGCGATCCAGTATTCCAGGGGCCTGCGTTCGAGATCTCGCTGCCGGTACCGGTTCAAGCCGGGGCATGACAGCGAGTGCGGCGCGCTTCGCATCGCGCAGAGAAAGCACGGCGGATCACTCAAACAGAGCATCGCCACAAACAAAAAGCCGGCGTTGCCGCCGGCTTTCTGTCTCTTGTCGATCCGCCAATATCTACCGCGAGAAGAGCCCGCTTAATGCGCGGCTTCCAGCGCGGCCTGTTCCGCCCGTGCGATCGTGCCCTTGACCGCGGCCTGCACCTTTTCGAAGGCGCGGACTTCGATCTGGCGGACGCGCTCGCGCGACACGCCGAACTCGGCGGCAAGGTCTTCCAGCGTCATCGGCTCATCGGCGAGGCGGCGCGCCTCGAAGATGCGGCGTTCGCGCGGGTTGAGCACGCCCATGGCGCCGTTCAGCGCGTCACGGCGTTCGTCATACTCCTCGTGCTCGGCCAGCATGGCTTCCTGGTTGGGCGTGTTGTCGACCAGCCAGTCCTGCCATTCGCCGGCTTCGCCGTCATCGCGGATCGGAGCGTTGAGCGACGCGTCACCACCGAGGCGACGGTTCATGTCGATCACGTCCTGATCGGTGACGCCGAGGCGCTTGGCAATGATCTTCACCTGGTCGGGGCGGAGATCGCCCTCGTCCAGCGCGTTGATCTTGCTCTTCGCCTTGCGCAGGTTGAAGAACAGCTTCTTCTGGTTCGCGGTGGTGCCCATCTTCACGAGCGACCAGGAACGCAGGATGTACTCTTGAATCGACGCCTTGATCCACCACATCGCGTAGGTGGCGAGACGGAACCCCTTTTCGGGTTCGAAACGCTTCACCGCTTGCATGAGGCCGACATTGCCTTCCGAGACGACCTCGGAGATCGGCAGGCCGTAGCCGCGATAGCCCATGGCGATCTTGGCCACGAGGCGGAGATGGCTGGTGACGAGTTGGTGCGCCGCGTCGCGATCGTCATGCTCACGCCAACGCTTGGCGAGCATGTATTCCTGCTGGGGTTCCAGCATCGGGAACTTGCGGATCTCGGCGAGGTAGCGAGAAAGGCCGGATTCTCCATTGAGGACCGGCAAAGCAGCGGTACGGGCCATGATGAAGCCCTCCAAGGTTCAGGCCCCCGATAGCGGCGGGCCAGGCAGACGACCGCTGTGTTAAAGCCGGCCGTAGCTGCGATGTTCCGTTGGTCATTTCCAACGCAAGCGCAATATACCCCAAGGGGGGTCAAAAAGGGAAGGATTGCTGACGTCACGTCCCCGTGTGGCAGCTATAACTTTTTGTAATGTAACGCTTTTCCAAGGTGGCCTGCGTCATAGCGCCGCTTTCAGAGCGCCCTGAAGGAGAAGCAAATCCTTCGGCAGAGGCGCTTCCCAGTGGAGTAATTCTCCGGTTCTCGGGTGCTCCAATACCAGCAAATAGGCATGCAGGGCCTGCCGTCCAAGCGTGGCCAGAGTCGCCTGCGACTCCGGGCCGAGGTGGTTCGCCTTGGTCTTGAAGTGCGGGCCATAGACGGCGTCGCCCATCAGGGGATGGCCAATATGGGCGAGGTGGACGCGGATCTGGTGGGTGCGTCCGGTCTCGAGCTCGCAGGCGAGCAGGGAGGCGATCGGCTTGCCGTCACGCCCCGCAAAACTCTCCAGAAGCTCCCAATGCGTCACCGCCTCGCGGCCGCCCTGGCGCACCGCCATCTTCTCGCGCGCATACGGGTGGCGGTCGATCGGCGCATCGACGGTGCCGCGGTGGCGTCCCGGCAGCCCCCAGGCGAAGGCCATGTAGCCGCGGCGCATCGCGCCCGTCCGGCCGTGGTCGGCGAATTGCGCGGTGAGCGAGGCATGGGCGAGGTCGTTCTTGGCGACTACCATCAGCCCGGTCGTGTCCTTGTCGAGCCGGTGCACGATGCCGGGCCGGCGTACCCCGCCGATGCCGGAGAGCGAGCCGCCGCAATGGGCGATCAGCGCGTTGACCAGCGTGCCGGTCTCGTGCCCGGCCGCGGGGTGCACGACGAGGCCCTTCGGCTTGTTGAGGACGACGATGTCGTCGTCCTCGAACACGATATCGAGGGCGATATCCTCACCCTTGGGCTCCGGCGGGGCCGCCTCCGGCACGTCGATTGTGATCGTATCGCCGGATGTGACGTGATAAGCGGGGTCGCGGATCGCGGCGTCCTTGAGGCTCACCGCGCCCGCCAAAATCAGGGCTTTCAGCCTCGATCGCGACAGGTCGGTGAGGTGCGCCGCCAGCACGCGGTCAAGCCGAGCCGAGCCCTCGTCGCCGGCGACGACAACTTCCAACCTTTGCGCAGAGCCTGAGCTATCCATGACGACGTCTGATACCGCTGTTCCCGAACCGAGCCCCGAGCAGGCCGCGCTGTTCGCGCGGGTGCGGCGGATGATGCTGATCGCGGGGTTGACCACGGCGCTGGCAATCTGCGCCGTCCTGATCGCGGTGGGCTACCGCCTTTTCAAGTCGGAGGGAAGGGCGTCCGAAATGGCCGGCGACGTCACCGCCGCCCTGCCCAAGGGCGCCAGGATCGTCTCGACCGGGGTCGCCGGCGACCGCCTCGTGGTCACGCTGGACGTTGGCGGGGTCATCGAGATCCGCACTTTCGACGCCCACACCCTGAAGCCGGCCGGAAAGCTGAAATTTGCCAATGAGCCGTAGGGCTGGCCGCGGCTGTTGATCGTTCTCCGGTCCAGTTTGTCTTGCCGCGCAACTTCTGATTTAGCTCTCGGGCTTGGGAAGTTGGGCTGGGACTGGGAATGGGACGTATCAAGTCGCGCGTCGTCGCAATTGCACTCGTTGTCGGGTCGTACGGATGCGCTGGATTTGCGGCGCTCGCAGAGCCGGCCAAGCAGCCCACAGCGCCAGCCAGGCAGGCTGGACTTGCCGCGCCGGCCAAACAACCCGCGGCGCAGGCCAAGCCAACGGGCTCGCGGAACGCACGGCTCTATTTCTTGCGCGAGAAGGGCATTTTCGGCGCGATGGGCGGAATGGCGGCCTCGTCGGAAATCCTGATCGACGGCAAGTCCGTCGGTAAGGTCGACATGGGGACGTTCTTCTTCGTCGACCGGCCGCCGGGCGTCCACAAGATCGCTTCCCACATGAAGATGTCGATGACGGACTATGAGGTCGAGGTCCCCGTCGAGGCCGGCAAGACGTATTATTTCGGCGTCGGGACGCAGCGGACAGGCGCCATCGGCCAGGACCTGCTCAACCAGGCCGTCGCCGGCAGCAGCGGCCAGCAGATCCGCTCCTCATCGCCGTTCAAATCCGCCTTTGCGGGCGCGGGCCTGTTCCGCCTTGAGCCGGCCGCGGGCGCTGCGGCGATCGAGAAACTGAAGCAGCCGTGAGTGTTCCCGGCGGTTTCGTAGGGCGCGCGGCGGCCCGCCGCGCAATTAAGCCTAAGCCGCATTGACCGTGCATATCCGGGGTTCTCGCCCCCGATCGAGGCTTGCCGCCGACAAAATTCGCGGCTATGTCCTGTCCCTCACGCTCCCTTCGTCTAGCGGTTAGGACGCGGCCCTCTCAAGGCTGAAACAGGGGTTCGATTCCCCTAGGGAGCGCCATTGCCTTGAAGCTACCTTCCCTTGATCTCGATTTGATTGTTCCCCCCGCTGGGTGAGCGCTTGTGGCATTGGCGATCAACGTTCGAGCCGATAACAATTCAGCAAGTGAGATCGAGCGGCTGTGGGATCAGGTCGTAGCGTTCGAAGTCGAGCCCTCGATGCGCGCCCTTGGCTATCGGCCACATTTTACATTTGCGATCTACGACTCGCCTGCGATCGACGAAAAGATAGCATGGGCCGCCATGCTGGCGGCCGTTGCTGGCGAAGCGCAATTTCGCATCGAGTTCAAACGGATTCGTTGGTTCGCAGGCTCGCCTCTCGTTCTCTGGGCGGAGCCGAGCTCCAATGAGGCGCTAACCCGCATCCACAGCTCGGTCAGCGCCGCAATCGACCCGGCGCATTGCCGCCCTCATTACCGGCCCGGGGCATGGACGCCGCATTGTACGCTCGGCTTGCGCATCGCCGATGAGCGGCGTGATGACGCGATTGCTTTTGCGCGATCGTTTGATCGAAGCATGGAAGTGCTGTTCGACGTGGCAGATTGCGTTACCTTTCCGCCGGTTCAGGTAATCGCTGAGCAGCGATTGCCCCCGTAGTCGATGGCACGGCCACGGCGGGCAAGGTCGGTAGCTTCGACGCCAAGTCGCTAGCAAACATGTTGCAGGCGAAGGCGCGATCACTGCGCCTGCAATCGCTTCAGGTCGGCAATGGCGGCACGATACTCTCGAAACGAGGTCGGGCATCCGTCTCGCGCGGCTGCAAACTCGTTCCGGGCCGCCACTGTATCTTTGCTCTTGAGCTGAGCGATCCCAGCGTAATAGTGTGCCTCGCAAGTTTGATCTGAATTCCTGGCCGAAGCCAGGGCTGCGGCGGGCGTGATCCGGCCGACAAGCAATTCGCCGACGGTTCTCGGCCAATCCCTGAGCTGGCCCTTGTCGAGTGCAGCGGACAGCGCGATGCCGGCATCGGCAGATCGTCCCTGCATCCGCGCCACCGATCCCCAAATCACGCCGTAGCCATCGGGATCGGAAAACCGCGCCTCCCGGTCGTAGTCCGAAGCGGCATCCCTGAAATCGCCTCTCCGATAGTACGCATCTCCCCGGGCCGCGTAGTAGTCAGTCGCGACGCGATCGGCCTCCGGACGACTCACCTCCTGGTCTTTGGCAAAGGTGGTGTTCTTGTCGGGTCCAAGCCTGATGGCATCGGTGAAATCCCGGATCGCCTCGTCCAGCCTGTCCTCGGACATATAAATCTGCCCGCGAATGAACCGGCTTGCGGCACCTGAGGGATCAAGATTGATGGCCTCGGTGAGCGAAGCGATTGCGCGTGTGGTGTCGCCCTTTTTGGCCAAGGTCAGTCCCAGCTCGTGATGAGCGTAGTTGTTCTTCGGGTTGAGCCTGACCGCCTCGGTGAAGTCGGCTTCAGCCGCATCCATGTTGCCGAGTGCAAAATTTCCGAAGCCATGCTTGAGCAATGCCATGGATCTTGCACCGGGAGGTAGTCTGGCGTCCTGGGAGAGGCTGCTGCACGCTGCCATCATGCGCGGGACATCGGTGCTGTCCTGACAATCGTTCAGGTCTTGTGGGGTGGCCGCAAACGCGCTTGCCGCCGAGACGACGATGGAGATGATCAAAGCTGCCCTGCAGCTGATGCGCAGGCCCTGATTTGACATTGCAGACATTTCGCTCCCTTGCACGACACACTTGGCCGATGATCCCGACGCAGGCAACGCGACCTGCCGCGACGACAACCTTATAGAGATCTTTTCCATCATTCTACCGGAGGTTTGTTGGGCCGTTGCCCTTCGGGCAAGGCACGCCGCGAGGTCGCGAGCGCATGCAGCATCGGCATCAGTGCCGGTAGTCGTTCTCCCCAAAATCTGCACTATGCGCTCCGCGCCTCCGGAGCTTCTGCAGGGCTTTCGGAGGTTCTGGCAATAGCATGCGGAGTGACGACATGAGCGGTTTGGTGATCTCTGGCGGCCGGGTGGTGGATCCCGCGAGCGGAATGGACGCCATCGGTGATGTAGCGGTGATGGACGGCAAGATCGCCGGCGTCGGCACGGGCCTCGGCGGCGCCGAGCGGGTGATCGACGCGACGGGGCTCGTGGTCGCGCCGGGCTTCATCGACCTGCACGCGCATGGCCAGTCGATCCCGGCCGACCGCATGCAGGCGTTCGACGGCGTGACGACGACGCTTGATCTCGAGGCCGGCGTGCTGCCGGTCGCCTCCTGGTATGAGCGCCAGGCGCGGAAGGGACGCGTGCTGAACTACGGCGCCGCCACCAACTGGGCCTTTGCGCGCATCGGCGCGATGACCGGCTCGAATGCGGAGAGCTCGCTGGAAGCGTTCGGCAACGCCATGCGCGATCGCCGCTGGATGGACAACGTCGCCAGCGATGCGGAGGTCGCCGGCATCCTCGAGCGTCTTTCGCGCGGCCTGAACGAGGGCGGCATCGGCATCGGCATCCTGAACGCCTATGCGCCGGGCGCCGGCGTGCAGGAGCTGACCGCGGTCTGCCAGCTCGCGGCCAGGCAGGACGTGCCGACCTTCACCCACGTCGCCTACATGTCGCGCGTCGACCCCGAAAGCGCCGCGGAAGCCTATATCCGCCTGATCGGCTATGCCGGCGCCACCGGCGCGCACATGCACATCTGCCATTTCAACTCGTCGAGCAAGACGGATATCGAACGCTGCCGCGTGCTGGTCGAAAAGGCGCAGGCGCAGGGCTTGCCCATCACGGTCGAAGCCTATCCCTACGGTACCGGCTCGACCGTGCTGGCCGCGGCCTTCTTCAGTGATCCCCAGTTCGTCGAGCGCAACGGCACCGGTTACGATTCAGTGCAGCGCGTGACCGACGGTCACCGCTTCCGCGATCGCGAGGAGCTGCTGAAGGCGCAAGCCGAAGAGCCGTCCTCGCTGGTGCTCTGGCACATCCTCGATACCGACAACAATGCGCATCATCGCGATCTGCTCGATATGTCGGTGCTGTATCCCGGCGGCGCGATCGCGTCCGATGCGATGCCGTGGACGACGTCGGACGGCAAGACCTACACCGGCGATGCCTGGCCGCTGCCGGATGACGCCACCTCGCATCCGCGCTCGGCCGGCTGCTTCACGAAGTTCATCCGCGAATGGGTGCGCGAGCGCAAGGCCGTGTCGCTGCTCGAAGGCGTGCGCAAATGCGCGCTGATCCCCGCAGAGATCCTTTCGCAAAGCACGCCCGCGATGCGGGCCAAGGGCCGCCTTGCCAAGGACGCCGATGCCGACATCGTCGTGTTCGACTACGAGAAGCTCTCGGACCGCGCGACCTTCACGGCGATGAACCGCCCCTCGGACGGCGTGCGGCATCTGATCGTCAGCGGCCAGCCGCTGATCAGCGATGGCGTGCTGGACGTGGCGGCGCGGCCCGGCCGCCCCGTGCGTCGCCCCGTCGTCGAGGGCTGATCCCATGCCGGTCCCCATTCTCCTGGTGACGGGCTTTCTGGGGGCGGGCAAGACCACGGTCGTCAACCATCTGCTGGCGAACGCGGAGGGACGGCGTATCGCGGCAATCGTCAACGATTTCGGCGCGATCAACATCGACGCGGAGTTGATCGCGGGCGCGAGCGACGGCGTGGTCAGCCTCGCCAATGGCTGCATCTGCTGCTCGCTCGAAGGCGATCTCCTGCGCACGCTCTCGACGCTGCTTCGGCGCGATCCGAAGCCCGAATATATCGTCATCGAGACCAGCGGCGTCGCCGATCCCGCCGACATCGTCCGCAACCTGATGGACCCCGTGATCCTGCGCGAGGCGCCGCTGGAAACGGTGCTCTGCGTGATGGATGCGGCGACGCTACCTGCGGCCCTGGATGATGCGCTGATGCGGTCGCAGCTGCGCGCCGCCGATATCGTGGCGCTGAGCAAGCTCGATCTGGCGGACGAGAGCGCAGGCGCCCGCATGCGCGAAGCCATCCGCGCGCAGCGTGTCCCCGCCGTGGTGGTCGATGCCAGGCACGGCGAGATTCCGTCCGCGCTGTTGTTCCCCGCGGCTGTTGATCGCGCGCCCGCGCCGCGCGACCCTGGACCACGACGGCCGTCCGAGGAGCGCTTCGAGACGCTGAGCTGGACCTCGGATCAGCCGCTGTCGCTGCAGCGCCTGCAGCCGGCGATCGGCCGCCTGGCGCCAAAGCTTGCGCGCGCAAAAGGCCTGTTCGAGACCGTCGAGCAACCCGGGCGCCAGATGGTGTTTCAGTTCGCCGCCGGCCGCGCGACGCTCGCGACGGGCGGTGCACCGGCGGAAGGCGTGCCGCGATCGCGGATCGTCTTCATCACCGAGCTCGGTGTGCTCTCGAAGGCCGAGCTCGACGGGATCATGGCGGCGTGCGTTGCGGGTGGGTGAAGCAAGCGATCACGCCAGAAGCACGCCCCTCACTTCACGCGAATTGCGCGATGCCGTTTCCGACGGACCAGTTCTCCGCGGGGGCATCGAGCACGTTGACGAACACGTCCTCCGGCCGGATGCCCGGGTTTTCGCCGAGTAGGTCTGCGATCCGCCGGTACAGCACCATCTTCTGCTCCGCCGTGCGCGAAGCGAACACGGTGATCTGGATCAGCACGGCGTCGTCGCTGCGTTTGACGCCATAGGCATTGCCGCAGCGGAAGTTCGAGGCGTCATGCTCGCTGATGGTCATGAACTCGTCGCCCTCGGGCACGTTCAGTGCCTCGCGCATGGCGCGGTACAAACCATCGAGGATCGCCTGCCGATAGGCTTCCGGTTTGCCGGCGCGCATCGAGATGTGAAGGAGAGGCATGGGCGGGTCCCTTTTGGCATGCGAGCCCGATCGGCCAGGGCGCACGCAAGCGCCGGCCGTTGGGCCCATTGACGGAACGGGCTATCAATCCCAATTAGTTTTTGACACGATGTCGAGAAAACACGTTATTGACATCGTGTCAAATATTTTTGCCGTACCGAGGAGCAGGATTTGAGGCCGCGCGAATTCGACCACGACGACGTCCTGCGTATCGCGTTCGACCAGTTCTGGCGCAAGGGCGTGCGCGGCACGTCGCTGTCGGACATCGCGCGCGATGCCGGTGTTCAGCGCGGCAGCCTCTACAATGCCTTCGGCAGCAAGGAGGCGCTGTTCCTCCAGGCCTATGAGCGTTATGCGGGCGATTATCTCCTCGCCCTGCAAAAGGCGCTCGGCGCGGGCTCACTGCGAAAACGCCTTACCGCGTTCTTCGACCTGACCATCACCAACTTCCGCTCGGGCTCGCCGCCGCGGGGATGTCCGACCACGCGCGGATTGATGGAGCTCGGCGCGGCCGAAGGGGAGGGCTTGGATGAAGACGCGCGTCAGGCCTTTGCGGGCCTCATCTCGCGCATCACCATGCTGGTTCAAGAGACGTTGGCGGCAGGCGCAGAGCGCGGCGAGTTCAATGGCAATCCCGCGGCCGCAGCGCTGCATATCATCACGGTGACGCGCGGCCTTGGCGTGCTCGAACGTGCCTTCGGCGACGAGCCGCAGCTGCGCAAGATCGCGGCTCACACCATCGATCTCGTGCTTGGCAAGAAGGGCGGTTAGGCCAGGCCGCAAAACGACGACCCCAGCGGTGGTGATCCCTGGGGCCGTCTGGAGGTTTTATGGAGGGCATCGAACACTGCGTCTCCATGGCGATGTTGATAGCGCAAGGTCGCTTGAGATGCGACTAGAACCCATCAAAGCGTCAGCACAAGGCAAGCGCGTTGACGGCCCGCGTCGTCGCGATCTCGTTCTCGTTCCCGACGTACTGGCAAACGATGGATTCGAGTTCGCCCGGCTGGTTGCGGCGTGCGACCGCCAGCAGTCGCATCAATTCCGCCTCGTCCTGCGACAGGCGCCGGCACGAGGGCGGCATGAAGCACAGTTCGCACGGCCGGCCGCTGCGCAGGATCCTGACGAGCGCAGCAGCGCGCGCCACCAGCAGCGGACTGTCGGCGATGCCCGGCGCCTCGTCGGCGAAGCGATAGGCCGCTTCCCAGCAATCGGAGGCGCCGGTCGTATAGGCCGCTCCGATGAATCGGAACAGCGACAGCGCAACGCGGGAAAATTCATCGTAGCTCTCGACGCAGGGACGCGCCGCAAGCGCGGCCTGGAGCGGACAGAGCCGCGGCTGGCCGGCTGTTTCGACTGGCGCAGAACCGCACGTATCGTGGAGCATGAACGATCCCGTCAGTGCAGCGTGGGACTTCCGACCAGCCAGCTCTTCATTGCCATCGTCCGGTCATGGTCGAAAGACTGAACGTGTCGGTCGGGCAGGATGAGGCCGGCCATGCGGAAGATCGTTGCAAGCCCCCGCACGGGCGCGAGAGCCCAATCGGCACCGACCGGCGGCAACCAGCTCTCGAACTGCTCGCGCGCGACGTCGATGCGTTCCTGTTGTGCCGCGGCGATCGCCCGCAAGATTCCGTGCTCGCTGTCCGACATCTTCGGACAGGTCGGACAATGAACTTCGATGGCCGTATGCGCCGTGCACGCGAAGATCTCGATGATGGATTCTAGCGACGGCACGGCGTCGCCCACGCGAAAGTGGTCGTACACTTGCTGGATATCGGCCGCAGTCGGAACGGCGCTTCCGCTGCGTGCCTTGGCCCGAAATCCCCAGATGAAAAGCCGCTCCGCCGCGCACAGCGCAGGAAGGTCGAGGGACTTGCCATATGTCGATTGATGCATTGAGCCTCTGGCCTTCTGTGCAGCTCACGCCACAGCTGGCGCTGATGATCTGCGCCGATCGTTCCGCCAGAGCCGACCGCAAGTCAACGCTCGCAGCGGCGATATCGAGGTCTTCTAGATCTAAAGAGCCGGGATCCCGGATGCAGCCAAGCCTCGCCAGCCTGCCAAGTCGCACGCCGCGCGCCGGCTGCCTCCAACGCAATTTCGTGGGGATTTGGGGAACCCGAATGCTTAAAGCTTCGCTAAGGGGTGCGGGATAAACTGGCATATCAGCCCTTCCAATTCTTGCGAGCTCCGATGTTTTTCTCCCGCATCAGTTTCAAGCTAGTCCTGATTGTCGGCATCAGCCTCCTCGGCATGATCGCTCTGGCGCCGATCGCGCTCTCGACCCTGCGTGCGCAGATGATTGCCGACCGCCAGGCCAAGACGCAGCACATGGTCGATGTCGGCTACGGCATCCTGGCGCACTATCAGAAGCTCGAGAGCGAGGGGAAGTTGCCGCGCGAGCAGGCGCAGGCCGCCGCGATCACAACGATCAAGAGCCTGCGTTATGACAAGGTCGAGTATTTCTGGATCAACGACATGGCCCCCAAGATGGTCATGCACCCGATCAAGCCCGAGCTCGACGGCAAGGATCTCTCCGGCATGAAGGACCCCGCCGGCAACGCGCTGTTCATGGGCTTCGTTGACGTCGTCAACAAGCAGGGCGCCGGCTTCTACAGCTATCTCTGGCCGAAGCCGGGCTTCGAGCAGCCGGTCGGAAAAATCTCCTATGTGAAGGGCTTTGCGCCCTGGGGATGGATCATCGGCACCGGCATTTATCTCGACGACGTCGACGCCGTTTTCCGCCAGAACGCGACGACATTCGCCTACATTTGTCTGGCCGTCCTGGTCCTGGTGCTGGCCTGCTCCTTCGTGATCGGCCGCAGCGTGACCCGGCCGCTCGCGAAAATCACCGCGCTGACCGAGCGACTCGCCGCCGGCGACAGCGCGTTCGAGGTGCCCTACACCGGCCGCAGCGACGAGGTCGGCGGGCTCGCCAAGGCGCTTGCCGTGTTCAAGGACAATGCGTCGGCGGTGAGCCGCATGCATACCGAGCAGCAGGAGACGAAGCAGAGGGCCGACGACGAGAAACGCAAGACGATGGGCGATCTCGCCGGCAAGTTCGAGGCGAGCGTTCAGGCCGTCGTCCGCGACGTCTTCACCGAGGCGCGCGCGATGCAGCAGGCCGCGCAAGGCATGTCGGAGACCGCGAACAAGGCGACCGACCGCGCAAGCTTCGTCGCGACCGCCTGCCAGCAGGCGTCGAGCAATGTGCAGACGGTGGCGTCCGCCGCCGGGCAGCTGTCGTCCTCGATCACCGAGATCAGCCAGCGTGTCGCGCAGGCTGCAAGCGTGGCCGACAAGGCGGCCGCGGACGGTCAGCGCACCAACGACACCGTGCAGGGGCTGGCCGCCGCCGCGCACAAGATCGGCGAGGTCATCGACCTCATCAACCAGATCGCCTCGCAGACCAACCTGCTCGCGCTCAACGCCACCATCGAAGCGGCGCGCGCCGGCGAGGCCGGCAGGGGATTTGCCGTGGTCGCGAGCGAGGTGAAATCGCTGGCGAGCCAGACCGCGAAGGCGACCGACGAGATCGGCGCGCAGATCACCGCGATCCAGGCCGAGACCAACCAGGTCGTCGGCAACATCGAGAGCATCCGCAAGACCATCATGGAGGTCAACGAGATCTCCTCGTCGATCGCCGCCGCGGTCGAGGAGCAGGGCGCCGCGACGCAGGCGATCGCCCACAGTGTGCAGGAGGCGGCGTCCGGCACCGACCAGGTCTCGCAGAACATCTCCGGTGTCACCGACGCCACGGCGGAAACGGGCCAGGCCGCGGGCCTCGTGCTGCAATCGAGCGGCCGGCTGTCGCAGAAGCTGCAATCACTGGAGAACGAGGTCAGCACCTTCGTTGCGGGCGTGCGGGCCGCCTGACATCGCGCTCATACTATCTGCCGTGGCGCGGATTATGCGCCTCGTCGCCGCGCGCGCCGGCAACTGATATTCCGGCCCGCGGGACCGGCTATTGCGACGGGCGTTCTCGCCCTTGACGAGCGCGGTTAAAGTGAAGAAGCAGGATCATCGAACCTGCCGACCCGCGCCTCGGCCCGCGGGCATGGAGACGCCGCATGTCGTTCAAGAAACTCCTGATCGCCAACCGTGGCGAGATCGCCATCCGCATCGCGCGCGCGGCGGCCGATGCCGGCATCGCGACGGTCGCGATCCATCCGGCCGATGACGCGCTGTCGCTGCACGCGCGTGTTGCCGACGGGGCGGTCGAAATCCCCGGCCGCGGCGCACGGGCCTATCTCGATATCGAAGCGGCGGTGAAGGCGGCGAAGAGCGCCGGCTGCGACGCGGTGCATCCCGGTTATGGCTTCCTCAGCGAGAATGCCGCGTTCGCCAAGGCCTGCGCGGATGCGGGCATCGCCTTCGTCGGGCCGAAGCCGGCCGCGCTTGAACTGTTCGGCGACAAGGTCGCGGCGCGGCAACTGGCGAAGCGTTGCGGCGTGCCGATCATCGCCGGCACCAGCGGGCCCTCGTCGCTGGAGGAGATCACGGCATTCTTCGAATCCCTCGGCAAGGGCGCGGCGATCGTGATCAAGGCGATGGCCGGTGGCGGCGGCCGCGGCATGCGCGTCGTGGAGAATGCCGCCGATCTCGCGGAAGCCTATGCGCGCTGCCAATCCGAGGCCAAGGCGGCGTTCGGGTTCGACGGCGTCTATGCCGAGCGCCTGATCCGCCAGGCCCGCCACATCGAGGTGCAGATCATCGGCGATCGCCACGGCGCGATCTCCCATCTCTGGGAGCGCGAATGCACCATCCAGCGCAGGCACCAGAAGCTGATCGAGGTGGCGCCGAGCCCGTCGCTCAGTGACGCCTTGCGCGGCCGCATCATCGAAGCTGCGAAGCAGCTCGCGACCGCTGCGTCTTACGACAATCTCGGCACCTTCGAGTTCCTGGTCGACGGCACGGCCGAGGACAGCTTTGCCTTCATCGAGGCCAATCCGCGGCTTCAGGTCGAGCATACCGTGACGGAGGAAGTGCTCGGCCTCGACCTCGTCCGCGCCCAGCTCGCGGTCGCCGCCGGCGCAACATTGGCATCCCTTGATCTGGCACAGGGCGCCATCCCAAAGCCGCGTGGCTATGCCATGCAGCTCCGCGTCAACATGGAGACGCTGGACGAGCTGGGGGCGACGCATCCGACCGGCGGCGTGCTCGCCGTGTTCGAGCCGCCGTCGGGGCCCGGCGTCCGCGTCGATAGTTTTGGTTATGCCGGCTATAAAACCAGCGCGGCGTTCGACTCCCTGCTGGCCAAGGTCATCGTGCACACGCCGGGCGAAGCCTGGCACGACGTCGTGGCAAAAGCCTCGCGCGCCTTGCGCGAGTTCAGGATCGACGGCGTCGTGACCAACATCGCCTTCCTCCAAGCCGTGCTCGCACATCCCGATTTCAGGACTAACCGCATCGCGACCGATTTCATCGATCGCAACATCGCAAAGCTGGTCGAGGCGGCCGATGGCGCGGCAAAGCCGCTCTATTTTGCCGCGACCGAGCGAAGCGGCCATGGCGCGGAGACGCACGTCGCGCAGATCGTGCCCGAAGGCGCGGTGATGGTCGCTGCGCCCTTGCAGGGAACCATCGTCATCATCCAGGTGAAGGAAGGCGAGATCGTGCGCCCGGGCCAGCAGCTCGCCGTGATCGAATCCATGAAGATGGAGCATCTGGTCATGGCCGAGCAGGGCGGCCGCGTCATGAAGCTCGTCGCCGGCGATGGCGTGACCCTGATGCATGGCGAACCAATCATGTATCTGGAGCCGCTCGACGTCGCGGCCGATGCGTCGGCAGCGGAGGCCGATGTCGATCTCGACCACATCCGCCCTGATCTCGCCGAGATGATCGCGCGCCAGGCCAATACGCTCGATGCGAACCGGCCGGCCTCGGTCGAGCGCCGCCGCAACACCAACCAGCGCACAGCGCGCGAGAACGTCGCGCAGCTCGTCGACGACGGCTCGTTCATGGAATATGGCAGCCTTGCGATCGCAGCGCAGCGACGCCGCCGCAAGCTCGACGATCTCATCAAGAGCACACCGGCCGACGGCCTCGTGATGGGTGTTGCGACGGTGAATGCCGAGAAGTTCGGCGCCGAGGGCGGCCGCTGCATCGTCGTGGCCTACGACTACACCGTGCTCGCGGGCACGCAGGGCCACATGAACCACAAGAAGATCGACCGCATGCTGACGCTGGCGGAAGACTGGCGTGTGCCCTTGGTGTTTTACGCCGAAGGCGGCGGCGGCCGGCCCGGCGACACCGACCGACTCGGCATGACCGGCCTCGACGGCCCGTCCTTCGTGCAGTTCGCACGGCTCTCCGGCCTCGTGCCGGTTATCGGCGTGGTCTCCGGCTACTGCTTTGCCGGCAACGCCGCGATGCTCGGCTGCTGCGATGTCATCATCGCTACCAGGAACGCCTCGATCGGCATGGGCGGTCCGGCGATGATCGAAGGCGGCGGTCTCGGCGTCTATCATCCGGCCGAGGTCGGCCCTGTTACGTTCCAGTCGCCGAATGGCGTCATCGACATCCTGGTCGAGGACGAGGAGGAGGCGACGCGGGTGGCTCAAAAATACCTGTCCTACTTCCAGGGTGCGGTGACGGAGTGGCAAGCGGCCGACCAGCGCCTGCTTCGCCGCGCCATCCCGGAGAACCGCCTGCGGGTCTACGATATCCGCAGCGTCATCGATCTCGTCGCGGACAAGGATTCCGTGCTGGAGTTGCGCCGCGACTACGGCGTTGGCATGATCACCGCGCTGATCCGCATCGAGGGCAAGCCGTTCGGACTGATCGCCAACAATCCGCGCCATCTCGGCGGCGCGATCGATGCCGACGCCGGCGACAAGGCCGCGCGCTTCCTCCAGCTCTGCGACGCCTTCGATCTGCCGATCGTCTCGCTCTGCGATACGCCCGGCTTCATGGTCGGTCCGGAGGCCGAGAAGACCGCGATCGTGCGCCACGTCTCGCGCATGTTCGTCACCGGCGCGAGCCTTACCGTACCGCTGTTCGGCATCGTGCTGCGCAAGGGCTATGGTCTCGGCGCGCAGTCGATGATCGGCGGCGGCTTCCACGCCTCCTTCTTCACCGCGGCCTGGCCGACCGGCGAATTCGGCGGCATGGGCCTGGAGGGGTATGTCCGCCTCGGCTTCCGCAAGGAGATGGAGGCGATCGCCGACCCCGAGGAGCGCGAGACCTATTATCGGAACAAGGTCGCCGAGCTCTATGCCAACGGCAAGGCGGTCTCGATCGCCTCGGTGTTCGAGATCGACAACGTCATCGACCCCGCCGAGACGCGGCGCTGGATCATGGCGGGCGTGCGCTCGGTGCCGAGGCCGCCCGCGAGGACGAAGAAGAAGCGACCCTGCATCGATACGTGGTGAGCGCAGTGCAGCAATAGCTGCGTCCCGGTTCCCGATTGACATCCCCGCCTGTGCTGCCAGACTTTGCACAATAATGCAGGGTGGAGACGTCCGCGATGGCCAGCCTTTCGGCCTCGAACCATGTCGCCCGTGTCTTGTCCGTCGCCAATCACGTGGCCGACGTCGATGCCTCTTCGCGCATCGCCAATTCCTGGCGGCGCTGCCTGGTGAGCCACAAGCTCGACCCCGCCCGCCAGGGCCCGCCGCAGACGCTCACCGAAGCCGAGATTCGCCACGTCGCCGGGCCCATGGAGGAGACGATCAGGCTCGTGACCCCCGAGCTCGACGATCTCGCCCGCGTGCTGCGCGACGCCGGCTACTGCGTCAATCTCGCTGACGTGAACGCGACCATGCTGTTCAGCCGCCTGCCGGCCGAAGCCGACGCAAAGATGTTTCTGGACTGGAAGATCTACACCGGCTCGAATTTCGCCGAGACCTTCGAGGGCACCAACGGGCTCGGCACTGCGCTTGCCGAAGAGAAGCCCATCCTGGTGCATCGCGACGAGCATTTTCGCGCGCAGTGGCACATGTTCTCCTGCGCCGTGGCGCCACTGTTCGATCAGGCCGGCCGGCTCGCCGGTGCCGTGAACATCACCTCGTGCCGCGAGGATCTCGAACGCGCCGGGCATCAGCTCGCGCTCGCGGTGACGATGGAGGCGACGCGGCGGATGGAGGGCGCGATCTTCCGCGGCCATTTCCACAACGCCTGGATCGCCACCGTGCCGGGCGACGGCGGCAGCGGCCTGCTTGCCTATGACGACGATCGCCGCATCGTCGGCGCCTGCCGTTCGGCGCGCGCGCTGCTGGGCCTCACAGACGGCTTGATCGCATCGGGCATCGATCTGTCGCGCTATATCAAGTTCGATCATCACGCGGCGCGTGGTGCGGACGAGGTCGTCGAACTGCGCCGCGCCGACGGCAGCGCGCTCGGGCAGGGACATGTCGCGCCGCCGCTGCGGGCGAGGCCGTCCACTCAGCGTCGTGACGTTCCCGTCGATCGTTTCAATTCGCTGCATCGGCTCGCAGGTCGCGATCCCGGCCTGATCAAAAGCGTCAAACGGCTGAGAAGCATCGGCGACCACAATCTGCCGGTGCTGCTGCATGGCGAGACCGGCGTCGGCAAGGATGTGTTCGCGCGCGCCATTCACGCGGCGAGCAACCGCGCCCGCAACCATTATGTCGCGCTGAACTGTGCGGCGATGCCGGAGAGCCTGATCGACGCCGAGCTGTTCGGCTATGAGGCCGGCGCCTTCACCGGCGCGCGCCGCGACGGCTCGAAGGGTCTGATCGTGCAGGCCGACGGCGGCACGCTGTTTCTCGACGAGATCGGCGACATGCCGATCGCGCTGCAGACGCGCCTCTTGCGCGTGCTCGAAAACCGCGAGGTCTGGCCGCTCGGCGCGCTCAAGCCGGTGCCGGTCGACATCCGCCTGATCAGCGCGACCCATCGCGACCTCGGCCGCATGGCGGAGGAGGGCGCCTTCCGCGCCGATCTCTACTTCCGGCTGCGCGGCATGGACGTGCGACTGCCGGCGTTGCGCGAGCGCGCCGACAGAGACGATATCATCCGCCAGATCGCGCGCGAGGAGGCGCCGGATTGCCGCCTGTCGGACGAGGCCTGGGCGTTGCTCTCGGCCTATCCCTATCCCGGCAACATGCGCCAGCTGCGCCACGTGCTGCGGCTTGCCGGCTGCACCGCGGAGGACGGCGTCATCATGGATGCCGATCTCGATCTGCCTCCGTTCGGTGGGTGGACGGCAGAGCCCGATCTCGCAACGGCCGAGCGCGCGACGATCGTCGAGGCGCTACGCAAGCATGGCGGCCGCGTGACGGAAGCTGCCCGCGCGCTGAAGCTGAGCCGCGCCACCCTGTACCGCAAGATCAAGCAGTTGAAGATCGAGACGGCGCAGTAGCGTTCAGTCGCATGCGGCGTTCTTTCTTCCTCTCTCCCCTTGTGGGAGAGGGTGGATCGCCGCGTAGCGGCGAGACGGGTGAGGGGTCTGCCTCCGCGATTACTCCCTTTCGAGTTTGCGGAGACATACCCCTCATCCGGCGCTTCGCGCCACCTTCTCCCACAAGGGGAGAAGGGAAAACAGCAAGCGAGAAGCTTACGAAAAATCGCTCCAGCTCAGATGCCGCGAATCGAGGTCGCCGACTGAAACGGTGCCGCGGATTTCGTGAGGGACGTGGAAGCTGCTGCGCAGATACACCAGCGGCGCGGCCTCGTCGGAATGCGTGACGCCACGCACCTCGCCGACGAAGATCGAATGCGTCTTGGTCTCGAATTCCTGCGCCAGCACGCAGTCGAATGCGGCGACCGCATCCGTCAGCACCGGTGCGCCGGTCACCCCGCGCGTCCATTGCCCGAACGCAAATCGGTCGTCGCCGTTGACGCCCTTCTGGCCGCTGAAGGTGAGCGCGAGCACGGCGTGGTCCTCGTGCAAGAAGTTGATCGCGAAGGCGCCTTCCTCGCGGATTCGCGCATGTGCGCTGGCGTTACGGTTGACGCAGACGATCAGGGACGGCGGATTGTCCGATAGCGAGCAGGCTGATGTCACAGTCAGCCCGGTGCGCTTGCCGTGCTCGGCGCCAACCGTGACCAGCGCAACCGCGCCGGCGCATTGGCGCATTGCCAGTTTGAAATCCTTTGCGTCGACGCTCACGCCGAAATCTCCGAAACGGGGCGGGTGCGACACGATTGCGCCGCACCCGCCGCGCGTCAAGCGGCCTTCTTCGCGGAGCCGAGATGCTTCAGGCGCGGCATCACCTCTTTGCTGAGCAGCGAGAGCGAATGGCGCCAGGCCTCCGGCTTGTGCTTGTAGTCGAAGCCGAACACCAATAGCACGCCGAAGCCGCCGACCTCGTCGTAGATCTTCTCGATCTTCTCGGCGACGGTTGCGGGTGAGCCGACGATCCAGTTCCGCTTGGCGCAATATTCGACGGTGACGTCGCTGTCGGGCACGTCGGGCGCGTGCTTCAGATAGTCCTTGAAGCCGAAATGGCCGAGCAGGGGCAGGAAGTACTCGCCCATCATCCGGCCCATCATGTCACCGGTCGAGAGCTTCCACGCCTCTTCGTCGGTGTCGGCGACGAACACCTCGCGTACGAGGCGCCAGTCCGCCCGGTTCGGCTTGCGTCCGGTCTTGGCGGCGCCGATCTCGACCGAGTCCCAATGGCTGCCGACATAGGCAGGGTTGAGGTTGAGGCTCATTGGAATGAAGCCGCGCTCGCCGGCGAGCTTCAGCGTGTCCGAGTTCTTAGAGAGCCCGGCAACGCCGATCGGCGGATGCGGGGCCTGGAGCGGCTTGATGTGGGGCTTGAGGAAGTCGAACATCGTGTCCGGCTTGGTCACCGTCCAGAACTTGCCCTTGTAGGTGAAGGGCGCGGGATCGGACCACAGCTTCAGGATGATCTCCAGCGCCTCGCGGGTCATGTCGCGGTTCTGTCCGCTCATGCCGTCGACGTTGAACATCGCCCAGTCGCTCGGCAGGCCGCTAGCGGCGACGCCGAAATTGAGTCGACCCTCGGAGAGATGGTCGAGCATTGCGACGCGGTTGGCGAGCTCGGCCGGATGGTGATAGGGCAGCAGGAAGCCGCCCGGCCCGATGCGGATATTCTTGGTCTGCATCAGCGCCTGCGCGATCAGGAGGTCCGGCGTGGGATTGGGTTCCCAGGGCGCGGTGTGGTGCTCGCCGACCCAGGCCTCCTGATAGCCGAGCTCATCGAGCCAGCGCATGACTTGCAGGTCCCAGTCGTTTCCTTCCTTCAAGCCGCACTCCGGCGGGTGCGAAGGCATCGTGAAATAGCCGATCTCCATGGGTTTCCTCATCTGATGTTGACGCGTCTTGTTGCGCGTTCCCGGACTTGAACAGGACAGCTTTAGCAAGCGGTGTGCCACCGCATCGCAAGCGGTGTGCCAGCGCGGCGAGCGCCTCAGACCCGCGAAAAATCGCTGGTTTGAGGCGGCAATAGCCGATATCCCGGGGCGGATTTGCGCGCCGTCGTCTCATTGTCGCGAGACGGCGTCTTGGCCGTGAGACTAAGGATACGTGTTGAGATGACCGAACCCGCCTATGTCGCGGTGGACTGGGGCACCAGTAGCTTCCGCCTCTGGCTGATCGACCGTGCCGGCAAGGTGCTGGCTGAACGTCGCAGCGATGAGGGCATGCTGGCCGCGGCCAAGGCCGGCTTTGCCGGCGTGCTGCAGTCGCATCTCACAGCTGTCGAGGCCCCGGCCCAGCTGCCGGTGCTTGTCTGCGGTATGGCCGGCGCCAAGACCGGCTGGGTCGAGGCCGGCTATGTTGACACACCTGCGCCGCTCTCTGCCGTGCTGAAGCAGGCCGCGCTTGTGCCCGGCGAGACGCGCGATATTCGCATCCTGCCCGGGATCGCGCAGCGCGATACCAGGGCGCCGGACGTGATGCGCGGCGAGGAGACGCAGCTGCTCGGTGCACTCGGTCTCGGGGCCCCTGGCGAAGCGCTGGTCTGCATGCCCGGCACGCATTCGAAATGGGTGCGCGTGAAGGACGGCACGGTCGTGCATTTCTCCACCTTCATGACCGGCGAGCTCTTCAGCGTGGTCTCGCGCGAGACGATCTTGTCACTCGCGGTCGCCGGTGCCGATGACGCCGAGGATGTCGCGAGCTTCAAGGCGGCCGTGAAAGCCGCGTATGAAGCGCCGGCCTTCGCGGCCAACCTTTTGTTCACAGCGCGGTCGCGGCAGCTCCTGTTCGGCGGCACGCCGGCCGCCGCGCGCGAGACGCTGTCGGGCACGTTGATCGGCGTCGAGCTGGCGGCAGGGCTCTCCGGCACGGTGCCGAAAGCGGGCATCACGCTGATTGCCTCCGGGCGGCTCGCGATGCTGTACCGGCTGGCCTTCGATGCGCTGTCGGTCACCGTGCAGCCGATCGATGCCGATGAAGCCGTTCGCCGCGGCCTGTCGATGGCCGCTGCCGCGATCTGGACGAAATGAGAGGAATCTTGAGATGAGCGTTCCCTTTCCGCCGATGAAGCGTCCGCTGGTCGCGATCCTGCGTGGTGTGAAGCCCGAGGAGACCGAGGCGATCGTCGGCGTGCTGATCGAGGCCGGCATGACCGCGATCGAGATCCCCCTGAATTCACCGGAGCCGTTCCGCTCGATCGCGATTGCCGCGAAGCTCGCGCCGGCCAGCGTCCTGATCGGCGCCGGCACGGTCTTGACCGCCGCAGATGTCGATCGTCTCAATGACGTCGGCGGCAAGTTGATGGTCTCGCCGAATGTGGATACGCAGGTGCTCACGCGTGCACATCAGTACGCCATGGTGACGTTGCCGGGCGTGTTCTCGCCGACCGAGGCGCTGCTCGCGGCGCGCTCCGGAGCATCGGGCCTGAAATTCTTTCCGGCCAGCGTGCTCGGTGCGTCCGGTATTGCCGCGATCCGCGCCGTGCTGCCGGCGGGCGTGATGATCGCCGCCGTCGGCGGCGTCTCCGACCAGAATTTTGCCGAGTACATGAAGGGCGGCGTGACCGCGTTCGGGCTCGGCTCCAGCCTCTACAAGCCCGGCATGACGGCCGCCGATGTCGCCGCTCGCGCAAAGGTGACAATCGCGGCCTATGATCGGGCGATTGTGAAAGACTGACCCAGCAATAAACAAGCCGTGATCCCGTCATAGCCGCGCTTTATCCTATCTTGCTGCACCAGCGAGATCAGGAGACCGACATGGCGATCAACAACGTAGCCGATCTGTTCGTGGCAACGCTCGAGCAGGCCGGCGTCAAGCGCATCTACGGCATCGTCGGCGACAGTCTGAACGGTCTCACCGAGGCGCTGCGCCGCCGCGGCACCATCGAATGGATTCATGTCCGCCACGAGGAGGTGGCGGCCTTCGCGGCTGCCGGCGAAGCCGAGATGACCGGAAGCCTTGCGGTGTGCGCAGGCTCCTGCGGCCCGGGCAATCTGCATCTGATCAACGGGCTGTTCGACGCGCATCGCAGCCGTGTTCCCGTGCTCGCGATCGCCGCGCAGATCCCCTCGGCGGAGATCGGCGGCGGCTATTTCCAGGAAACCCATCCGCAAAACCTGTTCAGGGAGTGCAGCCATTATTGCGAGCTGGTGTCGGATGCGAGCCAGCTGCCTTACGTGATCGAGAACGCCATTCGTGCGGCGGTCGGCCTGCGCGGCGTCGCGGTTATCGCGATGCCCGGCGACATCGCGTTCCGCAGCCCGCCCAAGCGCGCGCTGTCGACGACGCGCGGGCTCGCGCTGTCGGCGCCGAAGGTTGTGCCGCAGGCCGACGAGCTGAAGGCGCTCGCGGACCTCCTGAACGGCGCCGAGCGCATCACCCTGTTCTGTGGCCGCGGCTGCGCCGGCGCGCATGCGCCGCTGATGCAGCTGGCCGAAGCACTGAAGAGCCCGATCGTGCATGCGCTCGGCGGCAAGGAGCATGTCGAGTACGATAACCCCTACGACGTCGGCATGACCGGCTTCATCGGTTTCTCCTCAGGCTATGCCGCCATGCACGCCTGCGACGCGCTGGTGATGCTCGGCACCGATTTCCCTTACAAGCAGTTCTTCCCCACCGATGCGCAGGTCGCGCAGATCGACATCCGCCCGGAAAATCTGGGACGGCGCTGCAAGATCGATCTCGGCCTCGTCGGCGACGTCAAGCTGACCATCGAGGCGCTGCTGCCGCTGCTCAAGACCAAGACCCAGCGGAGGCATCTCGACGACGCCATCGCGCATTACAAGAAGGCGCGCGAAGGGCTCGACTCGCTTGCGAAGGGGACACCGGGCAGCAAACCGATCCATCCGCAATATCTGGCAAAAGTCATCAGCGACCATGCCTCCGACGACGCCGTCTTCACCGCCGATGTCGGCACGCCCACGGTGTGGGCCGCGCGCTATCTCGACATGAACGGCCGCCGCCGGCTGATCGGCTCGTTCGTGCACGGCTCGATGGCCAACGCGATGCCGCAGGCGATCGGCGCGCAGGCCTCGCAGCCCGGCCGCCAGATCATCTCGCTTTCCGGTGACGGCGGCTTCACCATGCTGATGGGTGACCTGATCACGCTGACCCAGATGAAGCTGCCGGTGAAAATCGTGGTCTTCAACAACGGCGTGCTCGGCTTCGTTGCGCTGGAGATGAAGGCGGCCGGGTTCGTCGACACCAATGTCGATCTTGAGAATCCTGATTTCGCGGCGATGGCGCGCGCGATGGGCATTTTCGCCAAACGCGTCGAGGACCCCGGCGAGCTTCCGGGCGCCGTGAAGGAGATGCTGGCGCATGACGGACCCGCGCTGCTCGACGTCGTCACGGCGAAGCAGGAGCTGTCGATGCCGCCGACCATCACGCCCGAGCAGATCAAGGGTTTCAGCCTCTGGGTGTTGCGCGCCGTGATGAACGGGCGCGGCGACGAGGTGCTGGATCTCGCTAAAACAAATCTGCTACCGCGCTAGCCCCGCTTCACCGAAGGCGCGGGCAGCCGCTCGTGGCGGTGCTGGAAGCGCTGCCAGTGCAGCACGATGCCGATCAGCAGGGCCGGCACGAAGCCGAGTGCGATCAGGAAATACGGCAGCTGCGTCGGCGAGATGAATGCAATGGCGATATCGGAGATCAGCCAGAGCGCTGCGAACATCACCGCGAAATCGGTGCGCGGGCAGCGCAAATAATAGAACACGGCGGTGATGACGATGGCGGGCCCGATCGCGATGCCGATCATCACCGCGGTCAGCTCCTTCGGCGTCAGCGCGTCGAGCACCATCGACGCCAGCAGCCAGAGCGCGGCGAACATGGCGATGATGTCGAGCGGATGCCGCAATCCAATACCTCTCGCAGGAACCGCGCTATCGTTGTGGCCGGAACTCCGGTCGTCAAGGGAAAATACGCCTATTCCTCGTCACTTCCGGGCGTTGGCCGCAGCATGAAATGGCCGAAAGCGGTGGCGATCGGCTTGTTCGCATCGTCCTGCCAGGCCCGCGCCTCGAAGGCGACGATACGCCGGCCCTGTTTCACGATCGAGACATTGGCGACGGTATCGAGGGCGCGTCCGGAACGCAGATAGTTGACGGTGAGTCCGATCGGCTTGGGCAGCGCGGCGATGCCGAGCTCGCGCCTCACGCCGAGGATCGCGGAGGTCTCGAGGAAAGCACCGGTCATGCCGCCATGGATCGCGGGCAGGATCGGATTGCCGATGATCTGCGGCGAGAACGGCATCGTCAGCGTGCCGTCGTTATTGACGCGAATGCCGAGGCAGCGCGCGAACGGGCTGTTGGCGAACGGGCCGTCCGGATCGTCGGGCGCCTCCAGCGTCGGGATGCTGCGCGAGTCCATCCTGCGGTCCGCGAGCATGTTGGTGCGATTGGCGCCGATCATGAAGCAGGCGGTCGCGGTTGCAACCGGATCGTCCTCGGAGTCCTGATAGGCGGTGGAGCGCACGAAGGCGATCGAGCGCGTGGTGCGGTAGCAGACCGAATGCGCCTTGATGTCGAGGCCCGGTGTCGCCGGCTTCTGATAATCGATGCGCAGATCCAGGGTTGCGATCGCGCGCGTGCCGTCGAGCGCAAGTTGCACCGCCATGCCGCAGCTCTCGTCCAGCATCGCGGTGACGACGCCGCCATGCAGCACGCCGGTCTCGGTGTCGCCGACGAAGACCGGACGATAGGGCAGGCTGGACCAGGCCTCGGCGGGGGCGAAGCGGTCGAGCTGGAGCCCGCTGATATGGCCGTAGTCGGAGCGGCGGCCCTTGATCGCCTCGGCGAGATCCTCGAACGGCAGCGTGGTGGGTGAAGTGGACATGACGACGTTCTAGACCAGGTCGGGCGCCGCGCAAAACCCCGAAAGGGGCTCATCAGGCAGGTTCGCAGGCTGGTCTGCCTGGGCCGGTTTGGCCTCGACATGGTGTGCCGAAGCAACGATGGTGGGCGCTTCGTCCGTCGACTAGCCCTAAGGAGTGCCCATGGCCGACCCCGAAACACCCGCCACCAATCAGGGGCCCGTGACCATTTCGAGCTCCAGCTCGGAACGGGCACCGATCATCTATTTCGACGGCGCATCCTGCTTCGGACACCACAACGGCGCGATCCAGATCGAGCTCGCCGCGAACCTGCTGATGCCGGTCGGTGCCGCCGTCAGGGTCGACGTGGTCCAGACCGCGCACTTGCGTTGCAGCGTGGCCGCAGCGCTGGCGCTGCGCGAGGCCCTCGACAAGGCGCTGGCGATGTACAGGCAGGGTCAGCAGCAGCCGGCGGAGGTGATCCCGACGGTGAAGAATTGAGATCGCGGGCGATCGCTTTTGAATGCGATCGCAATCTCTCAGCCCACATGCACCTTCGGCTTCTTGCCGCCGTTCCACTTGCCGTCGAGCGCGCGCTCGATCTGGGCGGCGAGCTGCAGGAGCAGGCCGTCATTGGCCTGCTTGGCGATGGCCTGGATGCCGAGCGGCAGGCCGTGGTCTTGCTCTGCCATCGGCATCGAGATCGCCGGCATGCCGCAGAGATTGGCGAGCGGCGTGAAGGCGAAGAAGCGCCAGAGATTGCCGAACCAGTCGAGGACGTCAGGATTTTCGGAGATGGTGAGATATTCCCTGGTGCCGACCTTCGGCGTCGGCAACGCGGTGATCGGCGTCAGGATCACGTCCCACTGCTCGAAGAACGCGCCGAAGCCGCGTGACGTGGTGTTGAACACGCCTTGCATCTTCGCCCGCTCGGCGAAGCTCGTGTGCCGACCGGCTTCCCAGATCCTGATGTTCATGGGCTCGATCAGATCTTCCGGTGGCTTTTCCATCCCGCGTGCGGCGAGCATGTTGGAGATCACCACGGCAAAATTGCTGATGTAGCAGGTGGTCTGCGCCGCGAACGCGGCGCGGAAGTCGAGTTCGGGCAGCGCGTATTCGACGTGATGGCCGAGGCCTTCAAGGAAGCGGCCGGTTTTCTCCAGCTCGGCGGCGATCTCCGGCGTCGCAGTGTAGTCGCCCCAGGTGTGCGACAGCGCGATGCGAAGCTTTGACGGGTCGCGCTTGATCATCTCGGAATAGGGCTGCGCCGTGGTCCAGAACGGCATGAACTCGCCGGGCGCAGGCCCGCGCGCGTGATCGACGAAGGCAGCGGTGTCGCGCACCGAGCGCGACTGGCAGCCCTGGATCGAGACGAGACCGGTGAGGTCGGACATGTGCGGGGCCAGCGAGAACACGCCGCGCGACACCTTCAGCCCGATATTGCCGTTGACGCCGGCGGGAATGCGGATCGAGCCGCCGCCGTCGGTCGCATGCGCGATCGGGACGACGCCGGCCGCGACCATCGCCGCGCTGCCCGCGGACGAGCCGCAGGTGGTGTAGTCGGTATTCCAGGGATTGCGCGTCACGTAGACGGCGGGATTGTCGGCCGAGCTGCACACGCCGAATTCCGGCGTCGTGGTGCGTCCGATCAGGTTGAGGCCTGCCTGACGGAATTTACCGGTGAGGAACGTATCGGCCGCGGCGCGATTGCCGCGCATCAGCAGCGAGCCCATCTCCTGCAGCCGGCCCTTCATGGTCGGTCCGAGGTCCTTCATCAGGAAGGGCAGGCCGGCGAACGGGCCGGCAAGATTGGCTCCGTCCTTGGCCGGATCGGCGATCACGTCCTCGAACAGCTCGACCACGCCCGACAGTGCCGGATTGACCTTGGCCACGCCCGCGGCGGCCTGGCGCGCCAGTTCCTTCGCCGTCAGCTCGCCCTTGCGGACGCGCGCTGCCAGTCCGACGCCATCGTGCTGCGCCCATTCGTTCCAGCTCATCGGCAAAGTCATGAAGTCAAAATCCCCGTGGGTAGCGGCGTCACCTTTTTCGCAAGGGCCCGCGTGAATCAACTGAGCCGGCGCGAAGGGCAGGGTTGCGCCGGGCGGAGAGGTCGCCGCGTCATTAAGACAGCCTTGCGATCACCGCAACCGGGCCGCCGCCCGCCGGCCCCTGATGCTCGGCACCACCGGAGACATAGACCGCGCCGGTGCCGGCGAGGCCGGCGATCAGGCCGCCGACGGCCGCGCGGGCGTGGCGCGTCGAGCTGATGTCGGTATCTTCGAGCATGGTGTGGCGGAAGCCGCGCACGCTGCCATCAGGCGAGGCCTCGGCCTTGGCGAAGATGTTGACGAGCTCGCGGCCCTCGGTGGCTAGCGGCGCGACGCCAAGCCCAACACCAAGGCCAACACCAAGCCCGACGCTGTTCAACGCCGACACCACCGCCGGGGCATCGATCGCATCGTTCATCACGGCGTGGCCGATCTCGAACTCGCCTGCTGAAGACGCCGAGTTGCCGAGCACGATGATGACGTTGTGCATCAGCTCGATCCCGGACGAGGTGGACGCAACCGACGAGAACAGATCGTAGCGCCGCAGCACGTCGTCGTCGCCAACATCGGAAGCGATCTCGTCGAGCGCGACCGCGACCCCAAGCGCGGAGGCGCCGCGCGAATAGGCCATTGAGCTGTAGGCGCTGGTCGTGGCCGTCTTGTTGCCGCGCGCGTTTGCTGTTTCGACGCGGTCGCTGGTGAGCAGCGGGCATTTGATCTGCACGAAATGGACGTCGGCGGGATCGGTGATGCCGGCATCCGCCATCGCGGCAGTCACCGCCTTGGCCGTTTCCATGATCTGTGCGGAGCGGCCGATCTCTTCGGGGAGGAAGTCCCGCGTGTGCGCCATGCCGATGCTCAAGCGCTTGCCGGACATGCCTGCCGGGCGCTCAGCCTGGCGCCGCGTGAACACCGTGATATGCGGGCTGAGCACGCCTTCGGTGCCGCCCGATATCACGAAGGCGATGCGCTGCTCGACCGCCTCTGGCGAAAGGCCGAGTTCTGGCGCCAGCGCGGTGCACAACGCAGCAACGGCATATTCCCGCGTAAAATCGTTGACGCCGCCATTGCCTTCGGTCTTGCCGAGGATGGCCAAAATCGTTGTCGGGTCGATCGCGCCGGAGCCGATCATGGCCATGAGGCCGGAGACGTCGCCGGGGCCCTTGGTGGCGACCCTGAAGACGCCGACCGATGCTGTCCGCATTGCAGTCCTCGTGTGGAGTTCGGTGGTCCGGCGGATGAACCAGCCGTGGAACGGAGGCGCATGTCAAGGCACAAGCGGGGGTGCAGGCACCCACGAATGTGGCGAGATCGCATCCGGTTCAACAAAAAAATCCTCTGTCGACGGTTGCGCGCCGCACCTTGATGAATCAACCTCGGTTGGTCCATAAGCGGCGTCCCGCTGCCGGTGGTTCGCCCCCGCGTCGCGTGCTTGGATAGAGGGATTCTCGCGTGGCAAATATCAACCAGAAAATTGCGCAGGAGCTTGGGGTACGGGCGGAGCAGGTCGAGGCGACGGTGACGTTGCTCGACGGCGGCGCCACGGTTCCCTTCATCGCCCGCTACCGCAAGGAAGCGACCGGTGCGCTCGACGACGCGCAATTGCGCACCCTGGAGGAGCGCCTGGGCTATCTGCGCGAGCTCGAAGACCGCCGCAAAGCCATCCTCGAATCGGTCCGCGAGCAGGGCAAGCTCGATGCGGCGCTGGAAGCCTCCATTCTCGCCGCCGACAGCAAGGCGCGCCTGGAAGACATCTATCTGCCGTTCAAGCCGAAGCGCCGCACCAAGGCCGAGATCGCCAAGGAAGCCGGTCTCGAGCCGCTGGCCAATCAGCTGATGGCAGAGCCGGGCAACGATCCGAAGGTCGTGGCCGAAACTTTCATCAACGCCGAGAAGGGCGTTGCCGATGCCGCTGCCGCGCTCGATGGCGCCCGCGCCATCCTGGTCGAGCGCTTCGACGAAGACGCCGACCTGATCGGTGCTTTGCGCGAAGAGATGTGGACCAACGCGCGCATGGCCTCCAAGGTGCGCGAGGGCAAGAAGACCGAGGGCGAAAAGTTCGCCGACTATTTCGAGTTCTCCGAGCCGCTGACGAAGCTCCCGTCGCACCGCATCCTCGCGATGTTCCGCGGCGAGAAGGAGGAAATCCTCGACCTTCAGATGCAGGCCGAAGCCGAAGCGTCGCCGCCGGGCGTGCCGAGCGCTTATGAATTGAAGATCATGAAGCGGTTCGGCATCGCCGACCTCAAGCGCGCCGGCGACCGCTGGCTGATCGACACCGTGCGCTGGGCCTGGCGCACCAAGATCCAGGTGCATCTCAACATCGACCTGCGCATGCGGCTGTGGAATGCCGCCGAGACCGAGGCCGTGCGCGTGTTCGCTTCCAATTTGCGCGACCTGCTGCTCGCGGCACCCGCCGGCACCCGTGTCACCATGGGCCTCGATCCGGGCTACCGCACCGGCGTCAAGGTCGCCGTCACCGACGCGACCGGCAAGGTGGTCGATACTGCCGTGATCTATCCGCACGAGCCGCAGCGGCAGTGGAACGAGGCGCTTGCGATCCTCGGCAAGCTTGCGCTGAAGCATCGTGTCGAGCTGATCGCGATCGGCAACGGCACCGCCTCGCGCGAAACCGACAAGCTCGCAGGCGATCTCGTCAAGGGCCTGGCCGAGCTGAAGATGACCAAGATCGTGGTGTCGGAAGCCGGCGCGTCGGTCTATTCGGCCTCGGCCTTCGCCTCGGAGGAGTTGCCGGGTCTCGACGTCACCCTGCGAGGCGCAGTCTCGATCGCCCGCCGTCTCCAGGACCCGCTCGCCGAGCTCGTCAAGATCGAGCCCAAGGCGATCGGCGTCGGCCAGTACCAGCACGACCTCGGCCAGGCCAAGCTCGCCAAGTCGCTCGATGCCGTGGTCGAGGACTGCGTGAACGCGGTCGGCGTCGACGTCAACACCGCCTCGGCGCCACTTCTGGCCCGCGTGTCGGGTGTCGGCTCCGGCCTGGCCTCGAGCATCGTGGCCCACCGCGACGCCAACGGCCCGTTCAAGTCGCGCAAGGCGCTGAAGGACGTGCCGCGGCTCGGCCCGAAGGCGTTCGAGCAATGCGCCGGCTTCCTGCGCATCCTCGGCGGCGAGGACCCGCTCGATGCGTCCGGCGTGCATCCGGAAGCCTATCCCGTGGTGCGCCGGATTCTCAGCGCCACCAAGAGTGACATCAAGGCGCTGATCGGCAGCAGCGAGATCGTGCGTACGCTGAAGCCGAAAGATTTCGTCGACGAGACCTTTGGTCTGCCGACCGTCACCGACATCCTGCGCGAGCTCGAGAAGCCCGGCCGCGATCCGCGTCCGGCGTTCAAGGCCGCGGTGTTCAAGGAGGGTGTCGAGGAGATCAAGCATCTCCAGAAGGGCATGATCCTCGAGGGGACCGTGACCAACGTTGCCGCCTTCGGCGCCTTCGTCGATATCGGCGTGCACCAGGACGGCCTGGTTCACATCTCGGCGATGTCCAGGAACTACATCAAGGATCCGCGCGAGGTGGTGAAGCCCGGAGACATCGTCAAGGTGAAGGTGCTGGACTTCGAAGTCGCCCGCAAGCGCATCTCGCTGACATTGCGCCTCGACGACGAGGTCGGCGCCAAGAAGGACGCGCCCGGCATGCAGCGGGACAACAGCTCGCGAAACCCCGCGCGCATGACGTCGTCGGCCCCGCGCAACCAGGAATCCTCCGGCGGCGGCGCCCTCGCGGAGGCCATGCGCCGGGCGGCCGAGAGGAACGGCGGCAAGCGGGCGTGATACTTTAACCTCTCCCCGCTCTTGCGGGGAGAGGTCGGATCGCGCTAGCGATCCAGGTGAGGCAAGGCATGCGGCTGACCGGATCAAAGGCCCCTCCGGCTCGTAACTTGACGGTGCACGGGACAAGCGTTGCGATCACTTTTTAGATCACCTTGGCGGGACGCAGCCTCTCACCCCACCCTCTCCCCGTCAGAACGGGGTGAGGGAGCGAAAGAGCGTTCGTCCCTAACACCTGCGTCAGAATCTGGCGCGTTTGTAAGTTGAAGGTGCCTGTCCCTTCCTCTCATCTGATCCTCCTCGCGCGGCAGAAAGATCGCCGCGCAGCACGGAGGATGCTTCGATGGACAACAGGCTTCTCAAAGGCGTCACTGCGGTGACGCTCGCCGCAATGATGGCGCTCGCTTCACCTGCGCTTGCCCGTGGCGGCGGTGGCGGAGGCCATGGCGGTGGCGGCTTCGGCGGTGGCGGCCATGGCGGCTTTGGCGGTGGCGGGCATTTCGGTGGCGGCGGAATGCATGCGGGTGGCTTCGGCGGCATGCGCGCGGGTGGTTTCGGCGGCATGGGTGGCGCGCGCTTTGCTGGCGGCCCGGGCTTCGGTGGAGCCCGCTTCGTCGGCTCGCCAATGGCTGCCCGCGCCGCCATCGGGCCGCGCTTTGCCGGTGCACCATTAGCGACCCGCGCCGCTTTCGGCCCGCGGTTTGCTGGCCCGGGCTGGCACGGCAGGCCGTTCATTGGCCGCCATGCCTTCTTCCACCGTCACCGCTTCAACCGGTTCGCTTTCGTCGGCGCGCCGTTCTTCTATGCCAACTATGCCAACTATTACGACGATGGTTGCTGGCGCAGGAGCTTGACGCCCTATGGATGGCAATGGGTCAATGTGTGCGGAGACTATTGGTAGTCGCATCGCGGTACCGCACCATTGTCGCGATCGCCACCGGGCGGTTCCGCTCAGCCCCGGAACGGGATAGTCTGGTGGCGATCGTCGCGCGGAGTTTTGCATGACCGGAGGTCACCGCCGCATTCTGGTCGTCGAGGACGATCCGGAAACCGCAGGCCAGCTCGTCGAGGAACTCACCACCTCGGGCTACGACGTCGATCTTGCCGCGACGGGTCGTGAAGCCCTGAGCCACGGCGTCGCCCGCGACTATGCCGTGATCACCATCGACCGCATGCTGCCCGACATCGACGGCATCGCCGTGATGCGCCAGTTGCGCGACGACGGCATCGCCGCACCCTTCCTGATCATCTCCGCGCTCGGCGAGGTTGACGACCGCGTGCGCGGTTTGCGCGCCGGGGGCGATGACTATCTCGTCAAGCCGTTCTCCTTCGTCGAGCTGCTGGCGCGCCTCGAGGCGCTCGGCCGCCGCAGCGAGACCGTCGCCAAGGAAACCATCCTGCGGGTCGGCGATCTCGCCATCGACCTGATCGCGCGCAACGCCAGCCGGCGCGGCCGGAAAATTCCGCTGCTGCCGCGCGAGTTTCAGCTGCTCGAATATCTCGTCCGCAACGAAGGCCGCGTCGTCTCCCGGGCGATGCTGCTCCAGCATGTCTGGGATCTGCATTTCGATCCCTCCACCAACATCATCGACGTCTATGTCGGGCGGGTCCGCCGCAAGGTCGACGATGCCCAGGCCTATCCGCTGATCCATACGATCCGCGGCATCGGATATTGCATCCGTGCTCCTGGCTAAGACGCTCCGCTCCTCCACCTTCCGTCTGGCACTGATCGCGATCGCGGCGTTCGGCCTGATCGTCGCGGCGATCATGGCCTATGTCTATTTCGGCACGATCGCCTATGTGCAGGGCCGGGTCGGCGACGCCGGCGATCACAGCGGCTTCACCGCGATGATCGAGCTCGCGATGGTCGCCGTCGCCGTGCTGCTGGCCGTGCTGGCCGGGGTCGCGGCCGTGCTGGTGACGCGGCGCACGGTCGGACGGATCGAGGAGATCAATGCGACCAGCCGCGCCATCATGCTGTCGGGGCTCGACCGGCGCATTCCCTTGCGCGGCAGTCACGACGAGTGGGACCGCGTCGCCGAAAACCTCAACCAGATGCTCGACCGCATCGAGACGCTGATGGGTGAGGTCAAGCAGGTCAGCGACAACGTCGCCCACGATCTGCGCACGCCGCTGACGCGCATGCGCGGCCGGCTGGAAAAGGCCTATCACACCCCGCGCAATGGTGAGGCCGATGCGGTGCTGATCGGCGACACCATCGCCGATCTCGATTCGGTGCTCGGCATGTTCGCTTCCATCACGCGGATCTCGGAGATCGAGACCCGCGCCCGCCGGAGTGCGTTTCGTGCGCTCGACCTCGCTGAAATCGCCGGCGAGGTCGTCGAACTCTATGACGCCGCGGCCGAGCAGGTGGCGACCCGCCTCAGCCTTGACGGCGACCGCCAGGTGGCGATTACGGGGGACCGCGACCTGCTGTTCGACGCCATCGCCAATCTGGTCGACAACGCGATAAAGCACGGCCGCGCGGGCGGGCAGGTCACCGTGACCTGTCGCAGCGCCGGTGGCGGGGCGGTGATCGCGATCGCCGACGATGGCCCGGGCATTCCCACCGGAGAGCGCGATCACGTGTTCAAGCGCTTCTACCGGCTCGAACAGAGCCGTTACACGCCGGGCAACGGTCTGGGCTTGAGCCTGGTCGCGGCCGTTGCCGGTCTCCATGGCGCCGAGATTGCACTGCACGACAATGCGCCGGGCCTCACGGTCCGGCTCAGCTTCCCGGCGACATCAGCGCGATAGGAGCTGACGGCGTCATAGCTCGATCACGCCGCGGCGTGCCGCATGCGCGACCGCGTCGGTGCGGCCGGTGGCATCCAGCTTGTCGAGCAGCGAACCGACGTGGAATTTGACCGTGTGCACGGAGATGCCGAGCTGGCGCGCGATCAGCTTGTTGGACGCGCCTTCCGCCATCAGCGCCAGGACATCGAGCTCGCGCTGCGTCAGCGCGATGTCTTCCGGCATGCTGCGCGGATCGCGCGCCATGACCGTCGCCGTGGCGGCCTCGCCGGGCGCGGCGAGCCGAAGCCCGGCGATGTTGCCGAGCAAGACCGCCAGGCGATCGGCGAGGGCGGGATCGTCGATCTCCAGGGCGAGCACGATCTCGGGCGCGTTGTCCTCGCTCACGCCTCGGGCCTCTCGCCGATCGTGACCTTGAAGCTGACTGGCTCGCCGCCGCGGCGCACCGCGACATCGACGACCGTGCCGACGCTCGCAGGTCCCAGCGTCCGCGACAGCGCACGCACGCCGGAGAGCTTCTGGTCGTTAACCGCCACGATGACGTCGCCCTGGCGGATGCCGGCCGCAGCCGAAGGGCCGGCCTTGTCGACATTCATCACCATCGCGCCGATGCCATCGTCGAGCCGCACCGGCTGGAGCCCGAGGCCGAGATATCCGCGGGCGATGCGGCCGCGCGCCTCGAGCTGTGCCGCGACCCGCTCGATTGTCGCCGTCGGGATCACCAGGACCCGCCGCGGCCCGAGCACGGCCATGCCGAAGGCGTCGCCTGATGCATCGAGCGCGAGCCCGCCTTGTTGCGCGAAGCGCAGGCGTACGTCGAGCTCGATCCGCGCATCGATGTCGCCGCCGCGCAAGGAGCGCCAGCTCTTGCCGGACAGTGATACCATGCCGAGCGCCGCGCTCGGCGCATCGCGATCGGTGGCGACGACGACCGACAGCGTGCCGAGGGGCGGAACGGTCGCGGCCAGCTTGACCGGCGCAAGACTGGCATCGGTGCGCAACAGCGCGATGTCGGTCGTATGGTCGCGGCCGACGATTGTGGCGGCCGCGGTGCTGCCGTCGGGGAGGCTGATCTGGATATCGCCCTCGTCGGCCAGCGCTTCGTCGGCGGTGACGATCAAGCCGGGTTTCCAGACGAAGCCGGTGGCGCGGGAGCGATGCGAATGCACGGCGACGACGGATGGCGCGGTGCGCGTCACGACATCCGCGAGCGCGGACGAAAGGGACGACAGAGGAGTGGGGTCGGTCATGGAAGGCTCCTGTAAATTGTCCTCAATCTGGGATGTCGCGGGCGATAGCGAAACTGGCCGGGTGGCCAGGACAGATGGGGCGGACCGGCTTCCGCAGGACTACGGCCGACGAACATGTGATTGGGAGGCCTTCACGGGAACGTGTAGCAATCCAGAAATTGCACCGCACGTCCCTAAGCGTTTCCAGCGAGCCCCGACCGATGACCGTCGACCTCACCCGCCGTACCCTGCTTCAACTCGCCGGTGCGACCTCGCTCGCGATGGCGGCGGCCGCCGCCGCTCGGGCCGAGGGCCTGCCGCAAGGCGGCGGTCCGACCTATGCCAGCCGCACGCCGATGCGGGTGGGCATGGTGACGCTCCGGGTCAAGAACCTCGACAAGGTCGCGGACTACTATCGCGACGTGATCGGGCTCACCGTGATGGAGCGCTCCGCGACCGGCGCGACGCTCGGCACGGCCGGTATCACGCTGCTCGTGCTGGAAGCCCGTCCCGAGGCCGCGATCGAGCCGCGCAACGCCGCGGGCCTCTACCACACCGCCTTCCTGATGCCGTCGCGAAAAGATCTCGCGCGCTGGCTGGTGCACGCCGCCTCGCACCGCGTGCCGCTGTCGGGCTTCGCCGATCATCTCGTCAGCGAATCCGTCTATCTCGACGACCCCGAAGGCAACGGCATCGAGGTCTATGCCGACCGCGATCCCTCGCAATGGCAGTGGAGCGAGGGCAGCGTGAAGATGGCGAGCGACGAGCTCAACATCCCTGACCTCTTGTCGCTGACCAACACGCGCGTGGCAGACTACGCCAAGGCGCCGGATGGTCTGCGCGTCGGCCACATGCATCTGCGTGTCGGCGATCTCGCCGAGGCCGAACGGTTCTATCACGGCACGGTCGGCCTCGATCCGACCCGCCGCCGTGGCGGCGCCGCGTTCCTGTCGTCGGGCCGCTATCACCATCACCTCGGCATGAACGTCTGGCAGAGCCAGGGGGCCGGCCAACGCGACGATCAGACCACGGGGCTCGCCTGGTTCTCGCTGGTGATGGCGAAGCAGGACATTCTCGCTGCGCAGGAGGAGCGCCTGCGCAAGGGCGGCGCGCATGTCACGGCGCTCGCCAATGGTCTGGAGGCCGTCGATCCCTGGGGCACGCGGGTGCGCCTGATCAGGGTTTGATCGATAGCGCGGGCATTGCTATGACCGGTCAGGCGCTAGCCAATTTTCCGGGGTTCAGCCTGACATGCCTGATTTTCACGGCGTCTTTCCCTACCTCATTTCGCCCGTCGATGCCGATGGCACGGTGCGCACCGAAGTCCTCGGCAAGCTCTGCGACGATTTGATCGGCGCAGGCGTGCACGGGCTGACGCCGCTGGGTTCGACCGGCGAGTTCGCCTATCTCAATGCCGCGCAACGCACCGCGATCGTGCAGACCACCATCGAGGCCGCGAAGGGCCGCGTGCCGGTCGTGGCCGGCGTCGCATCCACCTCGACGGCGGATGCAGTGGCGCAGGCGAGGGCGTATCAGAAGTGTGGTGCCAACGGCATCCTGGCGATCCTGGAAGCGTACTTTCCGCTCGCCGATGCCCAGGTCGAATCGTACTTCCGCGCCATCGCGGATGCCGTGGACATCCCGGTCGTCATCTACACCAATCCGCAATTCCAGCGTTCCGATCTCACGCTCGACATCATCGCGCGCCTCGCTGAACATCCGCGCATCGGCTACATCAAGGACGCCTCGACCAATACCGGCCGGCTGCTCTCGATCATGAACCGCTGCGGCTATGCCTTGCGCGTGTTCTCGGCCTCCGCCCACATCCCGGCGGCGGTGATGCTGATCGGCGGGCTCGGCTGGATGGCGGGACCTGCCTGCATCATCCCGCGCCAGAGCGTCGCACTCTACGACCTCTGCAAGGCCGGCCGCTGGGACGAGGCCATGGCGCTCCAGCGCAGACTGTGGCGGATCAACGAGGCTTTCGCCCGCTTCAACCTCGCCGCCTGCATCAAGGCGGGGCTGGCGGTTCAGGGCTACGACGTCGGCGATCCCGTCCCGCCGCAGGCCGCGCTGTCGGCCGACGCCCGCAAGGTGGTGGAGGCGGCGTTGAGGGAGCTTGATTAGCCGTCATGGCCGGGCTTGTCCCGGCCATCCACGTCTTGCCCTGTGGCACATAGAACGTGGATGCCCGGGACAAGCCCGGGCATGACGAATCTGTGGGTTCACCGCCCAAAACCGCGGCTGGTATGCCTCCGATCGATCCGCTAAAAGGCGGCCCGCAGTTTCGAAAAGACCCTGAGGACCCCACGGAATGAACATTCTTCCCGGCAATTTGCGTTTCGGAGCGGGCCAGCCCGTCAAGCGTTTGGAAGACCAGCGGCTGCTCACCGGGAAGGGTCAGTTCA
Organism: Bradyrhizobium sp. 215_C5_N1_1; assembly: GCF_052075935.1. NCBI lineage: Bacteria > Pseudomonadati > Pseudomonadota > Alphaproteobacteria > Hyphomicrobiales > Nitrobacteraceae > Bradyrhizobium > Bradyrhizobium sp. 215_C5_N1_1. The sequence goes on along the minus strand of NZ_CP197228.1, from coordinate 7,476,222 downwards.
TCGACGACAAGCCGGAGGAGGGCGCGCTGTGGTTGCATGTGCTGCGCTCGCCGCATGCGCACGCGAAGATCGTCGCGATCGACACCAGCGCCGCGGCATCGATGCCGGGCGTCACCGCGGTCTACACCGGCGCTGATCTCGTCAAGGACGATATCGGCACCATTCCGACCCTGAGCATCTTCAAGCGCCCCGACGGCAAGCCGATGACGGTGCCGCCGCGCCGCCTGCTCGCCCATGAGATCGTCCGCTATGCCGGCGAAGCCGTGGCCGCAGTGGTGGCCGCCTCGCGTGCCGAGGCGCAGAGCGCGGCCGAAGCGATCGTGATCGAATACGACGTGCAGCCCGCGGTGGTCGATCCGGTCGAAGCGGTCAAGCCCGGCGCGCCCGTGGTGTGGCCCGAGGCGCCCGACAACATCGTCGGTGCGATGAGCTATGGCGATGCCGCCAAGGCGGACGAGGCATTCGCCAAGGCCGCGCATACGGTCGAGCTCGACATCGTCAGCCAGCGTCTGGTGCCCTCCGCGATGGAGCCGCGCTCGACCATTGCCGAGATCGACAAGAAGACCGGCCGCCTCCTCCTGCATGTGCAGTCGCAGACGCCGGCCTCGACCCGCGACGTGCTGGCGGAAGCCGTGCTCAAGCGACCCAAGGACAGCGTCCGCGTGCTGGTCGGCGACATCGGCGGCGGCTTTGGTCAGAAGACCAACCTCTATCCGGAAGACGGCATCGTCGCCTATGCCGCGACCAAGCTGAACCGGAAGATCCGCTGGCGCGGCGACCGCACCGACGAATTCGTCGGCGGTACCCATGGCCGCGATCTCACCTCGACGGCATCCTTCGCGCTCGACGAGAAGGGCAAGGTGCTGGCCTATCGCGTCAAGTCGATCGGCTGCACCGGCGCGTACTCGTCGGGTGCGGCGAACATCATCCCGCTGGTGCTCGGGCCGTTCGTGCAGACCGGCGTCTACGATCTGCCGCTGGTGCATTTCGAGGTGCAGTCGGTGATGACTCACACCGCGCCGGTCGGCGCCTATCGCGGCGCGGGCCGGCCCGAAGCGGTGTTCATCGTCGAGCGCCTGTTCGACGCCGCCGCGCGAAAAATCGGCATGGATCCGCGTGCGATCCGGAAAGCGAACTACATCAAGCCGGCGCAGCTGCCCTACACCAACGCCGCGGGTCAGGTTTACGATTCCGGCGCCTTCGCCCACCTGCTCGATCGCGCCGTGAAGTTGGCCGATTGGGACGGCTTTGCCGCGCGCAAGAAGGCGGCGAAGAAGAAGGGCCTGCTCTACGGCCGCGGGCTCACCTCCTACATCGAATGGACCGGCGGCCGCGCGCATACCGAGAAGGTCAGCCTGCACGCGACCTCGCAGGGCCGCGTCGTGCTGCATTCCGGCACCATGGCGATGGGGCAGGGGCTGCAGACCACGTACACCCAGATGATCTCCGACACGCTCGGCATTGCCATGGACAAGATCGACGTCGTCCAGGGCGACACGGATCTTGCGATGGGCTTCGGCAGCGTCGGCTCGCGCTCGCTGTTCGTCGGCGGCACGGCCGTGGCAGTTTCCTCCAACGACCTGATTCAGAAGGCGCGTGAGAAGGCGGCCAACGTGCTGGAGACCTCGGTCGAGGACATCGAATATCAGGGCGGCATGCTCACCGTGGTCGGCACCGACCGCCGCATCAGCCTGTTCGATCTCGCCGAGAAGGAGGGCGGCGCCAAGCTCAGCGTCGATTCCGAAGGAGAGGTCGATGGCCCGAGCTGGCCGAACGGCACGCATATCTGCGAGGTCGAGATCGATCCGGAGACCGGCGTGTCCAAGGTCGTGCGCTACACCACCGTCGACGACGTCGGCGTTGCCGTGAACCCGATGCTGGTCACCGGCCAGATCCATGGCGGCGTCGCGCAGGGCATTGGACAAGCGCTGTACGAGGGCGTGTCCTACGATGAGGACGGCCAGCTCCTCACCGCGAGCTACCAGGACTATTGCATCCCCCGTGCTGACGACGTTCCGCCGATCGAGGTCACGCTCGACGACTCCGCGCCCTGCCGGACCAATCCGCTCGGCGCCAAGGGCTGCGGCGAATCCGGCGCCATCGGCGGCCCGCCCTGCGTCACCAACGGCGTGATGGACGCGCTCGCCGAGCTCGGCATCACCCAGCTGAACACGCCCCTGACGCCCCAGAAGATCTGGAAGGCGATCAAGGACGCGAAGGTGGCGGGTTAAGCGGGGCGCGTTGTTACGCCGGCTGTCGCCATACACCCAGCTGTCGTCCCGGGGCGCGCAACGCGCGAACCCGGGACCCATAACCACAGGAAGTGGTTTGGCGAAGACTCGTGGTGACCAGCTCGCGCCATAACCTCACCCTGTGGTTATGGGTCCCGGATCTGCGCTTCGCTTCGCTGCGCTTGTCCGGGACGACAGCGGAGAATGCCCCGCCAGCTCTGGCTAAATCCCCACGCCCTTAAATCCCCAGCATCATCTTCGCAATGATGTCGCGCTGGATCTCCGAGGTGCCGCCGAAGATCGTGTAGGCGCGGCCGTTGAGATATTCCGGGACCACCGTCAGCATCTCCTCAGGCGTCGCCGGCGCATGGTTGAGCTTGTAGAGCGGGCGCATCGGCTCGACCGCGAGCGCGTCGTGACCGATCACGTCGACCCCCAGCCGCGTCACGGCCTGCCTGATCTCGCTGTTGCGCAGCTTCAGGATCGACGACACCGCGCCGGGATTTTGCCCGGTCTGAAGTGCGGAGAGCACGCGCAGCTCGGTCATCTCCAGCGCGTCGATATCGATTTCGACCTCCGAGATGCGCGTCGCGATATCCGGGCTGTCGATCGCGCGACCCGTCAGGTCCGACTCGGCCAGCTCCGCGATCGCCTTCAGACCCTCGCGCAATTTTGCCGAGGCGATGCCGGAGCCGCGCTCGAACTCGAGCAGATATTTGCCGTAGGTCCAGCCTTTGCCTTCGTCGCCGACGCGGTTGGCCACGGGCACGCGCACATCGTCAAAGAACACCTGGTTGACCTCGTGGTCGCCGCCGATGGTGAGGATGGGGCGCGTGGTGATGCCCGGCGTTGTCATGTCGATCAGGATGAAGCTGATGCCGTCTTGCTGCCGCGGTCCGTCGCTGGTGCGCACCAGCGCGAACATGCGGTTGGCGTGGTGGGCGTGCGTGGTCCAGATTTTTGTGCCGTTGATGATGTAGTCGTCGCCGTCGCGGACCGCGCGCGTCTTCAGCGACGAGAGATCGGAGCCGGAGCCCGGCTCGGAATAGCCCTGGCACCAATAGTCTTCGCCGGAGAGGATGCGTGGCAAATAAAAATTCTTCTGCTCGGGCGAGCCGAAGCCGATGATGACGGGCCCGACCATCTTCACGCCCATCACGTTGACATTGGGCACGCCGGCGCGTGCGGATTCAGTCTCGAAAATCCAACGCTGCGCCGGCGTCCAGTCCGGACCGCCATATTCGACCGGCCAGCCCGGTGCGCCCCAGCCCTGCCGGTGCAGCGCGCGCTGCCACGCCATGCCGATATCAGGGTCGGAGAACACCGACGGCGTCAGCGCGGTTGCGCGCTTCATCTCTTCGGTGAGGTTTTTTGCAATGAAGCCGCGCACCTCGTCCTGGAAGGCGCGCTCCTCGGTGTTGAACGAGAGGTCCATGATGCGCTCCTTGTGTCAGGCCGTGCGGCCGAGCTGGGCGTGGCGGCTGTAATGGTGCGCGCTGCCGCCGAACAGCGTGTCGAAGGCGACCAGCCGCTTGAAATAGGCGCCGACCTCGAGCTCCTCGGTGACGCCCATGCCGCCATGAAGCTGGATCGACTGCTCGCCGACGAAGCGCGCGCATTTGCCGATCTTCGCTTTCGCACCGGAGGCAGCGCGGGCGCGCTCGACCGGCGAGCTATCGACCTTCAACGCGGCGCGCAGCGCCATCGAGCGCGCCTCATCGACCTGCATCGCCATGTCGGCGAGGCGGTGGCGGATCACCTGGTTGGCGGAGAGCGGCCGGCCGAACTGCTTTCTGATCTTGGTGTATTCCAGCGTTGTGTCGAGCAGCGTCTGCATGATGCCGACGGCTTCGGCACCGAGCGCAGCCATGGCGCGGTCAACGGCCCATTCGATCGCGGGCAGGGCGTCGTGTCCGTCGCCGAGCAGGGCATCCTCCGGCAGCTCGACGCCGGACAGCTCGATATTGCAGGCCCGTCCGCCGCCGAGACGTTCATAGTCGGTGATGACGACGCTGGGCGTCTTCGCCGGCACCAGGAACAGGCCGATCCGTCCCGAAGGTCCCTTGTGATCGTGGATATGCGCGGAGACGATGATCTCGTCGGCGGCGAGGCCGTCGAGCACCGCGATCTTGCTGCCGGCAACGCGCCAGCCTTGCGCCGTCTTGTGGGCGACGGTCGCGACTATTGCGAGATCGAACCGCGCCGCGCGCTCGGAATGGGCGAAGGCGAGTTTCAGTGATCCGTCCGCGACCTTCGGCAGCCGCGCCTGCTTCTGCGCGGTGCTGCCGCATTTGTCGATCAGCGAGGCTCCAAGCACCACCGTTGCAACATACGGCTCCGACACCAGCCCGCGACCAAAGGCTTCCATCAGAATGCCGATCTCGACCGCGCCGCCGCCGAGCCCCTCAAACTCTTCGGGAATCGGCAGCGCCAGCCAGCCAAGCTCGGCGAACTGCTTCCAGACCGCTGGGCTGAAGCCGAGCGGGTCGTTCGCCATCTTGCGGCGGTGATCGGCATCGTAGCTCTCGGCCACGAAGCGCTCCGCGCTTTCGCGCAGCAGCCGTTGCTCGTCACTCAGGTTGAGGTCCATGTCGTTACTCCGCGGCCGCCGGCGGCTTGCGCACGGAGGGATGCAGTCCTGATGGATCGACCACCATGCCGAACTGCTGAAGGTTATGGGCGTGACAGAGCTGATGCAGCGCAAAGGCCTGGTCGATCGCGGCGGGCTGGCCCATCACATCGACCGAGCGATTCACGGCTTCCTTGGTCAGCTTCAGCGCGAAGGACGGCTTTGAGGCGATCCGGCGCGCCAGCTCCAGCACCGACGCTGAAAGCTCCGCGCGCGGCACGACCCGGTTGACCATGCCGAGCTGATGCGCCTCCTGCGCACTCCATGCGTCGGCGGTGAACAGGAATTCCTTGGCCTTGCGCGGGCCGAGCTCCCAGGGATGCACGAACCATTCGACCCCGCAGACGCCCATGGTCACCACGGGATCGCAGAACTGAGCATCGTCGCTGGCGACGATGAGGTCGCAGGCCCAGGCCAGCATCAACCCGCCGGCGATGCACTTGCCGTGCACCTCGGCAATGGTCGGCTTGGCCAGGTTGCGCCAGCGCCGCGTGATCTGGAGATATATTTCCTGCTCGCGCGCGAAGCGGCCATGCGCGTTCGCCTCCGCAAAGCCACCCCAATTTCCGATCGGCGGAAAATCGACGCCTGCGGCGTTCTTGCCGCCGGGGCGCAGATCGTGGCCCGATGAGAAATGCGGCCCGTTGCCGGCGAGGATGATGACCTTGAGCGCGTCGTCCTGCACCGCCTCGTCGAAGGCGGCGTTGAGGTCGTAGGTCATCTGCAGGTTCTGCGCGTTGCGCGCCTCGGGCCGGTTCATCACGATCCGGGCAATCGCCGGCTCGGGCCTCTCCACGAGGATGGTCTCGAACGAGCTCATCGCGTTCCCCTTGGCGTTTCCGTTCTTGTTTTGCTCAAGTTGACTATGTCGGCCAGGGATAGGCAAGGGGCTTGCGTCAGGCGGTTGCTTTTCGCGCCGCCGGCACAAGATGTCTGGCACCGCGCGCGTTCAATCTGATAGTTTACGCCAGATTTCACCGGGAGGAATTTGATGCGCAAGATCCTGACCGTGCTGGCGGCTCTGGCCTCGCTGAGCCTGACCAATTGCGGCTACAACGCGATCCAGAGCGAGGACGAGCAGATCAAGGGCAACTGGTCCGAGGTCGTGAACCAGTATCAGCGCCGCGCCGATCTCGTGCCCAATCTCGTCAACTCGGTAAAGGGCTTTGCGCAGCAGGAGAAGGACGTGCTGCTCGGCGTCACTAATGCGCGCGCCAAGGTCGGCAGCATCCAGGCGACGCCTGAGGTGCTGAACGACCCCGCCGCCTTCCAGAAGTTCCAGGCCGCCCAGGGCGAGCTCTCCAGCGCGCTGTCACGTCTCTTGGTCGTCACCGAGAACTATCCGCAGCTCAAGTCCGATGCGCTGTTCAAGGATTTGATGTCGCAGCTCGAAGGCACCGAGAACCGCATCACGGTCGCGCGCAACCGCTACATCAAGGCGGTGCAGGACTATAACGTCACCATTCGCTCCTTCCCGAGCAACCTCACCGCAATGATGTTCGGCTACAAGGAGAAGCCGAATTTCGCGGTCGAGAACGAAAAGGAGATCTCGACCGCGCCGAAGGTCGATTTCAATCCGGCGCCTGCGCCGTCGAAGTAGCTGCGCGCCGTTTTGCGAATGCGCCCAGCCCCACCCACCGCCGTCATTCCCCGCGAAGGCGGGGAATCCAGTACGCCGCGGCTCCTCCGTAGTCCTCTGGCGTCTCTGGAATACTGGATCGCCCGGTCAAGCCGGGCGATGACAGCGAGGTTGTGGCAAGCGATAGCCGTATTCGTACTCCTCCTCGCATTCAATTTCCCCGCCCTTGCCGACGTCGCCATCCCGCAACTCACCGGTCGCGTGGTCGATCAGACCGGCACGCTGTCGAGCGGCGACATCGCCGCGTTGTCGCAAAAGCTGCGTGATTTCGAGACGCGCAAGGGCAGCCAAATCGCCGTCCTGATCGTGCCGACGACCCAGCCGGAGACGATCGAGCAGTTCTCGATCCGCGTCGCCGACGCCTGGAAGGTCGGCCGCAAGAAGGTGGACGACGGCGCGATCCTCATCGTCGCCAAGAACGACCGGCACTTGCGCATCGAGGTCGGCTACGGTCTCGAGGGCGCGCTCACCGACGTCACCTCGCGGCGGATCATCGACGAGATCATCACGCCGAAATTCAGGACGGGCGATTTCGCCGGCGGCATTACTGATGGCGTCGATCGCATGATCCGCGTGATCGACGGCGAGCCGCTGCCGGTGCCTTCGCCGACTGTGAATTTCGGCAATCTGGACGATATTGCGCCGCTGTTCATCGTGACGCTGTTCGCCTCGATCGGGGTTGGCGGCTTCTTCCGGGCCATGCTGGGCCGGCTGCTTGGCTCATTGGCGACCGGCGGCATCATCGCGGCGCTGACCTGGCTCATTCTCGGATCCTTCGCAATCGCGCTCGCGCTCGGAGCGCTGGGCTTCGTCATCGGCTTCATCGCCGATCTGTTTGCGGCGATGGCGCCAGCCACGAGATCGTCGCGCGGCGGCTCGTGGTCGAGCGGCTCCTCGGGAGGTGGCTGGAGCAGCGGCTCGTCGTCCAGCGACAGCGGCGGTTTCAGCGGCGGCGGTGGCAGTTTTGGCGGCGGCGGCGCCTCGGGGAGCTGGTAGCGGTCATGGGCATCAAGCGCATTGCCAGACATCTCGTGCAGCATCATTGGCGGGCGAAGCAAATCTTTCCGCCAAAGGTGCTCGCCCGCATCGAGCAGGCGATCAAGCAGGGTGAGAGCACGCATTCCGGCCAGGTCCGCTTCGTCGTCGAAGGCGCGCTCGACGGGCGACCGCTGATCCGCAACCAGCCGGCCCGCGAGCGCGCGCTCGACGTGTTTTCGCATCTGCGTATCTGGGACACCGCGCACAACAACGGCGTCCTGATCTATCTCCTGCTCGCCGATCGCGACGTCGAGATCGTGGCCGACCGCGGTATTCACGCGAAGGTCGGTGACGAGGGCTGGGAGAGCATCTGCCGCGCGATGGAGGCCGAGTTCGCCTCCGGCCAGTTCGAGCGCGGTGTGATCGGCGGCATCGCTGCGGTGTCGCGCGAGCTGGCGCGACATTTCCCACCGCAAGGCCCGCATGCGAACGAGCTGCCGGATGCGCCGGTGGTGATGTGACGGATAGTGATGTGGGCGGAGCGGTGACGTGAACGGAGTGGGCGCCGCCCACTCCGTCATTGCGAGGAGCTCTTGCGACGAAGCAATCCAGACTGCGGCCTTGGAAAGATTCTGGATTGCTTCGCTGCGCTCGCAATGACGGTGTGGAGGCAGCCATTCCGCGGCCGTTCATCTTCCCCCGCTTACAATTTGTTTCACGCCCGCCACACCGGTTCCACGTTCCCGGCCCAATTCGGCCCCGGATGACTTCCTAAAATTTCGGTAAGCGGGTCCCGAAGTAAGGATTTCGCAAGCAATGAAAGTTACCAAAAGGTCAATCCAGAGTGGAGTATTCGAACTGTGAGCGAACCAATGGCTGAGCAGGCTGCCCAGGATACGAGCGTCGTGGAAGCTTCGACCGCGCCGCAGGCCGTCGAGGCTGCCGGCATCGAGGCCCCCTCGATCGCCCCCGACCATGAGTCGCCGCCCAAGCCCGATCCAGTCAAGGCAGAGGCCCCGAAGGTCGAGCCGCCCCGGATCGAAGTGCCGAAGTTCGAGACCAAGCCGGAGCCGAAGCCCGGCAAGCTCATCGTCATGGCACCGTCGGAGCGCTCGTGGGAGCGCGAGGAGTTTGCCCCGCATGTGAAGGCGGACGAGTCGCGCGAGACCGGCGACAAGCGCCGCCTGTCGGCGATGGCCGCGGTGGTGGCGATTGCGGCCAGCGTCGGCGCCATCAGCGGCGCGCTCGCGACCGCCGGCATGATGCATTTCGCAGCCCCGGCCCCCGCGCCGGCGCAGGTCGCCGACACCAGCGCGCTGGAATCCTCGGTTGCCAGGATCGATGCCGATGTCGTCGCACTGAAGGCGAATGTCGAGCACACCTCCAAGACTGGCCTCAGCCAGTTCAATCGCGCCAATGACCGCCTCGACAAGCTCGAGAAGGCCCAGGCCGAGCCGATGGCCAAAATCGCAAAGCTGTCCGAGACCGTCGACAAGCTCCGCGCCACGCCGCCCGCGGCCCCCGCGCAGGCCGCGGCAGCCGCCGCGAAGGAGACCACCGGCTCGATCGCGCCGACCCAGGTTGCGACCGCCGCCGCCGCACCGGTTCCGGCCCCAGCCGCGCCCAAGACCGAGGTCGGCCGGTTGCCGACGATCGACGGCTGGGTGCTGCGCGACGTCGCCAATGGCGGCGCACTGATCGAGGGCCGCGGAGGCCTCTACGAGGTCTATGCCGGTGACCCGATCCCCGGAATTGGCCGCGTCGATGCGATCCGCCGTCAGGACGGCCGCTGGGTCGTCGTCACCAGCAAGGGCCTGATCGTCGCACGCTGAGCGTTCGATATCCGCTCTTCAAAGAGGCGCTTCACCACCATGTGAGGCGCCTTTTGACTTGAATAGGCCGGCTTACGCGGTGTTACTGAAGGCATGAGCCGCGCGTTGCGAATTCTCTTTGCTGCCGCCGTCTTGCTTGGCGGAACTGTTTCGCTTTTCGCAGCGGAGAACGCGCCGTTGACGCGCGGCACGGCGATCATCGATCCCGATCTGCTCCGCAAGCTCGACCAGAACGATTCGCTTACGATCTTGCGCCTGCTATGGCCGGAGCGGAACGCAAACGTTCCGCTGACGACCGATTTGCTGTTCTCGTCGCTATCGCAGCTCAAGGGAATTCCACCCGCGATCGACGCGGAGTTCGACCACTACATCATCCGGCAGAAGGCGGCGTACCCGACCGAAACCATCGGCGTCGGCGAAGGCTTTGACGTGCAGCTGTTCGATCGGGCCAATCTCAAATCCCGCGACACCCGCTTCGTGCTGGCGGGCATCGTCAATCGCATGGACCGCGCCTATGTCTCGGAGGAGGCGTGCGGCGAGATCAGGCTGATTTATCGGCTGGTGCGTTTCGAGAGTAAGCCGGAAGGTGGCAAGACCGCGACGCGCCTGCCGATGACGTTCAATCTGGTGATGAAGGCACGCGATGCGCGCCAGACCGATGCGAACGGAAAGCCTGTTACCTGTGCCGAGGTCGCGCGGCGCTGGCTCGACAATGGCGACTGGCAGGGGCTGATCGGCGGCGGCATCTCTCCTTCCGACGCCATGCTCGATCGCATCGAGACCAATATCCAGATCTCGATCGCGCCGAAATCGGCATTGCACGATTTCCGTTCCGACTATCTGCTCAAGGTGTTCAAATATAACCCCGCGACGAAGACGTTCGAGGAATCGACGCTGGAGAACCAGATCGACCGCGACCGCATCCTCGCCGACAACGATCTTCGACGTGATTTCAAAGCCTGGCTGCTCGCGCCGGAAAATCTCCGCGAGTTCGATCGCGGCACAGTGCTGATCCCCGAGACATTCCTGGCCAAGGCCGCGGTGGTGCCGACGCCGGCGGGCCTTGACGCTTCGCCGTTGCAGCCGGAGTTCGGCATGGTGCAAGGGGAGGACAGGGACAGCAACAAGGGCGAGCCGGTCTTCACCGACAACGACGTGGTCGGCGCGCTGAAGCAGGCGGCGGCGCGTGGCATCGACATGCAGAACATCCGCTCGGTCGCGGGCTTCCAGCGCCGCCTCAACGACGTCACCTGCGCCGGCTGCCACCAGACCCGCGGCATCGGCGGCTTCCATTTTCCGGGCGTCGATTGGCTGGCGGACAAACCGTCGAACTCCACCATCGTGCCGGCCTCGCCGCATTTCTTCGGCGACCAGGTTCGCCGCCGCGACATCCTGACCGCATTCGCCGCGGGAAAACGCCCTGATTTCTCACGCGGATTTGCCAGCCGGCCGCAGACCCGCGGCAGCGGCGAGCTGGCCGGCACCGAATATCAGGATGGTTGGGGTGCCCATTGTGCCCTGCAAAATGCGGGATCGGGAACGCCGGATAAGAGTTTTACGTCATGGAGCTGTGCTAAAGGTCTCACCTGTCAGGCTGCCGCGGCATCGAGCCGCATCGGCATGTGCTTCATCAAGACGCGTTAGCGCGTGATCCGAAAAAGTGTGTAGCGGTTTTTCGAAAAGGTCACGCGCCAGATAAAACCAGCAACCGGTTTGGATGACCCATGACTGAGACCAGCGACGCCGACAAGGAGCGCAATCGCGAGATCGCGCGCAATGAGGAAGCCAAGCAGGTCACCGGCAGCATCCGCGTCAGCACCTGGGCGGTCGCGGTGGTCGTCATCGTCGGCGGGATTCTGTTCACGCTGGGCTGGCTGGCACTGCGGGGTTAGTGCCAGCGCCCTCACTTCGCGTAATTCGTCATCCGCTTGCCGGGCAAGAGTTCATAGGCCGGCTTCCAGCCGGGCAGGGTGGCCATGCGGCCGAGCCAGGCGTGGACGGCAGGATGGCTCGCCGCGAAATCAAAACCGTGCTCGTCGCTCGGATAGTGCAGGTAGGCCATCATCGAGATATCGGCGACCGTCGGCCTCGCCCCGATCGCAAAGGCATTGTGCTGGAGATGTCCGTCGAGAATGCCGAGGAAGTCCTCGAGCCGCCGGCGAAAATGCTTCAGCACCTGCGGATCGTTTTTCTCAGTGAACGCCCGCATGAAGCGATAGGTCGCCATGTAGCCGGTGAGCTTGTGGTTGTCCCAGAACAGCCAGCGCAGCAGCTCGAACTTCTCGTCCTCGGTCTCGGCACCGAAACGGCCGTACTGCCCGGCAAGCTTCAGCAGCAAGGGCGCGGTCTGTGTCATCTTCACGCCGTCGACCTCGAGCACGGGAATCTCGCCCATCGCGTTCACGGCCTTGCGCCATTCCGCCGTGCGCGTGACGCCACCACCGAAATCGGTCCACACCGGCTCGAACCTCTCGCCGCAAAGCGTCAGCATCAGCGCCAGCTTGTAGCTGTTGCCGGACTCCGGGAAGTAGTGCAGGCGATATTTGGGCATGAGGGCCTCACGAGACGCGATGTTGTCGTGAGTTTATAGCGAGATCGTCCCACGCCGTCATTGCGAGCGCAGCGAAGCAATCCAGCAATGCATCCGCGGTGGGATTCTGGATTGCTTCGCTGCGCTCGCAATGACGTCGTCTGTGACGACGAGCTACCTCCCCAACGTCGTCCCGGACAAGCGCGGCGAAGCGGAGCGCAGATCCGGGACCCATAACCACAGGAAGGTGTTTGGCGAAGACTCGGAGTTGGCAGCTCGTGTCACAACCACTCCCTGTGGTTATGGGTCCCGGGCTCGCGCCTTGCGCGCCCCGGGACGACAGGGGAGTTTGTGGCGCCGCCCTACCCCACCGCGCCTGACGACCGCAGCTGCTTGATTGCCTTCTCGTCGTATCCCGCCCCGCGCAAAATCTCGTCACTGTGCTCGCCGACGGCCGGCGGCTTGCGCGGCTGGACCTTCTTGGCGCCGTCGATCCAGATCGGGCTGGAGATGGTGAGCATGGTGTCGTTCTCGAACGGCACCAGCACCTCGTTGTCGAGCATCTGCTTGTCGTTGGGGATGTCGTCGAGAATGCCGACGATGCCGAACACCAGTCCGTTGCCGTCGAGGATCCTGCGCCACTCGGCGAGATCCCTGGTGGCAAACGTCTCGTCAAAAATCTTGATCAGCTCGACCGAGCGGGCGTGGCGGTCAGCCTTGGTGGCAAAGCGCGGATCGGTGATCAGGTCTTCGCGTCCCAGGCATTTGGCGAGCGTCGGAAACTGCTTCTCCTCGCTCAGCAGCGACAGGATCAGCCAGCGGCCGTCCTTGCACTGGTAGTGGTTGGCGACCGCATTCAGCGCGCGCTCGCGCGGCCGCCGCTCGGCGAACCTGGCGCCGCAGAGCTTGGCCTGCGCCAGCGTGCCCGCGGCCCACACCCCGTTCGCCATCAGATTGGAGGCGACATGCGAGCCCTTGCCGGTCTTCTCGCGCTGATACAGCGCGGTGACGATGGCGCCATAGAACGCCATGGCGCAGGGATGGTCGCCCATGCCGGCGACCGAGCGGGCCGGCGTCGTGTGGGTGTCGGCGCGGACGAGGTCCATCAGGCCGGAGCGCGCCCAATAGGCGTTGCTGTCGAAGCCGGGCTTGTTGGCCTCTTCGCCCTTCTCGCCATAGCCGGTGAACGAGGCGTAGATCAGCCGGTCGTTGAGATGGGCGAGGTGGTCATAGGTGATGCCGAGCTTGGCGCGCACCGGCGGCGGCATGTTGGTGATGAAGACGTCGGCCTCTTCGACCAGCTTGTAGAGCACGGCCTGCGCCTCCGGCTTAGAGAGGTCGAGCGCGATGCTCTTCTTGTTGCGGGCCTCCAGCAGCCAGGCGAAATTGTGCTCGCTGCTCGGATAGCCCGGAATGTTGGGCAGATTGCGGTAGGGGTCGCCGGCGCCGGGCGGCTCGATCTTGATGACGTCGGCGCCGAAATCCGACAGCACGGTCGCGGCCGCGGGCGCTGCGATGAAGCTCGCGCAGTCCAGAACCTTGAGCCCTGCAAAAATGCCCTTTTCCATCGCGGCGTAGCTCCCTCGCTCTTGTTGTTTCCCGCGCGCTGGAATTGGCGCAGATCAAGTCATGGCAGCATTAGACCGATGTTTCAGCGGGATGCAACGGCGCCAGGCGCAGGGCCTCACTCCTCCCCCGCAAGCAGCGCGGCATTGCCGCCGGCTGCCGCGGTGTTGATCGTCACGGTCTGCTCGGTCGCAAAGCGTGCGAGATAATGCGGGCCGCCCGCTTTCGGGCCGGTTCCGGACAGCCCGTTGCCGCCGAATGGCTGCACGCCGACCACGGCGCCGATCATGTTGCGGTTGACATAGATGTTGCCGACCTGCACGCGATCGATGATCGCCTCGATGGTGTCGTCGATCCGGGAGTGAATGCCGAGCGTGAGTCCATAGCCGCTGCGCTCGATCGCCTGCAGGACGCGGTCGAGGTTTTCCGCGCGATAGCGCACGACGTGCAGGATCGGTCCGAACACCTCCTCGGTGAGCTGGCCGGCGTCCTTGAGCTCGAAAATGTGCGGGGCGACGAAGCAGCCCTCGGGCGCAGTGCCGGCAAAGTGCAGCCGCGCCTCGCTCTTCATCCGCGCGATATGCGCATCGAGGCGCTGCTTGGCCTCGGCGTCGATCACCGGACCGACATGGGTCGCGACATCTGCGGGATCACCAATCCTGAGTTCGCGAGCAGCGCCCGCGATCATCTCGATCATGCGGTCGGCAACATCCTCCTGCACGAACAGCAGCCGCAGCGCCGAGCAGCGCTGGCCGGCGGAGCGGAAGGCCGAGGTCACGACGTCGTCGGCGACCTGCTCGGGCAGCGCGGTCGCATCCGCGATCATGGCGTTGATGCCGCCGGTCTCCGCGATCAGAGGCACGATGGGCCCGTCCTTGGCGGCGAGCGTCCGGTTGATCAGGCGCGCGACCTCGGTCGAGCCGGTGAAGACGACGCCGGCGATGTCGGCATGCGCGGTCAGCACGGCGCCGATGCGGCCGTCGCCGGTGACGAGATGCAGCGCGCTCTTGGGAATGCCGGCCTCGTGGAGCAGGGCTACGGCCTCGCGGGCGATGCGCGGCGTCTGCTCGGCCGGTTTTGCGACGACGCTGTTGCCGGCCATCAGCGCCGCCGTGACCTGGCCTAGGAAGATCGCCAGCGGAAAATTCCACGGCGAGATCGCGACGAAGGCGCCGCGCCCGCGCATGGCGAGCGCATTGCTCTCGCCGGTCGGGCCCGGCATGGCGGCATCAACGCCGAACAGCTTTCGACCCTGCGCGGCATAATAGCGGCAGAAGTCGGCGGCCTCGCGCAGCTCCGATAGCGCATCGTCCAGCGTCTTGCCGCCCTCGGCTTGCAGCAGCGCGATGAAATGGGCGCTCCGGCTCTCCAGAAGATGCGCGGCCTGCTCCAGTGCGGCCGCGCGCGTAGCCGCCGGCGTCCGGCTCCAGGCGGCAAAGCCGGCGCGCGCAGCAGTCACCGCCGCATTGGCTCGGTCCGGCGTTGCGTCGGCTATGGGCTTGAGGTCGGCTGCCTCGGCCTTCACGTCTGCCAGCAACCGGTCGAGGGCCGCGCGCGCGCCGAATTCGACGCCGCGCGAATTGCGCCGCTCCGGCGCGAACAGATCGCCCGGCAGCGGAATTCTGGGATGGGCCGCCGCTTGCGGCCGGACGATGGCATCGGCCGGACGCTGCAACAGCGCCACAACCGGCACGCGATAGTCGGCCGCCTGCGCCACGAACGACGAGTTGGCGCCGTTCTCCAGCAGCCGCCGCACCAGATAGGCGAGCAGGTCGCGGTGGCTGCCGACCGGGGCATAGGTACGATAAGCGATGTCGGGGTGATCCTTGGCGAGCTGTTCATAAAGCGCCTCGCCCATGCCGTGCAGGCGCTGGAATTCGAAGCCGCCACCATCTTGCGCAAGCTCCAGCACGGTCGCGACCGTCAGCGCGTTGTGGGTGGCGAATTGCGGGAAGATGCGCGGCCGCAGACTCAAAAGCTTCGAAGCGCAGGCGACGTAGTTCAGATCCGTCATCGCCTTGCGCGTGAACACGGGATAGCCGTCCAGCCCGCGCTCCTGCGCGCGCTTGATCTCGGTGTCCCAATAGGCGCCCTTGACCAGCCGCACCATCAGCTGGCGGTCATGCGCGCGCGCCAGCGCGTCGACATAGTCGATCACGGCGCTCGCGCGCTTCTGATAGGCCTGGATCGCCAGCCCAAAGCCGTCCCAGCCGCTGAGCGAGGGGTCGGCGAGCGTCGCCGCGATCACGTCGAGCGACAGCTCCAGCCGGTCGGCTTCCTCGGCATCGACGGTGAAGTTCAGATCATGGGCCTTGGCGCGCTGCGCCAGATCGAGCAGCTGCGGCACCAGCTCGGCCATCACGCGCGCGCGGCTGATCGCCTCGAAGCGCGGATGCAGCGCCGACAGCTTGACCGAGATGCCGGGACGGTCGGGCAGGGGATGGTTGCCGGCCGCCTTGCCAATGGTCAGAATCGCGCTCGCATAGGCGTCGAAATAGCGCCTGGCGTCCGCCGCGGTGCGCGCGCCTTCGCCGAGCATGTCGAAGGAGTAGCGCGTCTTTTGACCGGAGCGCGGACGGCCTCGCTCCAGCGCCTGCTCGATGGTCTCGCCCAGCACGAAATGGTTGCCCATCAGCCGCATCGCCTGGCGCGTGGCGGTGCGCACCGCCGGCGCGCCCAGCCGCTTCACCAGCCGGCCGATGGTGCCGTCGGGCGTCTCGCCGGGCTGGATCACCCGCGCCGAGAGGCCGAGCGCCCAGGCCGAGGCGTTGACCAGGAAGGCGGTGGACTTGGTCTCGTGGTGGATGAAGTCGCCCTCGCCGAGCTTGTCCTCGATGAACTGGTCGGCGGTGCGCGCGTCGGGCACGCGGAGCAGCGCCTCGGCTAGCACCATCAGGGCGAGCCCCTCCTTGGTCGAGAGCGCGAACTCCCGCAGCATGTCCTCGACACCGCCAAGCCGGTCGTCGCGCTTGCGGATCGCCTCGATCAGCCGCGTCGCGGTGCGGTCGATCCGCGCCTCCTGCGGCGGGCCGAGATGCGAAGCCGGCAAGAGCCGCGCGGCAATCTCGGCATCATCGGGCGCGTAGGGGGCGGTGAAGGGCGGCGGGATGTTCGGCATGGCGTGTCCTGTGGCTGAAATCCAGGATAAGGCCCGCTAGACCGTAGTTCGATAGACAAATTAGTCATTTTGCCTTAGGAAATGAAGATCATTGCTATATTGGCCACATAAAATATGGAACTCGATCGAATTGACCGGAAGATCCTCTCAATTCTGCAGCAGGACGGGCGCATCGCCAATGTCGAGCTCGCCGAGCGCATCGGGCTGTCGCCGACCTCGGTCGGCGAGCGGCTGAAGCGGTTGCAGCGGGAGGGCTTTGTCGAGGGCTACGGCGCGCGGCTCAATCCGCACCGGCTCGGCCTGGGTCTTCTGGTGTTCGTCGAGGTGCTGCTCGACAAGACCACGCCGGACAATTTCGAGCGGTTCGCGCGCGCGGTGAAACTCGCACCCGAGGTGCTGGAGTGTCACATGGTTGCAGGAGGCTTCGACTATCTTGTGAAGGCGCGGCTTGCGGACATGACCGCCTATCGACGCTTCCTCGGCGAGACGTTGCTGTCGATGCCGGGCGTGCGCGAGACGCGAACCTATGCGGTGATGGAAGAGATCAAGCGCGACGCACCATTGCCGGTGGACTAACGAAGGGCCGTCGCGATTGTCATTGCTGTGGCGTTGAACGAGCGGTCTTCGCGGGAAAATAGCTCTCCGTGTGCAATCGCAACGCCCGTCGTCGAATGCACTGGCCGTCTTCTAAAATTTTTTTGGCCCGGCTCCCGGACAGATCCGGGAGGCAGCAAAGGCTGCCGGGCTTATACTTTGAGGTTCTCTGCGGAGGTCTTGCCCCGGTTTGCGATCTCTTCGTATTCCACCGTCTGTCCTTCGTTCAGGGACGACAGACCGGCTTTCTGCACTGCCGAGATATGCACGAACACATCCTTGCCGCCCGACGCAGGCTGGATAAATCCATAACCCTTCGTCGGGTTGAACCACTTGACCGTACCTTTAGCCATCACGTCTTCTCCGCGGGTCTTCCTCCGAGATCTCGAACCGCCAGTCCCCGCCAACCGGCCGGTTCGGTCCTAACAGGATACGCGGAATGTGGCCGGCTTGGTAGCTCAAACCATATCGGCATTTCGCCGAATTCCGCTCAACTTCGCAGCGTTTTTGCCGATTTTGCCCGTTTCGCGGTCAATTGATCGGCACGCCGCGCGCCATCCGTCAATAAGTCGCGGCCAGATAATCGACGATCTTGCCGACATCGGCATCGTCGATCGGGGCGCCATAGACCTTGATCATCTTGGTCACCTCGGCCTGCCAAAAACCTTTCTTGTCCTTCATCGGCGGCTGCGTGTTGACGTAATCGGCCGAGTGGCAGGCGCTGCAATTGCCCTGCACGACCTCGAGATTGGGGCCCGGCTTGAAGGCGGCGACCTCGTCGGGCGTCTTGTAGTTGAGCGGCGCTGCAAGGGCCGAACCGACCATTGCGGCGACGGCGAGTGAGATGGCGAGGAGAACGGTGCGCTGCATGATCATTCTCCCTCAGGCCACGGTGACGCGGACGGTTTCGACGACGTTGCGTAGATAACCCGCCGGGTTCCAGCGTGGCGCATCCGGCTGGGTCTCGCCGCCATTGCCGGTGGCGCGCACCTTGAGCTCGTGGGCGCCCGCCGCGAGCTTCACCGGCAGCTTCCATTCACGGAATGAGTATTTGCCGAGATCCTTGCCGAGCTTGGCGCTGACCCAGGTCTTTCCGCCGTCGGTGGAAACCTGGACGTCCTTGATGCCCTTGCCGCCGTCGAAGGCGATGCCGCGCAGCGTCGTGCCGCCGGCCTTCAGCTTGGCGCCATCGGGAACGCTGGTGATGAAGGATCGGATGGTGAAGCGGTTGATCGGGATCGTCGCCTTCGGCGCGGTGCCCGGTTCGACCGCATTGTTCGGCGTGTCCGGAATGCGATAGGCCGACTTCATCCAGAAGCCGTCATAGACATTGTCGATGACGGTGATCTCGTTGAGGTGCTTGACCCAGTAGGTGCCGTAATAGCCGGGCACGATCAGGCGCAGCGGAAAGCCGTTGAGGAACGGCAGGTCCTCGCCGTTCATGCCATAGGCCAGCATCACCTCGCCGTCGGTGGCGTGCTCGAGATCGAGCGCCTTGACGAAATCGGGCGTCTTGTCGCTGACGGGGCCGTCCATGCCGTTGAAGGTGACCTGCTTGGCGCCGCTCTGCACGCCCGCCATCTCCAGCACGGCCTTCAGCGGCACGCCGCGCCAGCGCGCATTGCCCATGGCGCCATTGGCGAGCTGGCCACCGGCGACACGCGGCTCGGAGAAGCCGCGGCTGTTGCCGGAGCACTGATTGACGGCGACGATCTCGGTCGCCTTCATTTTCCTGATGTCCTTGAGCGACAGCTTGAGCGGCTTGTCGACCTTGCCCTTGACCTCGAGCGTGAACTTGTCGGGATCGAGATTGTAAGGCAGGTCCGAGAGGTGATAGCGCACGAAGAACGCGTTATTCGGCGTGATCGGACCGTCGTTGAAGATCGCGAACGGCGTCTCGAGCTGCGGCGGCCGGCTGGTCAGGCCGATCATCGGCCGCTTCTGCGGATATTTCACCAGCGGCCGCTCGCCATTGGCGAAGGGAAGCGTGACGGTGTCGAGTGCCAGCGCCCTGGTGGAATTCAGTGTGGCCGCCATAGCGGCAAGGCCCGCTCCTTTGAGCAGGTCGCGTCGATCGAACATTCTCGTCTCCTCCCGGAGCTTTTCGTTGGACCGCAGTCATCACCGCGATCCCGCGCTCATCTGTCGCAACGATCGAGATGAAGTCAATTCGTGCTTTCGCAGCAGGCCCATGTCGCTGCGTTGCAGCAAGCCGGTGTTACGTTCGTAACGAGATTGCCGAGCTGTAGCCGCAGTGACAGTGCACTCCCTCGCCCCGCCTGCGGGGAGAGGGTTGGGGTGAGGGGGAGTCTCCGCGAGCGAGGTGAGAGTTGGATTCGCGGAGGCTCCCCCTCACCCGGAATCCGCGCTGCGCGCGCATTCCGACCTCTCCCCGCTTGCGGGGAGAGGTGAAGAATCAGGCCGCGACGCGCTCGCTTCGGTCAACCAGCGCCGACAGCTGCCTCGTGTCCGCAACGACGCGCACGGCCAGGGGCTCGTCGCGGCCGCGGATCGCGACCTCCTGCTGCGGCAGCGCATCGTCGGCAAGGCCCGCGGTGCGGCGGACCTCCTCCGAGACGATCGCTTCGCAGGCCAGCGTCTTGGTCATGTCCTGGAGGCGGGCCGCGACATTGACGGCATCGCCGAGCGCGGTGAAGACGATGTGATCGCGATAGCCGATATCGCCGATGATCACCTCGCCGCCGTGAATGCCAATGCCGAAGCGGATCGGCTGGCGGAGATCGTGGCTCAGGAGCTCGTTGAGCTCGTCGATATGCGTGGCGATGCCGGCGGCAGCCTTCAGCGCTTGTCGGCAGGCGGTCTCCGGATCGGCTGACAGCCCGAACAGCGCCAGCATGCCGTCGCCGACGAACTGGTTCGGCTGGCCGCCATTCTCGATCACGGCCCGCGAGACGGCGCCGAGGAAGCGGTTGACGATGAAAACGGTGTCGAATGGCAGCCGCTTCTCGGCAAGCTGCGTCGAACCGCGCATGTCCACGAACAGGCTGACGAGGTAGCGCTCCTGGCCGATTCTGGCTGATGTCGAGGCCTGTCCGTCCGCCGAATGCGTGTGGGGCGTGAAGAGCTGGAAGAAGGAGAGGTCGGAGTCCGGCCGCAGCTGGCAGGCAAGCCGGATCGAGGGATCGGCGGTGCCGACGCGCGCGAGCACGAAGGCCTCGCGCTGCGACGGCACGGGCAGGGCGGCATGATCGCCGATGATGCGGATGCGGCAGGTCGAGCAGCGGGCGCGGCCGCCGCAGACGCTGGCATGCGGCACATTGTGGCGCAGGCTCGCCTCCAGCACGGAGAGACCCTTCGGCACGCGCACCGTCTTGCCGTTGCCGTAGGACAGCGCGATCATGCCGCGGCGCCGCTCGCGCAAGGCGCGCACGCCGCGTGCCGCCAGCGCCAGTCCGAGCAGGCCGACATAGCCGATGGTGAGGCCGCCGGTGATGCGGTCGAGCGTCGCGGCTTCCGCGGTCGAGCCGAGCTGGCGGCGGGTGAGATTGTGCGTGCGCCATTCGCCGTCGTCGACCTCGATCTGGACACTGCGTCCGCCCTGGTAGACGCCGAGCAGCGACAGCGTCGGGATCAGCACGGCGGCGGCGAGCAGATAAGGCGCGGCGCGCGCGAAGAACGGTTTCAGGCGCAGCCAGAAATAGATGCCGATGCAGCCATGGACCCAGGCGATGATCAGCAGGATCGTCATGGTCCAGATGCGGTTCGAGGTGACGAAGAACAGATAGAGTTCCTGCGGATAGAGTTTCTGGTGCCCGTACAGCGTGTAGCCGAGCCGGACGCCGATCACATGGGCCATGACGAGGGCGGGGATGCTCAAGCCAAGCACGAGCTGGAGCGGCTCGATCGTCCGCCAGCGGAACTGGCGGCGTTGATAGAGCGCGTAGATGCCGAGCCCCATATGCGTGAGCGCGGCCGTATAGAACACGATCGCGATGGGGAGGAACCGCCAGAACGCCGTGTGATAGTAGACCCCGATCTCCATGGCATCGACCGAGATGTTGCCGAGCGCATGGTTGAGGAAATGGCTCACCACGTAGGAGAACAGGATGACGCCGCAGACCAGCCGAACCTGCCGCATGCTGGTCGCGCGGGACAGTTCGGACAATCGTGAGGATGCAGTGGCCATGATTCAGTTTGTATCAGTTCATGAAGGAGAACAGCCAGCGTAGCGTTTAATTCCAGGGGCGGACAGCTGGCCTGATCACATGCGCGGCAAGGTTACCGAACCGTAGGGTGGGCAAAGGCGCGCGCCACACCCACCGCTGTCGTCCCGGACAAGCGGCGCGCCGATCCGGGATCCATAGCCACAGGATCGGATTTGACGAAGACTCGTGGTTACCAGTTCGCGCCACGACTCCTCCCTGTGGCTATGGGTCCCGGGCTCGCGACTTCGTCGCGCCCCGGGACGACACCGGTGTTTGCGGCACCACCCCCTGCATTGACTCCCCCTCCCAGGTTGGCGAAAAGCGCGGCCGTGACGACAGCCCCTGATATGACCGTGTCCCCAGCCGGCGCCGCGCGCCGACCCCTCGTTATGGCCGTGCTCGTCATTGCCGCGATGACGCTGCTGCGGATCGTCTACGCCTCCGCGATCGAGCTGCGCACCGACGAGGCCTATTACTGGACCTGGTCGAAGGAGGCAGCGCTCAGCTTCCTCGATCATCCCCCCATGATCGCCTGGTTCATCCGTTTTGGCACCGCGATCTTCGGCGACACCGTGCTCGGCGTCCGCTTCGGCGGCATCGTCGCGATGCTGGTGACGCAGCTGCTGCTCGCCGACATGGTCCGCCGCCTCACTCATGATGCGCGCGCCATCATGTTCGCGGTGCTGATGCCGGAGGCTGCGCTCTATTACGGCCTGCTGATGGCCAAGGTCGCGCCGGACGTTGCCATGATCCCGTTCGCGGTGGCGATGATGTGGGCCCTGGTGCGGCTCGCGCAGGGCGGCGACGGACGCTGGTGGCTGGCGGCGGGCCTGTTCGCCGGGCTGTCGATGCTGTCGAAATTCACCGCGATCATGTTCGCGCCGGCGGTCGCCGCGTTTCTGCTGGTGCCGGATTGGCGCTGGCGCTGGCTGCGCAGTCCTTACCCCTATCTCGCGGTGCTGATCGCGATCGCCGTGTTCTCCCCGGTGCTGATCTGGAACGCGCAGCACGACTGGGCCTCGTTCCGTTTCCAGGGCGTGCGGGCCACTGCCAATTACGGCATCTCGCTGCGCACCATCGGCGACTACATCGGCCTGCAATTCGGGCTGGTCGGCTTCGTCATGCTGCCGGTCGTGCTGTCAGGCCTCGTGATGACGGCGTGGCGCGGCTATCGCACGCGCGAGCCGGTCGCGATCCTGCTGTCGACCGCGGTGCTGGTGCCGTTCCTCTATTTCTTCTTCAAGTCAACGACGCTCAGGGTCGGCGACACCTGGCCGATGTTCATGTGGCCGGTCGGCTTTGCCGCCGCTGCGGTCAACCTCGTCATGCTGTCGCACGAGCACTGGTCGGCGCGGATGATCCGCTCGAGTATCTTCTGGCTCAACACGGCGGTCGTCACCGGGATCGCCTTCGTCGTCATCGTATTCCTGTACTACGTCGCCGCGCCCTGGAACCTACTCGGCAAGATCGATCCGATCGGCGCCGAAGCCGGCTACGAGCAGATCGCGGCGCGTGCGCAGGCTGCGCTCGACGAGACCGGCGCGACCTGGATCGCGACCACGGACTATCGCACCTACGCGATGATGCGCTGGCTGTTCAGGGGCCGCGTGCCCGTCGTCGAGATCAACGAACGCGGCCGCTTCCAGGATTTTCGCGATCCCGGCATGGATCGGATCAGCGGGCATGCGGGCATCTATGTCGGGCGAGAGCCGGACAATCGCGCACCGGTGTGGGGATCGATCCCTGCGAAGCGCGAGCAGCTCGGCCAGGTCGAACGTCGGTGGCGCGGCGTTCTGACGGATACCTACGTGATTGAGAAGCTCACCGGCTGGACGCCGGAACTCTCGCCGCCAACGGATTCGCCGCTGTTTCAATGGCGGGTGCTGGCGGGGGAATTCGAGAAACGTACGCTCGCCTAACGAGGCACCCTTCTTCCCTTCTCCCCTTGTGGGGGCCCAAATGCAAACGAGGCCACGCGTTGAAGCGGCCTGGCGTGGCATGAGAACAACATACAAACAGAAATCTGAGCTGATCGCTTAGCTGCAACCAGCATTTTTCCCGACATTCACAGGCCGCCATCCCAGATTACCACCCGCTCAGGCATTTAAGCCACTAAGCTGGAGCTATCGTGACGAAGCATATTTTCTCTTATTGATATTATCTACGGGGATAGGACATGTTTGATGTCTATCGCAATGGCAAGCGGGACTTCCTCGTCGTCAGCAACGGCTCTCCGATGCCCGCGCTCTACTCTTCCAACAAATGGCGCAAGAGCAGAGCGAGAGTTCTCAAGGTCAGCGACGAGATCAGGGCAGCCGTCCAGGAGCGAGGTTATTATCTTGGCAGCGTGCGGGTGACCAAGAAGGACCTGATCCACACCGAGTGCACCGTTGTCGATACGACACCGGGCAATCTCTGAACATCCGGCCGACTAGGCCGGCAACCGCGCCAGCCCGGCCTCAATCACGACGATGTCTTCCTCGATCTGCCGGATCGTACTCCTGCAGTCGATCCCGGTACATGCATCGAGATCTGCGATAAGTTTGCGACGCTGTGTTCGAAGCTCATCAAGAGCTGCTTGGTCCCTGAGGGAAACGTAGCCCTCCACGATCAGCTCAATTGCACCTGCCACCATCAAACTCCCCACGCCTTGTTAGCCCCGGCAAGGCACTCCCGACCAGCCGAGGATCGAGCGTGCCAATTGGTTACGCGGCTCAATCCCGCGCACTGAGTTCTTCCAGAACAACGCGCCTCCGCAACTCGTGCGCAGCAGCGGTCAAACGAGACCCTGCGATCAGCCCGAGCCGCCTCAATCTTGGCAGAGCGACGGGGTCGCACAGCTCGATGGAGAGCCCGGCGCCCAATATCGCAATGGCGCGTTGCTCCTCCGCGTCGAGATCAGTCCATGGGATGCCCTTCATCACCGGCCTCAAATCGTCCAGTGCACCTCAAAATCCAAACGCGCGCCTGATATGCCGCAGCATATCCATGGCCGCGTCGGTGTACCGGCCGTTGGTCAGGTATCGATCCAGTTGCAGTGTGCTGATCAGCGCCACAAGCGCTGCCATTAAGCCCTTAAACATTGGGCCTCTCCTGAAAGAGACCGCCAACCGGGCGTGTCGAAATATTGAGCCGTTCTCAGAATGCGCGCCGCATATGGCGGCCTAATATGCAAATGGTGACATTGACTGGTAACCAGTTTCTTAACGGGCTGATGCGCCGTGGATGGGGCGGCCAGAGGCTGACTTGAAAGCGGCGACTTGAATTGCCGCTTCCTTGTGCTCAGTTGCCATTAACTGCGGCACATAATCCTCCAATACTCGAAAGGGCTAACTCGATAGTTCGCTTGCGAGGTGCGGCTTGACTGAGCAACGTCATTTTACCGGACAATTGCCCTTTAACCCCGTCCGGGTCTGCCTCAGATCAGCCGGCGAGGGATGATATTCCGCTCGTTGGCTCGATTGGGTGGCATCAGCTGCTCGGAGCCTTTCGTGTGGTCCTTTGCTGTTGCGGCACTGTTCCTGGCGCTGTTGGTGTTTGGTGCGGTCGGGTTTATCATTGTCAGCTTCGACTTTCCCGATGAACCGCGAGCTTAAGCTTCGCTCTTTCAGACGGCGCGCCATGGGTCGGTCCGGCGAATGGCGCGAACGATGGCGCGGATAGCGCCGCTACTCCTCGTCCTTCTTCCGCAGCAGATCCGTCGCGAGGTCCGACAGTTTTGGCGGCGGCAGCGCCGCGAACGGCAGCGGCCGCGTCACGTCGATCGCGGCCAGACCCAGCCGCGCGGTCAGCAATCCGTTCAGCACACCTTCGCCAAGCCGCTGAGACAGCTTTGCCGCAATCCCATGGCCCAGCATCTGCTGCACCAGGCTGTCGCTCGCGGCCATGCCGCCGGTGATGGCGAGATGGGCGATCACGTGGCGGAGCAGGCGGATCATGCCGAGCGCGCCGGGGCGGCCGCCATAGAGAAAAGCGAGCTGACGGATCAGGCGCAACGCGGCCACGAACACGAACAATACGTCGATCGCCGCGCGCGGCGAAACTGCGGTCACGATCGAGACCTTTTGTGCGGCCGACGACACCAGCCGCCGCGCTTCCGCGTCCAGCGGCGACATCAGTTCGCGCTCGGCAAGCCGGATCATGTCGGCGCCGTCGATGATATCGCCGGTGTGGCTTTCCAGCGTGGCGCGCGCGCGGGCGAGCTGCGGGTTCTGGTGCGCGATCTTCAGCAGGTCCTGCACGATCACGCGGCTCTCCTTGCGATCGTCGCTGGCAAGGACCGCGGCGGCGCGCGCATGCAGCTTCTCGATGGTTGCAAGGCGCGCCAGCCCGAAGGCCTCGCGCCCGATCACCACCGCGAGCGCCAGTGCGGTGACGAAGGCGAATGCGAGGCCGACGAAGCCGAGCGTTTCGCTGCGCGCAAACAGATCCTCGATCAGACGGACCACGCCGAGCCCGGTGCCGAGCAGCGTCAGCCCGCCGAGCCCGGACCAGAACAGCGTGCCCCAGGGAAAGCCGCGCCGCGCCGGAAGCGCGGCCTCGATCGGCACCGGCAATGCCTGCGGATCGTGCTCCGGCGTGATCTGGATCGTGGCGCGTCCGAGCCGGCTGGTCTCGTCGGCTTCGGTGACGACGACGCCGGGATCGTCGAGCCGGAACGTCGCCGGCCGCCGCGGCTTGGATCGATCGTTCATGACAGCTTGTCTCCGATCAGGAACTGCAGGGCACGGTCGAGGCGGATGTGTGGCAGCGCCGGCTCGTCATTGCCCTCGCGTTCGAGCTTTGGCGGACGGAAGCGCAGGAAGCGAAAATCGCTCTTCTCGGCGGCCTCGGTCGCGAGGCCCCGGAACGCGCCGGTGCCGTTGAACAGCGGCTCGGGGTCCTGCGGCAGGTCACCCGGAAAGGTCGCAACCTCCGTGTTGCCGTCAAAGAACTCGCCGCCGGCGCTTTCGCCGGCCGCTGGCGTTCCCAGGATCGACGGCAATTTGTCGCGGCCATGCGCGACCTGGGCCTCGCGCGTGGCGCGAACTGCGGCGAGCGCCACCACGTCGATCTCCGCGCCGGTATCTTCCGCGCGCACCACCGCGCGGGTGACGGCGCGGCGCAGCACCGCCTCGAGCCGGTCGTGACTGGAATGATGCAGATGGTCCGCCTTGGTCGCCGCGAACAGGATGCGGTCGATACGCGGCCGGAACAGGCTGGAGAGGAACGTGCTGCGGCCGATGCGGAAGCAGTCGAGAATTCCGGCAAGCGCGGCTTCGAGATCGTGCAGCGCTTCGGGGCCGGAGTTGAACGCCGCGAGCGCATCGGCCAGTACGATCTGGCGATCGAGCCGGGCAAAATGATCATGGAAGAACGGCCGCACCACGACGTCCTTGTAGGCCTCGAAGCGGCGGACCATCATCGCCCACAGCGAGCCGTCCGGTGCCTGGCCGCCCACAGGCACGTCGAGCGGCGCAAAAGTCAGCGCCGGCGTGTCGGCGAGATTGCCGGGCATCAGGAAGCGGCCGGGCGGCAGCAGGCTCATCGCGAAGCGCTCGTCGCGGCAGGCGCGCAAATAGCCGGTGAAGAGCTTTGCCGCCGTCAGCGTCGCCTGCTCGTCCTCGCGCGCCTCGGGCTTGAGCGTCGCGAGATGCGCGTGCCAATCCCCCGCAAGATGCGCGCGCGGCGCCTCGCGCGACAGCGCGAGGCTTTCGGCTGACCATTGCTCATAGCTCTTCTGGAGCAGCGGCAGGTCGAGCAACCACTCGCCGGGATAATCGACGATGTCGAGCGTCAATGTGCGATCGGCGCCGTTCTGGCGCTGATAGTCGATGACGAGCCTGAGTTCGCTGATGTCGACGGTCGAGTTCGGCCAGCGCCGCTCCTCGAGCAGCGCGCGCAAATGGTTCTCATAGGCGAAGCGCGGCACGGCGTCGTCCGGCTGCGGCGCCAGATGCGCCCGCGCGATCCGGCCCGAGGCATAGGCCTCGAACACCGGAAAGCGGCCACCACGGGTGAGGCCGTGGATCAGCGCGGTAATGAATACGGTCTTACCGGCCCGTGACAGGCCGGTGACCCCGAGACGCACCGTCGGGTTGAAGAAGTGCTCACCATAGTCGATCAGCGCCCTGGCCGACAGCCGCGCTTCTTCGACCATATCCTGGAAACTGAATGCCATATGAACGTGATTGATCTCGGGGCGGGCGGAACAGTGAAGCCGTTCACAAAAGTGGCAATTGCGTAGGGAAAATCAAGCTTCATACTTCCACCGCCTTTGTCGGCAAATCAGCCGTTTGAACGATGCGCCGATCGCGAAAGACCCTACAAGAGGGCATTGTCTTAGCCTTGCGGATTGCCATGACCGTCTTCCAGCTGAAACAGCTTGCATCCACCTCCGTCCACGCCGCGGCCGACGCGATCGGCTGGAACTACGACCGTGCCGAATTGATCGCGGACGGCGTGATCCACGCGATCGGCGTGTTCTGCGGCATCGTCGCCGCCACGGTCCTGGTGGTGCTGACGGCGGTTTATGCCGACGCCACCAACATCGTCGGGGTCTCGATCTATGTCGCCGGCCTGCTCTCGATGCTGGTGCTGTCGGCGACCTATAATCTCTGGCCGGTCTCGCCGGCCAAATGGCTGCTGCGGCGATTCGACCATTGCGCGATCTATCTGCTGATCGCGGCGACCTATACGCCGTTCATCCTCGAGGTGAGGGACAGTGTGTTCGCGCTGGTGCTGCTCGGTGGCGTCTGGTGCGTCGCGATCCTGGGTATCGTGCTGAAACTTCTCTACCCCGGCCGGTTCGACCGCGTCGCAGTCGGAATCTATCTCGCGATGGGCTGGAGCGGCGTGATGGTCTACGACGCCGTGGTCAAGGCGCTGCCTGCGCTGGTGCTGGGCTTCATCCTTGCGGGCGGCCTGCTCTACAGCTTTGGCGTGATCTTCCATGCCTGGCGGCGGCTGCGCTTCCAGAATGCGATCTGGCACGGCTTTGTCTTGGCCGGCGCGGCGTGCCATTATACCGCGGTGCTCGACCTCGTGTTGAGCTGAGCAAGATCCGCGAAGCGGAATAAGCGAAGCGGTATAAGATAGCGAAGCGCTATCCGAAAAGAGAAGCGCTACAAGACAAAGAGGAGACGTCGCATGCAGGTGACCGGCAAGGTCGTGGTCGTCACGGGCGGCGCAAACGGCATCGGCAAGGCGCTGTGCGAGGCCTTCCACAAGGCGGGTGCCGCCAAGGTCGTCGTCGCGGACATGGACGCCGCCAATGCAAGAGCCGTCGCCGCCACGGTGGATGGCGCGGCCTTCAGATGCGACGTCGCGCAGGAAAAAGAGATCGCCCACGTCATCGAGGAGACCGAACGGCAGTTCGGCCCGATCGAATTGTTCTGCTCCAATGCCGGCATCGGCGGCGGCTTCGATCCGATGTCGGTCAATGCCGGCGGCGCCTCCGACGAGCCGTGGCAGCGGAGCTGGGCGATCCATGTCATGGCCCATGTCTATGCGGCGCGGTATCTCATTCCCCGCATGAAGGCGCGCGGCGGCGGATATTTTCTCAATACGATTTCGGCGGCAGGTCTGCTGTCGCAGGTCGGAAGCCCCGCTTACTCCACCACCAAGCACGCCGCGGTCGGCTTTGCCGAAAACCTCGCGATCTCGCACAAGGCCCACAACATCAAGGTGTCGATCCTCTGCCCGCAGGGCGTCGACACCAACATGCTGCGCTCGATCCCGAAGGGCCCGCAATCCGGCGACGGCGATCTCACGCCGGAGCAGGTCGCGAAAGACGTGCTCGCCGGCCTCGAGCAGGAGACGTTCCTGATCCTGCCGCACCCCCAGGTGCTCGGTTACATGCGCAAGAAGACCGAGAATTACGACCGCTGGATCGGCGGCATGGCCAAGATCCAGGCCAAGATGCGGGAGGAGTTCGGGAAGTAGGGTAGGCTGGTGCCACCCGCACCGCTGTCATTCCCCGCGGAAACGGGGCATCCAGTACGCCGCGGCCTGTCGAGGAATCACAGCCGTCTCTGGAATACTGGATCGCCCGCCTTCGCGGGCGATGACACTGAGAATACGGCTACGCCGCCGACTCCCCCTCATCCTCCATGCGGCTCTGCCGCAGCGCCCGGGCATAGAGCATCATGCCCTCGCGCACCGTGCGCTGCTCGGCCTCTGTCAGCGCGGCCAGCGCGCCGCGCACCTGCTGGCGTCCGAACGCGTGCAGCGCCTCCAGCGTGCGCCGGCCCTTCGCCGTCAGCGACAAGAGCTTGCTGCGCGCGTCGGCTTCATCAGGCGTCTCCCGCAGCTCGCCGCAATCGACCAGCTTGCGCACCAGGCGGCTGACGCTGGATTTCTCCAGCCGCAGGAAATCGCCGAGGTCGCCTGAGTTCATCGGGCCGCGGATGCCGATCTCCAAAATGGTGTGCACCGCCGAGGGCGGATAGTCCGAGGCCGCCACCGTCGCATCCATGAAGCCGAGCTCCCGCACCATCAATCGCGAGGCGGCGCGGATGTCGTCGATCAGCGCAAGCTCGGCCATCTTGACTCCCGGCATATAGTTGTATCATACAACTATATGCGCGCAACGTCGCGCGCAAGCGTTTTGGAGTGAGCCATGAGCGGAACTGTGCCGGCCGGGATGCGGATGAGAGGCAAGGTCTGCCTCGTCACGGGCGGCGGCAGCGGCATCGGCCGCGCCACGGCGCTGCGGATGGCCTCGGAAGGTGCGGAGGCGATTGTTGTCGCGGGACGGCGGGAGGCCGAAATCAAGGACACCGCCGCAGCGTGCCGGGAGCTCGGCGCTGACGCGATCGCGATCCAAACCGACATCACGCAAGAGGATGACGTCGAACGGCTGGTTCGCACGGCGGTCGAGCGCTGCGGCCGGCTCGATGTCGCCTTCAACAATGCCGGATTCCAGGAGCGCCGCGCGCCGCTGGAAGAGCAGGGCACGGAGATCTACGACACGGTGTTCGACACCAATGTCCGTGCGCTGTTCCTGTGCCTGCGCCATCAACTGCCGGCGATGCTGGCGCAGGGCCGCGGCAGCATCGTCGTCAACGCCTCCGTCAGCGGCGTGCGCAATCCCAATCCCGGCTTCTCGCTCTACTCGGCCTCGAAGGCGGCGGCGATCTCGCTGACACGCTCGGCCGCGATGGAGAACGCCCCGCGCGGCATCCGCATCAACGCCATCGCGCCCGGCCGCGTCGTCACCGACATGATGCTGCGCGCCGGCGTCGGCGATGTCGCAACCGTCAGTGCGGGCCTGCCGCTGCGGCGGATGGGGAGCCCGGAGGAAGTGGCGGAGGCCGTGGTGTGGCTGTCGTCCGACGCGTCGTCGTATGTCGTTGGCCACGTGCTCGCGGCGGACGGGGGATTTTTGGCGTCGTGATGTCGTAGTCGTAGTTCGTAGCCCGGATGGAGCGCAGCGTAATCCGGGTCGACTCGCTTGTGCCACGATTCCCGGATTTCGCTTCGCTCCATCCGGGCTACGCGCCCCCCTAATGCTTCTGCCCGTACAGCACCGGCACCGCCGAATCCACGACGACCTCGACGAGGCTCGTCCCCTCGAACGCCATTCCGCGCTTGAGCGCCTCGCCCAGCTCCGCGGCCTTGCTCACCCGCACCGCATGGCAGCCCATGCCCTCGGCGAGCCTGACGAAATCGATCCCCGGCAGCTCCAGCCCCGGCACGTTCCTCACCTGCATCACCTGGCTGAACGAGCGCATCGCGCCGTAGCCGGAATTGTTGATGACGACGATGGTCAGCGGCAGTTTTCGTTGCGCGGCGGTCCACAGCGCCTGGATCGAATACATCGCCGAGCCGTCGCCGATCAGGCACACCGTCCGCTGCTTCGGCTTGCCGAGCGCCATGCCGACCCCCGCGGGCAGGGAGTAACCGAGGCCACCGCTCGCCATGGTGTAGAAACTGTCCTGGCCGCGCATCGGCATGAACTTCTGCATCGCCGGTCGGTGCGAGGGCACTTCCTCGACCAGCGACGCGTCATCCGGCATCGCCTGCGACAGCGAATGCAGCAAAAATTCGACCGGCAGCGGGTCGGCGGCCTGCGGCGCCGACGGCAGCGTGCGGCCTTTCGGCGTCGCGCGTTTGCTCTCCGGCAGCAAGTCGAGCAGCAGGCTCAGCGCCGGCTTCATGGTCGCGATGATGCTGGTGCCGACCGGCGTCACCGCCGCCGCGTCCGGATCGTCGGTGATCTGAAAAATCGTCGCGCCGCCATCGAAGATCGCGGCATGGCCTTCGACATGGAAGGTGAACACCGGCGCGCCGATGACGACGACGAGATCGTGCTCGCGCAGCGCATCGGACAGCTGCGCCGGCGAGGCGTGCAGGAACCCCGCGAATTGCGGATGACGCTCGGGGAACGAGCAGCGCGCGGAGAACGGGCTGACCCAGACGCTGGCCTTGGCTTTCTCGGCCACGCGCACCATCAAATCGACCGCGCCGGCGCGGTCGATGCCGGGGCCGACCACGAGGGCAGGGTGTTTTGCTGAGCCGAGCGCGGCGACGAGCGCCTTCATCGCGTCCGGCTCGGGCCCGATCTCGCGGCTGACCTTGCGCGCCTCGACCGGTGCGGTCGCATGCGCCCAGTCGTCGATCGGGATCGACACGAAGGTCGGCCCGCAGGGCGGCTGCATCGCGGTGTAATAGGCCCGCGCGATCGCGGCCGGAACGTCCTCGGGCCGGGCCGGCTCGACGCTGTATTTGACGTAAGGCCGCGGGAATTCCGAGGCGCGCTCGGCATAGAGGAACGCCTGCAAGGGCAGGATCGAGCGCGCCTGCTGGCCCGCGGTGATCACGAGCGGCGTCTGGTTGCGGTGCGCGGTGTAGATATTGCCGAGCGCGTTGCCGACGCCGGCCGCCGAATGCAGATTGACGAAGCCGGCATTGCGCGTCGCCTGCGCGTAACCATCGGCCATGCCGACGGCGGAGGCTTCCTGCAGCGCCAGCACGTAGTCGATGTCATCAGGCCAGTCGCTCAGGAACGGCAGTTCGGTCGAACCGGGGTTGCCGAACACCCTGTCGATGCCCAGCGAGCGCAGCAGATCGAGCGTCGCCTGCTTCACGGTGACGGACTTGCTGCCGCTCTTGCCGTTCTTGGACATGGTTTCCGTCCCCTGTAAATTCCTCATCCTGAGGAGCGCGGAACGCGCGTCTCGAAGGATGAAGGCCCGGCTGGTGGCCTCGCCCTTCGAGACGCGCGCGAAGGGGCGCGCTCCTCAGGGTGAGGGTCTAATAGCGGTGCCTACCACACCGCCGCGCCCTTCATCGTCGGCTGTCCCTCCGCATTCGCGGTCCACAGCTCCATTCCCGCCTCGGTCTCGTTGGCGTTGATGGAGAACTCGGTGCCCTCGAACAGCGGCTGCACGCCGCGATAGGTGAATTTCTTCGGTGCCTTGCCGTCGTGCAGCTTCGCCGCCATCTCCACGATCAGCGACGCCTGCAGCGGCCCATGGAAGATCAGGCCCGGATAGCCCTCGACCTTGGTGACGTAGTCACGGTCGTAATGGATGCGGTGACCGTTGAAGGTCAGCGCGGAATAACGAAACAGCAGCACGGGATCGGACACATGCGTCTCGCGGTGCTGCGCCTTCGGCGGCGGGGGCGGGGCCTTGGCGCCGGCGGGCGCGCTGCTCGTCATCTCGCGATAGACGATGTCCTGCCGCTCGCGGATGGCAATGCCCCGCGGCGAGGAGATGCTGTGCTCGACCGAGACGAAGCACAGCGTGCCGGTCGTGCCCGATTTCACCTGCACGTCGGCGATGCGCGAGGTCCGCGTCGATTCATCGCCGACGCGCAGCGGCTGCAGGAATTCGATCTCGCCGCCGGCCCACATCCGGCGCGGCAACGGCACCGGCGGCAGGAAGCCGCCGCGGGTCGGATGGCCGTCGGGGCCGAGCATCGACATCGGAAACACCGGCTGCGCCAGGCACCAATGCACCGTGAACGGCGCGGCATCGCCCGCTTTGGGCTCGCCGACCTCCTGGAACAGGGTCGCGCGCAGGCCCTTCACGAGCTGCGCGGTGACGATGTCGGTGGCCTCGGTGCTGCGGCCGATCCATTGCCGCAAGTGGTCGATGTCGAGCTTCTCGGTCATGACGCCTCGCTCTTGTTATGACTTCCTGGCCGGCCGCTCGCCGATGGCGGGCACAGCGCCGTAAGCGCGGGTCTCGCCGACGATGATCGGCGCCGGCGCGGGATAGCTGACACGTCCCTGCGGCGTGTCGACCTCGATGCGGCGCAGATGCGGATGATTGGTGAGGTCGGCCATGGTGTTGACCTCGGCAAAGGCGATGTCGGCGTCCGACAGCCGCTTCAACAGCTCGTCGCGCGTCATCTTGCCGAAGATATCTGCGACCGTCGTGTCGGTGAAATCGCGGTTGCGCACGCGCTCGACCATGTTGGCGACGCGCGGATCGGCCGGCAAATCGGGCTGGTCTAGCACCTTGACGCAGAGCGTCTTCCACTCGCGCTCGCTCTGGATCGAGATCAGGATGTCCTTGCCGTCCTTCGAGGTGAACACGCCGTAGGGCGCGATCGAGGGATGGCGCAGGCCCATCCGCTTCGGCGGATTGCCGGCTTCGGAATTGAGCAGCGGCACGGTGCACCAGTCGGCCATCACGTCGAACATGGAGATGCGGATGTCACAGCCCTTGCCGGTGCGCCCGCGCGCGATCAGCGCTTCCAGGATCGCCGCATGCGCGGTGGCGCCGGTCGCGACGTCGACGATCGACATGCCGACTCGCGAGGCTCCATCAGGGTTGCCGGTGATCGAGGCAAGGCCGCTCTCGGCCTGGATCAGCAGGTCATAGGCCTTGCGGTGGGCGTAGGGGCCTTCGTCGCCATAGCCGGTGATCGTGCACGAGATCAGCTTCGGATAGTCCTTCAGCAGCCGTTCGCGCGAAAAGCCGAGCTTGTCCATCGAGCCCGGCTTGAGATTCTGGATCAGCACGTCCGCGCTCGCGATCAGTTTCTCGAGCTCGGCGCAGCCTTCTTTCATTGCGAGATCGACCACCGCCGATTGCTTGCCGCGGTTGAGCCACACGAAATAGCTGCTCTGGCCCTTGGCCGCCGCGTCATAGCCGCGAGCGAAATCGCCTTCGGGCCGCTCGATCTTGATCACCTCCGCGCCGGCGTCTGCCAGCCGCGACGAGCAGAACGGCGCCGCGACCGCCTGCTCGACCGCAATCACCCTGATCCCGTCCAATGCTCCCATGACGCGACCTCAGTACGAGCGGGGCATGCCGAGCACGTGCTCGGCGACGTAGGACAGCACGAGGTTGGTCGAGATCGGCGCCACCTGGTAGAGCCGCGTCTCGCGGAATTTGCGCTCGACGTCGTACTCCTCGGCGAAGCCGAAGCCGCCATGGGTCTGGATGCAGGCGTTTGCCGCTTCCCACGACGCATCGGCCGCCAGCATCTTGGCCATGTTGGCCTCCGCGCCGCAGTCGAGCCCGGCCTCGTATTTGCGCGTCGCTTCCTTCACCATCAGCTCGGCCGCGCGCATCGAGGCGTAGGCCTTGGCGATCGGAAACTGAATGCCCTGGTTCTGGCCGATCGGCCGGCCGAACACCGCGCGCTCCTTGGCGTAGTTCGTGGCCTTGGCGATGAACCATTTGGCGTCGCCGACGCATTCGGCGGCGATCAGGATGCGCTCGGCATTCATGCCGGAGAGGATGTAGCGGAACCCCTTGCCTTCCTCGCCGATCAGATTCTCCGCCGGCACCTTCATGTCGGTAAAGAACACTTCGGTGGTGGCGTGGTTCATCATGGTGCGGATCGGGCGGATCTCGAGGCCGTTGTTCTTGGCCTCGCGCATGTCGACGATGAACACCGAAAGACCATCGGTGCGCTTCTTGCTCTGCTCCTTCGGCGTAGTGCGCGCCAGCAGCACCATCAGGTCGGAATGCTCGGCCCGGCTGGTCCAGATCTTCTGGCCGTTGACGATGTAGCTGTCGTTGCCTTCCTTGCGCGCAAAGGTCTTCAGCGAGGAGGTGTCGGTGCCGCTGGTCGGCTCGGTGACGCCGAACGCCTGAAGCCGCAATTCGCCGCTTGCGATCTTCGGCAGATATTTTGCCTTCTGCTCGTCGTTGCCGTGCCGCAGCACCGTACCCATCGTGTACATCTGGGCGTGGCAGCCGCCGCCGTTGCAGCCAGCGCGCTGGATCTCCTCGAGGATCGCAGCCGCGGCGGAAAGCTTCAGGCCCGCGCCGCCATATTCCTCGGGGATCAGCACCGAGAGATAGCCGGCCTGCGTCAGCGCATCGACGAAGGCCTTGGGATAGGCCATCTCGCGATCGAGCTTGCGCCAGTACTCGCCGGGAAACTGCGCGCACAGCTTCGCGACGGCTTCGCGGATGTCGGCGTGATCTTCGGTGTGGTGTTCTTCACTCATGGCGTTTCCCGTATCTAGCGGCAGTCAAGATAACGCCGGCCGATCCTCTGGCGTTGTGAAAACATCGCCAGCCCCCTATGCTCATTTGCTATAGCGTATGAAGTAGCCTTCGAGGATTGGCAAGCATGGATTTCCGGCAGCTCAGGACCTTCAGTGCGTGGCGGAGCTCGGCAGTCTCTCCAAGGCCTCCGACACGTTGCGCGTGGCGCAGCCGGCGCTCTCTAGGCAGATCAAGCTGCTGGAACACGAGCTGCGCACCGAATTGTTCACGCGCAATGGCCGCGGCATGGTGCTGACGGAAGCCGGCCGTCTCCTGCTGGCACGCACCTCCGGCATCGTGCGGCAGATCGACCAGATCCGCGACGACATCCAGTCGACCAAGGGGCCGCCGTCCGGCCAGGTCGTGCTCGGCCTGGTTCCGACCGTGAGTTGCGTGCTGTCGGCGCGCTTTGCGCGCCGCTGCGTCGAAAAATTTCCCGGCATTTCGCTGCGCATCGTCGAGAGCTACAGCGGCCATCTCGTCGAATGGCTGCATCGCGGCGAGATGGATCTGGCCATTCTCTACGGCCGCTCCGCCGATCTGCATCTCAACGTGGAGAGCCTTGGCCGCGACAACATCGTCGCGGTTGGCCCGCGCGGCTGCGGCCTCGCGCGCAAGAAGAGCGTCGATGTCGGCTGGCTGCTGCGCCAGCGGCTGGTGCTGCCCAGTCATTCCCACGGTCTCCGCGCGCTGATCGAGCACGCCGCCGCCCAGCGCAAGATCAAGCTCAACGTCCAGCTCGAGGCGGATTCCTTCCGCGTGCTGACGAGCCTCGTCGAGGAAGGCCTCGGCTTCGCGCTGCTGCCGCCCTCGTCGGTCCACGGTGAGGTCGCCGACGGACGGCTGGAGACCGCGCCCGTATCCAAGCCGATGACGCGCGAACTCATTTTCGCCTCTCCGATCGACCGCCCGGGCTCAACGGCGTCGCTCGCCATCACGACGCTATTGCGCGAGGAAGTCGCGGCCTGCCGCAAGGAAGGCCTGTGGGACATCAAGTTGAGTTGAGGGCCAGTGCTGAATTCTCAGGAGAATTTAGGACACAAGCCCGCAGCTGGCCCTTCGCATATTGAGCGAGCTGTCATGCCGGAATTTTATAGCCGGCCGCGCGCTCCTCGAGCGTTAGGAGCACACTCTTCGTCCTACACTCGGTGTCATTGCCCGCGAAGGCGAGCAATCCAGTATTCCAGAGACGGCGCGGCTAGAATCGAGGAGCCGCGGCGTACTGGATGCCCCGCCTGCGCGGGGCATGACAGCAGAGATTGGCGAGGCCGCTTGCCTTAAGGTAGTCCCTAGAGCACGCCTACCCCGGAATCCTCACCGGCAACGACTCATATCCCTTGATGAAGCTCGAATAGATCCGCTTGGGCTCGCCGACCACCTCGATGCGGTCGAAGCGCTTCAGCATCTCCTCCCACACGATCCGCAGCTGCAGCTCGGCGAGGCGCATGCCGACGCAGCGGTGGATGCCGAAGCCGAAGGAGAGGTGGGTGCGCGGCCGCGGGCGGTCGATGATGAAGTCGTTTGGCTTCTCGAACATCTCCTCGTCGCGGTTGCCCGAGACGTACCACATCACGACGCGGTCGCCTTTCTTGATATGCTTGCCGCCGATTTCGGTGTCGGCAAGCGCGGTACGCCGCATATGCGCCAGCGGCGTCTGCCAGCGGATCACCTCGGGCACCATGGAGTCGATCAGCTCCGGATTGGCGCGCAGCTTGTCGAACTGGTCCGGGTTCTCGCTCAGCGCCAGCACCGAGCCGCTCATGGTGTTGCGCGTGGTGTCGTTGCCGCCGACGATGAGCAGGATGATGTTGCCCATGAGATTGTCGGGGTCCATGAAGCGCGTCGCATCATTATGTGCCATCAGCGACAGCAAATCGTTGCGCGGCGCGGAGTTGACGCGTTCGTTCCAGAGCTTGGACATGTAGGCGTAGCATTCGTCCATCTCGCGGCGGCGCTCTTCGGCCGAGGCGACGATGCCGCTCTTGGGCAGGGCGGTCGCGACATCGGACCAGCGCGTCAGCTTGCGGCGTTCTTCCCAGGGGAAGTCGAACAGGGTCGCCAGCATCTGCGTCGTCAGCTCGATCGAGACGCGTTCGACGAAATTGAAGGTCTCGTTGCGGGGTAGATTGTCGAGCACGGTCTGCGAGCGCTGGCGGATCAGTTTTGCCAGCTCGTCCAGATGCGTCGGCGTGAACATCGGCGACACCGTCTTGCGCTGCGCCGAGTGCTGCGGCTGGTCCATCGCGATGAAGCTCGGCCAGTCATAGCCCTGCGGCACGTCGCGGATCCCGATGCCGCCGAGCGTCGAGTCCGAGGAGAAGATGCCGTGACTGGTGTCGACATGCATGATGTCGTTGTACTTCACCACCGACCAGTACGGCTCGATCGGCGCATTGGTGCAGTAGTGCACCGGCTCTTCCTTGCGCAGCCGCTCGAACCACGGCCACAAGGTGTCGTCCTGGAACAGCCTGGGTGCGCCGGGGTGGAATTGCGCCAGCGGCGTCGCATAGGCCTCCTCGCGGGCCCTGCGCATGCGTTCGGCGTTGTCGGTTTTGACCGGAGTCTGGATGTTCATGGTAGTAGCTCCAGTGTTTCTCTTTCTCCCCGCAAGCGGGGAGAGGGAGTGATCTCACGCCGTGATCTTCACCGGCAAGGTTTCAAGTCCCTTTACGAAACTCGAATAGACCCGTTTGGGTTCGCCGACCACGTCGATATGGTCGAAGCGCTTGAGGATCTCTTCCCAGATAATCTTGAGCTGAAGTTCGGCAAGCCGCAAGCCGACGCAACGGTGAATGCCGAAGCCGAAAGAGAGGTGCGTACGCGGGCGGGCGCGGTCGATGATGAAATCGTAGGGCTTTTCGATCGCTTCCTCGTCGCGGTTGCCCGAGACGTACCACATCACGACCTTGTCACCTTGCTTGATCTGCTTGCCGCGGAACTCGAAGTCGGCAAGCGCGGTGCGCCGCATATGCGCCAGCGGCGTCTGCCAGCGGATCACCTCCGGCACGAAACTGTCGAGCAGGCCGGGGTTCTCGCGCAGCTTGCGATACTGCTCCGGATGCTGGCTCAGCGCGTAGATCGATCCCGACATCGTGTTGCGGGTGGTGTCGTTGCCGCCGACGATCAAAAGGATGAGATTGCCGAGGAAGTTTTTTGCATCCATGTCGCGCGTCGCGGCACCATGCGCCATCATCGAGAGCAGGTCACTCTTCGGCGGCTGCTCGATGCGCTCCTTCCACAGCCGCGCGAAATAGCCCGCACATTCGGTCAGCTCGGCCTGCCGTTCGTCTTCGGTGGCGACGAGGCCGTCGGGGCCGGGAATGGTGGTCGCGATATCGGACCAGCGCGTCAGCTTGCGGCGGTCCTCCCAGGGAAAGTCGAACAGCACCGCGAGCATCTGCGTGGTGAGCTCGATCGAGACACGATCGACCCAGTCGAACACCTGGCCCACGGGCAGATTGTCGAGGCACTCGGCGGAGCGCTCGCGGATGCTGAGCGCGAGATTGTCCAGATGCGTCGGTGTGAACATCGGCGCCACGGTCTTGCGCTGCGCCGCGTGGCGCGGCGGATCCATCGAGATGAAACTCTCGCGGCGCAGGTCCGGGTCGATGTCGCGGATGGTGATGCCGCCGAGCGCGGAGGCCGAGGAGAACACCGAATGGTTGGTCTCGATCTCCATGATGTCGTTGTAGCGCGTCACCGACCAGTACGGCCCGAACATCGAGTCCTTGCAATAGTGCACGGGATCTTCGCGGCGCAGCCGATCGAAATACGGCCAGAACGTATCGGTCCTGAACAACTCGGGATCGCCCGGATCGAACTGCTCCAGCGGCAGTGACGTGGCGCGCGCGCGTAGCTCGTCGAGCTTCGCCGCGCTCTCGATGGTCCCATGCATGACCGCTCTCCCTGACATGAACCGCGCGTTCTCGTTGAATTCTGCGCTGCGGTATTTGATTTGCAATTACAGCCGGTTGTCTGCGTCGGAGCAAGGGAGACTTTTGCCACATCCAACCTTTGCGAGAGGTGGCTAGATGCGTAGCCCGGATGGAGCGGAGCGAAATCCGGGATTCGGGCCGCCATTGGCGCTGTCCCGGATGACGCGGAGCCTGTCATCGGGCTACGGATCAGCAACCGTCACGCAGATGTGTCAACGTGATCTCCCGCACCCCCGCGCCTGCGGAATCATGCGAGAAATCGAGGTAAATCGAACCCAGCCATCTTGGGGATCGACCAAATCTCTGATCTATAGTTTGACCGTATCAGGTCCGCACCCCGAGGTTGCCGCCGTGAACGACATGCAATGGGCCCCCATCGGCTCCGAACCCTTACCCCCGCCGCTGCCGCCCACGCGGGTCGACTTCACCGGCAACCGCTCCGAGTTCCGCAAATTGGTCACCAAGGGTGCCATGCTTGAGCTCGTCACCTTCGGCTTCTACCGGTTCTGGCTGGTCACCGACATCCGCCGTCATTTGTGGACGAACACCGCGGTCGACGGCGATGCGGCCGAATACACCGGCCGGGCCAAGGAGCTGCTGGTCGGCTTCCTGTTCGCGCTCGCGATCCTGGTGCCGATCTACCTCGCTTATTTTCTCATCGGCATCGAGTTCGAGCGCTGGCAGGGCTTTGCCTCGACGCCGCTGTTCATCAGCTTCTACGCCTTCGGACAGTTCGCGATTTTTCGCGCGCGGCGCTATCGCCTGACGCGCACGGTCTGGCGCGGCGTCCGGTTCTGGATGGACGGCTCGGGCTGGGCCTATTCGTTCCGGGCCATGGCGTGGGGCCTGCTGGTGTTCCTCACCCTCGGCCTGGCGCTGCCCTGGCGCGAGGCGTCGCTCGAACGCTACAAGATGCGGCACACCCATTACGGCGATCTCTCCGGCGACTTCGAAGGCGACGGCTGGACCTTCTTCAAGCGCGGCTGGTGGCTGTGGCTCTTGAGCCCGATCGCACTCGTGATCTTCCCGCTCGCCCCGTTCTTCTATGCCGAGTTCAAGGCGCGTGAATGGCGCTGGTGGCTCGACGGCATCCGCATCGGCGGTGTCAGCCTGTCCTCGGAGTTGCCGCACAACGCGTTCTACGGCCTGTACTGGAAAGTGATCGGCTGGTGGATGCTGCTTTCGACCGTTTTCGCCGCCTATATGGGCGGTGGCGCCTTACTCGTCGTCCAGCTAAGTGGCGTTCCGGCTGATCAGGTCTTCGGCCCCGGAAATGCCGGCAAGAGCATCCCGATGCTGGTCATGATGGTGATCGGCTATTTCGCCGTGGCGCTAGCGATCAACATCGTCATGCGGGTCTATCTGCAGCGCGATCTCTGGGCCAAGGTGCTGGAAACCGTCGAGGTGCACAACATCGGGGCCGCGGCGGATGTACGCGGCAGCGGTGAGCTTGCCAGCGCGCTCGGCGAAGGCTTTGCCGATGGGCTCGATGTCGCGGGATTCTGATCTGTGAGTGAGTTGTCCACCGAGGTTCCGGCGCAGTCCGCCAAGCCGACGATATTCTTCGACGGCGTGTCGAGCCGCAGGCGGGAGGTGTCGCTGGCGCTCGGTGACGCGCTCGACATCGTCGAGGAGGGCGGAGCGCCGGTTCGCTGGACCTATGCCGACATTCGCCGCGCCGACAGTCCGGCCGGGATATTGCGCCTGGCCTCGACATCCGCGCCGCCGCTGGCGCGGCTTGAAATTCGCGACGCCGCGCTCGCCGCCGACGTGACCGCCCGCTGCATGCGTCTCGACGAGCACCAGACGTCGCGCCGCGGTGTCGCAAAGATCGTCGGCTGGTCGGTGGCCGCCGCCGTCTCCATCGTTTGCGTCGTGCTGTTCGGTGTGCCGCTCGCTGCCGACCGGCTAGCGCCGCTGGTGCCCAAGCCGATCGAACGGCGCATTGGCGACGCCTCCGAAGTCCAGGTGAAAACCATCTTCGGCCGCAAGGCGTGCGAAGACCCCGCGGGCAAAGCCGCGTTCACAAAACTGGTCAATCGTCTGCGCGATGCCGCCGGCCTCGACGACGATTCCATGACGGCCGGTGTACTGCCGACCTCGGTGCCGAATGCATTCGCGCTGCCCGGCGGCAAGGTGTACGTGCTGAGGGGCCTGGTCGACAAGGCCGAAAACCCCGACGAACTCGCCGGCATCCTTGCCCATGAGCTCGGCCATCTCAAGCATTACGACAACATGCGCGGGCTGATCTACAACGGCGGCACATCGTTCCTGATCGGCCTGTTGTTCGGCGACGTCACCGGCTCGAGCGCCGTGATCTTCGCCTCGCGCAGCGTGGTCGAAGCCTCCTATTCGCGCGAGGCCGAGACCGCCGCGGATACGTTTGCGATCGAGATCATGCACAAGCTCGGCCGCTCGCCGAAACCCGCGGCCGAACTGATGTTCCGCATCACCGGCAAGGAAGGCGGCTCCGGCCTCACCACGATCCTGGCGAGCCACCCGCTCACCGAAGACCGCCTCGCACGCATGACGAAGGAAGATCGTCCCGCCAGCGGCCCGCCGCTGCTGACGGACAAGGAATGGCAGTCGCTCAAGCTGATTTGCGGCAGCGGGAAGATCTAGAGCGTTTTCGAGCGAAGTGGCGACCGGTTCGCGTGAAGAAAACGCGTCAAAAAAAGAGCTCCGCGCCTACCGCGTCCCGTAAGCGCGGTCGCCGGCATCGCCGAGGCCCGGCAGGATAAAGCCGTTCTCGTCGAGACCTTCGTCCACTGCAGCCGTCCAGATCGGAACGTCGGGATGCAGTCCGCGCAGCCGTTCGAGCCCTTCAGGGGCCGCGATCAGGCAGGCGAGACGGATGTCCCTGGCGCCGCGCTCCTTCAGCCGGTCGATTGCGGCGACGGCCGTGTTGGCGGTCGCGACCACCGGGGTCACCACGATCGCGAGGCGCTCGCTGAGGTCGGACGGCGATTTGAAGAAATACTCGACCGCGGCAAAACTGTGCGGCTCGCGGTAGAGGCCGATATGGGCGACGCGCGCGGTCGGCACCAGATCCATCATGCCGTCGACGAAGGTCGTGCCGGCGCGCAGCATCGGCACGAATACCAGCTTCTTGCCGGCGATCTTGGCCGAATGCATCGTCGCCAGCGGCGTCTCGATGACGGTATCGGCGAGCGGCAGATCCCGCGTGATCTCGTAGCACAGCAGCATGCCGATCTCCTTGATCAGCTCGCGGAAGGACTTGGTCGAGATGGACTTGTCCCGCACCAGCGTCAGCTTGTGCTGCACCAGCGGATGATCGACGATCGTGACGCCTTCCATGAAACGCTCCTAACGAAATGCACTTGGGTGAAACGCGACGGGCCGTTGCTTCTTCCCTTCTCCCCCTGTGGGAGAAGGTGGCATAGGCGGCCCTTGGGCCGCCGTTCTTAAGAACGCCGATGCCCCGCATCGGCTACGGCGCCGGATGAGGGGTCTCTCTCCACGAACTCCAATGAGAGATGCCCTCGCGGAGACAACCCCTCACCCGGCTTCGCTTTCGCGAAGCCACCCTCTCCCACAGGGGGAGAGGGTTTAGAAAACCGTGCCGTCGCTGATCACCTTGAGCGGCGGCGCGCCGTCCGGCCGGCGCGCGAAGGCGATGGCGCGGCCGGCGGCCCAGCTGCCACCTTCGAGAATGCTCGCGAGGGGCAAGGTCTCGGGCGTGCGGCCGAGCCTGGCGCGGATGCTGCCCGCAAGCCGGTCGAGCAGCGCGACGGTGAGCGCGCGCCATTCTACGACGAGCAGGGAATCCACCGCATGCGCGCGCTCGGCATCGGCGGCGTCGCGCAGGCGCAGCACCTCGTGATCGACGAACAGGCCGCCATTGCGGTATTCGGCGAGGCCGGTGAGGCCGTCGATGTCGGTGACGTCAAAGCCGGCGCGCTGCAGCGGTTCGATCAGCGAATAGCTCAGCCATTGCGACAGCTTGTGCAGGGGTACGAGGCCTGCCGTTCCGTCGTCCGCCCCGATCGCCGGATGACGCCAGCAATCGCCGAGCGGAATCCCGGCGAGCTCGAGCCGTGACGGCCAGATCGGTCCAAGCTGGTTCAGCACTGCGGACAGGATGGCGGGCGCGGCGACCGCGCCCCCCACGGCCTGTGCCGCGATGTGATCGAACAGGCCGCCTGGCCGCGGCGTATCGTGCAGGCCGAAGATGTCCGCGCGCTCGGCAACCAGCTTGCCCAGACGTCGCAGCAGATCAGTGCGTCCGTCGAGACCGAGCAGCGGATTGGCATCGCTCGCCTGAAAGGCGGAGGTGAGGGAGGCGAGCGGTAGTTTCGCCAGCACGTCTGCATCGGCCCTGAACGGCGCACGCGCATCGCCGGAGAACAGGCCGCCTGCAAACATGTCGAGGCTTGCGATGGCAAGCCCCTCCGATCGGCCGATACTTTCGCCGGTCACAGCGTCGCGATAGCGCCACGTGGCTCCCGCACCTGCGTCGAGCAGCACGCTGACAATGGCGAGGTCGAACTCGGCGCGCGCACGTGCCGCGCGATCC
Source organism: Bradyrhizobium sp. 215_C5_N1_1 (assembly GCF_052075935.1). NCBI lineage: Bacteria > Pseudomonadati > Pseudomonadota > Alphaproteobacteria > Hyphomicrobiales > Nitrobacteraceae > Bradyrhizobium > Bradyrhizobium sp. 215_C5_N1_1. The sequence continues at coordinate 7,432,029 of NZ_CP197228.1, read as the reverse complement.
GGCCACGATGCGACGTTGGCAAGCCTCGCCCAGCGATCGACGCCGCCGAGCACGAAATGCCGCCAGCGGGCATGGAAGGGAATCTCCAGCGTCGGATAGGCCTTGCGCGTGACCGCGATCACGGCCTCCGCGACGCCGTCCATGCGGTCGAGGTCGATCGTGAAGTGCCGGAGCCCGCCGGCGAGGCCGATCTCGAGCATTTTTGCGGCACGCGCGCGAACCGCTCCTGCGCTGAGCAGGGAGCGGGCCTGTTGTTCCAAAGCCTCCGCCATCGCGCGATCAGTACTTTTCCAGCGAGCGCCCGACCACGCCGTTCACGTCCTTCTCCGGCGCGATGTCGGTCGAGTAATAGCCGGCAGCCTTTTTCGCGGCGATCTCGACATAGGCGTCGGCCGGGATCAGCTCCGGCGGGATCGGCACGCGCTCGACGATGTCGATGCCCTGCGAGGTCAGCGCGTCATGCTTCATGTCGCTCATCGACAGGAAACGGTCGATGCGCTTCAGGCCGAGCCAGTGGATCGTATCCGGCATCAATTGCTGGAAGCGCGCGTCCTGGACGCCGGCGACGCATTCGGTGCGCTCGAAATAGGCGGCCGCCGCGTCGCCGTCCTCCTGGCGCTTGCGCGCATTGTAGACCAGGAATTTGGTGACCTCGCCGAGCGCGCGGCCTTCCTTGCGGTTGTAGATGACGAGCCCGAGCCCGCCCTCCTGCGCGCCGCGCGCGGATTCCTCGATGCCGTGGATGAGATAGGGGCGGCAGGTGCAGATGTCGGAGCCGAACACGTCGGAGCCGTTGCACTCGTCATGCACGCGGCAGGTGATCTTGGTGCGGTGGTCCGGAAGTTTTGTCACATCGCCGAACATGTAGACGGTGGTGCCGCCGATCGGCGGCAGGAATACCTTCATGTCCGGCCGGGTGACCAACTCGGGGAACATGCCGGCGGTCTGCTCGAACAGCGTGCGCCGCAGCTCGGTCTCGCCGGTGCCGAAGCGCGTCGCAAGGCCCGGCAGGTACCAGACCGGATCGATCGCGATTTTCACCACCGACACGCTGCCATTGGCGTGCACGACCTCGCCGTCGGCGCGCAGCCGTTTTGCGGCGAGCGCCTCGCGGATCTCCGGCAGGTCGAGCCGCGCGCGCGTCACCGCGATGCTCGGCCTGATGTCGACGCCCTCGGCGATGTCCTTGCCGAAATTCTCCGCGACGAGATGCCCCCAGGGATCGAGCGCGACGATCTTGTCGGGATCGCGCCATTGCTCGAACGGCCCGATGGTCGCGGCCGGAAAGGTGTTGGTGAGGTCGGGCCGGCGGATCGGATCGAGCGCGCCGGCGGACACCGCGAGCGCCCGGTACATGGCGTAGGAGCCGCCATGGCTGCCGATCACGTTGCGATCCCCAGCGCGCGATACCGTGCCGATGATCGGCCCCCGGGTGCGTGCGTCGGCTGCGCCCCAGTGAATCGGAAACGCGGCCTTTTTGCCCGGCTCCGGATGGGAGGTCAGGCGGATGTGATCGGTACGGTTCGCGCGGCTCATGTCCAGGCTCCCAAAAAGCCGACGGCCCGCCGCTCGGACGGGCCTGGCTCACTTGCGTTGCCGGTGCCGAACACCGGCGACGCGAGCTCAATCCAACATATTGTAGCGGCTGGCGACGACAGACAAGTTAATGGTTCCCCGCCGGGCAGGCGACCCTGGCCAAATTCCCGTCACCGACGGGCAGGTCCGGCTCGCCTGGATGCCGCTCCTTCGCCCCGGCCGAACCTTGCTATTCGATCCGCGCGATAGGTCTAAGGATTTGAACTAGTTATATTTTTTATGTTTTCAAGAGGGCGGCGCGGCGGTTGCGCCACCGCGGTGCCGTGGACTGGACCAGACCCACATAATCGGACAAATCGTATAGATCGCCTCTCGCCTGGAGACTGCCATGCCCACCGCCAGCTACATCGACCCCCGTAACGGACGGCTCTATCCGCTGGACCAGCCGCGCTGGTGCTCGGACGAGCGGACGCCGCTGCTGGTGACGCCGGGACCAGGCATATCGCGCGCGGACATCGACGGCGCCACGCGCTCGCTCTGGCGCTACCGGGCGGCGCTGCCGGTCGAGATCAAGAAGCCGATCACGCTCGGCGAAGGCTGCACGCCGCTGGTCCAGCAGGACTGGGGCGATTTGCGTCCGTTCTTCAAGCTCGAATGGTTCAACCCGACCGGCAGCTTCAAGGATAGGGGCTCTTCGGTGATGCTGTCATTCCTGCGGCAAATCGGCGTCGACGCGATCCTGGAGGACTCCTCGGGCAATGGCGGCTCGTCGATGGCGGGATTAGGTGCCGCCGGCGGCACGCGCGTGAAGATCCTGGCGCCAGCCTCGACGTCGCCGGCCAAGATCGCGCAGGTGCGCGCCTATGGCGCCGCGGTTCAACTCGTCGAGGGGCCGCGCGAGGAGTCGGAGGCCGAGGCCATCCGCCAGTCGAGCCAGACCTTTTATGCCAGCCACAATTGGCAGCCGTTCTTCCTCGAAGGCACCAAGTCGCTCGCCTATGAAATCTGGGAAGACCTCGGTTTTCGCGCGCCCGACAATATCATCGTTCCCGTTGGCGCCGGCAGCAGCCTGCTCGGTTGCGCCTTCGGTTTCCGCGAGCTGTTGAAAGCCGGGCAGATCGCGAAGCTGCCGCGCCTGTTCGCGGCGCAGCCGCTAAACTGCTCGCCGATCGATGCAAGCTTCAAGGCGGGTGTCGACACGCCGGTCGCCCGCGAGGTGAACAAGACCGTCGCCGAAGGCACCGCCATCAAGAATCCGCTGCGCCTGCGCGAGATCATCGGGAGCTTGCGCGAGAGCGGCGGCGGCACCGTTGCGCTGACCGAGGACGAGATCGTCGCCGCGTTGCGGCGTCTTGCGCGGCAGGGATTGTTTGCCGAACCGACCAGCGCCAGCGCGGCTGCTGCATTGGAAAAACTCTCCGCGGCGGGATCTATCAAGGCGAACGAGACCACGGTTGTGGTCCTCACCGGCACGGGCCTGAAGGCTGCGGCCACGGTTGCTGATCTCGTGCAGTAGAGGCGGAGGAGGCGTTCCGCTTACCCTCCCCTGGAGGGGGAGGGTCGATCGCGCGTAGCGCGAGCGGGGTGGGGTGATCTCTCCACACGGGCAGCGCTTCGGTGGAGAGACTTTCACCCCACCCCGTCTCACGTCGCTGACGCGCCGCGAGCCGACCCTCCCCCTCCAGGGGAGGGTAAGACGCGCCTCACTCCTTCAAATCATTGACGCGCTTCACCCAGGCGCGCACATCGGCGAGCACCTGGGGCAGCACCGCCCTGACCTCCTGCACGGTCATGCCGGGTTTGATGCGGGGATCGTAGAGCAGGTTGAGGATGTACTGGTCGTAGACGTCGAAATAGCCCATCGACACATTGTCGTTGAACATGGTCCACGGCACGCTCGCGGTGTCGTTGATAGGGCCGAGCGATTGCAGCAGTTCCTCATAGGCGCAATCGAGGAAGGTGAAATCGCCGTTGTCGACGGTGAGGATGACGTCGGAATGCTCGATCTCGAAATTGTCGTTCTTGCGGAAGCCGGACAGGCATTGCGGATCGAGCGAGGTGCGGATCTCGCGCGCCTTCTCCGCGCCGTAGAAGCTGGAAATCGTCCGAAACAGGTCGCGGTCGCGAACCAGCTTCACCCGCACGTTCGCGGCTTCGCTGGTGTCGATCATGGCGATGTCGAGATGCTGCACGCGCCTGCCGATGTCGGCCACGACCTTGGCGAGCTGCGTCTTGCGGTCGGCGCGCTCGCTCTCGGCGTAGACGCGCACCGGCCCGTCGAATTTCCGGATGCGGTCGACGCGGCCGGCGAGGTGGTATTCGGCGCCGAACGCCGTCTTCAGAAAGCCTTCGACGATCTCGCCGTCGGTGAAGCTCTTCTTCTCGGCGCGCTGGCGCGAGGCGATCGCGGGCAATTCGCCCGCGACGGCGATGGTAGCGGTGTCAGGGGCGAACGCGAAAGTGGCGAGCGCCAGCAGGGCGATGCGAAAGCCTGACGAAGGCGGGGCCAATGCGCTCATTACGACCCGACGCTGCCGTATTCGGCAGCGACGCACAAGACCGCATATTCACGCGCCCTGCGGGTTCCCGCAGTTCGCCGACGGCTAGTTGTTGAGCACGACCACCTTGGTGCCGACCGAGACGCGGCTGTAGAGATCGCTGACGTCCTCGTTGGTCATGCGGAAGCAGCCCGAGGACACGGCCTGGCCGATCGTCTCCGGCTCGTTGGAGCCGTGGATGCGGTAGAGCGTCGAGCCCAGATACATCGCGCGCGCGCCGAGCGGATTCTCGATGCCGCCCTTCATGTGGCGCGGCAGGTCGGGCCGGCGGGCCAGCATCTGCGACGGCGGCGTCCAGTCCGGCCATTCCTTCTTGGCGGTGATCCTGTGCACTCCGCCCCAGCGGAAGCCGTCGCGGCCGACGCCGATGCCGTAGCGCAGCGCCTGGCCGTTCTGGAGCACCAGATACAGGCGGCGCTCGCTCGTGTTCACCACGATCGTGCCGGGGGCGTAATTGCCGTTGTACATGATGGTGGTGCGGGGGATCGGGCTAGAGCCGCCGCGGAAGAAGCTCGGGCCGAAGCCCATGATCTCGCGCGAGTCGAACCCCTCGGCGAATGCGCCGCCGGCGGTGGCCGACAGCAATGCGATGGCGGCAATCGGCGCGGCAAAAAATCGGATCATTGTTTCCCCCAGTAAAAAAATCGGATTCAACTGAAGTCACAGGCCATATTTGCGGGCATTTCGCAAGCCACGGGCCCGTGAGGGAGATCATCCTTAACGTCTGGCGTTGCCAAACCGGCAACCACGCTAATTTGCCTGAAAGCATTAGCCAAACAAGCGGATCGTCGCGCGGGGCAGGCCGGCGATGCCGGCTATTGCTTTGACGGAGGCGGCGAACAATGATTGATCGAGCGGACATTTGAATATTGCCGGTTGCAGGGAGCTTTGGGATGAACGGTGCGGAAAGCCTGGTGCGGACGATGGTCAAGGGTGGGGTGGATGTCTGCTTCACCAACCCAGGCACCTCCGAGATGCATTTTGTCGCGGCGCTCGACCGCGTGCCGGGCATGCGCTGCGTGCTCGGCCTGTTCGAAGGCGTGGTGACCGGCGCCGCTGACGGCTATTTCCGCATGAAGGGCACGCCGGCTTCGACGCTGCTCCATCTCGGCCCTGGCCTGGCCAATGGCCTGGCCAATCTGCACAACGCCAAGAAGGCGAATTCCGGCATCGTCAACATCGTCGGCCAGCATGCGGTCTACCACATCGACTACAACGCGCCGCTGACCTCCGACATCGAGGGCCTGGCCCGGCCGATGTCGTCCTGGGTCCGCACCTCGCCGGACTCCAAATCGGTTGCAGCTGACGGCGCCGCGGCGATCGCCGCCGCCAAGAGCGCACCGCCACAGATCGCGACCCTGATCCTGCCCGCCGACACCGCCTGGAACGAGGCCGATGGCATCGCCGAGGTACCGGCCGAGCAGCAGCGCGCCAGCTATTCGCCGCAGGCGGTCGAGCGGGCCGCGAAGATCCTGCACGGCGATGGCGAGGGTACGCTGCTGCTGATGACCGGCAGCGCGCTGAGCGAACAGGGCCTGGCGCTGGCCGAGCGTATCGCCGGCAAGACCGGCTGCACGGTGATGGGCCCGACCTTCCGTCCCAAGATGGCGCGCGGCCGCGGCCGCTATTCGATCGACCGCATTCATTACGTGATCGAGAACGCGCTGCCGATGCTGGCGAAGTTCCGGCACATCGTGCTGATCGAGTCCGATGATCCGGTGGCGTTCTTCGCCTATCCGAACAAGCCGAGCATGCTCAAGCCCGAGGGCTGCGAGGTGCATCGCATGACCTCCTGGGGCGAGAATTCGGTCGCGGCGCTCGAAGCACTGGCCGGCGCGGTGAAGGCGAGCGCGAAGGACGTCAAGCCGCAGGCCCTGGCTGAGCTGGTGAAGCCGACCGGCGCGCTGACCTTCGCCTCGATCGCGCAGGCGATCGCATGCGCCATCCCCGAGAACGCGATCATGGTCGACGAATCCCTGACCACCGGCCGCGGCTTCTTCCCGCCGACGGCGGCGGCCGCTCCGCACGACTGGCTCCAGAACATGGGCGGCTCGATCGGCTTCTCCACGCCGCTTTCGATCGGCGCCGCGATCGCATGTCCGGACCGCAAGGTGATCACCATGGTCGGCGACGGCAGCGCGATGTACACGATCCAGTCGCTGTGGACGCAGGCCCGCGAGAACCTCAACATCGTCACCATCGTGTTCGCCAACCGCATCTACCAGATCCTGCGCGGCGAGTTCGACAATGTCGGCGCCGGCGAGCCCGGCCAGCGTGCCAACGACATGCTGCGCCTCGACCGTCCGACGCTGGACTTCGTCGCGCTGGCGAAGGGCATGGGCGTCCCCGGCCGCGCCGTCACCAATGCCGAAGAGTTCAACAAGGCTCTGGCCGAAGCCGTCGCCGAGCCCGGGCCGCGGCTGATCGAAGTCCAGATGTAGGGCACAGCACCAGGGAGCGCCGAGGGCCGGGGGGCAAGATGCAGACCGAGCTGAACAAGGTGATCGCGGCGCTCCGGGACTTCTACGCTCACGAAGGATTCTTGTTCGAGAAGGACGTCGGCGAGCGGGCGGTGACGCACCGCTTTGCCGTCTATCTGGAGCGGCAATTCTCGGGCTGGTCAGTCGATTGCAACTACGACCGCCTCGGCGAGCGCACGCTGCATCTGCCGCACGGCACGATCGTCTCCACCGACGATCATCTGGGAAAATCGATCTACCCCGATGTCGTCGTGCATCAGCGCGAGATCCCGAACAATCTGCTCGCCGTCGAGATCCGCAAGGCGAGCAATCACACCTCGCTCGAGCACGACCAGCACAAGCTGATGGCGCTGACCGACGCGCATGTGTGGTTCGCGTACTGGATCGGCGTGCTGCTGGTGCTGGACAGGCAGCATGTGACGATTTCGGAAGTCTATGTCAGCGGCCTGGTCGATCAGCCGCTGTCGCTATGGTTTGCGGCGCGGCTGGAGGAGAGCGGTCTCGGGGCCGCGCATTAGACCGTCTCCACAGCGTCATGGCCGGGCCTGTCCCGGCCATCCACGCCTTGTCACGCAGCACAAAGAACGGGTCTCATCTCATCAGGCCTCAGTGCAGCGGATCGCCCTGGCCGAGCGCATAGGCGACGAGGTCCTTCAGCGCGAAGCTGGAGCCGGTCACCGGCGTCCATTGCGGGTCGAGCGACAGCACGGAGGAATGGTCGCCGAACATCATGCCGAGGAAGACCTCGGCGACGATGCGACCGCCGACGGGGCCGAGCTGCGGCGTGTTGATTCCGGTCGCCGGCGCGCCGGTGGCCGGGATCGTCACCGCGGTCTGGAATTGCCGCGCCTCGGCAAGGATGTAGGTCCAGAGCGGGCAATTGCCGGCAAACACGCCGTTCGCGATGGTTGCGATCCCAGTTTGCGGATCGCCCGCGCCGGGTTCGTCGACGGCCTTGCCGACGATGATCTGATCATCCGTCAGCGGCGTCAGGTTCATCGCCTTGGCGACGGCCTGGCCTGAGGGCAGGCCGAGCCGCCAGCTGCGCTCGAGATTGCGCAGCGCCAGCGACGACGGATTGGATGCGACCTCCGGCGGCAGCTTGCGCAGCGGATCGACCAGCGAGGCGTCGATGCGATAGGCGAACTGCAGCCGCTTCTTGTTGTCGGGGTTGGTGTCGTCGTCCTCGACGCCGTAGGGACGCGTGTCCAGATCGATGAAGCGGCCCCAATCCATGGCGCGTCCCGGGCCCATGGCGCGGAAGCCGGTCAGCGCGTTTTTGTCGGGATTGTTGGGGTCGGGGAAGATCTGCAGCAGCATGTTGTCCGCATCGTTCAGCCGATAGCCGGGGCGGATCATGGAATGGCCGAGACGGTAGGCCGCAACCGAGAACTCGACCGGCATGAACGGGTAAGTCTTCCAGTGGTAGTGGGCGAGCTTGCTGCGGTCGTACTGGCCTGCGGTCCTCAGCTCGTCCAGCACGCTGGCGTGAACGATGCGCGGCAGGAAGTCGTTCAGCACGACGTATTGATAATGGAATCGGACGCGCTGCTGCACGTCCTCGAACGACAGGCTGTCGTTGTCGTCGACCATGCGGTTGTGAAAGCGCAGCATCAAGGCCTGGAACTGCGAGACGATGCTGTTCTCGTCGTTGCGGGGGTCGCCGATCAGGGCGCGGCCCTTGAAGCGCGGCAGGTCGCTGGCATCGGGTACGCCCGCGCCGGTCAGCTTCTCGCCGAGCCGGAACTTGATGCCGTCATACATGTAGGGCTGATCGTTCGGACCACGGCCGTAGAGATTGTCCAGATCGAGCGACGGCGTGCGGAAGTCGACGAGCCCGTCGGGATCCTGCTGCTTGGTCAGCGAGCTGACCGGATCGAAGGTGATGTCGTGGTCGATGAACTGGCCGAAATAGGTGTAGAGCGCGGGAATGCCGCTCTCCTCCGCGTCCGGCCCGTCCTTCGGACCATCGAAGTCGGCGACCATCTTGTCGGCCAGCGCCGAAAGGTTCGCGACATTGTCGGCGTCGTTCGGACCGAATTTCGCCGGCGTGAGCTTGCGGAACATGCGTCCGAAGCGGCCCTGGGAAAGCGGCGAACGCGTTGCGTTCAGACCGCGCGGAACAATGCTGTGGCGGCTGCTCATTGAAAACACCTCCCTGAAAAGTCACGACGTGCAACGAATAAAGCTAAAGTTGTTCGCAACAGAATATGCATGTCACGCTAGATCAGGCGATTGGGTGCCACAAGCGATCTGCTTCACACACTGCGCGACATCGATGTTGTTCCGGGAGGGAGCGTTACGAGCAAGCTGCGGCCGCGCTTTGCAAATTTTTCCCTGTGCGAGGACGGATAACATTCTCGTCATCGGCGCGCACGAGCGGCTTCGCGCAAGTGAGTTCGCCGGACTGTCGGCGAAGCGGATCGTCTTCACGCAATAAGTGTGGCGGCGTGCGCGTCATGCGCGCACGCCGCGACGTCGTCAGTAGGCACGCTGCTGCGAGAACGCGTAGCGCGGATTGATGCCACAAGAGGCCGACGTGCCGGAGGCGGTGGCGAGGCACTGCTGATAGCTCGCGAACTGGCAGTTGCCGGGATAGCCCCACATGCGTCCCTGCAGGCAATATCGATCGTTTGCAGGATGTGCCTGGGCGGCCGGGGATGCTACGGCGACCAGGGCGGCGAACGATGCGAGAGTGAGGATGATGCGACGCATTTCAATCTCCTTCGAGAGCGGGTGGACGGGTACGTCAGCGAGCTGGGCTCGTCTGAGGCATGTCATGCCTATCTTGGTGTCGGCGGAATGCCGTGCGTTCGCGACATGGCACATCATGACGCAGCCGGCGGCCAGCAATGTGATCTACGCCACAGTTCGCGGTGGGGGTCCGGGCCTATCGTGAGCAGACTTGCGCGCGTCGATCCCGGAGAACCAGGCTTGTCTCATTCGGATCAGGTATTTTGGAGGTTCTAATGCAAAGGTCATATTTGCTGGCTGCGACAGCAGCGCTGGCGCTTTTCATGCAAATACCGCTCGCGCTGGCCCAGAATGCGCCGGCCGCCGGTGGAACCGCAGCGCCTGCCGCGACAACCACTGCGCCGGCAGCGACGACGACAACGCCGGCCGCGACCAGCGACACCTCCAGCCAGCCGGCCGACTCCAAGAAGAGCGCATCGAAGAAGCCGGCGAAGAAGAAGATGACGCGGCAGCAGGAAATCGATCATTCGGTCGACAGCGGCACCGTGCCCGCGCGCTACCGCAACTCTGTGCCCAGGCAGTACCAGCGGTACATTCCGTTCGATAAGCGGTGATGGGTCTCACGGCGGGCGACGTGATCGGACGTCGGGCCGCCGGTGCCATCGTGTGACGGCCTTGGTGTGACGCCTTGTCGTAGCGCCTTAACCAAGCGGAATCCGGCCATACATCCCCAGTGGCGGTCCGCGAGAGCGGTGCTAGAGTAGGCCGAAGCCCGGGGGGAGAAATGAGCGACGACGTGAAGGATGCTGGCCTTGTGGCCATGATCAGCAGCATCCTGGGAGGCAACAAGCGCGCAGACAGCAGTGCTCCGCCGCCGCTCACCGAGGTTCCGCCGACAGCGCCGACGAACGGGTTCGACCTGATCGAGCCGTCCACCCCCGATCCTGCACCGGCCGAACCCGACGCTGCGCCCGATGCCGTGCCGGCTGCCGCGAAGCCGGTCGAGCGGCCGGCGAAAATCACGACGACGCCTGATGGCAAGAAGTTGCTTCCTGCCGAGGCGATTGCCGATCTGGTGCTTGGCGAGCTGCGCAAGCTGGAGAATTTTCCGGCGACCGGCGCCTCCGTCACGGTCTACGGTTACAAGCACTGGAATGCGATGATCACCTTCGCGCCGTTCTCGACCACGTTCCAGAACGCGACGCGGTTCCGCCAGGCCGTACCGGACCTGGTCTTCAAGCTGCGCCGTTTCGTCGAACTTGAGATATAGTCCGGGACAATCACCGGCTGCTGTTCGGCGCGATTCCCCGTTGTGGGGCGAGGCGCGAGCGGGTGTCCGAAACAGTTCGACAGGATTCTGAATTGAGCGTCGCCTTTACCAAGGAAGAAAGCGCCGAAACTGCGTCCGAGACGCTGCTGCCGGATCGCCCGATCTCGCCGCATCCAAACCTCGTGACGGAAGCCGGCTTGCAGGCGCTGCAGGCGCAGCTTCGCGAGGCGCGCGAGGCCTATGAAGCCGCGCAAGCCATCGAGGATGTCAACGAAAAGCGCCGACAGTCGGCGGTGCCCTTGCGCGACGCTCGTTATCTGACCGAACGGCTGCGCACGGCGCAGGTCATTCCCGATCCGGCGTCGACCGATGTCGTCGCCTTCGGCAGCACCGTGACCTTCAGCCGCACCGACGGCCGCGTGCAGACCTATCGCATCGTCGGCGAGGACGAAGCGGATCCAGAGGCCGGAACGATCTCGTTCGTGGCGCCGGTCGCGAAGTCGCTGATCGGGAAGGCGGTCGGCGATGTCGTGGGTTCAGGCGCGCAAGAGATCGAGATTCTGTCGATCGCGTAGCGACGCGATCCGAGGCCAGAATGATGCGCGCGTAAGGATCGAACTCCGACGGCTCTGGCTTCGGATTGGTTTCGCCAACTTCGAGGCGCCGCTGGGTCAGTTGCGCTGCCGCGATTCACTTCGCTGTTCAAAAGCCGCGAACGTCATATAGTGAGGGGGTATCAAGACCAATTCATTGCGTATCAGGCAAAGGGAGGGATCCATGCGGAAGTCCCTGTTCCTCGTCATCGTAGCCGGTTTCGGCCTATCAGGACCACAGGCTCTGGTCGCGCAAGACGATGTAGATCAGCAGCTCGGCAGCGTTCATTTCCAGACCTCTTGCAACGATGTGGCCCAGCGTCGTTTCGATCGCGGGATGCGCTATCAGCATTCCTACTGGTACGCCAACGCCAAGGAGATCTTCGAAGAAGCCATCAAGGCTGACCCGACATGCAGCATGGCCTATTGGGGCATTGCGCTCACCTACATGGACAATCCGCACAATGCGATTCCAAAGCCGAACCTCGCGCCAGGCCTCGCCGCGATCATGAAGGCCAAGGAGATCGGCGCCGCGACCGAGCGCGAACGCGACTACATCGATGCGCTGATGGTGATGTATGCCGACTACGACAAGATTCCTCACGTCCAGCGAATGCGCATGCTGCGTGACGCGCAGGCGCGCGTCGCGGCAAAATATCCAGACGACGACGAAGCCCAGATCGCCTACGCCATTACGCTCAATACCTCGGCGGATCTGAACGACAAGACCTATGCGCAGCAAATTAAAGGCGCGGCGATTCTCGAGCCGATCTCCAGGCGGCTGCCGATGCATCCGGGCGTGACGCATTATCTGATCCATCTCTACGACTACCCGGCGCTGGCGCAGAAAGGGCTCGATGCCGCCAATCGTTACGCCAAGATCGCACCGGCCGCGCCGCACGCCCAGCACATGCCCTCCCACATCTACACGCGCGTCGGCTATTGGAAGGAATCGATCGACTCCAACACCGCTTCCGTGAAAGCCGCGATGGCCGAAAAGTCGGTCGGCAACTACCTGCATGCGCAGGACTACATGGTCTATGCTTACCTGCAGCTCGGCCAGGACAAGCAGGCGCGTGCCGTCATCGACGACATGATCAAGGAGACCGACTTCAAGGCGACGGTCGCGGCGGCAGACTACGCGCTGGCGGCTTCGCCGGCGCGTTATGCGATCGACCGTGGCGATTGGGAGGGGGCCTCGCAGCTGCCGGTCAGGCCGAGCAACCTCAACTTTGCGATGGCGGTAACGCATTTCGCCCGGGCCCTCGGCGCGGCGCGCTCCGGCAAACCGGAGGCCGCCAAGGCCGACATCCAGAAGCTGGCAGAATTGCGCGACAAGCTGCAGGACGCCAAGGACAGTTATTGGTCCGGAATCGTCGACATCCAGCGTCAGGTCGCCGTCGCCTGGGTGCTTTACGCCGAGGGCAAGTATGACGAGGCGCTCAATGCGATGAGTGCCGCGGCGGATGCCGAGGACAAGACGGAAAAGCACGTGATCACGCCCGGACCGCTGGCGCCGGCACGCGAACTTTACGGCTTCATGCTGCTCGATCGCGGCATGGCCAAGGAGGCGCTTGCTGCATTCGAGGCAACCAAGGCGAAGGAGCCGAACCGCTTGCACGCGTTCGCGGGAGCGGCCAAGGCGGCCGAAGCCCTTGGTGACAGGGAAGCGGCACGACAGAACTGTCAGCAGCTCGTAACGCTGACGGCCAGTGCCGATTCGGAACGCCCCGAGGTCGCGGCGGCGAAGCAATATCTCGCCAGCAACTGACCCGGAACGAGAACGGTGAAATGATGAGAAGGGCAGCCGCCATCGCCGTCGCAGCAATCTCGCTGGGAAGCGCGCTGGCGGCATCGCTCTTGTGGCTCCATGTGCCACGGCATGCCGCCGCGAATTCCGCCACGCCGGTGTGGCAGGAGGTGACGTGGCCCTTCTCGATCGACCAATGGGGCAAGGGAAAGGCGTTCCGCTGCAGGGCTTCCGACTGCGGTGTCGAGGTGACGCTGTACCTGCGTGCCAAGATAGGTTTTTGCAATTGCACGACGGGCGTCGCCGATGACGAGGATCTCGATCGCATGGGCGATACCGTTCTCCTGGGCGAAGTCTCTCCACGCGGTTCCGGCCATCCCATCAGGATTGCGTCGATGAACGGTCGCAGCCGCGCCTACACGCTCAACTCACGTGGCGCTCCCGGCAAAACGCTGGTGTCGGTCGTCTACAACGAGCGTTGCGACATGATCGCAGCGACCGCTGTCATTGGCCACGATCGGCCGGAGACCATCGAGCCCCGCGTGATCGAGTTTCTGGGCGGCAGCACCGCGATGCACTGGGCTGAGGTCACACTAGGTCTGTGATCGACTGCGTCTTCCCGATCAGCGAGCATTTTCAATGCGGCGAATGGCCCGCGCAGCTGGGGCGAGGATTGCTATCGACAGGGGCAATCTCATTCGCCTAAACATGAGCCATGCGTTTCCGTCGTCTTGTCCCGATATCGAAGGTCTCCGCCCTGTCCGCGAAACAAAGCGCGGCGGCTGGATGAGACGGTTTTTGTCGGGGGCGTTGCCGTTCTACGCGCTGGCCGGATTGGCCATGTGCATGTACCTCGTCCTGTACAAGACGAACCTGTTCGACTTGAACGCCATCGTCCAGGATGCGACCGGTTCGGCATGGTTTCCGGTCTTCATGTTCGCTTGCGTGCTCCTGGAGTCGGTCTTTCCGTATTTCGGCTATTTTCCCGGAACCGCCCTCATCCTGATGTCCGTGGCGCTCAATCCGAAGCCTGCGGATGTCTCCGTTTTCATCGTGGCGTGGGCGGCCATCATCGTGGGCGCCGTTCTGAGTTACGGACAGGCTCGCTTTTTCAGACCGATGTTGCAACGGGTTGCCTCAAAAGCGGCACTGGGCCGATGTGAGTCCCTTCTCGACTCCTATGGTCCGTACGCGCGCGTTGCCTTGTTCGTTCATCCCAACGCTTGCGCGATGTATTTCACGGCACTCGGACTTCTCGGCCGGAACCTGACGCGAGAGCTCGCTTATCTCAGTGTGGGTGCAGCAGCCTCCGTGGGCATTCTGTTCGTCGTCGTGACCAGGCTGGTGTCGTCCGCAGGCGCCACCGATGATGGGGAATTGCAGGTGCTGCTGGCGGCAGGCCTGGTCGCCATCGGAACCCTCGTCGGTCTCTACGCGGCCTTGCGGCCGGATCGGGCTGCTTGAAGCTTGATCCGGAAGAGCGCGAAGCGGTTTTCCGACCAGAGAGCCCGCTTTGAGCTTGGTCGGTCATGATCCATGTGCGGAAGCACCCAAGTCAGAGCCTAAACCAAGGCAGGGTGAGATAGACGCAAGCGATCATCGAGAGGATGGGAATTACCCACACCCATCCCGACCAGAAGTTTCGCACTGAACGTCCGGGTAACGACGCAGCAACGAGGGCGACGATCAGTGCCCCGAGCGCGGCCGTCGCGGCCCACCCGTACCAGTACATCGCTGGAGCTAGAAATCCCATCGCAGGGTCAGCAACGTCTCGCGAATGATGCGTGCCCGCCAGCACGATGCCGAGCGACGGGAAAACGGTGAAAAGAGCAAGGTCCTTTGCGAGTGCAACCACGTAGAGGAAGCCAAATGTCGTCCCGAACGCGAATGCAAAGCGGCGGAACGCAGCCGATAACGTCATGCGCCGAAACCCCTGATGTTGTTTACGACGTGGCCAGTTAGGAAGCCCCACCAGATGACAAAGGCGAGGATCGAGGTGAGCATCGTGCGCGTCTGAGCAGGCTCGTCGGCACGCGGCCGTCGCCAGCAAACCCAGTAGGCTGGTAGCAACGCAAAACCGATAGCGGCGAAGTGCTCCTTGAGGTCGAAGAAGCCCAGGGCTGGCCAATGACCGGCGCGCTCTAACTCTGGCCTGATGTCGACGCGAAAATACAGATAGATGATCCCACCGAGCAGGATGGAGATGGCATACAAGACGACGACGGCGTCGGCGAACCGGGCCGATGGCACGGAGCGAAAGCGGCCGAAAAACGAACTGGGGCGCGTTCCCACAGTCGCCCACGTCGCCAAGGTCTGGTGCGTAATCGCGCCAAGCAGTGCAACGGCGACCAAGCCGTGAATAATCAGGAGTACTGTCGCCAGAACCTCACTCCCGGCCTATTGCCCGCTTGCTGTCACGTGAAGAGTTCCTCAGTCCCGAATGGCTCCGCCGACCACGGCCGGAAGCGATTGAGGGTGAACTTAGTCTTCTGGCCGGGTTCAACGTCCACCAGCACGTAGTTGTACTCCTCTTGCGGAGGCTGGCCCTTCCAGTAAAGGTCCCGCGGATAGTCGGCGGGCACCTTGATGCTGGTTCGCCCCGGCAGGATTGGGTCTTGTTCTGCGCCCCCACCGCCCAACATCAGATACTTTACCCCATCTACATCGTAGATTTCCGTGGTGTGGACGTGCCCGTTCAACACGATCACCTCCATGTCCTTGGCATACGACGCAATCACCTTGTGCGGGTTATCGGGAGCCGGGATCGGGCCTAAGCCTGACCGCGCAAACACGGGATAGTGGAAGACGATAAACGCCTTCCGAATGCCGTTGGCCTTCGCCTCGTCCATCCACTTTTGAAGCTGGGTCATCTGCTCGGCATATTTTGGCCGATCAGCGTCCCACAGCGACGGCGAACGGTAATCGTACTTGCCACTCCAGAGATAGATGAAGCGGGTGCCCTTGAAGTCGAATTTGTAGATGAGGTTTTCCGGCGTGACGCCGAATTTTTTCAGATACGGCACAGCCGAAAGTACGCCCTCAATCTTTGGGTCGGCCCACACCTCATGATTACCCACACTCATGAAAAAGCGCCCATCCAGACCGGCCGCGCGCATCTCGTCATCCGGCGCGGGTAGCTTCTTCAACATTGTTTCGTTCACGCGCTTCCAGTATGGGCTGTCACTCACGGTCAAGCCCTGATTGCCCCACCACACAGCGTCACCGCTATTGACCACGAATTTGGCGCGACCGGATTGAACGTCCTTGACAATTTCGCGCGTCACCCATTCGCCGCCCTGAAGCCGGAACATGGTTCGATGCACTCCGGGAAGCAGTTTCACGTCTTCAACGGATGCCTCAGTGACCCAACCCTTATCTACCGTCAGGGTCATCACTTCCGTCTTGGATGCGAACGGCATGACGACCTTGACCAGGTCCTTTGTGACCGGATCGAAGATCATCTTCACATCCTTCGCTACGACGGCCTCGGCGACCTTTTCCGGCATGACCAATCCGAACATCTCGACGAAGAACTTGCTGAGGTCCGGTTGTCCCTCTTTCAACGGGAGGTACATCATCGGTCGGGTATCGCCGACCGCAGCGAATGAAAAACCGGCTGCGGGAAGCGGTGCTTGCGCGGGCGTTGTTTGTGTCTGGGCACCGGCAACGAGTGGCACGGAGAATGCGGGCACTGCTGCGAGTGCGCCTAGAACCAGGCGACGACTGGGCTCGTTAGGCCAAGAGGATTGCATGATGATCACCCCTGATCGAGGAGAGGGAATGAGCCGCCGCATAGGGCGCGCAAACAGCCCGATTTGCCGGCCGTTTCCCGTAGACCTTCAGCGGTGGGTGAGCTTGATATAGATCAACGTCCTCATCTGCCGTAGCAGCGAGCACGTAGAGCGGCGGCTGGCAGCTATTCTGGCCGCGGACGTTTGCGGGCATCGCAGGTGTGCAGAAATACAGCGGCAGGGACGTGGCGAACCCACACAGGTGGCGAGCATGATGTCGATGAAATTGCCGCTGTGGCTTCGCTTTTTCCTGCTCGTCGGCGTCGTCGCCTTTGCGGCAGGCGCGGGTCTCCTTGCCTATCGGTACTACAGCCGCCCGGTAACGCTGACTGTGGCGGTCGGTTCGGTCGACGGCGAGGCGGCCAAGGCAATGTCAGCGATGGCAGGCGAGTTCGTTTCAGCGAACGCGCCGGTCCGGCTCAAGGTCATCGACAGCGGCACCGCGCTTGAGGCCGCTGCCGCTTTCTCCGCGGGCAAGGTCGATCTCGCTGTGGTTCGCGGCGATGTTGGCGACTTGTCGCAGGCGCAAGCCGTCGTCGTCGTCAGCCATATGGTCGTACTGATCATCGCGCCGCCGGGATCGTCCATCGACAGCATTGCCAACCTGAAGGGACGCACGGTCGGCGTGGTCGGCGGAGCAGTGAACGCCAAAATTGTCGATGTGTTGACCAAGGGATACGATCTGGCGGGCGCAAAAGTTGTCTTCAAGAACCTTGCTTTGACGGATGTCCGGCAAGCCATTCAGTCAAAGCAAGTCAGCGCCCTGCTTGTCGTGATCCCGCTCGCCGAAAAATACCTCTCGCTCGTTCGCGGATTTTTTCAGCTTGACCGTAAAAAGACCCCGGTACTGATCCCAATCGAGTCCGCGGGGGCAATTGCAGAGAATGAGCGCGCTTTTGAAAGCTTCGACGTCCCGAAGGGCACACTGCGGGGATCGCCGCCGGTCCCGGAAGATGACCTGACGACTCTGAGGACCTCGCTATATCTGGTTGCGCAAAAGAAGCTTGGCACTGATCTGGTAACCGACCTCACGGAGGCGATCATGAGCGCGCGCAGGAATCTTCTGCGTGAGCAGCCGATTTTCGCGCAGATCACCGCGCCCAGCACCGACCAGGATGCCTACCTTCCGCTGCACCCTGGCGCCGCAGCCGTCTACAACAGCACCACGCAAAGCTTCATGGATGAGTACGGCAACTGGATCTATTTGACGCCGATGGTACTGGGTGGCGCTGCCACCATGCTTGCGGCGGCGTGGAAATTCCTGGGCCTCGGCAGCCGCGCAGCCGAAGGCCCGCTCGATTCTCTCTACGCCCTGGCGCGCCGGATTCGGAAAGTCGATACAGAGGCTGAACTTTCGGATATCGAAGACGAAATCGACCGCATTCTAAAGGCGGAGCTCGCCAAATCCGCTGCTGGAGACGAGAGCGCGGTGGATGATGCCACATTGAACGTGGCAGCCCACCGGCTGGAGAGCTTGATTCACGACCGACGCACATTGATCGCCAAGGGACCCGCAGTTGCCTCCGCGGCGAAGGCGACACAGCGCTAAGTCACGACACGCCTCGCAACACAGTGGTGAATCATGAATGCAATCGCGCTATCGTGCATCACGTTTCTATGCATCTCAGGCGGTGCCCTGCTCGGTATGTTCCTTCCTGGGCATCACTTGAGCACGGATGACAAGGATGTGGTCAGGCTGGGCACGGGCCTCATCGGGACGATAGCCGCGCTTGTCCTCGGTCTGCTGATCGCCTCGGCGAAGGGCTCCTACGACACGCAGAGCACTCAAGTCACGCAGATGACGAGTAATGTTGTCCTGCTCGACAATCTGCTGGCGCAGTACGGACCGGAGGCGAATGACGAACGCAATCTGTTGCGGCGCGCCATCGTTGTTTTAGCCGATCGAATGTGGCGCGAGAAAAGTTCCGAGGTTGCCAAGGCGAACCCCTTCGAGGCCAGCGCCGTAAGCGAAGCATTCTTTGCGAAGCTTCAGGAGCTTTCGCCGCAGAACGATTCCCAGCGCTCCCTGCAAGCCAGGGCCATACAGATCGCCACCGACATTGCGCAAACCCGCCTGTTGCTGTTCGCACAGACGAACAACTCGATCCCTATGCCGTTCCTGGTGGTGCTGATTTTCTGGCTCACCATCATCTTTGGAAGCTTCGGCCTGTTTGCCAAGCCCAGCGCAACCGTTTTCGGCTCGCTGTTCGTTTTTGCACTGTCGGCCGCCGGGGCGATCTACCTGGTCCTGGAGCTGGGTCAGCCATTTGCGGGTTTGATGCAGATTTCCAGCGCGCCACTGCGCAGCGCCCTCACGCCGCTCGGTCCCTAACGTTCGCATGATCGAGGTTGCCGGCCAGAGCGAGCCCCGACTGCTATCGTGGTCGTCGCGACCTGCTGCAGCGGTTTTTCGAGTTGATCAAGATGCCCATTGTGCTGCGATGTCCGAATCTGGCCCATGTCGGTCGGCTGCCTGATTCTGCTTGCGAGGGCAAAGCGGACATTTGGGAAATTAGCGAGGTCGGCTAAGGGCCACAAGCAGACTCCGGCGTCTGGTCGATCACTTCGAAACAGTCGTCATATGGACAGGCCGGTAATCCGCACCGGACGATGCGTCGAGTGCGACAAGGCGCCTAGACGTTGATCTCGGCCGCTGCCCGCACAATCGCTGCTACGGTTGCCTTGGCTGCCGGCGACGAGGTTCTCCCTCGCAAACACACGATGCCCGTGCTTGACGGCGGCGACTGCCAGCCATGTACGACAAGCCGGACAAGCGCGCCGGATTCCAGCTCCCCCCGTACCGCCGCGTTCGTCGCACCCAGAACAGTATCCGTGGTGAGCGCGACCGTCTTGAGCAGGCCGTAGTTGTCGCACTCGAGCGCAATGGCGGCCTCCTGGCCCGCAGGCAGGCCCAGCAGGGCGGCGAGCTCCACCTTTGAGGGGCTCAGCAACTTCGGTGCGGCGAGACCGTACGCCCAGACGTCCTGCAGCATGTGCTCGCGCCCGGCCAGCGGATGTCCTGCCCGCACATACAGGCCGGCCTGCTGCCCCCCGATCAACTGGATGTCCAGCGCGGCATCCCCAGGCATGTCACGGACATCGGCGGCAAAGAACTCGATGCTTTCGGTACGCAAGCTCTCCAGCAACTGCGCCCAGTTGCCGACCTCCATGCGCAGCGCCACCTGCGGGTGCTGGCGGCGCAACGCCACAAGCGCGCGTGGCATCAGGGTGGCCGTTAGCAGCGGCCCGACGCCGAAGGCCGTGTCGCCGAGCTGGCTGTCGCGGTAAAGATCCACGTCGCGCTGCAGGCAACGCGCCTCGAACAGCAGCTTGCGCGCCCGCTCAATGACGAATTCCCCGGCACGGGTGGGGCGGACATCACCAACGTCGCGGTCGAACAGGCGGATACCCAGGTCGTTCTCGATGGCCTGGATGCTGCGGCTGAAGGCCGGCTGGCTCAGGTGGGCGGCTGCGGCGGCGCGGGCGAAGTGCAGAGTGTCGGCAAGGGCGACAACGTGATTCAGGCGGCGCAGATTCACGGCATTGCTCTCCATGCATCAAGACGATGAATATTATGCATTGGACGCAATATGGCGACACCCCTTAGACCGTTCCACAATTCAAAACATGAGAGCGGCAGGAGACGTCCCATATGAGCTCGCAATTGCAGTACCTCTTAATTGGCGCCTGCATCCTAGGCTTTGCCGCCATGGAGTTCGTCACCCGGCGGTATCAAGCCACCGTGCGCGGCAACGCGACAGCCAACGACGCCTGGCTTGAAGTGCTGATGTTCGTCAGCCTGATCGCCATCACCCAGCCTATCGCACTGCTGGGCAGCAACGCGTTGTGCAGCTGGCTCATGCCGACGCAGCACGACGCCTGGGCCAACCTGCCATGGTGGGCGATGGCCGGACTGCTGCTCATCGGCGATGACCTCACGCAGTACCTCTGGCACCGCGCCTCGCACACGCCGTTGCTGTGGCCGCTGCACCGCGCGCATCACAGCGCGGCCTACATGAGCGTGCGCATTACCTACCGCAACAACTTCTTTTACTACCTGATGATGCCGGGCCTGTGGATCGGCGGCGTGGCGGTGTACCTGGGTTTCGGCCCAGTCTATGCGGCGTACCTGGTGATCAAGTTGGCGGTCATCCTGGGCGCGCACTGCGCTTGGGCGTGGGATGCGCCGCTGTACCGCATCCGCGCGCTGCATCCGCTGATGTGGGTGCTGGAGCGCACCATCTCCACGCCGGCCACGCACCAGGCGCACCATGCGCTCACCAACGAAGATGGCATTGGCCACTACAAGGGCAACTTCGGCAACCTGCTGTTCTTCTGGGACGTGCTGTTCGGCACGGCGCATATCACACGCAAATATCCCGCCAAGGTCGGCCTGCAGGACGACATCCTGTTTGGCCCGGAGCGCTGGACGACGCAGATGTTCTACCCGCTCGTCCACTCAAAGCGCGAACATTCGGCGCTCCGCCCCGGCGGCCGTGGCTTCACCGAAGCAGACCTGCAGACCGAAGCTAAGCAGAAGGCCACCTGAACGCGGGTAGCGTCGAGGCGCCGCAGCAAGCGTTCGCGATGCCTCGGAAGGAGCTGGAATGGGTAACCATCTGGTCCGCGAGCGGCCTCTTGGCCACACCGAGATGAGCCGAGCGGAAACCATCGTGCTTGCGGCTGGAGCACCGCGCTTGTGGCGGTCTTCATCCGACTCATTGGTATTGGTTAGGAGAAGGCGATGATCGTCTGTTCTTGCAATGTGTTCAGCGACCACCAGGTGCGCTCAGTGGTCATAAAAGAAGCGCGACGGCCCCGCATGAGCGAGGTGTATGCCTGCCTCGGATGCTGCGCCCAGTGCGGCTGCTGCGCTCGCGCCATCAAGCGGATCATGGATGAGAGGCCGGGCTCCGTCCATGCGAGCGCAAGCATGCACTGACTTGGAGTTGACACGGTCACGGTCAGCGCGTGCCCTGGTTATCCACCTGGAGGACACGCGAAACCCAGAGAAAGCGAACATCATGAACGTGCCTGTCAATTTCCGTTCCGTCGACATTCCCGCCGAACTGCAGTCCTGCTTCGCCGCGCAGCGGGCGGCCTATTTGGCGGCGCCCGAGCCATCCTACGATCAGCGCATTGCTGACCTGAAGGCCCTCGGGCAACTCCTGAAGGACAACAAGGACGAGCTGGTCGCAGCGATCAACGCCGACTACGGCAACCGGTCTGAATTCGAGACCCTGTTCGCCGAATATTTCGTTGTCCTGGAAACAATCGCCGACGCCAGAAAGAACCTGAAAAAGTGGATGAAACCGCAGCGCAGGCACGTCGACTTCATGACCTACCCGCTCGCGCGCAACCGCGTCATCCCACAGCCGCTCGGCGTCGTCGGGGTCATCGTTCCCTGGAATTTCCCGCTTAACCTCAGCTTCTGCCCGCTCGCCGCAATTCTGGCCGCCGGCAATCGTGCGATGGTCAAGATGTCGGAAAATTCAAGAGCGCTCGCCGAGGTCCTGATCCGTGTCTCGCCAAAGTATTTCCCGCTCGAGAAGCTTGCCTTTTTCGAGGATGGCGGCGGACGAGGACCCGCATTCTCGTCATTGCCCTTCGACCATCTGCTGTTCACGGGATCCGGCGCGACTGGTCGCGCAGTCATGGCAAACGCGGCCCGCAACCTCACCCCTGTCACGCTTGAATTGGGCGGCAAGGCACCTGCAATTGTTGGGCCTGACTTCCCGGTCAAGACAGCGGCAGAGCGCATTCTCTGGGTGAAGATGTTCAATGCCGGTCAGATCTGTACGAATGTCGACTACATGTTTCTGCCCAAAGGGAGTGAGGACGAGTTCGTCCATCATTGCCGCAAGCTGTTTGCCGAGCGCTTCCCGGACATCAACGGTCAAGACTACACGTCGATCATCGATGAACCGTCGTTCACGCGGCTGCAGGCGACCCTGGAGGATGCCCGTACAAAGGGTGCAGTCCTGGTCAATCTTGCGGAACGGCAGATTCCGGACACGAAGCAGCGCAAATTTCCACCGCATCTCGTGCTAAATCCGACGGACGACATGATTGTCATGCAGCGCGAGATCTTTGGCCCGATCCTGCCGATCAAGACCTATACAGATCGGCAGGAGGTCGCCGACTATATCAATAGTCACGACCGACCGTTGGCAATCTATCCATTCACCTCCGATGCCGAGCTGCGCGACTTCTACATCTCGCGGGTGATGTCGGGTGGCGTATCGGTCAATGAAGCTCTCCTGCACGTCGGCCAGCACGACCTGCCATTCGGTGGGATCGGTGCGAGCGGTATGGGCCATTACCACGCGCGCGAGGGGTTCAACACCTTTTCAAAATTGCGCCCGGTCTTCTATCAAGGTCCTCTCTCGCCGATCCAAATGCTATTTCAGCCGCCCTACGCCGGCCGCCCAATGAGCATCCTGCGGACGATGATCAAGTGGAAGACGTGATGCGTGACTGTGGCAGATCGGCGCCAATGATATGCGCCGCAAGCCTGGGCGGATGCCGGGCGTCGTCGGCATTTTATCCCGGTATCGTCGCGGTCGATCTCAGCCAGGGCGGCGCACATTTTGAAGCTCTGCTGACCATAGTGATTGCGGCGTCGATTCATTCTCATTCGCACGGAGACCGCCATGAAGGGTAACGTCTTTATCATCACCGGCGCGCTGGGCGCGCTTGGCAAGGTGGTCACCGAGGAAGCCCTTTCGCGCGGCGCGCGAGTCGCCGGTATCGATCATGCTGAGTCGCAGTTCGCCGCAACAGCCCAGCGGATCGAATTCGGCCGCATCGACCTGACCGATGCGGCACAGGCGAAAGAGGCGATCGATGCCGCCGCCGCGCATTTTGGCGCGATCGACGCGCTAATCAATATTGCTGGCGGATTTGCCTTCGAGACCATTGCCGACGGCGATCCCAAGGTTTGGCAGCGCATGCATGCTCTCAATGTCGAGACCGCGCTGAATGCTTCGCGCGCAGCGATCCCGCATCTTCTCAACTCGCGGGCGGCCCGCATCGTCAATATCGGTGCGACGGGCGCACTGCAGGCCGGCCCCGGCATGGGTCCTTATGCGGCGTCGAAGGCCGGCGTGCATAAGCTGACGGAGTCACTAGCTGCCGAGTTGAAAGGCAAGATCACCGTCAATGCGGTGCTGCCCTCGATCATCGATACCGCGGCAAACCGCGCCAGCATGCCGAAGGCCGATTCTTCCAAATGGGTCGCGCCAAAGGAACTCGCCGATGTCATCCTCTTCCTGGCGAGTGACGCCGCCAGCGCCGTTACCGGCGCGCTGCTGCCGGTCAACGGACGGGTCTGAAGCGCGGTTGCGCTGCTACCAGCTTCCGAAGCACAGTTCAGCTACCGGATGCCCCTGCGCCGATATCGATGTACGTCCCAGTCGCCTGTCCCGCAAAGACCACCGAAAGATGATAGTCCTCGAGGTTCTGTGAATAGGATAGCTCCAACCCAGCTTATTGCGATGACCGAGGTCGGCATGTCCGCTTTGGGTCAAAAGCCGACCTCGGGTGAATGACCGCTTTTGGCAAAGCGGACGTTCGCACGCCTCGCAAGGGAGCTTTCAGCGACTCTTGAAATCTAGGATCAATGGTGGGCGCACATGGGATCGAACCATGGACCTCTCGCGTGTCAAGGCGGGCTAGTCGCTCGGTGGTGCGGGCCTCTCCTTGGATGATGCCATCATGCCGGTGTTTTGCCCGACGCGTCAATCGAAATTCGGAAAATGCGCAACCCATTGATCCGACTGATGCCGGCTACTGTGCATGGGGTTGTTTTCGACATTTTTGATCAGACGGCCCCGACAGCCGTCAGGCCTGGGTGATCGTTCGCAACCGGCAGAGGGTTCAGGAAGATGGATGGTGGGCGCACAAGGGATCGAACCTTGGACCTCTCCCGTGTGAAGGGAACGCTCTCCCGCTGAGCTATGCGCCCGGGACCATCATGCCGACGGCCGGACTTTCGGCCGGCCGGCACATCGGAGCCCGCGATTTAGAAGTGCGGGCCAAAGGTGTCAAGTTTCCAGGCGCCTCGAAGCCGGAAAACCTTCCGTCAATCACGCAATCGCAGGCGAAACCGTGGTTTGGGCCGCTTATGCGCCCTGCTGGCGGGCGCGGGAGGCGTGGGCCTGCAGCGCGCGGATGCGCTCGGCGAGCGTTCCGCCGCCCTCGGGCAGGGTGATTGCGGCCGCGCCATTGCCAGCGGCGTCATTGGCCGGGCGCGGCGCCGGTTTCGGGGGCTGGCCGGCCTCGGCCGCCAGCAGCGCCTCGATCGGCGAGTTCGGGCCTTCGAGCTGCATCGCGAGTTTTGCAACTTCAGCTGCGATGTCGTTGATGCGCTCGCGCAGCAGCGCATTCTCCATGCGCTCGGTCGCCCAGGAACTCTCCGCCTGCTGCTGGATCGCATTGATGTCGCGCTGGAGCTTGGCGCGCTCGTCGCGCGCGGTGCGCAGCTGCTCCTCCAGCGCGGTCTTTTCCGCGCGGAGCGATTCGAACGCCGCCGACGACTTGCCGCCGCTCAAGCCGGCGATCTCGACGCGCAGCTCCTTGATGATGCGATCATTGCCCTCGTTGGCCTGGCGGAGCTGGTTGTTCTCGTAGTCGCGCTCGGCGAGCAGCTTGCCCTGCGTGGCGAGGCGGCCTTCGAGATCGGCGACGCGGCCCGACAGCATCTCGGCCTCTTTCACCTGCACGATCAGCTGGCGATCGAGCTCGGTGACGCGCTGGCTCAGATTCTCGACACGGCCGCGCGCATCGCCGAGCTCGCGGGAGGCGGTCTCGGATTCGGTCCGCTCCTGCGTCAGCCGCGCCTGCGTGGCGGCAAATTCCTTCTCGGCGTCGCCGACGCGATTCTTCAAGTTCTCTATCTGCGCGCGCACCGCGACCAGCTCGACCTGCCGGCTCTCCGCCATCATCGAGCGGTCGGACAGCTCGGAATTAATTTTTGCGAGCTCGCCCTGCTTGTCGGTCAGCGCATTCTCGGCGGCGCGCAGGGCCTCGGTCTTGGCGCTGAATTCCTCTTCGGTGGCGCGGAGCTGTTCCTTCACCGCCTTCTCGCGCGCCTCCAGCGCGAAGATCGTGGCGTTCTTCTCGCCGAGCTCGATCTTCATGCGGTTGATAGCGTCGCTCTTCTTGCCGAGCTCGGCGAGCTGGCTCGTGGTCTTGTTCTTGAGCTGGTCGACGCTCATCTCGAGCCGCCGCGCCGACATGGCGAATTCGGCCCGGAGCTGGTCCTTGTCGGCCTGGATCTCGGCCATCGACAGAGGCGTCGCGGCCTCGAGCCGGCGCGTGGTCAGGCGGACCGCGCGGTTATGCACCAGCGGCACGATGGCAAGCCCGCACAGCATCGAGAGCAGGAAGCCGATCGCCAGGTACATGATCGGTTCGACCATGGGGCCAGAACTCCGAAAGCAAGGAAAAATTTACCAAAGACAATGCATGGCGGGCCGGCAAAAAGCCAGCCCCGCCCTGTTGTTAACGTGAATCCGGAATCGGACCGGAGGAGGGAGCCCTAGAGCATGATCCGGACCCGAAGGGCCGCGTCAGCGCAAAGTGCGCAACGGTTTTCCGGAAAGATCATGCTCGAACAACAATCTAAAGCGCGATCGCGCTTTAGAACGGGTTCCAGGTCGCGCGCGGGGTGAATTTCAAATAGCCGATATTGGCGCCCAGCCGCAGCCCAAGGCCCGAGCGGATCGGCACCAGCACGATGTTGTTGGCGGTGAGCGCCGTCATGCCGAAGCCGCCGATGATATAGGCCGAGCCGTCGATGCCGGCGAAGCGCTGGTAGATCGCGTTGGTGGCGGGCAGGTTATAGACCAGCGTCATGGTGCGCGCGCCGTCGCCGCCCCAGTCGAAGCCGAGCGAGGGGCCCTGCCAATAGACGCGCAGGTCGCCGGCGTTCTTGGTGTAGAGCGTGCCTTCGCCGTAGCGCAGGCCGGCAACGAAGGCGCCGGACCCTTCCTCACCCAGGATATAGCCGTTGGGCAGGCCCCACTGGCTGACGGCCTTCTCGATGATCGAGGCGAGCCCGCGCGAGACGTTGCCGAAGAAGCGGTGGCCGGCGGTCACGAGCTCGTCCGGCCCATAGGTGCTGGGTGACGGGCTCCGCTGCGGCGGCGGCAAATTGGGCGGCGGCGGCTGCTGGGCGGAGGCCGGGACGATCCAGCCGACCAGCGCGGCAAGCGCGACCGCAGCAAGGCGTGATGCGAAAGTCATAAAAGAACCCCTGGTATCGAATCCCGCCGCTTCCTTAACCTGACGCCAACAGGCACGGCTCTAGGTTGCGCCGGATGTCCCCTCGACTCGGATGTTATCCGCAGCAACTATGACGGCACAACGGCAGGAAGATAGCCCTTTGCGCCCCGGAATCGCCTTGATCCGCTTTCTGGTCTGCCTGCTGGCCGGCATTTGGATCGCTTGCGCAGGTTTGCCGGCCGAGGCCGCCACCACCGAGCGGATCGTCGTCAACCGCTTCAGCGGCGTGGCGATCGAGGGGTTCGACCCAGTATCCTATTTCGTCGATGGCGCGGCCGTGCAGGGGACGGCCGAGTTCGAGGCGAACCTCTGGGGCGCGGTCTGGCGTTTCCGCAACGAGGGCAACCGGGCGTCCTTCCTGGCCCATCCCGAGATCTATGGACCGCAGTTCGGCGGCTACGATCCGGCCGACATCGCCCGCGGCGTCGCCGTCGCCGCCAATCCCCGCTTCTACGTGATTTCGGCGCAGCGGCTCTATCTGTTCAGCCGGGAGGCCAACCGCGATGCCTTCGCCGCCGACCCGGAGCGCTTCCTCTATGAGGTGCGCAAGCGCTGGCCGGCGCTCCAGGAACAGCTCAGTCAGTAGCGGTCCGCCGCCTGCGGATCGCCCCAGGCGATGAATTCCGGGATAATGAAGCCGGTGTCGCCGCGCTGGCCGAATCGGAGCTCGCCACCCTTGCCGTCGGTGACCTTGCCGCCGGCCGCCGTTACGACCGCGCAGCCCGCCCCGACATCCCATTCGCAAGTGGGTCCGAAGCGGGGATAGATGTCGGCGCTGCCCTCCGCGATCCGGCCGAATTTCACCGCCGAGCCGACCGTCTTCCTGACCGCATTGGGCCGGCCGTCGATGAACGCCTCGCTTCTGAGGTCGCCATGGGAACGGCTCACCGCCGCGATCCAGGGCTCGCCCTGCGTCGGCAGCGTGCGGGTGCGGACCAGTTCGGCAGCACCGATGCTCGTGCCGTCAAAACTGACGCGCTCGGCGCCGCGGCCGACGATGCCGCGCCAGAGCAGACCGAGCGCGGGCGCGGCTACGATGCCCAGCAACGGCACGCCTTCGGTCACAAGGGCGAGGTTGACGGTGAACTCGTCGCGGCCGGCGACGAACTCCTTGGTGCCGTCGAGCGGGTCGATCAGGAAGAAGCTGTCGCGGAATGGCGGCGAGGCGAGCTGGGTCCGCTCTTCCGACAGCGTCGGCACGTCGCCCGCAAGCTGCGCCAGGCCGTCGGCGATGATGCGGTCGGCGGCGAGATCGGCCTCGGTGACCGGCGAGCCGTCCTGCTTGCCGTCGACCCGCATCGCTGCGCGGTTGACCGCGAGAATCGCTTCGCCCGCCTTCACCACCAGCGCAGTGAGCGGCTCCATCAGGTGGGAGGCGGCCGGGCCGTCGATGATCCGCTTCACCTGCATGCCTCATTCATCGGCAATTCCATCCTACTCGACTGATTCGCTGCGGCTTTAGGGCCGCTTCGAGCCGATCGCAAGCTAGCTGCCACGGGCTTGCGAATGTTAGAACCTGCGGCATTCGTCAAGCATGCGTGATTCGCCGCGTCCGCGCCGTGCAATTCCAGGAACCCTTTATGTCTGACGCTTCGTCACCCGGTACCGCTACCGCTCCAGATGCGCTCGAACTCGCCGCGCTCCTGTGCTCGCGGGTCTGCCACGATCTCATCAGCCCTGTCGGCGCCATCGTCAATGGGCTCGAAGTGCTCGACGACGATCCCAAGCCCGAGGATCGCGAGTTCGCGCTCGATTTGATCCGCAAGAGCGCGAAAACCGCCTCCGCCCGCCTCCAGTTCTGTCGCCTGGCCTTCGGCGCGGCCGGCTCGTCCGGCGCGCAGATCGACCTCGGCGACGCCCAGACCATGGCGCGCGGCCATATCGAGGACGGCAAGTGCTCGATCACGTGGAATCTGCCGCGGCTCTTGCTGCCGAAGAATCGCGTCAAGCTGCTGCTCAATATGCTGGTTGTTTCCCAGCACACGATCCCGCGCGGCGGCATGCTGACGATCGATCCGATCGGTGACGGCGAGACCATGAGCTTCCGGGTCACCGCGACCGGTCATAATGCGCGCCTGCCGCAGAACATCTCCGAACTCCTGAGCGGGGAGCGCGGCCCGGCCGCGGATGCGCACGCGATCCAGCCTTATTATACGCGGCTGTTGGCAGAGGCTTGCGGGCTCACCGTGCGGCTCGCGCACGAGGGCGAAGCCATCACCATCACCGCGTCGTAGGCGCGCCGCGGCCCTCAAACGTTAATCGAATCTTTACGAGGCGCTTCGGCTTGTCCGGAGCGCCTTATCTCTTTGTTGGTTCCGTTCTTTTGCACATACTCAACCATTATTAAACGCTTTGCGGTGAAGCTGGCCCCATTCCGAAATGGCGCATCACAAGTCGTGCGCGCCCTCCCTGTATGAAGGCCTGTTTTCATGGATGATCTGTTGCGGGAGTTTTTGACGGAGACCAGCGAGAGCCTGGACACCGTCGACAATCAGTTGGTGAAGTTCGAGCAGGAGCCGAACAACGCCAAGATCCTGGATAACATCTTCCGCCTGGTCCACACCATCAAGGGCACGTGCGGTTTCCTCGGACTGCCGCGGCTTGAAGCGCTGGCACATGCCGGCGAGACGCTGATGGGCAAATTCCGCGACGGCATGCCGGTGACGGGACAGGCCGTCACGGTGATCCTGTCCTCGATCGACCGCATCAAGGAGATCCTTGCCGGCCTCGAGGCGACCGAAGCCGAGCCCGAGGGCACCGACCGCGATCTCATCGACAAGCTGGAAGCGATGGTCGAGCAGGGCATGGCGGCAATGGCCGCTGGGGCCGCTGCTCCTGTCGCCGAATCTCCGCCACTGGCGCCTGAAGCCCCTGTTGCTGCTGCGCCTGCGCCCGCAAAGGAGATGACGCAGGGCTCGCTGATCGATCAGACCCTGGAGCGCCCGTTGCGTCCGGGCGAAGTCTCGCTCGACGAGCTCGAGCGCGCCTTCCGCGAGACCGCGATCGAAGCGCCGGCCCCCGTCGTCAAGGCCGAGCCCGCGCCGGCTGCTGAAGCTCCGGCGCCCGCCGCCAAGGAAGCTGCGAAGCCGGCCAAGGAAAAGGTCGCGCCGAAGAAGTCGATGGCCGACGAGGGCGCCGCCGAGGGCGACCGCATCGCCAACCAGTCGATCCGCGTCAACGTGGATACGCTGGAGCATCTGATGACCATGGTCTCCGAGCTGGTCCTGACCCGCAACCAGCTGCTGGAGATCTCCCGCCGCAACGAGGACACCGAGTTCAAGGTGCCGTTGCAGCGCCTGTCCAACGTCACCGCCGAGCTGCAGGAAGGCGTCATGAAGACGCGCATGCAGCCGATCGGCAATGCCTGGCAGAAGCTGCCCCGCATCGTCCGGGACCTGTCGAGCGAACTCGGCAAGCAGATCGAGCTGGAGATGCACGGCGCCGACACCGAGCTCGACCGCCAGGTGCTCGATTTGATCAAGGACCCGCTCACCCACATGGTGCGCAACTCCGCCGACCACGGCCTGGAGACCCCCGCCGAGCGGCTCGCGTCCGGTAAGGGCGAGCAGGGCACCATCCGCCTGTCCGCCTATCACGAGGGCGGCCACATCATCATCTGCATCGCCGACAACGGAAGAGGCCTCAACACCGAGAGGATCAAGGCCAAGGCGATCTCCTCCGGTCTCGTCACCGAGGCCGAGCTCGAGAAGATGAGCGAAGCCCAGATCCACAAGTTCATCTTCGCGCCCGGCTTCTCCACCGCGGCCGCCATCACCTCGGTCTCCGGCCGCGGCGTCGGCATGGACGTGGTGCGCACCAATATCGACCAGATCGGCGGCACCATCGACATCAAGTCGGTGGCCGGCGAGGGTTCCTCCGTCACCATCAAGATCCCGCTGACCTTGGCCATCGTCTCGGCGCTGATCGTCGAAGCCGCCGGCGACCGCTTCGCGATCCCGCAGCTCTCGGTGGTCGAGCTCGTCCGTGCGCGGGCCAACAGCGAGCACCGCATCGAGCGCATCAAGGACACCGCTGTCCTCAGGTTGCGCAACAAGCTCTTGCCGCTGATCCACCTCAAGAAGCTCTTGAAGATCGACGACGGCGCCGCCAGCGATCCCGAGAACGGCTTTATCGTGGTCACGCAAGTCGGCAGCCAGACCTTTGGCATCGTCGTCGACGGCGTGTTCCACACCGAAGAGATCGTCGTGAAGCCGATGTCGACGAAGTTGCGTCACATCGACATGTTCTCCGGCAACACCATTCTGGGCGATGGCGCTGTCATCATGATCATCGATCCCAACGGCATTGCCAAGGCGCTGGGTGCTGCCGGCTCCTCGGCCCATGACATGGGCGACGAGAACGGCGCGCATCACATCGGATCGGGCGAGCAGACCACCTCGCTGCTCGTCTTCCGCGCTGGCTCCAGCCAGCCCAAGGCGGTCCCGCTCGGGCTCGTCACCCGCCTGGAGGAGCTGCCGGCCGACAAGATCGAGTTCAGCAACGGCCGCTACATGGTGCAGTACCGCGAGCAGCTGATGCCGCTCGTCGCCATGGAGAGCGTCACCATCGCCAGCCAGGGCGCCCAGCCGATCCTGGTGTTTGCGGACGACGGCCGCTCCATGGGCCTCGTCGTCGACGAGATCATCGACATCGTCGAGGAACGGCTCAACATCGAGGTCGGCGGCTCCGCCTCCGGCATCCTCGGCTCGGCCGTGATCAAGGGCCAGGCCACCGAAGTGATCGACGTCGGCCACTTCCTGCCGATGGCGTTCGCCGACTGGTTCACCCGCAAGGAGATGAAGCCGTCGCAGCACTCGCAGTCGGTGTTGCTGGTCGACGACTCGGCGTTCTTCCGCAACATGCTGGCACCCGTGCTGAAGGCGGCCGGCTACCGCGTCCGCACCGCGCCGACCGCGCAGGAGGGCCTGGCTGCGCTGCGTGCGCAGAGCTTCGACGTGGTCCTGACCGACATCGAGATGCCCGACATGAACGGGTTCGAGTTCGCCGAAGTGATCCGCTCCGACACCAATCTGGGCGCGATGCCGATCATCGGCCTGTCCGCGCTGGTGTCGCCGGCGGCGATCGAGCGCGGCCGTCAGGCCGGCTTCCACGACTATGTCGCCAAGTTCGACCGTCCCGGTCTGATCGCGGCGCTGAAGGAACAGACCGCGGGCGCCGCCGGCGCCTCCGAGCTGAGCCGGGCAGCGGCGTAACGGCACTGGGGATCAGGAGATACCGCTATGAGCAACAAGAAGACGCAGATCGGCGAAGGCGCCATGGTCGAATACGTCACCGCGATGATCGGCGGCCAGCTGTTCGGCCTGCCGATCTCCCGGGTCCAGGACGTGTTCATGCCCGAGCGCGTCACCCGCGTTCCCTTGTCCTCGCGCGAGATCGCGGGGGTGCTGAACCTGCGCGGCCGCATCGTCACCGTGGTCGACATGCGCGCCCGGCTCGGCCTGCCCAAGCCCGAGGACGGCAAGGCCCCGATGGCGGTCGGCGTCGACCTGCGCGGTGAATCCTACGGCCTCCTGATCGACCAGATCGGCGAGGTGCTGCGGCTTGCCGAGGCCGGCATGGAAGAGAACCCCGTCAACCTCGATCCCCGCATGGCCAAGCTCGCCGGCGGCGTCCACCGCCTCGACGGCCAGCTCATGGTCGTCCTCGACGTCGATCGCGTCCTCGAGCTCGCGCCCGAGATGATGGCGGCCTGATACGGCGGCATCGCCGCCGACGGACTCGCAATGGAAGTACCCCCACAAGGGGGTAGGAAGCAGAGGTTCACATGCGCACTTGTCTCGTCGTTGATGATTCCAGCGTCATCCGCAAGGTTGCGCGCCGGATCCTGGAGGGCCTCGACTTCCAGATTCTCGAAGCCGAGGACGGTGAGAAGGCACTGGAGGCCTGCAAGCGCGGCTTGCCCGATGCCGTGCTGCTCGACTGGAACATGCCGGTCATGGACGGCTACGAATTCCTTGGCCATCTCCGGCGGATGCCCGGCGGTGACCAGCCCAAGGTGGTGTTCTGCACCACCGAGAACGACGTCGCGCACATCGCCCGTGCGCTGCACGCCGGCGCCAACGAATACATCATGAAGCCCTTCGACAAGGACATCGTGACGGCGAAATTTCAGGAAGTCGGACTTATCTGAGCGAACATCCGGAGGCTGAACGGATCCTTCGGCGATTGTTTCAACTGAACCGTTTCAGTCTGAGTTGGTGAGTAATGAGTGTTGCGTTCGCAGGTAATTCGACCACGGGTCCGTCGCGCGACGCCGGGCCGCTGCGGGTGATGGTCGTCGACGACTCGGTCGTCATACGCGGTCTGATCTCGCGCTGGATCGGTGCCGAGCATGACATGGAGGTCGCGGCCTCGCTGCGCACCGGGCTCGAGGCGGTCAACCAGCTCGAACGCATCAATCCCGACGTTGCGGTGCTCGACATCGAAATGCCCGAGCTCGACGGCATCTCGGCGCTGCCGCAACTGCTGGCGAAGAAGCGCGATCTCGTCATCATCATGGCCTCGACGCTGACCCGCCGTAACGCGGAGATCAGCTTCAAGGCGCTGTCGCTCGGTGCGGCGGACTACATTCCGAAGCCGGAGTCGACGCGCGAAGCGTCGGCCGCGGACATCTTTCATCACGATTTGATCCAGAAGATCCGTCACCTCGGCGCGCGGCTGCGCCGCAGGCCCGCAGTCGCGAGCCCGCCGCTGGCGCCCGCGACCCCGGCGCCGGCTGCACGTGCACCGGCTGTCGTGCGGCCCGCCGCGCCCGTACCGGCTCTGCATGCGCCGTCGTCGGGGGCGCTGTCCACGCGCCCGTTCTCGGCCCACGCACCGAAGGTGCTGCTGATCGGCTCCTCGACCGGCGGTCCGCAGGCGCTGATGGCGCTCGTCACCGAGCTCGGCCCGGTGATCGACCGCTTCCCCGTGCTGATCACCCAGCACATGCCGCCGACCTTCACCACCATTCTCGCCGAGCACCTGGCGCGCGCGAGCCGCAAGCCGGCGGCCGAGGCGGTCGACGGCGAGCCGGTGAAGCCGGGACGGATCTACCTCGCGCCCGGCGGCAAGCACATGCGTGTCGTGCGCAGTGGCGCGGACGCGGCGATCGCGCTCGACGACGGTCCTGCCGTCAATTTCTGCAAGCCCGCGGTCGATCCGTTGTTCACCTCCGCCATCGACATCTGGCACGGTAACATCCTCTCGGTGATCCTGACCGGCATGGGCTCGGACGGCATGCGCGGCGGCAAGGACATCGTCGCCGCCGGCGGCAACGTGATCGCGCAGGACGAAGCCTCCAGTGTGGTCTGGGGCATGCCGGGCGCGGCGGCCAATGCCGGCATCTGCGCGGCGATCCTGCCGCTCAACCAGATCGGCGCCAAGGTCAACCGCCTGTTCGCGGGAGACCGCTCGTGACGCCGGTCGACTACGAATATCTGCGCAAGTTCCTGAAAGAGCGCTCCGGCCTCGATCTCTCCGCCGACAAGCAGTATCTCGTCGAGAGCCGGCTGCTGCCGCTTGCCCGCAAGGCGAGCTTGCCCGGCATTCCCGATCTCGTGTTGAAGATCAGGAACGGCGACGGCCGGCTTGCGACCGACGTGGTCGAAGCGATGACCACCAACGAGACCTTCTTCTACCGCGACAAGATCCCGTTCGATCATCTGCGCGAAACCATCCTGCCGGGCCTGCTCCAGGCGCGCGCGGCGCGCAGGTCGCTCCGCATCTGGTCGGCGGCCTCGTCGACCGGGCAGGAGCCCTATTCGATCGCGATGTGCGTGAAGGAGATGGGCGCGGCCTTCGCCGGCTGGCGCATCGAGATCGTCGCCACCGATCTGTCGCAGGAGGTGCTGGAGAAATCCAGGGCTGGCATCTACAGCCAGTTCGAGGTGCAGCGCGGCCTGCCGATCCAGCACCTGATGAAATACTTCACGCAAGTCGGCGAGCTCTGGCAGCTCAATGCCGACATTCGCGCGATGGTGCAGTTCCGCCAGCTCAATCTGTTGCAGGACTTCTCCCATCTCGGCACGTTCGACGTGATCTTCTGCCGCAACGTGCTGATCTATTTCGACCAGGACACCAAGGCCGTGATCTTCGAGCGCATGGCGAAGGGACTGGAAGCCGACGGCACGCTGCTGCTTGGCGCCGCCGAATCCGTCGTCGGCATCACCGACGCGTTCCGCCCGATCACCGAGCGCCGCGGTCTCTATCAGCTCAACCCCGCGCGCTCCGGCCGTCCGATGGGCGGATTGATGCCGCAGCCGCTGAAGGTCGCCGCGGCGAGGTGATTCGCCGAACGACAGGCAATCTCACTGAACGCCGTCGTCGCGAATGATCGGCAACAACTGGCGGATATCGTTCCGTCAGAGTGCGTGACGCTTCACACGCGTTTGAGCATTGCGGATTACTCGACTACCGCGCAATAGAGCTCGTGCCGCGATGCAATGCAATCGCGGCCCTGATCAGCATCTGACGGTTGTGCTATGCTGGCGATGGTCCCGCCGAACCGAGGCGGGATTCCATTCCATCATGAATTGTACTGAGGAGGACATACCATGCGAATGTCTTGTGCCTCGTATTTCTTGTTGGCGGCGCTTTCGTTGCCCGCCACTGCTCTCGCTGGCGAGCAGGTCCTCGAATTCAAGCTTGTCACCAAGCCGATGGACTTAAAGGTCACCGAGGTCGCGAACGTCGAAGGTCAGACGGTCATGTCTGGCAAAATGTTTGGCGTTGCCTTCTTCAAGGACGGCCGCGTTGCGGTGAAGGACTTCGTCCACTCCGCCGACCTGATCAAGGGCTCAGGACCCATCTACGGCTACAGCACCTACACCTTCGACGACGGATCCTCGATCACGGCGCGCTACGCCGGCGCGATCAAGGATGGTCGGGCGAAAGGCGAATACACAATCCTGTCGGGCACCGGGGCGTATGCAAACGCGACGGGCACGGGCGGCTTCGAAAGTGCGCAAGCCGGCTTCAAGGGCGCGGGCCTCTACGACGGGAGATTCATCGTCAAGACACCCTGAGTAAGCACGCAAGTCTCTGCGCTCGCGTCCCGTTCCGATGAGGTCGCGAGCGCATTTCACAAAATCGCGTGCGGCAGAAGCCGCGAGCGGTTTCCCGTGATCGGGCTCTCGTCCTCGCGGATCGACAGGCCGCACGGCTCGTGGTTCACCAGCCAGCTTCCCACCACAACGTAGAAGCCTGAGAAATTCGGCAGCGGTGACAATGCCTGCCGCACGAAGCCTTCTGCGCCGTAAGGTCCTGCCTGCTCGTCGAGCGGCATGCCTCCGGACACCAGCGTGACATTGGCGCCTTCGCGCGACAACAGCGGCTTGCGGACGTAGGAACTGCCGAGCTCGGCTGCCCGCGCGTCGTCCTCGAAGAAGGCCGGCAGCAGATTGGGATGGTTCGGAAACATCTCCCAGAGCAGCGGCAAAATGCCCTTGTTGGAGAGCACCGCCTTCCACGGCGGCTCGATCCAGCGTGTCGGCGCGCTCATCAGCTTGGCGCCGAAGGCGTCGTGGAACATCCATTCCCAGGGATAGAGCTTGAAGGCGAACGCGATGTCGCCGTCGTCGAGATCGACGAAGCCGCCAGGCTCGTCGCGCCAGCCGATCTCCTCGATGTCGAGCATCCTGGTCGAGAGCCCCGCCTGGCGCGCGGTGTCCTCGAGATAAGCGAGCGTGCCGGCGTCTTCCTCGTTGCCGGTGGTGCCGGTGAGATGGACATGGCGGCCTGCGGCAATCTCCTTCCACGCCGCGATCAGCCGCTCGTGGATGGAGTTGAACTGGTCGGCGCGCGCCGGAATGATGCGGCGTTCGATCGCCTGTTCGAGCCAGGTCCATTGAAACACCGCAGCCTCGAAGATCGAGGTCGGCGTATCCGCGTTGTATTCGAGCAGCTTTGCAGGCGACTGTCCGTCGAACTTCAGATCGAGCCGGCCATAGAGGCTGCGATCGTCGCGCTTCCAGCTCTCGGCGATCAAGCTCCAGAACGCCTCCGGAATCTTCAAGCGTCGCAGATAGCGCTCGTCACCGATCACGCGGCCGGCAAGCTCCAGGCACATCGCGTCGATCTCGGCTGTCGGCGTCTCGATGCCGCACTCGATCTCGTCGAGCGTGAAGGCGTAATAGGCACTCTCGTCCCAATAGCGTTCGCCGTCGATGGTGTGGAAGGCGAAGCCGCATTGTTCGGCGGTCTGCCGCCAGTCGTCGCGCTCGGGGCAGACGATGCGTCGCATGTTATTTCCTGCGCATGATCTCCGCGCAAACGCGTTCCGCGTTTGTCGCGAGGGAAAATCGGTGGCCGCTTTTCCGGATCATGCGCTAGCCGCCGCCCGAGAAGCCATGGCCGAACGAGCCGAAGCCGCCACGGCTCACGCTGCTGGAGCCTGAGTCCGAAGAGGTTCCCGATGAGGAATGGCTCGAGGAATCGCTGCTGAAGAAGCTCGATCGCGACGACCAGCGCGAGCTGCTGCCGTCGCTTCCGCCCGATGAACTGCTGCTACTGCTGCACGTCGTGGTCGTCTGGCCCGGCACGGCTCCGGGCGAGGGTTCGCAGTGCTGCCGCGGCATCAGCGTGTAGGCGGTGGTGCCGACCGCGATCGTGCCCATCACCAGCAGCGCGACATGGCCGGAGCGCTTCACAGGCGGACCCGATGGCGGCGCCACGGGCGCCGGCCGGCGCTTGCCGAACTCCTTTTTGGAGGGTTTGGCCATGTCAGTAGATCATGCAGGCGGCGTTCAACAGGCCCGCCGCGAGCGAAGACAGCCCGAGCCAGATCGCCGGCGCAAGCTCGCCTGCGGCAATCCGCGCCGACAGGTTCGGCACCGGGACCTTCACCAGAAAGAGCACGATGATCTGCACGATCAACGCGATGACCGCCCAGATCAGGCAGTCCAGCACATTGGCCGAATGCGCGATCGCGCTGACCAATGGCGCCACGAAGCCGAGCAGGCTGAGGCCGAGCGCGATCGCGGCGGCCGGCTCGTTGTCGCGGATGAGCTGGAACTCGTTGTGCGGGGTGATGCGGGTGTAGACGAACAGATACGCCACGATCGCGATCAGGCCGGTGCAGAAATAAACCAGGAAGGCGGGCAGGCCGGCCAGTGATTGCAGGATCATCGTTCCCCCATCGTGCAGCGACCATTCGTCGGCGGGGGGAGGATAGCGGTTCAATGGCGCAAGGACGATGAGGCCGCGTTGGCGTCCCCAAAAAACAAAACCCCGCCATTTGCGGCGGGGTCCAGGCTGGGAGGAGCGAGCCCCGGGGGCTCGCGACGTAAACTTAGTGATCAGGCGGGAATGCGCTCTTCGTGCTCGTGCGGCTCGCGCAGCACGTAGCCGCGGCCCCACACGGTCTCGATGAAGTTGCGGCCCTCGGAAGCGTTGGCGAGCTTCTTGCGGAGCTTGCAGATGAAGACGTCGATGATCTTCAGCTCGGGCTCGTCCATGCCGCCATAGAGGTGGTTGAGGAACATTTCCTTGGTGAGCGTCGTACCCTTGCGGAGCGAGAGGAGCTCCAGCATCTGGTATTCCTTGCCGGTCAGATGCACGCGCTGGCCGCCGACTTCCACCGTCTTGGTGTCGAGGTTGACGACGAGGTCGCCGGTCTGGATGACCGACTGGGCGTGACCCTTGGAGCGGCGCACGATCGCGTGGATCCGGGCTACCAGCTCGTCCTTGTGGAAGGGCTTGGTCATGTAGTCGTCGGCGCCGACGCCGAGACCCTTGACCTTGTCCTCGATGCCGGCGAGGCCGGAGAGGATCAGAATCGGTGTCTTGATCTTGGAGACCCGAAGCTGCTTGAGCACGTCGTAACCGGACATGTCGGGCAGATTGAGGTCGAGAAGAATAATGTCGTAATCGTATAACTTACCGAGATCGACGCCTTCTTCCCCCAAATCGGTCGTGTAGACGTTGAAGCTCTCAGACTTCAGCATCAGCTCGATCGACTGCGCGACGGCGCTGTCATCTTCAATCAGCAAAACGCGCATG
This sequence comes from Bradyrhizobium sp. 215_C5_N1_1, assembly GCF_052075935.1. NCBI lineage: Bacteria > Pseudomonadati > Pseudomonadota > Alphaproteobacteria > Hyphomicrobiales > Nitrobacteraceae > Bradyrhizobium > Bradyrhizobium sp. 215_C5_N1_1. Next base: position 7,393,070 of record NZ_CP197228.1, on the reverse strand, counting down.
CCAGTTCCCCATAGTCGCCGCTCCTGGGCGTCAGGTCGGCCGCATTCGCGGCACTCAACAAAACGCCTTTGAACAACTGATTCGGATCCTGACAACAGATGGTTAACAAACTCTGATTCTGGAACGCAAGTCCCCCCGGTGCAATTTTTGTCGAATCGCCCTAAGGTCTTGCGCGCGAAGCAGCTTTCGTCACCCCGTACCGTTCAAGTTCCACTTTAAGAGACGGGCCTAACCGACTCCCGCGACTCAGCCTTCTTCTGAAGGGGAGTCACGCTCAGTCACAAAGACAGTGACGCAATGATTAACGATGCGGGTAAACACGAAGTTAAGCGCCGTTCAGAAATATGGCGAAACTTAAGTCTTTCGCCATGAAGCCCGGGATCGGAGGCGATCACCTTATGAAGGTCCTCTTATTAAAGGCGCGCCCCTGATGAAGGCTCTTGCCGAACAGATCGGCGACATCGACGGCGTCAACATCTATGGCCGCGTGGTCGGCGTTCGCGGCCTGATGGTCGAAGTGGCCGGACCCATTCACGCGATGTCGGTCGGTGCGCGGCTCGTGATCGAGACCGGCGCGAACCGTTCCATTCCCTGCGAGGTGATCGGCTTCTCCGGCAACAACGCTGTCGTGATGCCGTTCGCCGGCCTGGACGGGGTGCGCCGCGGCTGCAAGGCCGTCATCGCCAATGCCGCCAATCAAGTGCGTCCGTCGTCGGCCTGGCTCGGCCGCGTCGTCAACGCGCTGGGCGAGCCGATCGATGGCAAGGGGCCATTGCCGCAGGGCCCGGCGCCGATGCCATACCGCAATTCGCCGCCGCCGGCGCATTCGCGCAAGCGCGTCGGCGCCCCGCTCGATCTCGGCGTGCGCGCGATGAACACGTTCCTCACCTGCTGCCGCGGCCAGCGCATGGGCATTTTCGCAGGGTCCGGCGTCGGCAAATCGGTGCTGCTGTCGATGCTCGCGCGCAACGTCGATGCCGCGGTCAGCGTCATCGGGCTGATCGGCGAACGCGGCCGCGAGGTCCAGGAATTCCTGCAGGACGACCTCGGCGAGGAGGGCCTGGCGCGCTCTGTCGTGGTGGTCGCAACCTCGGACGAGCCGGCGCTGATGCGGCGCCAGGCCGCCTATCTGACGCTCGCGGTCGCCGAATACTTTCGCGATGAAGAGAAGGACGTGCTCTGCCTGATGGACTCGGTCACGCGCTTCGCCATGGCCCAGCGCGAGATCGGCCTGTCCGCCGGCGAGCCGCCGACCGCCAAGGGCTATACGCCGACCGTGTTCACCGAGTTGCCGAAGCTTCTGGAGCGCGCGGGGCCGGGCCTCGGTGAGGGCGCGATCACCGCGATCTTCACGGTGCTGGTCGACGGCGACGACCATAACGAGCCGATCGCGGATGCCGTCCGCGGCATCCTCGACGGCCATATCGTGATGCAGCGCTCGATCGCCGAGCGCGGCCGTTACCCCGCCATCAACATCCTCAAATCCGTCTCCCGCACCATGCCGAAATCGGCCGATCCGCAGTTCTGGCCGACCATCCAGCGGGCCCGCCAGGTGATGGCGACCTATGCCGACATGGAGGAATTGATCCGGCTCGGGGCCTACCGGGCCGGCTCCAGCCCCGAGGTGGACGAGGCGATCCGGCTGCACGAGCCGCTGGAGGCGTTCCTGCGCCAGCGCAAGGACGAAAATGCATCACTGGCGGACGGCTACCGCCAGTTGGCGCAAATCCTCGGTGATTTGGAAACGGAACGCTAACTTTGTCAGGTCATCATCCGCTCTCACAGAGTAGCAGAGCCGGTCTTGGCCCTATCAGGGCCTGTGGGGAGACCGGTGACGTCCCACGTGCAGCCAGGGGACTTCTGGGGAGTATGAGTCGATGAAGTCACGTGATACCCTCATCCGCCTGAAGAAATTTCAGGTCGACGAGAAGCGCCGCCGGGTCACCCAGATCGAGACCATGATCGCCGACTTCCAGCGGATGTCGACCGATCTTGAACGCGAGATCACGACCGAGCAGGAGCGTGCCGGGATCAACGATCCCTCGCACTTCGCTTATCCGACCTATGCCAAGGCCGCGATTCAGCGCCGCGAGAACCTGACCCGCTCGGCCGACGAACTGAAGGGCCAGCTCGACGAAGCCAAGGCCGCGCTGGCCGAAGCCTTCGAGGAACTGAAGAAGGTCGAGCTCCTCGACGAGCGTGACCAGGCCCGCGAGCGCGCCGAAGAAAACGCCCGCGAGCAGGCCGACCTCGACAGCATCGGCCTGATGCGCGCCCGCATCGGCGCCGTCGCCTGACGGCGCAGCCAGCGGTCCAACAGCCGAGAATTCGTCGAACCCGGACCCGCAAGGTCCGGGTTTCGCGTTTGCTATCCACAGTGTGGCGCGCCGCCCCTTGGTGATGGGCTTTGCCGCGCGCTATGGTAGCGGAGTGCCAGGGCCTGCGCCGAACGCGACAGGCCGTGCGTGGGGGGCTGAATGCTGACGCCAGCAGAGCTGGTCGGGCTGATTGGGGAGGTCGCCAGGGGCGATCAGGCCGCGTTCGAGCGCCTCTACGTCGCCACGCGCGCGAAACTCTATGGCGTCGTGCTCCGTATCTTGCGTCGACAGGATCTCGCAGAGGAGGTCATTCAGGAGACCTACGTCAAGATCTGGAACGGCGCGGGCCAGTTCAATCCGGCCTTGTCGTCGCCGATCACATGGATGGCATCGATCGCGCGCAACCGCGCCATCGACATCGTGCGCAAGAAGACGGAAGTCTCCATCGAGGAAGAGCCGCAGGCGATGGAAGTCGCTGCCGACAGCCCCGATCCGCTGGCGCGGAGGGAGATGACCGAGGAGTTGAAGCGGCTCCTGGAATGCATCGGCCGGCTCGAGCCGGATCGTCAGAGGCTCGTGCTTCTCGCCTATTACAACGGCTGGAGCCGCGAGCAATTGGCGGAAAAATTCGCCGCGCCCGTCAACACGGTGAAGACGTGGCTCCGGCGCAGCATGTTGGATATCCGCGAGTGCCTCGGACTATGAGGACTTGCATTGTGAGGGTGGTTCTGGACTGGAAGTGATGGCCTACACGGAGGACCATATCGCGCTCGCCGCGGAATATGCGCTCGGTACGCTCGACGCCAGTGAGCGCGCGCAGGTCGAGACCATGATGGCCGTGGACAAGGCGTTCGCCGATGTCGTGCAGGCCTGGGCTTACCGGCTCGGCGTCCTCAACCAGATGGTCGGCTCGGTCGAGCCGCGTCCGATCGTGTGGGAGAACATCCGGTCCGAGCTTGCGCGGACGGACTTTGCGCAGGAGACGCCTGCGCCGGAAGCTTCGCCGCCGCCGCCACCTGTGCCCGAGTCCTCCTCGATCGAAGCTGCACCGCCTGAGCTGGCGCCGGACGCCGTGCCGCAACCGGAGCTGCAGCCTTCCGAAGCAGAGCAGCCCGGGACGGCGCGGCCGGCACCCGATGCGCTTCCCGACATCGCGCCGATATTCATGCCGCAGGTCCATGCACCCGATCCTGACGTCGCGCGCGCGCCGCCGGCGCCGGTTGCCGACAACAGCAATGTCATCCGGCTCGAGGGCCGCGTGAAACGCTGGCGCACGATCGCCTCCGCGGTGGGCGCGCTTGCGGCTGCACTGCTGGTGACGCTGTCGCTTCAGATCTTCCAGCCCGATGCGCTGCCGGGCGGCTTGCGCCCGGCGCCGCGCATCCAGACGGTGGAAGTGAAGACGCCGGCGGCGCCGCTCACGGCTGCTGCGCAGTATGTCGCGCTGTTGCAGGGCCAGGGCGGCGGTCCCGCCTTCATCCTCACCGTCGACGGCGCGACGCGGAATTTCACCGTGCGCAAGGTGGGCGCGACTCCGGAGGCCGGCAAGAGCTTCGAGCTCTGGCTGATCTCCGACAAGCTGCCGCGTCCGCGCTCGCTTGGCGTGATTGGCGCGGGCGATTTCACCGCGCGCCCGGTGCTCGGCTCCTTCGATCCCGAGGTCGTCAACGGTGCGACCTACGCCGTCACCGTCGAGCAGGCCGGCGGCTCGCCCAACGGCCAGCCGACCTCGGCTCCGGTGTTTTCCGGCAAGCTGATCGAGACCGTGCCGCCGTCTCAGCCGCAGGCGCCCGCGAAGAAGTAGGTGTCGTGGCGCCGTAGCCCGGATGGAGCGCACACGGCGCTCGACCGTCGCCAAGGTCCGTCCAGCCGTCGCACCCCGACAAGTCCCGCCGAATCCACTCCCGCGTTGAACCTCCCCGCAATCCACGGCGTCAAATGCCCGGAATTTGCAGTCGGCGCCGCACATCATGGCGCCGGAAAAGGGGCTAGAAGTCAGATGGACGCAGCTAAGACGCCGGGCATCTTCGTCCACCAATATGCGGGCCTTCCGCATGGTCCGGCCTTCGAACATTGGCGCGAGCGCGCCTTCGGTCCCTGCGGCCTCGACGTCGGGCCGAGCCATGGCGACAACATCGATTGCCGGCTCCAGGTCAGCGTGGTCGACAATATCGCGTTGGCCATTCCCGAAGGTGCCTCCGCGCAATACTCGCGCACGCAGAGCCATCTGGCCGACGGCAGCGACGATCTGGTCCTGATCGCCGCGCATGCGGGTCTAGTCCGCGTCGGGCAGAACGGCCACACCGTTGAACTTGCGCCTGCGCAGATGGTGCTTGTCGACATGGGCGTCACCGGCACCGTCGGCCACACCCAGGAAGATCGCTTCACCAGCATCCGCATGCCGCGCCGCGCGCTGCTCGACATCAATCCGCGTGCCGAGGACAAGCTGTCGCAAGTGCTCTCGGACGGCGCGGTGGCCGAGACGATCTTCCGCTACCACGCACTCGCCGCCAACCACGCGCCGCATCTCGACGCCGTCGGCCAGCGCCTGACCGCGCAGCACGTGATCGATCTCGTCGGCCTGCTGCTCGGCACCGATGCGGAGCATGCAAGCCTCGCGCGCGGTCGCGGACATGCGGCGGCCCGTCTCGATCTCATGCGTGCCGACGTGATGGCCGCGCTCGGCCGCAACGATCTCTGTCTGTCCGAGATCGCGACGCGCTCAGGGCTCAGCCCGCGCCAGGCGCAACGCTTGTTCGAGCAGGCCGGCACGACCTTCACCGAATTCGTGCTGGAGCAGCGCCTGGTGCTGGCGCGCAAGCTGCTCGGCGATCCCCGCGCGAGGGCGCGCAAGATCAGCGACATCGCGCATTCCTCGGGCTTCTCCGACCTGTCCTATTTCAACCGCGCCTTCCGCAAGCGTTTTGGCGCGACGCCGTCGGAGCTGCGCGAGGCCTGAGCCGCGATTTTATGCAGCGGAGCGGCGCCGCCGCAGTTGGTCGATCCGGTCGAATGAGCTATATCTGCCTGCGCGGGCAGGCCGCCGGAATTCTTGGACAAAGCAGTAAACGGACATGGCGCGTATCGTCGTGCTCGGCGCGGGGTTTGCGGGTCTATGGGCGGCCATCGGCGCCGCGCGCAGGCGCGACGAGATCGGCGCGGCCGGCCGTGACATCGAGATCCGTGTCGTCGATCGCAATCCCTATCACAACATCCGCGTGCGCAATTACGAGGCCGACCTCAGCGAGGTCGCACTGCCGTTGCCGCAACTGCTCGATCCGATCGGCGTCACTCATGGCATTGGCGAGGTCGAAGCCATCGACCCGGCACGGCGCGAGATTTCGCTCGTCACGAGCGGGGGCGAGGAGACGCTGAGCTACGACCGCCTGGTGCTGGCGCTCGGCAGCGAAGTGATGCGTCCCGCCATCCCCGGCCTTGCCGAGCATGCTTTCGATGTCGATACCTATGCCGCCGCGCTCATCCTCGAAAATCATCTCGTCTCGCTCGGACACAGCGCGCCCTCGCCGGGGCGCTCGACTGTCGTGGTGGTCGGCGCCGGATTCACCGGCATCGAGGTGGCGGCCGAGATGCCGGACAGGCTGGCGCGCGTCGGCATCACCGGCAGCCGCCGCATCGTCCTGGTCGATCCCAACCCTGCGGTCGGCGCCACCATCGGCGCGCATGCGCGTCCCGTCATCGAGACGGCATTGGCCTCGCTCGACGTCGAGACGCGGCTTGGCGTGCGCGTCGTGTCCGTCGAGGCCGCCGGCATGCACCTGAGCTCGGGCGAGTTCATCCCGGCGCAAACCGTGATCTGGTGCGCCGGGATGCGCGCGAGCCGGCTGGCCGAGAGCTTCGCGGGCGCGCGCGATCGCCTCGGCCGCCTGCTGGTCGATCCTTTCATGCGGGTGGCCGATGTGCCGGGCGTGTTCGCCGCCGGCGACGTCGCCTCGAGCGTGGTCGATGGACTGCACCCGACGGTGATGTCCTGCCAGTTCGCCCGTCCCATGGGCCGCTTCGCCGGTCACAACGTCGTAGCCGATCTGGCGGGCCTGCCGATGCTGCCGCTGCGCATCGATTGGTACGTGACCGTGCTCGACCTCGGCGGCTGGGGCGCGCTCTATACCGAAGGGTGGGATCGCGAGGTTCGCACCACTGGCGCGGCCGCAAAGGCGACCAAGCAGACCATCAACTGCAAGCGCATCTACCCGCCGCTCACCGGTAGCAAGGCCGAGCTCTTCGCTGCGGCAGCACCGACGGTCCAGGCGCCGCCGCCGACTTATGGGGCGCGGTAGAATTTGATCGGGGCTGGTTGGAGGATCGCGGCTGTGCCAATTGCTCCGTCATTGCGAGCGTAGCGAAGCAATCCAGAATCTTACCGCGGCGACAGTCTGGATTGCTTCGCTACGCTCGCAATGACGAGGTACCCCAGACATGAGAAAGCGCCCGTGGGGGGCGGGCGCTTTCCGTAGTCGACTTGGGGTTGGGGTCGTCTACATATCCACGTGGCGACTTTGGGGGGCTGGTAAAGAGCCGCGTGAATTCACAAAACTCGTCAAATCTCCTTATCGAACGAGGGATGCGTTCGAGCTGGTGATAACAACCGGCTTGCCGGCCTTGATGACGCGGGCGGTCTGGGTCAGACCTTCGTCCGAACCCGTGCGCGCCGCCGTGATGCCGAAGCCTGCCACCGCGATGCCGGCGACGAGGGCTACGACCACGATTTTCAAGTGGGTCGAGCGATCGGCGCTGTAAATCGAGTGGTTCATGGAAGGCTCCTGCCGCCATCTACCCGAAGTAGTCGCTACCCTGTTGGGGGAGGTTCATGCTTCCGGTCCCCAACAACCTAGTATTGGGGGGATTCGTTCCCAAGGGGCGATCACAAGAGCGTGACAGGACGTGAAAGATCGCGATCGAAAGCGACCCCTCAATCGTTCGATTATATAATTATTTCAAAGGTGTAATGTGCTTGCGAGGCGCCTTGTTTGCATTTGGTCGACAAGGCGCCAGGAACTCAAAAACCATTTGCCTGTGGCCGAAAAACATACGGCTTCTTAAGGCAAATCAGATGCTTCCGACCGTTTTCAATCTCGCCCTGGGGTGGATTTCAGCCTGCGACAGCACCGTCGTCTGGGCCCGGAACCGCTCGACGAGGGAGCGTACGAAGGGACGAATTGCCGCAGACGTGACCAGCACCGGCGCCTCGCCTTCGCGCGCGGCGCGCTCGAAGGCCTCGCGCACGCCGGTCATGAATTCCGACAGCTTCGAGGGCTGCATCGCGAGGCTGCGTTCCTCGCCCTGGCCGATGATGGATTCGGCGAAGGCCTGTTCCCACCGCGCTGACAGCGCGATCAGCGGCAGATAACCGCTGTAGGAGGTGTTTTGCGCGCAGATCTGCCGCGCGAGGCGGGCGCGGACATGCTCGACCATGGTCGCGGGATTGCGCGAGAAGGCGAGCGAGTCGGCGATGCCTTCCAGGATGGTCGAGAGGTCGCGGATCGAGATGCGCTCGGCGAGCAGCAGCTGCAGCACGCGCTGGATGCCGGAGACCGTGACCTGGCCCGGCACGATGTCCTTGACCAGCTCGCCCTGCTCCTTCGGCAGCTCCTTGAGCAGCTTCTGCACCTCGCCGTAGGAGAGCAGGTCCGACATGTTGGCCTTGAGCAGCTCGGTGAGGTGGGTCGAGAGCACGGTCGCGGCGTCGACGACGGTGTAGCCCTTGAGCGAGGCTTCTTCTTTGAGGCTGGCATCGACCCAGGTTGCGGGCAGGCCGAAGGTCGGCTCGGTGGTATGGATGCCGGGCACCTGCACCTGGCTGCCGCCGGGGTCCATGACCATGAACTGGTTCGGCCAGATCTTGCCGGTGCCGGCGTCCACTTCCTTGATCTTGATGATGTAGGTGTTGGCTTCGAGCTGGACGTTATCGAGGATGCGCACGGCGGGCATCACAAAGCCCATCTCGATCGCGAGCGAGCGGCGCAGCGCCTTGATCTGCTCGGTGAGGCGGTCGGTGCCATCAGGGCCGTTGACCAGCGGCAGTAGCGCATAGCCGAGCTCGATCTTGAGATCGTCGATCTTGAGCGCGGCGGAGATCGGCTCTTCGGCCGCAGCGGCGCCAGGTGAACCCGGCGTTCCCGGAGCGGGTGCGGTCTTTGCAACTTCGTCAGCCCTGGCAGTCGCCCGGTTGCGGTTGCGGGCGTGCCAGGCGAGCGCACCGGCGCCGCCGCCGAGCGCCAGGAAGGGGATGGTCGGAATGCCCGGCAGCGCCGCCAGCACCAGCATGACCGCCGCGGACATCGCCAGCGCCTGCGGATAGCCGGAGAACTGTTTCATCAGCGCCTTGTCGGCGGCGCCGGACACGCCGGCCTTGGAGACGAGCAGGCCGGCCGCGGTCGAAACGATCAGCGCCGGCACCTGGGTGACGAGGCCGTCACCGACGGTCAGCAGCGTGTAGCTGCGCCCGGCATCGGCGAAGGAGAGGCCTTGCTGCGCGACACCGATGATCATGCCGCCGACGATGTTGATGAAGACGATCAAAAGGCCCGCGATGGCATCGCCGCGAACGAATTTGGAGGCACCGTCCATGGCGCCGAAGAAGCCGCTCTCGTCCTCCAGATCCTTGCGCCGCTGCTTGGCGACCTTCTCGTCGATCAGGCCGGCGGAGAGATCGGCGTCGATCGCCATCTGCTTGCCGGGCATGGCGTCGAGGTGGAAGCGGGCGGCGACTTCGGCGATACGGCCCGAACCCTTGGTGATGACGACGAAGTTGACGATGATCAGGATGGCGAAGACGATGATACCGATGACGAAATTGCCGCCCATCACGAAGCTGCCGAAGGCTTCGATGACGTGACCGGCGGCATCCGTGCCCTCGTGCCCGTGCGACAGGATCAGGCGGGTCGAGGCCATGTTCAGCGACAGGCGCAGCATCGTCGAGATCAGGAGGACGGTCGGGAAGGCGGAGAATTCCAGCGGCGCCTGGATGAACAGCGACGTCATCAGGATCAGGATCGAGAGCGTGATCGAGATCGCCAGGAACAGGTCGAGCACGATCGCGGGCAGCGGCAGGATCAGCACCACCAGGATGGTGAGGACGCCGAGCGCCAGCGCGATATCGCCGCGCTTGAGGATGTTGCCGATCTCGGTAAGGGTCGGGAAGCCGGCGTTCGTGCTGCCTACGCCCTGTCCCGCGGTGACGTCGACCATGGTAGCTGCTCCCCCGCGCGACTGCCGTCCGCGCGCCCCAAATGTCTGCGCGGCGGCCGAAGGGCCGCCGTTTCGAAAGTGAGGCACCGCACTGGCGTCCACGGGGAACCTCCCGTTCTACGCGGCTGACGACACTCGACTTCACTCGGCAATTCTTGCCGGGTGTATGGTTAGCAAAGGGTTAACGGAGGGTGCGGCAGGAGGTCAGACCGGGGTGTTTCGGGCACCTGGCAGGGACGAAGTCGTCATGCCCGGGCTTGTCCCGCCTGCGCGGCCCAAGCCGCTTCGGCGCGGCGAAGGCCCGGGGATCCCCACGTTCTTCATGTCGCGCCCAAGCCGTGGATGGCCGGGACGAGCCCGGCCATGACGTTGTGGAAGCGTTTGGCGCCGAAATCAGCTGCGGAGGACGTAGCCCTACTGCGCCTTCTGCATCGTCGTTACCGTATACCCCGAGGCCGCCTCCTCGGCCTCGAAGGTCACCTTGTCGCCGACCTTCACCTGCTTGAGCAAAGCGGGGTCCTTGACGCGATAGACCATGGTCATGGGCTCATCCATGCCGAGGCTTTTCGCCGGTCCGTGCTTGAGCGTGATCTTGCCGGCGCCTTCGTCGATCTTCTTGACCTCGCCGCTGATCGCGGCGCCCTGGGCCGCGAAGGCTTCGGCGGCAAGGCCGACGGTCAGCGCCAGCGCTGCGGCGATACGGATGGTGCGGTTCATGGGAGTCTTCCTTGTTACTTCACGGTGACGTGGCCGACCATGCCGTAGTCGCGGTGGTCGGGAATCAGGCAGGAGAATTCGAACGTGCCGGCCTTGCTGAACTTCCAGAGGATCTCGGCCGTCTTGTTCGGTGCGAGCCGGACACCGTTGGGATCGTCGTGCTCCATGTGCGGATGCTTCTTCATCTCCACGGCATGCGCGAGATTCTCCTTCGTCGTGGCGAGCAGGAATTCATGGTCCTCCTTGCCGACATTGCGCAGCACGAAACGAATCTGCTCGCCGCGTTTGACCTCGATCCTGGCGGGCGCGTAGTCCATCTCGTTCAGCAGGATCTCGATCGTGCGCGCGGGCTTCCTGGGATCGCCGGGCTCGCCGGCCGAAAAGGTCCCGTGCCCGTGCTGGTCGTGGGCAAACGCCGGTGCGGTCGAAAGCGCAGCCAGCGCAAGTCCGAGTTTGATCGTCTTCTTCATCTTGTTCTCCAGTTGGTGGTTCATCGAAACGCTCACATCTTCATGTTCTTCATCGGCGCGCCTTGCTGCCGCGCCGGCTCGGCGGACGGCGGCGTGACCTCGTAGGCGACGGTGCCTTGCGGGAATTGGTAGGGGCCGGGATCGCGGTAATCGTCGCGCGCGAGGTCGTCGCGGATCTTCATCACCGTGAACATGCCGCCCATCTCGATCGGCCCGAACTGACCGGTGCCGGTCATCATCGGCAGCGTGTTGTCGGGCGCGGGCATCTCCATGTTGCCCATGGCCATGCCGGTCGAACCCATCGCCATGGCATCGGGCGCGAGCTTGCCGACGGCCCTGGCGAGGTCCTTGCGCGACACGCCAATCAGATTGCGCACCTCGTGCCCCATCGCGTTCATGGTGTGGTGCGACTTGTGGCAGTGGAACGCCCAGTCGCCGGGATTGTCGGCGAGCACGTCGAACACCCGCACCGCGCCCACGGGTACATCGGTGGTCGTCTCCAGATATTGCGCGCTCTCCGGAATCCAGCCGCCATCGGTGCAGGTCACCGCAAAGCTGTGGCCGTGCAGATGGATCGGATGGTTGGTCATGCTGAGATTGCCGATGCGCACGCGCACCTTGTCGCCGAGCCTGACCGGCAAGGGATCGATGCCGGGAAACACCCGCGAATTCCAGGTCCACATGTTGAAGTCGGTCATCTCGTTGACCTGCGGCAGGTATGTGCCGGGATCGACGCGATAGGTGCTCATCACGAAGACGAAGTCGCGGTCGACGGGCCGGAAGCTTTGATCGCGCGGATGCACGACGACCATGCCCATCATGCCCATCGCCATCTGCACCATCTCGTCGGAATGCGGGTGGTACATGAAGGTCCCGCTCTTCTTCATCTCGAACTCGTAGACGAAGGTTTTTCCCGGCTGGATGTGCGGCTGCGTCAGTCCGCCGACACCGTCCATGCCGCTGGGAATGATCATGCCGTGCCAGTGCACGGTGGTGTATTCGGGCAGCCTGTTGGTGACGAAGACACGAATCTTGTCGCCTTCGACCGCCTCGATGGTCGGGCCCGGTGACTGGCCGTTATAGCCCCACAGATTCACTTTCATGCCTTCGGCGAACTCGCGCACCACGGGTTCGGCGACGAGATGGAATTCCTTCCAGTCGCCGTTCATGCGGAACGGCAGTGACCAGCCGTTCAGCGTGACCACGGGGCGGTAGTCCGGGCCGCTGATCGGATGCAGCGGCGGCTGCATCACCACCTTGTCCATGTGAGGCGCTTCCGGAATGGACGCGGCCTGCACACGGCCGCTGACGGCTGACGCGCTGGCAAGCGCGGCGGTGCCCAAAAATCCTCGGCGGGAATACATGTTGGCCTCCATCTCAGTGACCGCCATCGGCAGGCGCTGCCGCGGCGATGGTGGTTGAAGTGTCGCCGCCCGACGCAGGTGCGCCGCCGCCGTTGACGGCAGTCTGGAGGTCGGACTGGGCGAGGAAGAGTTTTTGCTTGGCATCGATCGCGCCGCGCAGCGACGCCAGGCGCTGCCGCGCTTCGGTGAGCAGCGCGAAAATATCGACCTGCATGCTGGAGAAGCGCAGCTGCATCTCCTCGGTGATGATCTTGCGCAGGGGCAGGATCTCGCGCTGATAATGGCTGGCGATGTCGTAGCTGGAGCGATAGGCGCGATAAGCATCGCGCGCCTCGGAGCGAACGTTGACGGCGCGCTCGGTCAGGCGGTTGAAGGCGAGATTGTAGGTCTCCGCCGCTTGCCGCACCCGCACCTCGCCGCCGTCGAAGATCGGGATCTGGAACTGCACGTCAAAACCACGTTCGCGGAACGGCGGGCCCTCGGGATCCTGGGTGCGGCGGGAGATACCGGCGAGGTCGAGCAGCGTGACGAAGCGCGTCGCCTCGGTGAGGTTGAGTGACTTTGCCAGCGCCGTCAGCTCCAGCCGCGCGATCTGAAGATCGATGCGATGGGCCACCGCATCGGCCTCGATCGAGGGCAGTGCCTGCGGCCGGCGCGGCAGCGGCGGCAGTTGATCGGGCAGACGGAAGTCGAGGCCGCCGTCCCACAGCCCCATCAGGCGCGCGAGCCTTTCGCGCGCGCTCGTTGCCGCCTGCCGCGCGGTGGCGAGGTCGGCCGTGGTCTCGGCATAAAACACCTGCTCGCGGGCCTGGTCGAGCTTGTTGATCGAACCGGTGTCGCCGAGTTTGACCGCGAGCTGCGCCGTCGATTCCGCCGTCGCCTTCGCGTCGGTGAGCAGCGCCACCATTTCGTTGCCGGCGACTGCGCGGACATAGGCGCGCCGGACATCCGCGGCCAGCCGCAGCGTCGCCAACGCCGCGCGCAATTGCGCCTGACGGAAACGGTCGCGGGCGATGTCGGAGCGGAACGGCAGGGTGGCCAGCGCGAGGATGTCGCCAACTACCTGACGCTCTATCTCGCTCGCGCCATTGCCTGCGATGCGCGAGATCGAGAACACAGGATTGGGCGGCAGGCTCTGCTCGACCAACTCGGTCTCGGCCAGCGCCAGCTCGTTATAGGTCGCTTGCAATCCCTTGTTGTTGAGCAGCGCGATCTGCACGGCCGTCTCAGTGGTCAGCGTGCGTGCCAGCAAGCGGCGGACGGTCGCGTTGACGGCCTCCGCGCCTTCGGCCGTTCGCACGAAGGCGACGTCCTTGTTGATGGTCTGGCTGGTGAGCTCCGAGACCGTCGTCATGCCTCCGTCCGGCGAGAATGCCATGCAGCCGGAGAGTCCCAGCGCAGTGAGCACGAGCAGGCCCCGCGCAAAATGATGCGTCACGGCGCGCCCCTACCGGTCTTGCTTCGGCTGCGGTGCGACAGCGTCGTTGCGGTCGCGCCATGGCCCCGGCGTCGCGGGCCGCAGGCTGGTATAGGGCGCAATCGTCGATCGATAGCCGACGCGCGCGACCTTCGCCGCCGGATCGGCAGGATCGGCGCCGGCCACGGGCACAGTTGCCGGCATGCAGCCGGACAATATCAATGCGATTGCGGCCAGCAGCGGCCAATTGAATCGAAAGTGTCGTCCACGCGCCGCGGACGCGGCGGCGAACTTCGCCCCGGAAAGCGTAAGCATGAGTCATCCCTGATCTGTCGTAGAGACCACAGGTTCGCGCGCGCGGATGCGCGTGCGGTCCTGACGTCGTCGCGTCAGATCAGGCGATGGGAGGGCGGTAGCGCTGAGGCGGCGCCGCGCTGTGCAGGCTGACCACGATCTCGGGCGCGCAGGCGGAAATCGGCTGCAGCGGCTTGGCGATGCCGGGCAGGTCGGCCGGCAGGGCGCTCACGCACATCATCGCGCAGCACGGGCCAGCCTTGCCGTCATGGTGATGTTGGGCTGGCGCATCCTGTGCGGCAGCCTGGTGATGCGCGTGCAGGCCTGCGTGGTCATGCGACACACCGTCATGCACGTGGCCGGCCTGCATCTCGTGATGCACCGGCACGAGATCGGCGAGGAGCGCGTCGTCGAGGCACGGCGCCGGGCCGCTGCCCCAGGCGAGGGCTGCTGCCGGCGCGAGCACGCAGAACAGATAGGCGAGGGCGATGATCCGCCCCACCCTGATCCGCATCGATCGCGTCAATCGCAACAGCATTCCGCCGATAGGCTCCTCGCGCGGCAATGTTGCACACGCAGATTGCAAACTAATGGCAAAGCGCGGCTTCGCCAAGCATCTTCTTACCGCAGTGCACCGCGCATGCCCAATATCGCGGCACGATGCTTGACCCCAAGGCGGTCAGCGAACATGGTCCGGCCTGTGCACGCGCCAAATCTTCCAGGACAGAGACCGGCCTCATTCACCCCTGATTCGCGTCAGGCTTGGGTGCGGCTGTTGCTTGCGCTGCTGATCGGTTCGATCGGCGGCGTCGGCATGTGGGCGGTCGTCGTGGTGATTCCCGTCGTGCAGACCGAGTTCGCCGCCACGCGAGCAGCGGTGTCGCTGGCCTTCACGCTGATGATGTTCGGCTTCGGCCTCGGCGGCGTGATCGCCGGCAAGATCACCGACAAGTTCGGCATCGTGCCGGCGATGGCGATCAGCATCGCTTTCATTGGCGTTGCCAACGTGCTGGCGGGGCTCTCGACCCAGCTCTGGCAGTTCGTCGCGGCCTATTTCCTGATCGGGCTCGGCACCTCGGCGACCTTCGCGCCTCTGATGGCGGAGGCCTCGCACTGGTTCGAGCGCTATCGCGGACTTGCCGTGACCATCGTCGCGAGCGGCAATTACGTCGCGGGCACGATGTGGCCGCCGCTCATCAGCGAGGGCATGCAGACGATCGGCTGGCGCACCACGCATATCGGCATCGCCCTCGTTTGCGTGGTTTTGATGACGATCCTGGTGCTGGTCCTGCGCGCACAGATGGGCGACGACAAGGTCCGCAATCACGCCAATGCGCGGCCGCCGCAGGTCGATCTCAAGCTTTCGACCAACACGCTGACCGTGCTGCTCTCGATCGCCAGCATCTCCTGCTGCGTCGCCATGGCGATGCCGCAGGTGCACATCGTCGCCTATTGCGGCGATCTCGGTTACGGCGTGGCGCGTGGCGCCGAGATGCTGTCGCTGATGATGGCCTGCGGCATCGTCAGCCGCATCGGCTCGGGTTACCTTGCCGACAAGATCGGCGGCATCCGCACGCTGCTGGTCGGATCGCTGGCGCAGGGCTTTGCGCTGGTGTTCTATCTGTTTTTCGACAGCCTGACTTCGCTCTATCTGATCTCCGCGATGTTCGGCCTGTTTCAGGGCGGCATCGTGCCGAGCTACGCCATCATCGTGCGCGAGGCGATGCCGGCGAGCGAGGCGGCAACCCGCGTCGGCATCGTGATCTTCGCCTCGGTGTTCGGCATGTCCTTCGGCGGCTGGGTGTCGGGCGTCATCTTCGACGCGACGGGCTCCTACGCTGCGGCGTTCGCGAACGGCGTGGCGTGGAATGCCCTCAATGTCGGCATCGTGCTGACGCTGCTGATCCGGTCGCGAATGAACGCGGTCAAGACGGGACCGGGTTTTGCGACCTAGACTTCTCGTCCCACCTTCAGCAGCGAGCAACCGGTGATCTTGTAGCTGCCGTCCGCCTGCTGCTCGAGTGTGTAGAGCGCTTCCCAGGCTTCGCCGTTGGCGTCGATGATGTGGACGTGCTGGGAGATCCAGTTGCCTTCGCTCCTGCTCTCGCCAAACTCAAAGCTCTTGTGCCGGTAGACCGGCGCGTAGCCGTTTTGCACCATGGACATGAAGATGTCAGGGGCGGGGAAGATTTCCCTGATCGCCGGCGCGGCGTGGGAATAGGCCGCGGCCGCATCGTCGCGCGCGAAAGCCTGCTCCTGGGCGCGGATCACGCCCTGTGCCGCAGTAACGTCGGCGGCGCATGCTGGAGCGGCACCAAGGATAATCATAAGGGCGACGAGCAAGGTGGCGATGCGCATGACAGGCTCCGCGTTGAAATCCCGGCGATGCCAATCCTAGCACGCCCTCAGCGAAATACGGCGTGCTATCGCTTCCGTTTCACCGCGGGCTTTGCGGGCTTGGCGGCACGCGCCTTGGCCTTGGTGCCGGACTTGCCGGCCGGCTGCACCCGCAGCCCGTCCACGAACACGTCGAGCATGCGCAGCACCGAGGATTGCCAGCCCGGCTGGTCGTGCATGTAACACATGCCAACGAGTGCCCTGAGCAGATCCTCCGGGCTGACATCGCCGCGCATCTGGCCGGCCGCGACCGCGCGGTCGAGCAGCGAGCCGATCGCCTTGGTGAGCCGGTCCATCGAGAACGCCGCGAGTTCCGACGAGCTCTGGAACGTCAGCGCCAGCGCGGCCGACATGCCCTTTTTTGTGGCAACGAATTCGACATTGGAGCGCAGCCAGCGCCGCAGCGCGTCGACCGGGTCCTTGGCGTTCTTCAATTGCTCAGCGAGCTCGCTGAGCTGCTCGACCTCGCGCCGGTACACCGCCTCGAACAAATCCTCGCGAGTTGGAAAATGCCGATAGAGCGTGCCGATACCGACCCCGGCGCGTTTTGCGACGGCTTCCAGGCTTGCCTCGGGACCGCCCGCGTTGAACACGATTTTCGCCGCCTCGAGCACGCGCTCGCGATTGCGCACGGCATCGGCGCGGGGCTTCCGAATCTGGTCGGTCTGGTCGTCCATGACGGTAATGTAGATCACGAATTGGTTAGATTGAACCCTCGCAATGAACCCTTGCAAGGCTGCATCGCGTTGTCTGCGCATGGGCTTTTGACGAATTCCAAATATTTTTCGGCGACCCTTGTTAAGCGGAGGGTGCCTCCGTATCTTCCTTGAGATGTTGGCTGGGTTCCGCCTGGCCAACGCATATCGACAGCGGCCACGGAGGTGGCGCGCTGGCCGATGACTCATGTCCATATCTGATCGGAGCCTTGTATGAACCACTCCATCAGCCTCACCGTGAACGGTGCGCGGCGCGACTTCGTCCTCGACGATACGCGCGTCACGCTGCTCGATCTCCTGCGTGAGCGCCTCCATCTGACCGGAACCAAGAAGGGATGCGATCGCGGCCAGTGCGGCGCCTGCACCATTCTCGTCGACGGCAAGCGCATCAACTCCTGTCTTGCTCTGGCCATCAGCCATGACGGCGCCGACATCCTCACCATCGAAGGCGTCGCGCGCGGCGACCAGCTTCATCCCGTGCAGGCGGCCTTCATCGCACATGACGGCTTTCAGTGCGGCTTCTGCACGCCCGGCCAGATCATGAGCGCGATCGGCATGATGCAAGAGGCGCAGGCCGGCAACGATCCCGAGCGCATCCGCGAATGCATGAGCGGCAATCTCTGCCGCTGCGGCGCTTATGCCGGCATCGTCGATGCCGTGCTGGAAGCCCAGGCCGGCACGGACGAATCCAATCAGAGGCGCTCCGCATGAAACCGTTCGATTATATCAGGCCGGCCACAGTGGCCGAGGCCGTTGCGGCGGCCGCTAAGCCGGGCACTGCCTATCTCGCCGCCGGCACCAATCTGCTCGATCTGATGAAGGGCGGCGTCAGCCGACCGGATCGGCTGGTCGATGTCACGCATCTCGACGGACTCGATCAGATCGAGACTCTCGCCGACGGATCGTTGCGCATCGGCGCGCTGGTGAGCAACGCCGATCTCGCGCATGACGCAAACTTCGCGAAGTCCTACCCGGCCGTTGCTGAGGCGCTGCTCTCCGGTGCGTCCGCGCAACTGCGCAATGCCGCGACCGTCGGCGGCAATCTGCTGCAGCGGACGCGCTGCGCCTATTTCTACGACACCGCCAGCCGCTGCAACAAGCGCGAGGCGGGCTCTGGCTGCGACGCGCGCGAGGGCGAGAACCGCACGCATGCCGTGCTCGGCTGGAGCGAGAGCTGTATCGCCACGCATCCGTCGGACTTCTGTGTACCTCTGGTCGCGCTCGATGCCGTCGTCGAGATCGAGGGCAGGAACGGCCGCCGCGAGATCGCGCTCGACGCGCTACATCGCCTGCCGGGCAATACGCCCGAGCGTGAAACGGCGCTCGAACCCGGCGACCTCATCGTCGCGGTGCGCCTGCCGCCTGCCGCACGCAGCTTTGCCGCACATGCGCGCTATCTGAAAGTTCGCGAGCGCACGTCTTACGCGTTCGCCGTGGTCTCGACCGCGGCTGCGTTGCGGATCGAGAACGGCAAGATCGCGGAGGCGCGGCTGGCGCTCGGCGGCGTCGCCGCAAAGCCCTGGCGTGCCCGCGCCGCGGAAGATGTGCTCAAGGGCGTCGCGCCGACGAGCGACGCTTTTCAGGAAGCCGCCTGGCGCGCGCTTACCGACGCAAAGCCGTCCGGCGACAACGCCTTCAAGATCGAGCTCGCACGCCGCATCGTCGTGCGCGCGCTGACCCTTGCCGCCGCCGGTACGCCCGCGCGCATCCCCGCGCTGCCGGCCTCTCCCTTTGCCTCGACGTCCGGAGCCATCCATGCCTGAGCTTAATCTGTCCAGCTCTCCCGCCCATCTGCGCCACGGCTCGAACATCGGTCAGCCGCTGACCCGCCGCGACGGCGTCCTCAAGGTCAAGGGGCAGGCGACCTACGCCGCCGACAATCATCCGCCCGGCATGCTGCTTGCCGTGATGGCGGTCGCCAGCATCGCGCATGGCCGCGTCACCTCGCTCGATGTCGCCGCCGCAAAACGCCATCCCGGCGTCGTCGACGTCATGACACCAGACCACAAGCCACAGCTTGCGATCGACCCTGAAATCAAAACCAATCCGTTCGTGTTCCGGATGGAGGTCTTGCAGAGCAATGAGGTCCGCTACGCCAACCAGCCCATCGCCGTCGTGATCGCCGAGACGCTGGAGGCCGCGACTGAAGGCGCGGTGCTGCTGGCGCCGCGCTACGAGACGCTGCCTGCGCTGGTCGGTCTCGATGCCGGCGAGAGTTACGTGCCGCCGGTCGTCGGCGTCGGCAACCCCACCGAAAATCACCTCGGCGATGTCGAGGCCGGCCTTGCCGCGGCCGAGAAGCAGATCGACGCGCTTTACGAAACGCCGCCGCAATATCACAACGCGATGGAGCCGCATGCGATAGTGGCCGCATGGAATGGCGACAATTTGCAGATCGACATGCCGACCCAGGGTCTGATGCTGTCGCTTGCGCGCGTGGCAGAGTTGTTCGGCATCGCGCATGACAAGATCCACATCCGCAGCCCGTTCCTCGGCGGTGGCTTTGGCTCGAAGGGGCTGATGGCCGGTCCGCCGGTCCTCGGCATCATGGCCGCAAAGCTGGTCGGCAAGCCGGTCAAGCTGGTACTGCGCCGTGAGCAGATGTACGGCCCGGTCGGTCACCGTGCACCGACGCGTCAGCGGCTGCGCATTGGCACGGACGGCGAAGGGCGCCTGACTGCGCTCGATCATCACGCCCGGACCGTGTCGAGCACGTTCGACGATTTCTACGAGCCCGCGGCGGACGCCTCGCATACACTCTATGCCAGCCCATCAATCCGCACCTCGCATGACGCCGTGCGCGTCAACACCGGTACACCGCTGTTCATGCGTGCGCCCGGCGAGGCCACCGGCTCGATCGCGCTCGAAAGCGCGATCGACGAAATGGCCTGGGCGTGCGGCATCGATCCGCTGGCTTTCCGCCTGAAGAACTACGCCGAGGTCGAGCCGATCACTGGCAAGCCGTTTTCGTCCAAGGCGCTGCGTGCTTGCTACGAGCAGGGCGCGGCGCGCTTCGGCTGGTCGAAGCGTTCGCTCCAGCCCCGGCAGATGCGTGATGATGCCGGCCTTCTCGTCGGCTGGGGCATGGGCACGGCGACTTTCCCAGCGCTGATGTTCCAGGCCGAAGCGCGCGCGGTCATCCGCCGCGACGGCTCCGGCGCGATGGAAATCGGCGCGCATGACATGGGGCAGGGCGCCTGGACGGCACTCGCCCAGATCGCGGCCGACGAACTCGGGCTCGACATCGACCGTGTCGAGTTCAAGGCTGGTTCATCCGACTTGCCCGACGCCGGCATTGCCGGTGGTTCGGCGCACACCGCGACCGCGGGTGCTGCGATCCATAGCGCCGGTGCGGCCGTGGTCGCAAAGCTCGCCGATCTCGCCACCAGTGACGAGCGCTCGCCGCTGTTCGGTGCCGGCAATGCCGGCGTGATCGCGCGCGACGGCAGGCTGATCCGGCGCGACGACGAGAGCCGCGGCGAGAGCTACGTCGAGATCCTCGCCCGTGCGGGCGTTGCCGAGATCGAGGCCCGCGGCACCGGTGCGCCAAATCCTGCGGCGATGGAGGAGTATGCGATGCACGCCCATGGCGCGGTGTTCGCGGAGGTGAAGGTCGATCCCGAACTCGGCCAGGTCCGTGTCACCCGCATGGTCGGCGCTTTCGCGGCTGGGCGCATCGTCAATCCGCACCTGGTGAAGAGCCAGCTGTTCGGCGGCATGATCTGGGGCATGTCCTTCGCGCTGCATGAGGAAGCCATCACCGACCGCCGCAGCGGCCGGATCATGAATGCCAATCTCGGCGAGTACCACATCCCCGTGAATGCGGACGTGCCGCCGCTCGACGTGATCACGGTCGAGGAGCACGATCCGCATGTGAATGCGCTCGGCATCAAGGGCGTCGGGGAGATCGGCATTACCGGCAGCGCCGGCGCGGTCGCCAACGCGGTGTGGCATGCGACCGGCGTGCGGGTGCGTCGTTTCCCGATCAAGATCGAGGAGTTGCTGACCCAGCGTTGAGGCAAAAAGGCGGGACGAGATCTTCTCGTTCCGCCGCGTCCTGCTAATGCAGTTTCTTGCGGAGCGCCTTCAGCGCTTCTCGCTGCGTCTCGATGTAGTCGGCAATAGCCTTACGCAGCTCCTGCGAATGGAGCTTGTCGGTGTCGCGCTGCACTTCATCGAGCGCAGCCTCTGCATTGGCGAGCGTGATCTTCATCTTCGAGCCCAGTTATGAAGCGGCGCCGGAATGTTTCCTCGGCTTGGGTTCGCAACATATAGAGGATCGACGCGCGGAATTTGAGATGCCTCAAGCTCCGTAAGACACCGGGGCACTCCGTAAGATTCCGGATAATGTCGATGCGCCTCAAAACGTCGGCGGCGTGCAGGCCGAGATCACTTCGCACGGCTTGCCGCCGACGCAGCGGAAGCGATGCGGGCGACGGCTCTCGAAGTAGTAGGCATCGCCGGGATTGAGGATGCGGCGCTCGTCCTCGACGGTGACTTCGAGCTTGCCCGAGATCACGATGCCGCCTTCCTCGCCGTCATGGACGAGGTGAACGCGCCCGGTGTCGCTGCCGGGCTCGTAGCGCTCCTTCAGGATCTGCAGGCTGCGGCCGAACAGATTGTCGCCGATCTGGCGATACGAGATCGGCTTCTTGCCGACCTCGGTCAGCTCCTCCGCACGGTAGAAGATCTTGCGCCGCGACTCCGGCTCCAGCGCGAAGAACTCGGCGAGCCCCATCGGGATGCCGTCGAGGATGCGCTTGAGCGCGCCGACCGACGGGTTCATCTGGTTGGATTCGATCAGCGAGATCGTCGAATTGGTGACCCCGGCGCGCTTGGCGAGCTCGCGCTGCGACAGCTTGTGGTGCGCCCGGATGAATCGCAGCCGTCCACCGATGTCGACGCTCATGCCCCTGGTCCCTGTTGCAGGTGTTGCGGATCGCGCAAATATGGACCGGCAGCCCCAGTGAAATCAATGGCTTGCAGGTGACCAGAAAAGGACTTGTTGCGCTTCCGAAGCCGTGCCTCTGCTATCCGGTCAGCAAAGGAGCGTGGCCCGTGACCCTTCATCAGATTCCGAACACTATCAAGACCGACTCGTTCTGGATGCCGTTCACGGCCAACCGTCAGTTCAAGAAGGCGCCGCGCCTGTTCTCCTCGGCCGAGGGCATGCACTACACCACCGTCGACGGCCGCAAGGTGATCGACGGCTCCGCCGGCCTCTGGTGCGTCAATGCCGGCCACGGCCGCAAGCAGATCGCCGCCGCGGTCGAGCGCCAGCTGATGACGCTGGACTTCGCGCCGTCGTTCCAGATGGGCCATCCGCTGGCATTCGACTTCGCCGAGCGTCTCGCCGAGATCGCGCCGAAGGGCCTCGACCGCATCTTCTTCACCAACTCCGGCTCCGAGTCGGTCGACACTGCGCTGAAGATCGCGCTCGCCTATCACCGCGCCAACGGCCAGGCGAGCCGCACCCGTCTGATCGGCCGCGAGCGCGGCTATCACGGCGTCGGCTTCGGCGGCATGTCGGTCGGCGGCATGGTCGCCAATCGCCGCGCGTTTGCGACCCACCTGCCGGGCGTCGACCACATCCGCCACACCCACGATCTCACCCGCAACGCCTTCGCCAAGGACCAGCCTGAGCATGGCGCCGAGCTCGCCGACGATCTCGAGCGTCTGGTCGGCCTGCATGGCGCCGAGACGATCGCCGCCGTCATCGTAGAGCCGGTGCCGGGCTCGACCGCGGTGCTGCCGCCGCCGAAGGGCTATCTTAAGCGTCTGCGCGAGATCTGCGACAAGCACGGCATCCTGCTCATCTTCGACGAGGTCATCACCGGCTTCGGCCGCCTCGGCACGCCGTTCGCCGCCGACTTCTTCGGCGTCACGCCGGACCTGATGACGACGGCCAAGGGCATCACCAACGGCACCATTCCCTGCGGCGCGGTGTTCGCGAGCCGCAAGGTTCACGACGGCCTGATGGTCGGCCCGGAGAACCAGATGGAGCTGTTCCACGGCTACACCTATTCCGCGCATCCGACCGCCTGTGCCGCCGGCATCGCGACGCTCGACATCTACAAGGACGAGGGTCTGCTCACGCGCGGTGCGTCGATCGCCGGGTACTGGGGCGATGCGCTGCATTCGCTGAAGGGCCTGCCGAACGTCGTCGACATCCGCAATTGCGGCCTGATGGGCGCTGTCGAGCTGTCGTCGCGTGACGGTGCGGTCGGCGCGCGTGGTTACGACGTCATGGTCGATTGCTTCAATCGCGGTCTGTACTTCCGCATGAGCGGCGATAGCTTCGCGCTGTCGCCGCCCCTCATCGTCGAGAAGAGCCATATCGACGATATGGTCTCGATCCTCGGCGACGCCATCAAGCGGGTGGCCTGATAATTGCTCTCGCCGTTGCGGAGTTTGTTCTTGCAGCGGCGAGCGTGATGCCGCGGGAGTTTGACGAAGCGTGAAAGTTCTGATCCTCGGCAGCGGTGTCATCGGTGTCACCTCTGCCTACTACCTTGCGCGTGCCGGACATGAGGTGACGGTCGTCGACCGTCAGCCCGAGCCGGCGCTGGAGACCTCTTTCGCCAACGCGGGCGAGGTGTCGCCCGGCTATTCGTCGCCCTGGGCCGGCCCCGGGGTGCCGGTGAAGGCGATCAAATGGCTGCTGATGAAGCATGGCCCGCTGGTGATCCGGCCGAAGCTCGACCCTGTGATGTGGGTCTGGCTGTCCAAGATGCTGCGCAACTGCACCAGCGCGCGTTACGCGGTCAACAAGAGCCGGATGATCCCGATCGCGGAATACAGCCGCGATTGCCTGCGCGACCTGCGCCGCGACATCGGCATCCAGTATGACGAGCGTTCACAGGGCACGCTGCAGCTGTTCCGTCACCAGGCGCAGCTCGATGGCACCGGTGAGGACATCGCCGTG
The DNA here is from genome assembly GCF_052075935.1 of Bradyrhizobium sp. 215_C5_N1_1. Classification (NCBI taxonomy): domain Bacteria; kingdom Pseudomonadati; phylum Pseudomonadota; class Alphaproteobacteria; order Hyphomicrobiales; family Nitrobacteraceae; genus Bradyrhizobium; species Bradyrhizobium sp. 215_C5_N1_1. The sequence continues at coordinate 7,369,246 of NZ_CP197228.1, read as the reverse complement.
CTCAAGCAGTATGGCGTTCCTTTCGAGGTGTTGAGCCGGGAGGGCTGCATCGCGGTCGAGCCGGCGCTCGCCGCCGTGAAGGAGAAGTTCGCCGGCGGGCTTCGCTTGCCGCAGGACGAGACCGGCGACTGCCACATGTTCACGCAGGCGCTGGCCAAGCATGCCGAAGCGCTCGGCGTTCGCTTCATGTTCAACACCGGCATCGACCGCATCGTCACGGATGGCGCGCGCGTCAGTGGTGTCGTGACCAGTGCGGGCACGTTGCAGGCCGATGCCTACGTTCTCGCGCTCGGAAGCTGGTCGTCGCGGCTCGTTGCACCGCTTGGCATCTCATTGCCGGTCTATCCGGTGAAGGGCTATTCGATCACGGTGCCGATCAAGGACGCCTCCGGCGCGCCGGAATCGACTGTGATGGACGAGAGCTACAAGGTCGCGATCACCCGCCTCGGCAATCGCATCCGCGTCGGCGGCACCGCCGAGATCTCCGGCTATTCGAGCCAGCTCTACGACGCCCGCCGCGCCACGCTCGATCACTCGCTGACCGATCTGTTCCCGCGCGGCGGCGATCTCTCCAAGGCGACGTTCTGGAGCGGCCTGCGTCCGATGACGCCGGACGGCCCGCCGGTGATCGGCCCGACGCAATACGGCAACCTCCACCTCAACACCGGCCATGGCACGCTCGGCTGGACCATGTCCTGCGGCTCCGGCCGCGTGCTCGCGGACATGCTGTCGGGCAAGAAGCCGGAGGTCGATGTGAGCGCGCTGACGGTGGACCGGTACAAGTATCGGTTCGGCTAAGACTCCATCTGCTCGTCATTGCGAGCGCAGCGAAGCAATCCAGTATCTTTCCGCGGTGGCAGCCTGGATTGCTTCGCTGCGCTCGCAATGACGGTGGAGAGGCATCGCTCACTCACTCCCTCTCCGTCACCCTGAGGTGGCCGCTTCTTCAGCGAGCCTCGAAGGGCGACGGCCCGGCTCTATCGGAGCCGTGCATCCTTCGAGGCTCGCTGCGCGAGCGCCTCAGGATGACAGGACTGGAATTGCGCTCGCGGCGCGAAAAGAAGCTACCCCGCCCCTGTCACGCAATTCACCCACAGCACCACAGCCTTCGCATCCTGTGCCGGATTGGAAAACCGGTGCGGCCTTCGGCTCGCGAACCGAAAACTGTCGCCCGTCTTCAGCGACCACGTCTCGCTGTCCACCGTCAGCATCATCTCGCCTTCGAGCACGAGGCCGGCTTCCTCGCCGTCATGGGTATAGAGTTCGTCGCCCGCGGAGCCGCCGGGATCGATATGCACCAGGAACAGGTTGAGCCGGTTGTCGCTGCCCGCAGCGCTCAGCAATTGCTTCGAAATTCCGCTGCGCCAGAGTTTCAGTTCCGGCCGCTGAAGCCCGCGCGTCACCACCTGGCCGGAGGCGCCGTCGGGACTTGGGCTCGCACCGAACAAAGCGGCCATGCCGACGCCGAGCACGTCGGAGAGCGTTGCCAGCACGCGCAGCGATGGCGACGACAGGCCGCGCTCGATCTGGCTGAGGAAGCCGATCGACAGGTCGGTGCGCGCCGCGACGGTCTCGAGCGAGAATTGTCTGACACGCCTGAGATCGCGGATACGGCGGCCGACCGCGACATCCATCGCGGGCTCGGCCGGCTTGGTGGTAGCCTTGGCTTTCACCTTCGCCGGCTTTGCGGCGGCCGGTTTGCGCATTCTTTTGCCACCGCTCACGTCAAACCGCTTCCTTCATGTGCATGAAAATCGCTTGCATCGCCCGCGAAAGTGTGACCAAATTTTCATATTGGTGAAAATAGGCCGAAACGGCTTGGCCCGCAACGTCTGATCACGACATGCGCGAGCGCCGACATCGGCCAAGCCCAAAGGGGGATGCGATGAAGCGTTTTGGTCTGGCCGCGGTCGCGGCGCTCGCGATTGCAGCGGTGATGCCGGCTTCGGCGCAGCAGGCGTTGAAGGTCGGCTCGACGCCGACAGGCATTCCCTTCACCTTCCTCGACACCAAGACCAACACCATCCAGGGCATCATGGTCGACATCGTCACCGAGATCGGCAAGGACGCCGGCCTCAGCGTGCAGATCGAGCCGATGGCGTTCTCGGCGCTGATCCCGTCGCTCACATCGGGCAAGATCGACATGATTGCGGCGGCGATGTTCATCACCGCGCCGCGCAAGGAGGTCGTCGACTTCTCCGATCCGATCTACACCTACGGCGAAGGCCTGGTGGTCCCGAAGAGCGACACCAAGGCCTATGCCACGCAGGATGATCTGAAGGGCGAGACGGTCGGCGCCCAGGTCGGCACCGCCTTCGTCGATGCGCTGAAGAAGTCCGGCCTGTTCGCCGACGTCAAGGCCTACGACAACATCCCGGACATCCTGCGCGACGTCAACACCGGTCGCCTCAAGGCCGGCTACGCCGACTATCCGATCCTCGCCTACAATCTGAAGCAGGGCGGTTTCCCCGAGGTGCGTCTCGTCGACGGCTACAAGCCCGTCACGGTCGGTTCGGTCGGCATCGGCGTCCGCAAGGGCGAGGCCGCGCTGCTCGGCAAGATCAACGCCTCGCTGGCGAAGCTGAAGGCCAACGGCACCATCGACAAGATCCTCGAGAAGTGGGGTCAGAAGGCGCAGGGTTGATCGACAGAGGCTGGTAAGGCTAACCGATGAAAGGCTTCTGGCACGACGCCGTCGAATTCTTCCCGATCCTGATGAGCGGCGTCGCGCTGACGATCGTCGTCACCATCGGCTCGCTGCTGCTCTCGACGGTGCTGGGTCTGATCTGGGCGATGATGCGGGTCTCCGGCATCAAGGTGCTGTCGATGCTCAGCGCCAGCCTGATCAACGTGATCCGCGGCATCCCGATCATCGTGCTGTTGTTCTATCTCTACTTCGTGATGCCGGATCTCGGCGTCACGCTGTCGGCCTTGCAGGCCGCGATCCTCGGGCTCGGCATCGCCTATTCGGCCTACCAGGCCGAGAATTTCCGCGCGGGCATCGAGGCGATCGACAAGGGCCAGATCGAGGCGGCGCAGTCGATCGGCATGGGCTGGTGGCTGACCATGCGCCGCGTGGTGTTGCCCCAGGCGGTGCGCATCGTGCTGCCGCCCTACGGCAACGTCATGATCATGATGCTGAAGGATTCGTCGCAGGCCTCGACCATCACGGTCGCCGAGCTCGCCCTTCAAGGCAAGCTGATCGCGTCCTCGACCTTCAAGAACACCAACGTGTTCACGCTGGTGGCGCTGATGTATCTCACCATGAGCATCCCGCTGATCCTGCTGGTCCGTCACTTCGAGAAGCGGGCGGGCAAGAAATGATCGAGCTCACCGACGTCCACAAGAGCTTTGGCCAGAACGAGGTGCTCAAGGGCATCACGGCCTCCGTCCAGAAGGGCGAGGTGGTCTGCATCATTGGCCCTTCGGGCTCCGGCAAGTCGACGATCCTGCGCTGTATCAACGGGCTGGAAAGCTACGACCGCGGCGAGATCAACGTCGAGGGACTGAAGGTCGATCGCGATGCGTCCTCCATCGTGAAGGTCCGCACCCAGGTCTCGATGGTGTTCCAGCGCTTCAACCTGTTCCCGCATCGGACCGTGCTGGAGAACGTCGTCGAAGGCCCGCTCTTTGTAAAGAAGGAGCCGCGTGCGCAGGTGCTCGAGCGCGGCCGCGCGCTGCTCGGTCAGGTGGGCCTCGCCGAAAAGGCCGATGCGCATCCGCCGCAGCTCTCCGGCGGCCAGCAGCAGCGCGTCGCCATCGCGCGCGCACTCGCGATGCAGCCAAAGGCGATCCTGTTCGACGAGCCGACCTCGGCGCTCGATCCCGAACTGGTCGGTGACGTGCTCGGCGTGATGCGCAAGCTCGCCGATGACGGCATGACCATGGTCGTCGTCACCCACGAGATGGGCTTTGCCCGCGACGTCGCCGACCGCGTGCTGTTCATCGACGGCGGCGTCATCGTCGAGCAGGGCGCGGCGACGGCCGTCCTCAATCAACCCCAGCACCCGCGCACGCAGGACTTTTTGCGCCGCGTGCTACATCCGCTCTGATCGGTCCTTGTCATGACGACGCGCCTGCCTCTGCCGCCCTCGCTCTATGCCGACACCGCCGTCGCGCCGGTTGCCACGCCGCCGCTCGATGTCGACAAGACCGTCTCCGTTGCTATCGTCGGTGGCGGCTACACCGGGCTGTCCACGGCTTTGCATCTGGCGGAGCAAGGTGTCGAGGCTCTGGTGCTCGAGGCGCAGGAGCCGGGCTGGGGCGCGTCGGGTAACAATGGCGGCCACACCAATCCAGGCCTGAAGCACGACCCCGATCAGATCGAGGCCGATTTCGGCGCCGAGCTCGGCCGCCGCATGATCGACTTCTCCTACGGCACGACCAATTTCACGCACGACCTGATCCGCCGCTACCAGATCCCTTGCGAAGCGCGGCAGAATGGCACGCTGCGCGCGGCCTACAACGAGGCCAGCGCCGCCGCGATCGAGAAGACGGCGGAGCAATGCATCCGCCGCGGCATGCCGGTGCAATATCTGAACCGCGAGCAGTTGCGCGAGATGACCGGCACGGACCGCTACATCGGCGCGATGCTGGACACGCGCGGCGGTGATCTCCATCCGCTCAGCTACGCCCGCGGTCTTGCGCGCGCTGCGATCTCCGCGGGCGCGAAGGTCCATGGCGAGACGCCGGCGCTGTCGCTCCGTCGCGACGGCGCGCGCTGGCGCATCGAGACGCCGCACGCGGTGGTGCATGCCGACAAGGTCCTGCTCGCCACCAACGGCTTCACCGACGATCTCTGGCCGGCGCTCCGCCGTACCATCGTGCCGGTATTCTCCTCGATTGCCGCCACCGCGCCGCTCTCCGACGCGGTCGCCCGCTCGATCATGCCGACACGGCCGGTGCTCTACGAGAGCGGCCACATCACGGTCTATTACCGCATCGATCAGCACAACCGCCTGCTGATGGGCGGCCGCGGCCCGATGCGCTGGATCAAGTCGCCCAACGACGTCGCCTATCTCATGCGTTATGCCGAGCGGCTATGGCCGCAGCTCAAGGGCGCCGCCTGGACGCACGGCTGGAACAGCCGGCTCGCCATCACCAAGGATCATTATCCCCATGTGCACGAGCCGACGGAGAGCGTCCTGATCTCGCTCGGTTGCAACGGCCGCGGCGTCGCGCTCTCGACCGCGATGGGCGCGCAGCTCGCGCGCCGGCTGATCGGCGGTGCCAAGGCCGAGATCGACATGCCGGTCACAGGCATCAAGCCGATCCCGATGCACGCGTTCTGGCCCTTGGGGGTTACGACTGCTGTGATCGCGGGCCGGGTGCGGGATCGGCTGGGCGTTTGAAGAAGAAGGCGCCGCCCCGTCAGGAGCGACGCCTTGCATGACTTGCAGATAGGGCGTCAGCAGCGGCCCTGTTTCCACAGGCCGGGCGGGCAGCCCCTGCCGCGCCAGCCGACCTTGCGCCCGTGATGCCATCCGGGAGGAGTGGCATGGCGATGTCCATGGTATCCGCCATGATGGCCGTGACCATGGCCATGACCATGTCCGTGGCCGCCCCTGGCGAATGCGGCGTTTGGCATGGTGAAGCCGGCCGCGATGATCAGTGTTGCGGCGAGCGCAAGTTTCTTCATCCGAAATCTCTCCTGTTAGGCACGCATCTGTCCGTTCGACGAACGAACATCGATCGCGGTGTCGCGTGCAAATGCGGAGGAGTCGTGACGCTCAGGATTCGGCGACAGCGTCGGCCCAGGGCTGGAAGATCTCGACCGCGCCCGAATTCGTATCGCCCTCGCGCATCACCACGCTGGGGCAGGCGAACTTCTGCGGCACGGCCTGCACTTGCGTCTCTTCATAATCGAAGCGTGCGGCAAGTGTCTTGCGTACGTCCGCCGGCAGTCTGATGTCGCCGATCACGACCGCGCCTTCGCTGGCGTCGATCCGCGGCTGGTGGATGGCTGTATCGAGGTCCATGCCGAAATCCATCGCAAAGGACACGAGCTGCATCACCGACGGCAGGATGCGGCGGCCGCCGGAGGCGCCGACCGCGAGACGCTTGCCGTCCTTCGTTTCGGCGATGACGGGCGTGTAGTTGCAGAGGCAGCGCTTGCCTGGTGCGAGCGAGTTGGTGGTGCCCGGCGTCGGGTCGAACCACATGATGCCGTTGTTCATGGCGATGCCGGTGTGCGGCGTCACGTATTTCGAGCCGAAGGATGAGAGCAGGGTCTGTGTGACCGCTGCGATATTGCCGTGGCGGTCGACCACGGAGAAATGCGTTGTGCAGGCGGGCGCCAGATATTCGGCGCCGAGCGAGCGCTTGCCGTCGGCATCGCCCATGTCCTTGAGCCGCTCGCGGAAGGCCGCTTGCAAGGCGAGCGCATATTCGCTGTAGGTGGTCGCGTCGGGTGCGCTTCCCGGCTTCAGACTCTGCTGCAACAGCCGCAGCGCATGCGCCATTGTCGGTCCGGCCGTGAGCTCCGGCGTCGCATACACCTTGCCGTCGCGATAGGGGATCGCCAGCGGCTCGCGCAGATGGGCGCGAAACGCGGCGAGATCCTCCACCGACAGCGAGCCGCCGTCGGCCTTGATGTCGGATGCGATGCTTTTGGCGAGGTCGCCCTGGTAGAAATCGCGCGGACCGGCAGCGGCGAGGTGTGACAACGTCGCCTTCAACGTGGCCAGTGGCAGCCGCGTCTCGGACTTGATGCCCCACGGCGCGCTCGGCGGCAGGCCATCCTTCAGGAACGCGGCCGCGCTCGCGGGATAGCGCCTGAGATCGGCTGCCGATGCCGCGATCGTCAGCGTGGTCCACCAATCGACCAGCAGGCCTTCGCCGGCGAGCGCGGCAGCCGGTGCGACCAGGTCTTTCCACGGCATCTTGGCGTAGCGGCGATGCGCCTCCTCCATGCCGGCGACGACGCCGGGCACGGCGACCGAGCCGGGGCCGTGGATGTTGCGATCGTCCTTGACCCGCGGCCACGGAAACAGATCGGAGGCCGCGCCTTCGCCGCTGAGCGGGTAGTCGGTGGTGCGCAGGCTCTGTGGCGCGCACATGCCGTAGTCGATCACCTCGGTGCGATTTTCCTTGGCACGGTACAACACCATCGCGCCGCCGCCGCCGATGCCGCTGTTCCAGGGCTCCAGCACGTTCAGCGCAAAGGTGGTCGCGACGATCGCGTCCACGCAGTCGCCCCCTGCCGCCAGCACTTGCGCGCCCACTTCGGCCGCCCGCCGCGATTGCGAAGCGACAATGCCGCCCTTGGATGTGACGGCGGGTTTGCGGACGGCTTGGGCGAGGCTGAACTGATGAGGCATGATGTCGTCTTGATCTCTGGATTCGGTTGTTCTGGCTTCACGCGGAAGCTGCAGCATTGGCGGGGCGCGCGAAGGATGGCACATTGCCGCCAACGAGAAAATCCAAAGGGAGAAGCGGCATGGCAGGTGTGAAACAGGCGCGGGATGGCGCGGTTGGGATCTTGACGCTCGACGAGCCGGCGAGTCTGAACGCGATGACGCCGGACCTGCTCGGCGCGCTCGCTGCCGCCGTCGCCGAGATGACTGGGGATGAGGGCATTCGCGCACTGATCCTCACCGGCGCGGGGCGCGGATTTTGCTCAGGACAGAATTTGAAGGCATCGGAAGCGCTGGGCGAGGACATCGCCGCCGGCGTGATGCGGTTCTACTGGCCGGCGTTCAAGGCGTTGCGCGAATGCCGCGTGCCTGTCGTGGTCGCCGTCAACGGCGTCGCGGCCGGCGGCGGCTTCAGCCTTGCGATGGCCGGCGACATGATTGTTGCGGCGCGGTCGGCGAGCTTCATCCAGGTGTTCAGCCGGATCGCCCTGGTGCCTGACCTCGGTTCGACCTGGCTGCTGCCGCGGCTGGTCGGCCGGCAGCGCGCGCTCGAGCTGATGTTGCTGAACGAGCCCCTGACGGCCGAACGCGCGCAGGAGATCGGCTTGGTGCGGCAGGTCGTCGACGATGCGAAGCTGATGGACGAGGCGCTGGCCCTGGCGCGCCGTCTGGCGGACGGCCCGACGCGCGCTTTGGTCGCAACGCGTGCGCTTGTCGAGGAGAGCGAGCATGCGGCTTACGAGGCGCAGTTCCGCCGCGAGATCGAGGTTCAGGCCACGATCCGCAAGAGCGCCGACGCCATCGAAGGCCGCACCGCCTTCGTCGAGAAGCGCAAGGCGAAGTTTACGGGGAAGTGAAGTGACCTGTGCTCGCTGGTCGTCATGGCCGGGCCTGTCCCGGCCATCCACGTTCTTTCGTGGTGGCCAAGACGTGGATGCCCGGGACGAGCCCGGGCATGACGAGAGATCGTTAGCAGGAAAAGAGCCGCGGCGCTCAGAGCCTGCGATCCAGCCGGCTGGCCCGATATTTGGCGTGCCATTTCGGGCCAGGCCCGCGCATGTAGTGCAGCTCGGGGCGGTAGGGGTTGCCTGCGATCCGCACCAGCTTCTGCCACTTGGTGGCGACGAGGTTGAGGGGCTGGCAGAGCAGGGTTAATGAAGCGAACAGCACGACATCACCTCAATGCGGCTTGCCGAGCATGGCGGTGAAGGGAAGGTCGAAGATCTCCTCGCCGTCGGAGCCGCTGACATGGATCACCCAGTCGCGCCAGTCTTCGGCACCCGGGGTGTAGATCATCGAGTGCATGATCTGGGCCGCACGGTCACGCGCCTCGGTCAGGCTGGCCACCGCGGTGCCGCTGCGATCGATCAGCGTGCCTTCGGTGTTGGAGCAGTGAAAATAGACCTGGACCATATGCGTCTCCTGTCGGGAGCGACTGGGATGGCAAATCGATACCACCCGAGGCCTTTGCGAAACATTCGGGGCGAGCCCGGTAAGGGAATCTACGGAGATTGGTCGCTGCGAAGGCCCGAGCGGGTTTGATCACAGGGGGGTGATGATCAACTGGACGGCGTTCCCATGGCATGGAACAACTTTGGACCGAAAGTCCGGGGGACCGCCGTGAACCAGCTCACATTCTGGCATGAACGCCGAAGCCTGCTTGCGGCGATCGTCGCCGGAGCGCTGTTCGGTCTTGCCCCGGGAGCCTCCTCCGAGCCGGTGAGGAAAAGCGGCTACGCGATCGGCACGGAAACCTGTGGCAGCGGCGATCTCGCCTTTCCCAGAATCCAGATCGACATGAAGGCGGGATTCTGCGCCGGCCTCGTCGCCAGCGAAGAGGATCGCCTGAAATTTCCGCGCTCGATCATGCAGGTGCCGGGCCGTGACCTGTTCGTGGTCGCCGACATGGGCGGCTGGGGCCACACCGATGGACGGCTGCTGCTGCTCGATCCCCGCGCGCCCCAGGGGCAGCGGTTCAAGGAGTTGCTGACCGCCATCGAATATCCGTTCGGCCTCGTCATTGGCCCGGACAAGAAGTTGTACGCCTCGACCGCGGAGACGATCTTCCGGTTCGATCCGCTCGCCGACAATCCCCGCAGCACGGTCGAGACCATCATCCGGCACATGCCCGGCCGCCGGATCACATTGCCCGACGGCACCAGGCTCGACGAGAGCGCGCATCCGCTCAAGCAGTTCGTCTTTGACAGGAACGGGCGGCTGTTCGTCAATGTCGGCTCGCACAGCGACGACTGCATCACGCCGGCGCCGATCACAAGGCCATGCGCGGCGGCCGAGGGCGCGTCCGCGATGGCCTCGATCTGGCTGTTCACACCGCCCGCGGGCGGCACCTTCCCGGCGCTGAAGCCGGCCGATCCCGACCCGCCGCACACCGTCTACGCGCGCGGCCTGCGCAATTCGATGGCGCTGGCGCTGCATCCGAATTTTCCCGATGCCGGCTACGCCTTCCTGCAAGGCGAGAACGGGCGCGACCTGCCCGACATCTTCAAGCCGAACGAGGAGATCAACGCGATCGAGCAGGGCAGGCACTATGGCTGGCCCTATTGCTACGACCTGTCGACGCCGAGCCCCGAATTCAAGCTCGTGCTGCAATCCGGGGTCTACAAATCGCTCTGCACGGCCAATGCGCTCTACAAGGCGCCGTTCTCGCTGATGCCGCCGCACGGCGCGCCGCTCGCGATGCTCTATTATCACGGCGCGAAATTCCCGGAACTGGAAGGCAAGCTGCTGGTCGGCCTGCACGGCTATCGCCCGACCGGCAGCCGCGTCCTCGTCTATGACGTCGACGACCATGGCTTCCCGAAGCCCGCCCCGGCGCCGGTGCGTTACCACGTCAGTTGCGCGGCAGATCCGACCCACAGCTTTCAGACCGACGCCGGCGACGTCGCCGCCGCGCCGTTCGACGAGCTGATCGCAGGCTGGCACCGCGTCAACGGCGCGCGGCCGCAAGGAGCGCCCGTCGGCATGACGGTCGCGGAGGACGGCGCAATCTGGCTGGTCGAGGACAAGAACCAGACGGTAATCCGCATCGATCGCGCTGCTGGCGATCCGCCGCCGTTGCCTTGCGACATGCGCAGCCAGGCGCTGATCGATCAGCTTGCCGCCTTCGTCGCAAAAGACGCGCAGAACAGCATCCGGCTCACCACGCTGCGTAAGGGGCTCGTCGAAAAGCACTGCGTCGGCTGCCATTCGGATTTCGGCCTGAAGGCAGGGCAATCGGATGCGGAAAAGGACGCGACGGTGCTACGCTTCATGCTGTCGCAGGACGGCTGGATCTATCCGGGCGATCCAGGCTCCGGCAAGCTGCGCACGCGGCTGCGCGGTATCGGCGCCGAAAAGCTGATGCCGCCGGGCGGCGAAAGCCTGCCCAGGACCGAACCTGGCTACACGCGCGTGCTCGATACCGCGGACCTGCTGGTTGCGAAAATGGTTCCGGGCACGCGGATGCAGATCAAGTCCGGCCCGCCGCAGCGCAAGTTCTTTGGCAAGACCAATAAGGAATGCGGCGAAATACCGGCCGCCAAGGTCGTTGTCGTGACACAAAGGAGCGCTGTAGACAAACCCGGCTTCAGCCGATTCTTCCGGCCTGCCGATCCCTATCTGAATGGCGAGTGCAGCGACGACGATGGCTATTACATTCGGCAGGAATTTCTGGTGCCTGTGCAGTAGCCTCCTTCTCGTCATCGCGGCATCGCCGGCCCATGCTGAAACAAAGCTGTTCGAAAGCGTGCAGGTGACGCCGTCGGGCGAATACACCTTCGGCATCGAAGGGCCGGCGGCCGATCTCGACGGCAATCTCTTCGTGGTCAACTTTGGCAAGCCCGGCACCATCGGCAAGCTGCCGGTGGGCGGCGCGGCTTCGGAGCAGTTTACGGCACTGCCCGCGGGCAGCGTCGGCAACGCCATCCGCTTTGCGCGTGACGGCACCATGTTCATTGCCGACTACAAGAAGCACAACATCTTCGCTGTCCCGAAGGGCGCGAGCGAGCCCGTCGTCTGGTTTCATTCCGACGAGATGAACCAGCCCAACGACATCACGGTCGCGCGCGACGGCACGATCTATGCGAGCGATCCGAACTGGAAGGGCAGGGAAGGCCACATCTGGCGCATCGCCAAATCTGCGGACGGCACGGTGCAGGGGCAGGTGATGCCCGCGCCGCGCGCGATGGGCACCACCAACGGCATCGACCTCAGCCCTGACGGCAAGACGCTCTATGTCGGGGAATCCAGCAGCGGCGAAATCTGGTCCTACACCGTCCGCGGTAACGAGCTCACCGGCGCAAAACTCGTCAAAGCCTTCCAGCCCGACACCGTCGACGGCCTGCGCACCGACGTCGCCGGCCGTCTCTATGTCGCGCGCATCCTCAAGGGCACCATCGCGCTGATGAAGCCCAATGGTGCTGTCGAGCGGGAGATTGCGCTGAAGGGCAAGGAGCCGACCAATCTCGCCTTCGGCGGCAGCGACGGCAAGACCGTCTTCGTCACCCAGCGTCAGGGCGGCTTCGTCGAGTCCTTCCGCACCGACCAGCAGGGCCGCGAGCACTGCCTCCAGCGCGGGCGCTGCTAGAGCATCACGGGCGGTCTGCCTCCGGCGCAGAGCAGCACCAAAGCGGCGGCATTCTTCTTGCTTGCATCTGGCCGCCGCAGGCATTTAGACATCTGTGGGCACCGTCAACGCGACCACGGAGTGTTTGAGTGAAAGCCGTCCATACCGAACTGCATCGCAGCCACGATCCGCAATTCTTCCTGGTTCGCGGTGTCGTCAAGCGCACCACAGAGCAGCCCGAGCGCGCCGATCGCCTGCTCAAGGGGTTGAAGGACGGCAAGCATCAACTGGTCGAACCGACGACATTCGGACAGGGGCCGCGTGCGCGGATTCACAGCCCGGAATATCTGTCGTTCCTCAGCGAAGCCTGGGACGCCTGGACCGCGCTCGGCGATTCCGGCCCGGAGATGATCGGCAACATCCATCCCGTGCGCCATGCCGCGACCTATCCGACCCACATCGTCGGCAAGCTTGGCTGGCACACCGCCGATACCGCGGCGCCGATCGGTCCCGGCACCTGGGCCGCGGCCTGCGCTGCCACCGATGTTGCGGTCACGGCAGCGCAGATGGTGATGGACGGCGAGGATGCGACCTATGCACTCTGCCGTCCGCCCGGCCATCACGCCTACCGCGACATGGCCGGCGGCTTCTGTTTCCTCAATAACAGCGCGATCGCCGCGGCGCATCTGCGTCTGAAGCACGAGCGCGTCGTGATCCTGGACGTCGACGTCCACCACGGCAACGGTACGCAAGGAATCTTCTACGCACGCCCTGACGTCTACACGGTGTCGATCCACGCCGACCCCATCGCGTACTATCCTTATGTGTGGGGCTACGCGCATGAGCGCGGCGAAGGACCCGGCCTCGGCGCCAATCTCAACGTCCCCCTGGCCATCGGCACCGGCGACGACGGCTACATCCAGGCGATGGATGTCGCGCGCAGGGCGATCGAATCCTTTGCCCCCGGCGCCCTCGTCATCGCACTCGGCTTAGATGCCTCCGAGCATGATCCACTGAAGGGCCTCGCCGTCACCACGCCGGGCTTCCGCCGCATCGGCCAGGCGATCGCGAAGATGGGCCTGCCGACCGTGTTCGTGCAGGAGGGCGGCTATCTCTCGGATATTCTGGGCGCGAACCTGACCTCGGTGCTGGCGGGATTCGAAGAGGCGCGGTGAGCTTCACCTCTCCCCGCGTAGGTCGTCATGCCCGGGCTTGTCCCGGGCATCCACGTTCTTTGCGCCGAGGGGTGAGACGTGGATGGCCGGGACAAGCCCGGCCATGACGCTGAGGGTGCTTCAACGCCCAAAGCGCTGGCGCTGGAGAGGCGAACCTCAGTCCTTGAAAAGGATCTGCTCCAGCAGGTCGATCCGCCTGATCTGGATGGTGCTGCCGTCGATGGCGATGATGCGGCGGTTCTGGAAACGCTTCAGCATCATCGTCACCCATTGCCGGGTCGAGCCCACCATGGCCGCGATCTGGTCATGGGTGATCTTGCGGTTGATGATGATGGTGTCGCCGTCGGCCGTGCCGTGCAACTCCGACAGCGTGAGCAGGAACTGCGCCAGCCGCTCGATCACCGAGCGCGTGCCGAGGATCTGCGCCATCGAGGAGTAGCATTTGCCCTTGGCGATGAGGCCGTCGATCAGCGCCAGCGCGAAGCTCGGCATGCCGGTCAACAGCTTCTCGAGCGCCGGCCCGGAGAGTGTCGTGATCTCGCAGGCCTCGATGGCGATGCCCGACCACATGTGAATGCCACCGCCGGATATCTCGGGGCCTCCGATGAAATGTCCCGGCGTCCAATAGGCGAGCGTGATCTCGCGTCCCGACGGCGCGGTGTAATAGACCCGCACCTGTCCGCGGCGGATGATGAAGATGCCGTCGTGGCCATCGCCCTGGCTGAATACCATTTCGCCCTGCGGCACCGAGATGATGCGGCCGGCCGCGTGCACGCGCGCCTGCTCCGACGCGGACAAACGGTCGAGGAAATGCGCGCCGGCATTCAGCCCGTCGATCGTCTCGCTCATGAACAGCGCCGAGCTTGCGGGCCTTGCACGTGTGCTGCGGACCCGCCGCGTCTTCTTGTGGTCGATCCAGTCGAACGGAACGCCTGCATGAGGCCGGTCGGCGAAAGCGGCAGGCTCGATCGCGGCAGCTTCCTTGAGTATGGTCATCGCAATCCGTCAGCTCTCCAGGGGCCTGCGAATAGGTAAGTGCGGCGATGGTGCGATGTCCATCTCTTTGCGATCGTTCCAAATCACTTAGCAAAGCTTGATACGCGCGGCGATCGGCAGTGGAATGATTCCTCTGTCCATGGCTCCGTCCTGAGAAAATCCTTTGCGTCGTTGCGCGACGGAATCATGGCGCGAACGTCCTGCGACAGCGATGCAAGTAATTGCTTCAAGCGTTGCGCCGCGCCTTCGATAGTGCCGGCCAGCGTTGTCGCCGGCACGCGCCCGGCCTCCCGAGGACAGTTCGATGATCGAATTCAGCTCTTTGAGATTCAGTGTGGCCATTGTGGCCATCACCGTTGCGATGTTCGCGCCGGCCCAGGCGGAGACGATCCGTGTGGCGGTCGGGACGCAGGACACGACGATCAATTGCGCGACCGGCGGACTGCTCATCCGCGAGCTCAAGCTGCTTGAGAAATTTTTGCCCCATGATGGCAAGTACAAGGATGTCACCTACGACATCCAGTGGAAGAATTTTACGAGCGGCGCGCCGCTCACCAACGAGATGGTCGCAGGCAAGCTCGATTTCGGCGCGATGGCTGACTTTCCGGGCTCGCTGAACGGCGTGGCGTTCCAGAAGGCCGGACGCCGCAGCCTCTTCATCAGCGTGCTGTCCGGCAGCACCAAGGGCAGCGGCAACGGCATCGTGGTGCCGTCGAGCTCGCCGGTGCAATCGCTCGATGAGCTCAAAGGCAAGACCATCTCGGTTCCCTTCGCCTCGACCTCGCACGGCATGCTGCTCCGCGCGATCGAGGCCAAGGGCTGGAATCCCGAGACCGACGTCAACATCATCACGCAGGCGCCGGAGGTTGCGGGGCCGGCCTTGCAGGCAGGCAAGGTCGAGGCGCATGCCGACTTCGTTCCGTTCGCCGAACTGTTTCCGTGGCGCGGCTTCGCGCGCAAGATCTTTGACGGCGCGCAGGCCAATGCCCCGACATTCCACGGTGGGTTGGTCGACGCGGAATACGCCGAGAAATATCCCGAGATCGTCGTCGCCTATCTGCGCGCAGCGCTGGAAGCGGATCGCCTGATCGCTGAAGAGCCGGAGAAGTACAGCGAGCTGATCGCGAAGGTGACCGGCATCGAGGCGGAGGTCGATTACCTCTTTCACGGACCGCTCGGTCTCCAGACCCGCGATGTGACCTGGAAGCCGGAGTACCGCCAGGCGGTCGCAACCTCGATCAAGACGCTGAAGCTGCTCAAGCGCGCGGACAGCGATCTCGATATCAACCAGTTCGTCACCGACAAGTTCATCCGTATCGCGGCGGCGCAGGCGGGGCGCGATTACGACTCCGAACTGAAGAACTATGCGCAGCTTCCGCTTCGCGCCAAGGACGCTGCGACGGGCGCCGAGATCAACGACTACAGCCGCGTCGCGCAGATCTGGGTCAAGGACGAGGCTCATGTACGCCACTATGCCTCGCCCGAGAACGCGCTGAAGGCGCTCGCCGGCCTCGAGAAGGACGGCAAGACCATCCGCGTCGTCTACGCTCAGGATCGCGAGAGCGGCATCAAGCTGTTCGCAAACCAGGCCTGGTTCGTGCGGTCATCCAAGGGCGAGCTGAGCGCGTTCCTGCTCAAGCAGGCGGCCGAGGGCTGGTCGAAGAAGAACGGTGGCGCGGTGCTCGACTTCGCGGCCGCGCGCGAGTCCCTCGTCGCGAGCCGGTGAGGCGATGGCCACCGCTATCAAGGCGCGGCCTGCGGGCATCCGCTGGATGGTCCGCGGCCTTTCGATCCTGGCCTGCATTGCCCTTTGGCAGGTCGCTTCGACCACGCATCTCAATCTGGGGATCGTGACCTTCCGCAACGTGCCGCCGCCGGTCGAGGTCGTTCAATCCGCGCTCGCCCTGTTTCGTTCGCCGAAATTGACGGCACATATCACCAGTAGCCTCTGGCGGGTGTTCGCGGGCTACGGGGCGGCGGTCGTGATCGGCGTGATCCTTGGTTTTGCCATCGGCCGGTCACGCGCCGCGAGCGATCTTTTGCTGCCGCCGCTGGAATTGCTGCGGCCGATACCGGCGGTGGCATGGATACCGCTGTCGATCCTGATCTTTCCGTCGTCCGAACTCTCGATGATCTACATCACCTTCATCGGTGCCTTGTTTCCGATCGTGCTGAACACCGTCCACGGTGTCGCGAATGTCGACCGCCGGCTGGTTGCCTCCGCCCGCAGCCTCGGCGCGGGGGAGTTGGCGATCCTGAGGGAGGTCGTGCTGCCGGACGCCGCGCCCAGCATCGTCACCGGGCTTGCAATCGGCATGGGCACCTCGTGGTTCTGCCTCGTCACCGCGGAGATGATCTCAGGCCAGTTCGGCATCGGCTATTACACCTGGGAAGCCTACACGCTCCAGAACTACGCCGACATCATCGTCGGCATGCTGATCATCGGTCTGCTCGGCATGGGATCCAGCTGGCTGCTGACGACGGCCGGGCGGCTTCTGATGCCCTGGCGGAGCCCGAAGGTGGCGCGATGAACATTCGGGTCGCGGATATCGGCACGAAGAGCGTCGGTCGGATCGACTTCGCCGATGTCTCGATCTCGCTCGGAGCGGGCGGTGATGCATTCGAAGCGGTCAGCGGTCTCGATGTCGCGATTGCGCCGGGCGAGCTCGTCTGCGTCCTCGGTCCCTCCGGCTGCGGCAAATCCACGCTGCTCGGCGCGCTGGCCGGGCATTTGCCGATCACGGCTGGACGTCTCACGGTCGACGGCCAGCAGGTCCAGAGTCCGAGCCCGGACCGGGGCATGGTGTTTCAGCAGCACACGCTGTTTCCCTGGAAGCGGGTGCGTGACAATGTCGCCTTCGGCCCGAAGATGCGGGGTCTCGCGAGGAGGGAGCGCGACCGCGCCGCCGACGCGATCCTGAAGCTGGTCGGCCTTTCCGGCTTCGAGGCGTTCTATCCGACGCAATTGTCGGGCGGTATGCAGCAGCGCGTGGAAATTGCGAGGGTCCTGATCAACCAGCCGCGGGTGCTGCTGATGGACGAGCCCTTCAGCGCGCTCGACGCGCAGACGCGCGGCATGATGCAGGAGGTCCTGCTCGACATCTGGAGCAAGATCCCGACCACAACCGTCTTCGTCACCCACGACATCGACGAGGCATTGTTCCTCGCCGATCGTATCGTCGTGATGAGCGCAAGACCCGGCCGGGTGATCGAGGATGTCGTGCTGCCTTTCGCGCGGCCACGCAGCCACGATCTCGTGACCGAACCCGAGTTCGTACGCCTGAAGCGTCATGTCATGCAGCTTTTGCGACGGCCGGAGGGCAGCGAGCCGTTGGCACGGCTCAGTCCGCTCGGCGTGACGTCCTAGAACATCCCGCTCGCCGCGAGCGCCTTGCGGACGTGCTGCATCTCGGCCTCGTCGGCGACCATGTCGAGCATGATCGTGGTCAGGCCCTTCGCCGCAAAATCCTTCAGCTTTGCGCCGATCTCGATGTAGTTGCCGACGAGATAGGGGCAGTCGGCCTGGAAGGTGAGGTACGGCAGCAGCCAGTAGCCATTGTCAGCGAGCTCGCCGCTCTGGCCTTCATACAGCCGCCGCTTCCACACGGAATCGCTGTTCTCCACGGTGAGCGCGAGCAGCTCGCGGTCATCGGCATTGTCACGGAAACGCGCCGTTGCCGCCTGCCGTGCCTCGTCGCGTCCCTCGCGGGCGAAGATGCCAAAGTTCATTCCGGGCGCATCGAGGCCGCGATCGAGATCGGGCGGCAGCATCTGCATCTTGATGCAGCCGGTCTCCTTCGCCACGCGCTGCGCGGCCTCCGACTGGCCCGCGACCAGGAATTCCGGCATCAGCTCCGCCGGCAGGCGCGGGCGAAGTTGCAGATTGCTCGCGCGGTAGAACCGGCCCTCGAAATTCACCGGGCGAGGGCTTTCCAGCAATTGGCGCATCAGCGCGACGAATTCGCCGAGCCGGACGTAGCGGTCGGCATGCGACTGCTCGTCGCCCAGCCCCTGCAAATCGCTGACCGCGGTCCCCGTGATCATGTTGAGATAGACCTTGCGGCCGTGGAGCTGCGCAAAGGACGAGACGAATTTTGCCGCGGTGAACGGGTGCATGTAGACCGGATTGACCGCGATCAGCGGCGAGCTTCGCGCGGTCTCACCCATGATGTGTTGGGCCATCGCCCAGGGCTCGACGAACACGTCGTTGCCTTCGAACAGCAGGATGCCTTCGAAGCCGTTACGGTCGGCGAACTGTGCCACCCGCATCAGCTCGCCGACATATTTCTTGGGATCGCGGTTGCGCGAGATCGCGGGAAAGACGCGCAGCCGCGGGGGCGTCATTCAGCCGCTTCCTGGAACGGCCAGGAATTGCGGGTGATGGGAAGGCCGCCGTCCGCGCGGGAGCCGTCGGCGATCGCGAGGCGATGCGAGGGCGACGGCGAGCACAGCGAGAAGCGCCATGCATGCGGATCGTCGGCGATATCGGGCTTGAAGCTGATCTCGATGGCCTCCCGGGACACCTGCATCGCGAAAGCGTCGAGCGGCAGATTGAGCCCAAACCCCCTTGCCTTCAGATAGGCCTCCTTGAGCGTCCAATAGTCGAAAAAGCGCTCGATCGCGGCGGGCTCCGGCAGTCCGCGCAACGTTTCGACCTCCTCCGGCGCAAAGAAGCGAAGCGCAGTGGACAGGGGCGCGACACGCCGTGACACGGTTTCGACGTCGACGCCGACGGTCTCATGCCCGGACACGACGCAGGCAACGCAGCCATCGGCATGGGACAGGCTGAAATGCAGCGCGGTCGAGGTCGCGGGCGCCGCGACAAACGGCCGCCCGTAGCGACCGGCCCCGAAGGACCAATCGGTGGGTGCGACGTCCGGCGCGGCCTGCGACAGCGCCAGGCGCAGCATCGCGTGCGCGAAGATATACTGCCGCCGATGCCGCTCGAACATGAAGCGATCGGCGCGGATCCGTTCGTCGACCGAGAGCAGGCGCCGGCACGCATCGACTGCGCCCGGAGCGTCAATGGTCTCGATCAGTCCGACAAACAGTTCAATTCTGTCGTCTGCCATCAATAAGGCCCATGGCGTCAGGCGGAGGCCAAGTCTCCGGCCCTGACGGAAGAATCAACTGAGCAAGAATCAACTGAGCGGACCGCTTCTAACGGTCCACCCGGGCAATTTCTTGTCGATTTGCAGGCCGGTTTACAGGCGCAAGCTTGTGCGAGACCCCAACTCGACAAGCGAGCGGCCCATATCCGGAAAATGAAGCCTGAGGATTCGTGCGGCGTCCCGGCCGACGATCCTTACTTCTTCTTCTTCTTGGCTTTCTTCGCTCCGCCCAGCATCGAAAGGCTGGCGTCGACATCCTTGAGCGCGGACTGGAGCTTCTTCTTCTCGGCGCCCAGCAGCTTTTGCAGGGCCTTGCGGTCCTTGTCGCTCAACGAGGTACCCTTGGTAAATTTGATGAAACCCATAACATACTCCCCCGGTTGAAAATAATCGTCCAAATCAAATCGAGGGAATAATCTTGCGCGCTGGCGCCAAATAATCAAGATGCAACTTGGTCATTCACAGCTTTGGCGAGTGAACCTGTGTTCTCCCGTCCCGTACAGCCGGTCATGCCGCCCTGCGAGCGAGTAATCGGCCGAGCGGCGTGTTGGGGTGGGCGACGGCCGCATCCAGCAGCGCGACGAGATTCGCCATCCACTCACGGACCCTGCGGCCATCAAGCAGCTCGCCCTTGTAATTGCATGAGCCGGTGATTCCGGTGGGGCGCTCCTTGAGCATCAGCGACAGCCAGGTCTGGTCGATCGGCAGCACCGGCTGGCCTTCGCGCGCGACGTTGCCGATCGATTCGATCGTGACGTCAGCCAGATCGAGCGGCTGGCGCAGCGGATTTTGCAGGGTGAAATAGACCTGCAGCAGCGAGGCCGGTTCGATCCCCTCCTGCTCCAGATGGTCGGCAAGGATGTTGAACGGCAGCTCCTGGCGCGCATGCGCGTCGAGCACGCTCTGGCGTACCCGGGCCAGGGCTTGCGCGAACGACAGCTCCGGCGTGATTCGGGTACGGACGATCACCGTGTTCTCGAACGGACCGACGACCCGGTCGGTATCCGGCTGGGCGCGATTGGCCATGGCGGTGGCGACCGAAATGTCGCTGCGGCCGCTCTGCGCCAGCAACAGGGCTTTCAGGCCGGTGAGAAGGCACATGAACAGCGTGCTGTTATGCCGGCCGGCGAACGCCGTGAGCCGGCCGATCAGCTCGCGCTCGAGGCTGACGGGGTGATGCCCGGTGGACGCGCCGGGGCTTGCTTCGCCGTCGAAGACGGGGGCCGCGCCGCGCAGATTCTCCGTCCAGTCGGCGGCCTGGCGGCGGGCGGCGTCGGTGCCGCACCACCAGCGCTGCCAGCGGGCGACGTCCGAAAAGGCGAGCGGCAATTTCGGCAGCGGCACGGACGGACGTCCGGCCAGCGCCGCATAGCGGTTGGACAGCTCCTCGAACAGCACGCCGATCGACCAGCCGTCGGCAATGGCATGATGCAGCGTCAGCAGCAGCACATGATCGTCGGCATGGAGCCGCAACAGCCGCGCCCGCAACAGCGGCGGCCGCGCAGTGTCGAACGGGGCGTAGGTCTCCTGCTCGATCAGGAGATCGATCTTCCTGAGTTCGAGGGCTTTGC
This sequence comes from Bradyrhizobium sp. 215_C5_N1_1, assembly GCF_052075935.1. Classification (NCBI taxonomy): domain Bacteria; kingdom Pseudomonadati; phylum Pseudomonadota; class Alphaproteobacteria; order Hyphomicrobiales; family Nitrobacteraceae; genus Bradyrhizobium; species Bradyrhizobium sp. 215_C5_N1_1. The sequence continues at coordinate 7,348,474 of NZ_CP197228.1, read as the reverse complement.
GCCGCTTGTTGTCGTGGGGACGTCCGTCGCCGATGACCTCGATCGTGAGGGCCGGTCCGAGTTCACCGGGTGTCGCGATGCGGCTGACGGGCTCTTCGCCGCTCCGGCCGAACCCGGTCCGCAGTGATTCGTGGCGGCGCACGATGTCGCCGAACGCCTGCGCGAGGGTGGTCGGATCGAGCGGGCCCTGGAGGCGGAAGGCAAAGGGCAGGTTGAACAGCGGCAGGCCCGGCAGGTTCTGCTCGATCCGCATCATCTGGTCCTGTGCGATCGAGAGCGTTGGGAGCCCGCTTTCAGCAGGCCGCAACATGCCTGTTGCCGGCTTGCGCGGCTTTGCTGCCACGGCCTCGTCAACCCGCCGGGCGAGTTCTTCGATCGTCGGAGCCTCGAAGATGGTCTTGATCGGTAAGGACACGCCGAGCGCACGGGCGACGCGCGCCATCGCCTGGCCCGCCAGCAGCGAATGGCCGCCGAGATCGAAGAAATTATCGGTCACGCCGAGGCTCTCGACCTTCAGCAGGTCGACCCAGATGTCCGAGAGCACTTTTTCGGTGAAGTGCCGCGCCGACACGGCGGCGTCCGGTGGGGAGATGTCCTGCTGCGCGGGCGCCAGCAGCGCCGACCGGTCGATCTTGCCATGGGCATTGAGCGGTATCTGGTCCAGGAACAGGAATGCGGACGGGATGGCATGGCCCGGCAACCGGCTCTTCAGGAAGTCGCGCAGCGCGCTGGCGCTGCTCTGGCTGCCGGCCCTTGCGACGATATGGGCGATCAGCCTGACATCGCCGCTCGCCTCGCGGCGCGGCTCGACGATTCCGGCGCGCACCGCAGGATGGTCGGCAAGCGCGTTCTCGATCTCCTTGAGCTCGATACGGTAGCCCCGGACCTTGACCTGATGGTCGGCGCGGCCGAGGCATTCGATGGTGCCGTCGGCGCGGCGGCGTGCGAGGTCGCCGGTGCGGTACAGCCGCGCGCCTTCCTGGCGCGAGAACGGATCGGGCAGGAAGCGCTGCCGGCTCTGCGCGGGATCGTTGATGTAGCCGCGGCCGACGCCGGCGCCGCCGATGCAAAGCTCTCCGATCACGCCGACCGGCAGCGGCTGGAGGTTTTGATCGAGCACATGGAGCTGGGTGTTGGGCAGCGGCGCGCCGACCGGGACGTTGCTCGTCGCCGCCGCCGGCGCTTTGGTCAGGCGATGCAGCGAGACGTCGTCGGAACATTCTGATGCGCCATAGGCGTTGATCAGCGACACCTTCGGGCAGCGGGCGAACCAGCTGCGGCAGAGATCGACCGGCAGCGGCTCGCCGGTCGAGATCAGGAGCCTCAATCCCGCAAAGGCGCGCTGGACTTGCGCGTCGTCCATGCGGTCGAGGATCACCCGCAGTAGCGACGGGACGATCTCGAGCACGCTGATCCCTTCACGCTCGATCTCCCGCGCGAGCAGGATCGGGTCCTGCACGATTGCGTTGTCGCAGACATGGACGCGCGCGCCGACCATGGGACCGGCAAGGAACTGCCAGACCGAGATGACAAAGCTCTGCGGCGCAGTCTGGGCGATCACGTCCCTGGCCGTAAGGCCGAGCTCGGAAATGAGCGACGGCAGATGGTTCGACAGCCCGCGCTGCTCGATCATGACGCCCTTCGGCGCGCCGGAGGAGCCGGATGTGTAGATGAGATAGGCGAGGCTCGCGGCCGCGCGCCGCGCCGCGCGGGCCGGCCTGGTCGATCCGGGTGCGATCGCGTCCTCGAGCTCGGCGACATGGATGCGCTCGACCAGCGGCTCGAGCAGCGCCTCGACCATGGCCGACTGGGCGCGCCCGGTCAGCAGCATGCGGGCGCAGCTCGATCCGAGGATGGTCGCAAGCCGCGCCGGCGGCTGGTCGGGATCGAGATTGAGGAAGGCTGCGCCCACGCGCTGCGCGGCGATCATCGCGGCGAGCAGGTCGGGCCCGCGATCTGCAAGCAAGGCGACAACGCTCTCGGCGCCAACACCTTCGCGCGCGAGCCAGCGTGCGGCCGCCTGGCTGCGGCGGGCGAGCTCCCGATAAGTCAGGGAGGTGCGGCCGTCGGAGACGGCGATCGCGTTTGGTGTCTTCTTCGCCTGGCGCTCGAGGCGTTCGCAAAGATTGCCGCGCGTGGTGAAATTGGCCACCACGCCCTGGCCTTTCGCCAGCAACTGCCGGCGTTCGGCCTCCGTCAGGAGCGGCAGGCGCGAGATGCGCTGCTCCGGATTGGTGATCACGGCCTTGAGCAGGGTCTTGAATTGAGCGGCCATGCCTTCGATGGTCGCAGCGTCGAACAGATCGGTGGCGTATTCGAAGAAGCCCGTGAAGCGGCCGTCGGCCTCGACCAGTTCGAGCGTGATGTCGAAGCGCGCGACTTTCGGGTCGACCTCCAGCCGCCGCGTCGACAGGCCGGGGAAACGCGCCGCCTCGATCGAGGCGTTCTGGAGAATGAACATGATCCGGAACAGCGGGTTGCCGTCGCTCCGGCGCGCGATCTGCAGCGCGCGCAGCACTTCCTCGATCGGGAGGTCCTGGTTGCGGTAGGCATCCAGCGTGACCTGCCGCACCCGCCGCAACATTTCGCCAAAACCCGGATCGCCGCCGAAATCGTTGCGCAGGATCAGGGTGTTGGCGAACAGCCCGATCAGTCGCTCGCTCTCGATCTGGTTGCGGTTGGCGATCAGCGATCCCGTCGCGACATCCTCGTGTCCGGTGTGGCGGAACAACAGGCACTGGAAAGCCGCGAGCAGCGTCATGAAAGGCGTGACGCCCTGGTCCTGGCTCAGCGCGCGCAGATCGGCCGACAGTGCCTTGGAGAATTCGAGATAGTGACGGGCGCCGTGACCGCTCCAGACCTCCGGGCGTGGCCGGTCGGTCCGCAGCGGCAGTGTGGTGACACCGTCGAGCTGGGTCCGCCAGTAATCGAGCTGCTCCTTCGCCGCCGGCGTCCGAGCCCAGCTCTGCTGCCATAGCGCAAAGTCGCGATACTGGAAGGCGGGCGAGGGCAACGTCACCGCGCTTGCCTTGCGCGCAGCGGCATAGTGGGCGGCAAGCTCCTCCCAGAACAGCCGTTGCGACCAGCCGTCGGTGACGAGGTGATGGACGTTGACCACCAGCGCGTGGCTGGATTTGTCGAACGACAGCAGGGTGACCTTCAGCGGCGGCTCGCGCGCGAGATCGAACGGATATTGCGCGAGCACGAGCGCCTCGCGCCGGATGATTGCGCCCTGCTTGTCCGCGGCGCAGGGCTTGAGCTTGATCCGCTCGAATCGCGGAGGTGATTGCAGCACCCGCTGCGCCGGCTCGCCCTCGCGTTCGGTGAAGACCGAGCGCAGCGCCTCGTGGCGCGCGCAGATCGAGGCGAGGCTCGCAGAAAGCGCGGCGACGTCGACCAGGCCCTTGAGAACGGCGACTTCGACGACGTTGTAATTGTAGCGGGTCGGATCGAGCCGCGAGAGCACATACATCCGCTGCTGCTGGAACGACAGCGGCGCGTCTGCCGCAGCCGCCTGGCGCCATGCGGGCACCATCGTCTCGCGATGGGTTGTGGCGGTCTCGATCCGGGCCGCAAGCGCTGAGACCGTGGCGCAATCAAAGATATCCTCGAAGGAGAAGTCGACATTGAAGCGTTCGCGCAAGCGCGAGCGCATCTGCGTCGCCGCGAGCGAGTCTGCGCCGAGCGCGAAGACATCCTGGTCGATGCCGACCTGCGGCAGCTCCAACAGACCGGCCCAGATCCCCGCGAGCTGGGTCTCCAGCGCGTTGCGCGGCAATTGCGCTTCGACGCCATGCTCCGCGGTTGCGATCAGATCGGCCAGCGCGTTGCGCTTGACCTTGCCGCTCGCGCCTTTCGGCAGTGCGGCCACGCCGCGGATCAGGCTCGGCACCTTGTAGGCCGCAAGACGTTTGCGCGCGAACTGCCGAAGCTGGTCCGGAGTTGCTTCGGAATTCGGGCGCAGCACCACGACGGCGGCGACGTTTTCGCCGAGCTTCTGGTGCGGGACGGCGAACACGCCGGCCTCCAGCACCGCCGGATGGCTCAGCAGGACCTCTTCGACCTCCAGGGGCGAGATCTTCTGCCCGCCGCGGTTGATGACGTCCTTGATGCGGCCGACGATGAAGAGATAGCCGTCGGCGTCGAGATAGCCGAGGTCGCCGGTCCGGAACCAGCCGTTGCGGAAGGCGGTCCGTGTCGCGGCCTCGTCATTATAATAGCCGCGGCTCATGTTCGGCCCGCGCAGCATGATCTCGCCATGCTCGCCGCTCGCAAGCGTGCGGCCCGCCCCGTCCATGATCGCGATCTCGGGGCCCGCAGCGCGGCCGACCGATCCGACCTTGCGCAGCTCGAACGGATTGGCGGAGATCTGCGAGGCCGCTTCCGTCATGCCGTAGGTCTCGAGCACGGGAACGCCGAACATCGCCTCCAGCCCGTTCAGGATCGCGGGCGCGAGCGAGGATGAGGCCGAGCGGATCACGCGCAGCGACGACGAGCGGGCGCGGTCCGGGTCGGCCTCGGCCGCCGTCAGCAGCGCGCGATGGATGGTCGGCACCGCCGTGTACCAGGTCGGTCGCAGCTCCCGCATCCAGCCGAAGAAGGACAATGCGTCGAAACCGTTGGTGCAGATCACGCTGGAGCCCGCGGCAAGTGCCGTCAGCAGGCCGGAGATCAGACCATGGGCGTGAAACAGCGGCAGGGCATTGAGCAGGCGATCGTGGGCTGCGAGCGACAGCACGCGGCCGGCATTGTATGCGGACAGGCACACATTGCGCTGCGTCAGCGGCACCATTTTCGGCCGCGCCGCCGTGCCCGACGTCAACAGGATGAAGGCGTCATCGTCGCCGCGCGAGGCGCCGCTCGTGCTGGCGGGCCCGACTGCCGGGCCGATGAACGCGCAGCCGCCGAGATTGTCGTTCGGCCCCGGCACGAAATCGATCACCGCGATATCGAGCGCCTTGGCAACGTCACGACTTGGTGAATTCATGTCGGCCCGGGTGACGAGCGCGGTCAGCTTCAATTCGCTGAAATAGCGTTGCAGCTCGTCGGCCGTCAGATCGGGATTGACCGGGACGCAGGCGCCGGCCGAGGCGACCGCGATCAGCGCCAGCGCGCTGTCGGCGCCGCGCGGCAGCGCAACGGCGATCCGGTCGGCAGGCGCAATGCCGAGCCCCCGCAGGGTGCGGACCAGTTGCTGGACCAACTCACCCAGCTTGCCGTAGGTGAGGGCCGGCCGGCCCGGCGCGAGGAGAGCCGGTGCCGACGGCGTCTTGCGCGCATAAAAGTCGAGAAGGCCGCCGATATCGGCAAACGTCCTGGTTTCGGCGCCTGCGCTGTCCGAATCCTCTCCCGCCACGGATGCAATGTGGGACAATGCCATTCCCTTTTGATCTGATTGAGCTATTCTTCCCAAGACTTAGGGAGCGCGTCCAGTCTGAGGTGAAGTTCGGGCCCCAAAATCTGTGGTTGAGGGGCCTAAAGCCCTTCGACGGAGTGAAGGTCGGGCAGAATCACCATGCTGGAGAATGAGCCTGTTACGGGGACTGAAGGCGGGTTGAAGCGCTGGCTCGAAGGCGTCGGTCTTGGACATTACACCGATCTCTTCGCGCAGCACCGCCTCGATCTCGATGTGATGGGGGACCTGACGGAATCCGACCTGGTCGAGCTCGGATTGCCGCTCGGCGATCGCAAGCGGCTTCGGCGCGCGATGTCGGCGCTATTCCAGGCTGAGACCGCAGAGAAGCCCGATGCGGCGGCGCGCCCGCAAGTCCGGGCGGAAGTCGGTGCCGAACGGCGTCAGCTCACCACCATGTTCTGCGACATGGTGGATTCCACCTCGCTGTCGGTGCAGTTCGATCCGGAAGACGTGCGCGACATGATCGCGAGCTTTCGCGAGACCTGCGTCCGGGTGGTGAAGCATTACGAAGGGTTTGCCGCGCGCTTCGTCGGCGACGGTATCCTTGTCTATTTCGGCTATCCGACCGCGCATGAGGACGATGCCGAGCGATCGGTGCGCGCCGGGCTCGAGATCGTGCGGGTGCTGTCGACTGCGCGCGCGATCGAGCCGCGCGGTGCGCTGAGCCACGCCCCCGCCGTCCGCATCGGGATCGCAACCGGCCTCGTCGTGGTCGGCGACCTCGTTGGCCAGGGCACCGAGGAGCGCGATTCCGCGGTCGGAGAAACCGTCAACCTCGCCGCTCGCCTGCAAGGTCTGGCGCCACCCAACGGCGTCGTGATCTCGTCCTCGACACAGTCGCTGCTGAAGGGCAAGTTCGACTACCGCAATCTCGGCGTCCATGCGCTGAAAGGCATCTCGGAGAAGACGCAGGCCTGGCACGTGGTGCGCGCCTCGCGAGCGGAGACCCGCTTCGCCGCTGCCATGGGCGGGCGGTTGACACCGCTCGTCAACCGCGAGGAGGAGATCGCGCTGCTGATGGGACGCTGGCAGCAGGTCAAGGACGGCGACGGCCAGGTCGTGGTGAAGTTCGGCGAGCCCGGCATCGGCAAGTCGCGCATCATCCAGGAGATCTTCGACCGGATCGCGGGCGACCGCCATGGACACGTCTCGTTCCAGTGCTCGCCCTATTACACCTCCACGGCGTTCTATCCATTCTCCGAGCAGCTCAAATTCTCGCTCGGCCTCGACCGCGAGGATCCATCCGCGACCTCGCTGGCGGGTCTGGAGACCGCGATCGCGGCCGCCCATGGCGACATCGAGCAGGTCACGCCGCTGTTTGCCGCGCTGCTGTCGATCCCGACCGGAGACCGCTATCCGCCGCTCGACCTGTCGCCGCAGCAGCAGAAGGATGCGACCGTCGCGGCGCTGGTCAATCATTTCCTCGGCCTTGCGCGCGACATGCCGCTGGTGATCGCGCTTGAGGATCTGCACTGGATCGACCCGACCTCCCGCGAGGTGATCGACCTCCTCGTCGCCCGGGTGCAGAACCAGCCGGTCCTTGTCATCATCACCGCGCGCTCCGAATTCCAGCCGAGCTGGAACGCGCATTCGCACATCACCACGCTGGTGCTGAACCGCCTGAGCCGGCAGCTGCGCACGACGCTGGTCGAGCGCGTCGCGGGCCGCGAGCTTCCCAAGGAGGTGGTCGAGGAGATCATCGTCAAGACCGACGGCGTGCCTCTGTTCCTGGAAGAGCTGACCAAGACCGTTCTCGAATCCAACCTCCTGACCGAGCGGCACGGGCGCTACGTGCTGTCGGGTCCATGGCGGCAGCTCGCGATCCCGGCGACCCTCACCGACTCGCTGATGGCGCGGCTGGACCGGATGGGGCCGTTCAAGCGAATCGCGCAGATCGGCGCCACCATCGGTCGCGAGTTCTCCTACGCGACGCTGCACGCGGTCGCCAACACGCCGGCGGAGCAGATCGAGGCCGCGCTCAATCATCTGGAGGAGGCCGGGTTGATCATGCGCCGCGGCCATCCGCCCGGCGCGCTCTACTCCTTCAAGCACGTGATGATCCAGAACGCCGCGCACGACAGCCTGCTGCACAGCGAGCGGCGCAAGCTGCATTCGCGGATCGCGCAGGTGCTCGCCGAGATGTATCCGGAGAAGACCGAGCGCGAACCGGAGCTGCTGGCCCATCACCTCACCGAATCCGGCCAGAGCGAGGGCGCCGCCAGCTTCTGGCTCAAGGCCGGCAAGCAGGCGGCCAAGAGCGGCGCCAATCTGGAGGCGATCGGGCATTTGCGCCGGGGCTTGAGCGTCGTGCAGGCCAATGCGCGCATGCAGGGCGCCGACGAGATGGAGCTGGAGCTGCGCATCGCGCTCGGCAACGCATTGATTGCCGCCAAGGGCTACGCTGTGCAGGAGGTCGAGGAGAACTACATCCGCGCGCTCGAGCTCGGTCAGCAGCTCGACGACGACGAGAAGGCCTTCGCCGCCACGCGCGGGCTCTGGGTCTGCCATTTCATCCGTGCCGATCTCAGCCGCGCGCACGATCTCAGCGTCGAGCTGTTGAAGTTCGCCAAGCGCGAGCGGCTGAACGAGCGCACCCAGCCGGCACAGCAGACCGGCTATCTGATCGAGGCGCACCGCTCGATCGCGATGACGATGCTCTATCGCGGCCGTTTTGCCGCTTCCCAGCACCATCTGCACCGCTGCATCAACCTCTACAGTCCTGATCTGCACTCCGATCTGATGGAGCGGCACGGCACCGATCCCGGCGTCGTTTCGCTGTCCTATCTCGGCTATCTCCTCTGGTTCCTCGGCCGGCCCGACGCGGCGCGCCAGCACAGCGAGCAGGCGATCGCGAATGCCGAGAAGATCCGCCATCCCTTCACGCTCGCCTTCGCGCTCGTGTTCGGCGCCTATCTGTGCCAGCATTTGCGCGACGTCGAGGGCACGCGCGACCACGCCAACCGCGCCATGATCATCGCCACCGAGCACAATTTCCTGCATTGGAAGCAGCAGGCGGCGATCCTGCGCGGCTGGGCGCTGGCCCAGCTCGGCGACGCCGACGAAGGTCTCAGCCAGATGCGCCTCGGCCTCGACGAATACGAGGCGATGGATTCCTGGCTCGCCGGCTGCTGGTTCCGCTGCCTCCTTGCGGAAGCCTATGCCAAGGTCGGGATGCGCGATGCCGCCTTGCGCGCGCTGGACGGCGCGCTCGCGACCGCGAGACGGACCGGCGATCACTCCTATCTCGCCGAGGTCTATCGCCTGCAGGGCGAGATCACGATGTCGGACGGTGATCCGGCATCGGTGCAGGAGGCGGAGGACCTGTTCGCCCTGTCGCTGGAGACCGCGCGCAAGCAGGGCGCGCTGTCATGGGAGCTTCGGACCGCCGTCAGCCTTGCGCGCCTGTCGCACCAAGCCGGCAAGCGCGAGCACGCAAGCCTCCTGCTTTTGCCGATCGTCGGCAAGTTCAGCGAGGGCTTTTATACCCCGGACCTGAAGCAGGCGATGCAGCTCCTCAGCGAGCTCGGCGGAGACGTGCCCGTCCTTGAACAGGCCGATGCGATGAAATGAGCGATCTTGCCGCCGCGCGTGCGCGCTACGTCGAGTTGATCGCGAAGCGAGAGCGGATCGCCTCGCCACGCCTGCTCGAAGCGCTCGCCGCCATCCCGCGCGAGGATTTTCTGGCGAAGGGACCCTGGCGCATCAAGAGCGAGGCGGCGCGCAGCTACCGGCTGACGCCGGATCCCGATCCCGTTCATCTCTACGACAATGTGCTGGTCGCGATCGATGCGCGCCGCAGGCTCGACACCGGGCTGCCGAGCCTGTGGGCGCACTTCATCGATCTGCTCGACGTCGGGGAGAAGGACCGCGTGGTCCAGATCGGCTGCGGTCTCGGCTATTTTTCGGCGGTGTTGTCGAAGATCGTGGGGCCCAGGGGCAGGGTGCATGCAATCGAATGCGACGGGCGGCTTGCGGCGCGTGCCGCGAACTACCTTCGCCCCTATCGCAATGTCGAGGTCGTGCATGGCGATGGATGTGAGGAGATCGGCGAGCCGGCCGACGTGATCATCGTGCATGCCGGCTTCCCGCACCCGCATCCGCTCTGGCTTCAGTCGCTCCGCCCGCGCGGCCGCCTCCTGGCGCCGCTGACGCAGCGCGACCGCGAGGGCGCCGCCCTCAAGATCACGCGCAAGGGCAGGGGGTTCGAGGCCGAGGCGGTGCAGCAGATCAGGATCTTCCCCGGCCAGGGTCGCGGCGTGACCGCGCTCGACGACCGCGTCGCCGACTGGTGGCAGCGCGCCGCCGCGCTGGCGCCACTGCGTTTTCGCGGCATCGAGCAGGGGCTGCCGTCGGATGGCTAATGCTTCGTTTCGTTTTACCTTGATTCCGTTTGTGAGTTTCCAGCATCTCGCGGTGCGGCTATGAGTGCGGCTTGATGGCCATTCGAGCGCGCTCCATGCATTCCGTTGCCCTGCTGACCGCCAGCTACGCCAAGGATATCGAACGCTTTTCGCTGCTCAGCGAGAGCATCGACACCTGGCTCTCGGGATACACGCGGCATTATGTTCTCGTTAACGATGAGGACGTGCCGCTGTTCGCGCCGTTTGCATCCGACAAGCGCGTCATCGTTCCGGCCTCGAATTATCTGCCGAAATGGCTCTGGGCGCTGCCGCCCTCGCTTCAGTTCCTCAGCAAGCGCCGGGTCTGGCTGTCGCTGCTGTCGTCGCCGGTGCATGGCTGGCACATCCAGCAGATCCTGAAAATCGCCGGCGTGCTCAACGCATCCGAGCAGCGCGTCTGCATCCTGGATTCGGACAATCTGTTCTTCCGCGAATTCGACGCCGGCCAATATGCCGGCGGAGAGAAGACGCCGCTGTTCGTCACCCCGAAGGACATCGGCGCTGACCACCCGTTGCATGGGCTGTGGCTGCGCACAGTCGATCAGTTGCTCGGCATCAAGGACCGGTCCTTCCCCGCCGATGACTATGTCGGCAACGCGCTGGTCTGGGACAAGGACACCGCGCGCGCGATGACCGACGCCATCAAGTCGGCAACGGGATTGAACTGGGTTCTGGCGTTGTGCCGGAAGAAGAAGTTCTCGGAGTATCTGATGTACGGCCATTTCGTCGCGAACTCTCCGGCGCATCTGGCCACCCATCGGGTCACCGAGGACAGCATCGCCGTCTCGCATTGGGATGAGACGCCCCTCGACCGTCCGGCCATCGAAGCGATGATGCGCGCGGCCTCGCCCGAACAGGTCGCGCTCTGCATCCAGTCCTATTCGTCGACCTCGATCGACGACATCCGCGACGTGTTCCGCCTTAGCTCGCGGGATCGACGCAGCCCGAGCCTGTCTCCTGAAGATATGGGTGATGCGGCCGAATTCGAAGTGCCGGCGAAGACGCGCTAAGGCCGCGTCTCAGGCGTCCCTCGTGAACTTGCTGATGACGTCCATGAACGGCTTCGGCTTGAACTCGCCGTCAAGCGGCAAGGGGCGGTTCGGCTGCTTGTCCGCGCGGGCGAAGGTGCCGTTGATCCAGCTATAGCGATCCGAGAGGCCCCAGGTCAGGATCGAGCGCACCGGCCCGCTGGTCGAGATCGCGGTCAGGAGATCGTCGACGCGCTTGGCGACGATGGCGTCGCGCTCTGCCGGATTGCCCGTCAGTTTCTGGTCGTCGACATCGAGCTCGGTGACGAGCACCTCGAGGCCCCAGGAACGCAGCTCGGTGACGAACTCGGCGAGCCCATGCGTGTCGATCTCGAGCTCGGCGTGCAGATGCGATTGCAGGCCCACAGCGTGCAGCGGCACGCCCTGGTCGAGCAGGTCCATGATCAGGTTGCGGTACGCCGCGCGCTTGGCAATGAACGAGTCCTTCGCCGACTCGATGTCATATTCATTGATCGCGAGCTTGACGAAGGGATCGGCCGCGGCCGCCGTGCGGAAGGCCAGCGGAATCCAGCGGTTGCCCAGATGCTGCGTCCAGAACGTGTCGCGCCGGTCGGTGATCTTCTTCGGATTGTCCGGGATCGGCTCGTTGACGACGTCCCACGACGTCAGCTTGTCCTTGTAATAGGACACGACGGTGCCGATGTGGTCGACATAGGCGCGCTCGACGCCCTTGGAATCCTTGATCTGCTTGGTCCAGTCCGGAATGTCGTGATACCAGGCGAGCGCGTGACCGCGCATTGTCAGATCGTTCTCCCTGGCGAAATCCAGGATCGCGTCGGCGCGCTCGAAGTTGAACGTGTGCGCGTTCGGCCGCAGCATCGGCCATTTCAGCTCGAGCACCGGCACCACCTGGGTGCAATAGGTACTGATGGCTTCGCCGAGCCTGGGATCTGCTTGCAGGTCCCAGAGCGTCGCAGCAGCGCCAAAGCCCGGACGGCGCTGCGCGAGTTTTGATGCCGGCGCGGCGGACGCCGCTGCCCCCACCGCGAGTGCTGCGGCGCCGCCAAGGAGAAATTCGCGTCTGTCGAGCCTGGTCACGGTGGGACGTTCCTTTTGGAACCAACGCGCCATCGTACCAAGCGGCGCCTTGCGACGCCGGGGTTTCCTGTCGTTGGGTTAACCTTTGCGGATGTCCGGTGCGCAACGCGCGTGGCGCTGCATCGCTGTTCCAGTCTGGATCAGGGTTTCGTGTCGTGATCGCTCGAACCGCCCCAGGGAAAGGGCAAATTTAACGCTAACGCGCGAAAGCGGCCTCTCAGCCTCATTCGCCGCCCGATCTGCAGACTTATGTGACACTCTTGAGAGATGCTGCGGCGCAGTTCGTTCGCCCCGCCAAGGTCATTGATTAACGGCCGTCACCATCGCAACACCGTTGCCGGTCCTGTGCTCGCATGCTGAACCGCCATTTCTCGATTTATCTCGTCGCCTACATCCTGCCCGCAGCGGTGGGTTTCTTCGCGGTCACGGCCTACACGCGGCTGCTGACGCCGGCCGAGTACGGCGCCTATGTCGTCGGCATCAGCCTCGCCGGCATATTGGGCGCGATCTTCTTCGCCTGGATCAAGCTGTCGGTGTCCCGCTATCAGGCGATGTCGGCGGAGGTGGATTTTCGCGGCACGGCGATGGTCGCCTTCGGGCTGACGGCCGCGGTCCTCTGCGCCACCACGCCGCTGGTCATTCTGTTCCGCAGCGACCTCAGCGTCGAGCTGCTGCTCGCCAGCATGTTCGTCGCGATCATGGCCAATGCTGTCGATGTCGGCCAGGAATTCGAACGCGCCAAACTGCGCCCCTACAGGTTCGCGGCGATCTCGATCGTCCGCAGCGTGTCGAGCGTCGGCTTTGGCCTGCTCGGCATCTGGCTCGGCTGGGGTGGATTGGGACTGCTCGCCGCGTTCGGCCTGGGCTCGCTCACCGGCATCATTCTCAATCTCGTCGGCGACCGCACCAAGATCGCGCGCTTCGAGCGCAGCCAGTTCATGCAGCTGGCGCGCTACGGCCTGCCGCTGACGCTGGCCGGATTGTCCGTTGCGGTCTATTCGGCCTGTGACCGGCTCATCGTCGCTTATCTGCTCGGCAAGGACGCCGCCGGCATTTTCGGCGTCGCCGCCGATCTGCCGCGCCAGTTCATGGTCATGATCGCCTCCAGCGTCGCCGCTGCGACCGTGCCGCTGGTGTTCCGGTCGCTGTCGGAGAAAAACAGCGAGACGACGCGGGAGCGGCTGAGCGAGAGCCTTGAGTTGCTGCTCGTCGTCGTCGCACCCGTCGCCGTCTGGCTCGCGCTCGCGGCCGACCAGGTCGCGGGCACGCTCGTCGGCGTCGATTTTCGCGCCGGCGTATCGGCGCTGTTGCCGACGCTGGTGCTCGCGCGCTTCTTCGGCATCGCCAATCAATTCTATGTGCAGATCAGCTTCCAGCTCGCCGAGCGGCCGTTCATGCTGGCGGCGCAGTCGTTCCTCACGCTCGTTTTGAGCGTGGCACTGATGTTCGCGCTGGTCGCGGGCTACGGCCTTTACGGCGCGGCGCTCGCCACGCTCGCCACCGAAGCGCTCGGCTTCGTCGTCGCCGTCGCCCTGATGCGCCGCGCCCATCCCGTGCCGTTCGACGTCAACCGCCTCGCCGGCGTTGCGGCTTCGGCTGCGGCGATGGCGGGCGCTATCCTCGTTGCGCGGACGCAGGTCGGCGGTACCGGTATCGTGGCGTTGATGGTCGTCAGCTCCGCGGGTGGGGTTGCTTACGCCGCTGCGGCCTGGCTGCTCAACGTCGCGAATGTGCGGACGTTGTCGCTGCGCTTCCTGCGGACGTTCAACCGCAAGGCGCTGGGCGTATAGACCCGCGCGCTACCCCGCCAGAAAGCCGCCATCCACGGCAACGACGGTGCCGGTCGCATATTGCGAAGCCGGCATGCAGAGGAAGGCAACGGCGCCGGCAATGTCCTCCGGCTGTCCCCAGCGCTTGAAGGCGGTGCGATCGGCGATGCGCTGATAATGCGCAAGGTCGCTGCGGCCGGCGGCGTTGATCGCGGTTTCGATATAGCCGGGCGCGACCGCGTTGACGCGGATGCCTTCTTCGGCCCACTTCAAAGCCAGCGCCTTGGTCAGCATCACGACACCACCCTTGCTGGCGCAATAGGCGGGAATCCGCGGCAGCGCCAGCGTCGCGTTCATCGAAGCGATGTTGACGATCGATCCCGTCTGCTCCGCGAGCAGGGAGTGAAAGGCCATGCAGGTGCGGAACGTGCCGGTGAGATTGACGTCGAGCACCTTCATGAAGGTCTCGATCTCAAATTCCTTGTCGCGCGCGAGAATGCCGGCGCAATTGATCAGCGCGTCGACGCGCTTGTGCTTCCGGGCGAAGGACGTGACGGCTTCGTCATCGGTGACATCGAGCGTTGCGAGCGTGAGGCCCGCGCGCGGTTTGAGGAGGGTGCGGGCAAGATCGGCCTCGTTCGCGCCCGTTGCAGACACCGTCGCACCCAGATCGCAGAATTGATTGCTGATGGCGGCACCAATGTCGCCGGCGCCGCCGATCACGACGGCATGGAAGCCGGGGGCGAGGGAAAAGTTCGGATTCATCGGGAGTGTCTCACTTCAGGGATTTCGGAGGCGCAGCCGTCGACTCGCGGACGACTAGCGAGAAGTCGATCTCGCGATGCATGATGGTCTGCTCGCCGGCGAGGCTGCGCACCAGATATTCACCGGCGCGCTGCCAGGTTTCTCCGGTCGGTACGTGGATCGTGGTCAGGCTCGGCCGCAAATGCCGGCTCCAGTCGAGGTCGTCGAAGCCGACCACCGAGAGGTCACGCGGCACCGAAAAACCGCTGCGCTCGGCTTCGAGCAGCACGCCATAGGCGATGACGTCGTTGCCGCACACCACGGCTGTCGGGCGGTCCTCGAGGCCTAGGAGATAGCGCGCCGCCTCGCGCGCGTCGTCCAGCGTATAGGGCACCTCGACATGCCATTGCGAAGGCAATTCGAGCCCGTTCTCCGTCAGCGCGCGGCGAAAGCCGGCGACGCGGGCGCTGGCGCGGTCGTTGTTGCGCTGGAGCGCCGAGACGATCCCGATGCGGCGGTGGCCGAGCTCGATGACATGCGCGGCGGCGCGATGGGCGGCGGCTTCGTTGTCGGTGCCGACGCAAGGATAGGGCCGGTCGGGCTGGTAGATGCCGACATTGATGAACGGTACGGCATTGTCCGCCAGCAGCTTGCGTAATCCGTCGTGATGGCAATCGCCGCGCAGCACCAGGCCGTCGACACCGCGGCTGATCAGATTGCGCGCCTGCTGCAATTCGACGTCGAGATCGTAGCCGCTCGTTGTGAGAAACAGCATGTATCCGACCGACGACAGATATTGCTGCAGCGAGGCGATGCCGCGTGCGAACATCGTGTTGTCGATCGTCGGTACGATTGCGCCAAGCGTGCGCGAGCGTCGTGACGACAGGATGCGCGCCGGCGCGTGCGGGATGTAGCCGAGCGCGTCGATGGCCTGCTCGATGCGCGCCCGTAAGGAAGGGCTCACCGCGTCGGGGTTGTTGAGGGCGCGCGAGACCGATGCCGTCGAGACGCCGGCGCGGGCCGCCACGGCGCGGATGCCCTGTTTCACAGACTTGGCGTTGGTCAGTCTCATGAATGTAACGTTACATCGGGCATAGCGAACCGCATGGTAGCGGCAATGTCGCAAATCTGCCGCAGATTGTGCGGCTTGTCCATCGCTTGACACGGCGAATGCGAGGTCTATTTTGTAACCGTTTTCAAGCGCTGCTCAAACGTGTTCAAAATGGTCCGCCAGCTTAAGGCGGCCAGCCGGGAGGAGAGTTCGATGAAGGCCAGGATGCTCGCGACCCACGTCGCGTTGCCCGTTCTCGCGATTGCTGCGGCGACCGCGCAGGCGCACGCCGCCGATTTCGACTGGATGAAGTTCAAGGGCAAGACCGTCACCTTTCTCGCCAACAACAATCCGGTGTCGCAGGCGCTGCTGACTTACAAGGCCGATTTCGAGAAGCTGACCGGCATGACCCTCAAGGTCGACGGCTATCAGGAACAGCAGATGCGCCAGCGTCTGGTGACCGTCATGAATGCGAACAGCGACGAGGTGGACGTGTTCATGACGCTGCCCTCGCGCGAGGGCGAGCAGTTCGCCGCCGCCGGCTGGTACGGCGATCTCACCGCGATGGCCAAGAACGAGGTGGCCAGGGAATACGACTCCAACGGGTTGAGCCAGGCCCTGCTGAAGGCCGCGACCTTCGGCGGCAAGCTGACCAGCATGCCCATGAACATCGAAGGCCCGATCTTCTATTACCGCACCGACATCTTCAAAAAGTGCGGTCTCGAGGCGCCGAAGACGATCAAGGACGTCGAGGCCGCTGCCGAGAAGATCAAGAGCTGCGACAGCACCGTGACGCCGTTCGTCTCGCGCGGCCTCAAGCCCGCGATTGCCTATACCTTCAGCAACATGCTGCACAATATCGGCGGCAGCTATGTCGCAAACGGCAAGTCGAACCTCTGCTCGGCCAAGGGCAAGGAAGCGCTCGACACCTATAGCCGGCTGCTGCGCGATTTCGGACCGCCTGGCGTCGTCAACTACAGCTTCCAGCAGATTTCGGCGCTCTACCGCAGCGGCCGCGCCGCGATGGCGTTTGAGTCGTCGAATGAGTTGCGCACGGTGATGGAAGGCGGCGCGCGCCTGAAGGACACCGGCCTGCTGCCGTTCCCGGCGGGCGATGCCGGCCAGGTGCCGACCACGATCGGCTGGGGCATGGCAGTGTCCTCGCACAGCAAGCAGCCGGATGCGGCTTGGTACTTCGTGCAATGGGCGACCAGCCCAGAGGTGCAGAAGAAGATGGCGCTTCAGGGCATTGCCCCGCCGCGTCCGTCGGTCGCCAAGGATCCCGAATATCGCAAGTGGATCGACGAGGAGCCGGTCCGCAAGGAATGGCAGGCCGCGCTCGACGTGCTCGCAACGAAGGGCTCCTCCGAGGTCGGCTATCCCATCGTCGCCAATCCGCAATCGCGCGAGTTCATCGGGCAGGCGGTACAGGATCTGATCCTGAAGCAGAAGACCGTCGATCAGGCCTGCGCGGATGCCGACAAGGCGCTGGATGCGCTGATCGCGCTGAACTAACGGCCTCATTCCGGCAGGCTTGCTGCCTGCCGGCACCCAACTCGATCGAGGACACGAACGCATGTCTGATACGGCTGCGACACTCACGCAGGACCGGCAGAAGCTGGAGATGGCGGCGCTCTCGGCGCCGGCCGTGGTCTTCACGGTCGCGATGATCGCGTTTCCGGTCGTCTATACGATCTGGCTCGGCTTCCAGACCTTCTCCTCGACCGGCAAGCAGTCTTTCGCGGGCCTCGCCAATTATTCGAAGCTGATCTCCGATTACGAATTCTGGCACGGGCTGTGGATCACCATTGCGCTGTTCGTGCTGTCCTTGGTGCTGCAGCTCGTCTTCGGCGTCTGGCTGGCGCTGGTGCTGTTCCACGCCAAGCGGCTGCCAGGCATCGTGCGCTCGCTGTTCATCTCGCCCTTCATGATGCCGCCGGTGGTGGCGGGTATGATGTGGCTGGTGATCCTCGATCCGTCGCTCGGTGCTGCCAACTATATCCTTCAGTCGTTCGGCCTGCCGCCGTCGGACTGGCTGGCCTCGCCGACCTGGGTCATTCCGACCGTGGCTCTGATCGACAGCTGGCAGTGGACGCCTTATGTCGCCCTGATCGTGCTGGGCGGCCTGCAATCCCTGCCGCCGAGCGTCTACGAGGCGGCGCAGATCGACGGCGCGTCTCCATTCAGGACTTTCCAGCGCATCACGCTGCCGCTGCTGCTACCGACCATCGTCACCGCGGCGATCCTGCGGAGCGTCGATCTGCTGCGCTTCTTCGACATCATTTACATCACGACCCAGGGCGGCCCGGGCAACGCCTCGAACACGCTCAACATCTACGGCTTCAGGGTCGGCTTCGAATTCTTCAACATCGGCTATGCCAGCGCCCTGATGCTGACGCTGACGGCGATCGTGTTCGGCGCCGTGCTCGCCTTCAACCGCTTGCGCGGCGCAGTGGCCTGGTGATGTCATGAACGATGCCGCCAACACCGACCGCTGGATCCGCTGGCTCAACACGGTGCAGCTCCTGCTCGCCGGCGTGCTCATCATGGCGCCGACGGTCTGGATGGTGCTGTCCTCGTTCAAGCCGTCGTTCGAGGTCACCGCCTATCCGCCGACGCTGAGCTTCTCGCCGACGCTGGAAAACTATGTCGAGCTGACCAGGACCACACCGTTCCTCAGCTACGCGCTCAACAGTCTCATCGTCACCGTTGGCTCGACCGCACTCGGTCTGCTGTTTGGAATTCCTGCTGCCTTCGCCGTCTCCTGGACGCGGATTTCGTGGCCGGCCATCCTGACCCTCGCCGCGCGCATGGCGCCCGGCACGTTGTTCCTGCTGCCGTGGTACGTGATGTTCCGGCAGGTCGGCATGATCGGCTCCTACACCGCGCTGATCCTCAGCCATGCCGTCATCACGCTGCCGATCGTGATCTGGGTTTTGCTGCCGTCCTTCGACGGCATTCCGCGCAGCGTGTTCGAGGCGGCGCAGGTGGATGGGTGCAGCGTCACGCGCATCCTCTGGCGCATCGCGCTGCCGCTGGTGGCATCAGGCGTCGCCGTCTCGGCGATCCTCGCCTTCGTGTTTTCGTGGAACTACTTCCTGTTTGCGCTGGTGCTCTCCAACGGCGACACCAAGACGCTGATCGCGGCGGCCTTCAACTTCATCGGTGAGGGCTCAACGCAATGGGGCGCTCTCATGGCTGCGGCGACGCTGATCGCGTTGCCGCCGCTGGTGCTGGCGGCCCTGGTTCAGCGCTGGCTGGTGTCCGGACTGACGCTCGGTGCGGTGAAAGGCTAGGTATCGAAATGAACGTGTCGCCCCGTCCGAACTCGATCATGCAGGCCGCGGTCTTCCACGGCAATGACCGCATCACCATCGAGCGCGTCGCGATGCCCGATGTCGGCCCAAGTGAAGTGCTCGTCCGCGTCTCGCGCACCGCGCTGTGCGGCTCCGACTTCAAGCTCTGGCACAAGGGCGCCGAGTTCACCGCCGGCCATGAGATCTTTGGTGTCGTCGAACAGCCCGGTCATCGCCTGCATGGCCGCCGCTGCGCCGTCTATATCCCCTTGCACTGCGGCCACTGCCCCGCTTGCAAGCGCGGCGATACCCAGATGTGCCTGGAAGTCTCCAGCCTGATCGGTTGGAACAGGCCCGGCGGCTATGCCGAATATGTGCCGGTGCCGGAAAACTGCCTGCTGCCGGTGCCTGATGATATCGAGGACAGCCTTGCGCCGCTGCTGCTCGACACCATCGGCACCTCAGGCCACGCCGTCCGCTTTGTCAGCCGCGTGGTGCCGCCGAGCGAGGCCGGTCCAGTTCTCGTCATGGGCGCGGGGCCTGTCGGCCTTGGCGTCGTGCTGGCGCTCCGCGCGCTCGGCTACGACGACATCCACGTTGCCGATCCCAACGCGGCACGGCTGAAGATCGCACAGTCTTTTGGCGCAAAGGCGCACCCGGTCGGAGATACCTCGAAGCGCTTCGCCCTCATCATGGAATGCTCCGGCGCCCATGCGGCGCGCAACCTCGGCATCGAGCTGGTCCTGCCGCGCGGTGCGCTGGTGCTGGTCGGCGAGAACGCCGCGCCCTGGACCATCGAGGAAGGCAAGGTCTTCCGCCGCAAGGACTTTTACATGATCCGGACCTTCTATTTCCCGGTCTCGGATTTCGAGCCGAATGTCGAGCTGCTGCGCAAATACAAGGACGAGTACCGCGTCCTGGTCGATGGCGAGTTCGGCCTGTCGGCTCTGCCAGAGAATTTCGCCCGCTTCGCCAAGGGCGAGCTGATCAAGCCCGTGCTGGCACTGGAC
This sequence comes from Bradyrhizobium sp. 215_C5_N1_1, assembly GCF_052075935.1. Taxonomy (NCBI): domain Bacteria; kingdom Pseudomonadati; phylum Pseudomonadota; class Alphaproteobacteria; order Hyphomicrobiales; family Nitrobacteraceae; genus Bradyrhizobium; species Bradyrhizobium sp. 215_C5_N1_1. Next base: position 7,328,701 of record NZ_CP197228.1, on the reverse strand, counting down.
TGAGCGATCATGGCTTCGATCTCGATCCGCAACCTCACCAAGCGCTACGGCAATTTCACCGTGATCCCCGATCTCAATCTGGAGATCGCGGACCACGAATTCGTCGTGTTCGTCGGCCCGTCCGGCTGCGGCAAGTCGACCTTGCTGCGGATCATCGCGGGCCTCGAGCCGATTTCGTCGGGCGATCTCTACATCGGCGACAGGCGCGTCAACGGCGTCCAGGCTGCGCAACGCGATATCGCGATGGTGTTCCAGGATTACGCGCTCTACCCGCACATGCGGGTCTACGACAACATGTCGTTTGCGCTGGAGCTGAGAGGCACACCGAAGGCCGAGATCGACGCCCGCGTGAGGCGTGCGGCCGCACTGCTGCACATCGAGCCCTATCTCGACCGCAAGCCGAAGGAGTTGTCCGGCGGCCAGCGCCAACGCGTCGCCATGGGCCGCGCCATCGTGCGCAATCCCAAGGCCTTTTTGTTCGACGAGCCGCTCTCCAATCTCGATGCGAAGCTGCGCGGGCAGGTGCGGGCGGAGATCAAGGCGCTGTCGCAGGAGCTGAAGACCACCATGGTCTTCGTGACACATGACCAGATCGAGGCCATGACCATGGCCGACCGGATCGTCGTGCTCCAGAGCGGCACGATCCAGCAATACGATACACCGGAGACGGTTTACGAGCGGCCCGCCAACCAGTTCGTCGCCGGCTTCATCGGCTCGCCCGCGATGAATTTCTTCCCGGTCGAATGGCGTCAGGAGCGCGCGATCCTGTCGCAAGGCGGAACGGTGGTGCCGCTGGACGGCGAGACCGCTGGCTGCCTGAGCAAGGCCGGCAACGCCGTGCTGGGCATTCGCCCCGAACATTTTGCTGTGGCTGCGGATGCCGCTGATGGCATCGCGATCAACGTCAGGCTGGTCGAGCCGCTCGGCTCGGACACGCTGATCCATTTCGATCTCGCCGGCGGCTCCGCCATCGCGCGGGTCGATCCGGCGCTGCGGCCGAAGGTTGGTGATCGCATCAATCTGCGCCCACAGTCGGGCAAGACGCATTTGTTCGCTGCATCCAACGGACAGGTCTTGCGGTGAGTGCGTCGGCAAACATCGGCGATCTCTCGGCGCTGGCGGACCTCGCGTCCGGCACGAAGCCCGTGCACGTGATCTGCCTCGGCCTGTCCGCGCTCGACCAGGTCTGGCGCGTCGATCGGCCGTTCGCGGGTGGAAGCGAGAAGATCAAGGCGGTCGAGTACGGCACGCTCGGCGGCGGCATGGCCGCCAACGCTTCTGTTGCGGTGGCAAAGCTCGGCGCATCCGTCGCGTTCTGGGGGCGGGCAGGGAATGATGCCGCGGGCCATGAGATGAAATCGGCCTTCACCGCTGAAGGCGTCGATGTCGAGAATTTCCGGCTGTTCCCCGATGGCCGCTCGTCGGTCTCCGGGATCATCGTCGATAGCAGCGGCGAGCGGCAGATCGTGAATTTCCGTGGCCTTTACCCAGAGACCGCAGACTGGCTTCCGCTCGAAGCCGTAGCGCGCGCGTCCTCCGTGCTGGCTGATCCGCGCTGGGTCGAAGGCGCCGCGACGTTGTTTCGGGAAGCGCGATCGCGCGGCATTCCGACGGTGCTCGACGGCGACATGGCCGATGCTGAGGTATTCGAGCGGCTGCTGCCCTTAGCCGATCACGCCATCTTCTCCGAGCCCGCGCTCGCCGCCTTTGCCGGCTCGGCCGAAGATAGATCTCTCGCAGCCCTTGCGCGCTTCGGCTGCCGCGTCATCGCCGTTACGCGCGGCGAGGGCGGCGTGAGCTGGTACGAGAACGGCCAGCTGCACCGGCAGGCCGCCTACGCCGTCGACGTCGTCGACACCACGGGCGCGGGCGACGTCTTCCACGGCGCCTATGCGCTCGCGATCGGCGCCGGCCTCGATGTGCGCGCCGCCATGGCGTTTTCGGCGGCGACGGCCGCCATGAAATGCCGCCACGCCGGCGGCCGGAACGGAATCCCCGATATCAACGAGTGTCTTGTATTCATGAGGACGAAGCCATGAGAACGATTGGAAAGAACCGCGGCCTGGCACGGCTTGCTGACGCGGATGGCCATTTTCGCATGGTCGCGCTGGATCAGCGGCCGCCATTGTTCGATGCCATTGCGAAGGCAAAGGGGATCACGCGGGACCAGGTCGAATATTCCGACGTCACGGCGGCCAAGCGTCTCTTGGTCGAGAACCTCGCGCCGCATTGCAGCTCGATGCTGTTCGACCCGAACTTCGCAGTGCCTGCCGCGATCGACCTGCTGCCGCCGCGCTGCGGTCTGATCATGACGCTGGAAGAGCACCGCGTTGAGGAAACCGCGGGCGGCCGCAAGTCGCGCGCGATCACCAATTGGAGCGTGGAGAAGATCCGCGCCATGGGCGGCGACGCCGTCAAGGTGCTGGCCTGGTACCGGCCGGACGCCGATGCCGCGGTGAACGAGCACCAGAAGCGTTTCGTGCGCGAAATCGGCGAAGACTGCGCCCGTCACGATATCCCGTACGTGCTCGAGTTGCTGGTCTACCCGTTCCTCGGCAGCGCCAATCACACGGCCGATTACGTGGAATCGCCCGGCAAGCTCCCGGGCCTCGTCATCGACAGCGTGCGTGAATTCGCAAAGCCTGAATACGGCGTCGATCTTCTCAAGCTGGAGAGCCCGCTTGCAGCCAACAGCCTGCCGGCGCGTGACGGCAGCACGGAAGCAAAGGCGGCGCAGAAGGAGTTCGATGCGATCGGTGATATCTGCCGCGAACGCAGCATCCCCTGGGTGTTGCTGTCGGGCGGCGCTGCGCCTGAAAAGTTCGAGCGCGTGCTCGACTACTCCTATGCCGCAGGCGCAAGCGGTTTCCTGGCGGGCCGTACCATCTGGCTGGATGCCGTCCTGAAGAACTTTCCGGACCGCGCAGCGGTGTCGGCCAGCCTGCGCAAGGATGGCCTCGGGGTGCTGGAACGGCTCAATCAACTGACCACGGCCAAGGGCACGCCGTGGAAGGCGCGCTTCCCGGTGTTCGCTGATATCAAGCAGGAAGGTGACTTCGCGCGCGCCTACTGAGATGGTAACGGTCCCGCGTGGTCTCAACTCGATCGCAGGATCTGCAACATGACTGACAGCTTCACCATCCGCTCGATCGAGGCCTTCTGCTATCGCTATCCCTTGGCGACGCCGGTGGTGACGTCGTTCGGCAAGATGCTCAACCGTCCGGCCGTCTTCGTTCGCGCGCTCGACGAGGACGGTGTCGAGGGGTGGGGCGAAGCCTGGTCCAACTTTCCTGCACCGGGCGCCGAGCACCGCGCCCGGCTTGTCAATGAAGTGCTGGCTCCGGGGCTTGTCGGGCGCAGGTTCGACAGTCCCGCCCAGGCTTTCGAGGTCCTGACGAAGGGGACCGAAGTGCTGGCGCTTCAATGCGGCGAGCCCGGTCCGTTCGCGCAGGCTGTTTCGGGCATCGATCTCGCGCTGTGGGACCTCTCCGCGCGTCGGCGGCGCTTGCCGCTGTGGCGGCTTCTCGGTGGGCAGTCGCGCAGGATCAAGGTCTATGCCAGCGGCATCAATCCGGGCGGCGCCGCGCAGACGGCCGAAGCCGCGCTCGCGCGTGGCCATCGCGCGTTGAAGCTGAAGGTCGGCTTCGGTGCCGAGACCGACCTCGCCAATCTGGCCGCGCTGCGCGCGATCGTCGGTGCAGGCATGCTCGCTGCCGATGCCAATCAGGGCTGGTCGGTCGATCAGGCGCTGGAGATGGTGCCGCGGTTGGCCGCGTTCGATCTGCGATGGCTGGAGGAGCCCATCCGCGCCGACCGGCCGCGCGAGGAATGGCGCCGGCTGCGGGCAGCCGCGAAAATGCCGATTGCCGCGGGCGAGAACATTTCGAGCGTCGAGGGATTCAAGGACGTCCTGGCCGAAGACGTGCTCGGCGTCGTTCAGCCCGACATCGCGAAATGGGGCGGACTGAGCGCATGCGCTGGCGTCGCGCGCGACATTCTGAAGGCGGGCAAGACGTTCTGCCCGCATTATCTCGGCGGCGGCATCGGACTGCTCGCCTCGGCGCATCTGCTGGCGGGCATCGGCGGCGACGGTTGGCTCGAGGTCGATGCCAACGACAATCCGCTGCGCGACCGGTTCTGCGGTGCCGTTGCCAGTGTCACGGATGGTACGATCGTCCTCGGCGAGGAACCGGGGCTCGGATTCACGCCCGACCTGTCGGGAATCGCGAACTATCGCAGCCTGTAGACGGCTGCGACACCTGCGTCGTCAGGCGCCGCGCAGGCCAGTTTCCCCTTGCGTTCTATTCCTCGTCGCGGAAAGCTGCCGGCGAGACGGGTAGCCGCCTTCACATTTCATAACGATGGCCGGAGCCATGTCTCGCCGAGCTTGAAAATCAAAGTTCGTTCTGCTCATTAGGGATCTGCAATTGCGCTGCAACATGCGCAAAAAGCCCATCGACTAAAGTCGATAGCCAGCGAGGAAACGAAAAAATGCGCAAGCTCACTTTGGCCATTGCCGTGATCGCCCCGATGCTCGGTCATGCCGCGTCGGCTGAGGACACCCTCAAGATCGGCTACATCGATCCGCTCTCCGGCGGTGGTGCCAGCGTCGGCGAGGGTGGTCTGAAGACATTCCAGTATCTGGCCGACGAGCTCAACGCCAAGGGCGGCATTCTCGGCCACAAGATCGAGATCGTGCCGCTCGACAACAAGACCAATCCGCAGGAAAGCCTGGTGCAGGCCCAGAAGGCGATCGACGCCGGGGTCCACTACATCACGCAAGGCAACGGCTCGTCCGTCGGCGCGGCGCTGTCGGATTTCGTCACCAAGAACAACACGCGCAATCCCGGCAAGGAAGTGCTGTACTTCAACTACGCCGCCGTCGATCCCAGCCTGACCAACGAGAAGTGCAGCTACTGGCATTTCCGCTGGGATGCGAGCTCCGACATCAAGATGGAGGCGCTCACCAACTACATGAAGGACACCGCCTCGATCAAAAAGGTGTACCTGATCAACCAGGACTATTCGTTCGGTCAGTCCGTCCGCTCCGACGCGCGCAAGATGCTCGGCGCCAAGCGGCCCGACATCCAGATCGTCGGCGACGAGCTGCATCCGCTGCTGAAGGTCACCGATTTCTCGCCCTATATCGCCAAGATCAAGGCGTCCGGCGCCGACAGCGTCGTTACCGGCAACTGGGGCCAGGACTTCGCTCTGCTGCTCAAGGCTGCCGCTGACGCCGGCCTGAAGGTCAACTGGTACACTTATTATGCCGGCGGCGCCGGCGGCCCCACTGCCGTCAAGCAGACCGGTCTCGATCATCAGGTCTTCCAGATCACCGAAGGCTTTGCGAATTCCGGCAACAAGGTTGCGATGGATTACGAGAAGGCGTTCCGCGCCAAGGTCAATCTGTCGCTCTGGTACCCGCGTGCGGTCAACGAGATGCGCATGTTCAAGGCGGCTGCCGAGAAGGCCAACTCGATCGACCCCGTGAAGGTGGCGGCGGCGCTCGAGGACCTGAAGTTCGAGGTTCTGGACGGCGGCACCGGCATCATGCGCAAGGACGACCACCAGTTCCTTCAGCCGATCTACATTTCCTCCTTCGGCAAGCTGACCGAGAATGAGCCCTTCGACGAGGAAAACACCGGCTGGGGCTGGCACCTCGTCTCCAAGGTCGACACGGCGCAGGCCATGGTCCCCACGACCTGCAAGATGGCGCGGCCGTAATCACGACATCCGTCGTTTTCCCGCGGCCGACATCGGTCGCGGGAAGGCGGTGGCCGGACTATTCTTGATTGGGCGATGTTCACCGGGGCCATCAGGCCCCGGACAGAGACGAGTGCGCTGTGCTTGAACTCATTGTCATTTCGACCCTGAACGGCGTGCTGTTCGGCATGCTGCTCTTCCTGCTGTCGAGCGGGCTGACCGTCATCTTCAGCATGATGGGCGTGCTCAACTTCGCGCATGCCAGCTTCTACATGCTCGGCGCCTTCTTCGGCTTCCAGCTCACCAAGTGGATCGGCTTCTGGCCGGCGCTGGTGCTGGCGCCGCTACTGGTCGGCGCCATCGGCATGGCGGTGGAGCGCTACGGCCTGCGCAACACCCACAAGCACGGCCATGTCGCGGAATTGCTGCTGACCTTCGGTCTGGCTTTTGCGATCGAAGAAATCGTGTCGATGATCTGGGGCAAGAGCCCGGTCGACTATCGCGTGCCGGCGCTGCTCGACTTCCCGGCCTTCACGATCTTCTCGACCAACTATCCCGCCTACAAGATCTTCATGCTGGCCGTGTCGGTCGTGATCTTCGTGGCGCTGCTGGTCGTGCTCAAGCGCACCCGCGTCGGCCTGATCGTGCAGGCGGCGCTGACGCATCCGCACATGGTCGGGCATCTCGGCCACAATGTCGGGCGCGTGTTCATGGTGGTGTTCGGCGTCGGCAGCGCGCTCGCCGGCATTGCCGGCGTCATTGCCGGACCGGCCCTGGTGACGCAGTCGGACATGGCCGCAGCACTCGGGCCCATCCTGTTCGTCGTCATCGTGTTCGGTGGCCTCGGCTCCTTGCCCGGCGCTTTCATCGCCTCGCTCGTCATCGGACTGGTGCAGACCTTTGCGGTGGCGCTGAACGGCTCGCTGGCGAGTGCGTTCGGACCGCTCGATCCGTCGACGGGACCGTCGGTCCTCACCGACATCTGGAACGTCACGATCGCGCAGGTCGCGCCGATCGTTCCCTATATGCTGCTGGTGCTCATTCTGATCGTTCGCCCCATGGGCCTGATGGGGACGCGCGAGTCATGACCGCCAAACCGATTTCGACATCGAAGCCCGCCGGCGACGGCCTGCGCTTCTACGGCGTCTGGCTGATCGGCATCGCAGCGCTGATCGTCCTGCCGCTGATCTTCTCCTCCGGCGGCTCGCTGACGTCGTTCAGCCTGATCGGCATCGCGATCGTCTTCGCGCTGTCCTACAACATCCTGCTCGGCCAGACCGGACTGCTGTCGTTCGGTCACGCCGTGCATTACGGCCTCGGCGGCTTCGCGGCCTGCCACATGATGAATGCGGTGGTGTCGCACGGCTGGCCGATCCCGCTGCCGTTCATTCCGCTGTTCGGCGGGATCGGTGGTCTCGTCTTCGCTGTCATCATCGGCTGGGTCATGACCAAGCGCGCCGGCACCGTGTTCGCGATGATCTCGCTCGGCATCGGCGAATTGGTGGCGTCGTCCTCACTGATCCTGCGCTCGGTGTTCGGCGGCGAGGCCGGCATCACCACGGATCGCACGGCGTTGCCCAAGATGTTCGGCTGGTCGTTCGGGCCGCAGCTTCAGGTCTATTATCTGATCGCGTTCTGGCTGGTGCTGTCGGCCATCGTGATGTACGCGCTGACCCGGACGCCCCTGGGACGGATCAGCAATGCCGTCCGCGACAATCCCGAGCGTGTCCAGTTCATCGGCTACGATCCTCACGTCGTTCGCTATCTCGCTTATTGCTTTGCCGGGTTCTTCGCGGGCGTCGCCGGCGGCCTGACCGCGATCAATTTCGAGATCGCGAACTCCGCGCTGCTCGGTGCGATCCAGTCCGGTCTGGTGCTGTTCTCCACCTTCATCGGCGGCATCGCCTATTTCTTCGGGCCGATCCTCGGCGCGATCCTGGTGACCTATCTCCAGCTCGGGCTGACAGGCCTCACCAGCGTCTGGCAGCTCTATTTCGGCATCATCTTCATCGGCATCGTGATGTTCGCGCCGGGCGGTATCGCCGGCCTGTTGATGATGCACCGGCCGCTGGTTCGCGCCGGAACGCTGTGGACGGTGATCCCGTCCTATCTCGTCGCTATTGTGCCGACCCTGGCGCTCGCCTGCGGCGTCATCCTCACCATCGAGACGGTCGCGCGCTATTCCGGCGGCGACCCGATCAACCTGTTCGGCATTCCCTTCAATGCGAAGTCCCCGGTGACGTGGATTTCCGCAGCAGTTCTCGTCGTCGGCGGTGCGTTCGTCGCGCGGCTGAGCTGGCGGAGGATCGCGGACGCGTGGGACAGGGCTGCGACGGTCGCCCGTGACCGGGGGTATCTGGCATGAGCGGAGCGGTATCTGGCACGAGCGGAGCGGTATCTGGAAAGAACGCAGCCATCGAAGTCCGCGCCGTCGAAAAGCGCTTCGGCAATGTCGGCATCATCCGCGACCTCAACCTCAGCGTCGCGAAAGGCGAGCGTCACGCCGTCATCGGCCCGAACGGCGCCGGAAAATCCACGACGTTCAATCTGATCAGCGGCCACATCAAGCCGACCTCGGGCGAGGTGAAGCTGAACGGCGATGTGATCTCCGGCCTGCGGCCGTTCGAGATCAACCGGCGCGGCCTGTCGCGCTCGTTCCAGGTCACCAACGTGTTCGCCCGCATGTCGGTCTGGGAGAACGTCCGCTGTGCCGTGCTGTGGGCGACGGGGCATCGCTACGCCTTCTGGAAGAACGTCGACAGCCTGCCGGAAGTGCGCGAGCGCACGGCCCAGATCCTGGACGACATCCATCTCACCCATCGGCGCGATGTTCCGGCGGGACTTCTGACCTATGCCGAGCAGCGCGAGCTCGAGATCGGCATCACCATCGCGAGCGGGGCCACGGTCGTCATGCTCGACGAGCCGACCGCCGGCATGAGCCACGCCGAAACCGACCGCGCGGTGTCGCTGATCCGGCGACTGACCGAGGGCAAGACCCTGGTCATCGTCGAGCACGACATGAGCGTCGTATTCGGCCTTGCCGACCGCATCTCCGTGCTGGTCTACGGCCACATCATCGCCTCGGGCACGCCGGAAGAGATCCGGCGCGATCCGAAGGTCAAGGAAGCCTATCTCGGCGAGGAAGCGCATTGATGCTCGAGGTCAGGGATCTCCACGCCTATTACGGCAAGAGCCACATCCTCCAGGGCGTCGACCTTGACGTCGCCGCGGGCGAGGTCGTGAGCCTGCTCGGCCGCAACGGTGTCGGCCGCTCGACCACGGTCAAGGCGATCATGGGCGAGGTCGCGCCGCAAGGCACGATCCGCTTCAAGGGCAAGGACATCGCCGGCCTTCCCAGCTACAAGATCGCGCACCTCGGCCTCGGCTATGTGCCCGAGCATCGCGATATCTTCCCGAGCCTGACGGTTCGCCAAAACCTCCTGCTCGGCGTCAAGGACACGCGCCGCCCCGGCAAATGGCGGCTTGAGGACATGCTCGAGATGTTCCCCAATCTCGCCGCGCGTGCCGATACGGCCGCAGGCGTGCTGTCGGGCGGCGAAAAGCAGATGCTCACCACCTGCCGGACGCTGATGGGCGATCCGGACCTGATCATGATCGACGAGCCGACCGAGGGTCTCGCCCCGCTCATCGTGCAGCAGGTCGGCGATCTCATTGCGCGCATCGCGCAGGCCGGCGTCGCAATCCTGCTGGTCGAGCAGAAGCTCTCGATCGCGATGCGGATCTCGAAGCGCGTCTACATCATGGGTCACGGCCGCGTCGTGTTCGAGGGGACGCCGGACGAGCTCAAGGCCAATGCCGCCGTGCGCCAGGAATGGCTTGAAGTCTGACGCATGGCTCGAGGTCTGACGCTCACATTGCCGTGTAACGAGCGCGCAAAATAGAACGGCTGCAAGCCGCGCATACGCATCTGAATTCTTCGCTACATCTCACGCTTCATAATCCTTGTATCGTCGCGCTCGCCGGCATCGCAATCGATGCGGCCGATGATAACCAAGAAGAAAGTGGAGGGCGCCGGCGGCAGCCTGTGAGCTCGCGCGTCGATGCGTCTTGCCTGGGAAGGAGATGCCGAGCATGTCGGGAAGACAACTGGTCCGTGGAGTCGTTGCTCTGCTTGCGGCGCTGGGCGCCGCTTCGGCCGCGACGGCCGGAAACTACGACACCGGCGCGACCGACACGTCGATCAAGCTCGGGCAGACCATGCCCTACTCGGGACCGGCCTCCGCCTATTCCGCGATTGGCCGCGCCGAGATCGCCTATTTCAAGATGCTCAACGACAAGGGCGGCATCAACGGCCGCAAGGTCGAGCTGCTCAGCATGGACGACGGTTATTCGCCGTCGAAGACGGTCGAGCAGATTCGCCGCCTCGCCGAGAGCGACGAGGTGCTGGCGATGTTCTCGATGCTCGGCACCGGTCCCAACATCGCCGCGCAGAAATACCTCAACGCCAAGAAGATCCCGCAGCTGTTCCCGTCGAGCGGCGCCAGCCGCTGGAACGATCCGCAGCATTTTCCCTGGACCACCGGTTCGCAGCCGACCTACCGGACCGAAGGCCGCATCTATGCCAAGTGGATTCTTGCGAACAAGCCGAATGCCAAAATCGCCGTCATCACGCCGAACGAAGATCCCGGGCGCGACTATCTCGCCGGCTTCAAGGAAGGGTTAGGGGAGCACGTCAACCAGATCGTGTCCGAGGCCACCTACGAGACATCGGATCCGACCGTCGACTCCCAGATCGTCAAGTTCAAGGCCGCCGGCGCCGACGTTGTTTTCAACGAGTGCACGCCGAAATTCGCGGCGCAAGCGATCAAGAAGATCGCCGAGCTCGGCTGGAAGCCGCAGATCATCCTTCCCGCCGTTTCCAACTCCGTCGGCTCCGTGCTGGTGCCGGCCGGGCTCGACAATTCCGTCGGCATCGTCACCGGTGCTTTCCAGAAGGATCCCGGTGATCCGCGCTGGGAGAATGATTCCGGCATGAAAGCCTGGCGCGAGTGGATGAAGACGTACAATTCGAGCGCCGATCCGGCCGACGTCTTCAACGTCACCGGCTACACCATGGCGCAGATCATGGAGCTGGTGCTGCAGCGCGCCGGCAACGACCTCACCCGCGCCAATTTGATGAAGCAGACGCAGTCGTTCAAGGACGTCGAATTGCCGATGCTGCTGCCGGGCATCAAGCTCAACACCTCGGCCGAGCAGGTGACGCCGATCCGGCAGTTGCAGATGGCGCGCTTCAACGGCAAGTCCTGGGAGCTGTTCGGCGACGTGATCGGCGAATAGGATCGACGCAGTGTGACGGGCGGGCTGGCACAGCCTTGCCCGCCCGTCTTATCCCACAGTTGCTTCCTCCAACGACAGTGAAACGACGATGACACCGACCGGTCCCCTCAGCGGTATCCGCGTTCTCGATCTGACGAGCGTGCTGTTCGGCCCCTACGCCGCGCAGATGCTCGGCGACTGGGGCGCCGATGTCATCAAGGTCGAGCCGCCCGCGGGCGATACCTGGCGCTACACCGGCGTGTTCCGGAACCGCGGCATGAGCGGCCAGTTCATGGCCGTCAACCGCAACAAGCGCAGCCTCGCGCTCGACCTGAAGCATCCTGACGGCAAGGCCGCGCTGGCAAAACTGATCCCGACGGTCGATGCGCTCGTCACCAATGTGCGACCCGCGGCGATGGCGCGGCTCGGCTTCGGTTACGAGGCCTGCGCAAAGCTCAATCCGCGGCTGATCTATGCCGCGGCGACCGGCTTCGGCCAGGACGGGCCGTGGGCGGCGCGCCCCGCATTCGACGAGATCATCCAGGCGGCTTCAGGCCTTGCGTCATCGATCGGATCGGACGAGGAGCCGGAATTCGTTCCGAGCCTGATCGGCGACAAGATCTGCGCGATGGCGATGGTCGGCGCGGTGTCCGCGGCCTTGTTCCGGCGCGAGCGCAGCGGGCAGGGCCAGATGGTCGAAGTCCCCATGCTGGAAACCATCGCCGGCTTCAACAGCATCGAGATGCTGGGCGGACACGCGTTCGATCCGCCGATCGGCCCGACCGGCTACAAGCGGATGAAGAACCGGCGCCCGGTGCAGACCAAGGACGGCTGGCTGACGATGCTGCCTTACTCCGGAGACAATTGGTGCGCCTTCTTCGAGGCTGTCGGCCGTTCCGAGCTGATCGAGGAACTCGGGGTGCGCGATCCCGTGCTTCGTTCCCAGAACATCGACAAGGTCTATGACCGCATGAGCGAGATCGGGCCGACCCGCACCACCGCGGAGTGGGAGGAATTGCTGCTGCGGCTGGACGTGCCGCACACCGCCTTCGCCCGGCTCACCGAGATCGGCGAGCAGCCGCATCTCGCCGCCGTCGCATTGTTTGCGGATATCGATCATCCGACCGAAGGCCGAATCCGGCAGGCGCGGCCCGCGACGAAATTCTCGGAAAGCCCGGCCGGCATCCATCGCATGGCGCCGCGCCTCGGCGAGCATTCGCGCGAGGTGTTGCGCGAGGCCGGCCTGAGCGATGCGGAAATCCAGGCGGCGGTCGACAGCAAGGCGGTTGGTGTCGCGTCCTGAGCCGGCCGGCGTTCGGGAACCGACTCTCTGTGATGACGGTCACATCCTGCTGTCGCGGGCGGGTCTAGCGTAGGTCTGTTCATCTTCGCCCCGGATGCGGTCATGACCACCGCCGACTTTGCCTTCGTTCTGCGCAGGCTGGGCCTTGCTGCCGCCCTCATCTGCGTCCTCCTGAGCCTGACCGTGTTCGCGGTCCTGCTAATCGTGGAGCACGAACCGGTCGGGCAGGCTGCCGCGCACGCTCTGCCGCTCATGGTGTATGCGCTGTTCGGCCTGTTCGGCGCTGCAATGACCCGGCTGATCGGGCGCCGTACCCACTAACCGGACATTGTGCCGCAGCGATTCGTGACCAGCCCCGGGCCAGCTCCGGCCCCAGCCCATCTTCCGCCCGCGCGAGCCCTCGTATATGAGAGATTTGCCGCCTGATAGGTCCGAATATTGCCGGATACGGAACGCAAGGTGGCTGCGAATTCTTAATTCAAAGATCGCAATCTGACGTGATCGACGTAAGGCGCGGACTGGTACTGGACCGGGGAATGGCATGAAAGACCTGATGACGACGGCGCAATCCACCACGGCGATGCGGCGTTGGCGGCCCCCCGGACTTGTTGCGCTCGCAACGGCCGTTGCCCTGACGGCGCTGAGCGGAAGCGCCGAGGCGGCCAAGCAGGCCCGCCAGCCGGCCGAGGCGGTGGCGCCGCGCGAGGCCGGCGAGCCGATCATGGCGATCGTGTCGATCAAGAGCCAGCAGGTCACCTTCTACGATGCCGACGGCTGGATCCTGCGTGCGCCGGTCTCGACCGGCACGACGGGACGCGAGACGCCGGCCGGCGTCTTTGCCATCGTCGAGAAGGACAAGGACCACCGTTCGACCATGTATGACGATGCCTGGATGCCCAACATGCAGCGCATCACCTGGAACGGCATCGCGCTGCATGGCGGGCCGCTGCCCGGCTATGCCGCTTCGCACGGCTGCGTGCGGATGCCCTTCGGCTTTGCCGAGGGCCTGTTCGACAAAACCAACATCGGCATGCGCGTGATCATCTCGCCGAACGACGCGGCCCCGATCGATTTCACTCATCCCTCGCTGTTCGTGCCGAAGCGCGAGGCCATCGCGGCCGTGCCGAACCGGTCCGACAAGCTCTCCGCTGAAGCCGAGGAGGCGATCCAGGCTGCCGCCGAGGCCAAGAAGGCTGCGGCCGCGGCCGCGAAGGAGGCCGCGTCGCTTCCCGCATCGCTGCGCAAGCTGGAACAGCAGAAGGCCAAGGCCGACGCCGAGCTCGCTTTCGCCGACAAGAAGATCGCGGCCGCCAAGACCGATCAGGCGCGGGCGCAGGCCGAGGAACTGAAGCAGAAGGTTGCGACCAAGGCCGCCGACGCTGCGTCGGCGCTCGATGCCGCCAAGGCCACCGCGCAGCCGAAGCGCGACGCCGTTGCCGCCACCAAGGAGGCCGCAAAGGTCGCGGCAACCAGGAAGGCCGATGCCGTGACGGCTGCGACCGACGCCAAGCTCGCGCTTGAGCCGGTGTCCGTTTACATCAGCCGCGCGACGCAGAAGCTCTACGTGCGGCGGAACACGCACAAGCCGGCGCCGGATGGCGGCGGCGAAGTGTTCGACACCAGCATCGAGGTGCCCGTCACCATCCGCAATCCCGACCAGCCGCTCGGCACGCATATCTTCACCGCGATGGCGAAGGCCGATACCGGCCTGCGCTGGAGCGTGGTCACGATCGAGAACGGCGACGACGCCAAGGACGCGCTCGACCGCATCACCATTCCGCAGGACGTCTGGGATCGCATCGGGCCGACGGCATTGCCGCGTTCGTCGATCGTGATTTCGGACGAGCCGCTGAGTGCCGAGACCAACTACCGCACCGAGTTCGTCGCGGTGCTGAGCAATCATCCGCAGGGCGGCTTCATCACCCGCAAGCCGACCGCGCCGCCGCCGATGGAAATGGCAAGCGATGACAGCTGGGGCAATGGCGGCAACGGCTTCGGCTTCTTCTTCCAGCCGCAGCCGAACCCGCAGCCCGTCAATCCGCGCCGCCGCGGCCAGTATCAGTATTATCAGCCGGCGCAGCCGATGCAGCGGGGCTTCTGGTAGGACGGCGCGCCGCGCTGGGCCGCGTCATCGCCTGAGCTGAAGATATTTGTCGTCGGCGACCGCAGCGGCGCCGACGACGGGCATACCGGCTGTCTACTGTGGACCCGTCGACATGCCCTGCAACTGCCGAAGCGGATTGAGCGGGCCAAGCGGGATCAGCTCGAAGCTCATGAGATGAGCCTGCCCCAGGGGCAGCTTTTCGAGCATGTCATGAGCGGCCGCGATATCCGTGACGTTCAGGATGAACGCGACGCCGACACGATTTTGCAGCGAGTACCACTGGTCGATTTTGCCATCGAGATAGAGCTTCACCGTCTCGCGCACTTCCATCGGCAGGATGGCGCGCGCAGCGGCGACATCGGCGCCGGGGTTTACCGTGCCGATCGCGAGAATTCGGGTGGTCGGTGTCGGTGGCGTGGGTGATTGCGCTCGTCCGGGGACGGCGGAGGTCAGGCACAGGGCGAATGCCAGGAGACCGGCAGCGAGTGTAAGCTTCATTTGAAATCCTCCATGTTCCGAGGTTTACGCTCTTCATTTAGTCATGCTTCGCCGGCAGCGATTGCCGCACGTTGCATCGCCGCCGTGGAACGGCGGCGATGCGGGCCGGTTCGGAAGGTTGGTGGAAGCGTCGCGTCGGTCTGACGCGCGGTCACCTGCCCTGGATGAGCATGCCCAGCGGCGCGAGCGGACCGACTTGCATCAGCTCGTAAGTGGCGAAGCCGTGGGTGACGAGCGGCAGTGCTTCCACGGTCGCCTTGGCCTGTTCGAGGGATTCGACGTTCATCAGGAAGATCACGCCGGGCTTGTCCTGGCGAAACCAGAACTGCTCGATCTTCCCGTCGAGATAGAGCTTGAGCGTGGCCGGCACTTCCCTCGGCATGATCTGCTGCCGCTGCTCGGGTGTCGGTGCCTTGCCGATGTTACCGATGGCGATGACTTTCATGTGGGCTCCTTTGGATTGCTGCTTGTCAGTGGACGGCATCGGATCAAGGGCCTCCTGCAATGTTGGCAAAAACGCCATTTTTAGAGGCGTTTACGCCATCGATTCCTCGAGCGAACATCTGGAATAGCTTTGTTTGTTCAGATGATTGCTCTTATCTATCGATCGCGATGAAGGCCTTCGTTCCGGTTGCCGTTGCATCGCAAGCTAGGCTTGCTTCCGTTCGAACGGTAGTGTCGTAAACGACAACTTTGAGAGCGTTTCCGCCATGCGCATTCAATTGCTCGCCCTGGAGGGATTTTGGGACACCGGGCTGACCGTGACGCTCGATGCATTCACCATCGCCAACAATTTCGCAGCCGCTCAAACGGGCGGAGCGCCCCACTTCGATGTCTCAATTGTCGGCGTGCGGAAGAAGGTCCGATCCGGGCAGGGCTTTGCGATCCCCGTCAAATCGGTAACATCCGATCTGAAGCCGGACTGGGTCATCGTGCCGGCGTTGAATACGAGCCGGCCGGAACAGCTGATTCCGGCGCTCGACCGGCGCGATGTCAGAGAGGCAGTGAAACAGCTCCAGTCCTGGTACGCCGAGGGCGCGCGCATCGCCGCGTCCTGCATCGGTACCTTCGTGCTGGCGGAGGCGGGGCTGCTCGATGGACGGGACGCGACCACCACGTGGTGGCTGTCACCCTTGTTTCGCCAACGCTACCCCAATGTTCGTCTCGATGAGGCACGCATGCTGGTGACATCGGACCGCGTCGTCACGGCGGGCGCTGCGATGGGGCATCTCGATCTTGCGCTGTGGTTCATACGCCAGGCGAGCCCCGAGCTCGCGGCCGTCGTGTCGCGCTATCTGCTCGCCGACCTGCGCTCCCTGCAGGCGCCCTTCATCATTCCCAATCACCTCGCGCAGGCCGATCCGCTCATCCAGCGTTTCGAGCGCTGGGCGCGCGAACATCTCAAGCAAGGGTTTTCGCTGCAGGAGGCCGCCAGTGCGCTCGCGACGAGCGCACGCACCTTGCAGCGCCGGTGCGAGTCGGTGCTCGGTAAGTCTCCGCTCTCCTACTTTCAGGATCTGCGAGTCGAGCGCGCGCAGTCACTGCTGCATGGCAGCGGTCTCGACGTCGATGCGATCGCCGCCGAGGTCGGCTATGAGGACGGCGCGACGCTCCGGACGCTCTTGCGGGAACGGCTCGGACGCGGCGTGCGCGAGCTTCGCGCAAACCTGCGCTGAGGGTCCGCACCTACGGCCGAGCCTCGATCACGATCGCCTGAATCTTGCCTTCGACCGCTCCGGACCCATGGCGCGATCGGAGTGCCTCGGCGACGAGGTCGGTCGCAGCCTGAAGCTTGCTGGCATCCCTGGCCTCGATCTCGCTCCGCAGCGGCGTACCCTGGCAGAGCGCGATCGCGACATACTCGGCCGACGGCGCGCGGCTCACCGCAGCAAGCGTTTGGATCGAGATGTGGCGGAAGCCCGCTTGTTCCAGATCGGCTCTGATAATGGC
The DNA here is from genome assembly GCF_052075935.1 of Bradyrhizobium sp. 215_C5_N1_1. Classification (NCBI taxonomy): domain Bacteria; kingdom Pseudomonadati; phylum Pseudomonadota; class Alphaproteobacteria; order Hyphomicrobiales; family Nitrobacteraceae; genus Bradyrhizobium; species Bradyrhizobium sp. 215_C5_N1_1. The sequence goes on along the minus strand of NZ_CP197228.1, from coordinate 7,311,866 downwards.
CTTGTCGTGATAGCCATGCGGCGTCCGCACCATGAAACGGGGCGGATCATCGGGAAACATTTTTCCGAGCGCGGCGGTGGCGTCGTCAGCGAACACGTTCTCCTCGATGCGGTCCCAGACGTTGAATACGAACGTGCCTTCCGGTCGCAACACCCGCTTTGCCTCGGCATAGCCTTTGACGCGGTCGGGAAAGAACATGACACCGAACTGGCAGCAGACCGCGTCGAACGCGGCTTCGTCAAAGGGCAGGGCGGTGGCATCCGCCTGACGCCATGTCATGCGCGGGTCCTCACCCTGGCGCTGCGCCGCGATCGCGAGCATCGGCTCGTTGAGATCGGTTGCGACGTAACGGATGCCGGGAGGCAGCGCCGCGGTCACGGCCCGCGTAACGGCGCCGGTACCTGCCGCGGTTTCCAGTATCGTCGACGGGGAAAGAGCCGCGATACGCTTCGCGATGTCGGCGGCGTAGTGGGCAAAGATCAGCGGGACGAGATACTCGTCGTAGATTTTCGGAATCGAGCCGGCGAAAACCTTGTCAGTGTTGGACATGCTTGCCTCGCTGAAGGTTCGGACACGAGGTTCATGCTACCATGGATCGCGGTCGTACCGCATCTGCGGCCTCTTCCGGTCGCAATCCTGCGGTCGGATTTTAAGGTTTCGCTCCGCCGACTTCGCGGATCGGCCGCGTCCCGTCCCAGGTCATCGCCGCCTGCCGGACCTTCTCGAAGAACGGCCCCTTGGTGCCGCTGATGTCGGAGATTTCGATGATGGTTCCTGGATGGGCCTGCGTGTCGAAATAGGCAAAGCGTCCCTTGTCTCCGCCGATCTGGCCTTCATGGCCTATCCTGTAGCCGAGCCCGAGTGCCTTGTCGTAGAGCGCCTGATAGTCGTGGCTCCAGTAGGACATGTGCTGGAGGCCCTCGTGGCCGGCGTCGAGGAATTCCTTGTACAGCGAGGGCGCATCGTTGCGCTGCTGGATCAGCTCGATCTGGAGATCGCCGGAATTGGCCAGCGCAATGCTCATCTCGACCGCGGAGTCCTGGCCGCGATGGCGGAACCAGTCGGTCTTGACGCGGTCCATGTAGTACCAGGGGCCGACGCCCATCACCTCGATCCAATGCTTCATCGCGGCCCGGATGTCCCGCACGACGTATCCGTTCTGGCGCACCGCGCCGAAAATGCGGCTCATGCCCGCGCTCCCTTCTGATCGCTCGCGATCGTCACTTGACTTCGATGCCTGCGTCCCTGGCAACCTGCTTCCAGGCCGCGATGTCGCGGGCGTTGATGTCGCGCTGCTCGTCGCCAGGCACGTATTGCGGCGTGATGCCGAGCCCCAAAAGCTTCTCCTTCACCTCGGCATCGCCCAGCGCGTCCTTCAACGCCGCCGACAATTTCTGTGCGATCGGCGGCGCGAGGCCGGCGGGACCATACATCGCCCAGGACAGGCTGCGGTCGAACGGCACGCCCTGTTCCTTGTAGGTTGCGACGTCAGGCAGGCTCGGCGAGCGCTCGCCGCAGGCGGCCAGCGCCTTGATAGAGCCGTCCTTCACCAGCGGCGTCGCGGTCGCCATGTCGAGCGTCGCGAGCGAGATGTGGCCGCCAAGCAGGTCGCCCGCGAGTTTGGCGATGCCGTTGAACGGCACGTGATCCATCTTGATGCCGGTCTGCTGCATCAGGATTTCCGCACAGAATTGTCCGGTCGAGCCGACGCCCCAGCTGCCGTACTGGATCGGCTCGCCCTTCTTGGAAAGCGCGATCAGGCCCTTGATGTCATTGGCAGCAAAGTCTTTGGTCGCCACCAGCATGATCGAGGACGTCCCGATGCGTCCGATCGTCGTAAAATCCTTGATCGAATCGTAGGGCAGTTTTGGATAGATCGCCGGCGCCAGCACATGCGTGGTCATGCCGCCGACGGTGATGGTGTAGCCGTCGTTCGGCGACGCCGCGACCATCTGCGTGCCGAGTGTGCCGGCAGCACCCGTGTGGTTCTCGATATAGACGCCCTGTCCTAGCGTCTTGCCCATCTTGTCGGCGAGCAAGCGGCCGATCACGTCGCCGCCGCCGCCGGCCGCATAGGGCAGAAGCATTTTGATCTTGTGGGTGGGGTAGGCGGCAGGATCCTCGGCGCGTGCCGGCAGCGCCGCCGACAGCAATGCGAGCAACGACAGCGTGACGGTGCGCAGCATCATGATGGCTTCCCCTAATCCTCGAAATGAAATCTGTAGGCCTCGCCGTGCCGGATCACGCGCCCGGCGGTCGGCGCCGGAAAATGGCCGGTGAGCAGATAGCTCGGCGTGTCCGCGAGCTCCTCCAGCAGCGCCATCCGCGTCGCGACCGCCGCGGCCGGATCGATGTCGGCGGCATTCGACAGCCACGGCGCGGCGCACTGGATGGGATGGTGGATGACGTCGCCCGACATCACCGCATGATCGTGGCCGCCATTGAGGTGGATCTGCATGTTGCCGGCGGTGTGGCCCGGCGCTGGCGCAAAGCGTAAGCCTGCGTCGCGATCGCTGAACACGCGATGATCGGTCTCGACCAGCTCGGCGAGGCCGGCGGCGACGACCGGCAGCACGGAGTCCTCGAAAGAGCCGTGGTTGACCGGGCGTTTCGGCGCGGCATTGTGCGCGGCCTCGAAGTGGCGGTACTCCTCGCGTCCCATCAGATAACGTGCGTTGGGGAAGGTCGGCACCCAGCGGCCGTCGAGGAGCCGCGTGTTCCAGCCGACGTGATCGACATGCAGGTGCGTGCACATCACGAAGTCGACCTCTTCAGGGGCAACGCCCAGCGCCTGCATGTTGTCGAGGTAAGGCCGGTTGAGGTTGTCCCACGCCGGCACGCGCGGCCGCGGCTTGTGATTGCCGCAGCAGGTGTCGACGATGGCGGTCCAGCGCGGCGTGCGCACGAGATAGGAGTGGTGGCTGAGGATGAAGCGTCCGGTCTCCGGTTCGATATAGCGGTGATCGAGCCAGCTCCGGTTCTCCGCGATCACCTCGTCGGTGACGTTGGCGAACAGCCAGGTCTTCTCGAAGGCAAGCGAAGGGATCTCGCTGACGAGATCGATCCGCATGCTGCCGATCCTGACCTGCCGCATGGGCTCAGTTCTTCAGGAGATCGCCGAACGGCACCCAGCGCGTGCCGTCGAAGCGGATGAGCTGGAGGCTCGTCATCGGCGTGTAGTGCTCGGGCGAATTGTTCACCGCGGTGCCGTTGATCAGCATCGGCAGCTTTACGTCCTTGAGCGTCGTGGCCTGCTTCAGCACATTGGCGCGGGTGAGGTCGTTTCCGGACGCCTTCAGCACCGTCACCAGCGTCTGCGCGATAGTGTAGCCGTAGACGTTGAGCCAGTCGTTCTTGTTGGCATCCGGCAAATACTTGTCCATGAACGCCAGCCATTCCTTGTAGCCGGCATCGTCCTTCGATGCGGGATCGGTGGCGTCCTTCAGGTACTGGCTGGAGATCACGCCGGTGGAATTGTCCTTGCCGGCCGGCTCCAGCACGCCGCTGATCGAGGCCGAGACATTGGAGATGATGGTGACAGGCTTCCACCCGATCTCGCCGATCTTGCGGATCGCCTGCGCCGCGAATTTTGGCGTTGCCGCCACCAGCACGATTTCTGCGCCTGCGGTCTTGAGCTGCAGGATTTGCGTATCGACCGTCGGCGCCGAGGTCTCGTAAGCCGCGCGCGCGACAATGGCCTCGCCGCTGCCGAGCCCTTCCTCCAACGCCTTCAGATAATCCTTGCCGAGATCGTCGTTCTGGTAGAGCACGCCGATCTTCGCGTTGGCATGGCTCGCCTTGATGTACTTCGCGTAGGCGATCGCCTCGTCGCGATAGGTCGGCTGCCAGCCAACGGTCCACGGAAAGTTCTTGGGATCGTCCCATTTCGCGGCGCCAGAGCCCAGGAAGAGCTGCGGCACCTTGCGGTCGTTGAGATATTTGTGCACGGCGCTGTTGGTCGGCGTGCCGACGCCGCCGAAGATCAGCAGCACCTCCTCGCTCTCGACCAGCCGCCGGGTCTGCTCCACCGTCTTCGGCGGGCTGTGGGCATCATCGGCGATGATCATCTGGATGCGCCGGCCGTTGACGCCGCCGTCGTCGTTCACCTTGCGGAAATAGGCCTCCGCCGATTTCGCGATCTGCGCGAAGGCGGACACTGGCCCGCTCAGCGGCGCGGTGGTGCCGATCTTGATGGTCTTGTCGTCGGCGCCGGGATCGTATTTCGCGCTTTGGGCCTGAACGGCACTGGCTGCGAGCAGCGGCAACAGGATGCAGGCCGCACGAAGGCGAAGGCGGGCAAAGCGCGCCATGAGGTCGTCTCCCCAAAATTGCTCTCCGCCTCTCATTGGAGCGGAGTTGAAACGCGAGAACAGCGCCCGAAGCGGACTTGCGGGGCCGCGACCGCTGCCGCCAGACTGGCGAAACGAACGATCGTTCGTACGGTTGACTAGCGAACGATCGTTCGTTAGTCAAGCCAAATGGCTGTCCACACCTCCAGCGCGGCGGAAGCGGCTGCGCCCACGACCCGCGAGCGCATCCTCTCCGAAGCGCTCAATCTGTTCGCGCAGAGCGGCTATGGCGGCGCCTCGATGCGCGAGCTTGCGCGCCGCGTCGGCATTCGCGAAAGCAGCCTCTACAATCATTTCTCCGGCAAGGCCGCGATCCTCGAAGCGATCGTGGCCGAGCACGGCCCCGCCAGTTCGGCGAGCCGGTTGGAAGAGCCGCGCTACAAGCAGCTGGCGCGCCAGCCGGCCGCGTTCTGCCGTCAGTTCGCGCTTGATCTCGTCGAGCAATGGTCCGACCCGCGCGAGCACCAATTCCAGAAAGTAATCACCGCCGAGCGTAACCGCGTGCCCGGCATCCGCGCCAAATTCGCCGACCATTTTTACGCGCGCGAGCAGAGCATGATGACGGATTACTTTCGCGGTTTTGCGCTCGCCGGCTTGGTCTCGACACCCGATCCGCGCGAGACCGCGCGGCTGTTCGCGGCCGGCCTGATCTACATCCGCCTCGAGCATTACGTGATGGGCGCAGCACCTTCGCCGCGGCCGAAGGTGATCGAGGCGATCGACCGCTATCTCGCCTTTTTCCTGTCGCTGATCGCGGCGGGCAATGGCGAAGACAACAAGAAACGAAAACCCAAGGGAGAAACGCGTGGCAAGGCTGCCCCTGATTGATCCGGAGACGACGAGCGGCGATATCCGCGCCTCGTTCGACCGCATGCCGGTCAAGCTCAACATCTTCCGCATGATGGCCCATGCCGAGGCCAACATGATCCCGGCGATGCGGCTCGGCAATTCGATCCTGCACAAGCAGAAGCTCTCAGCCGTCAACCGCGAGCTTTTGATCTTGCAGGCCGCCCAGCTCGAGGGCGGCGCCTATGAATGGCGCCAGCACGTGCCGATCGCGATCGGGGTCGGCTGCACGCAAGGACAGATCGATGCGGTGGAGCGGGCTGACTACGATGCCGCCGGCTTAAGCGATGCTGAGCGCGCGTTGCTGAAGTTCGGCCGCGAGGTGGTCGAGAATGTTCGGGTGCCCGAGGCGACCTTCGCTGCCGCGCGAAGACACTTCAGCGATCAGGAGATCGTCGAAGCCATCGTCGCGCTCGGCTTCTATATGATGATGGCGCGCCTGACCGAGGCAACCGAAACCGATCTCGATCCCGCGGCCGGCATGAAGGTCTATGACGGCGGCAAGAAGTAGGGCGGCTGAGATGGCGGAAATCGATAGCAAGCCGGAACGTTACGTCCGTCCACCAAGCGCGGAGTCATTGGGCGAAGCGCCGGGCAGGGGACGCCTGAAGGGACGCCGTATCCTGATCGTCGGCGGCGGCCAGCGCGTGTTCGACGCCGCCACCGATCCAATCGGCAATGGCCGCGCCATGAGCATTTTGTGCGCACGTGAGGGCGCGAAGGTGGCGGTGGCAGATCTCAACCGGACGTCCGCACAGCAGACCGTCAAGCACATCACCGACGAAGGCGGCGAGGGTTTTGCCATCACTGCCGACGTCACGTCGGAGCCTGACGTCCAGCGCATGATCGAGGAGGCGCATCGCGCCATGGGCGGCCTCGACGGCATGGTGCTGAACATCGGCACCTTCGGCAAGACCGGCCTCGATGCCGTCAGCCCCGAGGAGTGGAACAGGATCTACGACGTCAACGTTCGCGGTCCCATGCTCTGTTGCCGCGCAGCGATGCCGAAATTCGACAATGGCGGTGCCATCGTCTTCATCTCCTCGATCGCCGCGCTGAAAGCGGGATCGCAGATGGCGGCGTATGATTCTTCAAAAGCCGCGCTCGGCGGCCTGATGCGCAACATCGCCCATCTCGGCTCGCGCCGCGGCATCCGCGCCAATCTCGTCTATCCCGGCCTCGTCGACACCCCCAACGGCCGCGAAGCCGGCGCCGGCCGCCCCAGCCGCGGCAAGGGCCACGTCCCCTTCGGCCGGCAGGCCACCGCCTGGGAGATCGCCTATGCCGTGCTGTTCTTTCTGTCGGATGAAAGCGTCTACGTCACCGCACAGTCGCTCGCGGTGGATAGCGGCCTGAGCGGAATGTAAGACGCCAGTACAATCCGGCGGCGCGGAATTCGATGCCCCGGCGAGCAGAGTCTCTCTTCATTGCGGCGAGGACGCAATCTTCGGCGTTTGCGATTCGCTCATCTGCTCAAGTGCCTCCAGGACGGCCTCGCAGGCCTTCTCGGCTTCGGCGAAGGTACTGAAGGGGGAGCCGCCAAGCTTGATCGCGGACTTGTTTTCTTCGACCGGTCGCCATGAGGCAACCAGGCCCGGCTTTCCGTGAAGGCCAGGACCGGTGCGGTTTTCGTTACTGATCACGAACGAAAATCCGCCGCTGCACGCCATCCAGATTTCAAGTTCATGCACCGGAGTCTCGACGCGCGTAAAGTGCAGGGTCATGTCTCTCTCCAGAGTTTGCTCCGCAGAATGGGCCACGGGCGCAAGCCGTCAGTTGTGCGAATCCCGGATAGCCGCAAGGTCCGAGGTCTCTGATCCCTCGTCTCTCCATGCCGTCAAATCGCCCGGGAGCAGAATGGGATCGCTCTCAACCCGCCTGTTGCGGCTGACCCCTAAGCCAATGAGCCCGCCCAATACCAACGCGGAGCCTGCAATGATCAACCAGTACGGCAAGTCCAACACGGGCATTGCAATTCTCCCACTGAGAGGAGCGCGTTACGCAATTGCCTGGCCGAGGCGCGAGCGGGTTACCTTTGGATAAGTGTCTGTATTATGCGGCGCTTCAAGCTTCGTGCAAGGTACCCAAAAGGGGTAGATTTCTGACCTAAGTTGCCGCCGGCGGGGGCAAGGGGAAGCGATCCGTCCCCCCAAATCTCGTCAAATCCGTCACCGAGAAGATAGGCAAGTTCGACAGCAAGGCTTTTGGTGCGGCCATGAAGGCTGACGGCCAACAATGCCCCTGACAAAGAGTGAGGTGCGCGGCCGGATGGAGCGAAGCGTCATCCGGGAGCACAGCCTCATCGCGCGAGCTGCCCCCGGCACTGCGTTGCGCTTCATCCGGGCTACGAACTGAGGCGCAAGCTCCGCACAATCGCGCGACGGGATGAAACTGCCGGGCAATTTTTGCAGCGTTGTGCGAAGTCCGCGCGCTACGACAAGGAAAGCCGACAGGAATCAACTGCGCTTTCGCTGGCACAAAAATTGCTGAATGTTTCCGCGCAATGATCACAGGAATTCGCGCCGTGACCAACGTCAGCTACACCGTTCCGCCGAACTGGACCGCAGGCTCCGACAAGACAGGCGCGAGCAAGAACAAGAATCCGAACGATCCGAACATGCTGACGACGGGCGCCTATGGCAGCGCGTTCGAACTGTTGCTCGACAATCGAACCAACAGCGACGGCACCACCACGGAGACGCTGACCTACAAGAGCTACAGCGGCAAGACCAACGGCACGTTCTCGGCGACGGCCGAGACGGGGACGGGAGCCGATCTCGGCAGTGCCTCCCAGGCCTTGCTCGCCACGCTTCAAGCCAATGGCGAGATGGACGACAAGACCGCCGCGCAGCTCGACGACGCCATGGGCAAGCTCGATACCCAATCCGAGAGCGGTGCCAAGGATGCCGAAGTGTCCGGCGGCGGCCTGCTGGTGCAGTCCGGCGGCCCGGTCTATTTCAACGGCATCTCGGCCTATCAGAACCAGATCGTGGATTCGCTCGTCAACGAGCTGAGCACCAGGCTGAACCTCGACGCCAAGGCGTGACGGCAGTTCATCGCTGGTGAAACCGGTTGGCAAAGCCGGCCCAACCCGCGCATGATGCGCGGGCGATCTCGGCCACATGCTTTCCCGGATAAATTCAAGACATGAAAACCACGCTGCTGAAGTCCGAAGACTACACCCGCTCGCCCTGGAAGAACGGCGGCGGCATCTTCACCGATATCGCGGATGCCCATCGCGCCGACGCGCCGGCGAAGGATTGGGACAGCCTGCTCTGGCGTTTTGCCTCGACGCCGATCGTGGCGCCCGGGCCCTTCTCCTACATGCCCGGCATCGACCGCCTGCAAATGGTCGTCGGCGGGCGTGGGCTGGTGCTGAAGTCGCCCACGCAGGATTTTGACGAGCGTGAACCTTTTACAACGGTGCGCTTCACCGGAGAGATGGAGATCGTGACCGCGCTCGAGGCGGGTCCCGTCGAGGTCGTCAACCTGATGGCCCGGCGCGGCGCGGCCGAGATCGAGTTGCTGGCACTCAGGGAACCCGGCGATCGGCCTTTGTCCGCCGGCACGCACCTGGTTTACGCGGTTTCCGGCGAATGCAGCATTCGTCTCAATAGCGAGGATATTGTCATTCCCGACGGCAGCACGCTGAAGGTCGAGCTGACCGAGGCGTCCAGATTGGGACTCGTCTCAGGGCTGGCGGTACTGGGCTCGATTCAGCTCGTCGGCTAGATGGCAACCGCCCGGCGGATGCGCATAATCCATGCACCTGGCTAGGTTGACGCAGCGGCGCCGGAACACGATATCTGCCCCGACAATGCCGACCGCCGCGCAAGGCACGATATGAACAGGCAGGGTATGACCGCGCCAGACCAAAATCGCCCCACCACGCTATCCGACGGCGTCGTCGACTGGCTGACCAACGGCACGAGCGACGAGCGCTTCATCGACAACATCTTTGCCGAGATGTGCATCCGCCTCCAGCAGGCGGGCATTCCGCTCAAGCGGTCGACGATGCACGTCCGGATCCAGCATCCGCAATGGCTCGGCGCCGCCTTCATGTGGTTGGATGGCATGCGCGAGGCGAAGATCTCGCGGGTCGACTTCGATGTGCTCGAGCGATCCGAGTTCATCGGCAGCCCTGTCAGCGAAATGCTGGACGGTGCGAGCGAACTCCGCGAGAACCTCGAAGGCGATCCGTCGCTCGGCCGCAGGCACGCGGTCTATGACGAGATGCGCGCGAAAGGTCTGACCGACTACGTCGCCTGGCCGCTCCACCACACACTCGGTAAGCGCCATCTCGTCACCTTCGCGACCGATCGCCCCGGCGGCTTCGACGACGCGCATCTGGTTGCGCTCAAGAACGTGCTGCCGGTGCTGGCGCTGGTCAGCGAGATCCGCGTCAAGAACCGCCTGGCGCGAACGCTGCTCGAGACCTATGTCGGCTCCCATGCCGGCGAGCTCATCCTGGCCGGGGCCACGCGGCGCGGCACCGGCACGACGGTGCGTGCCGCGATCATGATCTGCGACCTCCGTGACTTCACGAAGATCTCGGACAACTGGCCGCGCGACGACGTCATCGATCTCCTCAACGACTACTTCGACGCGATGTCGGAGCCGATCGCGCGGCACGGCGGCGAAATCCTGAAATTCATCGGCGACGGCCTGCTCGCCATTTTCCCGCTCAGCGGGCCCGGCGCCTGCGCAAACCTGCTGCGCGCCGTGACTGAAGCCCGGCAGGCTATGGCCGCGCTGAACGAACGGAACAACGGGACCGGCCGCGCGCCGCTGAACTACGGCATCGGCGTCCACGTCGGCGACGTCATGTACGGCAATATCGGATCGTCCAGCCGGCTCGACTTCACTGTCATCGGTCCCGCCGTCAACATGGCCTCCCGTCTCGAAGCCCTGACCAAGCAGCTCGGACGACCGGTGCTGCTCTCGCGCGCCTTCGCCGAGCTGGTCGAGCGGGAGTTCGAGCTCGAGCATGTCGGCAAATACGAGGTGCGCGGCTTCAGCGATCCGATCGAGCTGTTTGCGTTTCACGGCTGAGGCGGCATGCTCGCCGCAGCCGTCCGGTTGAAATCTCGCTGACGCAAGATTGCCGATGACCCGCGCGCCACCGATTGCGCGGCGTGGCGGAGAAATCCTGATCCTCATCGGCCACGGCCAGCTTGCCATCGTCCCGCACACCCCGGCATCTCCGAACGACGGTCGCCATCGCCGCCCGTCATGGCCTCGATGTGCCGTGATTGACGGTGCATGCGTGCGTCGCCGTGACGTCGATCCAGTTCCGGAATCGGGCGATCGCGCAAACGCGCAATCGTCGGGGTGCGTCCCCTGCGCGCGATGGAAGTCGTGCTTATGGGCAATATCGGACGCGTTGTTGAAAGATATGTTCGCGCAGGACGCCTAGGTTGGGTTCACTGGCGGCGTTGCGAACGGTGCCGCAAGATTTGGTCGAGGACAGTCGATGCGGCTGCCTCGATGCAACAGAAAAGGTGATCGACACATCGGACGCGACCACAAGAGGAGACGACAATGCCAAACTGTTCCCAAGTTTCTGGAAGTCGAACCGCTCGCTGTGCCGCGTGCGACGGTAAGTTTGGCCTAGTCCGCTACTACTCTTGGCGAAAGCCCCTTTGCTCGAAAAAGTGCGTCGAACGTTTGGCGACGCGCCGGCAGGGTGAGCGCGACTGGTTCGGTCGATTTCCGTCGGTTGTCGACATGTTTTCAGAAAACCGCGCGAGGCGCCTATGACCATGCAGATGTCACGACGAGGAAAGGAATATCTCGAGACGGCGCAGAGCCTGCTGCGCGCGGCCCGGACCATGACGGACATCGTGGTCGCGACCCGTCTCGAGATGCTGGCCAATGACTATCAGCGGCGCGCCGAAAAGGCATCAAGCGTCGATGCGGCGAGGTCATCGGCGCGTTCGGCCGGCACGCGATACGAATCGTACCCGTGATTGCGGGTTGCGCGGTGAGCCGGTCGCCCAATCAGGGCCGTCTGGTCAGTTTCCTCTCTTGCCACCCCGTGGAGCCGATATGGGCGAAGTTGTTCGACTGGTCACAAGAGCCGAGCGCGAGCGTGCGCGGCTGATCCGCGAAGCGCGCGCTAACTATGACGCCGTGTTTCCGCGGGCCGATCCCGACGGCGAGCGGCCCGTCGAGCCGCGGTCGACCACTCGGGCGGCGACGCAGAGCCCGAGTACGTCGAAGGAGCTCTCGTGACATGATCAAGATCATTGCCGTGCTCTGCAGCCTCTCGTCGCCGACAGATTGCCACGAGCAGATCGTCACGACCTCGGATTTCGCTGACGTGACGATGCAGTCCTGTCTGATGGGAGCGCCGCAGCTCGCCGAATGGATGGCGCAGCATCCGGCCGAACGTCTCGCGGCGTGGCGCTGCTCGATCGGCAAGCAGGAGGCTCGCCGGGGAGCGTAGGTGCGAGGAGCCCTGTTGCCAATGCAGGCATGTGCGAATACGTTGGCCCGAGGTCCGCCCACGTTCCTTCGACTGGCCGCGCGTTCATGCCAAAATTCCTTCGCATCGGAGTCCATCAGTCGAACGTATCGGGATACACGTCGAAGGCGTGGTGTGTCAGGCGCGTCGGCTCGGCGGTTTTCCTGAAGTGGGGCGGCGTGGAGGTCCAAGGCACCGGTGCCGGGCGCAAGGTCTACTGGACGCGCTCGCCGCAGGAGAAGACAGTTCGGTGCGGCACGGCGCAGCGTGCCCAGGATTACGCAAAGGCCGCGATCGCGCGGCGCCGCAGCCATCGCTATGAGCCGCTGGCCGGAGCTATCGCGCTCCGGCGCCCCCCCGCCGAGCGCGGCACCGATCTCAAGCGGGCGCTCGCCACCATCCTGATCGTCGATATCGTCGGCTCCACCGCCAAGGCCGCGAAGCTCGGCGATGCGCGCTGGACCAAGGTGATGGGCCATTATTACGCAGCCGTCCGCAAGGAGCTGAAGAGCTCGCGCGGAAAGGAAGTCGTGACGACGGGCGACGGCGTGCTAGCGACGTTCAAGGCGCCGGCTGCCGGGATCAGTTGCGCGACCGCGATCCAGAAGGCGGTGCGCACGCTGGGGCTAGAGATCAGGGTCGGCCTGCATGCGGGCGAGTATACGATCAGCGGCGGCGAAATGGTCGGTCTCGCCTTCCACATCGGCACCCGCGTCGCCGCGAAAGCGCGGGCCGGCGAAGTCTTGGTCTCGAGCGCGGTCAAGGATTTGCTGAAGGCACCATCGACGATCAGCTTCAGGGATCACGGCATGCACCAGCTCAAGGGCGTGCCGGAGCGGTGGAGGCTGTATCGGGTGGAGGCGTGAGGCGTCCGGCAAGGGTGGACACCGGACCGCCTTCGCGCCGCGCCGGCACGGCTTCAATGATGCGGCAGAATCTCGCCGAGGAATTTTTTGGTGCGCTCGTGCTGCGGGGCCCTGAAGAAGACTTCCGGCTCCGCCTCCTCGACGATCCGTCCCTCCGCCATGAAGATCACGCGGTCGGCGACCTGCCGGGCGAAGCCCATTTCATGGGTGACGCAGATCATGGTCATGCCGTCGGTCGCAAGCCCGATCATGGTGTCGAGCACCTCCTTGACCATTTCCGGGTCGAGCGCCGAGGTCGGCTCGTCGAACAGCATCACCTTGGGCTCCATGCACAGCGCCCGCGCGATCGCCGCGCGCTGCTGCTGACCGCCGGACAATTGCGCCGGGTATTTGTCCGCCTGGTTGAGGATTTTGACACGGTCGAGCAGCCGCCGCGCGGTCTCCTCGGCCGCCGGGCGCGGAATGCCGCGAGAGCGGATCGGCGCCAGCGTGCAGTTCTCCAGCACCGTCATGTGCGGGAACAGGTTGAATTGCTGGAACACCATGCCGACCTCGCGGCGCACCGCATCGACGGCCTTGCCTTGGCTGCCGAGATGGACGCCGTCGACGACGATCTCGCCCTTCTGGTAGCTCTCGAGCGCATTGATGCAGCGGATCAGGGTGGATTTGCCCGATCCGGACGGCCCGCACAGAACGATCTTTTCGCTCGCACGGACCGCCAGGTTGATGTCGGTGAGCACCTGGTAGGTGCCGTACCATTTGTTGACACCGCGCATCGCGATCATCGTGTCCGCCGTGGCTGCGACCGGCATGGCTGCGACCGACATGGCTGTGACCGACATGGCACTCTCCCTCAGCTGACGGTGAAGGGGATGCCGGGAATGCTGTCGGGGAAAGCCGGCAGCGGGTTGTTGATCCACTTCGGATAGATCCTGGCCCATTCGCCGCTGGCGATGATCTTGTCGATGAAGCCGTTGACGAAGGCGTTGATCTCCTTCTCGCCGAGCCGCGTGCAGGCGCCGTTATAGAGTTTGGTGAATTCGAGCTTGTTCTCGTAAGTGCCGGGTTTGGATTCGTTGAGGCGCGGAACGTAGAAGATGTTGCCGCCCACCGCCTGCACCTGCCCGGACAGCAGCGCCTGCATGGTCGGCGCATCGCCGTCGAAGCGGCGGATGGTGGTGCCGGGAGGCGCCGCCTTGGTCACGTCGGTGTCCTGCACACTGCCGCGCGCGACACCGATGACATATTTGCCCATGTCGGCCGGCGATTTGATCTCGATCTCCTTCGGCGCGATGAAGGTGATGATGTTGGCACCATAGGGCCTTGAGAACTGCACCGCCTTGGCGCGCTCCGGCAGCATCGCCATGGTCGCAAACAGGATGTCGACGCGTCCCGACGTCAGCGCCGGGATGCGATTGGCGACGGCCAGCGGTGTAAATTCCGCGGCGACGCCGAGCTCTTTTGCGAACAGCTCGGAGAGGTCGGCATCGAGGCCCTCCTGCTTGCCCGAGGAATTGACGAACCCCCAGGGCGGATTGTCGCCCTGGATCCCGATCAGCACCTTGCCGCGCGCCTTGATCTCCGCGGGCGTCACCGCGTAAGCGGCGCGCGACAGCACGAACGGCGAGGCGATCGCGGCGGCGCCGAGCGCCAGCATGTGGCGGCGATTGAACTGGATTGTCTTTTTGGTCATCATTCCCTCCTCTGTGTTGAATTCATCATCGTGCCGCGGTGACGAGCCGCCGCTCCAGCCAGGCGCCATAGAGCGAAAGCGGCCAGCACAGCGCGAAATAGAGCGCGCAGACCAGGCCGAGCACGAGCAGCGGCTTGAAGTTCTGGTTGGAGACGATGGTCCCGGCGCGCATCAGCTCGGTGAAGCCGATGATGGCGGCAAGCGAGGTGCCCTTGATCAACTGCACCAGGAACCCGATCGTCGCGGGCAGCGAAATGCGGATCGCCTGCGGCAGCACGACGTCCTTCATCCGGTCGAGATAGCCGAGGCTGAGCGCCTTGGCGGCCTCGACCTGGCCGCGCGGCACGGCCTCGATCGAGCCGCGCCAGATTTCGCCGAGGAAGGCGCCGGCATGCAGGGTGAAGCCGATCGAGACGGAAACCCAGGGATCGAGCTTCAGCCCGGCGAGCGCGAGGCCGTAATAGACAACGAACAGCTGCATCAGCAGCGGCGTGCCCTGGAACAGCGCGATGTAGGCGGCCGCGCCACGTTCGAGCCAGCGCCGGCCCGAGGTGCGCGCCAGTGCGACGCCGAGGCCGGCGACCGAGCCGAGCGCGAAGCCGATCGCGGACAGCGCCAGCGTCCATTTCAGGCCGCCGAGCAGGAACAGGAACTGGTTCTTGTCCATGCGCCGTCCTCACTTCACGGGATAGAGCAGGAAGCGCGCGTTGATCCGCGCGAACATCTGCATCAGCATCCACGACATCGCGAGATAGAGCAGCGTGACGACGCCATAGACCTCGAAGCTGCGGAACGTATTGGTCTCGATCGCCTGTCCGACCGAGGTCAGCTCATAGGCCGAGATCGCCGATGCGATGCTCGTCGTCAGCGTAAGCATGATGAACTGGCTGGTCAGCGACGGGAAAATCGCGCGCAGCGCCGGCTTCAGCACGATCAGGCGGAAGATCAGGGTCCGGCTCAGGCCGAGCGCCAGTCCCGCCTCGACCTGCCCCTTGTTGATCGACTGCACGCCGCCGCGGATAATCTCGATCGCATAGGCGCCGCCGTTGACGCCGAGCGCGATGATCGCGGTCAGCGTGGGATCGAGGCGGATGCCGACCATCGGCAGCGCGAAGAAGACGAAGTAGATCTGGCCGAGGAATGGCGTGTTGCGGATCGCCTTGACGAACGCGATGACTAGCCAGCGCAGCGACGCAAGCCGGGAATCGCGCAGCAGCACGCCGCCGATCCCGATGATCAGCGCCAGCACCATGCCCGACAGCGCCAGGCCGAGCGTGCCGGCACAGCCCCAGAGCAGCTCCGGCAGGCCCTCGATCACGGGTCCGAAATCGAACTTGTAGTTCACCTCGCTCCTCCCTCCGGGCCGCCCTCTTGGCGTGGCCGGGCCGCCCTCTTGGCGTGGCTTGGCCCGTTCGCGTCTGTCCGACGGCGGTGAAAGCCGTGCTCTAGGTCGTTGCCTGCTCGCCTTGTCCTAGCCCCGCGTAGCGCTCGCGCAGGTCGATGCGCCGTCGCGCCGTCGCGGCCTCTGCGATCGCGAGCGTCACCAGCAGGCTTCGCGCGCCGTCCTCGACCGGTTGCAGCGACGGCGTCACGCCCCGGACCACGTCGCGGAAATGATCGAGCTGGGCGACATAAGGATCGGTCGACGCCGCATGATTGGCCTGCGCCTGGATCGGCCTGTTCCAGTCCTGCGCGCCGCCTTCCTGCGTCCATTGATCGAGACTTGGGAATTCGATCGCGCCGCGGCGGCCCATCAGGCGGTAGCTGCTCTGTCCGCTGAACGGAAACTCCGGCGCCTCGCCGAGTCCCTGCTCCATCGTCCAGGGCGTCACCGCGCAGTCGCTGAGGAAGAACGTGCCGAGCGCGCCGTTCTCGAATTCGAGCAGCGCGGCGGCGGTATCCTCGACCGCGAAGCCGCGCTGCCGGTTCGCGGCGATGGCCTCCACGGCGACGATCTCGCCGACCGCGAAGCGCAGGAAGTCGATCTCGTGGATCAGATTGATCAGGATCGGCCCGCCACCGGCTTGCGAGCGCCAGGGCGCAGCCTTGAAATAGTCGGCCGGCTTGTGCGTGGCCCAGATCGCCGAGACGCCGACGACATCGCCGATACGGCCCTCGCCAAGCAGCGCCTTGAGCGCCTTCACCTGCCTATGATGGCGGCGGTGATGCCCGACCAGCGACCGAATGCCGGCCTTGCGGACTTCCGCGATCAGGCCGGCGGCGGTCTCCAGCGTATCGGTGACCGGCTTTTCGATCAGGATATGGATGCCGGCCCGCGCGCATGCGATGCCGTTCTCGGCGTGGAGCTGATTGGGCGACGCGATGATCACGGCCTCGGGCCGCGCCTCGTCGAGCAGCTTCCGGTAATCCGCGAAGACGCGTGCGCCGGGCTGCTCGGCCGCGACCTGCTCGGCGTTGACGTCGGCGATGCCGGCGAGCTCGTAGTCGCCATGCTCGGCCAGCTTGCGCAGATGTTTGCGCCCGATCAATCCTGCGCCGATCACGCCAATCCTGATTTTTGTCATCTCGTGCATTCCGTTGGGTTTAGGCCCAGCCGTGGCAGTCGCGGCGTCTGGCGCCGCGGGCCTGGCCTTCGAGCAAGTTCCTGGTCGCGTTGAACGCCGTGGCGATCCGCTCTCTCGCGTCGAGCGCCGGCAACGGCATCTCGACGCTGAGGGCGGCATCAGTGGGCAGCGCCTCCAGCAGTGCGCCGAGCGGCAGAGCGCCGTCGCCGGGCGGCAGCCGTCCCGCGCGCGCCTCGGCAATGATGGCCGCGTCCGTTGCCGGCGTTTCGGCGACGGCATCACAGAGTTGCGCGGCGCGGAGCCAATGGTCGGGAAGCGGGATCAGGTCGGCGGCGCGGCCGCCGGAGCGCGCCAGGTGCAACGCGTCGACCAGGATGGCGCCGTTGGTCTGGCCTGCGTCGCGGATGACCGCCGCGGCCTGCGCCAAATTGCCGATCGCGCGCCAGCGCATGAATTCGAGGTCGACGCGCAGTCCGAACGACGCGGCGAGTTGGCAGAGCTCGGCGAAACGCGCGGTGAGCCGGGACCGATCCGGATCGTCGCCCGAAGCGATGATCGCTGTGGCGCCGAGATCGGCGCCGGCTTCGATACAGCCTGCGAGCGAGGAGATGTCGATGGCGGGCTTGAGCTGGACCAGCTCGATGTCGCTGACCCGCACGCCCTCGCCGTCAAGCACGCGCTTCAGCGCTCGGTGGGCCTCGGTGCCGACCTGCGTCGGATAGGCCGGCCCGTCGCTGGTTGCCGGGATGAAGCGTAGCGCGACGGCTGCAAACCCGGCTCGCGCCGCCTCGGCAACCAGCGCCGTGGGCGCAAGCTCCAACGCGGTGAGATGGGCAAGGCCGAGCGCGGTCATGGCCTGCTCGCCCGCACAGGCAATCGCGGCAGTCGGGAGCTGGCGCGGCGGTCGCCGGTCAGGCGCATGTGTCTCCTCCCTCTTAATTAATCCATAGGTTAATTGATAATTACCCAATGGGATAATTGATGTCAAGGGCCCGCGATTGCGCTATGGAGGGAGGGCGATGCCGCGACCGGCCGCCGTGAAGGACCGAAGGGCCAGATGCCAGGTGTGAAGAAGCAGCCCGTCCGGGCGGCGAAGCCGGTGCCGATCAAGCGGCGCGACCGCGAGCGGACGCGGCAGGAGATCCTCGACATCGCCTTCGAGGAGTTCGCCGAGAACGGCTTGTCCGGCGGCAACACCGACGCCATCGCCGCCCGCGCCAACATCACCAAGCGGCTGATCTTCTACTATTTCAACTCGAAGGAAGAGCTGTTCACCGCGGTGCTGGAGATGGCCTATGCGGAGATGCGCGCCGCCGAGGAGGATCTGCATCTCGAGGCGCTGGAGCCGGAGGCCGCGATCCGCCGGCTTGCCGAATTCACCTTCGATTTCCACCAGGCCCATCCGCAATTCGTCCGCCTCGTCAGCATCGAGAACATCCATCGCGGACGGCACATGGCCATCAGCCGCAGGCTCAAGGAGATGACGCAGCCGAGCATCAGCCAGATTGCCAAGGTGCTGGAGCGCGGCGCGGCCTGCGGCGCGATCCGGCCCGGCATCGATCCGGTCGAACTGCATATGACGCTGAATGCGCTGAGCTTCTTCGCGGTCGCCAACCGTCACACGTTCGAGGCGCAATTCGCCTTCGACATGTCCTCGCCAAAGGCGAGGGCGCAGCGCCGCGCCGAGATCGCCGATCTGCTGTGGCGTTGTGTGCGGGGGGATCGAACGGCGGCGGTGTGAAGACCTCGCGCGGCCGGAGCGGGCAGGGCCCTCCGGCGCGCCTTCAAAGCTCCCGTCCGATCAAGCGGTCCGCCGAGAATCGCCCGCCGCCTCGAAACGACATGTGCAGGGCAACGAGGCCCATCAGGAACGGGTACTCCATGCCGCGATCGATCCAGGCCCATTTGGGGTAATGGATAAGGCAGATCATCGCCATCTGCACGGCGACCATCGGCGCGACGAGGCGGGTGAACAGCCCCGCGGCGAGCATGATGGCCCCGATGGTTTCCAGCAGCATCACGAAATAGCCGAACGCCACCGGGGCCGGAAAATGCAATGAATTGGTGATGAAATTGATGGAGCTCGCGAACGGATTGGCCATGGCGCCGTGGGACTCGCCGAGCAATTTCGGCAAGCCGTGCGTGAACAGGATCAATCCGAAGGCAACGCGCAGAAACGCATAGGAAACGGGATTGGCGATCTCGTAGAAATTTCGCAAGCCAGGCAACAGCAGGGACGCGGGGCTGTGCCGTGGGGCCCCGCCCGTGATCGCATCGCTCATGGTCATGATCTCCAGACGATGCGGCTTCAGATGATGCCGCCATTGGCGCGCAGGATCTGGCCGTTGATCCAGCCGCCGTCGGGCCCGACCAGGAACGAGATCGCGCGCGCGATGTCGTCGGGTTCGCCGAGACGATGCAGAGGCGTCCGATCGATGATCGGCGAGATGTCGTGCTGATTGGCGTTGTGGAATAGCTCGGTGTTGACAGGGCCCGGCGCGATCGCGTTGACCGTGATCCGCCTCACGCCCAGCTCCTTCGAGAGGATGTGGGTGATCGCCTCGATGCCGGCCTTGGTCGCGGCGTAAGCCGCATAGGTCGGCTGATAAAGCCCGACCACGCTCGTTGAGAAATTCACGATCCGGCCGCCCTCGCGCAGCCGCTTCGCCGCTTCACGCAGCGCATAGAAGGTGCCCGTGAGGTTGATCGCGATGGTCTGGTCCCACACCTCGTCGGTGGTCTGGGCCAATGGGGCGACCTTCATGATCCCGGCATTGTTGACGAGCACGTCGACGCCGCCGAACGCCGTCTCGGCCGCGTCGAACAGCGCGCGCACGTCAGCCAGCTTGCTGATGTCGGCTTTGACCGCAATCGCCGCTCCACCGGCGGCCTTGATCTTCGCCACCAGCGCCTCGGCTGGCGCAGCGCCGCTCGCATAGTTGACGACGACGGCGAGGCCGTCCCGCGCCAGCCGCTCGGCGACCGCCGCGCCAATGCCCTTCGAGCTGCCGGTGACGATGGCTGTGCGTGGGTGCTGGGTGGTCATGGTGGGGTCTCCCTGTTTGATGGGGAGATAATAGGCAGGGAGGTTGGCTGGATAATCCCGCTGGAATTGGCTTCACTGTTCGGGTGGGGCGAACAGTGAATGGTGCGGTATCCGCCGCTGACGGCTTGGCGGCCCTTACCTTGGCATGAGGGAGGTCACCACCTCAACGTCACCGCAGCCCCGTGCCTGTGTCAGCGTCACGCATCCTGTGGCGCGGCTGCACTGGCGGTCCGTCGCCGTGCCGGCAGGAAAAGCCCCGCAATCGCGCCGGCCAACGACAGCATTGCGGCGAGGCGCATCGCCGCAGCAAATCCGCTCTCGAAATGTGCGGCCGAGTAGGCCCCGCCGTTGGCCGAGAAGCTCGCCACCAGCGCAGCGATGCCGAACATGCCCCCGAGGAAGCGGCCCATGTTGAAGACGCCGGACGCCTTGCCCATTTCAGCCACCGCGACCGAGCTCAGGATCGCGTTCTGCGCTGCCGGCATCGCCATCGAGACGCCGACGCCGGCCAGCACCAGCGGCGCGACCAAGGCGGAGTAGGCGACCGTGGGGCTCACGATCTCCGCGATCCAGCCAAGGCCGATCGCCTGCATCAGCAATCCCGTCACCACCAGCGGCCGCTCGCCGAACCTGTTGACGACCGCGCCGGCGATCGGGGCGGTGACGAACAGCGTCGCGGTCCAGGGCAGCAGGCGAAGTCCGGCGCCGAAGGCGTCGAAGCCCAGCGTGGTCTGCAGGAACTGCGGCAGCAGGAACAAGACGCCATACATCGCGGCGTAGAACAGGACGCTTGCGGACATGCCGGAGGCGAGGGCGCGCGATGCAAACAGTCGCATCGGCACCATCGGCGCGGCCGCGCGCAATTCCCAGAGCACGAAGCCGGCTGTGAATACCAGGCCTGACATCAGCGTGCCCATGACCTCGGCGCTCGCCCACCCCACGGCGTTGCCGCGCAACAGGCTCCAGACCAGCGCCAGCGCCGCGAGGGCGACGAGCGCCAGTCCGGCGATGTCCAATGCGGAAGCCGGTCCGAAGCTTTCGCGCAAGCGTGCCAGCACCAGGGCGATCGCGATCAGGCCGATCGGCAGGTTGATCCAGAACACCCAGCGCCAGCCGAAATGTTCGGTGATGAAGCCGCCGATGGCGGGGCCGATGATCAGCGCGCAGCCGGTGATGCTGGCGAAAATGCCAAGCGCGCGGGCGCGCTCCTCGCGGCCGAACGTGCCGCTCAGGATCGCCATCGCCAGCGGCATCACCAAAGCGGCGCCGGCGCCCTGCAGCGCGCGGGCGGCGATCAGCGCGGTGGCATTGCCGGCGAGCGCACAGGCCGCCGATGCAACGACGAACAGGGCGATCCCGGCCGCGAACATGCGGCGGCGACCGAAGCGGTCGCCGAGCGCGGCGCCGGTCAGGAGCAGCACGGCAAAGGTCAGGTTGAAGGCGTTGACGGTCCATTGCAGCGTCTCGACCGGGCTGCCGAATTCGGCGCGGATGGTCGCGAATGCCGTCGTGATGATCATGGCGTCCAGCGCCATCATGAAGGATGCCAGCGCGGTGACGCCAAGCACCCAGTTCTTCTCGGCGCGATTGGTCGGGGTCTGCATCGCCCTCTCTCCGTGTGTCGAGCCACCCTGTCGCGGCGCGTTCTGTGGGCTAGACGAGGTCGGAGGGGCAAAGGATGCGCCCGGAAATAATTTTTCCCCGGCTGCATCCTTCGCCGGCCGCCAAACGTCCTTGGGGATGACGCGGCCATTGACGCGAGCTTGATCCGGAAAGCGGGGCACCGGTTTTCCGGGAGGGTCATGCCGAAATGGAAAGATGGCGCGCGATGGGCGAGCCAGGTCGCGAGATGAGCAAGGAGAGCGCGATGAAAAGGACGTTGATCAGGTACAAGGCCAAGCCCGAGCTGGCCGACAGGAACGCCGAGCTGGTTTCGGCGGTATTTGCCGAATTGAAGGCGGCCGGGCCGGACGGCGTGCGCTATCTGACGCTGCGGCTGGAGGACGACACCTTCATCCATCTGGTCGAGGCCGCGGCCGAGGACGGCTCGAGCCCGATCCCGAAACTCAGGGCGTTTCAGGCGTTCCAGGACGGCATCCGCGACCGCTGCGCCGAGCCGCCGCTGGTTCGTGATGTGAGGATCGTCGGCAACTACCGTATGCTGAACGAGTCCTGACCAGGCGAGGCGGAGGAACAATGGCGCCAGAGCCACTGGCCACCATCGATATCGAGGCGCTGCTGGCGCAGATGCGGCCGAAGCTGCATCGCTACTGCGCGCGCATGGTCGGCTCGGTCATCGACGGTGAGGATGTGCTGCAGGATGCGCTGATCAAGGCGATGGGAGCGCTGCAATCGGTCACGCCCGTCGTCAATACGGAGGGCTGGCTGTTCCGCATCGCGCACAACACCGCGCTGGATTTCCTGCGCCGCCGCAACCGACAGGAGGCGCTTCATTCGGCTGAGGAGGTGGAGATGATTGCCGACCAGCTCGATGATGTGGAAAGCCGCCAGATCGCTGCGACCAGCCTGCGCACCTTCATGCGGCTGCCGGTGGCGCAGCGGTCCAGCGTGATCCTGATGGACGTGCTCGGCTGCTCGCTTGCCGAGGTCTGCGACATCATGGATTTCAGCCTGCCGGCGGTGAAGGCCGCGCTGCATCGCGGGCGCACGCAGCTGCGTGAGTTCGCCGAGGAGCCTGACGATGTGCCGCAGCCAGGCCTGTCGGAGGCCGATCGCACGCGGCTCAACGCCTATGTCGGCCATTTCAATGCGCGCGACTTCGACGCGATCCGCGCCATGATCGCCGATGACGTCAGGCTCGAGCTCATCAACCGCACCAGGCTGAACGGCAAGGCCGAGGTGTCGCGCTATTTCGGCAATTATTCGAAGATCAGCGACTGGCACCTGGTGACGGGGCAGGTCGACGGACGTCCCGCGATCCTGGTGTTCGATCCGAATGAGCCGAGCGGGCGGGCGAAATATTTCATGCTGTTGAACTGGTCCGCCGACAAGCTCGCCATCATCAGGGATTTTCGTCACGCAGCCTACGTTATCGATGGTGCGGAGTGCGTAGTGGATGGAGGGTGAGTGGGCGTGGCCGGCAGCGTGGTCCGCGCTTCAGTTTCAATGACCGCTGAGTGGGGAGGGGGCATCGACTTGCCCGGGGGCCTCGCCGCTTGTTGGAGAGCCCCGCCGGTGCTATTGGTCTCCACCGCCTCTTCGCTTCCATTCAGTCCGGGCAGAACATCTATGGCGCGCGTTGCTCGAGTGGATTTGCCGCAGCGTTCGGTGCTCAAGCCGCTCTACGCCAAGGCGGGCTTCGCTGACGCATTCGCGATCGATCTGCCGAGCCATGCGACGGGCGACGCCGAGCGCCTCGCCACCCATATGCTTATGGGTCAGGCGCGGTGGGTTGGCTGGCTGGTGGCTCTAAGGGACACTTTGGTTGCGGGGTTCGGTCTTAAGACATCGTCTGACTTGCGCGATGACGTTGCGACCGACAGGATCGATTTCTTTCGGGTCTACGATCGGCGTCGTCATGAGATTATCCTTGGCGAGGACGATCGCCATCTCGACTTCCGTTTGTCCGTTTTGGTTGAAGAGTCCGCCTTGTGCCGCCGACTTGTCGCC
The DNA here is from genome assembly GCF_052075935.1 of Bradyrhizobium sp. 215_C5_N1_1. Taxonomy (NCBI): domain Bacteria; kingdom Pseudomonadati; phylum Pseudomonadota; class Alphaproteobacteria; order Hyphomicrobiales; family Nitrobacteraceae; genus Bradyrhizobium; species Bradyrhizobium sp. 215_C5_N1_1. The sequence continues at coordinate 7,288,445 of NZ_CP197228.1, read as the reverse complement.
ACAACGGTCGTGACCTTCAATCATTTGGGAGGGCGGGCCTATATCGCGGGAATCGCGCCCTTCCATCGCCTGATCGTAAAGTCGTCCTTGCGTCGAGCCGAGCGATCGGGCTGGCCAGCTGAACTGTAAGGTCGCGCGCCGCGGCGCAAGAGCGGAGCACGGGCGTGCCGCCCCTGTGGCACATAACAGCGATTTAATCTCTCCGGCTGCGAAGTATTCGAGATCTCAAACGTTAGCTTACGAGAGTCCTCGCATCCGGCGAGCGCTACACAGGAGTTCCCTCATGCATCGTCATCTTGCCATCGCCGTCCTTGCGGCCGTTTCCACCTTGACCGTCGCGGCATCCTCTACCGCCGCGTCCGCAACCGAGGTGCAAGACAATTATTGCCTGCAGGGCCGCCAATCGGGCTACCCCGGCAATTGCGAGTTTTCCACCTATGAGCAGTGCCGCGCCACCGCGAGCGGCACCAACGAGAGCTGCGGTATCAACCCGATGCGGGCCTACGCGCCGCAGCAGCAACGGCACGTGCTGCATCGCAGCCGGGATTGAGCGGCAAGCGATGAAGGGCGCCGGCGACGGCGCCCTTGTTCGATGTGGCTGCTCCACCGAAGCAGCCGCAATGCGTCGGGACGCATAGGCTGCCCGTCGATGGCGAGCAATCCAGCGCTGTCGTCGTCATCTCCCGAAACCGCGAAAGACCCGATGCGGCCCTCGATCGCAAACATCGGGAATCGCGGCGACCGGAGTACTCGATAATCTTCGCGATCGGAGAGGCGAGCGCGATCATGTCCAGGTTCCTGCAATGGTTCTTTCGGAATCGCGAAACCGGTGACATCACGATCGCCCAGGCCCCCAACCTCGTTCTCTGGGTCGTCATCGTGGCCGGTGCCCTGCGCTGGATCTGGCAGCCGCCGGGCAATGCCGCTATTGCCCTGGACATCGTGTTCAAAGGCGGCCTCATCGTTTGGGCCCTCGACGAGATTTTCCGCGGGGTGAACCCATGGCGGCGCTGTCTTGGCGGAGCCGTGCTGGCTTATGAGCTCACGACCTTTCTGTGATGGATCGCCCAGAATACCGCACGAAGCTTGATGTTGCCGGCCGGAATACCAGTGGCTTCATGGTGCGGGCTACTACGGTGACAGTGCTTGACTGCACCCCGTAAGATATTTGACGTTGTGAACGATAAAGCTGGTCAGGATAGCCGACCGAGAACGAGAGCCATCCAACGATGACGACCTACGTGGCCCTGCTTTACAGTGTGGTTCTCCCGCTCGGCCGGCGATTGGCGATGGCCGAGCTGCGTGCCATGGCGCAAGGCCTCGGCCTCCACGACCCCAGAACCATCGGCGCGACGGGAAATCTGACGTTTGACAGCGACAAGGCGTCGATTTCCGAGTTGGAAGAAAATCTCGAAGCGGCCTTCAACGTGCGGTTCGGCAAGCATGTCGCAATCATCGTTCGCAACGCTGACGCGTGGCGACGCCTGCTACGCGCAAACCCGTTTCGTGCCGAAGCGACCGCTGATCCGCAAAGGGTCGCCGTTCGCGTGATGCGCAGTCCAATCCCGAAAGGTGGCGAAAACGCCCTCGCACGCTATGTCAGCGATGAACGAATAGCCGTCGCCGGCGGCGATCTCTGGATCCATTTTACGGGCGATCCAGCGCGATCGCGTTTGCTTTCGGCGTTAGGCGCGGGGCGCCTGAAGGGCGTCGGCACGTTGCGCAACACGAATACGCTAAGGCGAATCGGTGACGCCGTGACTTCGGTCCGATCCAGCCGGGCTGATCAAAAATAAAATCGATTGCTTGGAAGTGCACTGTCATCTCAATCCCCCGGGAATAGAGCGGTCATCAACTCAACATCACCGCACCCCCGTGCCCTTGCAGCGCTGGCACTTCACCACCTTCTCGCCCTTCTTGAGCAAGCCTTTGCCCTCGCAATTTTTGCATTTCTGCTTCTTTTTGATGTTCGGGCCTTTTTCACTGACCATAAAATTCTCCTGCCGCGTGAGAGCGGTCGATTGGCGCCTTGTTTCGGTTGGGCTCGCCCGGCAGAACAGCCGAGTGGCGTCGGGTAAGCCCTGCACTATGCCGGTTTTGGCACGACCAGCACCGGCACGCTTCCGTACACCAGGACCTCGGATGTCTGGCTGCCCAGAAACAGCTTCCTGAGGCCGCGACGCCCATGAGAGGCCATGACGATCAAGTCGCAGCCTCTCGACTCTGCTGTTTCAATGATCGCAGTCGCCGGGTGCGCATTCGGAACGTGCAGGAGTTCCGCAGGCGTGCCGATCTGCTCCGACATGGCGCGCGCTTCATCGAGCACTTTGCCTGCACGGGCTTTGCAGGCTGCGTCATAGCTGTCAACCTCCTCCTGGGTCGGAATCCATCCCGAGGCGTGTCCGCTCCCATAGTCGACCGGCAGCGCTTCCGTCACAGTGATGATCGTCAGCCTGGCGTTCAACGCCTTCGCCAGGGCAATGCCATGCTCAACGCCTTTTCGCGCGACGTCCGATCCGTCCGTGCTCAAGAGAATGTTGGCGTACATTCGATTAATCCTTTGCTCTTCGAACAAAGTGATGCCTGGGTAATATGATCTCATACGCGCCGTGGGTCCATCCGCGTTTTCGGTCTCGCCGTCACAGCCTCAACAAGGTTCGCCTCGCACCGCGTGGACGCGCCCGGCTCTCGGCTAACTAAACTTTTATTCACGTTCGATGCAGGCAACCGAATCTGGCGTAGAGCTCTGTCTCGTGTCCGAGAAGATTGTACGCGCCTCGGAAACTACTTTGTGACTTGGGAATAAGCGCGCGACAACGCACGTCTAAGGGTGGTGGATCGGATCTCTTGCCTCGCGGGGGATCCCCCAAACGAAAGGAACCACCACGATGACACCATTCAAAAATCTCGTCGGATCAGTCCTGTCCAAGGCGTTGTTGACCGGACTGGTCGTCACCGCAATCTTCAGCACGCCGCTCCAGGCGCGTGAGCACCGCACTGGCGATCGGCACACCGAACAGGGCGTGGGGGCGAGCTCCCGCTTCGAGCGATCGATCGCTGCGCCGGCCTACCACGCATTTGCGCCAGTGCCCTCGGATCAACCGGGTGGAGTTTGCGACCACGGGGATAACCCCATGATATGCTGAGCAGCGGACCTCGCCGGCGTTCGCAAGGATTGGCGCGCGGCGCGAAGCTCAAAGTAGCTTGGCCATTTTCATCGCAACTTGCCGCACAGTTTATCGCCATTTCGGCCGACCGATCGGTAGATTGCAGACCTGGCCGCCATGCGTGTCGAGGCGGATCGGGTCAATGGCGTGCACTGTCGGGCCGCGAAGGCAGAGAGGTCATTGCTTCCAGTTGCGCTGTTCGCGTCGCCAACATGGCGAGCAGGCTCTTGTGCAGCCGATCCCCGGGTTCGAAATTTTGCGCGAGCCTTCGGACGGTCTCGACAAATCGCATGCGATACGTCGCCGCTCTGTCGACGTCGCCGTACTTCGCGAAGATCTCGGCGGCCGTGCGGTACACCCGCCAGGAAGCAATCGGGAAGTCGGCGCTGTCGACGATCTCCAGCGCGCGGGACAGCTGCAACTGAGCCTCCGCTGAATTGCCCATGGCAAGCGCAGTACGGGCGAGCAGTCCGTGGGCCTGGGCCAGGTGATTGAGATCCGGAGCCGTGGCCACATAGTCGTGGAGCTGGCGCGCACAGCTCTCAGCCTGCGTAAAGTCGTCAACCTGCAGGTAATATTCGCCGAGACAATGATACACCTGCGTCGCGGCGGTAAACTCGATATCGATGCCTTCTTCATGCCTGCGGCGCTCGATGTCATCAAATTGCCTGCGAGCTCCCGACGGGTCGTTCAGCCCGACATAGGCCTTGGCAAGGACGGCCCGCTTGTGGAAGTAGGTCGACTGATCTCCGACCAGCAGACTATCGTCGACGCTTTCGCAGAGCTCACGGGCTCCATCAAAGTCCATCGCTTCGACGTGCAACCACGCAAGCGTCAGCCGGCACAATGCGCTGCTGGGGCCGTTCGCGTTCCTGACGGCCAGTTCGAGGCCGGCCGTGATTTCAAGTCGCAACTCGCGCCACTCGCCCAGATGAATAAGCGCGATCGACTCAAGAACGTTGAACAGAACAAAAGTGTAGACGTCGCCGGCCAGACGGGCCAACCGCTTGCCTTCCGTGCCGGCGCGGCGGCACTCCTGGTACCGCGACCTCCAGCAATCGACGATACCGGATATTCCATTGCGCCTGATCAGGATGCCATAATGCGTGGCATTCGCGCTCAGCTCGATCGCCCTGTCGCAGAGCGTGGCGTCCTGTTTGCGCCAGCCGTTGAGGAACAGGTTGACGCTCGCGCTGCTGCCCTGGACCAGAGCCTTGAATGTGTCGTCCGCCAGCGCCTGGCTTCGCGACAGCACATCTTCAGCGGCCTCAAGGCAGGCGTGGCGATCCACGCGCAAGCAGAGGCTGCTCACAGCCGTAAGGCCGTTGAGCTGTTGCTTGATCTCGCCCGCTTGTTCGGCGCAGGCAATCATGTCTCGCAGATCACGGATGGAGCCGGCGAGGTCGCCGCACGAGCGAAGAGCCCAGCTTCGCTCCCGCAGAAGAGCGACGCGGGTCGAGAATTTGTCGGCAGCATCGAAGCGATCGAGTATGCCAAGCGCGCGGGTGAGATAGCTTGCGGCCTCCGCGTGGCCGAGGCGTTTCGTCGAGTTCTTTGCCGCTTCCCGGAGGTAACGCAACGCGCTCGGAAAGTCGCGACCCTGCTCAAAGTGAAGTGCGAGCGCAGGCGCTATTTCAGGGGTGCGGCCGGCATAGGCCTCCTCCAGCCTCTTGCCCAGGCGCTTGTGCGTTTGTGCGCGGCGCCCCGGCGGCAGATTCTGGTAGATGATGTTCTGATAGAGAATGTGACGGAAAGCGTAGCAGCCCGAATATGTGCCATCGGGCCACTCGGAAACCCCTGACCGAGCGAGGATTTGATCCTTCCGGATCGACGCTTCGATGTCCCTTTCGACGTCGATCGCATCGTCGGACAGACCGGCCGCAACGAGGGCCGCAGAAAATTCCTCGCCGGCAACGCTGGCGACGTCGAGCAGACGCCGCTCGTTGTCGGTGAGGCGATCGAGCTCGTGGCCGATCATGTTCACGAGGCTGTCCGGAATGCGGTCTTGCGCAAATGCCGCCTGTGAGGACAGGCGCCATCCGTCGTCAATTTCGATGATCGACTCCTGGTCGATCAAGTGCTTGAGCAGCGTGGCAACAAACAACGGATGTCCCAGCGTTCGCTCGAATACCGGCTTTGACAGGCTGGAGGCAAGCTGCTCGTCGCCGAAGCGCAATGCCAGGTAACGCTCGACCTCCGGACGCGACAACCGATCGAGGCGCAATTCGCTGCAGTATCCGTGAATCTCGAGGTCCCGGTGCAGGCGAGGGATGGGATGCCCGCCGACGGAACTGTCGGCCGGACGATAGGAGCAGAGGACCAGCACGCGCGCGTTGCCGTTCCCGCGTGCGAACCGAGACAGGACGTCGAGTGTCGCGAAGTCGCTCCAGTGCAGATCTTCGAGAACAAGAACCCAGGGGCGGTCGAGGCTCAGCGCTTCCAGAAGATCGCAGAATTCGCGCAGCATCCGTTCGCGCGTCGCGCCGAACACTTCGTCCTGGAAAGCCGCGCGTTCCGATGCGTCGATGACGCCTGGCAATTGCAGGATCCAGGTGGGTGCGTGGGCGCGAACTGCCGAAATCAGTTCCGGGCCGTTTGCGCGATAGCGGCTCACCAGCGCATCGATGAGTGGAAGAAAGACTTCGTCGGTTCCGAACCGTTCGGTGCAGCGCCCATAGAGCTGATCGAAGCCCTGTTCCGTCAGCTGCTCGAGCGCCTTGGCGATGAAGGCCGTCTTGCCGATCCCGGCTTCTCCGGTGACAAAAGCCATCTGCCGTTTGCCGGACAGGACGTGCCGCGTCATCTGGTCGATCGTCTCGAAGGAGGGGGTCCGGCCGACCACCGGGGTGGAGATTTCGGTTTTCAGAGGTACGACCGCGTTCTCGACCTCCCTGGCCGCTTCCCGCACCGTGCCGATAAAGCGGACGCCTTTGCGCGGCAAAGTCTTGATCAGCCGCTGCGCCTCGCCGGAATCGCCTATTCCGGTACGGGCTGCGTTGATGCGGGTGGTGAGCGCCGACTCCGAGACGATGCGCCCGCCCCAGATTGCACTGATCAGATCGTCCTTGGTCACCACCCGGGCGCGGTGGCGGATCAGATATTCGAGGACGTCAAAAACCTGGGGCTGCAACGGGATCGTACGTCCGTCACGGCGCAATTCCCGCCGGTCGGTGTCGAGGACAAACTCGTCAAATAGGTACAGCAAAACAATGCCTTCGGAGGTGTGCGCAAGGCGGATATTCAACCGGTACGCGGGCCCGAAAGCAAGCACACCCTTCAGAATCAAGGAAACGATAAGAACAAATTAAGCTCGCCTTAAAGCGTGGCCCCGCGTCCCGCTCGATACTTCCAGCCGTATCCGGTCACTCACACAAGGTGTTCGTGTCATGCGCTTGGAAGATAAGGCACGGCGTCTCACCCGCGTGTTCTATGGGTTGTTGCTTCACAAGATGTTTCAGTCGCTCGTGGCATCCTCCGTACCATTGTTTAACGGCAGAGCTTCACCCAGAGGCGATGCGTCAATTTCAGCGAGTTCGTTTGTCGCCTCCACGGGGTCTTCCCGAAAGGAAGGCTGGTTTGGGCGCCTCCTTCAAGCGCTCCACCATGCGCGACGGCTGCAGGCAGAGCGCACCCTTCGGCAGAACTACCACCTGATCGACAATGCGTGGCCCCAGTTTGCCTCTCGGTCAGATGTTGGAGGGCGAGACAATGCCGGTCAGTGAAAAGCCGTCCGAACGCAAGCTTCGGATTTCGGCGCCGGGCGAGAATACGCTGCTCGCAACGATCGCCATCGGCGTTGTCATTTTTCACATTCTTGCAGCCACGATGTTGACGTCGACCCGCCAGAGCGATGCTGGGGCACCGCCCGAGCCGCCCGGACTGTCGTCCGGGGACTGATCGCCAGCTCGCTATTCCAGGATTTGACAGACACGAAGGGTTAGCTCATGGGCGACATGGCGTCGTTTTGCCTGCTCAGCATCGCCGTGTTTTGCGGCGCTTTCGTCTCGGGCCTCGCGGGCTTTGCCTTTTCGGCGGTGGCCGGCGCGATTCTCCTTCACGTTCTCCCGCCACGGGAGGCGGTCCCGCTGATGATGGCCTGCAGCATCACCGTGCAAGCCGCGGGTCTTTGGGCCTTGAGAAAAAGCATCCGCTGGAAGCAGAGCTCGGGACTGGTCGTCGGCGGATTGCTTGGCGTTCCGATCGCCGTGTGGTTGCTGCAAGCTGCAGACGCCCGGATCTTCAGGGAGAGCTTTGGTCTCGCCGTCGCCTGCTACGCGGCCTACACGTTGTTCCGGCCGGCGCTTTCTCATCGCCTGCAGATGAATGCGGGACGTAATGCATTGATCGGCTTCGGCGGAGGCTTTGTCGGCGGGTTGACGGCAATGCCGGGTGCAATACCGACCATATGGTGCGACATCCACGGCGTGCCGAAAACCGAACAGCGCGGAATGGTTCAACCCTTCATCGCCGCCATGCAGATATTCGCACTTGTTCTCATGCTGATCCGAGGAGATCTGTCGACAAAGGTCCTGGTTGACTTCGCCGTCGGCATCCCGGCGCTCGTTGCAGGAACGGCGCTCGGGATTTTTGTCTTTCGCTGCGTCGATGACGCGCTGTTCCGGCGAATTATCCTCAGCATCTTGCTGGTTTCGGGACTGTTGCTGGTATTGTAGTTACGTCGGTCGCGCCTCCAGTTACAATTTCAGCCATTCGAGTACGGCGCGCAGTAGCACTGTCGCCGTAATCCCTTAAGCGTGAGCCGAACCATTCGGTGGGCGGTGCTGCTGCCCCAGCCGAGGTATCCTTCGCTTGCCGGAGACTGCTGCTGGTCAAAACGCGTGACCTCGCGGGTGCAGCTACGTTGGGCGGGTGTTGACGGCGTCCGCTTCCTCCAAGTCAGGCACTACCTAAAATTCGATCGATCTGATTAGGCGAATCTTATGCCCGATCCGAGGCGGCGGGAATGATTTTACGGCGTGTTCAGGTCTGGAGTGGTGTCATCGCCCATTCGTTTGAAATCCGCTTTTGTCGTTCGATTATTTTCAAACCGCGAGCGCATCAATGGCTGCTATCACGTCATTCTTGGCCGAGTTGGACGAAGCAGTTGCGAGAGGAAATCCCGAGAGTTGTCTGCGGGCGCTCTGGCATGCGGCGGACATCCTGATCGCCGGCACTTATTCCGAGGAGCAGATCTGGACGTTCGGTGAGGTCATCGGTCGTCTCGCGCAAGAGATTGAAACGAGCGCGCGGGCGAAGCTCGCGGGAAAGCTCGCATGCAGCTCAAACGCGCCCTATGCGTTGACCCGGCAGATGGCAAGCGACGACTGCATCGATGTCGCATGGCCGGTTCTCAGTCAGTCGGAGCGCCTCGACACCGAGACATTGATTGCGTGTGCCAAGAACAAGAGCCAGCAACATTTGCTTGCAATCTCCAAGCGGCAAACGGTCCCGGAAACGGTCACCGATGTCCTGGTGGTGCGCGGATCTCCCGAGGTCGTAACCTCGGTCGCTTCAAATGCCGGGGCGAACCTCTCCAAATCCGGATTTCTGCACCTGGTGCGGCGGTCGGAAGGGGATTCGATCCTCGCTGAATCGGTAGGACTTCGAAAGGATATTCCTCGACATCTCTTCCACCAGTTGATCGCCAAAGCCTCTGAAGAGGTGCGGCAAAAGCTGAAGAGGGAGCGTCCGGATATCGAAAATCAGGTCCATCGCGTCGTCGTCGATGTCACCGGCGCCATTCACGCCAGGTTTGGCCCGGCGTCGAAGGATTACTTCACGGCGAAACGCACGGTGGCAAAACTGCACGAGAGAGGCGAATTGACGGAAGACAAGGTCTTCGAGCTTGCTCACTCTCTCAAGTTCAACGAGACCACCGTTGCCCTGTCGTTGCTCTGTGGGCTTCCAATAGACGTCGCGGAACGGGCATTGATCGAGAAGGATCGCGAGCCGGTGTTGATCCTGGCCAAGTCTCTCGATTTCTCATGGCCCACCACAATGGCGCTGCTGTTCCTGGGCGCGGCCAACTACCGGATAACCGTTGGCGAGCTGGATCAATTGAAGATCGATTTCCACCGGTTGAATGTCAAAGCGTGCCGGGAGGTCGTCACCATCTACCGAACGCGAAAGGAGGAGGTTTTTGGCGGCTCCTTTCAACAGCCTCGGCGCATGATCTAGGACCGCAATCCCGACGTCAGACATCCGTGGATGTGGGGGCGGCTCACGCAATGGTGAGCGTGCCGATTTGCCGTTCGCGCAGCTGTGATTTTCCACTGCGTGTCTTTTCCCAAGCGCATACCTAGCTAATCCTTGTCAAAAAAATTCGCAGGAAACGCTTTCAACAGAGCAGCCGATTCTAGCCAGCGCGAACGCTCCGCACGAAAACAACAACCGTTCGGAGTACGATTATGATTGGATTCAGGACTTCCATTATTGCAGCGATGATGTCGATTGGCGCGATAACCTCTGCAAGTGCCCAGTGCCCGACGTGGGCGACTCAAAATCCAGCTTCGTTTCAGGCGCAATATCCCAATAGGGATATATTGAACGACTGCGAGTTAACGCCAGCAGGCAGAATGGGCCTCGAACTCCCTGGCGGCGCGGCTCCCTGGTATGGGGCCAACAGGGCTTATGGGGCAATGCCTGGCGTTGCTCAACACCACAGCTTTCAGCACCGATAGCGGTGAGTAGTGGCCGTTCTTTTCGGGACGGTTGCGTTGCAGGCCCAGAAATCGGGAGACAAGTCGATGACATCACAAACCGACGAGGCCGCGCAGTCCAGGCTTATGGCGGACATCCCGTACGATCAGCAGACGAAGATCACCATCGAGCGCAGAGGCCAAATTGTACTGATTGGCATCAATCGGCCTTACATCGACAACCGGCTGGATCCGGATGCGACAGAAAGCGTGGCGAGAGCATACTACGAGTATGATCGGGACCCCTCGCTCCGTGCGGCGGTTCTGTTCGGCTATGGCGACCGCTTCTCCAGAGGTGTCGATGTCGATGCCTACAAGGCATTCGCTCAGTCGGGAAAAAAGATGATGGATGGGCCCGGCTTCATCGACCCTCTGGGGCGGACCGGGCCAGCGCTCACGAAGCCTCTGGTTGTCGCGGTGCATGGCGACACCTGGAATATGGCGCACGAGCTTTTCCTTGTAGCGGACATACGCGTAGCGTCGGAAGACACGGAGTTCGGTCAGGATGAGAATACGCACGGCCGTTTTCCCGGAGGCGGTGCAACGGTTCGTTTCCCCAGAGAAGCCGGATGGGGAAATGCCATGCGGTTCATTCTAACAGGCGATCATTGGGGTGCGAAGGAAGCCCTCCGGATGGGAACGGTTCAGGAAGTGGCCCCAAACCGAGATGCGGCTCTCGCGAAGGCTGTCGAGATCGCCAACAAGATCGCCGCATGCGGCCCTCTCGGGATTAAGACGTCCCTGGCCTCCTCCCATATGGCGCTCGAAGACTCTCAGACGGCGCTCGCTAAGCTCGGCGACCAATATAGTGCGCTGCTCACGACCAGGGATTTCCAGGAAGGCCGTGATGCCGAGGCACAAAAGCGTCCACCCGTTTACGATGGACGGTGACAACAAGCTCGCGGACGGTCGTGTTGCGTTCGCGTATCGCCAGCGTATTTCGTTCTACCAAGTCTCGCCGAAGGGCAGGCGCTCTTCGACTGTTGGGCGACGTGCCACGCCTCATTGGGATGGCGGCGGGCTGGATAAAGAAGTCGTTGGGTGCATCGGGACGGGGTTGGCAGTCAACCTCAAAACGGCAAAGGCTCTCGACGTGGCTGTACCGCCAGGGCTCCTCGCCCGCACCGACGAAGTGATCGAGTGAGGACGGCTTACTTCTCCTGATGGCCCCAATGCGAACTGCAAGCGAACTGCGAAGTGGTCCGCTTATCGGGGCGGACCGGAAGTGACCGGCCGACTTCCCAAGCGCCGTTTTTGACCCGTTGCGGACATTGCGTCGCACGGTTAGGGCGGGCTGCCAGCCCTTTTCTCGCTCGGCTCCCGGTTGAAAAATGCTAGGCTGTATGCCTCAGTCGGGCGCTTCAAACGAGTAATTCAATGAGGCGGCGCGAGTTCATCACGCTCGTCGGCGTTGCCGCGGTTATGGGCCCGAGCCCGGCGCGGGCGGAGCAGACGAAAAAGCTACCCATCATCGGATTCTTGGGCCCGGCCTGGTCGGCCCAAGATTTCGAGGATCAGTTGCGCGAACTCGGTTGGATCGCGGGGCGGACCGTTGCGATCGAGTATCGCTCTGCGGAGGGACATACCGAACGCTCCAAGGAAATTGCGACCGAGTTCGTCCGGCTCAAGGTGAATGTCATCGTCACGGTGGGGGGATCTCCGACTCTCGCGGTAAAACGCGCGACATCGCTCATCCCAATTGTCTCCATTTCTGGCGACCCTGTTGGCAGCGACCTCGTCGCAAGTTTGGCCCGACCGGACGGCAATGCGACCGGCCTGGCGCTCAACCCCATCAGTCTTGCCGGCAAGCGCCTCGAGCTGTTGCGCGAGGTTGTCCCAGGTTTCCGCCGCTTGTCCGTTATGGTCAATGCCAATAGCCCCGGTTTCAAAAACAGGATGGATGAGGTGCAGGCGGCGGCATCCGCGCTCGGCCTCGAGGCGACGATATTGGAAATCCGGCGCGCAGAGGACGTTGCATCGGCTTTCGAGGCCCTCAGGGACCGTGCGGACGCACTCTATGCCGTCGGCGTCCCACTCACCTTCGCCATTGCGACCCGAGCGCTGACCGCGCGAATTCCAACGATGTTTGAATACCGAGAGTTCGTCGATGCGGGCGGGCTGATGTCCTACGGCGTGGACGCAACCCACCTATGGCGGCTTGCTGCGACCTTTGTCGACAGGATTTTGCGTGGGGCGAAGCCCGCCGACTTGCCAGTCCAACAGCCGACCAAGTTCGACCTCGTCATCAATCTGAAGACCGCCAGGGCACTCGGTCTGAAAGTACCGGAGTCATTCCTGTTACGCGCCGACGAGGTGGTTGAATGAGCGCGGCTGCCGGGCAGCCACCAAGGGACCGCCGCCCAGGAACTGGCTGGAACGTATGTCGGCCCGAGCTGCATGGTGTGAGACGAGAGCAAATATCGCTGCATTGGACAACAGGCCGAGATTTCGCGAGAGCGGCACGGCGGGCCTCCAGCTCTTATTTTGCGTTTGCGAATACATCCGCTGCGTAGACGACCTTGCCACCCACGACCGTCAGCAGAGACGCCGTGGCGCCAATTTGCTCGACGGGGACGGACATGAAGTCCCGATCGAGAACCGCGAAGTCGGCGAGCTTGCCGTTTTCGAGCGTGCCGCGCCGCGTCTCGTCGAAGCAGAACCAGGCGCTTCCCACGGTGTAGAGGCGCAAGGCCTCTTCGCGGCTGGGTGTTTCGTCCGGGCCGCGCGTCGATAGTCCGCCGACGGTCTTGCCGTCGAGCATCCATTGCAGCGCCACGAACGGATTGTAGGATGCGACCCGATGCGCATCCGTGCCGGCCCCGACATGGACGCCCGTCCGCAACGCCGTGACGATGGGCGGCATGCTGCGCGCGGCTTCGCCCGCCTGCGCCACGATACGGTCGCCTCCGAGGTACATGGCGTCCTGCATGGTCCAGCCCACACCAAGGGCCTTCATCCGCGCCAGCGTTTCGGGCGAGGTGTTGTCGAGATGGGCGATGGACCAGCGCAGCGGCGCGATCGGCGTCTCCTTGTTGACCTCTTCATAGAGGTCGAGGAGGTGATGGACGGATTTGTCTTCCTGCCAATGGATGGTGACCGTCAGCCCTTGTTTTGCCGCCCAGCGAATGATCTCGAGGAACTTGTCCTTCGCCGCCGCGTCGGGCGCGTTGTTGTTGTACATGGCGCCGGTGATCCGCTCGCCGATTCCGTTGAATCGCAGCATGTCGTCGCCGAATCCCATCGGCAGGAACGGCGTGAGGTTCTTGTACTCCTCGAATTCGGCGCCGACATTCTGGGCGAACAGGCTGTAGGAGACACGCACCGAAAGTGATTTTTCACGCCAGAGCTTTTGCAAGGCGGCGTAGTGGCTGGGATAAATGCTGAAACCGCCGGGATCCACGATCCCGGTAATTCCGAGACGATTGAGCTCCGTGAAGAACTGCCGGGTCCCGGCGACATTGTCCTCGAAATTGGGCCTCGGCAGGCGATCGAACAGCGCGGAGATACTGACGATGGAGCCGTTGAACCAGCCCGTGGTTTCGCCCGATGTGGCACGCTCGGCCGTGATCCCGGCCGGCAACTGATCCGCGGAGATCCCGAGGGCTTGCTGCGCCTTCGGCGTCATCAGCAGCGCCGAATAGAACAGCTGGATGTAGGCCGGATTGTCGGGAACGGCCGACATCACCTCGGCGAGCGTCGGCCGCCGCTTCTCCGCAAATTGCAAGTCGCTCCAGCCACCGGCCACGATGATCCAGGACGCCGGGCGCGCTTTGGCCGCCTGGCGCAAGCGTTCCATGGCTTCGCCAATGGTCTTTGCGCCGATCCAGTTGACCTCGGTGGCGTAGGTGAGGCCGGCGCGCACGGCGTGAATATGGGAATCGATCAATCCCGGAATGATCGTGCGTCCGCCGGCGTCGACGCGGCGCGTCGCGGGCCCGATCAGGCCTTCCATGGCATCGTTGCCGCCAACTGCAACGATCTTGCCGTCGCGGACGGCGAGCGCCTGCGCGATCGTCGATGCAGGATCCAGCGTCACGATCTTTGCGTTCGTGACAATGAGGTCGGCCGTTTGTGCGTAAGCCGAAGTGGCCCAGCACGAGATCACCAAAATCGCCAGAAGCTTGCGCATGTTCAGTCCCGGAATGAGAGAGGCAGGAATGAGAGAGGCAGGAACGGCGCCACACATCCGCCGCTGGATGCGCTCGCGGGCATCGCGTGTCGCAACGGGGAGTGTCGCGATCTTGATCATGTCTGGCTCCAACAAAATCAGCCGGTCCACCGGAAAATTCGGTCAAGGCCCAAATCATTGATTTCGCAGCCCGCCTTCGCCCGTCGGGCTTCGGCGCGGCAGCCTTCGCCGCTTCGCTTGCCATTTGCGGCACCGGTTTGCCTAGCCGAAGCTCGCGAAGCGTGTCGGGACCAATCAAAAGCGAGTCGCTTAACCCATTGATTTATCGTGGCCTGCCAAAAATTCGCGAGTCGAGAAACCCAAGAATCATGAGTCGATTTTCACCAAAAGCCAAAACTCGTGAGTCGATAGGGGAAGCGCGCTCGATATTGAGTTCTGAGTTCGCGTTGCCCGCTAAATGTCGTAGGTCGAAGTCTCGTCAAAGGCAGCCTAGCGGGTCGCGACTCGTGAACTAGGCCGCGAATTCTGACAAAAGCTCGAGCCAACCACCTAGTCCTTGATGGATGGAACTCCGCCTGAACCAGGGGCTCGGCTCTTGATCCTAGCCACAACTCCGGCGGCGAACTCACTCTTGCTGCTCAGCCCTCTCAAGGCTGAAACAGGGGATCGATTCCCCTAGGGAGCGCCAGCAAGTGTTTTTCAGTCACTTACATCAACAAATAGCGGCGCTAGCGGCATTCGATAGCGGCAATTCGCGGGGTCGCCACGCTCGCCGGGCGAGTGCTTCGTGAAGTTGAATTTGGTTGGATATGGAAATCGACGAAAACCTGATCCGCCGCGACCTGACGTCGGCGCAACGGGCGAAGCTGATCTCCAAGCGAAAGGCGGCTTGACGGCCTTATGGACAGTTTCGCTAAGGACACGGCGGCAAAATCTGGCAAGTCCGAGCGATCGATTGAGCGCGACGTAACCCGCGCCAAAGCGCTAGGCTCCGACCTTGATCGCGTGGCCGGGACGTCGCTGGAGAAGGAGCGCTTAACTGGACGCGCGGGCGTGCTGCAGACCACAGTAGCGCTTGTTCCAGATTTAACCTTCCGCGACGACATCAAGCTTAATCCGCGTCTTCGATTGCACCCGAGCTGCGGAGCGCTAACCTCTCTGCACCGGACATTGCCCCGTCCGGGTTCACCATGGCGAGGTCGTCGCGCCAAGATACTCGGCGCGGCGGCTTCGTTTATCTACCGCAACGGTATGAGCTTCATTTGGCGAATAAGCCCGACGATGACCGGTTCGATCTCGTTGAGATGCGACGACAGATCACGAACTTACGCTCGCAACACTCTGACAATCTTCTCGTCACATCGCGATTGAACCGCTTCTTCGTGAAGATTGCATTTTTATCTGAGCCGAAGGATGCAGCACACGCGCAGCACCTGCGGTCCGAATTCGCGCGGACGCTGCAAGGTATTGAAACGATCGTCACCCGGAGGCCATCTGCGAAGCGATCTGGTATCGTTAAGCGGCCCAAGTAATGCTAACGCGGGTGCGCTCTTGCGCTCGCCGGGTCCGGGTCCGGGGCCGATGGTCGATGGAGTCGCGAAGTCGTCCTCGTTTCGCGTATCGAAGCCGCATCGCCGCGTTGGCGTTGATGCACCGCATTCCGAGCTTCGCAACATCGCCGGATTTCGTCGGGGAAGGTGGTCTACTCGCTTACGGTGCGTCGAGACGGCGTCATTTTATTCGATCAGCTTACCACGTCAAAGGAATCCTTGAGGGTGCACGAGCCAGCGACTTGCCCGTCGAACAGCCGACGCGGGTCGAGTTATGGATCAACGTTAGAACTGCAAAAGCGCTCAAGCTCGTAGTTCCGACGACACTACTCGCACAAGCTGACTCAAATAATTGAGTAGACGCAAAAGACGTCTATTGGCACGAGCCCGACCAGTCGCGTTGGTCTGCCAAATTCCGTTCACGCGAGTAGACCGGAAGTCACCGGCTCAAAGGTGGACCGGTGCGTACGACCCGGACCTTGGCACGGGACCTCTGTCCTGGGCTTTTCATTAGGACCACGGCGGCTCTTCGCTCGCCCCGATTGCCTCGTGGTGGATTGTGAAGCCCGCCGAACGTCAGCAACACAGTTCTTACAGAGGCAGGATCGAAACCAATATCCTTGGCGTTTGGTGGATGTGCCTCGCTGCCCTTCAATCGGAGCGTCAAGTGCAACTGCTCGCAAAGGTGCCGAACCACGAGATTGACCTGATCGTCAGTCATGATCTGCTTTTCCCGCTACCATCTTGCGGCCCAACTGGTAGCACATCTGATAGCCCTACACGCAACGACCCCGCCTCGCGAGTCGCGTGGTAGGGCCGCCTGCCGTCCGGACTTGGGCTGGATGAGTCGAGCCGGCCAACTCAATTTATTCCCGGTCAAAGTGAAGAGGTGACTGCGCAAAAGGAGCACTCCGTTGGGTATCCTAATGTGACAGATCGATTGTCCTAATTCGGACAGCTCCAGGCGGCTGGCCGCACGCTAAGGGTTCACTCGGGAGGGTCATTCCCCTTCGGCTCTTGTAAAAACTTTGGCGGATGAACTGACCCCTGAGCTGCGACCATCGATCTATCGGGCCTAGTGCTCGACCTCGGAGGTAAGCCGCTTCCCGACATCAGTAGTCACATCGTGACACGGTAACGAAGTCTCAACCCTACCTGGCTCGACCCTCATTTGTGTTTTGAGTTTCCTCGTTTGTATGCTTGAGCATCGCTTTGAGTTCTTCTTCGAGCGATCGCGGCGAAATTCCGAGTGAACCGAATCCCGGCCGGCTGCCCGAGACCATCGTGTCGATCTGCATAAGCTCAACCTGATTGCGCGTGAGCGGCGGGTGCGGCAGGATCTCAGCGAGGCCGGCGGCGGCATTCCAGAAAGCAAAGGGTATTCGCACCAGCATTGGCCGCAATCCGGCGGTGCGCGCAATGGTCCGCAACAGCTCGCCGTATGAGTAAACGCGCGGGCCGGCCAGTTCGTAGATTGGAAACGGTCTTTGTGTTTGCCGCAGGACCTGTGCGATCGCCGCGGCGACGTCGTCCACGTACACCGGCTGAAGCCTCGTCCTGCCGTCGCCGAATAGCGGATAAGCCGGCAGGGTCCGAAGCAGCCCAAGAATTGTCGTGAGAAAGGCGTCGTCCGGCGCGAACATTACCGCCGGGCGGATAACGACTGCGCCAGGGAACGCCGCTTGCACAGCCACCTCGCCCTCGCCGCGATTGCGAATATAGGGCGACGGCGATGTGGGGTCAGCGCCTATGCCTGATAGGTGCACAAACCGTTTGACCCCGGCCCGCCGTGCCACTCCAGCGATCCTGGCGGCCGCTTCGACGTGCACCGAATGAAATGTGTCGCCTCCATGCTCGGTGTAAAGGCTGATCGCGTTGACGACGCCGTCGGCACCCATAACGGCGGCCTCTACAGAGCGCTCGTCATGGGCATCAGCGATGACCTGTTCCGCGTTGTCGCCCTCGGCCCGCGCAGGATGCCGTGAGGCTATACGCACCGTAACGCTGGAGACGCTCAAATGGCGTACAACGCGACAACCAACGAAGCCGGTCCCCCCAAACACGGTCACGCGGTTCATTCCCCGGTCCAT
The DNA here is from genome assembly GCF_052075935.1 of Bradyrhizobium sp. 215_C5_N1_1. NCBI lineage: Bacteria > Pseudomonadati > Pseudomonadota > Alphaproteobacteria > Hyphomicrobiales > Nitrobacteraceae > Bradyrhizobium > Bradyrhizobium sp. 215_C5_N1_1. The sequence continues at coordinate 7,270,811 of NZ_CP197228.1, read as the reverse complement.
CCCACGATCCTGCGCAACGTTCTGTATTGACCCGCCGAGCGCCGCGCGCACTGCCTCAGTGGCCTCCGCCGGCGAACTGCCTTTGTTGAGATGATGTGAGATCACATCAATCAAAATGTGCGCTGCAGGGCCGACCGTTTGCCACTCTCTCCTAGCTTGATCGATTAGCGGCTGCGCCTCATTATAGAGCGTTTCCGCCTGTTCGATGATCGGATGTGCCTTACTGAGAAGATCGATCAGCGCCTTGGTCGCGGGCAACGACCGCTCAATTTGTTCAAGCTGCGCGTCGCTGAGACCGGAAACGTGACCAATGACTTCAATGAGCAAGTGTTTCAGCATAGCGCAACCTGCTGGTAGCGACGCACTAACTCAGGGCAACCAAGCGAAAGTAGGCACGGGCTCGGGGGGCGTCAGTTGTTGTCTCAGCCGACAGGGTCCGGCCGCCAAGCTCTCGGAGCTTGGAACAATCGCGCGCAATGGTGGATGATATTTGATCCACATCGATTATGTCCAGCATCTGGACCCAAATTTTCGTTAGCTGCCTTGGGCAAGGCCTTTGGGGAGTGCAAGGCTGACAAGTCTTGGTACGTCCTAGAAAACACGACGTCGGGCCACTCTGTTAGGACACATCCGGCGGGGCCGCCTTGCCGAAAGAGGCGCGGTATTGAGAACTGTCCTGATGGACGGTGATGGGCTCAGTGCCCAAGTCGAACGGCTTGAAGCGGTGGAGACGGGTCGGCGGCACCGCTGGTCCGAGGACGTGCGTGTGGCCATTTCCCGGCGAAACCGGTACGACACTTTCATTCAGGGATTATTTTTCGGGTCGGCAGAACCTTTAGCGTTACCCAGCCGATCTTGTCGTGACCGCCAATCTTCCGCCAAGAAAAACGATTCTTGTATCGAATACTTGGAGAGCTGTGAAAGGCGATGAGCGGAGAGGTACGTGGGCAACCGCGTGCACTGGCCTAATCTCTGAACCTCAGAGACGCGCTGGCGCGCGGAAAAAACGTCGCGAAATTCGATAGGGGTGATCCAATCTTTGCGCGGACCGCAAGCAGTTCTGGAGCTAGATGCATGAAACTATCCGGCGGAGCGAAGCGAACATCAGGCCACCGCTCATACAGCTGCCGTCGCACGTAAATGCGCAACAATCCGACCATCGTGCAAAAATACGGCGGCGTCTGTCTAGAAACCCCGGAAAAAATCCGCGCGGTTGCGAGGAGCCTCGCCGATTTGCACAGCCGTGGTCATCGCGTCGTGGCGATCGTTTCAGCGATGGGTAAGACGACCGACGAATTAATTAAGGCGGCTTATCAAGTAAGCCCGCATCCCAACCGCCGCGAACTGGATATGTTGCTAACGACCGGTGAGCGCATCAGCATGTCGTTGATGAGCATGGCCCTGTCTGATCTCGGTGCGCCAGCCATTAGTTTTACCGGGAGTCAGGCCGGTGTAATGACAGACGAATCTCATTCTTCCGCGCGAATTTTAGATGTGCGGCCTGCGCGCGTGCTCGAAGAACTCGATCGCGGACGCATCGTGGTTTTAGCGGGCTTTCAAGGCGTGAATCCGCGAACCAAAGAGATCACCACACTAGGCAGGGGCGGCAGCGACACCACTGCCGTCGCCATGGCTGCGGCGCTAAAGGCCGAGCGCTGTGAAATTATCAAAGAGGTCGACGGAATTTGCTCGGCCGATCCGCGCGTCGTGGCGAGCGCAAAGCCATTGCGCCGGCTGGATTTTGCATCGTTATCCGAAATGTGTTTTTGGGGCGCCAAGGTTTTGCATTTTCGCAGCGTGGAGCTGGCACAAAGCCAAAATATCCCTTTGTTCTTACGAAAATGGGGCAATTACGAACACAGCACGCGAGTGATGAAAGAGGTTATCGGAATGGAAACCGGAAAAATTCTGGCCGTCAATTCGATGGCTCGTATTGAGCATGTGGAGATCGCTTCGACGAATCTCAGTCATGGTTTTGAGAAATTTGCGCAGCATCTCAAGCAAAACGGCCTATCTTGGCCGCAAGTCCTCGTCTCGGCTTTCACCGCCGGAAAAACGCGCATCATGATGACTTGCGAGTCGGAAACGCTCGACACTCTGCTGCGCACGCTGGAAAGGAGCAAGGACTTGCGCAAAGGGCGTGAGACTTTGAGTTCGGTGAGCCTCACTTGCTTCGGCGGCGTTTCTTCAGACTTGCCATTTCAGGCGATGCAAATTCTGCAATCCCACGGGATTGTCGTTGAAAAGTACGTTCTATCACCACATTCGATAAATTTGTTCGTTCCTGTGGAGACCCGCGAAGCCGCGGTCAGGGCCTTGCATTCGCTGATCTAACAACCTCTTTGAGAAGATATCACGAAATCGCGTATGGGGAGGGATGGTCAAGAGGGGCGGCTCGCCGGCTCGATGCGGCGACAACGAGAGTTCTTAATCTTGCTGATACGCGCCCGTCCGCCATCGTTGGTGTCAATTTTTTATAGTCGGGAGGCGTCGATCATGCCGGGCACCATTGGTTGGCTACTTCGCGAGGGCGAACGAATTATTGCTTGCAACACAGGTCTATTGGGTGACAAGCACCTTCTAATCGGCGCTACCCGCGTTCGTAACGAAGCGCTTATTCTCAGAGACACACTGGATTACGTGGGCAAGCAGGTCGATGCGATTGTCGCTTATGATGACGCGAGCACGGATCGTACGCTGGAGATTCTATGCGAACACCCGAAAGTCGCTCTGATTGTGACAAATCGTTCATGGGAAGCTGACATCGAGGCGCGCCGGATTGCTGAGGGTCGGCATCGCGGCCTCTTGTTGCAGACGGCGCGCGAGCATTTGCAGTTCGACTGGATGTTTTGCTTCGATGCGGATGAGCGCGTTACCGGGGATTTACGCGGATTCATAGAAGGAACGCATTCTAGCGAATGCGACGGCGTGCGGGTTCAACTGTTCGATGCCTATATGACTCCTGGGGACCACGCACCCTATCAGGCCGATCGCGAACTGTTGGACTTTCGTCGTTTCTTTGGTCCGGAAAGGCGAGACATTCTGATGTTGTGGCGAAACCGGTTGCAGGTCACCTTCGCAGAGCACCATGCGCGCGAGCCGGGTGGCGTTGAACGCGTGGCGACTGGCCTCTATTGCCAGCACTACGGCAAATCGTTGTCGGTCGACCATTGGGAAGAGACCTGCGACTACTACATGCGACACTTTCCGTTCGATACCTACGGACGAAAATGGCGTGAACGCAAAGGTCGAGCAATCCACACCCAATCGGACTTCATGCGGCCGTTGTACGAGTGGGGTGACGGGCTCTTCGCGAATGCGATCAAGATGTGATTGTCCGAAAACTGAGCCGCCCCCGTGCCAATGCGGCCGCTTCGAAGTCGGCTTCGTTGATCTGGACGCGTTTTGGTCTGCGTTCGGTCGTGTTCGTTGTGTTCCGGTGAGATCGTTTCTGGTGCGAAACTGGTGCGGTAGATGGTCTGAGATTTTCGTGCCTGACGTGCTGTTTCGCAACGCCTCCCGAAGATTGTTCGTGACCAGCGCGCCAAACAAATCGCGCCCAACAAGCCTTGCCGCCCCGCGCGGTCGACGAACCTCGCTCCGGGATGAAGCCGGCTCTGACGGTTCCAAACTAGGAACCTGACAGGCGCTGAGCGCAAGAATCCCGGGAGGTGTGAGGCGGCTCACACCCCCACGTCAGGCTTCGCGCTAATCAGATCGCTGCGGGGATTTCTGGCGGACAGGAGATTTCGCATGAAGCCTTTGATCATTTGTTCCATCGCCGCTGTTGGTCTGCTTGTTGCTGTGACCGGCATCCCGCGATCACACTCGAACGCAACGGTCGGGCGCGCCGGAACATCAAGCACGTCGACATTGCAGGGCATGCAAAGCGGTCGAAGCGCAGACAAGCTGCCGGTCGACGATTTTGACGATCGGTCATTGGTCTTTCCGCGGGATTCCAAGCGCTAAGGCATGATCCGAAAAAGTGCGCAGCGGTTTTCCGAAAAGATCATGCTCAAACAACAACCTAAAGCGCGATGACGATTCATCCCAATCTCATCGCGCTTTAGGCAGAAGGCCGCGCAGCAGACCGTTCAGCCAGGGCTCGCAAATCGATGCGCTTGAGCCTGCGAGGTCGAACGAAATCGTGGTCGAGAGGCGGGGCTACGGGCCCAGGAAAGCGGGCGGAATCGGGTAGTCGTTCCCCAAAAGGCCGAGCAATTCCAGCTCGCCTCGATGAGCGTCCAGTTCCAGAATGGCCAAGAGAAGCATCAGCACGGCCGCGGTATAGATGAGGAACGGTGACGTTTCAGCGGGCACATCGTCACGGTGTGGCGGTATCGCATCGCGAAGTGATCGCCACAACGAAATGAAATGCAGATACGTTTTAGGTCGTATTTGCATGACGTCGTCCTCGACGTGTCAGATCAAGCATAGGTTCAGGCTATGCCCGGTTCAAGCCGACAACAGCCGTTGCGGCATTGAGTAGCGGAGCCATGCCCGTCCTGCGGTGCAGCATGGAAACCGGATAACGGCTTCAATCATTGACGAGACCGAGCGAGTGCACGTACGCCGTGTCAACACCGACGACATGCCCGAACGACCTGTAAGCCGCAGATGAATTGGGTCCCACGTCTCAGCACCAGTCTCTGCATCGTTGCCGCTCTGTTGGCGATGCATTCAGCGCCGGCGCCAGCGCAATTGACAGGTCACGGTGGGCCCGTGCGGGCGATTGCGATTTCCAGTGATGGCAAAAATGTTCTGTCGGGCAGCTTCGACACCGCCGCCATCCGATGGTCGCTCAAGACCGAATCCGCCGAGCAGGTCCTTCGCTTTCACTCCGATGCGGTGAACGCGGTGGCCTTCCTGAAGGATGGGCGGATGGTGACTGCCGGAGCGGATGCGAAGGTAGCGATCTGGACGCCTGGCCGGCAGCAGCCGGATCAGGTTTTCGAGGGCCATGGCGCGCCGATCGCTTCACTTGCAGTCTCGCCGGATGGCGCAAGAGTGGCTTCTGCCTCCTGGGACCATACAGTTCGTATCTGGTCGCTCGGCGATGGCGCGCAGCAGGTGCTGGAAGGGCATGCGCAGAACGTCAACGGCGTCGCATTCACGCCGGATGGACGATCGCTGGTGAGCGTGGGTTACGATCGTGAACTGAGGATCTGGCCATTGGCGGGTGGCACCCCTAATGTCATCACGCTGGGCTCACCCCTTAATGCCGTGGCAGTCGCGCCTGACGGCGAGATCGTAACGGGTGGTGCTGATGGCAAGCTACGCTTTCTGATGTCGGAGGGCCGGGAAAGCGGCGAGGTGCAAGCTGGCCAGACGCCGATTGTCGCGTTGTCGATCTCTCCAGACGGCACGTCGGTCGCTGCTGCAGGAATTGGCGGTGTCGTGACGGTCATCGACCGAAAGGCGCGAGGCATCGCGCGAAGCCTGGTCGATACAGGTTCGCCCGTGTGGTCGGTCGCTTTCCTGCCGGACAACGCAACATTGCTGACGGGCGGCGTCGACGGCAGGATCCGGCGCTGGAATGCGCTGACCGGCGCCCCCATCGGCTCATCGTTGCAAGCTACGCCGCACGATCCGCTTGCAGCCTATACGGGAGATCACGGGGCCGAGGTGTTCAGGGCGTGCGTTGCCTGTCATACCCTGTCCGAGCAGGACGCGCAGCGCGCCGGCCCCACGCTTGCGGGCTTATACGGCCGCAGGATCGCGTCGCTGCCTGGTTATCGCTTCTCCGACGCGCTCAAAGCGATGGACATCGTGTGGACGCCCGAGACCGTGTCAAAATTGTTCGAACTCGGTCCGAACGCCTATACGCCTGGCACAAAAATGCCGGAGCAGCGGATTGGATCCGCGAAGGATCGCAAGGCGCTTACGGATTTCCTGGCGCGCGCCACCGCCAAGTAGCTAACGCTTGGTCTCACGCTCACGGAGATAATCATCGGTCGTGCGAGGCGAAGCGCGTTCGGGCACGCCGGCGAACGGGTCGAACTGTTGTTCACTCATGGCGGTGACGCGGCAGTCCGCGCACATTCTGACCACGTCCAGCCGCTTGTCGCCCGCGGGATACATCCAGTGTCGGCCCTCGAGTTTCGCAGCGATCTTCTCGATCGTGCTCTTTACCCCAAAGGGCTTATTGCAGCGGATGCAAAGCGCCGGCTCCTCCTCCTTGATGATCCGTGCCGGAGCCCTTGCGGCCCGGAAATCGATCTGCGGCTTCAGAGTGATCACCTTTTCCGGGCAGGTGCTCTGGCATAATCCGCACTGCACGCAGGCATCTTCGACGAATTTAAGCACGGGACGTTCGGGATCGTCGCGGAGAGCCCCGGTGGGACAGGCCGACACGCAGGCCAGGCACAAAGTGCATCCGTCCGTATTGACGGTAACCGTACCAAGCGGCGCGCCCTGGGACAGCGCAATGACGTCGGTCGGCACAGGCGCAACGCGGTGCAGTTCGTGAAGAGCGAAGCGAAGCAGGTCGCGCCGCTTGCCTACCGTCTTGAAGGTTGCGGGACGCTCCACGGCCGGCGCGGGTTCAATCGACCGCAGCACTTCGCCCAGCACGTCCGGGTCGTCCGTTTCGATAGTCGCAACCCGGCGCCCCGAAAAACCTAATCCGGAAACAATGGCATCAGCCATCGTTATGGTTTGAGAAAGCCCGGAGATGTCGTGCAAAGGTCTTGCGCGGAGGAGAAAGCGTATCCCCGCTGCGCCATAGGCGAAGGATGCCACGACCGCTTCCAATCCAACCTGTGTCACCTCGTTGACGGCGAACGGCAGCACATTGGCGGGAAGCCCGTCGCCGTGGCGGGCGAGCGCATCGATCAGCGTGCTGCCATGTTGGGTGTCGTGCAGCAGCACGACCGCACCGGAGCCGCCGGCTTCGCGGTAGGTCAAAAGCATTGCGCGCAATTTGTGCAGCAGCGCATCGGGCGGCGGAAGGGCATAGGTTGCTGCACCCGTCGGACAGGCCGTGGCGCACTGGCCGCATCCGGCGCAGACCTCGGCGTTGATCTTGACGTGATCGCCATGTGGCGTGATCGCTCCGGTCGGGCAGAGATCGAGACAGCGATGGCAACCCGTCAGCCTCGAGCGCGAATGGACGCAGATCTCTGCGGTGAAATTGACGTATTTCGGCTTGTCGAAGTTGCCGACGAGGTCGCGTGCCCTGAGCACCGCACGCAGCATCGCGGCCGGGTCCCGCGGATCCGCGCGGAGATAGCCGTCGCGCAAGTCATGCGCGGGAAAAAGCGGTTTCCCGCCGGAGAGATCAAGGACGATGTCGCAGCGCGAAGTCAGGCCGTCGCACGGAGCCTCGAAGACGAGCGTATCGCGCGAGGAGGGGCGGGGGGCCGCATAGTCGTCGACCGTCAACTCGAAGGCCCCCAAATGGCCCTTGGCGTTACGGATCGTTCCTTGGACGATCGGAAAGGATGTCGTCGCCGGCGGCATAATCTGTGACGGCTTTGTGATCATGATCGTCACGTCGAGATGATCGGCAAGCAATCGACCAGCTTCGACCGCAAGTTCGTCGCGGCCATAGATCAGGATCACCCCTTCGCTCGATAGGGTGACCAACGGAAAAGCAGGCGCAGCCTCGGACACAGCGGCGAGCAGTGCTGCCATTTTTGGGCCTGCCTTGGTTCCCTCCACCGACCAGCCGGCCGTCTCGCGAAGGTTGATGAAATCCAGTTTCCCCGAACGCCCCTTCGCCTCGTCGCCAAACAGTGGGGCCTCCTGGGTGCAGCCGACGATGAGCGGTCCTTCCGCCTTCGCCGCGTTGCGAAAATGATCGAGCTCGGCCCTGCAGAGCTGGCGGAACTCGGCGATTTCGCTTTTGCGGCATCCTCGCTTCACGGCGGCCGTATCGAGGCGCATCGTGTCTTCGCACGAGCAGATCAGGATCGTGTTCGGCGGATCAGGCATGCGCAGCCCTTCACCTCCTGAAGAGGTCCGGGAACGACGGCGAGCGGACTCGCGTCGCCCCTCCTGGTCGATTAAGTTATTCTCACAAGAGAAGAAAAGAAAGCTGGAGGTCCGCCTGACACCGACAGCCCCTGGGCACTCATCGGTCACGGAGCCAATCAATCTGCCTCCGCCATTCACGCTGGTGAGGCTGCGCGAAAGTCGTGACTCTTTCGCCCATGCCATGCATATCGCCGAAGAGAGTGGGGCAGGTACGCTGACCTACGTGGGGCGGTTCGATCTTGCCGAGTTCGCAGTCGTCCTTGAACCTGGCGAGCCGTTGCGTACCGCGCGCCGCGCTTTCTATGCGGGGATGGTGGCGCTGACCGACGCCTTGCGCGCGTATGCGCCGCCGAACAAGGAGATCGCGATCGACTGGCCGGACGCGATCCGTGTTGACGGCGGCCTCGTTGGTGGCGGGCGGCTCGGCTGGCCTTCGTCCGCAAAGGAGGACGAGCCGCCGCGCTGGCTGGTGTTCGGTGCCATGATCCGAACGGTTGCGATGAGCGACAGGGAAGCCGGCGTTTATCCGCTCGCTTCCGCCCTGGATCAGGAGGGTTTTGGTGAGGCCGGCGCGATTCAGGTGACGGAGAGCTTTGTGCGGCATCTGATGCGCGCTCTCGACGCCTGGCAAGCCGATGGATTCGACGGCATCGCACGCGAGTTTCTAAGTCGGTTGCCGCGTGCGCGGCAAACCACATATGTGATCGCTGACAACGGTGATCTTATTGCCCGCCGGATTGGGACAAACAGGACCGATCGGCACGACCTGAAGAAGGGCTTGCTATCGCCGTCATGGTTCGATTCAATACTCGGAGGACCGCGTCTGTGAAGCTCTTGCGCACCATCGCGCTCGATCCATCCGACACGTTCGTGTTCGACGTGCCGGCGCAGCCCGGCGATTGGGCGGTGTCGGGCGCCTTCCGCTTTTGTAATCGGGATGCAGCGAAGCTGAGCGGCAAGGACCGTTCGGCGTTTCGAAGCGGTTTCCTCGGCGTGCAATCCTGGGGCTGGTCGACACTGGTGCAAATCGTCCCCGCGACTGAAGGCGATCGCCGGACGTTGGTGGAGCTCCTTGCGAAACAACTGGTCGAACGGTTCGGGGCGCCGGACCTTGCAACCGCGCGCCTTGCCGCTGAAGAGGAAGTCGCCTTTGCGCAATCACTCTGCACACATCCCATCAGCGCGCTGATCGCGGTCCACCGCTCGGCGAGCAATGGCGAGGTCCGCGAGTCATTCCGCAGATTGCAACTGCGCGAGGGCCAGCGTCACGGCAAGGCGTTCTCGTTCATGGAAGTGGAGGATGACACCGAGCCCGACAAGGATCTCAATCTTGCGAATATGAGCGAGGAGCCGTCGCGCCGATGAGGGATTTCTGGATCGCCTGCGGCCACCACCTGCTCGATCACAATGCGAGCGGCGGGCTCGTGGTCACGGATGAGTTCCTGAAGGCCTACTTCGTGCGTCCCGAACTGATGCCGCCGAACGACGCTTGCGCGGTCGAACGCAGGTTGCACCAGGAGCTGCTCGCTGACCCGGGCCGGGCAGTCGCTGCGGAGGAGGTAGCTGCGATCGCCGATGCGGATGCGCGGGAGAACTGGCAATTCGTACTGGCATTTCGGAAGCTTCTGCTGCGCGAACCCACGTTGGAAGCGGCCTATCTTGCATTGGTTCGCTCACGTCACGTCAACCTGCCGCCGCTGTTTGTGAACCACCTTGTTCACGTGATCCTGCGAAATGCGCTTGACGGCTGCGAGGACCCGTTCGTGCTGCGCGCGGCCGAACTGTTCTTCCGGCCGCAGCGTATCGTGCCGCACGAACACTTGCTGCTGTTGGGCGACGAGGAAATCATTGGCGGGCCAAGCCAAACGCCCGTGTTGTCGCTGATGTCCATGTTGGGGGCAACAACCGGCGCGGAGATCGACGTCCTCAGCGAGGGGAATGCCGACAGCTACTGGCAGCGCAGCGATCAGTTCGATCTTGCGCTCGATTTCACCGGCGGAACGCGGGGCCCCGCTGCGCTGGCAGAGGCCATGGGGCGCTGGATTACTCATTTGCTTGGATTTGCCGTCGGAATTGAGCCGCTCACCGCCCTGCGCGATGCGAAGCTCACCTGGTATGTTGGGCTCGATGCTGAAGCCACCCGGATGGGCGACCAGCTTTGGCATGGAGAGGCGCTGGACGACCGCACCGCAAGTCGTGTGCTAGCGCTGTTCCGGCTCACTTTTCCAGATTCCAGCCTGGTCGTTGATGCGGTCGGGGGCGAGCCGGTCTACCTGATCCTTGCAACGACCTCCGATCAGCTGGTGCAGATGAAGCCGCAGAATCTGTTGACGGGGTTGCCGATCAAGCACCTGGAGGCTGCAACGTGAGCCCCGGCGCGCTGCCATTGTTGCGCATTCCGGTCGGCGTTGTCGTCGAGCGCCGCAAGGCGGATTCCCCATGGATTGATTTTGTCTGGCGCGGCATCGGCGTCTTGCCGGATGAGTCGGAGATGATGCCGTGGACTGTCCTACGGGCGCAGGAGGGATTGACGCTCTTTTATGCCGGGAACGCCATGGTCGATCTCTATCGCTCGGAAACCGAGCGCTACCGCGACAATCTTGCCACGGGCGCTCCCCGCATCTGGATCGTATTGACTCCCTCCGAGGGCGCCTGGCCCTATGCCGTTTCGGCCGTCACCGCAGATCCAGCGGAAGGCGAGGCATTCACGGAAGCAGGTGCCAATCTGGTCGAAGCGGTGCCAATGCCTGAGATACTGCATAAGGCGATTGAAAATTTCATCGCCGAGCACCACGTCGAGAGGGAATTCGTCAAGCGCGAGCGACGCCGCGCCGATCCTGAGGCGCTTGCGCGGCGTCACCACGACGGTGAGCACGAATGAGCGACGAGCAATTCCTGGCGCGCTGGGCGCGCCGCAAGCAAGAGGCGAAGGCCGGTCACGCTGAACCAGCCCCTGAAGAAGCCGCTGAGGCGCATGGGCCGGCGCTGTCCAACCGGGCCGCGGCAGAGCCGGCTCCCCCGGAGACGGAGCTGTCGAAATTGCCCCCGATTGAATCGATCGATGCTGCCACCGACATCACGGCTTTCCTGCGCAAAGGCATTCCGCAGGAGTTGAGCCGGGCGGCGCTCCGTCGCGCCTGGAGCGCCGATCCCACCATCCGCGATTTCGTGGGGTTGGCGGAAAACGCCTGGGACTTCAACGACCCGAACGCCATGGCTGGCTTCGGTCCGCTGGACTATTCGGCCGAGCAAATTGACGCTCTCGTCCGCCGCGTCGTCGGGGGCGTGGTAGAGGCCGCCGAGGGCCGCCCCAATCCGCGCGAGGCTGCCGAAGACGCCGCGCGATCGGCTCCCGCGGAGGCCGGTTTCGAGCAATCATCAAATCCGGTGAAGGCGATCACGGAACCTCGACCGCTCGGCGAGTTCGCAGCCGCGGAATTGCCGTCGAATTCTACTGCATCGCAACCCGTAGCTGCGAGTGAAGAGACTCCCCTTCGGCACCGCACACATGGCGGGGCGTTGCCCCGGTAGACTGCGACTAAATGCGATAGCCTCAGGCTATGGCTATCAATTGACCGCTCCCGGACACGCGGCTAGTCTTTGTTACGCAAACGCAATCAAGCGCTTGGCCCCCTGGATGGGAGGTCGGCATGCGCGATGCGGGCCTTGAACGAGCCATCGATGCGGCGGGCGGCGTTGCCGAGCTTGCCCGAAAAATCGGTATTGCCCAGCCCTCGGTGTCGAACTGGAACAGGGTGCCCGCGCAACGTGTGATTGCGGTCGAAGGCGCAACGGGTGTGTCGCGCGAAGTGCTTCGTCCCGATCTCTATAGCGAGCCGGCCGCGCCGGACGACGCGGTTGATCCGACCGATGCCGCGCGCGCGCAGGAATACGCGCTGCTTGCAACCTTGCTCTCGTCCGCGCCGTCGGCCGCATTGCTCGAGCAGATCGCGCAACTGCATGGCGATGCGACGCCGCTTGGACGCGCCCATGCAACCATTGCAGAAGCTGCATCGGTAGCGGCCGTATCCGAGGTCGAGCGCGAATATTTTGACCTCTTCGTCGGTCTGGGTCGCGGCGAGTTGCTGCCTTACGCATCCTATTACTTGACGGGGTTTCTCCACGAACGTCCGCTGTCGCGCCTGCGCGACGATCTCGCCGCGCTCGGCATTGAGCGGGTCGAGAGCAATTTTGAGCCCGAGGATCACGCGGCGACGCTGTGCGAGATCATGGCGGGCCTTGCGGTGGCACGCTTCCCAGTGCCAACGGAAGCACAGCGCACATTCTTCGAGAAGCATGTGTCCCGCTGGATGGGACGTTTGTTTGCCGACATGGAGAAGGCGGAAAACGCCAAATTCTACCGGTCGGTCGGAACACTTGGACGAAATTTTCTGGAAATCGAATCCGAGGCTTTCACGTTCGTCAACTGACCAGCGCCGCTGGTCCAGGAGAGATGCGATGAGGGACGAGCAGAGAACGACAGTCGGACGCCGCGATTTCCTTCGCAAGGTCGGCATCGGCACGGTCGGTGCGGGCGCGACGCTGGCAACGCCCTTGATCACGCCTGCTCAGGCGGACAGCGAGACCGACGATGAGAAACGCAAGGCGCGCTACAAGGAGACCGATCATGTGAAGGCGTACTACCGTGTCAATCGCTATCCGGGTTGAGAGGAGGCGGCCGTGCTGATCAGGAGAACACAACAGCGTTCCGAATCCGCTTCACGCGGATCAATCGCGGGAGGTTTGTCCGGGCAAACCAATGGTCTCGACCGCCGCACCTTCCTGCTCCGGTCTGGCCTTGGTGGCGGCGCTCTCGCTGCAGTGAGCACGCTGCCGGTCGGCGGCGTCCGCAAGGCGAAAGCAGCAGTGGCAGGTCCCCTCACATCGGGAGCAACCGTTCGCAAGAGCGTCTGCACGCATTGTTCGGTTGGATGCACCGTGACGGCGGAGGTGCTGAATGGGGTGTGGATCGGCCAGGAGCCGAGCTGGGAGTCCCCGATCAATCGCGGATCACATTGTGCCAAGGGCGCTTCTGTGCGCGAGCTCGTGCACAGCGAGCGGCGGCTGCGCTATCCGATGAAGCTTGTGGGCGGGCAGTGGACGCGTGTCTCCTGGGATACGGCGATCAACGAGATCGGCGACAAGCTCCTGGAAGTCCGCGAGAAATCTGGGCCCGATTCCATCTATTGGCTCGGCTCGGCCAAAATGACGAACGAAGGCGCCTATCTGTTCCGCAAGCTCGGCGCGTTCTGGGGAACCAACAACACGGATCATCAGGCGCGCATCTGCCATTCAACGACCGTTACCGGTGTGGCCAACACCTGGGGCTACGGCGCGATGACCAACAGCTTCAACGATATCCGCAATGCCAAGACCCAGGTCATCATGGGCGGCAATCCAGCCGAGGCGCACCCTGTATCGTTGCAGCATCTGCTTGAGGGCAAGGAGCTTCAAAAGGCCAACTTTGTCGTCATCGACCCGCGCCTGACGCGAACCGCGGCACACGCGACCGAATATGTTCGGATGCGGCCGGGCACCGACATCCCGGTGCTGTACGGCATGATGTGGCACATCCTCCAGAACGGGTGGGAAGACAAGGAGTTCATCCGACAGCGGGTCTATGGATTCGATGATCTCCGGAAAGAAGTGGAGAAGTGGAATCCGGCAGAAGTCGAGCGTGTCACCGGCATTCCCGGCGAGCAGCTCAAGCGCGTCGCCAAGATGTTTGCTACCGAGAAGCCGGCAACGCTGATCTGGGCCATGGGCCAGACCCAGAAGACCGTTGGCACCGCCAACGTGCGGGCCAGTTGCATCGCACTGCTGATGACCGGCAATGTCGGCGGAGCGGGCATGGGCGCCAACATCTTCCGTGGCCATGACAACGTGCAAGGCGCGACCGATGTCGGGCTCGATATCGTCACGCTGCCGTTCTACTACGGGCTCGCCGAAGGCGCGTGGAAGCACTGGTCGCGGGTTTGGGAAGTCGACCATGAGTTCCTGAAGTCGCGCTTCGACTCCAAGCAGATCATGGAAACGCCCGGCATCCCGCTGACCCGCTGGTTCGAAGCGGTGACGCTGCCGAAAGATCGGATCGCGCAGAGGGACAATGTGCGGGCCGTGTTCGTGCAGGGGCACGCCAGCAACAGCATCACCCGCATTCCTGAATCCCTTAATGGCCTGAAGGCGCTCGAGCTGCTCGTCATCGCCGACCCGCATCCGACGACCTGGGCCTCGCTCTCGGTCGAGGCGGGACGCAAGGATGGAGTCTACATTCTCCCGGTTGCCACGCAATTCGAGTGCAAGGGTTCGCGCGTTGCCTCGAACCGCTCGTTGCAATGGGGCGAGCAGGTCGTGAAGCCGATCTTCGAATCGAAGGACGACCTCGAGATCATCTATCTCCTGGCGAAGAAGTTCGGCTTCGCCGACAAGATGTTCAAGAACATCAAGGTCGAGAACAATCTGCCCGAGGCGGAGGATGTGCTGCGTGAGATGAACCGCGGCAGCTGGTCGACGGGATATTGCGGGCAATCGCCCGAGCGCCTCAAGGCGCATATGAAGAACCAGGCGAAGTTCGACATGCTGACGATGCGGGCGCCCAAGGACGATCCCGAGGTCGGCGGCGACTATTACGGTCTGCCTTGGCCGTGCTGGGGATCACCTGAAGTCAAGCATCCGGGCACGCCGCTGCTCTACAACACCAATCTGCACGTGATGGACGGTGGCGGCACGTTCCGTCCGCGCTTTGGCGTCGAGCGCGAAGAGAAGCTGCCCGACGGCACCACGCGCAAGGTCAGCCTGCTCGCGGACGGCTCGTACTCGAAGGGTTCGGCGATCGAGGACGGCTATCCGGAATTCACGCTGGCGAGCCTGAAGAAGCTCGGCTGGGACACGGAGCTCACGGAAGCCGAAATGGCTGTTATCAACAAGATCAACCCGGCCAAGCCAGACGTGGTGTCGTGGTCGCTCGACCTGTCGGGCGGAATCCAGCGTGTCGCGCTCATGCATGGTTGCGTGCCCTATGGCAACGGCAAGGCGCGGATGAATGCGTTCGGCTTGCCCGACCCCATTCCGGTACACCGGGAGCCGATCTACACGCCGCGCGTCGACCTGGTCGCGAAATATCCGACGTTGCCCGACGCCGAGCAGTTCCGGGTGCCCAATATCGGCTTCTCGGTGCAAAAGGCGGCGGTCGAGAAGGGGATCGCGAAGCAATTTCCGCTCATCCTGTCGTCCGGCCGTCTGGTCGAATATGAGGGCGGCGGCGAGGAGACGCGCACCAACCCCTGGCTCGCCGAATTGCAGCAGGACATGTTCATCGAGATCAATCCAGCCGATGCCGCCGAGCGCGGCGTCACGGACGGTGGCTGGGTCTGGGTCACGGGCGCAGAGAACAATTCGAGGGCCAGGATGAAGGCGCTCGTCACCGAGCGTGTCGGCAAGGGCGTTGCCTGGATGCCTTTCCACTTCGGCGGTTGGCTCGCAGGCAAGGATCTTCGCAGCAACTACCCCAAGGGCACCGATCCGATCGTGCTCGGCGAAAGCGCGAACACGATCACCACCTACGGGTATGATCCCGCGACGAACATGCAGGAGACGAAAGTCACTCTCTGCCAGATCGCGGCGGCATAAGGAGCAACGACGATGGCACGTATGAAATTTCTCTGCGACGCCGACCGTTGCATCGAGTGCAACGCCTGCGTGACGGCTTGCAAGAACGAGCACGAGGTCCCCTGGGGCATCAACCGGCGTCGTGTCGTCACCATCAATGACGGCAAGCCGGGCGAACGCTCGGTCTCGATGGCCTGCATGCACTGCACCGATGCGCCCTGCGCTGCGGTGTGTCCGGTGAACTGCTTCTACACCACCGCCGACGGCGTGGTGCTGCACTCCAAGGACCTCTGCATCGGCTGCGGCTATTGCTTCTACGCCTGTCCGTTCGGCGCGCCGCAATATCCGAAGGTCGGCAATTTCGGCTCCCGCGGCAAGATGGACAAATGCACCTATTGCGCCGGCGGTCCCGAAGCCGACGGCAGCAAGGAGGAATACGAGAAATACGGCGCGAACCGGCTTGCCGAAGGCAAGCTGCCGCTTTGCGCCGAGATGTGCTCGACAAAATCGCTGCTCGCCGGCGATGGCGAGATCATCGCCCAGATCTACAGAGAGCGCGTACTGAAGCGCGGCTACGGCTCGGGCGCATGGGGCTGGAAAACCGCCTATCGCGAGACGATCGAGTCCTGAAGCAGGCCGCGGCCACGCGGCGCAGATGCCGAGGAGGAGTTCATGTCGTCATCCGGAAGGTTCATTCCAGTCACCATCGGCGCGTGGGCATTGCTTCTGTTGATCATTGCGGCGCCGGCACCGTCACTGGCCCAGCAGGTCAATCCGACAGCGAGCTCGGTTAACGAGCGGCAGCTGCTCCAGGAAATGGACCGGATCCAGGGGCGCGTCAGCATTCCCGACCAGCGCTCCAGCGTGCTCATGCAGCCGGCTGGCCGCGAGTGGCGTGAATTCCGCAACGTGGCGCTGCGCTGGATTGGCGGGGTTGCCATCCTCGGCATGCTGGCGGTTCTCGTGATCTTCTATTTGACGCGCGGCATGGTCCGTCTGGAAAGCGGACGATCCGGCCGCACAATCGTGCGCTTTTCCTTATTCGAGCGTTTCGTGCATTGGATGACTGCGACCTGCTTTGTCGTTCTGGCGATTTCCGGATTGAACATCACCTTCGGCCGTCCGTTGCTCCTGCCGCTGATTGGCCACGAGGCGTTTTCCGAATGGTCGCAGTGGGCGAAGTATGCGCACAACTACCTCAGCTTTCCGTTCACCATCGGAGTCGTGCTGATCTTCCTGATGTGGATCGCTGGCAACGTCCCGAACAAGGCGGATGTCGATTGGATCAAGCGCCGTGGCGGTATAGTAGGTCACGATCATCCACCGGCCTATCGTTTCAACGCCGGCCAGAAGGCGATCTATTGGATCGTGGTCATCGGCGGAGGCCTGGTGGCGGCCACCGGATATGTGCTGATGTTCCCGTTCTATCTGTCAGGTATCGAAGGGATGCAGTTCGCGCAGATCGTTCACTCCATCGTGGCGATGCTCTTCATCGCGGCGATGCTGGCGCACATCTATATCGGGACGATCGGTATGGAAGGCGCGTTCGAGGCAATGGGCAGCGGCACTGTCGATGTCAACTGGGCCAAGGAGCACCATGGGCTCTGGCTTGAAGAGCAGAATGCGCGCGCCGAAGCGAATGCACGGCCCCGGCCGGCGGCCACCGCGGCGGAGTAGGGATCGCGCGGCCCATAAATGTGCCAGGCGCTTGGTCAGAGCCGCACGCCCGTCGTCGCAAACGCTTGTTGGACGGGTTCCTGGATCTGGTCAAGGACGACAAAACCGGCCGCCGCGATCACAATTGCGGCTGCGCAGGCGAGCAAGAAGGCTTTCATGGCAAGGCTCCGCAGGAGATCGGGGGGTAGTTTATATGAGCGAGCAACCTGCGGACAACTGAATCAGCACGTGTCAAAATCCGATCGTTGGTTGGTCGGTTGGCACGATAGCGCCGCCGAATCTACCACAAGAACGGAGCGACCATAGTCAGCTGTCGAGCAGTAGTTTGACGAAACAACATAGGCAATCATCGCGACTCGTTGGCGCAATCGCTGAGCCGTCAGGAAGAAAACTGTCCGCAGATCATTTAGGTCGCGCCGATGATCGGTACATCGCGCGCCTTTGAATTATGACAAATTTTCTGCTGGCGGCGGCCTTACGGACCGGGCAGCTCGATCCGCGAGCTGGACGAGCACCCGGTCGTGCATGTGGCGTTCAACGACGCCGAGGCTTTTGCCAAGTGGGCAGGCAAGGAACTTCCGACCGAGGCCGAATGGGAATTCGCGGCCGACCTCGCCACTTTGCGCTGTTTCGCGATCCTGGCGACCCAGGTTCGAGCACCCGTGCCCCCGCCTTGAGGCGCTATTCCGACCGCGAAATCGAGCGGCGGGCGTCCCTCATTTCCGCTATGATCAAGCCATGACGATCGGGATCACCGGACCCGAACGGAAGGTACCAAGGCAGAGTGCCGTGGTCGGGCTCACTATTGCGGCCGCTGTCATTGGGGTTTGCCTGATCCTTCTCTGGCTCGCGAGCGACCTCCTCGTCGACTGGCTGTGGTTTTCCTCGATCAATTATCCGCAGGTTTTTTGGACGACAATCGGTGCGAAAACCGTCATCTTTCTTGCGGTCTGGACCGGAACCGCCATCATCCTTTGGCTGAACGGATGGTTCGCACTGCGCTTTGCCCGACGGCGGTCGACACAGCTTGTCACCGCTTCGGTGTGGAACTTCGCGGTCAACGCGCCGCCAGATTTGCTTGCGCTTTTACGCGATCGACTGCCGTGGTCCCGGTTGATCGTAGGTGGGGCAGCTTTGATCGCTCTGCTCGTCGCCGCCGCAGAAGTCGGCAACTGGGGTGTCTTCCTGCGGTTTGTCTATCAGGTGCCATATGGCGCAGACGATCCGCTCTACAACAAGGACATCGGCTTCTATCTCTTCTCGCTGCCCGCCTATATCCTCATCAAAAACTGGATCATGCTCGCGCTCGTTCTCAGCGCGCTTTTCGCCGCGGCGATCTACTGGGTGCACGGCGATATCGAATACGACCTTCATCGTCGATCAATGTCGTCGATGGCGATTGCCCACGGCTCAGTGCTGCTCGGTCTTTTCTTTGCGGTGAAGGCCTGGTCCTATGGTCTTGATCGCTATCTGCTGCTCTACGGCGACAACGGTGTGGTCGTCGGCGCAAGCTACACCGATGTCCACGTGAGGCTCCCGGCCTTGTGGTTGATGATCGGACTTTCGGTCATCGCGGCGTTCGCCACGTGGGCAAATTTGCGGGTGCGCACCTACCGGCTTCTTGCCGCCGCGTTCCTGCTTGTCGTGATCGGGTCTTTCGTGCTGTCCAGCGTGATTCCCGTGCTGTTCCGGGAGTTCTTCGTCAAACCAAGCGAATTGGAGCTGGAAAGGCCCTATATCGAACGCAACATTGCGCTCACCCGGCAGGCTTACAATCTCGATCAGATCGCAGCCAAGCCGTTTGCGGCGGAACAGAAGCTTAGCTTCAAGACGCTCGACGCCAACAAGGCGACAATCGACAATATCAGGCTGTGGGACTGGCTGCCCTTGTCGGACACCTACGCGCAGCTGCAAGAGATCCGCACTTACTACAAATTCCATGATCTTGATGTTGATCGCTACTGGCTCGATGGCTCCTACCAAAGCGTGATGCTCTCGGCTCGCGAATTGCAGCCCTCCCTGCTGCCGCCCAATGCCCAGACATGGGTCAACCGCCACGTGCTGTTTACTCACGGCAATGGCGCGGTGATGAGCCCGGTCACGCGCAAAAGCACCGAGGGGCTACCGCTGCTCTATTTGCGGGATATCCCTCCGGTTGCGGATGGAGGCCCCAAAATCCACGAGCCGCGCCTCTACTACGGCGAACGGAGCGACAACTACGTCATCGTCAAGGGGAGCACGCCGGAGTTCGACTTTCCGAAGGGAAAGGACAATGTCTACGCGGCTTATGACGGTACGGGCGGCGTTCCGATAGGAGCGATGGTGTGGAGAGGCCTGTTCGCTTACTACTTCAACGACCCGAACCTACTGCTCTCAAGCTACATCACGACCGACAGCCGTATCATGATCCGGCGCAATATCGGGGAAAGAGTACGAACGATCGCCCCGTTCCTCAGGCTCGATCACGATCCTTATCTGGTCATCAGCAATGGGCGGATGTTCTGGATGCAGGACGCCTACACGGTGAGTTCCTACTTCCCCTCCGCGCAGCCGGCGCAAGACGAGGATATCAACTACATTCGCAATTCAGTGAAGGTCATCGTCGATGCCTATAACGGGACCGTCGACTTTTACCTGATGGACACCGGCGATCCGATTGCAGCGACCTATAGGCGTATCTTTCCGAGCATGTTCAAGCCATTCTCGGCCATGCCGGCGGATATGCAGAGGCACATTCGCTATCCGGAGGACCTGTTCCTGATTCAGGCGCAGCTCTATCAGAGCTATCACATGGAGGCCGCTGACGTTTTCTATAACCGCGAGGATCTCTGGCAGTTCCCGCGCCAGCCGGGCGGCGGCGGCATTGCGACGATGGCCCCATATTACATCATCATGCGACTGCCCGGCGAGCCGCAGGCCGAGTTTTTCCTCATGCTTCCCATGGTGCCAAGCCGCCGCGACAATATGATCGCGTGGCTCGCCGCGCGTTGCGACGCACCCGACTACGGCAAGCTGATTGTCTACGAGTTTCCCAAGGAGAAGCTCGTCTACGGGCCGTTCCAGATCGAAGCGCGGATCAATCAGAGCACCGATATATCGCAGCAGATCACGCTGTGGAATCAGATGGGCTCGCGGGTGATACGCGGTGCGAACCTGCTTGTGATCCCAATCGAGAACTCGATCCTCTATGTAACGCCGCTCTATTTGCGAGCGGAGCACGGACACCTGCCGGAGTTGAAACGCGTGATCGCAGCCTATGGTGAACATGTGGTGATGAAGGAGACGCTCGACGAGGCCTTGTCAGCACTGTTTATCGAGCCTGGCGCGGTGCGGCCGGTCTCGAACACGAAGGAGGAAATTCCTGTCGCACGCCCGTCGGCAAGTCAGGCACGGGAGGCGCTCGACCGTTACAATCATGCCGTTGAACGATTGAAGTCCGGCGACTGGAAAGGCTTTGGCACGCAGTTCGACGCAATGCGCGAGCTTCTGGAGGAAATGAACCGGCACGCCACGGGCCACTAGCGTCGCGGCTCCTTTGGCGCTCATTGGAGAACACAGGGGCTGCATAGTTCGGGCTGAACACGCAACGAAGAGAGGCCTTGAGCTTGATGCGATACAGGCGGTGTTTGCACTCGCGGTACGAATGCCACTGAGAAGCGAGGTGGACCGCAAGCAGGTCGAGCCGGATCTCCCCTGTGAACCAACCGACAGGCCCACTGTCGCGCCTACTGCTGTGGCCACTGACTGAGTTCATCTTCAGTTACAACACGCTCGAAATTCTCGGTTTTGCTTTTGATGCGGTATCGAATGCGTCCGTCCGCCTCAATCGGGAGGCATGCAACAATTGTGTAGACGGTCCGTCCGCCATTGTCGGCGCGGCCCTGCGGTCGCTGGGCTTGATGATGAACGTCGTCGTTGATCGAGAAGATGTAGGGCATTGTGTTCCTTACAGCATTTGGGGCGCGTGCGCCGCACAGAGAAGCCCGCCGGCCCGCTGATTGCAATCAAGGTTTTGCGGGCCGTGAACAGTCCCTTCGAGAAGGCCGCGGAACCCGAGGCCAGCCGCGGCGCCCTCTCATCTCATTCCCGTGGCAACCCATGCCACCGGTGGTATGGTGAAGGGGTTCGACCTATTGAATGACTTGATGGCCGCGCCCCGAGGGGGCCTTTCCAAGACATCGCTGGATCGAATTTGCTCACACGGATTGTGGGTAGCGAACTCTTTCGTGGGTATTGTTGGAGACGGATAATGGCAACGGGTGTCGTGAAGTGGTTCAACGGCCAGAAGGGCTTTGGCTTTATTCAGCCGGACAATGGTGGGCCGGATGTATTTGTTCACATTAGCGCCGTCGAGCGTGCGGGCCTTCATGGACTAGCCGAAGGGCAGAAGGTCTCCTTCGAGGAGAAGACCGATCCGAGGCGCGGAAAGACGAGCGCTGAAAATCTGAAGACCCTATAACATCGGTCGACGCTTCGGTTTCACGGATGTACTGAGAAGCAGGCTACAGGGGGGATATCATCGCCGACCTGCGGCGGAGATGCCGCACGATTGTTCGTTAAGTTTTATCGTTCATCCGCTAGGTCGCGGAACTTAGCACCAGCGGCACCGTCCCCAGCGTGCGCAGCAGCCGCCGCAACC
Source organism: Bradyrhizobium sp. 215_C5_N1_1 (assembly GCF_052075935.1). Taxonomy (NCBI): domain Bacteria; kingdom Pseudomonadati; phylum Pseudomonadota; class Alphaproteobacteria; order Hyphomicrobiales; family Nitrobacteraceae; genus Bradyrhizobium; species Bradyrhizobium sp. 215_C5_N1_1. The sequence goes on along the minus strand of NZ_CP197228.1, from coordinate 7,248,910 downwards.
CCCGCAGCCACCGCAACCACGCACAGCTCGGCAACCACGGCAGCCACGGCAACCACCGCAACCTCGGCGAACAACAACAGCGGCTAGCTGCACGTCGCTTCCAGCATTTTCCTTATCGAAGAGATAGAACGTGGCGAGACTGACGTCGGCCATTTCCTCTTCGCCAAGAACGAAGCGCTGATTGGGCGAGATGTTGTCAGAATGCGGGATATGAGCAGTGGGTATCGTGTGCGCGGATGCGCTCCCCGCCAGCGAGAGACCCAGTCCGGCCGTACCGAGTGCCGTCACGGCGGCGGCTTTGGTTGCGCGTGCGTGCTTCGCAGCTTGCTTCACCCGTGGCATGGTCGCCATCCTTTCGGAAGTTGTCGTGAAAGGGTCAGCTTGACGTAGCAAGTGTGCCTGTACGTCTAGAAATGCGACCTAGCGCATTCGGTTCCCCTTCGCGCGCGGGTCTTTTTGAGTTACAACTGGTGGTGGACCTGACTGACCGTCTGACGATGTCCGTTAACAGGGGCAGAGCGGAAGTTGGACTTCGCGGCGGTCAGTGCAGCTTTTGACCCGAAGCCGACAGGTTCGAACAGCTGGCGCTTTCCGCAAGGCTCCAGCCAGCGAGGCGACTGCGCAAGTGCTGCTCAAGAATTAAACGTCGATTGGCTTTATCTGGTGAGCGCGTAAAGGGTACAAACCGCACGAGGCTGGCGGCGCGCGTTGTTGTCTTGCCCGGGCCGGTTTTTTCCACCACCGTGAGTTGCTGAGTGGTGTAGGCAGGTCCCACCGGCATCACCAGCCGGCCACCCAATTTGAGCTGCTCAATCAGCGGCGCCGGTACGTGCCCGAGCGCTGCGGTGACGATGATTGCTTCAAAAGGACCGCAATCGGGCCAGCCAGCATAGCCGTCGCCAAGCCGAACGCTCACATTGTCATACGCGAGGTCTTTGAGCGTTTTGGCTGCGGCTGCGGCCAACTGCGGGATGATCTCGATGGTGCAGACCTTTCGCGCCAGGTGCGCAAGGATGGCAGCCTGATAGCCCGAACCCGTACCGACTTCGAGCACAACATCATCGGGCGCGACGTAAGCCAGCTGAGTCATCAAGGCCACGATGAATGGCTGCGATATGGTCTGGCCGGCGCCGATCGGAAGCGGCATGTCTGCGTATGCGATGGAGCAAGATCGCTCAGGGATGAACAGATGGCGTTGTGTTTGCCCCATGGCCTCAAGGACTCTCCCCGACAGCCCCTGCTGTCCCAAAACACTGACGTGGGACCGGGCGTAAGACCGGATGGTTTCGACCATGGCGGCGCGTTCGAGGACGCATTGCGCGTCCTGTGCGGTCACTTCGCGCACGACGGTCACCATAGAAAGCACGAGCAGCAGCAAGGTCCTCATGAGCCGTCTCCCCGATCTCGGTGGCGCTGCGGCGACAAGGCCGGTTGCGACGCACCCGCAGCAACCAGTCATGCCGGCGCTTGGGTCACCATCTATCTATGACGCGCGGTTGAGAAAGATCGGCAACCCCTGCTTGTTGCCGTAGATGGGGCGATAGCGCTCCGTGTTGTAGCTGCTGGCGACGTCCAATTTGCGCGGGCCGAGCTTGGCGTCAGGGATGGGCACGAGGTCGTAGCAGCCCTCTACCAGCGCCGACATGAGGCCGGTCTTGCCTTCCAGGATGGCATCGTAGGCCATGTTGCCGAAAGTCAGGGCCACAAGCTTGTCGATGAAGTCCGGATCGCCCGATCGCAGGTCGTAGGTGAGGTCGGAGGTGATCGTCTCCTCGCCGGCGCGCCGCCTGATCTCGTCGGCAAGCGATTCCGCCACGTTGGCCTTCTTGCGGTGACCGTAGGCGTCAGGCTCGCCGTATTCCTGCAGGTTGAAGCCCTCCCACTCGGCACCCTCGCTGAGCACGATCAGCGCGTAGTTGCTTGGGTTCGCTCGCTTCTCCTCGAGGAGCAGCTGGATCAGTTTGTCGAGGTTGACCTTGTACTCCGGTATGACGCATCGTATCGAGGTCGCATACGCGGCGTAGAGCGCTGTGAATCCAGCATCGCGGCCAAAGACGCGGAAAATGCCAATTCGCTCATGCGAGCCGACAGTGGTGCGCTGTCGCTGGATGGCATCGCTGGCGCGGGTGATCGCGGTCGAGAAGCCGATGCAGTACTCGGTGTTGCGGACGTCGTTGTCCATCGTCTTCGGGATGGCGATGATCTTGACGCCGAGTTCGTTGAGCTTGGCCGCATAACTGAGCGTGTCGTCGCCGCCGATGGCGATCAGGTGTTCGATTCCGAGCCCCGAAAGGTTCGCCAGCACCTGGCCGGTGAGGTCCCAGGTCTTGGTTACGATGCCGTCCTTGGTACTCAGGGAGACTGGAACGTCCCTGCCGACGAGATGATCGGGCAGCTTTTGTATTCTGGACGGATTGATGCGGCTCGAGTGCAGCACGGTGCCGCCGCGCCGGTCGATAGTGCGAGTGTTTTCACGGTTGAGCGGGATGACATAGTGAGACCTGCTGGTCGGGTCCTCGAGGTTCAAGTGCGTGAGGGCCTCCCAACCACGGCGGAGACCGACGACCTCGATGTCGTTCTCACTGCCGCGATAAGTCACGCTCTTGATGACTGCGTTGAGGCCGGCGACGTCGCCGCCGCCCGTGAGAATGCCGATGCGTCTTTTCGCCAAGCCAAACCTCCCAGCATTGGCAGGTCGTAATAATGCACAGCGCAGCTTCGCTACTCGGCCGCCTCCGGCTTGCGCTCCTCACGCAGCCGAAATCGCTTCACGAGTGCGGATACGGTGTCGCGGAAGCCGCCATATTCCAGCTCAGAATATGGCAGCATCGCAGCGCCGGACCAGCCCTGGCTGGGCATCTCGATTGCCTTGCGTTGCGCGCGCCGGCGCACCTCGTCCCACGCCGGGTTGTCGAAGAAATCGGTATAGGACTCGGAAAAGCGGCCGTCCTTGTCGACCGAAAAGCCAGCGCAAGAAACGATCGGCAGGCAGTACATGCCAGTGACCGGTGTATTGAGCGGCACGGGCATCAGCGGCATCACATGCGAGCCGCGCGCATCGCCACCCACGAAGTGTGCCTTGGCGAAGGGCGAGATAATCTCCTCGGGCGCCGGGAAAATTCCCTGGTTCCTGATGATTGCGACCGGATCGTCCTTGCCGGTGTACTTGCCTGCGATTGCGTGAAGACGTTGCGCCGACACGGCGGCGGCAACCTCGCCATATGTTTGAGAAACGATGCGATCAATGCCAAAGCGCTCGTTGTCGCGGAGCAGCGCGGCAATGTGGTAGTTGTCCTCGGGCGCGTCGAGTTCGATCACGCTGTCGCCCGCCGTGTGGTCCATGTCGATGACATGGAAACGGAATCCCTTGATCATCGGGGGTAGCATCAGCCCGGCGCAATACATGGGATCAGCGAAGGCGAGGTAGAGCGGCAGGTTATAGGCGCCGGGGCCGCATTTGTCGGCGGCGAACACCATGAATGATTCCGCGGGTCTCGGCCCCGAGAGGCTGTGGTCGAAGCTGAGCTCGGCGACGCCCGGGCCGGCACCGCGAATGTTTCCGGAAGGTGCGTCTGCGAGAAGATCCTGGCCGGCGCCGTAGAGACCGGAAGTCCTTGCAACCGAAGTGGCCGTAAGAAACGCCTTCCAGGCGAGTTGATGGATCTCTGAGCTCCCCTCGCCACGTGTGTGCGTCATGATGATCGCAATGTCGTCGCCGGTGTGGCAGACAAAACCGTCGATCAACAGACCATTGCAGATCGCCTTCGCGACCTCGCCCTCGACAGCTGCCATCATGCGTGAAGATGGCTTCGTATGCCCGCCGACTGAGCCAACGTCAGCCTTGATGACCGAAAGAGTGAGTCTCATGAGCATTCTCTCCGACCAGCACAGCGCGACGCCTCTGCGCGGGCTGCGCCGGGGCGACGGCGCTGCTCATACGCCGGAAGAACGTCTGATGCTACGTTCGGTTCCGCAGATGCCCTTCCTGCTCGAAAAATTCGGGCTCATCCGCTTCCCGAGATCTTCAACCACCTTAGGGATCATACCAGAACCGATAGGATAAGTAGATCATGCGCATCATTTTCTGCGGTGCACGAGTCCGGTTTTGGCCCGCGTGATACACGCCGGTGCAGTCTGACGATTTCCGTTCACAGGGGTAGACCGGAAGAGAGCGGCATTGTCCGCCGCTTGTGCCCGCACTGTAGGTAAGAAGGTGTCGAAACCACTGGAGAAGCGGCAGCCCAAAGAGCTCAGCAAGCGCCAGCTTTACGCCATACTAGCTGAGGCGGTCAGGAATACGGACTAAGAGCTAGCCCGCGAAGCGCGCCCGCCCTCCATAGTCCTGAAACGGGAAATGATATTGCCCGTCAGAATGCGGCGTCTATTGCAGATCGTGCCAAGATCGGGAAAGTTCGGCAATCTATGACGGCGTGTTCCGCCCGTGAATACACCGTATGGTTGGCCCAGAACAAAACGGGCCACGTTGTCATTTCAAACTAGGCCACTGTCGCCGGAAACAGGCCAGTGCCAAGACTTTGACAGTGGTCCGACCAGATCGACTTGCTTGAGGATGGGAGACCGCTTGGCCTATTACACAGCCCCTCAAAAGTGACCAACGGAAGTTATTCGCATTTTCGCAGTGCCGTCATCATCTTCTCAGCCAGCAACAACAACGGCGACGGTCTCTACCTCGTCGTCGCGAGTGCCAGAACTGGTGCTACCGATACTGGAAAGAAGGTAAGCCGCGCTGGCTCGGTCTAGGATCGCTCAAAGACGTGTCGCTAAAGGACGCGCGGCTTGCCCGCGACGCAGCGCGTCTTCGTGTCAAAGGCGATCGCAGCGCACCCGGCGTCGACATCGTGTGGAGAAGCGAGCGGCGCCTGAGGAAGCGAAAGCCGGAGAGACCAAGGTCACCCTGCCTACTTTCGAGCTGTGCGCCGAAATCTACATGCGCAAGCACTGGTCGATCTGGAGCACGAAGCATCGCAGTCAATGGCCGTCGTCGCTCAAACGGTACGCTGGCCCGACAATTGGAAACTCACGATCCCAGAGATCAAGCCTAGCCACGTCTACGAATTGTTGCGGCCGATCCGGGTTGAAAAGCGAGAGACGGCTACAACTTTCAGAACAATGCGCCATCTAGCAGGACCTTGGGGGCGATCCGAAACCGCCGGTCGTCTCCCTAAGGAGGGCAAGAGCGTCGCGCGTGCCGTGAGTGAGACGGGGACATCCTATCGAGAAACGTTCTGCGGGTGGACTTGAGCGTCGTAGCTCACTTGATCCTTCCGCTGCTGTCTGATCCGTTAGTGCTCCCAATCAGCATGATCCAAGGCATTAGAAAGCTGAAGTAAAAGTTGCGACAATTGTTTTTTGTCGGCGATTGGGAAATCTTTGAATAGCCGAGCCTCGCGCTTACGCGAGGCTTCGGCCATTCTAGTGGCGAAATCTCTACCTTCGCGGGTAAGCTTGGCGATAGCGGCTCTGCCACGGGAGCGAGTCTGCTCGATCGAGATCAGCCCTCGATCCGCCAGGATGGCGAGACTGCGACTTGCTGCAGCCTTGTCGACGTCGGCAGCGTCGGAAAGTTCACTGACATTGAGGGATTCGATGCTCTTGAGCGTCATGAGAAGACGCCATTCCACGATGCCGATGTTCCAGGCCGCGCGGTAATACGCAGTCGCGCCTCTGTTGAGGCGCATGCCGAGGGTCGACACCAGCACGGCCACATGTTCACGGGCCAGCATTCCGGCATTCCGGGAACGTTCGTCCGAAGCTTTCTCCCTCTCGAATTTCTTGGTCGCCGGCATTTTCGAAGATCTCCAATGGACTTCGTTCCAAGTCCCGCATTTTGCAGCGCATTGATCCAGATCAAATTTCTTGACAAAACATTTATTGATGTATCAACATAGCGTCCAATCTCCCAATTCCAAGAAAAAAGTGGCGAGAGTGACATGGAAGGAAACGGCTTGGTCGCCGGTCTTGATCAGGCGAGGACGTATGCCGGCGCAATCGATTGCGACCTTCATCCGGCTGTGCCCGGGATGGGCGTCCTCCTGCCCTATCTGGACGATTATTGGCGCGAGATGGTCTCCGTCCGCGCGCTCGACCGTCTCAATCTGAGCCTGACCAGCTACCCGCAGAACTCGCCACTATCCTGTCGTCCGGACTGGCTTCTCCCGGGTGGTGCGAAGGCGGGCTCCTCGCTCGAAGCGATGCAAGACCATGTGCTCGATCGGTTTCGACCACGCTATGGAATTCTGAACTGCCTCTACGGCGCGCAGGTCCTTCACAGTGAGGATATGGCGGCAGCGTTCTGCCGGGCGACCAACGACTGGATCAGGGATCACTGGCTCAATCGGGATCCGCGCCTCCGCGCCTCGATCGTGATCCCGTCGCACAACGCGGAACTCGCCGTGGCGGAAATCGACCGCCGCGCCGACGACTTCCGGTTCGTGCAGGTCCTCATGCTGGTGTCCGGTGAAACTACGCTGGGCCGGCGACATCTCTGGCCCATCTACGAACGCGCCGAGCGCCTCGGCCTGACGATCGGAATTCACGCAGGAAGCGCCTATCGATATGCGCCTACCGCCGTCGGGTGGCCGTCATACTATGTCGAGGACTATGTGGCGCAATCCGCCGCATTCGAGAGCCAGCTTCAAAGCCTGATATCGGAGGGCGTGTTCGCGAAGTTTCCCGGGCTCAAGGTCGTTGCAATCGAATCCGGGTTGACGTGGCTGAGCGGGTTCATCTGGCGCGCCGACAAGACATGGAAAGGCGTGCGAGCCGAGGTTCCGTGGGTCACGCGCACGCCGTCGGAGATCATCCGTAACAATGTGCGCTTCACCGTCCAGCCGGTCGATGCGGCGGACGACGGCGAGGCCATCATGCGGCTCGCCGATCACATCAAGTCGGACGAACTGTTCCTGTTCTCGACGGACTATCCGCATTGGCATTTCGACGGGGATGCGGTTCTCTCCGGCCGGCTCCCTGATGCGCTTTTCCGCAAGATCGCCAGTGAAAATGCGCTCGCCACTTACTCGCGATTGGCCACGGCCGATCAGATCATGGAGGTTGTGCCATGAGCACCGTTGAACTGGAACGGCCACGGGCCTCGAACTACAAGCTGAAAGTCATCGATTGCGACATCCATCCGGCGATGACGTCCTGGACCGAGGTGCATCCTTATCTGGAAAGGCAATGGATCGAGCATCTTACGGTCTATGGCAGCCACCTGCGCCACGCCTTCTCCGAGGCGCTGTCGCATCCGCGCATGTCGCCCGACGCTGCGCGGATCGATGCCTATCCGGAGGAGGGTGGGCCGCCGGGATCGAGCCTTGACCTGATGAAGAAGCAGCACCTCGATCCGAACGGGATCGAGGTGGGCATGTTGATACCCCTGCGCTGGAATCCGGGCAGTCAGAGAAATCTCGACCTTGGCGTCGCATTGACCCGCGCGATGAACACCTGGCAGGTCGAACGCTGGGTGAAGCAGGAGCCGCGTTTGAGGGCCTCGGTGCTGATCGCCCAGGAAGACACGGTTGCCTCCGTCGCCGAGATCGATTCCAGGGGAGGGGATCCCAACTTTACCCAGATCTTGATCCTGCCCAAGACGGACGAGCCGCTCGGACGCCGGCGCTACTGGCCGATCTATGAGGCGGCCGTGCGCAACAACCTGCCGATCACGATTCATGTCGGTGGCACCAATGGCCATCCATCGACCGGCGGCGGATGGACATCCTATTACATGGAGGAACATCACTCGGTCGCCCAGACCATGCAGGCGGTCGTGGCGAGCCTTGTCTTCGAAGGGGTCCTGGCGCGCTTTCCCGCGTTGCGCGTCGTGATCATGGAAGGCGGCTTGGGCTGGGTACCGTCGCTCAATGCGCGCATGGACAAGCACTGGGCACGCCTTCGGAGCGAGGTTCCTCATGTGAAGAAGCCGCCGTCGGAATATGTGCGCGAGCAGGTGTGGTTCAGCACGCAGCCGATGGAAGAGCCGGCGACGTCGGCCGAATTGATCGATCTGTTCGACAGGATCGGATGGGATCGGCTGCTGTTCTCCACCGACTACCCGCATTGGGATTTCGACGATCCGCGCTACGCGTTTCGTGCCAACCTCACACAGGCCCAGCGCGAGCAGCTTCTCTACGAGAATGCGCGCAAGTTCTACAGGCTGGACTGATGGCGCGGCATGTGGTTGCGACCGTGGATCAGATCCCGCCGGGCCAGCGCCTGCTGGTCCAGGTCAATGGACGCGAGATCGGCATCTTCAATGTCGAGGGCGAGTATTTCGCCGTCGGCAATCGTTGCCCGCATGAGGGGGCGTCCCTGTGCAAGGGACGCATCGTCGGGCTCGTCGAGGCGACGGGGCCCGGTGACTATCAATACAGCCGTCGTGGTGAGTTGTTGCGCTGCCCGTGGCATGGCTGGGAATTCGATCTGCGAACCGGTCGGTCATGGTGCGAGCCGGATCGCACCAAGGTCCGAAGCTATGAGCTGAAAGTCGAGCCCGGAGGCGCGCTGATCGAAGGCGAGCTGCGCGCCGAAACGTTTCAGGTCACGATCGACAAGCAATATGTTGTCTTGGAAGTCTGAAGACCAGTGAATCAATTAAGCAAATAAAAGCGCATTGGGAGGAGTAAGTGGTGTTCAAGCTAGGGATGTCGGCGGCTGTCGCCTGTTTCGTGGGTCTGTTGAGCTCCGCGCAAGCCGAGGACGGTTCTTGGGACAAGGTCGTCGAGGCCGCCAAGAAGGAAGGCAAAGTCGTGGTCTACAACATGGCCTTGGGCGCTCCCTACTTCACGGCTGTCCTCAAGTCGTTCGAAGCGAAGTACGGAATTCCGGTCGAGAGTCTCGACCTCCGTGCCAGTGAGCTCTCCGAGCGCATCCGCACCGAGCAGGCGGCCGGCCGCTTTCTGGGCGACGCGGAAATGGTCACGACGACCATGATCGAGGAGCAACTCAAGAACGGCGATTTCGTGCAGAAACTGCCGCCGATCCCGAATGCCGCCCATTTGCGACCGCCGTTCAAAGCCAATGAATACAGCGTGCCGGCCTTCATGCAGCCGATGGGCATCCTCATCAACACGCGGCTGGTCAAGGAGCAGGACATCCCGACGAGCTGGAACGATCTCAACGATCCCAAATGGAAGGGCAAGATCCTCTCGGACGACATGCGGCCGCTCGGCAGCGGGAATACCATGTTCGCCATCCTGGAAAAGACCATGGGCACCGACTTCAACCAGAAGCTCGCCGAGCAAAAGCCCGTGTTCAGCCGCGATATGCGAAACGACGCGCGGCGCGTCGCTCGCGGCGAGTACGCCATCTATATCCCGCAGATCTTTGCCTTTACGTCCGATCTGAAGGGGCTGCCGGTGAAAGTCGTGATTCCGAAGGAGGGTGCACCTTTCGCGGAGATGGATCTCGCGGTGCTCAAGAACGCGCCGCATCCCAACGCTGCGCGTTTGTTCATCGACCACTTCCTCAGCGTCGAGTCGCAATTGCTCTACGCGAACGCATGGATGCTTCCGGTGAACGCCGCGGCCGCCGAGCGCGCCAATCCGGACGCGCAGCAGTTCGTGAACGCCAAGATCATTGGTCCCGCCAAGCTGGCTGAGCGCTCCTCGATGATGGATCTCGCCAAGAAGCTTTACCCCTGAGAGACCCATGAGCGTTTCAGCCGGAGAGGGAGTGAACAACCTCGTCGAGAGGCGTACGACCGGCCTGAGCGGGATCGGGCGGTGGCTGCAGGCGACTGCGGCAGGCCGCCTTGCGGCGCTCGCTCTGCTCGTCGTCGTTCTCGCCTTCCTTTCCGTCTATCCGCTGTCGATGCTGCTCTATGGAAGCCTGCATTCGACGCCGCCGGGAATGGCCGGCACTTTCAATCTGGACGGATATCGCGACGTCATCACGCTGCAAAGCGCGGTGACACTCCTCAACACCGTCGGCATATCCCTGGCCAAGACCATCCCTTCGGTAATCCTGGCCGTCTTGCTCGCCTGGATACTGGCGCGAACCGACACGCCATTCCGGGGGGCTCTGGAAGTCCTGATCACGCTGCCATTCTTCATTCCCCCGATCCTGACCGCAATGGCGTGGGGCATGCTCGGCAATCCGCAGGTCGGATTGCTCAATCAGCTCTATCAGTGGGTCACGGGATCAGAGACAGCGCCGATCAACGTCTATTCATATGGCGGCGTAGTCTGGCACATGATGCAGTATTCCGTGCCGTTCCTGTTTCTTCTTATCGTGGACGCCTTCCGAGCGATGGATCCGAGTCTCGAGGAGGCGGCGACCATGTGCGGCGCATCACGCCTGCGAACTTTTCGCTCTGTCACGCTGCAGCTTATGCTGCCCGCGCTGACCGGTGCGGCCATCCTGAGCTTCATTCGCGGCATCGAGAATTTCGAGTCGCCGCTCTTCTTCGGCTCACCGGCGGGAATTCGGGTCATCACGACGGACATCTACGACTCGATCAACCAGCGGTCGCCGCCGCAATATCAGTATGCAACCGCGATCAGCTTCGTCATCATGGCGCTATTGTTCCTGATCGTTCTTCTGCAGCGGCGGATGCTGCGCGGCCGGAGTTTTCAGACCATCACCGGCAAGGGCTATTCACCTTCGGTGATGAAACTCGGTGCATGGCGATGGGCAACCTTTGCCTTTTGCGTTCTGTTCTTTGTGGTGACGGTGGTCCTCCCGGTCGGGCAACTCATCATCGGCTCGTTCTTCAAGTTCTTCGGGTTCTACCAGTGGGACATGCTGACACTCGAGCACTATCAGGCGGTGTTCGGCAGCAGCGAGTTCTGGCGCGGGTTCAGCAACACGATGTTCCTGGGCCTCGTCGGCGCCACGCTGACGATGTTGCTCGGCGCAACCGTCGCCTATGTCTCGGTCCGAACGAAGTGGCGAGGCCGGTTGCTGATCGATTCGATGGCTTGGCTGCCGTGGATGATGCCCGGCATCGTCCTTGGTGTCGGGTTTCTCTGGGGGTTTGCTCTGCTGCCTCACGCGATTCCGATCTACGGCACGATCTGGGCGCTGCTGCTGGCCTATATTTCGCTTGGGACGCCGCTTTCGGTGCGCGCCATGTCGAGCGCATATGCGCAGCTTTCGTTCGACCTCGAGGAGTGCTCCCGGGTGCATGGCGCAAGCTGGCTGCAAACCATGAGGCGCATCGTCCTTGCCCTGGCCTGGCCTTCCTTCGCCGTCGGATGGGTGCTGGTGTTCTTCGGCATCATGCGCGAGCTGAGCGCATCCGTTCTGCTCTATTCTGTCGGCTCCGAGGTGTTGTCTGTCGTGCTGCTGAAGCTGTGGGCGAACGGCAATGCGGAGCAGGTCAGTGTCATTGGGCTCATCATGATGGTTCTCGTGATCGTCTTCCGTTGGGTTCAACTCAAGTTCATCAGCAGCCGTATCGGTGGAATGTGACCAGGCTTGGATCGTGCCATGTCGAATGTCGTTCTTGAGAAGGTGAGCCGGAGCTTCGGTAATTTCGTCGCGGTCGACGGCGTCGACCTGCGCGTCAGCGAGGGTGAATTCGTCACCCTGCTGGGGCCGTCGGGGTGCGGCAAGACCACGACGTTGCGGATGGTCGCGGGCCTCGAGCAAAATTCCGGCGGCCGCATCAGCATAGGCAACGAGGTCGTCAGCGATGCGGCTCGCGGCGTCTTTGTTCCGTCGGAGCGCCGGCGGCTCGGCATGGTCTTCCAGTCATACGCGATCTGGCCGCACATGACCGTCTTCGAGAACGTCGCCTATCCGCTGCGGGTGCGCCGCAAATCCGCGGCCGAGATACGCGATCTCGTCGCCAGGGCACTCCGCCTCGTCGAAATGCAGGATTTCGCCGAGCGGCCGGCACCGGCGCTGTCCGGCGGCCAGCAGCAGCGAGTGGCGATCGCGCGGGCCCTCGTCTTCGAACCCAAGGTGCTGCTGCTCGACGAGCCGCTCAGCAATCTCGACGCAAAGCTCCGTCTGCAGATGGGCGACGAGTTCCGTTCGATCCAGAGACGGCTTGGGATGACGAGCCTGTACGTGACACATGATCAGGCCGAAGCGATGGCGTTGTCCGACCGTGTGGTCGTGATGGATCGCGGCCGAATCCAGCAGATCGGTGCGCCCGAGGAAATTTATCGCTATCCCGCAAACCGGATCGTGGCGGCCTTCTTCGGAACACCGAACCTGCTGGAGGCCAGTGTGGAGGCCTGCACGCGGATCGACGATCGCCGGGTGCGGCTCAACGTCGTCGGCAAGGGCTGGCGTGGAGCGTGCGAGTCGGCAAGCGAGATCCGGCCCGGGCGGCCCGTGACCGTCATGGTTCGTCCCGAGGACGCGCGTATCGCGGCGCCGGATGCGGCTCACAGTGACCACGAGCTTCGATGGTCCGGACAGATTGCGCACACGATCTTCCGCGGCCCGATCCGGTCGGTCGTGGTGCAGACCGACGATAGCCGCCTCAATGTCGATGCGCCGCCGTTCGGTGGCTTCTCCGTCGGAGACAATGTGACCGTCGTCGTTCCGCAGCAATCAGCTTGGGCAGTGCCGGAGCAGGCCGGCGCAGCCCCTTAAGCCGGGGGTGCCTCTCAGCGATAGATCTGCTGAGCCAAAGACAGCATCTCGTTCATGCGTTCGGGATCGGTGGTGCCGAGAAGCTTCGTTGTTTCGATCTGTGCCACCGCGGGATCGACACCGGTCAGCGCGTCCGCCGTGGTCGGCAGCAGCCCGAGCCTCGCAAGGCTCTGCTGCATCGTCTTGCCCAGATAGTATTCCATCAGCAGCCGCGCCGCGTTTGGGTGAGGCGCATTCTTCAGCAGCGCGAGATCGTAGCCGACGTAGGGCAGCCCCTCCTTTGGCGCGATGAACTTGACCGGGAGGCCCTTGAGTTCGAGCAGCGATGTCAGACTGTCGGGGATGTAGAGCGGGTATTCGCCGCGCGCTACGCGGCGCTCATTTGCGGGTATCTCCCGGCTGAACTTCAGGTCCTGCTGGGCAAGCTTCTCGTGGAAGGCGCGCCCGTAGAGGTCCTGCAGGACCGAGAAGAGCACGCCGCCGCCGCCGAGCGTCCGCAGATCGTCGCTGAGGATTTTTCCTTTCCAGCGCGGATCCGTCAGGTCGAGCCAGCTTTTCGGCTCGTCCGCCGGCTTGACCAGCATGGTATTCGCCAGGATGCCGTAGACGATCGCAAAGACAGGGAGCCGCATGCCGTCGCTTGGGAAGTCCGCCTTGAGACGGCCGAGGCTGGGGAGGGGGCCGTGAGGTTCGAAGACACGCTCCTCCTTGATCTGCAGCGTGGTCGTGGTCCGCCCGTTCTCGGAGACGTCGGCTGCGTTGCGGCCCGCGGCCTGCTCGATGCGGATGCGCTCCCGGACTTCGCTCGCGCGCGCTTCGAGAATGTCCACGGTGATTCCGTAGGCGGACTCGAACTCCTTCTTGAGCTCCTTGTGCGCGGCAAGGCCAACGAACGCGCTGTAGAGCACCACGCGGCCTTCCTTCTTTGCGGCTGCGACCAACGCGGACCATTCGCCCTCCGCTCTCGACGGGGCCATGATCGATGGCAGGATCGAAGAGGCGGTCAGTCCAAACACCGTAGCGCGGCGCGTGATGCGCGCGCGCTTTTCCCGGTCCGGCGTGGCCATTGTCGCTACTCCGCGGCTTGCGGGCTCGGGGCACGCCAGCGAATGGCGGTCTTCAACTTGTCCTGATAGGCCTCGAGCCAGTCGATCTTCGCGTCAGCGTAGTAGGAGCCTGCGCGCGCGTTCCAGAACACCTCGGCATCGTCGACGCCGGGCGGCACGGTGCCGCTGTTGGCGAATGCCCGTGCAGCGTTGAGCAGGCGCCGCCTCGTCCGCGCGATCATCACGTCGCTCGGTGCGAGATGTTCCTTGGTGTGATCGACGATCGGCCCCATGCTTTCCGTGACGGCTTGGTCCTGCATCACGATGTTGCGGATGCCGGTGTAGATCTTGTTGGTGCGCTGAGCTTCGCGATCGATCTGCCAGTCGTTGCCGATGTTCTGGACCGCACGCCAGCGCCCATACCAGTCCGTGGTGTTGGGCAGATAATCCAGACCGTCGGCCCCGGGGATGCCGCCACCGGATTTCAGCTTGGAACTCGAGTAAGTCGCCCCCTTGGCGCGGCCGCCATAGATCGAGATCAGCATCGTGTGGGTGTCGTCCATGGGCACCCACGCCTTGGCGACCACGTGGTCGGCAAAGTCGGCGTTCGGGGTCTGGGTCCAGAACGGCAGTGAGAAATGCGCCATGCGCCAGTGCATTCGATCGTCCGCTTCCGGCCGAAACGCGCCGTACATCGTGCCCCAGTCGGTCTCGGTGACCTTGTACTCCGGCGCTCGGTTGGAAACCGTGTGACGGGCCGGGTGGCCTTCCTCGAAATCATCAGGGTTGATGTGTCCGGCATGCAGGAAGCCGAAATGCGACGTGTCGATATCGCCTTCGAGGCCCTGGAGCCAGTTGGCTTCGCGTTGGAGGATGGTGACGGTCAGATCCTGCTCCGGAACGAACAGCGCTTCGTGCATCGGCATCGGCGGCGCCTCGGCCCGCGCGCCCATGTAAACCCATATGAGGCCCGCGCACTCGCGAACCCTGTAGCTTTTTGCGCGGACCTTTTCCTTGAAATCCTGCGGAGGGGGGACGTTCGGCATTTCGAGGCAGCGGCCGTCAACGTCGAACTTCCAGCCGTGATAGACGCAACGGATGCCGTCCTGCTCGTTACGGCCGAGGAACAGCGAGGCACAGCGATGTGGACATTGATGATCCAGCACGCCAACCCGGCCCGAGCTGTCACGGAAGGCAATGAGCTGCTCACCAAGCAGCATCAGGCGCATTGGATCGCCGTCGACCGATAGTTCCGAAGAGAGGGCGGCGGGTATCCAGTATTGCCGCATCATCTCGCCCATGACCGTACCCGGGCCAACCAGCGTCAGATCCTGGCCGTCAGTCGATTTCGACATGGTGATCCTCCCTAGCTCTTTTGAATGCTTATTATTTGCATTATGCAAGTAATTCGCCCCTGCGTCAATGACGCGATCGTCCGGAAAGCGAGCGGTTGAGCGGTGCAGTGCAACTCGTTATGGTTCTGCTCCCATCACCGCGAGCAAATTGTCTTGATGAACAAGGTCAGCACGATCCTCCCGCTCGAGAACTGGACCGGATACCGGTTCGGTCTCATCGCTTCGCGGCTGGGCAGCTTCATCTCCCCCATGTACGAAGATCGTTACGAGCTGACGATGCCGGCCTGGCGAAGCCTCGCGGTCATTGCCAGGCATCAGCCGCTGACGGCCACGCAACTTGCGACATTGACCTCGTCCGATGCGTTCAAGGTCGCGCGCTCCATCGAATTGCTGGTGCGCCGAGGGCTGATTCATCGTGACGTGGATAAAGCGGACCGCCGCCGCGCCAGCCTGAGCCTCACGACCGATGGCCGCAAGGTCTACAAGGATATCGAGAAATTCGTTGTTCGGGTCGAGCGCAAGCTCATGGCCGCGCTCGATCCGCACGAAATCGAGGTTTTGAGGCGAAGCCTCGACAAGCTCGATCAGCAACTGGAGACCGAGATCAAAGCACAGGGCCGCGAGAAATTCCTGTAACGGTCTCCGGCGGCCTCTGTTTGCGCCTCAGTATCTTACAATGTCCGAATGCCGCTCTTGATGCCATCGGCGATCTGACCAATCTGCTCCTCGTTGATGATAAGAGGCGGCGACAGGATCAGTGTATCGCCAACAGCGCGAACAAAGATCCCATTTTCGAAACAATTGTTCGCCACGGCGCGGGCCCGTTGACCAGGAGCGTTCGGGGCAGCTTTGATCTCTACGGCCCCAAGTAGCCCGAGGTTGCGGATATCGCGGACCGCGCCGCCGGCGCCCCTGATGTCGTGAATGGCGGCTTCCCATGTCCCGGCGATGCGCGCGACTTTCTCGAAGATGCCTTCCTCCTGATAGACATCCAGGGTGGCAATCGCGGCGGCGCAGGCAAGCGGGTGGCCGGAGTAGGTGTAGCCGTGAGCGAGCTCGACGGTGGCCTCCGGTCCCTGCGACATGGCCTCGTGCACATGATGATGAACCAGCACGCCTCCCATTGGAACGGCGCCGTTACTCATCCCATTCGCGCATGAGGTCCGGCGTGACGCCTAGAGCCTGTGCGGCAAACGGCGCCCCTAGTCTTCCGAAGCCGGTGACGACCTCATCGAAGATCAGCAGGATGCCGTGCTTGCTGGTGATCTCGCGCAGCCGCTTGAGATAGCCCTTGGGCGGCGGCAGCACGCCGCCGGCGCCAGCTATCGGTTCGACGATGACGGCTGCGACTGTCGAGGGGTCCACCGCGGTCAGGAGACCTTCCAGCGCATCTGCAAATTCGACGCCGTGCTCGGGCTCGCCCTTGCTGAACGCATTTCGCGCGAGATCATGTGTGTGAGGAAGGTGTGACACCCCCGGAAGCATGACGCCGAACTGCGCCCGCTGCCATCCGATGCCCGAGACCGAGAGTCCGCCGAATCCCATTCCATGGTAACTGCGCTGGCGCCCGATCAGGCGCTGGCGATGGCCTTCGCCGCGCGCCCGGTGATAGGCCAGCGCCATCTTAAGGGCGGTGTCGACCGCCTCGGAGCCGGATCCGGCGAGGAAAGTATGGTCAAACCCTTCCGGCGCGATCTCCAACGCGGCAAAGTCAGCTAAGGGCCAAAAGGCGAATTACACCGTGACCAGCTCGGGGATTTCCGGTCTAGGCAATGTGTGCGCCGTCGCTCTCTCCCATTTGTCAACGTGGTTGACGGTAATTGCCCGGAATTGCTGTTCCGCGAACTATTGGATGGACTCTTCCGGCAACCAGCTGAATTTGCCTTCGCAAAACTGGTCGTGGTGGTTGAAGTTCGGCGCGTGGACCGGATGCATTAGCGATGTCATGACGCGCGATATGGACTCCCGAGGTGAACGGCGCCGTTGAAGTTGCCATCGCCTGCACCTCTTTCGTAATGAAACAATGGCCGGCCACAGCGCGACCGGCGACGGTGTCGTCATGCTGGCGGGAGCGCAGCCGCGGCAGACGACCGGAGAGATGATCTAATCATTCGGGAAAGGCGTTATCCAACAGAGGAGTATCCTATGAAGTTGGCTCAAACATCAACACTACTCATTTGTCTGCTCGGCGCGCCGGGAATTTCGTTGGCCGCGGACGCCAAGGGGGACGTGGAGAAGGCTTACGCCGCTTGGGATGCCGCATTTAATAAGCACGACGAGAAAGCCATCGGCGCCTCCTATGTCGCGACGGCAAAATTGATGCCGCCCACACATCAGGTCGCGTCGGGGCCGGCCGAGATCGAGAAGTTCTTTGCCGGACTCTTCGCGAGCGGTGTGACGGATCACAAGTTGGAGATGATCGATGCCGGCGGAGACGACAAGGTAGTCTTCGGCACAGCCAAGTGGAGCGCTACGGGTAAGGACAAGGAGGGCAAGCCGTCTCCCTTCAGTGGTTTGGCGACGCACGTCTTCGAACGCCAAGCCGACGGATCGCTCAAATTGAGGCTGCAAACATTCAACTAAAGCGGTCGAAGCTTAATCGGTCCGGCGAGGCGGCGGCCTTACCGGACGCCCAAAAGGGCTACTTGTCTCCGGTGCAAGATATGTCCGGGTTGGGTCAAACTGCGACTTAACGGGGAGGGCAGTTCTTGGCGAAACGCGGACATTTGCCCTGATCGGCACGTCTCCGAAGAGCCAAGATCAGAGTGATCGTCGCATTCGGTCGCGGCGTGGACTTGCTACCTACGATGACGTGAGGATTCCGCAGCTATCCTCTCATACAACGCCACCTCTACGCGCTAGTGCGGTAGAAGAGCTATCTGCTGGGGTCATTTGGAGCAACGGCCTCCTCGAACAGCTCAACCTTACCGCGCGTGTTGTCTGTTACCGCAAAAACCTCGTAAAAATCGATCTGCGGCTTCATGCCGTAGCGCTGGATGATGCCCTCGAGCCACGGCCCGGTGTAGAACGCCGTAGCGTCCTCGATACGCTCCCACTGGTACACGCCGCCCGCCCAGCCGCTTTCGGACCAGATGAAGTGCTTGCTGATCAGCCCCGTCACCCCGCGGAAGTTGGGGGCGATCTTGTGAAAGTGCTCGCGACACGCGGCGTGGTCGATCTGCGGCGGCAGTGTGTATCGTACAACGGCGGTAATCATGCGACCTCCTTGTAAGTATGCCCCGGCGCAACATTGATGCCATTCCCGGGATCAAGCTAGCGAAGCGGGAAGCCGACCATTCCAAAGCATGCTGAACTTAGCGTCGAAGTTCAGCCTATCCTGCATGATCTCGGTCCGGGCGTTGCTCAATTCGCGCAACGCAGGCTCCATGCATGCTGGTGCGTGTCGACTCAGATATTGACCATCTACTCGCGCCGATCGCGATCAAATGCGACAGACGCCGCCGTGAGTAGGTCAACACGATTGACAAGAGCCTTAATCGCCGCGCGGCTATCTCCTTTCAATTTTTTGCGTTAATGTGAAGCTCTTCACACCCGTGTAGCAGACGGGCTCGGATGATGCCCAAAGAGAGGTGAGCTAAGGCCCCGCAAAGCGCCGCCCAGTTCTATTCCATTCACACGCGAGTTTGGGAGCGACACATGGAAAAGCGCGAAATTGGCAACAGCTTGACGAAAGGTCTGTCCGAAGCGAAGCGGGGCGCCTTCTCCCGCCGCTCGGTGTTGACGTTGGTTTGCACCCTCGGCGCCACGGCGCCGCTTGGAATGTTTGGAGCGGCTCGCGCGCTGACGGCATCCGGGACTGGATCGCTGTCTTATATTCCCGGCGAGCCTCTTATTTGTCGCGCCGCAGCGAGCAGTGAAGAGCTGCAGGGCCCACCCCGCCAACTCAAACTCGCCTGGAATGCGAACGCGGCGTGCACCGTCGCTGCGGCAGTCGCAAAGGAGCGGGGTATCTTCGCCAAGCACAACCTCGATGTCGAATTCGTCAATTTCGGCGGTTCGACCGACCAGTTGTTGGAGGCGATTGCAACTGGCAAGGCGGATGCCGGTTTGGGATTGGCCCTGCGCTGGCTCAAACCGCTGGAGCAAGGTTTCGACGTTCGGATCACCGCCGGTGTGCACGGCGGCTGCATCCGGCTCCTCGGCTCCAAGGCTGCGAATATTGACAGCCTGGAATCCCTGCGCGGCAAGGCTATCGGGATTAGCGATCAAGCGAGCCCAGCGAAGAACTTCTTTTCGATCTACCTCGCCAAAAAGGGCATCGATCCGGCCCAAGAGGTAGAGTGGCGCCAGTACCCGGCCAATCTGCTCGCGCTTGCCGTCGACAAGGGCGAAGTGCAGGCGCTGGCCGAGATAGATCCGCTGCCCTACCTCTGGCTCAAGGAAGGCAAACTCAACGAGATCGCGACGAACTTGACGGGTGAATTCGCCGACCGCACCTGCTGCGTTCTCGCGATACGTGGCAGCCTCACCCGAAGCGAAATGCCGGTGGCGGCCGCTCTGACCCGATCGATACTGGAGGGGGCAGACCTAGTTGCCAGCGATCCCGCCGATGCCGCAGCAATCTATTCGGGCTACGGCGGGAGAGGATCCGTAGAGGATCTCGCCACGATGTATCGCAGCCATACTCACCACAATCACCCGGTCGGGGCAACGCTCAAGAAGCAGCTTCTACTCTACACCGACGAACTCAAGGCAGTGAACGTCATGAAGCGAAGCACTGACCCGGCCAAATTCGCCGAGCGGATTTATCTTGACGTTCTAAGCTGAGCCGATTGGGAAGATCCGCAGTGAGCTCGGTCATCGATGAAGTGCCGAGGCCATCAGAGAAATCGGGTTTCGGCTTTTTTGAAAGTTCGACCACTCGGTCGTTGATCGGCGGACTGTCTGTTGCCGCCGCATGGTCTATGGTCGCCGTGCTCACTGCGCTCTGGCCGGATAAGCCCGAGAGCGATTGGGCCTACACCGGCGGCTTCGCGATTGCCTGCGGCGCGTTGGCCCTTGCGCTCGCCCTGGCAGCCTTTGCCGGCGTTCGTTTTGTTGCTTTTCAGCGTCTCCAGTGGCTCTCCCCGTGGCTGTTTGCGCTCGCGCTGTTTTTTGCTGCCTGGGAGGCCGTCACAGCAAAGCTTGGATTGCTGCCGTTGCCGTTCTTTCCGCCGCCGCAGGCCGTTGTCGAAGTCGTAATCGATGATTGGGGGCGGCTGGCTGAAGGCATCTTCGCCTCAGCGCGTCTGCTCGCGACCGGTTACTTTCTCGGTGCGGCGGTGGGGTTCGTAACCGGCGTGGCGATCGGCTGGTCGCGGCTCGCCGGTTATTGGATCCACCCAGTTTTGCGGTTCATCGGGCCGCTGCCCGCGACAGCTTGGCTGCCGCTCGCATTTTTTGTTTTCCCGTCGAGCTTCAGCGCCAGCATTTTCCTGATTGCGCTCGCCACCGGGTTTCCGGTCACCGTGCTGACCTGGTCGGGCGTCGCCTGCGTGAAGAGCGCCTATTACGATATTGCGCGGACATTGGGAGCAACCCAGCGCTTCCTCGTGCTCAAGGTTGCCATTCCGGCGGCAATGCCACATGTCTTTGTTGGCCTGTTCATGGGTCTCGGCAACTCGTTTGCGGTTCTTGTCGTAGCCGAGATGCTGGGCGTGAAGGCGGGGCTCGGCTGGTACCTGCAATGGGCGCAAGGTTGGGCGGCCTATGCCAATATGTACGCCGCGCTGCTGCTCATGGCGTTCTTGTGCTCAGGGCTGATCACGCTGCTGTTCCGCTTGCGGGACCGCCTGCTATCCTGGCAGAAAGGTCTGGTGCGATGGTAGCGGCGATCGCAAGCGATCACGCGGTCCGTGGATCGACGCTAACGCTCCGCGAAGTGAGCCACAGCTTCGATCTCGAAGGGCAGCCCCTGCCGGTATTGGACCGCATCAGCCTTCAGGTCGGCCGCGGCGAATTTGTCGCTCTCCTGGGGCCGAGTGGGTGCGGAAAATCGACCCTGCTGCGGCTGGTCGCGGGGCTCGACACTCCAACAGCCGGCTTCCTGCTAGCGGAGGGAAGAGAGATCGAAGCACCCGATCCGTCGCGCGTCGTCGTTTTTCAAGACCCAACGCTCTATCCATGGCGGACGGTACGGAGCAACGTTGCGCTCGGTCTGGAAGCCCGCGGGTTGCTACGCACTCATGGCGGGCGTATCGAAGACGCCTTGCGCCTGGTGGGGCTCACGGGCTTCGCCAATGCCTACCCGCACCAGCTTTCCGGTGGCATGGCGCAACGCGCGGCTCTGGCGCGTGCGCTTGTCAACGACCCAAAGCTGCTCATTCTCGACGAACCTTTGGGCCAGCTCGACTCGCTGACTCGCATCGCGATGCAGGCGGAACTCGTATCACTTTGGCAGCGCTCGCGCTTCACGGCGCTGATGGTCACGCACGATGTCGAGGAGGCGCTATTGCTTGCTGGCCGTGTCATCGTGCTGAGCGACCGGCCTGCACGGGTCAAGGCTGAAGTCGTCAACAGCCAGCCCTATCCTCGCCACCGGGGCGATCCGCACTTCGTTGAGCTTCGTCGCGAGGTGTTTGGGCAACTCGGCCTCGATGAGGCATGGTAGCCCTCAAAAGGAGCTCGCCGTGACGGATCTTCTCATACGCATCCACAGAGCAAGCAGCACGGCGTTCTCGCCGCGATCGCAATGCGATTGTGTTAGCGGCTGTGCAGCCACCTCGTGGAGATCTAAAAATCTGGGAAGCGCACGGAGACTTCGATGACCTCAGAATTCAACGTCCACAACGCCGCGGGCTATGAGCAGCTCATGGGCCGCTGGAGCCGAAGACTCGCGCGGAAATTCATCGACTTCACAGGGATTTCCGACGGCGAAAGGATTCTCGACATCGGCTGTGGCACCGGTAGCCTGACCTTCACGCTCGCCAGAGCCGCCGACCTCGCCGAGATTACCGCGATCGACTATTCACCAGTCTTTGTCGAGGACGTGATCCGGCGCAACACAAACCCGCGAATAAAAGTCCGGCAGGCTGATGCCTGTGCACTGCCCTTCGAGGGCGGCACGTTCGATCGCGCTTTGGCGCTTCTCGTGCTCCACTTCGTTCCCGAAGCCGGTAAGGCAGTAGCCGAGATGCGCCGCGTCGTTCGGCCGGGCGGCGTGGTCGCGGCAGCGGTGTGGGATCATCTCGGCGGGATGCCCGGCATGCGCATGATGGTCGACACGGTGGCGGCACTCGGTGAAAGCGGGCGCCAGCTGCGCAGTCGCTATTGCTTTCAACCAATGATGCAGCCGGGCGAACTGAGACGGACTTTTGCCGAACAGGGTCTCGTGAGCATTGCGGAAGTAGAGCTGATGATCCGCATGGACTACAAAAGCTTTGCCGACTATTGGACGCCGATTGCCGCTGGCGAAGGGCCGCTCGGCAAGTATGTGGCAGCGCTCGACGCTGCGGAGCGAGCGCGCACCGACGCCGCCGTGCGCGATGCCTACGAGGCCGGCCGGCCCGACGGCCCGAGGTCCTTTGCAAACGTCGCGTGGGCGTGCAGAGGCATCGTTCCCTAACTCGACGGCCAGAGCGGTCTCTTCCGAGGTCCTGACTATCTGAGTGCCCGGGTGGAAAGTCGATGAACGTCTGGGCTTAACCAGGACGAGCAGGCTTGCTGCTCTGCTACGCGGATACGAGAAGATTGGCGAAGTGGAAATTTTTCATTTTCTGCTTGAAGTCAGGTGAGTGAGCGTCTATGCGTTTTCCAGCGTTGCTCGTCTGTCGGGCGCTCTCTTTGGCCTAGATGCCAAGGGAAGCATGCACGCTCTTGATGCTCCTCACCTTGTTGAGTGACACAACAGTCGACGTAAGTCGATTGGAGTTCATTCATCGTCGGTAAGGGTGTCGGAACCCTTCCACTCTGGAAGGTTGGGGCCTCGTGGTCCCGGGCTGTTTGACAAGTGAAGATGAAGAAAGAGAAACGTGGACGGCGGAGTCCTTGCGCCTCTCGGACACTGAAGAGCTTCGGCTTTTGAGTTCTGAGAGGGGACGAAAGACTTCGGCGGTACACGTTTTAAAGGAAACACCATCGCTGCCAGCGATGTGAATCGCGGGCAGCTCGGCGACTTCGGTTGTCGAAATAATGGTGGGACCTCGTCAAACGTTGTGATCAGCCGGTTCAAAGTTCAAGTCCAACTTGAGAGTTTGATCCTGGCTCAGAGCGAACGCTGGCGGCAGGCTTAACACATGCAAGTCGAGCGGGCGTAGCAATACGTCAGCGGCAGACGGGTGAGTAACGCGTGGGAACGTACCTTTTGGTTCGGAACAACACAGGGAAACTTGTGCTAATACCGGATAAGCCCTTACGGGGAAAGATTTATCGCCGAAAGATCGGCCCGCGTCTGATTAGCTAGTTGGTGAGGTAATGGCTCACCAAGGCGACGATCAGTAGCTGGTCTGAGAGGATGATCAGCCACATTGGGACTGAGACACGGCCCAAACTCCTACGGGAGGCAGCAGTGGGGAATATTGGACAATGGGGGCAACCCTGATCCAGCCATGCCGCGTGAGTGATGAAGGCCCTAGGGTTGTAAAGCTCTTTTGTGCGGGAAGATAATGACGGTACCGCAAGAATAAGCCCCGGCTAACTTCGTGCCAGCAGCCGCGGTAATACGAAGGGGGCTAGCGTTGCTCGGAATCACTGGGCGTAAAGGGTGCGTAGGCGGGTCTTTAAGTCAGGGGTGAAATCCTGGAGCTCAACTCCAGAACTGCCTTTGATACTGAAGATCTTGAGTTCGGGAGAGGTGAGTGGAACTGCGAGTGTAGAGGTGAAATTCGTAGATATTCGCAAGAACACCAGTGGCGAAGGCGGCTCACTGGCCCGATACTGACGCTGAGGCACGAAAGCGTGGGGAGCAAACAGGATTAGATACCCTGGTAGTCCACGCCGTAAACGATGAATGCCAGCCGTTAGTGGGTTTACTCACTAGTGGCGCAGCTAACGCTTTAAGCATTCCGCCTGGGGAGTACGGTCGCAAGATTAAAACTCAAAGGAATTGACGGGGGCCCGCACAAGCGGTGGAGCATGTGGTTTAATTCGACGCAACGCGCAGAACCTTACCAGCCCTTGACATGTCCAGGACCGGTCGCAGAGATGTGACCTTCTCTTCGGAGCCTGGAACACAGGTGCTGCATGGCTGTCGTCAGCTCGTGTCGTGAGATGTTGGGTTAAGTCCCGCAACGAGCGCAACCCCCGTCCTTAGTTGCTACCATTTAGTTGAGCACTCTAAGGAGACTGCCGGTGATAAGCCGCGAGGAAGGTGGGGATGACGTCAAGTCCTCATGGCCCTTACGGGCTGGGCTACACACGTGCTACAATGGCGGTGACAATGGGATGCTAAGGGGCGACCCTTCGCAAATCTCAAAAAGCCGTCTCAGTTCGGATTGGGCTCTGCAACTCGAGCCCATGAAGTTGGAATCGCTAGTAATCGTGGATCAGCACGCCACGGTGAATACGTTCCCGGGCCTTGTACACACCGCCCGTCACACCATGGGAGTTGGTTTTACCTGAAGACGGTGCGCTAACCAGCAATGGAGGCAGCCGGCCACGGTAGGGTCAGCGACTGGGGTGAAGTCGTAACAAGGTAGCCGTAGGGGAACCTGCGGCTGGATCACCTCCTTTCTAAGGATGGTTCTTCAGAAGCTTGCTTCTATCGAACCGTTTTAGAAACATCAGTGGCCAACGATCGTCAGGATTGTTGAGCTGCATTGGCGGGATTTCGCCGTCTTCGTTTCTCTTTCTTCGCGGACGAACACGCGCTGGGGCTGCAGGCTTGCAGAATCCCTGGTCCTTGACTGGATATGCGTTAGGGGCTTGTAGCTCAGTTGGTTAGAGCGCGCGCTTGATAAGCGTGAGGTCGGAAGTTCAAGTCTTCCCAGGCCCACCACACTCATCGAGTGAGCATTCGTCTTCTGGTTACGGGGCCATAGCTCAGCTGGGAGAGCGCGTGCTTTGCAAGCATGAGGTCGTCGGTTCGATCCCGTCTGGCTCCACCAGATGGTTTGATCATCGACTGATCGTGCATCTAAATCGTCCGCGAAACATCACTTCGCACTTACTAGTCCGGATGGACAGTGAGCTGCGTGATTTCTGACATCGTAAAGAGGAGATCGATCCGAGTTGGATCGGGCAACAAGCAATTGTTGCGCGATACTTCATTATCTCCGGATCATTTCGGCGCTCGTGCGTCTTTCAATGTAGCTCACAAGGCTGCGTTTGAGAGACATGCGAGTTGTAAATGATCCTTTTAGCGAAGCTTGACCGCCTCGCTATCGGAACGATCTTACGAAGCAAGCTGGTCTTTCTAATCATTGTCCGGCTGTGAGAATAGCGTTCATCGAGGACGCGCGCCGCAAGGCAGTTCTTACAGACAACATTCTGCCGAGTGTGTGGACATTGATAATGAGAGCAATCAAGTGCCTTAAGGGTGTTCGGTGGATGCCTTGGCGCTGAGAGGCGATGAAGGACGTGCTACGCTGCGATAAGCCGTGGGGAGCTGCGAAGAAGCTTTGATCCATGGATTTCCGAATGGGGAAACCCACCTTCGATAGCCGGAACTCCAAGACCTTTGTCGAAAGACATTGGTGTGGGGTTCGATCAGAAATGAGAGATGCCTGGACCTTTAGATTTCGATCGAAGAGGTTTTGGATTTCCGGTTATCAAGAGAAGGTATGAGACTTCTGAATACATAGGAGGTTTCAAGCAAACCCAGGGAACTGAAACATCTAAGTACCTGGAGGAAAGGACATCAACAGAGACTCCGTTAGTAGTGGCGAGCGAACGCGGACCAGGCCAGTGATACATCAAAGACAATCGGAACCGGTCAGGAAAGCCGGGCCTTAGAGGGTGATAGCCCCGTACGAGTAATGCGATGATGTATCCACGAGTAAGGCGGGACACGTGAAATCCTGTCTGAACGCGGGGGGACCACCCTCCAAGCCTAAGTACTCCTCAGCGACCGATAGTGAACCAGTACCGTGAGGGAAAGGTGAAAAGCACCCCGACGAGGGGAGTGAAATAGACCTGAAACCGGACACCTACAAACAGATGGAGCCCAAGATACGTTCTGGGTGACATCGTACCTTTTGTATTATGGGCCAGCGACTTAATTTAACGAGCAAGCTTAAGCCGATAGGCGAAGGCGTAGCGAAAGCGAGTCTGAATAGGGCGTCAAGTTCGTTGTATTAGACCCGAAACCTAGTGATCTAGCCATGAGCAGGTTGAAGGTGAGGTAACACTCACTGGAGGACCGAACGGGTGTCTGTTGAAAAAGACTCCGATGACTTGTGGTTAGGGGTGAAAGGCCAATCAAACTGGGAAATAGCTGGTTCTCCGCGAAAGATATTTAGGTATCGCCTCGGATGAATACCTCAGGGGGTAGAGCACTGGATGGGC